>NZ_JHYQ01000055.1 GCF_000621325.1 Thiothrix lacustris DSM 21227 | reverse complement strand
CACGGATAAGGACGGCCTAACCAACGCCGAAGAAGCGACCCTTGGCACTGATCCCAAAAGTGCAGATTCCGACGGCGATGGCTTATCGGATAGCGAAGAAGTCAACAAATACAATACTGATCCTAAGAAACCAGATACCGATGGCGATGGTACGAATGATGGTCAGGAAGTTAAAAACGGCACCAATCCTCTGGTAGTTGAGACCGTCAAGGTACAAGTCAAAGCACTGCTTCAAGGTGCTTACAATAGCACCAGCAAACTGATGCAAGATAGCCTCCGCACGAAAGGCTTACTACCACTGACTCAACCTTACAATATTGGCAGCATTAAATATCAAGGGAAGGAAGTAATCGTCGCAAACCTACTTGCCACAACAGGTAATGATGCTCCAGTTGACTGGATCATGGTTGAAATACGCGACGCCATCACCCCTAGCATCATCAAGAAACAAGTTGCCGCACTGGTACAATGCGATGGTGACATTATCGATCCAATCACAGGAAGCACCTCTCTAACACTGAATGATCTAACACCGGGCAATTACTATGTATCAGTACGTCACCGCAATCATCTAGGTATCATGACGGCTAATCCAGTAACTATTTCATCATCAGTAGCCATGGTGGACTTCACTAAACCAAGCACCAGCGTCTATGGAAAAGAATCACGAATCACCGCGAATAGCGGCACTGTTGCACTGTTATGGGCGGGCAATGCCAATACTGACATTCGCGTCATTGCCAATGGGCCATCAAACGATACCAGTGTCATCCTTGGAGACATATTATTAGCAAAAGATAACCTTTCGGCCAGTACCAACTACCGTTTGAACGGTTATCAATCGACTGACCTTAATCTGGACGGCGTGACCATTTTTACAGGTCCCTCTAACGATGTTAACGTCTTGCTGGGTAACATTTTACTACACCCCAGCAATAGCACTTATAGCGCCAATTATATCATCAACCAGCAAATACCTTGATGATCAAGCATCTGGGGTGAAACTCCCCCAGATCTTGGATGAATACCACTACAAAAATCTATAGTGCTTACGATAATTTAGGTATAGTTGAATCATAAAAAAATACAGCCATACAACAACCAGATTAATAACGACAGACTTTAATCAAAAAACAAAATAGAGAGTCGGTAACAATGAAAAAATCGATCAGACAAGCCGTTTCAAGGGGGCTAGCACTGCTTGTATTACTACCAGCAGCACACACGGTATTCGCAGTTACCGGCGGTGTGGAATATCGAGTCGCATGGGATCAAACAGACAGCCGTTACCATGTTTATATGCGCCCAACGACAACACCTATACGTGATGTGAGCATGACGGCACAAGTCACACTACGTGTACCCCATGCAATAGATAAGGACATGTTTGTAGTAACTGATCTCAATGTCAAGCCCGGTACAAGTTGGTCATCAGATTCACCGGTATCTGGCCCTATTGAAGACAAAACAGTTGATTATATTTCCTTTAGCTACAACATACAGAGTGCATCTGCATTTGCCTTCAAAGCAGGTGTAGAACAGGAGGTATTCAGCTTCAAAAATAGTGGCCCATGTCTCGGCAGTGTTACATTGATGAACAACGATACAGACCCATTCAATCAACCACCAGATGCTCCAAATAATTCTGCTGGCACAAACCCTGGGAATTATTTTTCCAATTCCGGGTGGGGTGAAGCTAATGATAATGACTATTCCGGTAACTACGGCGCGGAGGCTGACTGTCGTGTTATTACCACAACGAATACTGCTCCCGTAGCAACCGACGACAGCACCAGCACCACCACTAAAGCACCGATTACAATAGATGTGCTGGCCAACGACACGGATGCTGACAATGACGCTCTCAGCATTGCCAGCTTTACGCAAGGTAGCAAAGGCGTT
>NZ_JHYQ01000053.1 GCF_000621325.1 Thiothrix lacustris DSM 21227 | reverse complement strand
CGGTGACAGCCAACCGCACTTCACCACGCTGGCGGCGTTTATCGCCAATGCCGGGGAGCTGATCACCAAACTGTCTACCCAAGTGCTGCTAATTTATGACCGCCAAGGCTCGATCGGGAAGGAGATGTTTGCCATTGACGGGGTGAAGTTACCCTCCAATGCCAGTAAAGAAAAGTCGGGCACTCGCGCTGACTTCCTGCGCCAAGCCGAACGCATGGAAAAAGCCGCCGCCAAGACAGGGCAAACGCATGAATAAGCCAGTACAATCAATGGCGAACGATTAACGCCCAAACGACGTCACCTGATAAGCTATCCCCTTTTCATCGAAGGGATGCACCCATGCAAGATCATGACCTGCTTAGCCACTTCTCCATCATTCAAGACTACCGTCAAACGGGAAAAATTGAACACAAACTCACTGATATTTTGCTCTTGGTTATCGGTGCGGTCATTGCGGGTGCCGATGGCTGGGAAGAAATTGAAGACTTTGGACATGATCGACTCACTTGGTTACAAGAATACGCTGATTTTGATAACGGCATCCCCAGCCACGACACCCTTGCTCGCGTGATGAGCTTGATTAACCCACAACAATTCCAACGCTGTTTCGCTGACTGGATGCAAAGTTGCCACACACTCACTAACGGTGAAGTCATTGCCATTGATGGTAAAACCTTACGCGGCTCTTATGACAAGCGCCGTAGAACAGGGGCTATCCACATGGTCAGTGCTTTCTCAACGGCGAATGGCGTGGTGTTAGGACAAGTCAAAACCGATGAAAAATCCAATGAAATCACTGCTATTCCTGAATTGTTGAAACTGTTATCGGTGTGTGGCTGTCTCGTCACGTTGGACGCGATGGGTTGCCAGAAAGCGATTGCCAAAGCCATTCTTGATAAGGAGGCTAATTACCTGTTGGCAGTCAAGGGCAATCATAAACGGCTTGAAGATGCTTTTGCGAAACATTTTCCGCTGAGTCACGTAGCCCAGTATCAAGGTGATTACTTCAGCACTATTGAAAAGGCGCACGGCAGAGAAGAAACCCGTTTCCATATCGTGAGCGATGTCATCGGGGATTTCGTGGCGTTAAGTCTACAGTTCGCTATTACATCAGCTCTGCAACGCTCACCGCCAAACAATTCGCGGATGCTATCCGCAACCATTGGATGATTGAAAATCAGTTACACTGGCGGTTGGATGTCGCCATGCGTGAAGATGATTGCCGAATTCGCCGCGACAAAGCCGCCGAGAACCTTGCAGGGATACGCCATATCGCCTTTAACGTATTGAACAGCCACAAAACCTTTAAGGCATGCATGAAACGCAAACAGAAAAAGGCCGCCATGAACACAGACTATCTTTCTGAGTTATTGATGGCTAAGGGATTTTCGTAATCTTGCCGTGGACGACGAAATATTATCAGTTACTTAGCATACTTTTTTGTCCACTCTTGAGCCAACTTGTTATATTCCGCTCGATCTGTTTTATAGATTTGTGCAATTTCGGAATCCAAGGGGTCATCAGGATTAGGATTTTTCAATAGGCTAGCAATGGCGTTCAAAACATTATGAAGCTTAAGGGCTGGTTTCCACTGCGGCCGCTGCGCCTGCAAACGCATAGCATCTCGGTCAATAGAACCATCGCTTTTGTATATGGGAGTATTGCCACGTAAGATATCAAGGCTAATAGCGCCGTTGCTGTCGATATTGGGATGATATATCTTTGTTTCAAAGCGGACTTCGGGAGGGGCGGATGGATAATTTGGGGGGAATTGGATCTTCAAAAAGAAGACACCGCCTTGATAAGGTGATCCGTCTGGGCCTATCATCGTCGCACCCCAAAGAAACATAGTCTTTGTCTCATCAACTGGGGCAGCCGATATGTTGTAACCAGAACTCGTTTGTAAATCTTCCCCGTCTTTTATAATTCGTTGTAGAGAATCCATTTCATTTATCTCCAGCGATTAGAATTAGAGCACTCAGCGTACATTATGTCTTGCTTCAGAGTCAAATGGCTGGTTTGATGTCAAGTCCCGATAGATCATATACTTTTTTTGTAACTACTCCCCCCTGAAAAAGTTTAAAAAAATCTTGACTACATTTTTGGTAGTGCAGATCAATGCGCGGGAAAGTATGTGCCGAGTACAAAGTCCGAATAAATTTTGACCTTGATGACACTACAAAATGTATATACACTTAAACCATGAGATTTACATGGTCTGAGACAAAACGTGCAATCAATACAAAATCGCATGGGCTTGATTTTGTTGATGCGCCGCGTGTGTTTGAGGGCATCACCTTCACCTTTGAAGATGACAGGTTTGACTACAGTGAGCAGCGGTTTATCACGCTTGGGTTACTTGCCGGAGTGTTGGTTTCCATTGTCCACACAGAGAATGACCATGAGATTCGCATCATTTCCTTCCGCAAAGCAACCAAACGAGAAGAGGTGATTTATTATGACTCAATCCAATACTGATTGGGATCGCCTTGCGTCAGGCACTCAAGGTGATCCAACTGAAGAACATCCTGAAGCTGAAGTCCGTCATGTCGTCCGTGGCATTGTTCGCCAAGGTTTAAAACCTTTACCAGCCAAAGCATCCGTTTCTTTGCGCATAGACCAGGACGTGCTGGAGTGGTTCAAAGCTCAAGGCGCAGGTTATCAAACACGTATCAACAGCGTTTTAAAAGCATTTAGAGATGCTTCGGTTAATCCATGAGCGTCAAGTACGACAAAAATAATTCCAATTAATGCGCCAACAAGTTGCTCGACGACGGACGCGGTGACAACCCGCGTCTTCGCCCATTCGACTCCCCGCCGCGCCCGTCACACGAGACGTTGAGGCTGTAGAAAAACCCTCCGAACCGCCATTTTGTGGGATAATCAAGCATCGCAAGCACCCGAACGAGTAGGCAGGCATGGCACGCTACA
>NZ_JHYQ01000052.1 GCF_000621325.1 Thiothrix lacustris DSM 21227 | reverse complement strand
ACAACGGTAGCCCTAAAAGTCACCGTAAAGCAGTTTTGCTCAAAAAGTAAAAACTGTTTTGCACTGGCTTTTGTCGGTTCAACCTACGTCAATAGGTCGTTCTTTAACAACATGGAAAAATATCAAGGCGAGAAATATATTACTGAGAAGAATTATATATCTCAAGATTGATCGTTACGAGTAATAGACACTCTGTAGCCCGAGTTTACCGCACAAAAGGTAGTAGACTATTTCGGGTTATAGAATCAAGTGACTAAGCGTACACGGTGGATGCCTTGGCAGTCAGAGGCGATGAAGGACGTTATAGCATGCGATAAGCCCCGGTTAGTTTGCAAATAAACTGTGATCCGAGGATTTCCGAATGGGGAAACCCACCACTTTTGTGGTATCCCGTAAGGGAGGCGAACGCAGGGAACTGAAACATCTAAGTACCTGTAGGAAAAGAAATCAACCGAGATTCCCCTAGTAGCGGCGAGCGAACGGGGACCAGCCGAATCTTTTAGTGTTAGTGGAATGGTATGGAAAGGCCAGCGATACCGGGTGATAGCCCCGTACACGAAAATGCTTTAAGGACATATTAAGTAGGGCGGGACACGTGAAATCCTGTCTGAAGATGGGGGGACCATCCTCCAAGGCTAAATACTACTGACTGACCGATAGTGAACCAGTACCGTGAGGGAAAGGCGAAAAGAACCCTGGTGAAGGGAGTGAAATAGAACCTGAAACCGTGTACGTACAAGCAGTGGGAGCCCTTCGGGGTGACTGCGTACCTTTTGTATAATGGGTCAGCGACTTACTTTCAGTGGCAAGCTTAACCGATAGGGGAGGCGTAGCGAAAGCGAGTCTGAACAGGGCGTTCAGTCGCTGGGAGTAGACCCGAAACCGAGCGATCTATCCATGGCCAGGTTGAAGGTGTAGTAACATACACTGGAGGACCGAACCCACTACCGTTGAAAAGTTAGGGGATGAGCTGTGGATAGGAGTGAAAGGCTAATCAAGCTCGGAGATAGCTGGTTCTCCTCGAAAGCTATTTAGGTAGCGCCTCGTGTATCACTCCTAGGGGTAGAGCACTGTTATGGCTAGGGGGCCCTGACCGGCTTACCAACCCATTGCAAACTCCGAATACTAGGAAGTGCGAGCACGGGAGACAGACAGCGGGTGCTAACGTCCGTTGTCAAAAGGGAAACAACCCAGACCGCCAGCTAAGGTCCCCAAATTGTGGCTCAGTGGGAAACGATGTGGGAAGGCACAGACAGCCAGGAGGTTGGCTTAGAAGCAGCCATCCTTTAAAGAAAGCGTAATAGCTCACTGGTCGAGTCGGCCTGCGCGGAAGATTCAACGGGGCTTAAGCCACATACCGAAGCTGCGGACTTGAAGCAATTCAAGTGGTAGAGGAGCGTTCTGTACGCCTGTGAAGGTGAACTGGGAAGTTTGCTGGAGGTATCAGAAGTGCGAATGCTGACATAAGTAACGACAAGACGGGTGAAAAACCCGTCCGCCGAAAACCCAAGGTTTCCTGCGCAACGTTAATCGGCGCAGGGTTAGTCGGCCCCTAAGGCGAGGCAGAAATGCGTAGTCGATGGGAAACAGGTCAATATTCCTGTACCGACACTAACTGCGATGGGAGGACGGAGAAGGCTAGGCCAGCAACCTATTGGATGGTTGTTTAAGCGTTTAGGTGGGGTTCTTAGGCAAATCCGGGAACCCATTCAACACTGAGGCGTGATGACGAGGCACTACGGTGCTGAAGTGGATGATGCCATGCTTCCAAGAAAAGTCCCTAAGCTTCAGGTTAGTGTTGACCGTACCCCAAACCGACACAGGTGGGTAGGATGAGAATTCCAAGGCGCTTGAGAGAACTCGGATGAAGGAACTAGGCAAAATGGTACCGTAACTTCGGGAGAAGGTACGCCCACGCAAGTGGGCCGCAGAGACCAGGCCGCTGCGACTGTTTATCAAAAACACAGCACTCTGCAAACTCGAAAGAGGACGTATAGGGTGTGACGCCTGCCCGGTGCCGGAAGGTTAATTGATGGGGTTAGCGCAAGCGAAGCTCTTGATCGAAGCCCCGGTAAACGGCGGCCGTAACTATAACGGTCCTAAGGTAGCGAAATTCCTTGTCGGGTAAGTTCCGACCTGCACGAATGGCGTAACGATGGCGGCACTGTCTCCATCCGAGACTCAGTGAAATTGAAATCGCTGTGAAGATGCAGTGTACCCGCGGCTAGACGGAAAGACCCCGTGAACCTTTACTATAGCTTTGTATTGAACTTTGAACCTACTTGTGTAGGATAGGTGGGAGACTATGAAACTGGAACGCTAGTTCTGGTGGAGTCGTCCTTGAAATACCACCCTGGTATGTTCGGAGTTCTAACCCAGGCATCACAATGCCGGGGACAATACATGGTGGGTAGTTTGACTGGGGCGGTCTCCTCCTAAAGAGTAACGGAGGAGCGCGAAGGTGTGCTAATCACGGTCGGAAATCGTGAGGTTTGTGTAAAGGCATAAGCACGCTTGACTGCGAGACAGACAAGTCGAGCAGGTACGAAAGTAGGTCTTAGTGATCCGGTGGCTCTGAATGGAAGGGCCATCGCTCAACGGATAAAAGGTACTCCGGGGATAACAGGCTGATTCCTCCCAAGAGTCCATATCGACGGGGGAGTTTGGCACCTCGATGTCGGCTCATCACATCCTGGGGCTGAAGCAGGTCCCAAGGGTATGGCTGTTCGCCATTTAAAGTGGTACGCGAGCTGGGTTCAGAACGTCGTGAGACAGTTCGGTCCCTATCTGCCGTGGGCGTTGGAGATTTGAGGGAAGCTGACCTTAGTACGAGAGGACCGGGTTGGACGAACCTCTGGTGTTCCTGTTGTCACGCCAGTGGCATTGCAGGGTAGCTATGTTCGGACGGGATAACCGCTGAAAGCATCTAAGCGGGAAGCCCCTCCCAAGATGAGATCTCCCTGACCCCTTGAGGGTCCTAAAGGGCCGTTGGAGACTACGACGTTGATAGGCTGGGTGTGGAAGTGCAGTAATGTATG
>NZ_JHYQ01000051.1 GCF_000621325.1 Thiothrix lacustris DSM 21227 | reverse complement strand
AGTTCACTCGCCAGCTTGCGTACAAAGCTGGCTGGTACGGGAGGACATACGTTGAGATAGGGAGATTCTTCCCGTCCACTAAACGCTGTTCCTGCTGTGGGTTCGTGAAAGAAAACATGCCGCTGGACGTGCGATCGTGGGAGTGCCCCGAATGCGGCACAACCCACGACCGTGACGTGAATGCAGCACGTAACATTTTAGCCGCCGGGCTGGCGGTGTTAGCCTTTGGAGAGAATGTTAGTGGCGATGGCATTTCGGTGTCGTCGTCCTGTTCTCGGTGAATTAGGAATCCCCCGGCTTTAGCCGTGGGGAGTAGTCAAGTACTGGATGCAGGTTTGTTGGAAGCCGCTGATGGGGAAATCTGGTCATTTGCACTGGAAAACGATTGGGTCATCATTTCCAAAGATGACGACTTTCAATTTCGCGCTTCTGTCAGCAAGCTATACCCCAAAATCGTCTGGGTACGCGTCGGTAATTGCTCAAAGCAAAAGCTTCTGGAAATTTTCAAAAAACACTGGGATGCAATCAAGCAAGAATTGGAGGCTGGAGCCTTTTTGGTCGAAGTGGTTTGATCGTCCACTTCACTTTATGTTGGGCATGTTCCCCACCACATCGACAGCGGCACGGCAAACAGGTGTTCCCCAAACGGCACGACCTCGCGCCCGCTATACAGCACAATTCCCCGCTGGAAGGTATCTGGCTCGGTTTCCTGCAAATGCCGCAAGCCTTTGAAATCCTTACTATCCACGCTGGCGCTGGCTTTGACTTCCACCCCGGTGAGTTTGCCCGCCCGGTTTTCGAGGATGAAATCCACCTCAATATTGCTTTGCGTGCGGTAGTGCCACAAGGTCAGGCGTTGCGCGGAAAAAGCGAGGTGTTTGAGCAATTCACCCAGCACGAAACTTTCAACCAGCCCACCGGGCAAGCCATTCTCCACAGCCATGCGCTCTGCCGTCCAGTTGGCCAGATGGGCAAGCAAGCCGGTATCCGACAGGAAGACTTTGGGGGATTTGACCAGGCGTTTGCCGGGATTGCGTTCCCACGAAGGCAGGCGGTAAACCAGAAACAAGGTTTCGAGCAGGGTAAAGTAACGTTTGAGTGTGGTTTGCGTCAGGTTACTGGTGCGCGAAAGCTCGGCAAAGTTCAGCAGGCTGGCGCTACGGGTTGCCAGCAGGTGTAACAGGTTGGGAATTTCGGTGAGTTGTTCGACCCGTGCCAGTTCGCGCACATCACGGTACAGGATGGCTTGCAAGTAACTGTCAAACCACGCCGCCCGTCGCCGTTCCTGAGTGCGTTCCACCGCTTCGGGGAAACCGCCCGCTACCAGCCTGTCGATGAGTTGGGCACGTTCACACGGCGGGATATGTAAGGCATTCAAATCGCCGTTAAACAGCCAGTCCGCCAGATTGCGTGCCGGGTTCCCCGCGATTTCGCTGCCCGATAAAGGCCACAGGGACAAGACCTCCATGCGCCCCGCCAGCGAGTCTGCAATATTAGGCAGCAGCAGGACATTTGCGGAACCTGTCAGCAGAAAGCGCCCTGGTTTGCGGTCACGGTCAACCGCAGCCTTGATGGCCAGAAACAAGTCGGGCGCACGTTGCACTTCATCCAGTGCTACGTGGTGGGGTAGCCCGGCAATAAATCCGGCAGGGTCGCTGGAAGCAGCGGCGAGCGTCACATGATCATCCAGTGTCAGGTAGCGGCGTCCTTCTTGCTCTGCCAACACCTGAATCAGGGTGCTTTTGCCCGTTTGCCGTGCGCCATTGAGCAATACCACCGGGGTATCAGCGAGTGCTTCGTGGAGTAAGGGGGTAATGTGTCTGTTATACATACTTCTAGTGTAGATCATGAATATCAGCCATTCAATAGCTGGAAATCATCCACTTGCTGGACGATTTTACATATCGTCATGTTGGATATGTCCCCCCAAACGGTAATCAGCCTCTGAGTTTCCATACGACCCGCCAACGAATCAGGAATCAAGTACCGTGCGATCGGGAATCAAAAGCCGTAAAATCAGGAATCTGGTGATGGGAACCACGCCTAAAACTTAAAAGAAACCAACATCGCCACCACAAACGCCGCAAGATAAACCCAAGGCAAAGCCATCAGATAAGTGACGAGTTGCGTTGCCTCCTGCGAATAAGCCCACCATGCGCCAATGCCTGAAATGGCATTTGTGATGCTTCGCCGTTTAACTTAACACAGTTCCGGCACGACGATGCCCCAGATTTCCAGTTTTTCCGGCAGCATTCCCAGCGTTTCGCCCATTGCCAGCGCTTCCGCCACCCCAATGCCATGGCTGGAAGCGGGGAACGCCAGCAGTGCCAATTCCTCACGTGGCAACGCCAGCCATGTGCCGGGGCAATGTTCTGTTGACAGCACGGCATCTATCAGGATCACATGGGCATGACCGCGCAGATGGTCAAGCAAAGCCATGCCGGGGCGGTCAAGTTTCTCCAGCACCAACGTTCCCGCTGCCAGGCGTGCTTGCACCCAAGCCTCTCCCGCCAGCGCATCGACAGCATCCCAACCCGCCTGATCTTCCCCAAACGGTGAACCAATGCCTATAATCGCCGTTATCACCGATTCACTTTCAACCGCAAAAAATGCGTCGCACACGAAATGCACGGGTCGTAATTGCGGATCACCTGTTCCGCCCGCAACCGCAGCGCATCGTCGTCATGCTCCAGCCCGAAAGCGTGTAAGGAATTGTACAAGTCCAACTCTATCCGCGCCTGATTCTGGCTGGTAGGTGGCACAATCCGCGCTGTTTTCACTGTACCATCTGCATTGAAATCATAGCGATGCCACAACATCCCGCGCGGCGCTTCGGTACAACCAAATCCCGTCCCGGCTCGCGGTGTCACCGCTACATGAGGCTGATCGGTTGGCGTATACGCTTCCAAAATACGAATCGCTTCATCGACGCTGTAAGCAATTTCCAACGCCCGCGCCGCCATGCTGTGGAACATATTGCGGCTGGGGAATTGCACATCACTACCTTCCAGCAAGGCCAATAAATGCACCGGTAATTGTTCATGCAGCAAATTCACCCGCGCCAACGGCCCCACCAGATAAGGTTTGCCATGAAGCAGTGCGTGCAGTGCAGTGGAATGCGCCATCTGACATTCGCGGAAATGAACATCGTATTCCTCAATGCCAATATCCAGCCCATCGCTGGAGATGAGGCGACCTGTATTGAACGGGTATTCATCAGGATGAGACAACGCGACTGAGGTAAAACGTTGTTCATCCGCTGGCATGGGTAGGCTAGCAACCCAGCGCACCAATTCGTAAGCATCTTCTTGTGCGGCTAACAGTTCCGCTTGCAATGCCCGCATGTCATCCAACGGTGGCGCGGCATAGAAACCACCCGCGCACGCATTCACCGGATGCACCGAGCGCCCGCCCAGTACGCGCATAATGCGGTTGCCAATGCTTTGCAGTTTCAGGCCACGTTTGACGACACGCGGGAATTTTTTCGCCATGGTTAGCGCATCTTCAAACCCCAGAAAATCCGGCGCAGCCAGCAAATGAATATGCAACGCATGGCTTTGAATCCATTCCCCGCAATACAACAAGCGGCGCAATGCCCGCGTCCACGGGCTGATCTGCACCCCGAAGGCCATTTCTGCCGCGTGTACCGCGCTCATTTGATACGCCACCGGGCAAATGCCGCAAATACGGGCGGTAATGTCGGGCACTTCCTGAAAATCACGGCCTTCCAGCAGTTTCTCGAACAGGCGCGGCGGCTCGAAAATGCTGAACTTGAGGTTGGTAATCACACCATTGTCGATGTCGAGTTCCAACGCACCTTCGCCCTCCACGCGGGTGAGGACGGGGACGCGCACGCTGACTTTACGCTGCTCCTGCATAAATCACTCCTTGGGGGCCGTAACAGCCGTAACAACCGCGCCCGAAGGTCGGGCAAATTGCGCCACATCCGGCATGGGTGGATGGGCCGAGGCAGGCTTGGCCTTGCGTCACCACCACACACACATTGCCCCGGCGTTTGCATTCGGCACAGACTTTTTCCTGCGGCAAAGCTGGCGTTGCGCCATGCAACAAGGTGCTGACGGCCTGCATGACCTGTTGGGTATTGACCGGGCAGCCCCACAATTCCAGGTCGACTTTCACTTGTGAAGCAATCGGTTTGGCGGTGGCGAGGCTGTCGAGGTATTCGGGGTGGGCGTAAATGGCCTGATGCCAGCCCTTGCCGTCGTGCAAATTGCGCAAGGCTTGCACCCCACCTGCCGTGGCACACGCGCCAATGGTAATCAGGTAACGGCTGTGGGCGCGAACCTGACGGATGCGTTGCACATCATGATTGGTATTGATGCTACCTTCCACGAAAGCAATGTCGACGAGTGCCTCTTCCGCCATCATGCCTGCTTCGGCGAAATGCACGATGTCGACCCGTTCTGCCAGCGTCAACAGCGCTTCCCCGGCATTGAGGAAGGCCAATTGGCAGCCGTCGCAAGAGGAAAACTTGTGTACCGCGACCGTGGGTCGGGTGTTTGCTTGGCTCATCAGTCGTGCGCGAGATACCCCTGCCTTTAGGCATGGGGAGGGATAGCGCGTCGGCGACAGCCGACCCTCTTCTCGCTCCTCCGTTTGGTTTGCTATCTTCGGTTGTTGACTCTTCACGAAATATACGATATTTTGTGAATAATGAAAACTAAACGCGCCTACCAATTCCGATTCTACCCAGACCCACAACAAGAAACGTTGCTGGCTCAGACGTTCGGTTGTGTGCGCTACGTTTACAACAGCATCTTGCGTTACCGCACGGATGCCTACTATCAGGCTCAGGAAAAAGTTGGGTACAC
>NZ_JHYQ01000050.1 GCF_000621325.1 Thiothrix lacustris DSM 21227 | reverse complement strand
GGCACATCGTCGACACTGCCTGCGTTTTGTGTCGGCAGGTAGCCTTCTGGGGCTTTGACATTGATGCTGTAGTCACCTTCTGGCAGTTTGGTGAAGCCATATAGACCATCAGTACCGGTAACGCTTGGCGCAATCGCATTGCCATCAACGTCTTTCGCGGGCTTGCCATCTTTGTCTAGCAGAGTCACGGTGGCGCCTTTTAGACCCACTTCATCTTCACTCTGGAGGCCGTCTTGGTTGGTGTCGATCCAAAGGTAATCCCCCACGGAAACGGGTTTCGCAGGTTCAACAGGCGGTACAATCCCGAAATCGATGGTTAGATTGGAACGAGCATCTTCGGTGCCAACACCATCAGCGCCATCCATGCCAGTGGCTGTGGTTTCGAGCAGCGGTTCTTTGTCGTCTAATACGACGAGGCTGGAACATAAACCGGTAGCGGTGTCATCCGTACCGTTATCATCACCGTCAATGTCGGTGTTAGCATCCAGTACGTTACCCCCCGAACTGGCCGTGTAGCCTTCCAACACATTACCGGCAATGAAGTTATCCGCGATAACACAAACTTGGTAGCTACCTGCCGCCAAATCACTGAACAGGTAACGACCCTTGGCATCGGTCATGGCAGAGGTTACTAGCTTATCGGTTGCGTCTTTCAGTTCGAGTTTGATGCCCGCCATAGCAAACTCTTCGCCTACATCTGCCAAGCCATTGTTGTTGGTATCGATCCAGACACGGTTGCCGATGCTATGGGTAGGTTTGTAGAAACCACAATCTACGCTCAGATTGCTGCTGGCATCGGGATCACCGTCGTCTGTGGGTTCAGCGCCAAATGTCAGGCTGAACAATGCAGTCTTGCCATCCGCAGCGCAATTACTGTCATCGTTGGCAGTATTATCAATATCACCAACAGGTTTAGTAGCGACATAGCCCTCTGGCGGAGTGACCACTACTTGGTACTGGCCTTCTGCTAGGTCACTGAACAAGTATTTACCCGCAGTGTCGGTGGTCACGCTAGGAACGGCTGAGCCATTAATATCCTTCGCGGGTTTACCATCCTTGTCTAACAAGGTGACTGTTACACCGGCAAGAGCAGGTTCATCAATGGTTTGTTTGCCATCATGATTGCTGTCTTCCCAGATATAGTCGCCCACAGAAACGGGCGCTGGTAATGCCTTCAACGATACACAGGCTTCATCCTTCTCTAGGGTGTCAGCTGCAAAGGCATCCAATAGATCTGCTTCACTTTTATTATTAGGCGTCGAATTAGAATCGGCCTCAGCAACTGCCGATACTTGCGCACAGTTGGTGACAGTCGTTATCGCTGCCCACGACTGATTGGCGGCAGTCAGTACGCTAACCGAACAGAAGGTCAGCAATAGTGCTTTTGCACTAGTCATTTTTTTCATTATTATGGCTCTCTTTGTTCTAAGGTTATCGCTTATTGGCCGTTATTCAATCATCACAGTCATTTTTAGTGCTTTGTCTTTCGCCGAATGACCGACGATTCACACACACGACATATTCTGGCTTTGATTTTTTATTAAATTATTTCGCCAGAAAAATAATACCATTCATCGAATTTATGCCTAAACTCAAATCCGAAGAACGGTAGAGACATTTTGCACATCCTTGTGCTTAATGGTTTATAACCGTTGAGTCCTTTTATTTGACCATCGCGCTAATTGCTAACGCAGTGCTAGAACCGTCAGCAGGCAAACTACCCGGCACTGTCCAAGTCAGTGTCCGTGTCGCAGCATCGTAAGCAATGGCCGGGTTTGGGGTGGTTGGCTCAAGATACATCAAAGTACTAGGCAAGACGTCCTTGACCACTACACCCGTAGCAACGTTCGGACCTTTGTTGACAACCGACAAAGTGTAGACAACGGTTTGGCCACGCTGGATTTCCGTAATGGTTACCCCTTTATCATCAGCTATCGTTTTGGTCAGCTCAAGGTCAACTTTCGGTACGATAGTGATTTTGGCAATATCATGATCATCCTCGTCATTCGCTTTAGCAGCTTTGCCATCTTCACTCACCACATCATCTTTGGCGGTATCATCATTAGTCGCATCAGGGGTGGAGTCTGTATCTGTCAACAGATTACCGCTGCCATCAAGACCCGTTGCCGCACTAATTTCTGCTGCACCCTCAAGATTACCCAGTGCTGCTGTTGATTCTACAATGAAGGTAATTTCAACGGTCGTGCTGTCATTAGCCGCTAAACTAGCGATAGGCTTAGTCAGGGTTGCGGTATTACCCGTCACTGTCCATTGGGTTTCTGATGATGCAGCCAGTTTCAAACCTGCTGGAATGTAATCGACTACCGCAATACCCGATGCATCAACCCCACCTTGATTCATAACGGTTATTTCAAACGTAACCGTATCACCCACACTTAAGGAAACGGGCAAGGTCGGATCGGTTGCATCCGGTACCGGTGTTTTAACCCGTTTCATCAAGGCCAAGTCGAACGTCGGCTGGGCGGTAAAGCTGACTTTATAGTCTTCAACCTCACCGTCGGCGAAACCTGTCGTATCCGACAACGTTCCAGCCGCCTCCGTATTGCTCAGGGCAACATTACTCAAACGACACCGGGCATAACTATCGCCTACTACGGTTGTTAACGGCACATCCGGCATGGCAATATCGAGGAGTGATGCATTATTATTGGGCACAACAACAGAGCCAAATTCGCTAGGATCAAACGTACCATTAGCATCGTAGTCAATCCAACAAGCAAGGTAAGCATCAGCCCCTGATGTGTTCACCGGAGGTGTCGTTGTTTGCAGTTTGATATTTTTTTGCCCTACGACTAACGATGAAATATTGATGCCATCTTCATCTATACCATCTTTGTCAGCATCAGCACCCAATGGTTTAGCCGCATCCACTTCATCATCAATAGATGCGCCTAGCTTCAACCACTGCACCACTTCATGCTGAGCACCACCAACAGCCAATGTCGTTTTGTAACTATCCGGGGCATCACCAAAGTCATACACAATATTAACCGTGACAGGAGCACAAGCTTCATCATCTTGTGCCGCTGTAAGGCCAACCATATTGTTTGGTTGTGAATCCACATCGGCTTCTGTCAACGCAGACACTTCGGCACAGTTAGTAATATCAGCAGCCCAAGATTGGTTAGCAGCCATCAGTACACCTACAGCACAAACCGTTAGCCAAAAGGTTTTAACGCCAGTCGTTCTTTTCATTATTATCGCCCATTTATAGTTAATCAATTATATGCTGCCGATACTGTCATGATCTTATCCAGTGATCGGCACTTATGAATACGTCAATATTAATCTATCGTCACAGTAAGACTTAACGTTGCAACTGATTTAGCTTGCAATGTCCCCACATCCCAGACACCCGCAACAAACGCCCCTTTACTTGCAACGGGAGCAGTCGTTGTACTGAGCGTCATACCAGTTGGCAGGTTATCCTCAACTTTTACACCGGTGGCATCCACATCGCTTTCATTCGTCAATGTCAGGGTATAAACCACCGTATCACCGCGTTTAGCATCCGATTTATCGCTGATTTTCTCTAGTTTCAAATCAGTATTAACAGGAGCCACCTTGTAACCGATATCCAGTGTATGGTTATTTTCACCTGCGCCTGCCACTGTAAAAGTAATATCTGCTTTACCTGCATTATCGACTGCATCAGAGTCTCGCAAATCGGTAACAGCATTATTATCAATAACAGCATCAGCGTTCGCGGTGGTCAAGCTATAATCTTTCAATAGTGTTTGAGTATTATCTACTTCAATATGACAATTTGCCCCAGCCGCCATAAAAGTAGCATTACCACCGCTGGCATTGGAAAACAAATACTGCCCACCATTTGCCGTGGTCATGGAAGCCTTTTCAGTACCGCAGATCAAATCCACCTTCACACCATCAAGCCCTGCTTCACCTGCATCCTGAATACCATCGCTATCTGCATCCAGCCATACACGATTGCCAACTTGAATCGGTGCTTCACTGCATAGCAGCTCTATATCCCCAAGGGAATTGGACTTGTGTGTATTCGTGTAATCTTGATCTAACAACTGATGCCAATCTGTTTGAGCACCCGTATTAATATTATTTTTATGAATACCATGAGTTAACGCATACTCTGCATGATAAACACCGTTATTAGTTGGTGGCTGGGGGTCAAGCATGGTTGTGATAATATCCGTAGACCCTGGCAGATACGCTAATGCCCCTGAAGTACCTTCAGGATTTGAATCCCCCGAGTAATCACTAAAATATTGCCAATTATTAGATACGAATTCAAATTTTCCTGGGCAGTAAAGGTCAGTATTATCACCTTCCAGATGCAGCGTTCCATTGACATTACAAGCCATCATCATATCCCCCCAACTAAAGCTGGTGGCTATCTGAGTATTACCACTAATCGCTTTATAGCCCTTAGTCATCATATCTCCCCAACGGTCACGGAAACCAATAACCAATGACCCATTGGGAAGAAATTGGAGATCACTTAATAATGGGTTTGGATAAACATGATCATAAGTATTTATTTTAACAAGCGGAGGTACTGACCACGTATCTATCCAAGGATTCCAGTTGTAATAGTTATCTGCACTAGAATCCGCACTATCTGCAAACCCACGATCTGTATCTAATGGAATATTCAATACAGCGACAAATCCAGCCGTTACATTTTGTGGATCAAACGCCAGTACTTTTCCTTGTAAATCCTGTTTAGACTGGCTACTAGAAGCATCACACACCCCACCAAGATAACCCTTGCCATCATGAAAGGTTAAAGCGAAGGGGCGGAACTCACCACCAGAACAAGTAGGAACACCCGATTGAGACAAGATAGGGTACTGATTAACAGCACCGGGCAAAGATGCCCCAGAAATATCCACACTAATCAAAGCACGCTGTTTCAGATTCACCAACCACAAGGTTTTATTATCTTCAGAGACTTCAGCATCCCCAAAACTCACCTTGCTCACATTGGCATAACCATCCAAGTCTCGCTGAGGCTGCGTAGGGTTATCGCTCAATTGCGTATCACCAGTAGCTCCCGCACTAATAGCACCACTCACTGTGCTACGGGTAACACTTCCCAAGTCAATCGCAGCACCGCCATTCGCTGGCGTTACCCCCTGAAGATCAAACTTGGCACTGTAAGTGGTAGGAGAACCTGTAAAATCAAACGCATAAACATAACCGGGGCCATCGGCAAAACCGATATTACGGTGCAAATACGAAGAAATAAAAATCCGTCGCTTATCCCGCTGCCAACCAACACCATATACAGAACCCAGCTCATCAATGGTTGCATGGATATTACTGGTATTATTTTCTTTTCCATCCCCCGTCAACTGCCCCCCTGTCGAGTCATATGGAAATGAAAATAAAGCAGGATGCGTATTACCAACACCAGAACCAGCATCCAAACGTGGAATAACCACTAATGGATTAGCTTCACAGTAATCCTCAGCATTATTCACAGCCAAATTGACATCGACAGCACCGTCATCAGCAAACTGTACCGAAGAACCACCCGATGTGCCCGGTTTTAGCCAAGTATCAGCCCAAGAAAATTCCAAACGATAATGTGTTGCAGCATTCAAACCTGACAAGTTATAGCTACCATCGCTACCAGACGTCGCTGTCGCTATAGGAGAGGCACTAACGGCATCAAATGCTTTGACGGTGATGCCAGCCATCCCCACTTCATTGAAGTTAGCACCAACATCCAGTGCACCATTTGCATTAAAATCACGAAAGACTTTGCCTGAAATATCAGCATATACGGCGGGGGAAGATAGCAATATCACGCCCACGCCCACCTGTCCATAACGCCAGATAGATGATTTTTTATACATTTTTTGCCCCACGACAATTTCTTATAAGAACGATTGTATTTATCTAGGAGAAATTTCTATCCTGCTCTGGCAGATATACACATCGAACAGCCACCTATGCGTATCGCCCTTTACCAATAAGCGGAAATCAAATTTTAGTTTTTTCACCTACACCACATATTGCGTGTAATGATCTGACTCAAAGCTGAATTTTTGGGTATTCATCGTATTTAATCCTCACATCAAGAAGTCATCTACCCGATCGCTTTCAGGTAGATGCCCTTGATAGCATTTTTTGCTAATTCACTGTGACAGTAATACTCAATACCTTGCTTGTATCCTTATTTATATCGCCAACTGTCCATATACCACTTACGTTGTCATACGTGCCTAAACCATCATCACTGACCCACGTAACTCCAGCCGGTAGGCTTTCCTTTACCTTGACGCCGGTTGCATCATCCTGCCCCGCGTTACCCACCGTTAGCGTATAAATCACCTTATCGCCGCGTTTTACGCTAGTCGGATTAGCTGTTTTGGTCAAAGACAAATCCGCTTTTTTTACCACCATAGGCGGCACTATGCCAAAATCAACCGTTAGATTGGAATGGGTATCGGGCGTACCCTGACCATCAGCGCCATCATTACCTGTTGCGCTCATTTCACCGGTTGGCTCATCCGTGCCTAAGGTCACAAGATCAGAACACAGACCATTCGCTGTATCATCACTGCCATTATCATCACCATCGGTATTATCAGTATCAGCCTTGGGAACCGGTGTTTTGCCTGTGCTAGCCGTGTAATACGCCAATACGGCACTGGCTGCAAAATTATCAGCGCTAACACACACCTGATAGCTACCTGCATCCAGACCACTAAATAAGTAACGACCATTAACATCCGTCGTCGTTGTATTCAGCACACCACCGGAGGCATTTTTCAAGTCCAACTTGACACCCGCACTTACCGCAGACTCGCCAATATCAGCAACACCATTATTATTAGCGTCGATCCACACGCGGTTACCAATACTATGTAGGGCTGGAGTCATTTTGTAACCAATATCCAGTGTATGGTTATTTTCACCGGCATTACCCACCGTAAAAGTAATTTCACCACTCGGTATTGCATCCGAATCGCGCAGGTCGGTTGATGTATTATTATCCGTCACACCATCAGCATTTTGCTTGGTAACACTCAAGCCATTGAGTGCTGTTTGCCCCAAGGCAACCGTGATTTTGCAGCTCGCGCCCGGCTTCATGAAAGTCGCATGGGCTTTGTTGGAAAACAGGAACTGACCACCGTTAGCTGTTTTAACAGTCGCCGCATCGATGCCACAAGTCAGGGTCACATCTACATTATCAATCCCCGCTTCATCGGCGTCTTGAATACCGTTGCCGTTGGTGTCTTGCCAAACACGGTTGCCAACCTCAAGCGGAGCTTCATCGCACATAACTTCAAGATCCCCCATCCCCGATGCCTTGGCAAAGTCCTGATCGGTCGTGCTAACAATTTCAAAACTATCCAATTTGTCACCGGAAGTATTGCTTAACCAGCTCACCCCCTGGGTTGCCCAACGTAAATTACTACCGCCCGTATCGTCAATAGGGTCATACGTGGACATCAATACTTCACCGCTACCCGCCCGCAAAGCCAATCCACCAATGGAAGTTTCCGAGTGCGCTGACTCCAGATTGGTAGGGTCGCCGTTATAGCTGTACATAATGCGGTCGCCGATATAGAACTCATTGTTCTTACTCAGGTTTTGACCACCGTTAAAAGCACAACCTAGGCCACCCTCAGCCACATAGCTGCCGCCAACGTTACAGATACGACGAATGTCACCACCACCCATATTTGCATAAAGCGCAGTATTAGCTGCATCTGGCGCATAATTACCAGCACCCGCTTGTAGGGCAAGGCGATCCAGGAAGCCCAACACGATCGAACCGTCCACATCAAACTCGATGTCACTCAGCACTGGCTGGGGGTGTATGACCGTGTTCTTATCAGCATCGCCCGTACCACGACAACCGGCAAAACTCGTAAAATCTGCTGGATTCGATGTCCACGGGAACCAGCCACGTTGCGCCTCACACGCCTCTTTAGGAGTCGGGTAAGCGCCCGGTGCTGCCCAATCTTTTTCGTAGTCCAACGGCATACTGGCAACGGTGGTGAAACTACTTCCCGTCAATTTCATCACATAAGCTTTAAATTTACTGGTAATGCTACCGGCGCTTTCATCCGAACAGACCACACCCACATAAACCTCGCCTTCATGCACATTGACTGCCCAAGGGCGAACGTCATCAGCGGAAGAACAGCCGGGGTCAGTGACAGGAATCGGCGTGCCAGCGGTTTTCGTTGCCATATCAATGGGCACGAGAGAACGGGTATTGAGGTTCATGGCATACAGGGTTTTGCCATCTTCAGAAATGTCGATGTCGCCTAAAGAAGCCTTACCGATCTTTTGGTATGCCTCGATGTCATGGCTAGGGCCACCATCCGCTGGAATACCGCGAGCCGCCAAGGTTCCAGTATCCGCCACCGTGAACCATTTCACCGGAGCAGCCGTAGGATTAGTGGGATCAAGCTCATAAATCCCTCCAAAACCCAAATCACCCTCGGAGGCATAACGCCGCAATACCGCCGAAGCATAGAGCTTTTTGGTGTCCCGCCGGTATGCCACACCGTTATTTCAAACCTACCCAAATATACCTATAGCTAGCTAAAAGTAGTCATGGTGTTGAATCCCTGCTTCACGGGGGCTGGTTTCGCTTTCGGCTTACACCGAGAGCCAGCGCCTTCCCCTCCACAGGCAGACACCGTGTAACTCACGGCGTATTCTTGCAAATTCTTGGCGGCGTTTACGTCACGGTCATGGACTGCACCGCAAACAGGGCAAGTCCATTGACGTATCGACAGCGGCAGATTGTCCACTTTATGCCCACAGCCAGAAGCAGAACAGGTTTTG
>NZ_JHYQ01000049.1 GCF_000621325.1 Thiothrix lacustris DSM 21227 | reverse complement strand
CGGGAGGACATACGTTGAGATAGGGAGATTCTTCCCGTCCACTAAACGCTGTTCCTGCTGTGGGTTCGTGAAAGAAAACATGCCGCTGGACGTGCGATCGTGGGAGTGCCCCGAATGCGGCACAACCCACGACCGTGACGTGAATGCAGCACGTAACATTTTAGCCGCCGGGCTGGCGGTGTTAGCCTTTGGAGAGAATGTTAGTGGCGATGGCATTTCGGTGTCGTCGTCCTGTTCTCGGTGAATTAGGAATCCCCCGGCTTTAGCCGTGGGGAGTAGTCAAGAACGGCGTGCTGTTGGTAAACTGAGTTCATGGATATGCTGAAACGTTTAGCACGCTGGCTAATGGCGACCACTGTGCTGGGGGCGGTCGTGGGGGTTGGTATGTGGGTTTACCCAGCCTTCAAGCAATACTGGATGGGTGAACCAGCCAAAGCGGTGGCTGTGTCAGCGCCACCTTCTGTTGGTTTGCTGCCGACGGTTATGTTGATCAAGGCAGCGGAACCTGCGGTGGCTGATCCGCGTGGCTGGGCAAGTGATGTGCTGGATGTGCTTAAGCTGCATGGCTTGCCACAAAGTCGTGAGAATGTGTGTTCGATTATTGCGGTAGCTGATCAAGAGTCCGGGTTTGTCGCTAATCCCACTGTGCCGAATTTGGGTAAATCGTCTGAAAAAGCGGTGATTGAGAAGCTCAGTAAATTATCGATCCTGCGCGGTGGGGCGATCACGTTTCTCAACCGTTTTCCTGATCCTGCTGATAGCTTTATGCAGCGTATTCGTCGGGCTAAAACCGAGCGTGATCTTGATCTGGCTTACCGCGCTCTGGTGGCGGGGCTAGAAGATTATGCGCGTCGCTACAAGCTGGGTTTGTTGTTGGATAACCATTTTGCTAGCGACCTGATTGAAGGTAGCAATGAAATCGACACCATCGGTTCCATGCAGGTGGCCGTGAATTTTGCGGTGCAGTATGAAACCCAGCGTCGCGGTGGCAAGGCATTGTCGCTGCAAGAGATTTACCAAGTTCGCGATAGCCTTTATACCCGCAAGGGTGGGTTGTTTTACGGGGCGTTATTATTGTTGGGTTATGAGTCGGGCTACGACAAGAAACTTTACCGTTTTGCTGATTTTAATGCGGGGCGTTACAGCAGCCGCAATGCCGCGTTTCAGGCGGTGATTGGCGTATTAAGTAAGCAAACGTTGGCAACTGATGGCGATTTGTTGATGTACAAAGCCGATGGCAGCGTGGCGTCAAAGGTTAGTGGTACGGAGCAGGCGTTACGCTATATTAATCAGGCGTTTGCGTTGAATTTGAAAGAATCACAAATCCGCCGGGATTTGATGCAGGAAAAAACCCTGAGTTTTAACAATACCACGACCTATAAGCTGATTCGGGCAACGTATGCTAAGGCGACGGGGAAGGCGGCGGTCTATGCGCAAGTGCCTAATATCCAACTGCATAGTGAGAAAACCTCACGGATACTGACAACGGGGAAGTTTGCTAATACGGTGTATGGGCGGTATCAGCGCTGTTTGGCGGCACGGTGATGGGTAGCTTAGTGTGATTCCTGCCAGCCACAGCCTAATTCGGTGGCAATGTTATGTAGACGCTTGTCCCGCGTCCAAATCTGTGTTCCCGGTGATAGTAGGACAGTGGTTAAAAGGTGCAAATCCACATAGCCGATGCCTTTGCCCATCAGTTTACGTTGTTCTAAGCAGTACATGGTTTCAGCATGGCTGGCTTGGGTGATGGCGGGCAGACCTTGCCATAAACGCAACAGGGTTGGGCGGTTTTTCAGGTTGCCACACGCGAGTTCGCCCCACACCATTGGGTGCATACAAACTTGCACTTCATTCAAAAGCATGGCTAAACGCTCGTCTTTTACCCGCAGGTGATCAATCCAGACCGAGGTATCAACCAGAATCACAGGGCTTCTTCCGTGGAACGGCGACGGGGCTGGGCTTCCAGTTGTGGTTCGGAACCACCCAATAAAGCGAGGCGGCGGGCGCTTTCGCGTTCGATCAGGGCTTTCAGGCTTTCACGCAACAGGGCTGCTTTTTCGGCAATGCCTGTCAGCTCAAATGCCTGACGTAATAGTTCATCATCAAGGTTTAATGTAGTACGCATGATTGTCTCCAATGCATCAAATATATGCATCATATTATGCTTGTTTTGATGCTGTCGACAACTGTTTGATGTGAAGTTTACATCTGTAGTGATACTTATCACTGCCTGTGCGTCGTGTTTAGGTTACATTCCATGCACATCTAATGGGGAACAGGGGCTTTCATGATCACCACCGACACGCACGCAGACGCTTTCATTCAACGCTGGCAGGGCAAAGACGGCTCGGAAAAAGCCAATCTTCAGCTTTTCCTCGGTGAATTGTGCGAATTGTTGGGGGTGGAAAAGCCGCAGCCTGCTCATGCGGATAACAAGCTGAACGCTTACGTGTTTGAACGGCGCATTGATGAACTTAAGGATGATCGTAGCTCCAACACGAGATTTATTGATCTGTATCGCCGTGATTGTTTTGTGTTAGAAGGCAAGTCAACGGGTAAAAAATTCGGTTCTAGCGGGTTGGATACGGCAATGAGTCGCGCCCGTAACCAAGCTGACGGCTACATTCGTAGTCTGCCTGCCTTTGAGAAAAAGCCGCCATTCATGATTTTGACTGATGTGGGTCATGTGATTGAGTTGTATGCTGAATTTACCTGTTCAGGCTCAAATTATCTCCAGTTCCCTGATAGCAGTTCGTACCGCATCAAACTCGATGATTTGCGTAAGCCGGACATCCGTGCGCGGCTGGCGGCGGTTTGGACTGATCCGCATAGCCTTGATGAATCCAAAAAAGCCGCTAAAGTCACCAAGCAGATTGCGACGCAATTGGCTGCGTTGGCGAAATCGCTGGAAGCGGCGCACGCGGCGGAAACGGTCGGCACGTTTTTGATGCGCTGCCTGTTTACCATGTTTGCGGAAGATGTGGAGCTATTGCCGAAAGACCGTTTCACGCACTTGCTGGAAAAGATGCTAGATAAGCCAGAACGCTTTAAAGCAGCGGTGGAAAACCTGTGGTTGATGATGGATAAAGGCGGTTATGACAATAGCGAGTATGTTGAGATTAAACGCTTTAACGGTGGGCTGTTTGCGGGGGCGACGGCGCTAGCGTTGGATAAAGCACAAATTGAGCTGTTGCTGAAAGCGGCAAAGGCGGATTGGCGTTACGTTGAACCGGCGATTTTCGGGACGTTGCTGGAGCGGGCGTTGAACCCGAAAGAGCGGCATAAGTTGGGGGCGCATTATACGCCGCGTGCTTACGTGGAGCGGCTGGTGTTGCCGACGGTGCTTGCGCCGTTGCGTCAGCAGTGGGCGGATGTGCAAACCGCTGCCACCGTGTTATTGGCTGAGTACCAAAAATCCTTGGAAAAGGCGGAAAAAGCATCGCAGCGGATTGTGTTGCCTGTGGTGAATGATGAGTCTGCGCCGACTTCGCTGGAGTTGTCGGGGCAGCGCAAGGCGAAAAAAACCAAGAAAGTGCTGACGGCGGATGAGTCATTCAAGAAGGCGGCGATTGATGAGGTCCGCGCCTTTCATGCCCATTTGTGCAGTTTGCGGATTCTTGACCCGGCGTGTGGGTCGGGTAACTTTTTGTATGTGACGCTGGAACACCTCAAGCGTTTGGAAGGTGAGGTGTTGAATACTTTGCAGGCGTTGGGTTTTTCGCCGCGAACGCTGGAAATGGAAGGCGTATCGGTGAGTCCGCAGCAGTTTTTGGGGTTGGAGGTGAATCCACGGGCGGCGGCGATTGCGGAAATGGTGTTGTGGATTGGTTATCTGCAATGGCATTTCCGGGTGCATGGCAATGTGTCGCCTGCCGAGCCGATTTTGCGTGACTTCCACAATATCGAAAACCGTGATGCGGTATTGGCGTATGACAGCGTGGAAAAAGTGTTGGATGCGGCGGGCAATCTCGTGACGCGCTGGGATGGGCGCACCTTCAAGATGCATCCGGTCACAGGCAAAGATGTGCCGGACGAAACCGCGCAAGTGGCGGTGGTGCGCTACCTCAATCCGCGCAAAGCCGAATGGCCTGCCGCCGATTACATCATCGGCAACCCGCCGTTTATTGGGGCTGCGCCGATGCGGGCTACCTTGGGCGATGGCTATGTGGAAGCGTTGCGTAAGGCGTGGTTTGATGTGCCGGAATCGAGCGATTTTGTGATGTATTGGTGGCACAAGGCAGCGGAAACGGTGCGGGCGGGCAAGGCGCAACGCTTTGGTTTTATCACCACCAACAGTTTGCGCCAGACCTTTAATCGCCGTGTCGTGCAAGCGCAACTCGAAGCGAAAGAGCCGCTATCGTTGATTTTTGCGATTCCTGATCATCCGTGGGTGGACAGTGGCGACGGCGCGGCGGTACGCATTGCCATGACCGTCGGGCAAGCGGGCGACCTTGCCGGAACGCTGCAAACCGTCACCGCCGAATCCACCACCGACGGCGAAGATGCTTATAGCGTTGTATTCAAGTCTTCTAATGGCAAACTTCATGCTGATTTAACAGCAGGCGCGAACGTTTCAACCGCTAAGACACTGCAATCGAATGGAGGATTGTGCAGCCGTGGTGTTCAAACAATTGGCGCGGGTTTTATCATCAGTCGTGCAGATGCTGCTCAACTCGGTCTTGGAACAGTTCAGGGAATTGATAAATATATTCGTGAATACCGAAACGGGCGTGATATAACTCAAAACTCTCGTGATGTTTTGGTAATTGATCTTTTTGGATTGAAAGCCGAGGAGGTGCAGGAGCAATTTCCTTGCGTTTATCAATGGTTAGTTGAGCGTGTTAAGCCTGAGCGCGATCAAAATAATCGTGAAAGCTATCGTAAAAATTGGTGGATTCATGGAGAAGCGCGTAGTGAATGGCGGCGGATGTATGCCGCTATTGATCGTTACATTGCTACCGTCGAAACTAGTAAACACCGTTTCTTTACCTTTCTTGATAAAAATATTTTGCCTGACAACATGCTGGTTAACATTGCCGTTGAGGACGCCTTTCAATTGGGTATTCTGTCGAGTCGTGTTCATGTTCCATGGGCATTAATTAAGGGCAGTGATTTGGGACCGACACCACGTTACAACAAATCCGTGTGTTTTGAGACATTTCCGTTTCCTGATGCGAGTGACGAGCAAAAGGCGCAAATTCGCGCCATTGCCGAGCAAATCGACGTGCACCGCAAACGCCAGCAAGCCGCGCACCCCACCCTGACGCTAACCAATATGTACAACGTGCTGGAAAAGTTGCGTAGCGGGGAAGTGATAAACGAAAAGCACAAAGACAAAGAGATTCACACCCAAGCCCTCACCAGCATTCTGCGAGAACTCCACGACAAGCTCGACCGTGCCGTATTCGCCGCTTACGGATGGGATGACCTCGCCGCCGAACTCGTCGGCAAACCCGGTGCTACCACGCCACTCCCCGACAAACCCGAAGCCCAAGCGCAAGCCGAAGAAGAACTCCTCAGCCGCCTCGTTGACCTCAACACCCAACGCGCCGCCGAAGAAGCCAACGGCAAAATCCGCTGGTTACGCCCCGACTTCCAAGCACCGGATAAGCAGGCTTCGACTCCGCTCAGCCAGCAGGAAGATCTCGCACTTGCGGATGACGACACCCGCTCCCTGAGCGTAGTCGAAGGGAATACCCCCGCAGCTAAACGCGACTGGCCTAAATCCTTAGCTGAACAAATCCCCATCATCCGCGAACAACTCCTTCTCGCGCCGCGCTCAGTCAAAGCACTCGCAGCTCTGTTTAAACGCAGCAAAATTCAGGACATTGAAAACGTCTTGGGTGGCATGATGGCGTTGGGCGCAGTAGCGTCGGATGGTGAGGTTTATAGGATGGTGTGAGGCTTGGGGTGACGAGTAATGCATACTTAAGGCTAGACATTAACCCAGAGTTTGAATTGTTGTTCAGTCAGTTGTAGTGTGTCGCACAGTGCTTGTAGTTTAGGCAAATCCTTCTCGCCTCGTCGTAAATCTATCGGCACTTCTGGTACTTCGCTATGAATGCTCGTCAACTGCCGCGCGAGTCGCAGGGTCGCCTGATGTTCTTCCACTAACCCTTGCAAACGTTTCGCGCCCCGGGTTTTCATCAAACCAATGTCGGGAATACGGGATAGTAATACCTCCACGCTGTTGAATTTCTGCAACAGCTTAGCAGCAGTCGCCATGCCAATGCCGGGAATGCCGGGAATATTGTCGGCTACATCGCCAGCAAGCGCCAACTGGTCGGGGATTTGCTGCGGCCATACGCCGAATTCCTTTTTCACCCCGCCGGGGGGTAATGGTGTGCGCCTGCCGTAATCCCACCAAATGTCGTGTTCACCGACTAATTGCGTCAAATCTTTGTCACCGCTGATGATCATGCAAGGTGTGCCAATGGCCTGTTGCTGTTTTGCCCAAGTGCCGATCACGTCATCGGCTTCAAAGTGCTGGCTGGCGGTTTGCACAATGCCTAGCGCATCCAGAAAGTCGCGGCAAAGCTGAAATTGATACTTAAGCTCGTCGGGAGCGGGGGAACGGTTGGCTTTATAGGCGGGGTAAATGTCTTTGCGAATCGATGTTTTCAGGCTGGTATCAAAAGCAAAGGCGATTTGTTGCGGCTGTTCGGTTTGCAACAGGTTATAAACGAAGCGCAGAAAACCCAGCACCGCGTTCACCGGATTACCATCGCGATCCAGCGGAATGGGCTGGCGCACGAACCAAGGGCGGAACACATAAATGCTGGCATCAATCAGCCAGACAGGGTTTTTAGGCATGTTGGTATTTTTCAGGTGGCGAATAAGTTTCTAGACTATAAACATAGAACCATAAAAATGCACGGCTAGGCTTTTTATGAAACAATGAGTTGACTGCGATTATTGAAGGAGAGGACATGCTGAATCTGCGTGCAATGGGCTGGATGATACTGGCAACGTCATCCCTGTTTGGTGTAACGGCTTGCAATGAGCAATCAAATACCCCGACAACGCCACCGGTTAAACCTGTGGAAGTGCTGTCAGCAGATGGCATTGGGCCTATCAATGGTGATACGCCGTTTAACCTGCATGATATTACCATGGCTTTTCAGGGGCTTAACGTGGCGCAACGCACCAATTACGCTGAAGGCAAGGAATACCCGGTGATTACCGTGAGTAAAGATCTGAAGCCATTATTGACGATCAACCCAGATGCAAAACAGGCCAAAGTCTTTTCAGTGATGGTGCATGATAACCTGATTGGTAATCGCCTTGGGCATCCTATCGGTTCCAAATTCACCGATGTTTACACCTTTGGTGCGACGGAAGAGTGTGCGGCAGGTTCAGAAGAATTATCCGGCAAAGTGCTGTGCTACGCACCTAAAACCGGCAACTTGCTGTATTTGTTTGGGGGAACGTGGAATGGTCCCGATGGTTCCGTGCCACCCAAAGACGTACTAGCTAAGTGGCAGATGGAAGCCATCATCTGGAAACCACCCGGGAAGTAATGTCAGGTTTTGGGGCGTAGTATTACGCCCCAAATGTCTTACACGGGTTTGAAATTATCAATCGTGCTGGCGCCTTCGCCAAAGAAGAACTTTTCCATTTCTTCTTGCAGGAATTTGCGGTCTTTAGCGTTGATGGTGCTGAGACGGTATTCGTTAATGAACATGGTTTGTTGCTTCAACCACAGACCCCATGCTTCTTTGGAAATGTGTTCGTAAATACGCACGCCCAATACGCCGGGGTAAGTTGGGCGCTCCAGCCCTTCTGCTTCGCGGCCTAAATGTACGCAGTTCACCATTCGTGTCATGTTGTTTCCTCAGTCGTTTACTCAATGTTCTGGAAAAACTGCCGGACTGCGGCTGATAGCCCGCCAGTAAAATGTGTGTCTGCTTTATACCAGAGCCAGCCGTTGCCTTCCATTATCCGTGCAGGGTGCGCGTCTAAATCGACCTGTAAGGGCTGTAAATGCAGGCGGTAATGCGAAAAAGTGTGGGTCAGGGCGGGCAAACGTGCCGCTACTATGCAGGTTTGGGCGAAGTGCTGCGCTAGCCAGTCTGCCATTGCCGTTTCATCGGCAAATTCGGGAAAGCTCCATAAGCCACCCCAAATGCCGGTAGGCGGGCGGTGCTGGAGTAGCAGTTCACCATCGCTATTACGCAGTAACAAAGCGAGCGCGGTTTTTTCGGGTAAGTCTTTTTTGGGGCGCTTGCCGGGGTAGTCTTGTGGTTTGCCTTGCTGGAAAGCCTTGCAGCCGTCTTGTAACGGACATAGCAGGCACAGCGGTTTGCTGCGGGTACACAAGGTTGCACCCATATCCATCATCGCCTGGGTGTAGTCAGCATTGCGCTGGGTGGGCAAGTGGTATTCCGCATGTTCCCAGAGCTGTTTGAGGGTACGGGGTTCGCCGCTCCAGCCTGCGACGGCGTGGTAACGTGCCAAGACGCGCTTGACGTTGCCGTCCAGAATGGCGTGTGCTTGCCCGTGGCTGAGGGAGAGAATGGCGGCAGCGGTGGAACGCCCGATACCCGATAAGGTTTCCATGTCAGCCCTATCGGTGGGGAAGACGCAGGCGTACTCGTCGCGTACCCGCTGTGCGGTTTTGTGCAAGTTGCGGGCGCGGCTGTAATAGCCCAAGCCTTCCCACAGTTTCAGCACATCGTCTTGTGGTGCATCGGCTAAGGTCAGCACATCGGGGAAACGCTGCATGAAGCGCCCGTAATAGGGGATAACGGTGGCAACCTGAGTTTGTTGCAACATGATTTCCGACACCCACACACGGTAAGGGGTAGGATGTTGCTGCCATGGCAAGTCTTTCCGCCCGTGCTGGTCGAACCAGATCAGCACTTTATTAGCAAATTCAGGAATCATGATTGTTGTCTCGGCAAAAACGCTCTACAATAGCGGCCTGCTTACGGTATCTCATAGGCGGGTGTAGTTCAATGGTAGAACGGCAGCTTCCCAAGCTGCATACGAGGGTTCGATTCCCTTCACCCGCTCCACATAGCCTCTCTGCTTACCAAATACCTATCAAAGTCATCAGTCGTGCGCGAGATACCCCTGCCTTTAGGCATGGG
>NZ_JHYQ01000048.1 GCF_000621325.1 Thiothrix lacustris DSM 21227 | reverse complement strand
GTCGCTTGATGATATTCTCCCAGCTTTATTAGTCGGGGGTGGAATCAGTAGCAAAGTGTTAAGGTCGTGTTCCCCGTACCTATGGAAATGAGCCACTTGGTAGGCAAGCCAAACCGAATTATACTGCCGCAATGCAAGAATCCCCCCACCTTATCCCCCCGTGGTTCGCCCTGCCCGAACCTTACCCCATCGACCATGCCACCATTATTGGCGGTGGTGTTGCCGGTTGCCAAATTGCCCATGCCTTAGCAAAACGCGGTTGGCAAGTCACACTGCTGGAACGCCACGCCCGCCTAGCGACGGAAGCATCCGGCAACCGTGCCGGTGTGCTCACCCCCAAAATGACAGCAGAAGCAGGCTGGGGTGAAACGTTTTACCAGCAAGCTTTCTTGTACGCCATCGAACAAATTCGCCAATTGGAAGCCACCGGGCAAGTGATCGAATGGTCACAATGTGGCGCATTGCAACTCGCACATGAACCGCGTGAAGCCGCGCGTCAGCAAGCCCTGCGTGAACGGGATTTACCGCCAGATTTCATCCAGCTACTTGACCAGCAAGCCGCATCGGCAGTCGCAGGCATTCCACTGCCTAGCGGTGCGAGTTATTTCCCGCAAGCAGGGTGGGTTAACCCAGCAAGCCTGTGCGCCGCGTTGGTTGCACACCCACAGATTACGGTGCGAACTCTGACTGATACCACCCACCTACCGTCAACCGGTATCACCATCATTGCCAGTGGGCGTGAGGCAGACCAGTTCGCGGAAACAGCTTTCCTGCCCTTTTTACCCGTGATGGGGCAAACCAGTCAGGTAGCGGCAAGTCATGAGAGCGAACTGCTGAAAACCACCATCGGGCACGAAGGCTATTTGACGCCTGCGATTGCTGGGCAACACGTTTTCGGGGCAACCTTTGTGCGGAATGTGCGCGATGCGGTGTTGGATAGTGCCGCTGATGCCACCAATTTTCAGCAACTTGCCGAATACTTACCCGACTTCGCCCGTTCCCTGCAAGGTGTTGGAGGAAGTCATGCTGCTATCCGCATGACTACACCCGACCGCTACCCAGTGGTTGGAGCATTGCCCGATGTGGATTTCTATCACCAGGCGTATGCGGATTTGCGGCACGGCCGAGCGAGCCAATGTTTCCCGCAAGCCCGCTACCAGCAAGGTGTATTTATGCTGGCAGGGTTTGGTTCGCGCGGCTTAACCACGAGTGGCTGGTGTGCAGACTTACTGGCCGCCACGATCACTGGGGATACGTTACCCGTGGCAACCATGTTATATAAGCAGTTACACCCCGCCCGTTTTCTAATCCGTCAGATGAGGCGTGGGTAGCGTAGTTGGAATTAAGGAGGTGGCGGCGTGGCTTTGGCTGGCTCTGGCGTTTGTTGGCTGCGTAGTTTATTGATTTCAGCATCCAAGACTTGGTTTTTTTCATCGCCTTTATCAAGTGCTTGTTGCATTTTGGTATTTTCTTCTTCCAGTGTTTGTACTTTTGTTAAAACACTTTGCAGTGACTTACGAAGCGTTTCGTAATGGCTACGCTGGGAAGGGGTGAGCTGGGCGAGATCATCCTCTGTCAGTTCCGGTGGGGATAAAGCACTAAGCGTTGTGGATGTCCGCAACGCTGTTTTTTCTGGCGCAGGCGCAGGCGCAGGCGGCGGTGGAGGAGGGACAGGAATAGGCGTGGGTGCAGGCAAGGGTTCTTTAAAAGGGCTACTCTGGTTGGTTAACTGTGCGTGTGGTTGAATGGTTTGTGGCGGCGGCGCTAGGTATAACATTGCACCACCCGTAACCAACAGGACGGTTGATACAACGCCAACGACGGTAATGGGATCTCTTTTAGGCATGGTTGAACAACTTTTGCCACCAGCGGCGGCGGTTATTGGGTTGAGGGAAGGCCATCGGTAAATCGGTCGGTGGTATGTGCGAAAGGATCCAGCCCGGTAAAGGTGGGTTTCCGCTAGAGCCGCAGGTAGAGCCTAGGTTGTTGGGGTCAAAGATTTTAATGTAGGTTGGTTGGTGCATATTATCGACATAGACAATGCCGCAATAATCTTCATCATGTTCCCGGTGTAACAGCTCGTCTAGTTCACGAACGATATTACTCAACGCATGGCTGGGTTGTGGGGTCGTTGGTGGTTCTTCGCCAACGGCATAAACATACCAACGGTCGCTAGGTGAAGACAATACTAGCGCCCATAACGCATCAAGTTGATGCCACCGCAGTACGCCAGAAAAGTTGCCGCGAAAGGCTTCTAAAAAAGGGTGTGTTTCGCTCATATGATTTTAATTGGCAGGCAAAGGTTAGCAGCATAATTCGTGCCCGGGCTATACTCAAGCCTCAAGTGTTTTTCGGTGGGTGTAATTGACATCGTTATACGTGTCGATTACGATCCTTTTCCGATAATATACTGTCAAAAAAATCAAGTTTTTATAGTCCCTTATACTAAAATTCAGGAGATGTTAGTCATGAATAAAATCACCATCAGTATTTCTGCTCTGTTTTTGACGCTGGGTATTTTGAGTGGCTGTGGCGAGAAGAAAGAAGAAGCGCCTAAAGCTGAAGCTGCTCCAGCTGCTGAGCAAAAACCTGCTGAACAAGCTGCTGCTCCAGCTGCTGAGCAAAAACCTGCTGAACAAGCTGCTTCTGCCGCTGCTGCTACGCCTGCTGCGCCTGCGGATTCAGCCACCAATCCAATGACTGCCATGACGGATGCTGCGAACAGTGCCGCAACAGCAATGGGCGATGCCGCTAAAGCTGCTGGTGATGCAGCGACTCAAGCCGCTGATGCGACTACTCAAGCCGTTGGCGATGCCGCGAAAGCGACTGGCGATGCAGCAACCAAAGCAGTGGATGCAACGACCCAAGCCGTTGGTGACACCGCCGCTAAGGCGGTTGATGCAACGACTCAGGCGGCAGGTAGTGCACCAGATGGCGAGAAGATCTACAAAGGTCTGTGCTTCAGTTGCCATGACATGGGCATTGCAGGCGCACCTAAGCTGGGTGATAAGGCGGCATGGGCTGCACGTATCGCCACCGGTATGGATGCACTGTACGCTTCTGCCTTGAAAGGCAAGAATGCCATGCCAGCCAAAGGTGGTAACCCCGCGCTGTCTGATGCTGAAGTGCAGGCAGCCGTTGATTGGATGGTTGCTAAATCCAAATAAGGCTCGTCATCTGTTGATGAGACACGAAAAAGCCCCGTTACGGGGCTTTTTCTTTGGACGCATTTAATGGGCTGGTATGGGCGTTGGCTGACGCATTTGTTGCTGAACTTGGTCAAAGCTTGGAGCCATTGTTACCGGTGGATAACTATAGCTGCTCATCATAGGTGGATACCCATAAGATGGGGCGTAGTAGGGCGTGCTATAGCCGGGGTAGCTGTAATAGTTCCACGGTACGCTTTGGGTATAGGCATTACTGTAGCCATACGCATTGGTGTAACCATACAGGTTGGCGTTAGTATTGCCTTGCCCGCTGCCTGAAACATCAGAGGCCATAGCAGTGCTGCCTTTGCCTTTGAACGTCACCGCAAAGTTGACTTCACCATCCGCATTACCTTGTCCGCTGCCTTGCCCATTTACATCGCCAGTACTCGTGCCATAGCTTTGAGCATCCACATTTGTGTTCCCTTGAGCTGTACCCGACGTTTGCCCGACACTACTGGCATTATCGAAGCCTTCAAAAAATTCGGCAAATGCGCTGCCACTGCTGACAATCAACGTAATAACGAACCATGTTTTTGTGTATTTCATCCTTTATCCCTCCCTAACGATTTCATATTAAAGAGTATTCTTATTATCCTGCGCTGATTGTGATGTAAGTCAAGCCTTACCGTTGATCGGGTGAATGTTTTTCATTTGAAGGAATTACATGACAGCAGGCAAGTCGAACCGTATAATAAGCAGTCCAGCAGCTTTTGCAGGATTCCGGGGGCGACTTGGCTTCGACGTGGATCACAAAGTCTGGGGAGCATGTAGTGGATGTGGTGACCACTTAAACACTAGTCACAAACAATAGTCGCAAACGACGACTCTTACGCTCTCGCCGCTTAATAACCGGTAGATAGCTGCCTGATCGCTACTGTGCTTATGCAGTACGAATATTCAGGCATCATCCAATCATAAGATCGTGCGGGAGGCTCGCCCAAGGCCAAACCACTAAACAGTATTGGGACAGCCTGTGAGCAGCCTGTCAGTTGGCGGCAATCGGGTTAAACAAACGACTGACTAAACATGTAGTAGCCTTCAGATGGAGGGTTTGCGGACGCGGGTTCAATTCCCGCCGCCTCCACCAAATACCAACTTCATGCCGTTTCATGAAGACTCACAACCCCTTACAGGCGGCAATCTGTAAGGGGTTTTTTGTTGCATGGCGTTTCATGCGTCCCATGACATCCTAATATTTTGTTGGTATCGTCGTTGGTATTCCCAACTTTCAGAAAATGGATACCAACAATGAAGCGCAAACTTACAGACACGGCGGCAAAGAATGCCAAACCCACAAGCAGCATAAGTGACGGCGGCGGGCTTTACCTGCTAGTCAAAGAAACTGGCAAGTTCTGGCGTTACAACTACCGCATGGATGGCAAACAGAAAACGCTATCCATTGGCAGCTATCCAGAAATCAGCTTGAAGGATGCACGGTTACTGCATGAAGAGGCACGGGCATTGCTGGCGCGTGGTGTTGACCCGTCACAGCACAAGCAAGCAACTAAGGGCGCAAGGTTGGCAGAATCGGCTAATACCTTTCAGGCCGTGGCTATGGAATGGATTGTGAAGTTCACAGCAGACCAAGTGCCGGAACATATCGACAGGCAGAAACGGCGGCTAGAGCGTCACGTTTTCCCCTACATTGGCGGGCGCATCATTGGGGAAATTGAACCACCGGATATTTTAGCCGTGCTGCGGCGTATCGAAGCGGCTGGAACGCTGGAAACTGCCCACAGGGTGAAAACCATCATAGGGCAGGTGTTCCGCTATGCCGTGGCAACAGGGCGGGCGGTACGTGACCAAACGGCAGACCTGAAAGGCGCATTGCCACCAGCGAAAGGCAACCACTTTGCAGCGATCACAGACCCAAAGGAAATAGGGGAACTGTTGCGATCTATGGCTGGATACAGTGGGGCAATGGAAACGTGCATAGCTTTGCAATTGTCGGCCTACCTGTTCACCCGACCGGGCGAACTCAGACAAATGGAATGGGCAGAGATAGAAGGGGATGTTTGGACAATCCCAGCGGAAAAGATGAAGGCAGGGCGCGTGCATGTAGTGCCATTGTGCAAACAGGCATTAGCCTTGCTTGATGAACTGCGACCACTAACAGGTAAACGGCGCTATGTGTTCCCGTCACGCACGGATACCAGCAAGCCAATGAGCGCTAATACAGTTAGGTCGGCACTGGTACGGCTAGGCTACGAAAGCGACACCATGACCGCACACGGATTTAGAGCGCTTGCCAGTACCCGACTGTATGAGATGGGCTTCCATACCGACTTGATAGAAAAGCAGCTTGCCCACAGTGTCGGTTCTGATGTGCGCAGGGCATACGATCGAAGCCAACACATAGAGCAACGTACCGCCATGATGCAGCAATGGGCGGATTATCTGGATAGCCTGCGGGATGGTGCGCAGGTGATACCGATACGGCGGGCGGGATAAGTGCAAGTCAAGGCCGGACAAGTTCCGGCTTTTTTGTGCCTGTAATTCAGTGAGTTAGCCAATCTATGGGCTACGCTGCCATGCAATCGACCCATGAAAAAAATATTATTTTCTAGTGGGGTGCTATGTATAAGAAATTCTGTCTTTTTGTCTTGCAGTAGTAGTTGGTAAATATAAATACTTATAATTCAATTACTTAAAAAAAAACAGGGCGATTTTACAAGACAAAACCGTTTTTTCATTTTGTCTTATTTTGTCTTTTTGTCTTGTCTCACACAAACCCCCAGCATGGCTAATCCTGACAAAGCAGGCATTCAACACCCAACGGCGAACCCTTCACAGTCAAAACCCATCTATTAATGTTTTGCATGGCAGAAATGCGAATCATGGGCGCATCTCATTTTTAAGGATTCGCGCATGTTAAAAATCAAGCAAGTTTCGGAAATGACCAGCTTAGCACCTGCATCAATTCGCCGGATGTATCAGGCTGGAACATTCCCAAAGCCGATGAAGCTATCAGTCGGGCGCTACGCATGGCGTGAAGACGACGTGAAATCATGGCTTGATAAATTGGAGACTGTGACCAATGCCGAAAGCAAGCCGTAAAAAAGCCGTCATTCAGGTACTAACCGCTTTGGTGCAGCGACCGCACAAAACAAGCGAACTCGACGCGGTTCTAGGCTGGCGAAACTCACCACAAGCCGTGCTTGATCTACGTCATCGCGGGTTTGAGATTTTGACCACTTACGACACTGACAGACGCGGAATCTACAGCATTCCGCACACCGAAAAACCCAAAATTTACAAATTTCTTGGAGAACATCATGCCAGTTTTAAGCATTAACTTGACCGAAACCGAATACAGCCTTTTGCTGAAGAAGGCGAACAATTGCGATTTGCAGCAAGTCACCCGTGTTGCACTCGATCAATATTTTCAGTCTCACCGTTTCACAGACGAAAACCTTCCGATTTTGGATTTGAGCGGGCATCGCAAGGCAGCAGCGGCATTACAGGCTGAGCGTGTTGATCCGCGTCTGCCAGCCGCACCGAATCGGTATGAAACTGGAAACGACGGACGCGGCGTTTATGAAGATGATGCGGCTTTTGACCGTGCGGTTTCCGCTTACCAATGGATTCTCAAACGCCACAACGCGGAAACAGCCGCTTTTGAGCGCAAAAGAAGTGCGGGCGTGGTTAACGAGTTCGGCGGCATTACTTGCACCCTATAACGTCAAATGCGCGGTAAAACTATCGTCAAATCGGCGGTAGTTTTGCCGAAACCTACCGTCAAAAACTACCGCTCCGTTTGCCACTCCAATTTCATGGTCAAAGCATTGTAAGTTAATGGAAATTTGCGATTATTTGCCGGAAAACCTTCCGATTTTTGACGTGTGATTTTCTAATGATTTGGGTGAGTAACGACGATGTTGAAAACGGGAAAAGTTACCCTAAAAAGCCTTGAAAAACGATCAATCAAGGGGCTTTCCAAAAAGATTGAAACCGCCTTGAATGGGGAAACCGATGGAACGTTTGAAGACCTGTTCGTAACATCGACACGATGCAATTACGGCGGTTTGCGCTATTGGTGGCAATGCCCGAAGTGCGGACGGCGTGTAAGTATCCTGTATGCGCTGCCTTGGCAGTTCAAGGAGTGGGCTTGTCGGCACTGCCATGAAGCGGTTCATGAAAGCTCACGGGCTGGCAGGTACAGGCGCGAATATAACAAGGCGACAGGGCTTTATTTACGCTACAGCCGCAAGCGACCGGACGAACTGCGACCCTTCGATTTCCTGAACATGGAAGACAAGCCAAAGGGAATGCACTGGAAGCGATGGATAAAGATTTTCATCAAGCAGGCAGTGGCGAGGAATGAGGCGCTCACATTTCATTTGAGGTCGGTGAATTGGGCGCATCGGGGCTGTATGAGCCACGAAGAAATCATGAAGGAATGGAAGCGCATCGAGGAAGCACAGAGGACGGCAAATCAGGGCGGATAAACACCCCTTACCCGTGTTTTTGCCGAAAATGACCTTTCCGCGAATTCTCCCTAGCCTGAAAATTCATCAAATGGGCGCGTTTCCTCAATTTGAGGACGTTCCTGAAAGCTAAGGGGCGTGGTGGCGGATTGCAGCAAATCACCATCTAAGCCCTTGCTGAACTTTGCATTATGGTGGTGACGAACCCCGAAACCGGGGCGCGTTTCTGCAAACGACACCTCTGAATATTAGCGTTTTCTTATCTAGTTCCTGGCATTGAATCCTCTCAGATTGAGAACTTGAACGCTGTCAGTTTTGCGCATCCAATCCAAAAATGGATGGTCTTGATTGCAAAGGCTCACCCATTGGCTACTGGCGGCGCTTGTCCAGTTCCTCACTCACGATACGACGCAAACCGTCCTCACTGATGCACTTGTCTTTCTCACGCCTGATGCTTTCCTCAAGTCTCACAATAATTTCAGCATTCAGAGAACGTCTATTCTGTTCTGCCAGCTTTTCGAGTTCTTCCTTAACTTCCGGCGGCATTCGCAAGCCAAAAGGGTTCACGTCTCTACTCATAAAATTACACCACATTATTATGACTTCACAGTGTAGCCATAAATAGCTTGACACGATAGAAACACCGTGAAATTATTATGACTTCACGGTAAAGCTACAAGGAAAAAGCATGACTGCTACCAGATCAATCAAGCCTTTCGGCTTGCGCATGAATCCAGATGTAAAAACATGGATTGAAGAACGGGCAACCCATAACGGGCGAAGCCTTAACAGTGAAATCAACCAGATATTGAAGGAGTTGAAAGAAGGCACGGCAAATAAAGCCGCAAAAGAACAGGCGAAAGCCTAAACGAAAACGCCCCCAACAATGTGGAGGCGCTTAAGGGCTGGCAGGTGCGACAACACCAAACAGCCAATTACTGACAACCATTTCAAGAGTAACCAGTATGCAAAATCATACCTCAAAACCGCCCAAAATGGGCAACATTCCCCTCCCACTTGCAGCGGTTCAGCAATGGATTGAAGCCGACGCGGAAAACACCCCTGAGTCATGGGGCTATGTTTCCGGCTTGTTAAGCGGCATTCTGATTTATCGCCCTGACATCAGCGAAGAACTGATGTTTCTGCATCAAATCGCCACACAGCGCGGATTGATGGCAGCGAAAGGCAACACAAGCGCCTATGCCACCCTCACCCCGAAAGAACGTCTGCAAGAGCTTTTCAGCGTCACAACCCGCATGAAGGCGCATTCGGTCATCTTGTCGCAATTCTTCACCCGACCGGCAACCAAAGCGGCGGCAGTCGCTGGCATGAATGCCGAAGTTGAAAACATGCTGGTTCTTTGGGAATTGGTCAAAGCAGACGTTGAAGAAATGGAGGTGCAGCAATGAGCAAATACGCACCCCTAACCCTACGCACCATTGCAGCAATCACGTCTGCAACCAGCGCAGCAGCAGCGCACCCAGCAGCGGCTAATCTGTTCGGCATGTTACCCGGTGGCGTTATGGTTGCCAGCAGCGCAGCGGCAATTTATGCAGGCTGGCACATCGTCGCTACTTCAGAGAATACCGATCACCGCATTGTATCCGGTGTTACAGCGGCGCTATTCGCGGGCGTTATGACCGTGGGCATTCATAGCAGCGGTCAACTGAAAAACGCAACACAAGCAACCAGCACGGCGGAACAAGCCGACACGCTATACATGAATCAGGAATCAACCCGCATGGCGACACTGGCAACCGTGGCGGCTGAATTGCGGGCGACACAGAAAAGTAAGTACCCGGCGGAATATGCCGCGTTACAAGCGCAAGTCGACAAACTTTCAACCCCAACGGTTCGCACTGCCACAGCTACCCAAGAGGCAACCGCAACAACTGGCAGCATTCAGCAATGGATTGCATCGAGTGTGTTTGAAATCGTCACACCTGCATTGCTGCTACTCGCTGGCATGTTCTCACGTCGCAAGGGCAACCAAGGGCAACCCCTAACAGTTGCCAATTTTCAAGGGCAACCACAGGGCAACCCAAGGGCAACCCAAGAGAATCAGCCACTTATAGACGTGACCGAAACCGAAGGGCAACCCGTGGGCAACCCATTGGAAGCACTCGAAGCCCGTGCAGTTGCCCTTGATGCAGAGGGTAACGTGACAGTAAACGCATTAGTTGCCCTTACTCGCTGCACACCAAAGCAGGCGCGTACCGCATTTGCCAAGGCAACCGAACAGGGCATTTTGACGAAAACAGGTGAGGGCGGCGCTACCCGCTACCGCTACAGCAACAAACTGAGGATTGTAAAATGAGCTTTATCCGTGCAACTAACAGCAGTATGCCCAACCTTGTGGGGCTTGGTTTATTGGTCGGTGGCGGCGCGTCTGCTTTGTCGGTCATGGTCGGTGGCAATCCGATCTTGAATTTTCCCGGCAAGGAAGTTGCTGATTTCGCCTTTGGTGCAGCAACCGCAACCACGGGATTTTTCGTTCTCAAGGAAGGCTCAGCAGTGGCGGCATGGTTAGCGGCGGCATTGGTCGGCGGTGCAATGACCTATGCAGGCTTGACCGTTGACACCGACCAAGCAGGCCGGATGGTAAATGCCACGATCAATGCAGCAAAGCAAGGCGCAACCTCAGCAGCAGACAGCGTGGCTAATGACACCCACAGCCAATACCGCGCAATTCGCCAACTGACAGCCGCAGAAGCCGCAGAATGTGACGCTAACCTGAAGTGGACACGCACCGACCAAGGGCGGCTCAATTGCTCTATTGAGGCTGTAGAAAAACCCTCCGAACCGCCATTTTGTGGGATAATCAAGCATCACAAGCACCAGAATGAGTAGGCAGGCATGGCACGCTACAAACCGATTCATCAAGGCGTAAAACTGTTGGCTGTGGACTTTGACCGGCAAATCCTGCCGGGTACATTTGAATACGCGCTACGTCATTTGGTGGATAAGGAACTTGACCTTGAAGACTTCCACCAGCGTTATAAGAATGATGTGCAGGGCGCAGCCGCTTTTGACCCAGCGGTGTTACTCAAAATCATCCTGTTAGCTTACAGCCGTGGCATTATCAGTAGCCG
>NZ_JHYQ01000047.1 GCF_000621325.1 Thiothrix lacustris DSM 21227 | reverse complement strand
TAGCGTGCCATGCCTGCCTACTCATTCTGGTGCTTGTGATGCTTGATTATCCCACAAAATGGCGGTTCGGAGGGTTTTTCTACAGCCTCAACGGCGACCTGGAAGCTGCACTGGAACAGGAAATCCACAAGCTCACCCGCAAAGGGCTGACTGGCGGCCTGATCGTCGGTGTTTATAAACAGGGTAAAACATGGGCTAAAGGCTATGGATCAGTCAGCACGCAAAACCCAAGGCCACCGGATGCCGAGGCCATTTTTCAGATAGGTTCGATCAGTAAAGTGCTGACCACCACCACGTTGCAACGACTGTGCGATCAAGGCCAGTTGACACTCGATACCACGCTGGAAACCTTGTTGGATGACTCGCACTCACTCGACCCAAGGGTAAAAACCCTCACCTTGCGGCAACTCGCCACCCACACTGCCGGTTTTCCCCGTGTCCCCAAACCGCTACTGACGAAGCTGGAAGCACGCGTAGGCAAAGACCAGCTAATGGAAAACCCCTATAGCCACCTTGGCGTACCCGAAATTCTTGCGTATTTGCAGAACCCGGTGGGGTTACGCAAACCGGGGCAATTTGCCTATTCCAACTACGGGGTTGGCCTGCTCGGCCATCTGCTGGAAAAGGTGACAGGCACACCATTGGACGCCTTGGTCAAAGAAACCCTGTTGCTCCCACTCAACATGCCCCACACCAGCATCGACCTGCCCCCTGTCATGCAGGAACGCCTAGTGCAAGGCTATGACGGACAAGGCAAGCCTGCCAGCCTCTGGACATTCGCAGCCTTAGGGGGTGCCGGTGCCTTCCATTCCTGCGCGGCGGATATGCTGTCCTTTATTCGTGCCAATCTGGATGGCAATCACCCGCTTACCCCGCTGCTCAAACGCACGCATATCCGGCAAGGCTCAGGCAAGACTGGTATCGGTTGGATACAAGCCAGCCTGCTAGACCGCTTTGTCGGCAACGCCTCCATCGCTTGGCATGACGGGCAAGTCGGCGGTTACAGTGCGTATCTGGCACTTGACCCGCAGACCAATACCGGGGTCGTTGTGCTTTCCGCACAGTCGGTAGACAGGAATATGCTGGGCATGATGCTGATGCGCCTACTCAGAACGCAAAGCTGGCGGCCTTCCCGGCAAGGAGCCTAAACCAGTGAATTGCTCCAAATCCAGCAAAAACTGCTTCGCCGCCAAGCCGCCTGCATACCCCGCCAGCTTGCCCGATTTGGCAATAACGCGGTGGCAGGGAACCACAATGCTGATCGGGTTCAAGCCGTTGGTATGCCCAATCGCCCGCACGGCTTGCGGCTGCCCGATAGCACCTGCCTGTTCGGAATAGCTGCGGGTTTCGCCATAGGGAATGGTACGCAAGGCTTGCCAAGTGCGTTGCTGGAAGTCCGTGCCAGCCAGCAGCAAAGGCACATCAAATGCCTGACGTTTCCCTGCGAAATAGGCTTGCAACTGCGCTATGGTTTGCTCAATCAGCGGATGGGTTTGTTCCTGCACATTGCCTAGGGTGGAACGAATGCGCGGCCAGTTGCCTTCAAATGCCACTGCGCGTAAAGCCTCGGCATCGGCAGCGATAAACAGCCGCCCCACTGGCGCATCCCACGTTTGAAAAAAAATGCCGGAACTCACAATCTGTCCCACTCTGGCAGATCAGGATTATGTGGCACTTTATTCAACAGAAAGGCAATTTTTTGCTTCAAGTCATTGAGGTTTCTACCGCGTAACCGCTGCTCAATACCCGACAAAGTTTCAAGCTGGCTAAGTTGCGTTGTCAGCAGATAATTGGCTAAATTGTTCAGCGAAACACCTTGAGATTTCGCCTGTTGCTCCAAGCGGCTTTTTAATTCATTAGGTACGCGCAAGGTAACAACTTGTGTTTTAAGTAGGCTGGCTTCACTCATGGCTACTTCTCCATCGTTTGCAAAAATCTCTCGGGGTTACAACCTCGAAGGCTGCGCCTCGCCATTCCGCCTGTTTGAAGTCTCTAATATTGGAAGTAATCAGGTAATGGCTATTACTCGTAAACGCACATTCAAAGATGAGATTGTCACCCTCATCCACCAAATTAGGCCGAAGCCGATAGTAAATGGCATGTTTTCGCGCCAATAACAGCAAGGTATCCACGATGTCATCAACGTCCGAAAAACTCAGTTGGTGTAATCGCTGGGTATCAGGGCGCTTGAGTACATCATCGTATTCCAGAACCACTGACGTAGACAGTGCAAGCCTGATTTTTTCCTCTAAAATCAACTGAAAAATAAAATTCGACGCACCATTCGCGCTGATCAATGCGGCCAGTAATACGTTGGTATCCAGTGTGACTATCATGCTTTTGATGATAGCGTATACGCATACAACATTCACGAAAAATGTAAAAGTTGACGGTTACTTGTAACCTTTTCCCCAATCCCCTGTATAACCAGTATCACCCACTAGCCCGGAACCTTTGTGGACATCCAAACCACCCTCCAGCACATCGCCAACGGCAATCGGCAGGCATTCGCGCTGCTGGTAGAGCGTTTTCAGCGCCCGCTGTTCAGCTATCTGGGGCGCATGGGTTTCACGCAGGCACAGGCGGAAGATCTCGCGCAGGAAACCTTCACCCGCGCTTGGCAACACTTGGGGCAATACGATGCACAGCGGGCGGAATTTTCCACCTGGCTATTCACCATCGCCCGCCGCTTAGCACTAAACGAGTTGGAACGCGCCGGAAATCGGCTGGAAACCCACTGGGGCGACAACCCGCCTGACGTTGCCAGCCAAGAACCCACCCCGCTGGAACACACCGAACAACACGAACAGCAACGCCGTTTGCAAATTGCCTTGCAACGCTTGCCGCTATCAGAGCGCAGCCTGCTGGCCTTGGCGTATAGTCAGAGTTTGGACATGAAAGCCATTGCACACATCGAAGGCTGTAGCGAAGGTGCGGCAAAAGTCCGCTTACATCGCGCCCGTGAACAATTACGCCAATGGCTGGGAGCTTAAACATGGCGACAAACGATCCACTGGAACAATTACTGCAAATCGAGCCGTTGCACGTACCGCAAGGTTTCAGCGAACGGGTCATGCAACATATCACCACCCTGCCCTTACCCGCACCCGGTAGCCAACCGCTGGAATGGTTGCAATGGTTGGCGTTGGCAGGTGGTGCATTGGCGGGCATCGGGCAATTACTGAGCTTTGTCTTCGGCGTCTGGGCAGTCAGTACGGCAGGTTAAAACGTTTGTAACCATTACCTACCCCGGCGGTATAAACAGGTATGAATCACAACACTGGAGCTTTTCATGCAACACGACACACTGACTTACAAACGCCGCCAGCCGTGGTTTGCGGCATTCATGTCTCTCATCCTGCCCGGTTATGGGCAACTGTATAATGGCGACATCAATAAGGCGACTTGGCTGTTTCTGGGCTTTTCGCTGCTTGCCATTCCTGTGATGGTGGTGATTGCGCTGTACCTGCCCGTCAGTTGGACATTTCCTACCCTGTTACTGAGTTTGCTCACTATCATCGGGTTGTGGGGGTATAGCGTGGTGGATGCATTCCGTACCGCCCGACGCTTGCAGAATTATGTGCTAAAACCGTGGCAACGCGGTAGTTTATATGTGCTGGTATTGCTGCTGTGCAATGGTATTGCTCTGCCCTTGCTCACCGACTTTGTGCGCGACCATTGGGTGGAATCGTTTCACATCCCCTCCGCGAGTATGCAGCCGACGCTGCTGCCGGGAGATATTTTGTTTGCCGATAAACGTTATAACCGCCCCGGCTTCAAGCAGGCGGTGCAACGCGGTGATATTGCCATTTTCGTGTACCCGAATGACCGCACCACTTACTACATCAAGCGCATTGTCGGCTTGCCGGGGGATGTGGTCGATGTTGACGGTGGCCAATTAACCGTGCCCGCCGGGGAGGTGTATGTCATGGGCGACAACCGCACCGCAAGCAAAGATTCACGTAATTTTGGCACCGTGCCCTTGCAAGATGTGGTCGGCAAAGCGCGGCAGCTCTGGTTTTCCAGCGACACGGGCACGATACGTTGGGAACGTTTGGGCAAGGTGGTGGAATGATCTCGGGATTCCGTAACTGGAATACGGTCAGCAAGCTGTTGACCCTGACTAAGCTGTTACCAAGCGAATAAACAACCACCCCCACATCAGCACCAACAGCGCATAACTGAGCAAAAACACCCGCATCCGCTGGCGCAGCTTGTTGTGGGTCAAGTGAATGGCAGTGTGGGCAATACGGGCGCCAACGTATGCCCAAGCCAGCAACACCAAGCCCCAATCCGCCTGTTGTGTCACATAAGTCAGCACCACCACGACATAAAACAGCAGCGGCATTTCAAACAGATTGTCGTAATGCTGGGTGGCCTGCACCACATAATCCGGCAAACTTGCACCGTGGTTGAGCTTGAAATAGGTGGGTGTCAAACCGGCTTTGACAGCCTTGATCCGGCAGCGCAGCAACCAAATGGCGACCGTGAATGTCAGCAGTGCCATGACGAAGGCGGGGTATAGCACGAGTGTTTGCGACATGATTTTCTCCTTGGGTTTTGCTGTCGATACTAATAGGATGCTCAAGATCATACCCCCATTACTCGGCGAAAACCGTTTGCAGGCAAATAACCCATGAAACCACGCGACCTGTTTGACATGATTCTGCTAGCGGCACTCTGGGGAGGGTCGTTTTTGTTCATGCGCTACGATGCACCAGCCTTTGGCGCTGTGCCGCTGATCTGGCTGCGGATGGCGATTGCTGCCGCTTGCCTAATGCCACTGTTGTTGTGGCGGGGGCATGTCAAGGTGCTGCGGGAACACGCGGGCATGATTACGCTATTGGGGGTCTCCAGTACCGCGCTGCCTTATGTATTGATTGCATGGGCAATGCTGTCGATTACCTCGGGGCTGGCCTCTATCCTGAATGCGGCGACACCGATTTTTACCGCGATAGTTGCTGCCGTGTGGCTACGCGACAAGCTGAGCTATTCGCAAATACTGGGGTTGGTCATTGGCTTTGGCGGCGTGTCGCTGCTGGCGGCGGATAAGGCAGATTTCAAACCGGGTGGCTCAGGCTGGGCGATTATTGCCATGTTACTGGCAGCGTTATTGTACGGTTTTTCCACCAACCTGACCAAACGTTATCTGGGCAAGGTTCCACCACTCGTCAATGCGGCGGGTGCTTCACTGACATCAGCAGTGTTGTTGACGCCGCTGGCATGGTGGTATTGGCCTGCGAAAATGCCGGGGCTGACCGCTTGGCTTGCGGTCATTGGCTTGGGTGCAGGCAGTACTGCGCTGGCGCTGCTGTTGTTTTTCCGCCTGATCGCGAATATTGGGGCTGCCCGCGCCATCACCGTTACGTTTCTGATTCCGCTGTTTGGCATATTGTGGGGCTACCTGTTTCTGCATGAAACGCTGAACGCCGGTATGTTGCTGGGTGGCAGCGTGGTGATTGTGGGTACAGCATTGGCAACGGGTGTGTTGCGGCTTCCCGGTATGGCGGGGCGTACTGCGGCTTGAGAGTGCTTTATAACGAGGATGAGCTCTCACATTTTTGGCTATAGAAACTCCAAAAAACCCTGTAAAATGGCGTTTCAATATCCATTTTACAGGGTAATGTTATGTATAAACGCCTGTTTTCCCCGCCCAACAACAAAAGTTTCTTCCTGTTTGGACCGCGTGGCACTGGAAAAACCACATGGCTCAAAACCTGTTTTACCGATGCCATCTACCTCGACTTTCTCAGGCCAGAGCTATTTCAACGCTTGTTAGGGTCGGAAAATCGGCTGGAAGAATACATTCCAGCCGATTATGCGGGGTGGGTGATACTCGATGAAATCCAAAAAATCCCCAACCTGCTGGATGAAGTCCATCGCCTGATTGAGAGCAACAAAAATCTGCGCTTTGTTCTCACGGGTTCAAGCGCTCGCAAACTGCGCCGCAGCAACGTCAATTTGCTGGCAGGCAGAGCCTTGCAGTACTATTTTTTCCCGCTAACCGTGGCGGAAGTGGGCAAGGATTTTGACCTGCTGAATGCGCTTAAATTTGGGATGCTGCCCTCCATTTTCACCGAAGATAACCCCAAGCACTATTTGCAAGCTTACATCCAAACCTATCTGGAACAGGAAGTTCAGCAAGAAGGGCTGACCCGCAATATCGGGGCATTCAGCCGCTTTCTGGAAATCGCCAGTTTCTCCCAAGGGGAATCGCTGAACATTACCGATGTAGCGCGAGAGGCACACATCAACCGCAAGGTGGCGGAAAATTACTTTTCCATCCTTGAAGATTTATTGATTGCTTATCGGTTGCCCGTGTTCACCAAACGCGCCAAACGCAAAATGACCCAACACCGGAAATTCTATTTTTTCGACACCGGCATTTATTACCACCTGCGTCCCAAGGGTGTACTGGATAGCCCGGAAGAGCTGGAAGGTGTCTGTCTTGAATCCTTGGTATTACAAGAAATCCGCGCCTTGAATGCCTACCATGACTGGGGTTACACCCTATCTTTCTGGCGCACAGCTACGGGGATTGAAGTCGATATTGTGTGCTACGGGGATGAGGGATTTTACGCCATTGAGATCAAGCGCAACCGCACCATTTCAAACAAACATTTGAGCGGTCTCAAAAGCTTCCGGGAAGATTACCCGCAAGCAACCCCCTATCTGGTGTACGGCGGGCAGGATGTACTGGAAATTGATGGTATTCGCGTGATCCCCGTCGTAACCTTTTTACAGGGAATGGCGCAATACTTGGCTCCTACTTCCCCGCATTGATTCAGCAAGCAACGAGGCTACCCAGTATCACCAAAGCCTGTCCCCCCGCCGTCCACGGCTGGGGCAAACAGACTAACTTGGTGGTGCAGTTTATTAAGGATGATTTTTAGCAATGCCGAAGCTGTAAGCAGCGGCAAGTTCAAACAGCGTGGATTCCGGCGCGTAGGAAAACCGTTGCCGGGGGCGCATCAAGGCAGAATCCAGCAAGGGAGGATCTTCAGGCCGCGCTAGTCGATGGGCAATGGTTATTCACCCACAAGGATGGTACAGCGTATGAATAGCCCACCCTTATTTCAATCTTTTGACGACACGAAGGAATACTCATGATTGCCGAGACATTCAACCTCACCAACTACTGCCAGCGCATCGGTTACGCAGGCGAATTACATGCCGACCTTGCCACCGTGCAAGCGCTGATGCAGTACCAGTTACGCAGCGTGCCGTTTGAAAATCTGGATGTACTGGCAGGCAAACCGATTTCCCTAAACCCCGATGATATTGTGGCGAAAATCGTCGGTCGACAGCGCGGCGGCTATTGCTACGAAATCAACGGCCTGTTCGCGCTGGCGCTGCAAGCCTTGGGGATTGAATGGCAGTTTGTAGCAGCCCGCCCGCTATTTTACCCGGTCAAGCGCCCCCGTACCCATGCGGCCTTGCTAGTGAGAGTGGAAGGGGCGGAATGGCTGTGCGATCTAGGTTTTGGCAGCTACGGCATCCGCGCACCGTTGCGGCTGGTGGTGCTGGATACGCCGGTGCAGCAAGATTCCGATACCTTCATGCTCAGTGAAGAAAACGGCGATTTGATCCTCAAAGCGCTGGTGGAAGGCGAATGGGCGAGGCAGTACAGTTTCAACCGTTGCCCGGTAGAATGGATTGATTTCGCCCCCGCTAACTGGATGAATTCGACCCACCCGGATGCGGTGTTTACCCAAAAACCGTTGGTAGTGCGCTTCACGGAAGATGGGCGCAATATCCTGTTTGGCGATGCTTTCAAACAGATTGCGGGTCACACGGTCACCAAACGCACCATTGCTGCGGAAGAACAGGCAATGCTGCTGGCGGAGCATTTCCGTTTGACCGTAGAATGACCCCATCCCACTACCGGAGTTTTACCATGCGAATCCTACACACCATGCTGCGCGTCGGCGACCTTGAACGCTCGATTGCCTTTTACACCAATGTCCTCGGCATGAAACTGTTACGCCGCAAAGACTACCCAGCGGGCGAATTCACCCTCGCCTTTATCGGCTACGGCGACGAAACCGACAACACCGTGCTGGAACTCACCTACAACTGGGGCAAGGACAAGTACGAACTCGGCACAGCCTTCGGCCATATCGCGCTGGAAGTGCCTGATGTCTACGCCGCTTGTGAAAAAATGCGGGCAGCAGGCGGCAAAATCATCCGCGACGCGGGGCCGATGAATGCCGGAACCACCATCATCGCCTTCCTCGAAGACCCGGATGGCTACCAAATCGAACTGATCGGCGCGGATCACCAGCGTACTTGAACAAACCCAAGCGGAACACCCCATGACCCCACTCAAACTTTACAGCTACCCCGTTTCCGGCAACGGCTACAAGATACGTCTGCTGCTCGCCCTGCTGGGGCTAGACTACGAACTGGTGAATGTCGACCTGAAAGCGGGTGAAAACCTCACACCCGAATTCAAGCGACTCAATCCACGAGCGCAAATTCCAGTACTGGCGGATGGCGACACCGTGATCTGGGATTCGATGGCAATTCTGGTCTACCTCGCCCGCCGTTACAGTAACGGCGAGTGGCTGCCGACAGATGTGGCGGCAGAAGCGCGAGTGATGCAATGGCTGGCACTTTCCGAAAACGAATTGCTGTACGGGCTGGCACGGGCGCGGGCAGTGCTCGTGTTGAAACGCCCTTTCAACCTGGAACAGTGCCAGGCAGAAGGCAAAGCCGGGCTAGCGGTGCTGGAACAGCAGCTTGCCGGGAGTGACTGGCTGGCTAGCGACAGGCCGACGATTGCGGATATTGCGTGTTATCCGTATGTGATGTTGGCTCCCGCTGGTGAAATCAGCCTTGAAGATTATCCCCATGTGCAGCAGTGGTTGGCTCGGGTGGAAGCATTGCCGGGTTGGGTTCCAATGACTGCCTGAAAGCGCGGGATGGCGACAAACTGAATTTGAGCATAGATTTCCCCGGTCGTGCGCCTATCCGCTTGCAGGATATTGGCATGAGTCATACGCTACAACCACCCTGCGGCACTCCCCTGCCAAATACAGCGGCAACGACAGCAACACGTAGTTTTTCGTCTGCCCATTGTCCAGCGGATGCACACCTTCCAGCACACTAGGCAAATCAGCATTGAAACGCACCGCCAGCGGGCTGGGCTTTTCTTTCAGGAACAAGTGCAGGGATTTCAGCGAGCCGCTTTTCCCCGCTTTGACCTCGACGGGGACAACGTGACGTTCACAAGCAATCACAAAGTCCACTTCCGCCGAACTCGAACGCTGTTCCCGCGCCCAGTAATGGATGTAAGGGTGTTCGTGCGCCTCCAGACTGTTCAGCAGGGCTTGCCCAACGTATTGCTCGGCAAGCGCCCCGGCATTTACCAACATCAGGTCTTCTGCCTGCAATGCCTGATAGCTCAGGTTCAGCACGCTGGAAACCAGCCCTGCGTCCAGAAACAACAACTTGAAAAACGAGGGGTTTTCTTCCGCACTCAGCGGCAAGCCGTTAGCAGCGGTGTGGGTGACTTTAGTGATGACCCGTGCTTGACACAATTGCTCGATAACCTGCGCCACATCAGCCGCTTTGCGTTCGCGGTACATGTCCACGTATTTTATTTTCTGCCCCAACACCGCAGGCACTTTACGGAAAACGGTGCGAATCAGTTCCTGATCGTTGGCTTTCGCATACTTGGCGAAATCATCAGTAAACGTTGCCAGCAAGTCCTGTTTGATTTCCTCGCACACCTGATAACTGCCGGATTGGGCAAAAGCCGCCACCGCTTCCGGCATTCCGCCAACTGCCATGTGGCGGCGTAGCCATTGCATCAGCTCGGTGTGCAAGACGGGCGGAATCACCATGCCCACTTGCCACGTTTTGACAAATTGGGCGAGTTTATCCTTGCCCACGGCTACCAGAAACTCGGTGAAATTCATCGCGCCCATGTGCAGGTAACTGATGCGTCCGACCGGCATGGAAAAACTGGGTGATGCCAGTTCAAAATCCAGCAACGAACCCGCAGCAATAATGTGCAGATCAGGCATTTCCTCGTAAAAATAACGCAATGCACCCAATACGGCGGGTTGTGCCTGTATTTCGTCAAGGAACAGCAGCGACTTGCCGGGCGTAATGCTCTGATTGAACAGCAATGCCAGCATATTGACAGCCTGTGCCGGGTCTTTGCTGGTAAAAACTTGCGCATATTCGGGATTACGCTCGAAATTGAGCAATACCAATTCCAGCCCTGATTGCTGGGCAAACAGGTTGACCAAAGTACTTTTACCGACTTGGCGTGCACCGCGAATGATCAGGGGTTTGTGCTTAGAGCGTTGTGCCCAGTTTTGCAACCACGTGAGTTGTTCCCTATACTTGACACCATCCCCGCCCTAAAGGGCGAGGATTCCTCCTGCGAGACGGCTATGCCCAGCCGCGAGAATGTTGCGGGCTGCATTGACATCTCTGTCGTGCAGCGTGCCACAGTCGGCACACATCCACTCCCTTATTCCAAGCCCTGCTCTACCTTTCGGACTGTTGGCGGAAAGATTTCCGCAACACGAACACGTCTGGGTACTGTACGCTTCGTTGACTTCTTCAAACACCACTGACCGCGCGATCGCTTTGTATTTCAGTTGGGTTTTAAGCATGAACCAGCCTGCATCCAAGACGCTTTTCGCCATCGTGGTTTTTGCGAGGCCAGCACTGCTGACGTTGCCGACGAATATGACACCGTGCTGTTGCACCAGTGCGGTGGTGAATTTGTGGGTGTCGTCCTTGCGTTGATGTTTGATTTTGGCATGAATGGCTTTCACGCGCCGTTTTTGTTTGGCGCGTTGGGCTTTTCCGAGTTTCACCTCAAGATTTCGGTAACGCTGCTGGCGTTCCAGCACCCTGCCATCGCTACAAGTGGCCGTGGTTTTTAAGCCAAGGTCAATACCAATCGCGGTTTGGCTTTCATTTGTAACAACTTCAACCTGCACCACCACATTGAAATACCAACGTCCCCGCGCATCTTCCGTGAAAGAGCCAGACCTGAAAGCGTATTGTGACAAGCCGTAACTGTCCCACACTTTGAAAAAATGTTTGTTGTAACGGACTTGTCCGTCCTTCCAAACCGCCGCACCCGACTTGAAGGGAATCCAGCCCAGCGAACGTTGGGAGCCACCGGAAATCCGCCAGCGCAATTTGTCTTTTTTGAACTGTTTGCGGGCTTTCGCGTGGGCCTCAGTGACTTCTTGCACGGTTTGCGAATGCAGGGTGAAGCCGCGCTCTTTTTTGTACGCAGCCTGCTGTTTGGCGAGGTCGAAAGCAGTGATGTTGCTGCGTACCCAACCCACGCCGGGAATGGCGATATTGCTGTATTCTGCCGTGTAAGCATTAGCGAAATTCCACACCTGATTGCACTCAAACGCCCACTGGCGCAACACGGGCGCGTGTTTGTCGCGGATGCGAACTTTGAGCGTTTTCAAGGTGGTGGTGATAGGATTCATGGGGTAGAGTGTAGAGGCATGACGGTAAAAAACCACTGGATGAACGACACTTCATCAAAGAAAGTCGAAGACGCTTATATCCTCGCCCTAAAGGACAAGGTTTGACGCGATTATTGATAACCGTGAAATCATCCGTTGAGGCTGTAGAAAAACCCTCCGAACCGCCATTTTGTGGGATAATCAAGCATCGCAAGCACCCGAATGAGTAGGCAGGCATGGCACGCTACAAACCGATTCATCAAGGCGTAAAACTGTTGGCTGTGGACTTTGACCGGCAAATCCTGCCGGGTACATTTGAATACGCGCTACGTCATTTGGTGGATAAGGAACTTGACCTTGAAGACTTCCACCAGCGTTATAAGAATGATGTGCAGGGCGCAGCCGCTTTTGACCCAGCGGTGTTACTCAAAATCATCCTGTTAGCTTACAGCCGTGGCATTATCAGTAGCCGCAAAATCGAATCAGCGTGCCGTGAGAATATGC
>NZ_JHYQ01000046.1 GCF_000621325.1 Thiothrix lacustris DSM 21227 | reverse complement strand
CAGGAAAGTAGCTTCAGGCAGTTTTTTGATGGCAGTCAGTTGGGAACTCGCTTTCGTGTACCCAACTTTTTCCTGAGCCTGATAGTAGGCATCCGTGCGGTAACGCAAGATGCTGTTGTAAACGTAGCGCACACAACCGAACGTCTGAGCCAGCAACGTTTCTTGTTGTTGGTCTGGGTAGAATCGGAATTGGTAGGCGCGTTTAGTTTTCATTATTCACAAAATATCGTATATTTCGTGAAGAGTCAACAACCGAAGATAGCAAACCAAACGGAGGAGCGAGAAGAGGGTCGGCTGTCGCCGACGCGCTATCCCTCCCCATGCCTAAAGGCTGGGGTATCTCGCGCACGACTGATGAAAAAATTATTGGTGTTGATGCTGGCCTGGTTGTTGGCTGGTTGCGTGGGTGTTCCTGAGGGGATTACCCCGGTAGCGGGCTTTCAGGTCGATCGTTATCTGGGGCGGTGGTATGAAGTTGCCCGCCTTGACCATTCCTTTGAGCGCGGTCTGGAGCAGGTGACAGCAGAATACAGTCCGCGCGAGGATGGTACTATTCGTGTCCTCAACCGGGGGTACAATACCAACAAACAGACGTGGGAAGAGGCGGAGGGTCGCGCCAAATTCGTGGGATCGAAAGACGTGGGGCAGCTAAAAGTATCGTTCTTTGGCCCCTTCTACGGCGGTTACAACATTGTGGAACTCGACCCGAATTACCAATACGTGATGATCGTTGGCAATGACCGCGATTACTTGTGGATTCTGTCACGCACGCCGCAACTGGATGCAGCCGTGCAACAGCGCTTGGTGGAAAAGGCCAAAAGCCTTGGGTTTGCCACCGACAAGCTGATTTACGTGAAGCAGGAATAACTACCCTTGATTATCCGTTGGTAAGCGCTTTTTCCCTGTCAGTGGTAAGCGGTAATACGCAAACAAGCGGTAGCCCCATTCCATGACAGGGATAAGCAAGGGCACGCGCTCTACGATGGTGGCGAGGCGGCGGTAATAGGGAAGTTGTTTCCATACGGCCAGAAATCCGCGCACGCCGGTTTGCATGTGCTGTTGGGTGTCGATCACGTGAATCCGCGCCATGGCTTGTTGGTAGGTGATGCCTGCCGCCGCTAAGGCGTCGTGGTCTTTGGTAATGTCGACCCACTGAATGTTGCCTGCGGTGTCGAGTTTTTTCATGCCGTTGATTTCGAGGTTGCAAATCGGGCATTCGCCATCGTGGAAACAGGTTACTTTCGAGGTGTTCATGGTGTATAGCCTTGTGGGTAAACAGAGTGTGGTCAGCATTCCGCATGGCGGGGGCTTTTTCAATTACTCACCGTGGTTATCCGGTTTCTCTACAATAGCCGTACACAGACTACAATCTTGTCTATGACCGACAAATCAGAAAAGGAGATTCCCATGTACCCGAAACGTCCCTTGCCCAAATTGATGTGGTGGTTAGGTTACGGCGGTTTGTTGCCGTTTGCTGTGCTGAGCGTGGCTTTGTTGTTGGGGTCTAGCTTGCCTTGGCTGGAAAATGTGCGGCTGGATTGGTGGCTGGCTGCGTATGCGGCAATTATCCTGAGCTTTCTCGGGGCGGTGCATTGGGGCGTGGCGCTGGGGATGCAGGATAAGCTGGATGAGCATGATCTGGGCAAGTTATTGCTGTTTAGCGTTGTGCCGAGTGTGTTGGCGTGGTTTTCTTTGTTGCTGCCGATTAAATGGGCGTTGTTCTTGTTGGCGGGGTTAGTGGTGTTGGCTTATATCGTCGATTCGCTGCTGCTGTTTAAGCGCTTGTCGGCGGACTACGGGAAAATGCGTTTGCATTTGACGGTGATTGTGGTGCTGCTATTGGTCGCAGCGGGAGTGGCAGTCTCATGACAAGCAAGATTACGCCTGCCGATATTCTGGATTTTTGGTACAAGCCGCCAATGTCTGAGCAGTGGTTTGCCTCCACCCCGGCGATTGATGCGGATATTTTGGCGCGTTACGAAGCCTTGTGGGCAAGCGCCGCCGCTGGTGAATGGGGTGCGTGGCGCGACAGTGCCGAGGGTTGCCTTGCCTTGTGTATCGTGCTCGATCAGTTTCCCTTAAACATGTTTCGCGGGGAGGCTCGCAGTTTTTCCACGGAACAGCAAGCGGTTGCCATTACTAAACACGCGGTTAAGCAAGGTTTCGATCAGCGGTTACCCAAAGATAGGCTGGCGTTTTTGTACATGCCTTTGATGCACAGCGAACATCTGGCGGATCAGGATGAGTCAGTACGTTTGTTTGATGCCAGCGGGCTGGAAGGCAATGCGCAGTTTGCCCGCCATCACCGTGAGATTGTGCGGCGCTTTGGGCGTTTTCCACATCGTAATGCCGCGCTGGGGCGGGTAAGTACGGCAGATGAATTGGCTTATTTGGCTTCCAAAGAGGCATTTACCGGATGAAATCATCTCCTTCTGTCGCGTGGTTGGTGGGCGCAAGTTCCGGTATCGGGCAAGCGTTGGCGTTCCAGTTGGCGCAAGCGGGCTGGCAAGTGGCGATTAGCGCCCGGCGGCTGGGTGCGTTACAGGCGATGCAGGCGCAACACCCGGCCTTGCACCCTTACACGGTGGATGTGACCGATGTGCCGAGCCTGCATGAAGCGGCAGCGGCGATTACCCGCGAGTTGGGCGAGATTGAGCTGTGCGTGTTGAATGCGGGGGATTACACCCCGATGCCCTTGGCTGATTTCAATATCGAGCTGTTCCGCAAGCTGTGTGACATCAATTATCTGGGGGCGGTGAACGGGCTGGATGCGATCATGCCGCTGATGTTGGCGCGGGGGCGCGGGCAAATCTTGCTAACGGCGAGCGTTGCCGGGTATCGGGGTTTGCCGAAATCTGCGCCGTACAGTGCCAGCAAGGCGGCGGTGATTAGCCTTGCGGAATCGCTGCATCTGGAATTGAAGGCGCGGGGCGTGCTGTTGCGGGTGGTTAACCCCGGTTTTGTACGTTCGCCGCTGACGGATAAAAATGCTTTCAAGATGCCGTTTTTGCTGGAGCCTGATGAGGCCGCGCAAGCCATTATGCGCGATTTGCCCCGCCGTAATTTTGAAATTGCCTTCCCGAAACGCTTTGTTTACCTGCTGAAAGTGCTGCGGTTGTTGCCGTATTGGTTGTATTTCAAGCTGACCAAGGGGGCGCTGTAATGGGGCATGTGGAACATTATTTGCAAACCTTCACGAGCTTGACGCCGGATGGCTTGGAACGTTTGGCGGAGATTTTTGCGGCGGATGCGCGTTTCAAAGACCCGTTCAACGATGTGCACGGGTTAGCAGCGATTACACGGATTTTTGAACACATGTTTGCGACTACCCGCGATTCCCGCTTTGTCATCAGCGACCATGCGGTGACGGGGGATACGTTATTTATCCGCTGGGATTACCATTTTCAGACCTTGAAGGGTGAGGCATGGGAAATCCCCGGTACGAGTGTGGTGCGTTTCAATGCAGAAGGCTTGGCGCTGGAGCATGTGGATTATTGGGATCCGGCAGAGCATGTTTACAGCAAATTGCCGGTACTGGGATGGCTGATGCGTTGGTTGCGGGGTAAGTTGCAGGCGTAAAGGCAGATCAGGATTCCAGTTCTGCCAGGCGTGCTTGTAAGCGTGCGAGTTCTTCTTGTAAAGCAATGGTTTGGGTAACGTCTTTTTGTACGCCAATGTAATACATCACACCCTCTTCACGGTCGAAGTAGGGGCTAATGGTCAGGTCATTCCAGAACAGCGTGCCGTCTTTGCGGTAATTGCGTAACACAACCCGTACCGATTGTTCCTGTTCAATCGCGGTGCGAATTTTCAGGAGTTCGGGCTGCTCGTGGTCAGCGTTTTGCAGGAAACGGCAGTCTTTGTACAGGCACTCATCAGACGTATAACCCGTCAATTCCTCAAAGGCGCGATTCACGTACAGCAAAATGGTGTCATTACCCTCGCGCTCAGCAATGGTGATGCCGTGTTCGGCATGATCAATCAGCGCCTGTAAGAGTTCTGGGCGGATTGTGGTGGTGAGTGTTTCAGCCATTGGGTGGAATCCTGCGAAGTGTAACATCCCTTATTGTAAGTGGAGTTAGTCGAAACGGCTAGTACACTGTTTACTCACAATCCCTTCAGTAAACTTTCCCGCAACGCCTGTGTAATCGGCTGTTTCTCACCTAGCCAAATCCCAAAATACACGTTGGCAAATTCGGCTGATTTCACGCTGGTCAGCGGTTTGTCATTCAGCAGCAAGCGGGTGGTTTGTTGCTTGGCGTCGTAACACATTTGGTAAATGTCGCCTACTTTCACATCCTGATAAGCATTGTGTAATTGTGCAAGTTGGGGATTGATGCTTTGCAAGGTGGCAGTGTCATGCTGGCGTTTGAGGATAGTATCGGCGGCCAGCGCGAATTTGTCTGCGCTTAAATCTACCGCGTAATCCAGCGTCAGGCAGCGTGATACATCGGCCTCCAGCACATTGGTACGGGTCGCATTGTTGCCGACTGCCAAGCTGGCGTTATAAACCTTGATCACGCTCAGGTAAAACGCATCGCCCTGACCCACGGTTTTCAAACCCGCCGGGAGCTTTGCCATAACGCTGAGTGGGGCTAGTAATAACGTCGTCAGCAGTAGTATGGACGTCAGTGTGTGCATGGGTTGTCTCCTGTTCTAACGTTTCTGGAATGAGATGGTGACTTCACCCAGAGTAATGCCGAATTTGCTCATTTTTGCGCGGTTCAACATCACGCCATCGGGCTGCATGTACATCCAGTCATCGAAGCTGACTTGCCAGACTTTGCCATCCACCGGCAGTTTCAGGTCATACGCCCAGTTCAGTGTATTGCCGTAAGTCACGCCTTTGGCTTCGCCCACCACGTCATCGGCACGCCCAGTGTAATGGTGTTCGTCCGTTTTGCGGATGCGCCAGATTCGTTGGGATTTTTCGCCATCGTTCCAGACAAAATTTTCCGTCATGACCAACTCGCCGTTGTTGTCGATGACACCGTTAATGTCGACCACGAACTGGCGTTTGAGCGCACCACCGCGATCCTGAAACACGCCCCAGCCTCGGGTATTCCCCTGAAAGTACTGAAACAGGTCAAAGCGCGGTGTAAAACTCGCGTAGTCTTCAATCTTCATGCTGCTGCACCCGCTCACGATGAAGAGCAGAAGGGTAAGCAGAATAGAGCGCATTCGCATAACTCATCTCCCAATAATCCCGAAAATCAACTTCACTAAAAGGGAAGTGCCACATCCGCCAAATCACCCAGCTTTTCAGCAGCACTGGCAGCCCGGCGTAGAGCAACGCCATTCCCCACAAGGTCGTGCGGGTTTGCGTGGCGGCATCTTGTACAAACCCCGCCCAATCCAGCAGCGGAAAGGCAATGCCCACCGCCAAAGCCAGCGCCAGCTTGGTCAACAAGCCCCACAAACCGAACAGCAAGCCCGTATTCGGGTTGCCCTGATGCTGCATTTGCTGGGCAATATCCGCCTGCATCGAGGCGGGCAATGCCACATCAGCCCCCAGTGCCAGCCCGCTGACCGCACAAATCACCATGAACCAGCCCGCATCGCCTGCCCCTAAAAACGGCACAAACGCAAACGCGGCGACCGATAAAATAAGCGCCAATGCCCATGCTCGACTTTTGTCGAGGCGTTTGGCTAACCACAACCACAGCGGCAGACCAAGAACACCGCTGAGAAAGTAAACCATCAGCAACACACCCACTTGTTCCGGGGTTTGCAGCACATGCGTCACAAACAGGATGAACAAGGTGGCGGGTAAGGCATTGGCTAAACTGTTAATAAAGTAAGCGGGCAACAATTGGCGTATCGCTGGATGTGCGGAAAGGATGTTGCCCACCTTGCGCAAAGGCGCGAACCGACGTTCCTGGCGGCGTTCCACCAGCCACACCAAGGCCGGTAATAAGCTCAGGGGTAACAAAAACCACAGGAGGTTGGCCAGCGTCCCCAAGGTAGTCGCTGCCTCCGGTGATCCTGTTAGGAACGGTAAACTGATCACCACCACCGTACCGAGAATGGCAAAGCCCTCGCGGCTGGCGGACAAGGCGCTCTTGCCGTGGTAATCGCGGGTCATTTCCGCGCCCCACGCCTGCCAAGGGATACTGACCAGCGTCCAGCCCATATAGGTGATGAATGACCACAAGAACAGGTAAAACCCGTCAACTTTACCCGTGGGGCGCAGCAAGTATTCCAGCCCCACCAGTAACAACGGTGTACCCAGCAGCATAAACAATTTACGCCGCCCGATACGGCTGTGCACCTTGTCATTCAACCAGCCGATCAGCGGGTCGGTGAGCACATCCAGCCCGCGTGCTGCCAGCAAGGCCATGCCCACCACCGTCAGGGAAAGCCCCAGACTTTGCGCATAAAACGACGGTAAATACACATACAACGGCAAGCCCAACATCGCCAGCGGCAGCCCCGGCAAACCGTAAAACAACAACTGGCGATAATGGGCGGCGTTCATGCGTGTGGTTTCTCCAAGGTCAACTGGATTACGTCAATGCGCCCCTCGTTGAAACCAGCTTCGCAATAGGCGAGGTAATAACGCCACAAGCGTTCAAAGCGTTGGTCATACCCCAGCGGGCGCAGGGCAGGCAGGGCAGCGCTGAAACGCTTGTCCCATTCCGCCAGCGTACGCGCATAGTCTGCACCAAAACCAATGTGGTTGATTTGTTTAAGGTTACTCTCAGTAACCAGTGCATCCAGTTTGGCAGGGCAAGGCAACATGCCACCGGGGAAGACGTAACGTTGGATAAAATCCGGGCGGGCGCGGTAAGTTTCAAACCATTCGTCGCCGATGGTGATGATTTGTAGCACGGCGCGGCCACCCGGTTTCAGGCTGCGTTGCAGGGTGTCGAAATAGGTTTGCCAATATTCTTCGCCGACCGCTTCAAACATTTCGATGGACACAATGTGGTCGTAAGTGCCTTCCAGGTGGCGGTAATCGCGCAGCTCCAGGTGGGTCTGCTCGCCAAAGCGGGCGAGGCGTTGTTGCGCCCACGCGAGTTGTTCGCTGGAAAGGGTAATGCCGTGCACCTTGCAACCGGCTTCTGCGGCAACTTCGGCGAAACCGCCCCAACCGCAGCCGATTTCGAGGATACTTTGCCCCGGCTGTACCTGCAATTCATCGAGGATGCGCTGGTATTTGGCGTGTTGTGCCTGTTCCAGTGACATCTCCGGTGAGGTGTACAGTGCAGACGAATAGGTCATGCCGCTATCCAGCCATTCGCGGTAGAAATCGTTGCCCATGTCGTAGTGGTGGGCAATGTTCTTGCGGCTGTTTTTGACGCTGTTGCGGCGTAGTTGGTGCAACCACTTGGTGGGCAGGCGTAACCATTGCCCGCGAGCATCCAGCGTTGTACCGATCTTGTGCCAGTTTTGTACCAGTAAGGTCAGCAAATCGGCGGGGTGATCACTCGACCAGTCACCGCTTAGGTAGGCTTGCCCGAAACCTAAATCGCCTTTGGTCAGGCATTTCCACGCCAAGCGCATCGGGTGATGGATATGGATGGTGGCGTGGTATTCGTCAGTATCGCCGACCACGTAGCATTCCCCATCCAGATAGATCGTGAGTTTGCCGTGGCGGATGCGTGCTAATACCGACATTAACCAACGCTTGAAGGCGGGCAAGTGCTCAAAGTTTGGGGCAAGCGGGGTTGTCAGGGTGTTTTCTAGATTCATTAGCTGACCTCCTCGGTCGGTAGGGGTGGCTTGCGGTGAAATTTTCCGCCTTTACGCCAGATTTTGAGTGCTTGCCAGTGGATCAAGACCATGATTTTCAAGGTCATGAAGGGGATGCTCGCAAACTGGCGGAGTAAAACGCCTGCCGTCAAGGGCAGGCGTGTGCCTTTCTGCGTGGCTACCAGCATCAGATCGTCGCCCTCGTATTCGTGGATCACGATATTGAGCTTTTCACCGGGTTGGTGGATGAAAAACTCATAGCGTGCCTGCATCCCGATGAAGGGGGAGACGTGGAAACTCTTCTGCTTGGCGCCAGTCACGATGGGAGCAAGCGCCTGATTGTGCCGATGTAGCAGGTAGTGGTGGTGCTCACCGAAGGTATTGCGTACTTCGCAAATCACCGCCTGTAAGTCACCATTAGCCGCGTAACAAAACCACAAACTCAGTGGGTTGAACCCATACCCCAAGATACGTGGGAAACACAGCAACTGGATTCGGCCATCAGCAGAAAAAATGCCATTTTGTTGTAAAAGCTGTTGCGCCCACGCACGCCAGGGGCTGCCATCGCGTGCGCCGTGGTCGCGCTGGTACAAGCTGAACAAGTTGAAACGGTTAATGGAAAACAGTGGGTTACGCCCCACTTCGTCGAGCCGGTCGATGTCGACCAGCAAACTAAAAACGCGATAGCTGAAACGGTAACGGACAGGAAAACGCCGACTGTGCATCACTGTGGAGGGGAAGATAGCAGCAGCCTCTAACGTGTTCATGGCGTTACCGCCCCAGCCACCGCTATGGGGAGCACAGGTTGAGGAGTCGTCTCCTGTGCGTTGACCCAAACCGGGGTAATGCCGAAGTCTTTGCAGATGTTCACCGCAGAGGCGAGGGCATCTTCATGGAAACCGTAGCGGTGGTAACTGCCACAGAACCAGGAATGTTGTTGACCTTGCAGGCTGGCAAGCTGGGGTTGCGCGTTCATGGCCGCCTGATCGAAGACCGGGTGTTCGTAAGTCATTTCGGCAATGATGTGTTCGTCACGCGGCAATTCATACGGGTTGAGGGTGACGAAATAATCCTTGGGGGTGTTCAACCCTTGCAGCTTGTTCATCCAGTAGCTAGCGGTCATTTGCTGGCGTGCGGCTGGCTGGCTGGTGGCGAGGTAATTCCACGACGACCAGACTTTGTGGTTCAGCGGCATCAGTTTGGCGTCGGTGTGCAGGTAGGTCTGGTTTTTTTCGTAGTGGAAGCAGCCGAGGATGCGCTGTTCTTCGGGTGTGGGTTGTGCCAGCAGTGCCAGCGCTTCATCGGCGTGGCAGGCAAAAATCACCGCATCAAAGTCGTGCTTTTCGGTTTCAGTGAACACGCTGGCTTGGGTGGCAGAACGTTCTACGCGCACTGCACCCGTTTGCAAGGTGATCTTGTCGCCCATTTCCGTGAGGAGTTTGCGCACGTAAAAAGAACTTCCTCCGCAAACTGTTCGCCATTGGGGACGGTTACGGAGATCAATCAAACCGTGGTTGGCGAAGAAGCGGAGGAAGCTGAGCGCAGGAAACTTCAGCATGGTATCGACCGGGCATGACCAAATGGCTGCCCCCATCGGCAATAGGTAATGTTCGCGCATGTCGCGGGAAAACTGGTGGGCATCCAGCATCTCGCCCAGACTCATGTCGGGAACGGCGGTCGGGTTGGCCAGTAATTGATGCGCGATTTTGTTGAAACGCATGATTTCCGCCAGCAAGCGCCAGTGACGTGGGCGGAACAGATTCTTACGTTGCGCAAACAGGGTGTCGAAGCTCGAACCGGAATACTCCAGCTCCCCCTGATTCAGTGAAAACGCGAAAGACATATCGGTGTCGCGGGTGGCAACGCCCAGTTGCGCGAACAAGCCGATCAGATTGGGGTAATTACGGTCGTTGTAGACGATGAAGCCAGTGTCGACCGGAACGTTGCCAGCCTGTTCGGGTACGTCGATGGTGTGGGTATGCCCGCCAATGTAGCTATTCTTTTCAAACAGCGTGACGTTGTACTGCTTGTGCAATAGCCATGCGGATGCAAGTCCTGTTATACCTGAACCGATGATGGCAATGTTTTTTCTGTACATATCCGCGTTTTCCTTTGTCATAACTTGTACCTTACCTATACGGCTGAGTATGCGTTATGGATGTAGGAAATTGCTAAAAAGCGAATCTTTTGTGGGGTTATCTTCGCAAATGAGCCATAAACAAGGCGCTGTCAAACCGCTATACTCCTTCCTCTCTCATCATTGTGCAGGACTGGCATGGCTATCAAGAAAACCGAACTCTACCGCTCCCTGTGGGAAAGCTGCGATGTGTTGCGCGGCAGCATGGACGCTTCCCAATACAAGGATTACATCCTCACCTTGTTGTTTGTGAAATACGTATCCGACAAGGCGGGGCAGGCAGATTCGTTGATTGATGTGCCGGAAGGGGCTTCCTTCGCCGATATGGTCAAGCTCAAGGGCAAGCCCCATATTGGCGAGGGCGTGCAGAAGGTCATTGACAAGCTCGCTGAGGAAAACCACCTCAAGCGCGTTATTAATAACGCCGACTTCAACAACCCCGACAAGTTGGGCAGCGGTAAGGACATGATCGACCGCCTGAGCAAGCTGATCGGTATTTTTGAAGGCTTGGTATTGGGTGGCAACCGCGCTACCGATGACGATTTGCTCGGTGATGCGTATGAATACCTGATGCGCCACTTTGCGGTGCAGTCCGGCAAGAGCAAGGGGCAATTCTATACACCGTCCGAAGTGTCGCAGGTGTTGGCCAAGATTATCGGCATTACGCCACATACGACTCAGGACAAAACCGTGTATGACCCGACTTGCGGCTCAGGCTCTTTGTTGCTGAAAGTGGCTGATCAAGCTCCGAATGGGCTGACGCTGTACGGGCAGGAAAATGACAACGCCACCACCGCGTTGGCGAAGATGAACATGATCCTGCATGAAAATGCCGATGCTGACATCCAGCAGGGCAATACCTTAGCGAATCCGCTGTTTTTGACATCAGCCGATACGCTGGAAACCTTCGATTTCGTGGTGGCGAATCCGCCGTTTTCCAACAAGCAGTGGACTAACGGGGTGAATGTCGAGGAAGACCCGTTCGGGCGCTTTGAGTATGGCGTGCCACCTTCCAAAAACGGCGATTATGCGTTTCTGCTGCACATCCTCAAATCCATGAAAAGCACAGGAAAGGCGGCGGTGATCTTGCCGCACGGCGTGTTGTTCCGGGGTAATGCCGAGGCGGATATTCGCCAAAATCTGATTCGGCAGGGCTATATCAAGGGCATTATCGGTTTGCCTGCCAACCTGTTTTATGGCACGGGGATTCCGGCCTGCATTATTGTGCTGGACAAGGAAGATGCCCACGCCCGCAAAGGCATTTTCATGGTGGATGCCAGCAAGGGCTTTATCAAGGACGGCAACAAGAACCGCCTGCGTAGTCAGGATATTCACCAGATGGTGGATGTGTTCACCAAGCAATTAGAAGTGGCGCGGTATAGCCGCATGGTGACGTTGGCGGAGATTGCGGGGAATGGCTATAACCTGAATATTCCGCGTTATATTGATGCTTCCGAGCCGGAAGACATTCATGATCTTGACGCGCATTTGAACGGCGGTATCCCGCAGCGTGATCTGGATTTGCTGGAACATTATTGGCGGCAATTTCCGAGCTTGCGTAAACAGCTTTTTCAGGCGGATGCCCAACGCCCGACCTATTTCCAGAGCCAGTGTGCTGCCAAGGATTTTAAGCGCACGATGCTGGTGGGTGAGGAGTATCAGGCATTTGCGGATCAGGCGATGCAGCGTTTCACAGCATGGCGGGAGCGGCATGTGGAGGGTTTGAAAGCCTTGTCGCAGGGGGTCAAGCCTAAAGACAAAATCCGTGAATTGTCCGAAGATTTATTGCTGACGTTTACGGGTGCGCCGTTGCTGGACAAGTACGCGGTTTACCAGATTTTGATGGATTACTGGGCGGAAACCTTCCAAGACGATGTGTACATGGTCGCGCTAGAAGGCTGGTCGCCGCCTGCATTGGTACGTCTGGTGCGTAAAGATGATAAGGATAAGGATGTCGAAAAGCCGGATTTGGTGGTGGGCAGCGGTAAAAGTGCGCAAAAGTTTAAGATGGACTTTATCGCGCCTGCGTTAGTGATTGAGCACTATTTTGCGGTTGGACAGGCGGCGCTGGATGCCTTGCAACAGGTGCAGGATGAGGCGACGCAAGCCCTCACTGAGCATCAGGAGGAGCATGGCGGGGAAGACGGCGTACTGAAGGATGTCAGCAATAAAGCCGAGGCTGAAAAAGAGCTGGCGGATACTGAGGATTTGGCGTGGAAAGCTTTCGACAAAGCGGGTTTTGCGCAGTACGACAGCCAGCGTAAAGCGTTGGATGCTGCGGAAAATCGCATCCGGGCGTTGGATGATGAGCCGGTGCTGGCGGACTTCAAAAATGCCAAGGGCAAAATTGCCGTCAAGGATGTGAAAGAGCGGCTGACGGATAGCTACACTCCGGCGGAAAATCGTGTGCTGGATGATTATCTGCGGAAACTGGCTGAGGCAGCAACGGCGCGTAAAACCTTGAAGCAGCAGCGTGAAGACTGGCAAACCTTGTTCGAGATGCACCGGATTTCGCACCCTTCCGCCGAGTATGTCGCCGAGATTGAAATCATTGAAACGTGGCTAACCTTGTTGGAAGCGGAGGGGCAAGCCAAAAAAGCGGTCAAAGAAGCGCAGGAAAAGCTCAATCAGCAAGTGCTGGAGCAATACGGCAAGCTGGATGAGTTTGATATGAAGGTGCTGATGGTCGACAAAAAGTGGCTGGCAACGCTGGAAGCGCGGGTACGCTCTGACATCGAACGCATGATTCAGCAATTCGCCAACCGTTTGAAGCAACTGCATGAGCGTTACGCGCAACCGTTGCCGACGTTGGAGCAACAAACTGCCGCACTCAGTGCTACGGTTGCCAAGCACCTGAAAGCGATGGGGTTGAAGGCATGAATCACGCTAAGCAAACACGCAACACTGGATTCTTATTAAATAATTTGCCAATATTTTTAATAGTTGAATTTCTTATTAAAGCCATTGGAAGAACAGCCCGTAGGGTGGGTGGAGGAACGATACTCGCTATTTCCACTGCATTCCCAATTCAAGACGCACTGCGTCTCGAATTGAGTGAATCATATTTTCTACTGCCGGAGATAAGTCAGACACTGCCTGACCGATCTTTTATGGTTATAAAGATTCAACAGACAGTGCCTGTTACATCTTTTCCTAGACTGACAGGGGGAAGCCATGAGTGAAATCAAAATTCCCGCAGGCTACAAACAAACCGAAGTCGGCCTCATCCCCGAAGACTGGGATGTTATTGAATTGGGGGCTTTGAATCCCTTTGTGACTAGTGGTTCACGTGGTTGGGCTGATTTCTATGCTGAATACGGTGATCCTTTCATTCGTATTACAAATCTTAATAGATTATCTATTGATATAGACTTAAGTAACCTAAAATGTGTTCGCTTACAGGGTGTTACATCAGAAGGTGTTAGAACATCACTTCATAATGGGGATGTTTTAATTTCAATTACGGCTGATATTGGCATAATTGGATATGTGGATGCTACACTTCCGAAGCCATCTTTTATTAATCAGCATATTGCACTGGTAAGATTTCCAGATAGCGTAGATTCAAAGTTCATTAGTTATTTTCTTGCAAGTGAAAATATCCAAAAAATATTTTTAGGCGCAACAGATCAGGGAGCAAAGGCAGGGCTTAATTTACCTTCAATAAGAAAAATTAAAATTGTAAATTTCAAGAAAAAAGAACAAACCGCTATCGCTACCGTTCTTTCTGATGTCGATGCCCTGATTGCGTCACTCAATGCCCAGATTGCCAAAAAACGCGATATAAAAACCGCTACCATGCAGCAGCTTTTGACGGGCAAGCAACGGCTGGCGGGGTTTGGCGAAGGGAAAGGCATGAAGTCGAGCGAGTTGGGGGAAATACCGGAGGATTGGGAGGTTGCTGCTATCGGTGATCTGGCTATTAAAGTTGGTAGCGGTATAACGCCTAAAGGTGGGTCTAATGTTTACACTCAGTCAGGCAGACCATTCGTTAGGAGTCAGAACATCGGTTGGGGAGTTCTGATTATTGATGATCTTGCTTACATTGATGAACAGACCCATGATTCATTCTCGGCGACAGAATTAAAGTGTGGTGATGTCTTATTAAATATTACAGGGGCATCTATTGGACGTAGTGCAATAGCAACAATTTTCCTTGATGGAGGAAATGTAAATCAGCATGTTTGTATTATTCGTGCTGCTGAAAATAAAGCTATACCAACAATTATTAATTATTTGCTGCTGTCACAGATGGGACAAGATCAGATAGCTAGTTTTCAATCAGGTGGAAACAGAGAGGGATTGAATTTCAAACAAATTCGCTCAATGCTTTTTGCGCTGCCCACAGAGATAGAAGAACAGGGGGCGATTGCGGGGGTGTTGTCGGCGATGGATGAGGAGATTGCGGCGTTGGAGCAGAGGCTGGCGAAGACCAAGGCGCTGAAGCAGGGGATGATGCAGGAGTTGCTGACGGGGAGGACGCGGCTGGTATGAACACACCACAACCCAATGGCTACCAAACATGGTTGACCGATCTCAAAACACACATCCAAACAGCCCAACAACGCGCCGCCCTTGCCGTCAATCAAGAGCTGCTCAAACTTTATTGGCACATCGGCAACGACATCCTGCAACGCCAACAACAACAAGGCTGGGGCAGCAAAATCATTGACCAACTCGCGCAAGACTTACGCCGCGCTTTTCCTGAAATCAAGGGATTCTCAGCGCGTAACCTCAAATACATGCGCCGCTTTGCCGATACATGGCGTGACCCTGAGACCCGCTGTGGTTATTCCACATTACCAAAATTCGCGTAATGCCCCTGCCTTTAGGCATGGGGATATAAGCGTCTTATGCTAAAAACAAAATACGTGCCGCACTAGATAGCTTAAGCCTGTATAATATTGCACATGGAAACAAATGGTAACATCGCTTTCGACTGTAAGTACCACGTTGTATGGTGTACTAAGTATCGCCGCAGGGTACTGTCAT
>NZ_JHYQ01000045.1 GCF_000621325.1 Thiothrix lacustris DSM 21227 | reverse complement strand
AACGTCCAGCCCTGTTGGGCACAATAGAGTTCCAGCACTTGCTTTTGGCGTTCCAAATCGTCTTTTTGGTCGTGGCTGGATACGCGGGCGTAGGCAAGCGTCTTACGGCTATCTTCTGTGGCACGGAATAGCTCCGGCTTGAGTTTCAACATATCGTAACGGCGGTGGTTACCGGAGGTGTGTTCTGGGATTAACCGACCTTCCGCTTCCCAGCGGCGCAGGGTGGGAACTGACACACCAAGGAGTTTTGAGGCTTCACTGATCGGGACTAATCTATTCATATTGATTAGTATAGAGTAGATTTAATTAGATTTTAATCGAACTGTTCAAACCCCACGTCGTACCCAACTTGTCCGAGCCGTGTGCCAAGGCTGTCATCGCACTGCGATCATCGCCGCTACTGTCATATGCAAAACTCAAGATGCTTGGTTTGGCCGTTTGATTGTCGGGAACCATCCGTGTGATACCAACTTGAGGGTTAGCTTGGCAATATTGTACCGGGTTGCTCACCGCTGCATTGACGTTGCTGGCATCACCTTTGACAAACTGCACGGATGTACCGCCTGCGCTACCTTCTTTCAGCCAGCTTTGTGTCCACGAAAATTCCACACGGTAATCAGCACTATCAGCGATATTCAGGGTATATGTACCATCTGCGCCAGACGTTGCACTGGCCTTTTCCACACCAGCAGCATCAAAGGCTTTGACGTTGACACCAGCCATACCCACTTCGTTGAAGCTTGCCCCGGTATCAAATGCACCATTGGCGTTGAAATCACGGAAAACCGTACCCGCAATATTGGCGTAAACAGGTGGAGAAAACAGCAGTAGCCCAGCCAAGCTTAAGGAATACCAGTACAGTAAAAATGATTTATTAAACATTCACAGCCCATTATAATAATTAATCAATATTTTTCAAAAATCAAATACTTATTTATTCATAGAATCTATTGCATAACTCAATAGTAGTCAAGATTATTCCCCAACCTCTGGAAACGCCCCTGAGAACTGCCAATCACCCTGCCCCGGCTGATACGCAAATCGATACATCCGCCGATGCGGATTATTTTCTGCCAGCAACCGAAAACCAAACTCCACTTCTTTCACTTGCATCACATATTGCCCATCTCGTTCCTGCTTGAAGCTGAATTTCCGGGCACTGGTGGTATTTCCATCGGGCAAGGTTGCCAGCGCAAACTCGTGACGAGCATCTGCGGTGAAATCCCCCGCCGCATCCAATGCCACCGAATACACATCCGACGAACGCGCCGAACCAAAATACAGGCGTTTGTGTTCCACTCCATTGAATACCCCAACCCCAATCGCGTCGGTATTCTCAAGCTGGCTCATGACTTTTTGGGTGGCAACGTCTACCCGATAAATCCTGCCATTGGCTTGTTTTGGTTCCGATCCAGCCAGTGAACTGGCATACAGGCTGTTGGTATCGCAATCGTAAAACAGCCCCATCGTGCCAAACGGGTTAGAAGGCGATGGCGGAGCAACCGCTGGTAATTCCAGCCACAAAGCCATTTCCCCGGTCTGTGCATCAATGCGATAAATGCGGTTTTGCAAGGCTGGTGGATTTTCAGCGAGACTCACATCCGGCGTAGGAGCAACGTAAATATTCCCATCACGATCCCGCGCAAACGCCCCCACATGCCCGGCATCATCCCAACTCGGATGCTGCCACGATTTCCCCGACTGCGGTTGCAGCAAGCGTAAACCCATGTACCCTTGCTGCTGGGTATCAATCGCCACCTGCGCCCCCATCCCAGTTTTGCTGATGAAAGCAGGCATCGCCCGGCAAGCATCTGCCACGCCCGGTTTGAAGTTACCCATATCCGGCTTGCCGCACCCTGCCAGCAACACCATCAGCCCCAAGCCTACATAACGTTTTTGCATATCACTTCACCGGCACAAACATCGGCCCCGACCAGCACGGCCAGACCTCAATATTTTGCACACCATTTTTCACCCGCGTATCCGCCCAGCAATATTCGCTACCGGGGTTCCCGTCATTCTTCATCTGCGGCACGTACCACAACACCACATCCTTATCTTTCAGGGGTTCGGCTGGCTCAATGAAATGTTCCGGCCCCTGCTGGTAATCCTTGTTGCAGCACGAACCCATCGTCACCGTATCCTGCTCGCCCTCTTCCGGCTTGTAGGCACTGAAGTAGGTGAATGCATGGTCGCCACGCCCCGCATCGCCAAACTGCCCGCGCCCCGGCTCGACGTAAAAGCCCTTGCCATCCTTGCCTGTTACCCGGTACTGATAACCTTCCCCGCTAAACTTGGCATCATCCTGCAAACGCCATTGCTCCTTGTCCCACGCTGTCCAGTCCGCACCGTTCCACTCGGCAACCGTATCAGTGCTGCCCGCACCTGCTGCATCCAGATCAATCCGCACGACTGGGCGATACGTCCCATCCGTCCCGCAGCCGCGCCCAAAATCGGCCTGTGCTACCCGGAAGCGCCCATCCTTGTAAAACTCAAAGCGTTGCACATAACGGTAATTGCACGGTGTCGGCCACGGCGGCTGGCGAAAATCCTGCACCACCGCAAACCCGACTTCCTGCCCATCTTTCACAATCGGCTCGGTTTTTGGGCCATTGTAAGCAATCACCACCGCCGAACTGAACAACGGACAACCAATCGCATCACTGTACCCAAAGCCTTCGCGGGTCGAATAGCTCACGTGCCAATCCATTACCTTGGCGTTCTTCAGCACTTGTTTGCCATTGAATGTCACCTTGGAAAGCTGCAAACCATCCGAGCCGGTGATCACGTATTCCATATTCCAGCCATCCTGCGACAGGCTATTCACCTTTTCACAGAAATTACGGAAGGTGGTTTCATTTTCCAGACTGCGTTCCGTGACCACGGTTTTGGGACCACTCGCGCCTAAATCTGTCCAGCGCGTGCCCACCAGTTTGCCAGCGGTCAAATCCACAATCGCCCACAAAGCATCGTTTTCAAACACATAAGTGGGCGCAACACACAGGTGGTGCGAACGTTCGCACATCGAATCCTGCAACGCTGTCTTGAAATCTTTCTTGTCTGGCTGGCGGTTTCTGTCCTGCAAAATGGCTTGCACTTCCGGTGCTGCCCCGGCAATCGCGGAAGCCAGCGCCACCAAACGCGGCGACAAATCCGGCTGCGTGTAATTCTGGCGACTAACACCCAGCACTTGCTGCTGCCCAACATCCACGAACGCAATGGTGGAGGCATTATGGAAATGGTCGTACATCTCTACCCGCCAGCATTCCGCTTGCGCACACGGCCCGGCATTACCATTGAAATCCGCAGGCAATGCCTTACGCACCGTCATGATTTCATTGCGTAACGCTTCATGGGTTTTTTCATCGCGGGTAAACTGAAGGAATTTTGCATTGGCGACGGCCAGTTGCTGTGCCAGTTGCGCTTTGGCATCCGGTAATTCCTGAGCGTTTAACATCAGGATAGGCGGATTAGCCTGCAACGCCGCTTGCACGCGCTGCCAATAATCAGCCAGTTGTGGAATGTCAGAATGCCATTGCTCACCCGGCACAGCTTTCGCCAAGGCGCTGGTGTCGGCAAATTTATCAATCACCGGCAACGTCACGCTTTTCGGTTTATCATCCCCACAACCCCCAAGCCATAGGAATGCAAGGCATAGAATAATGCCTGAATGGAATTTCATGTTTAGCCCTTATCGAGAGAGAGATTTTTAGCCCGGTGGCCAGCTCAAATGCCGCCCCGCCAGCACATGCAAATGAATATGGAACACGCTTTGCCCCGCGTCCGCGCCACAATTCATCACTACACGGTAGCCGTCATCTGCATAACCCGCATCCGCCGCCACTTGTTTGGCTGCCAAATACAATTTGCCAATCAAGGCTGCATCGTCTGGCTGGATGTCATTGATGGTGGCAATGTGTTTGCGCGGAATCACCAACACATGCAAAGGCGCTTGCGGGTTAAGGTCGTGAAACGCAATCACGTCATCATCTTCGTAAGCGATCTTCGCCGGGATTTCACCTGCCACAATACGGCAGAATAAACAGTTACTCATCAGTATTTTCTCCGTCCTTCAAAGGCGTGGGAAAGCGTGCCGCTGTCAACGTATTCGAGTTCGCTGCCCATCGGCACACCGTGCGCAATGCGGCTGGCAGGAATGTTGCGTTTCGCCGCCAGTTCGCTGATGTAATGGGCGGTCACTTCGCCTTCTACCGTGGGGTTGGTGGCAAGGATCAACTCCTGCACCTCACCTTCATCTAACCGCGCTTCCAGCACATCCAGCCCGATGTCTTCCGGGCCAATACCATCCAACGGCGACAAACGCCCACCCAGCACGAAATAGTAACCACGATAACCGGTCGCCTGTTCCACCGCCACCACGTCGGAAGGGTGTTCCACCACGCACAGCAAATTGGGTTGCCGGGCAGGATTCGCGCAAATGCGGCAGGTTTCATGCTCGGTAAGCGTGCGGCAACGTGAGCAATGGCGCACGTCACGCATCGCCCGCGCCATCACAGCCGCGAGTCGTTCGCCACTACGCCGGTCATTTTCCAGCAAGTGGAAGGCCATGCGCTGCGCGGTGCGCGAACCCACGCCCGGCAGGCAGCGCAAGGCATCCACCAATTCTTTCAGCAGCGAGGATTCGCTCATCTTAGAATGGCATCTTGAAGCCAGGCGGCATCGGCATACCGGCAGTCACGCCCGCCATACGCTCGCTGGATTCCTCTTCGAGCTTGTGAACCGCATCATTAAACGCGGCGGTCACCAAGTCTTCGATCATGTCTTTGTCATCAGCAAACAGGCTTGGGTCAATCGTGATGCGCTTGCATTCGTGCTTGCCGGTGATCACCACGGAGACCAAGCCGCCACCGGATTGCCCGGTCACTTCCATCGCAGCAATTTCTGCCTGCGCTTTCTGCATGTTTTCCTGCATTTTTTGCGCCTGCTTCATCAGGCCGCCAATTCCAGCTTTACCCATCATGGTGTGTATGTCCTCAATTGTGTTCAATAACCAGCAGTTTACTACACTAACTGCCCTTTGTGCGCGGGCGGATACTACCCGGCACAATCACTGCCCCGAAAGTTTCTTGCAATTGCTGCACGAAAGGGTCATTCCGAATCGCCTCTTCGGCGGCGGTCTGCTTTTCAGCACCTTCGCGCAGGGTACGTTTTTCAGGGGTTTCTTCGCTTAAGGTCGCCAGCTCGAAGTGGAGCTTCAGTGTACGCCCGTAATATTTAGCGAGCGCTTCAGCCAATTGGGCTTCGGCAGTGCTGCTTTGCAGGCTGGAACCGCTGGCATCCAGCAACAGCGTAATCTGGTCATCCGTCACACTTTCCAACAGGCAATGTTGCGCCAAGGGCAAGGCCATGCCGGTGAGGTTTAATTGAGGGTAGAGGGTGTGCCAGTCGTTGGTGGAAGCGGCGGACGGCGGAAGAAACCCCTTCCCAGCCCTCCCCTTATCAGGGAAGGGAGCAGGAACAGGGGCAGGTGCTGCTACTACGGCAACTTCCTCTTCCGGTTCCGGTTCCTCCCCTGGTAAGGGGAGGTTAGGAGGGGTTTCTTTCTTAGGTTGAAATTCTTCAACTACAATTTTTTTTTTCTCAGCCGGTGCCGAGGGTGTTGAGTCTTGACGGGCAGTCCCGTCATCGAGCCGGAACGCCAGCATCCGCAACAGCAGCATTTCAAAGCCACCACGCGGGTCTGGGGCTAACGGCAAATCACGCCGCCCATACAAAGCCATCTGGTAATAGAGTTGCACATCCGCCGGTGATAACAGTTTTGCCATCGCGGCCACATCAACATCCGCCTCATCGGCGGCCACCACTTGCTGTACCGCAATGCTGTGCAACAAGGAAATGAAACTGTCGGCGGCAGCCGTAAAATCAGTGGTCAGTTGCGCCATTTGCCCTACGATGGCGAGCATCCGCGCCCCGTCATCATCCGCCACGGCCTGCAACAAGCCAATCAAATGTTCATGGGGTAAAAGGCCGAGCATGTCTTGCACGTCATCTTCGCTGACGGCTCCACCACCGGCGACAATCGCCTGATCGGTCAGGCTCAGAGCATCACGCATACTGCCATCGGCTGCCCGCGCCAGAATACGCAAGGCACTTTCACTGAACGGGATATTTTCCTGTTCCAGCACCGTCGCCAGATAGCCGCTGATCATGTCAACCGGCATCCGTTTCAAATTGAATTGCAGGCAACGTGACAGAATCGTGACCGGCAATTTCTGTGGGTCAGTAGTCGCAAACAGGAATTTGACGTGGGGCGGCGGCTCTTCCAGCGTCTTCAACAAGGCGTTGAAACTGTGCCCGGAAAGCATGTGCACTTCGTCAATCAGGTAAATTTTGAAGCGCCCACGGGTCGGCGCGTATTGCACATTGTCCAGCAAATCGCGGGTATCTTCGACCTTGGTGCGTGAAGCGGCATCGACTTCGATCAAATCAACGTGGCGGCCTTCAGCAATTTCGCGGCAACTGCGGCATTCCCCGCACGGTTTGGCGGTCACACCAGTTTCACAATTGAGGCATTTGGCGAAAATTCGTGCCAGAGTGGTCTTGCCTACCCCGCGCGTGCCGGTAAACAGGTAAGCATGATGTAAGCGTTGCTTGCCATCATCGCCATCCAGCGCATTCATCAAGGCTCGCAATACATGCGCCTGACCGACCATTTGCTGGAAGTCTTGAGGCCGCCATTTTCGTGCAAGTACTTGATAACTCATTGGATAATAATAGAATTCTTAGAGTGGGTGGCAGCCTGCACCAGCCACATCCCGGCGCCCGAATCAGTGGCTGTTGCTGCTCCCTTCCGGGCCTGACAAGGTTCACCACTTATCGTCGCGGGAGAACCAATGCAGGCCACCATTGCGAAGAGTCGAGGATTATGACGGAATTGGTAAACAACGACAAGGCATTTGAGAGATCATCAGCAATCCCCTCGCTTTCGTAGAAATTAGATTGCTTAATCGATGCCGATTGACTATAAACAATGCGTGGTAGTTATTTACTCCAGTTGAGTGTAGCAAGGAACCGTGCCCATGATCCGCAAAATACTGATCGCAGATGATTCCAATACTGAACGTCTGCACCTGACCCGCATTCTGGAATCAGCGGGGTTTTATGTCATTGCAGCACAGTCCGGCAATGAGGCTAAAGCACTAGCAGAATCACAACAGCCTGATCTCATCTTACTGGATATCATCATGGATGATGGAGATGGCTATCAAGCGTGCCGCGCCATTAAACGTAACCCAGCGACTCAAACCATCCCAGTCATTATGGTATCCAGCAAATCCAATCCGGTGGATAAGCAATGGGCGCAAAAATTAGGTGCCACTGACTATATTGTCAAACCCTATACAGAGACAGATGTGTTACAACAAATTGCCAAACTGTAATAGCTTCACCAAAAAACCAATAAAAACAAGTTGTTGCCTTTGGCAAGGAAAGCCAATAAAAGCATCCAATAACAATAGAGGAATGGACAGGTGCAAACATCATCAGAATCGGTTGCGAGCCGATTTTATTACCTCATCAATACACACGCGATTCTTCTCGAAACAGACGTTCGTGCTGAGGTACTGAGTGGGCAAGCTATTTGCCCACTACCCTTTGCCCCAACATGGTGTGCAGGTCTTATCAGCTTACGCGGTGAATTATACCCCGTTGTTAATATGCACCAAGTATTGCAAGGCCAATCGTTCACCAACACACCACAATTATTACTGATACAGCACCCACGGTTTTCACCCATCATTCTCACTTGTGATGGCTATCCACGCCAATTAAAACTACCAACACAAGACATGAAACTGCAAGTGGGTGAAAATTTACCGAGCTGGATTCCGCATATTCTGCCTCATAACAACAATACGCTATTGGTTGCTGACCATGGCAGATTATTACGGCATTTACAGCGCACACAAGGAAGTTAAGCCACACACCAAGGAGGAATTTACACCATGAAAAACAAAAACAAACAGTATACCGCTATAGCCGGACTATTGAGCCTGTTATGCTTTCCACTCACAACACAGGCTGAAGATGGCGTCACTGGCACTGAGATCGTTATTGGCGGCGTCATGGACTTAGAAGGGCGCTCTAGTGGCCTTGGGCTTGGCATGAAAGCGGGAATAGAAGCAGCTCTGCAAGGTCAGAGTGTCGCTGGACACAAAGTACGCTTTCTTGCAGTGAATGACTCTTACACACCTGATAAAGCCATCAGCGCTACTCAGCAATTGATTCAGCAAAAAGTATTATTATTTGCAGGCAATGTTGGCACACCTACAGCTAAAGCGATCCTCCCCATTCTTGAAGAGCAAAAAATACCCGCTGTAGGCTTTTTCACCGGAGCAGGCTTGTTACGCCCCGGCAAAGGCGACATCATCAATTACCGCGCTAGCTACGTGCAAGAAACCAAAGCAGTGATTGATACAGCCTTGCAACATGGCATCAAGCCCACCGAAATATGCGCTTATGTGCAAAATGATGCTTTCGGTATGGCAGGGGTTGCGGGTATCCGTGAAGCCTTGCAAACCAGCAAAGGCATGGAAACCACCCTGAAAGCACTCGATAATATCATCGCAGCAGAAGGCGACGAGCCTGTTCGCAATCAACTGGGGCCAGTCGGGGTTTATACGCGCAATACTTTTATTGCTCGCGATGGCTACGACTCGCTGAAAGCATGGGAGCAAAAACAAGGCACTGGCTGTAAACTGGTCGTCACCGTTGGCACTTATGAAGCTATTGCCCGCTTTATCGCTTATGCCAGCAATAAAGCTGATCCGTGGATTTTCAGTGCTGTCTCGTTCACAGGTGCGGATGATTTCCGTAAAACACTGAACAAATTCAATCTACATGATCGTATTATCATGACTCAAGTCGTACCATTACCCGACAGTGAACTCCCCATCGTGCAGGAAGCCCGCACAGCATTGGGTAAAGATTACGGTTATGTCTCGCAAGAAGGTTATATTGTCGGTAAGCTTCTGATGCATGGCTTACGTCAACTGGAAACTGAAAAGAAACCCATCACACGTGCTAATCTATTAGCCACGTTTAAAGGCCAGCAATTCGACCTTGATGGTTTAAACATGAACTTTAGTGATGACAATCAAGGTTCTAACCTAGTCGTTATGACTCAGTATTCAACAGAAAAATGGCAGTCGTTACAAGATTCAGTCTGGCAAAACTGGCTCGACAAACAACAAAAAACGACCACAACAAATTAAGGAAACAAGATACACATGGCTACCCAAACAACGAAACGTAGCAATTTTCTGAGTAATCTGTCAGTTGCACGACGTATTTACGCACTTATTCTGATTCCCTTGGCTATTTTGTTCATCACGGGTATTTTCGCCATTATCGCCCTGAACCAAAACCGTTTGGCGCTAGAGGATATGAACAACCGTGTTGTCGCCATCGACCAAGGTAATAAAATCATACGGCGAATGCAGCGTGATTACATCATTTTGCTACATGAAGTTCAAATAGGCAGCCGTACATGGGAGGATGGGCGTAAGACGCTTGAACAACTAACGGCTGACATCAGCAGCAGTATTTTGCCCGCGTATAAAACTGCCAAAGCAGTCAATCCAACGCCTCAAAGCATCGCCACGATCAAAGAGGTAGAAAGCCTGTTAGCCGTGGTAGATAAGGCCGAGACACTATTGAAGGATGAAGATCGCGGTAAACTTGAACTTTACCTGCAAAATGATCTAAGTGCCGATACCAAGCCATTACGTGACAGCATCCACCAAGAAGTAGAGGGTGATATCAAACAATCACAAGAAGCTTTTTCGGGTGCACAAAAGAATGTTGGCCTGTTCTTAATGACCAGTATCGCCCTCATCTTGCTAGGCACCTTGATTGCGGCAGCATTAGGTTTCGTGATTTACAAATCCATTGCAGATTCCATTGACCGTCTCATGCTAACCATGCAAAAGATTTCGGAGGGTGACCTTCAAGCCCGTGTAGAACTCGAAGGTAAAAACGAATTAGCAGAACTCGGGCAAAACTTCGACAAAATGATCGAAGATCGTATCATCACACAAGCTCGTATCGACCAAGATCATAAACAGCTCAATGAATCGGTCGGTTCTTTGCTGGATGCCGTATTCGACCTTAGCGAACGTAACCTGACAGTTCGCGCCAAAGTCACGGAAGATGCGACTGGCCCACTGGCTGATGCGATTAATCAATTAGCGGAAGACACTGCTGACGTACTGAGGCAGGTACGTGATGTTGCCACTTCTGTAGAAAGTACCTCTCAAGATGTTAACCACTACGCCCTAGAAGTTAACAAACTTGCACAACTGGAACGCTCCGAAGCCGCAGAAACGGCCATACAGCTCGACACCATCTTGCAACGCTTGGACAGCATTGCCGCTTCCGCTCAACAGGCTAATAAAGTTGCTGACACCACGTCTAGTACGACTCGCCATGCGCAGGAAACTGTTTCGCGCAGCATGGAAAACATGAGCAATATCCGCGATACCGTACAAGAAACGGGCAAACGCCTGAAACGCCTCGGTGAACGTTCTCAGGAAATCAGCCAGATCATCGACTTCATCAACAACCTTTCCGAGCGCACCACCGTCCTCGCCCTCAATGCCAGTATGCAAGCCACAGCGGCAGGTGATGCGGGACGCGGCTTCTCCATGATCGCAGAAGAAATTCAACGACTAGCAGAAAGCTCACGTGATTCCACCAATCAAATTTCCACACTGGTACGCAATATCCAGCAAGAAGCCAACACCACCATTGCCACGATGGATAACACCATTGCGCAAGTAGTCAACGGCTCCACCCTTGCCGAAGAAGCTGCCCAGCAAATGCAGGCCACGCTGGAAGCCACCAACGAATTGGTTGCCTCGGTTGAAAGAATCGCCGTATCCTCTGCCGAACAGGTTGCGATCAGTAAATCCCTACAAACCCGTGCTGAACGTATTCTGGAAGCCACTCAATCAACAGGTAAAGAATTACTATCCCTCACTGGTCTAACCAAAAACATGGCGGAATACGGTCAACGTCTAGTGAAATCGGTCAACGTCTTCAAACTGGAAGCGTAAACCCATGAATAGTGCCAGCACCCTTGCTGATGTACTGGAAGATGTTGCCCTACAACTATCCAGCTTAAACCCACTAGCCGAATCGCCGGAAGACATTGCCGCGACCGCTGCTAATGTCATCGCTGAATACCAACGCATCAGCGCAGCCACCGACCAAGCGGGGATGGATGGCATCCATCAGACTGCTGAGTGGATACAGGGTATGTTAGCCAGTTTTCAGCAATCTCTGCCAGAAGCCATCCTCGAACTGTTGCAAGGTGGGCAACTGTTCGGCTGGATCGAGCTTACCGCCGCAGCCTTGCGCGAACCCGAAGATCATTCCCACCTGCCTGCTATCGCGGCTGAATTGACAAGCGATGCTTGGCCTGAACCCTCAGCACCTGAGATGCTGGAGAACTTGCTGATCAGTCTGCGAGTCAGCACCCAGCAGCCCGAAGTCATTGCGCCTAGCGTCACTGATGCGGAAATCACGTCCAGCAAACCAGAGCAGAATTCACTAACATGGGCGGCGGACATCCACCCTGAATTACTTGAAGCCTATCTACAAGAGACACCCGGACAAATCACCGAGACTTCCCGTTTAATCCACCTAATATCCCAAGGCGACAGCACCCCCGAACAACGCCGCCATGCGGCTCGGCTTGCTCACACTGTAAAAGGAGCCAGTGGTGTTGTCGGCGTCAAGGCCATCGCCTCCTTCACCCATCGTTTGGAAGACATCCTTGAGTTCGATATTGCCAAACACCTGCCGAATGGTCTAGGCAAGACACTGGCAGCAGCAGCCGACTGCCTCGAAACCTTGTTCGAGCACTTACAGGAACACAAGCCACTTCCAGAGGAATACGCCCTGCTGCTCGCAGAAATGGATGAGTGGGAACAACGAATTACGACCACAGAACAACAACCAGAGCCATTCGATAGCACAGACAATACAGCTCTACTACCATCACTAGATCTGATCGATTTACCCGATTTCATTACACGATCAAGTACGACAAAAGAGCTAGACGAAGAAGACGCTACCCCTGTTGAGTTACCTCAAAGTAGTAACTACCTGAGCGTGCCGATGGAAACGGTGCAACGTTTACTCAATCTTGCGGGAGAGTTAATCACCTCCACCAGCCAGATAGCAGAACAAACCCAGCACACACTGGCATTTGGCAAGCAGTTGCAACAACAGGATGATCACGTCCGCCAAATGTTAGAAACACTGAGTGAAGCAATTGAGCAGCAATCATCCAACCTCAATCACCCAATACTCACCCCAAAAGTAGCAACGACGCCTAACACGGACTTCGACCAACTGGAGCTGGAAGCTTACAATGACTTATACAGCGCATCCAACTTACTGACCGAATCTATTGCTGATAACCGCGAGTTGACCCGTAATCTTCAACAACAAATTCGGCAAATTTCCGATCAGGTTTATCAGCAACAACGCTTACAACGCCAGCTCAGTGAAACCATTCTAAGGACACGTCTCGTTCCCATAAAATCCATCGTGACACGCATGGAACGAACCGTGCGTGAAACATGCCGTCGTACCGATAAACTGGCTAATATCAATATCATCGGGCAAAATCTGCAAATCGATACCGACATTTTACAAGGACTCATCCCGCCTTTATTGCACATGCTGCGTAACGCTGTAGACCACGGCATTGAAACACCCGACGCACGTGAAACAGCAGGCAAACCCGTCGAGGGCAACATCACGTTGAGCTTCGAGCAAAAAGGCAACCAGATTCACCTAACCTTACAAGATGATGGACAAGGATTGGATGCTGAACGCATTCGTAGCCGAGCTATCGAACGTGGTTTGCTTAAACCTGATGCAATGCTTAGCGAGGAAGATACCCAACGCCTCATACTACAACCCGGCTTTACCACTCGCGATCAGGTCAGCGATATTTCTGGGCGCGGGGTTGGTATGGACGTCGTTCAAACGGCTGTCGAAAACTTACAAGGCTTACTGCACATTCGCAGTAAGCTAGGACAAGGCACAACCCTGCACATTCAGGTTCCTCTCACACTAATCGCCACGAATGCCTTGCTAGTACGCACTAGCAATAATCTGATAGCCATTCCAAGCAATACTATCCAGCAATTACTGTATGTTTCCGCTGATGAGCACACGTTTGATGGCACTAGCTGGCAGATCCAATACCAAGACCATTCGCTGGAAGTCTTAGCGCTTTCCCATTTATTAGGCTGGCAAACTGACCCACCTGATCTAAGTAAAGGTCATTCCCTACTTATTGTCGAAAGTGAACAAAAAACCTATGCATTCCATGTTGAGGAAATCCTACAGCCCCGCGATATAGTGGTAAAAAATCTGTTGCCTTGGCTAAACCTAACGCAAGGTATCAGTGGGGCGTGTATTCTTGCCAATGGTGCAGTTGCACCCGTACTCGACTTATTGCGTATGCTGCGCAATCTAGAAAGTGGCTTACTCACTTTGAACAAAAACCATACTAGCCAAGTGAAGAAAACCCCACAGCGAGTACATATTCTTATCGTTGATGACTCACTCAGTAACCGTAAATCGCTCAGTTTGATGGTTGAACAGATGGGCTATCAAGCTATAACGGCTATCGACGGATTAGAAGCACTACAGCATCTGAATGAGCGACCAATAGCAATTGTCCTCACTGATCTTGAAATGCCGCGCATGAATGGTTTAGAAATGACTCAAGCTATTCGTATTTGGCCTGAAAAGCGTCATTTACCCATTATCATGATCACTTCACGCAGCACCAAGAAACACCAGCAAATGGCAGAGCAGGTAGGTGTAGATGCTTACCTGACTAAGCCTGTTGACTATGACACGCTAAATGCACAACTGTATAAATGGCTCAAGACACAACTTGCCGCCTGACAATGAGAGAATTCACATGTTGATGACAGAAAAAGAAACAATCCAGATTTGTTTATTTGAAGTACCAGAGAAGGATCAAGCTGTGATACAGCGCGTTGTGAGTTTTGCTGCCTCTCAAGGCAAACCTTACGCGCTACAACCAGCACTGGAACATGCTGATATTATCATCACATTAGATGAGATTGAGCTACCTAGCAATACTGCCTTGCATATTCGTATAGGCGATACCGACTTGCCTTGCGATATTGTTTTAGCACGTCCGTTATTGGTTACACGCGTCATGCGAGCCATTGATGATGCCGTGCAACTACTCAAGTCACACCAGGCCACATTTCCTGTAGAAACAGTGATTCCAACACCAGAAGCAGTAATTCCCTCACCCCTACCTGAACCTGTACAAGCTATCATCTTTCAGGAACCACAGGAGTATACCTACACTGCCTTAGTAGTTGATGACAGTGCTGCCATCCGCAAGCAATTGGAACTTGAGCTACGCACTGCCAATATCAAGGCAGAATTCGCAGAAACAGGTGAGGAAGCACTTGAGAAATCAGCAAATAAAACCTATGACATGATATTTTTGGACGTTATTATGCCAGGTATAGATGGCTACGAAGTCTGCCGAAAAATGCGCAGCAGTAAATCAATGAAGAAAACACCCATTATCATGTTAAGCGGTAAAACATCACCACTGGATGAAGTACAAGGTGTTCTTGCAGGGGCATCAACCTATCTAACTAAGCCAGTACAGCCCGAGCAGTTCCAACAAACACTCAAGCGTGTTTCTAAATGGTTAACTAATTTTTCCCGCTGATGCGGGTATTTTAGTTCAGATAAATGCTAGGCAAAAAAAAGCCCCGTCACGGAAAACCGTAGACGGGGCTTTTAGATTGAAGCCTGGCATTGACCTACTCTCACATGGGGAGACCCCACACTACCATCGGCGATGCTGCGTTTCACTTCTGAGTTCGGGATGGGATCAGGTGGTTCCACAGCTCTATGGATACCAGGCAAACTGGCAAGGTTAAGAAGGGGATGCCGTAGCAGCCTTCATGACCTAAACTGGAAAAATATCAAGGGATACTTTAAATACTGGGTCAGATGTCATACATCTCTAAATAGACCATTTTGGGTTATAGAATCAAGCCTCACGGGCAATTAGTACTGGTTAGCTGCATACATTACTGCACTTCCACACCCAGCCTATCAACGTCGTAGTCTCCAACGGCCCTTTAGGACCCTCAAGGGGTCAGGGAGATCTCATCTTGGGAGGGGCTTCCCGCTTAGATGCTTTCAGCGGTTATCCCGTCCGAACATAGCTACCCTGCAATGCCACTGGCGTGACAACAGGAACACCAGAGGTTCGTCCAACCCGGTCCTCTCGTACTAAGGT
>NZ_JHYQ01000044.1 GCF_000621325.1 Thiothrix lacustris DSM 21227 | reverse complement strand
AACGTCCAGCCCTGTTGGGCACAATAGAGTTCCAGCACTTGCTTTTGGCGTTCCAAATCGTCTTTTTGGTCGTGGCTGGATACGCGGGCGTAGGCAAGCGTCTTACGGCTATCTTCTGTGGCACGGAATAGCTCCGGCTTGAGTTTCAACATATCGTAACGGCGGTGGTTACCGGAGGTGTGTTCTGGGATTAACCGACCTTCCGCTTCCCAGCGGCGCAGGGTGGGAACTGACACACCAAGGAGTTTTGAGGCTTCACTGATCGGGACTAATCTATTCATATTGATTAGTATAGAGTAGATTTAATTAGATTTTAATCGAACTGTTCAAACCCCAGAGCTTGCCCCGGCGTATGACATCCTCTACACCCAAGCCTACATTGTCGGTGAAACACGCGCCGCGTTAAATCTTGGCAATCAAAAAGACTGGTACAAGCTGGACTGGCAACACTTTCAGCAATGGGCAAACAAGAGCGGAGTGGCTTGGCCTATTATCGAAACGGCGCTGTATGACACACTGGAACGCGCCCGCAATTTATGGCCTGCTGCAATAGCAGATTTGCCGATGCAAGATGCCCACAAAACGGTGTTACGAACGCATTGGCAACGTCTGAATCTGGTATGGCGAATAGGCTAGCCCCCACATTTAACCTCCCTGAAAAATAACCGTCATTCGGTTGTCATTCTCCTTTCATAAGCTAGCGCGATACTATGAAAGGAGTGCAACCCATGACAGCCGCTATTCACCACGACCACCAACACTTACGCCCCCACCTGCCACAACTGCGGGTAGAACTTGCCACCACACCGCAAGACATTTACGCATCCCAACGCCTGCGCTACGAAATCTTCGCCAAAGAACAAGGCGCACAACTGGAAAGCGCGGCGGAAGGCATCGACCGCGACCATTACGACGACTATTGCCACCACCTGCTGGTACGCCGTACCGACACCCATGCCGTAGTCGGTTCCACCCGCATCCTCACCACACCGAATGCCCGCAAAGCAGGCAGCTTTTATTCCGAAAACGAATTCGACCTGCGCGGTCTGTTCCCGCAGTTAAAAGGCACTGCGATTGAAATCGGGCGCACCTGCATTCACGCCGACTTCCGTAACGGTGCAGGCATCGGTATGTTATGGCTGGGTCTGGCGCAATTCATGGAAATGCACCGCGTCGACTTTATGTTCGGGTGCGCCAGCATCAGCATGAACGACGGCGGCGCACAAGCCTCCGCCATCATGCAAGAAACCCGCGCCAACAACCTCGCCCCGGCTGAACTGCGCGTCCGCCCCCTGATGCACCTACTACCCGCCGTCCCGGCTGCCAAAATCAACATGCCACCCCTGCTAAAAGCCTACCTGAAACTCGGCGCATGGGTAGCGGGTGAACCTTGCCTCGACCCTGATTTCAACGTAGCCGATATTTTCATCCTGCTGGATGTAAACAACCTCAATACCCGCTACCATCGCCATTTTGTGCAAGGCAGCCTGAAACGTAACACCGACAGCAACACAGGTTTATTACGGGCAGCCTGAAACCGTTCACAACCTGTAACAATATTGTCATATTTAGCGCTTACAATCCGGGGCGCGACACATCAATCTGGTTATACAGCCCCCAATCAGGAGTTTTCATGAGTACCTTGGGTATTTTGCTAACGCTAATAGTGCTAGCCGCGTTCAGTTACTACATTGGCCGCAAACGCTCGCTGGCGCTAGCCACCCCCATGCAACGCGGTGGTAATAACCTGCATTCCCTGCCCAGTTACTACGGTTATCTGGTCGTAGCATGGGCTATTATCCCTGCCCTGTTAGTGTTTGTCTTGTGGTCAACACTGGAAAAACCACTACTGACTTCTAGCATGATGTCGCATATACCTGCTGAATATCAGGATAAATCTGCCGATGAACGCAGCCTTATCAGTAACCGCATCCTCAATCTGGTGCATAATCCCGAGCGGCTAGCGACGGCTGATCCCCTATTCAAAGCGGCAGCAGAAGACTACCAACAGATGCAATCCCTGAGCAATATCATCAAAACGCTGCTGGTATTGGCGCTAGCGATTGCGGGGACATTCATCGGCTTGCGTCATGTCAAACCCAAAACCCGCGCACGCAACCAAGTGGAACGGGTGGTGCAAATCATCATGATTGGCTGCGCCTCCATCGCCATTTTGACGACCCTAGGCATTGTGTTCTCCGTATTGTTTGAATCTTTCCGCTTCTTTGGGCAAGTCCCTGCCACGGACTTCCTGTTCGGAACGCATTGGAGCCCGCAAACCGCGCTACGCGCTGATCAGGCAGGTAGCTCTGGTTCATTCGGGGCGATTCCACTTTTCGTAGGTACGCTGCTGATCTCGGCCATCGCCTTGCTAATTGCCGTACCGCTGGGTCTGATGTCGGCGATTTACCTCTCAGAATACGCCAGCCCGACCTTGCGAGCGTATGCCAAACCCGCCATGGAAATCCTTGCGGGTATCCCCACTGTGGTTTACGGCTTCTTTGCTGCCCTGACCGTTGCACCGCTTATCCGCAGCATGGGCGAATCATTCGGTCTGAGCGTGGCTTCTGAAAGTGCGCTGGCTGCCGGGCTGGTCATGGGCATTATGATCATTCCGTTTATGTCGTCGTTATCGGATGACGTGATCAACGCTGTGCCACAAGCAATGCGCGATGGCTCTTACGGCATGGGTGCTACCAAGTCGGAAACCATCAAACAAGTCATTATACCCGCCGCATTGCCGGGCATTGTCGGCGCATTCCTGTTGGCAGCTTCCCGCGCTATCGGTGAAACCATGATCGTGGTCATGGCCGCCGGGCTAGCAGCTAATATGACTATTAATCCGCTGGAAGCTGTGACCACTGTGACCGTGCAAATCGTCACCCTGCTGACCGGCGACCAAGAATTTGACAGTGCGAAAACGCTCGCGGCGTTTGCCTTAGGGTTAAGCCTGTTTGTTGTCACCTTGATTCTGAACGTGGTTGCGTTGCATATCGTGCGCAAATACCGCGAACAATACGATTAAACGGAGCACTGTCATGAGTACGACGACTGAAAAAGTGAAAGCGACCCTTGGAAAACGTTACGCGAAAGAAAAACGCTTCCGTTTTTATGGTCTGGCTTCGATTGCCTTGAGCCTTTTGTTTCTGGTGATTTTGCTGACCGATATTGTTGGCAAGGGTCTTCCCGCCTTCAGCAGCACCTACATCAAGCTGGATGTGCAGTTGGATGCACCAACCTTGGGTGTCAGCACCGACGCCACACCTGAACAATTGCGCATGGCCAATTACAATACCGCTGTCTTGAACAGCTTGAATACGCTGCTCCCCGGTGTAACCGATCGTAAAGAGAAAAAAGCCCTCAAGGGCTTGGTGAGTGGTGATGCGCAATACGAATTGCAGCGCATGGTGATGGACGACCCGCAATTGATCGGCACGACACAATCCGTCTGGGTGTTGGCAGATGATGATATTGACGTGTATTACAAAGGCAATATCGACCGCACCCTTCCTGAGGGTGACCGCCGTATTAAAGATTTCCAGTTGGTCTGGCTGGACAAGCTTGAAGCGGAAGGGCGTATTGACAGTAAGTTCAATACTACCTTCTTCACCCGTGGCGACTCACGCGAACCGGAAGAAGCGGGAATTTTGAGTGCATTGGTGGGCTCTTTCTACACCTTACTAGTGACATTATCACTGTCCTTCCCGATTGGGGTGGCGGCGGCTTTGTATCTGGAAGAGTTTGCGCCCAAGAATAATTTCTGGGTGGATTTGATTGAGGTGAACATCAATAACCTCGCCGCCGTGCCGTCCATCGTGTTTGGTTTGCTGGGTCTTGCGGTGTTTATCCAACTGTTTGGTTTGCCACGTTCTGCCCCACTGATAGGGGGTCTGGTATTGACCTTGATGACGTTGCCAACGATTATCATTGCATCACGGGCAGCGTTACGCTCCGTTCCACCCTCTATCCGCGAGGGTGCGTTGGGTATCGGTGCATCCAAAACCCAAACGGTGTTTCAGAATGTATTGCCGTTGGCGATGCCCGGCATCCTGACCGGCACAATCATTGGCATGGCGCACGCCTTGGGGGAAACCGCCCCCCTGCTGATGATCGGCATGATTGCCTTCATCATGGATGTACCAGACAGTGTGACCTCACCTTCCACCGTATTACCCGTACAAATCTATTTGTGGGCAGACAGCCCGGAACGCGCCTTCACTGAGCGGACGTCTGCCGCTATTATGGTGCTACTCACGTTTCTGGTGTCGATGAACCTGATCGCCGTCATACTGCGTAAACGCTTTGAGCGGCGCTGGTGAGTTGCGTTAATACACATTATTACATATGACATTTACCCAAATTCCCTTAACCTTTTGACGATAAGGTGAACTCGATGATGGAAGCAACCCTTGATATGACAACAGTAGCCAAAGTAAATACCGCCACCAGCGGTGGTCGTGAAGAATTTTCCCATACCATCAGCGGCACGATTGGCAAGCCATATCTGGATGGCAAGGATGCGAAATTCTTTTGCCGGGATGTGAATGTATTTTACTCCGGCGACAAGCAAGCCATTTTTGATGTGAATATGGATATCGGCCGCAACGAAGTCATTGCCATGATCGGCCCTTCCGGCTGCGGCAAATCCACCTTCCTGCGCTGCATGAACCGCATGAATGACACCATCGAAGGCTGCCGCGTAACTGGCGACATCAGGCTCGACGGTGAAGATATTCACGACAAGGAACAAGACCCGGTACTGCTCCGCGCCCGTGTCGGCATGGTATTTCAAAAGCCCAACCCCTTCCCTAAATCCATTTACGACAACGTTGCGTATGGCCCGCGCCTGCATGGCTTGGCCGCTAACCGCGCCGAGCTGGATGATATTGTAGAACAAAGCCTCACCAAAGCGGGTTTGTTCAAGGAAGTGAAAGACCGTTTGCAATCACCCGGCACTGGGCTTTCCGGTGGTCAACAGCAACGGCTGTGTATTGCGCGTACCATTGCGGTCAGCCCAGAAGTCATCCTGATGGATGAACCCACCTCCGCCCTTGACCCGATTGCGACCGCCACGATTGAAGAATTGATTGACGAATTACGTGCAAGCTTTACTATTTGCATTGTAACCCACTCCATGCAACAGGCGGCGCGGATTTCACAACGCACCGCTTACTTCCACATGGGTTATCTGGTTGAGTTGAATGACACCAAAACGGTCTTCACCAACCCGCAACACCAATTAACTGAAAATTACATAACAGGCCGCTTCGGCTAAGGCGGCAAAGGGTATGGAAGACATGAATACGACGCAACACACATCCCAAAAATATAACCATGAGCTGGAAGAAGCTCGTAGCAAGCTGATGACCATGGGTGGTCTGGTGGAAACTCAGGTCACCAATGCCATCAAAGCCCTGCTGGAACGCGACAGCTCCTTAGGTGAAAAAGTCTCGTTTTCTGACTACGAAATCAACTCAATGGAAGTTGCGATTGACGAGCACTGCGCCGAAATCATTGCGCGTCGTCAACCGGCTGCCAGTGACTTACGCTTGCTGATCACCATTATCAAAGTCATTACCGACCTTGAGCGCATTGGTGATGAAGCCGAAAAAGTCGGGCGTTATGCGGTCGAAATGGCTGAAACCCCGACTTACGGTGGCTTGCACAGCTCCCTGCGTCACTTGAGTGGACACGTAAAAACCATGTTGAGCGAAACACTGGATGCCTTAGCACGTCTGGATGTTGAACAAGCCATGCAAGTAGTCAAAAACGACCAGCAAGTCGATGATGAATTCGACTCCATTACGCGCCAACTCTACACCCGGATGCTGGAAGACCCCCGCAATATCAAAGACAGCCTGAATGTGACGTGGTGCGCCCGCTCACTGGAACGCATTGGCGACCATTGCAAAAACATCTGCGAATACGTGATTTATCTGGTAAAAGGCAAAGATGTACGCCACACCAATCTCGACAAAATACGTGAAACCATCCTCGGTGAGTAAGTTGGCTCCATGAAGAAACACATCCTGTGTATAGAGGATGAAGCGGCTATTCGTGCCATGATCCGCTTCTCACTGGAGCGGGAAGGCTACACCGTCATGGAAGCGCCCGATGCCCGTGCCGCCCGCGATTTGGCAGCAAACCAGTTACCCGACCTGATGTTGGTGGACTGGATGCTGCCGGATTTATCTGGCCCTGAACTGATTCGCCGTTTCCGCAGTGACCCACTGACCCGCGACATTCCCATCATCATGCTCACCGCCAAAAGCGAAGAGGATGACATGATCCACGGGCTGGATGCAGGTGCAGACGATTACCTCGTCAAACCCGTCTCGCTCAAAGCCCTGAGTGCGCGAATCAAAGCACTGTTGCGCCGCACCGATGGCTTTGACGAACAGCGCATCATTAACGCCGGACGCTTGCAACTAAATCAGGATGCGCACCAATTGCGCATTGACGGCACACCCGTGCATTTGGGAACGACCGAATACCGGTTGCTGGAATTTTTCATGCAGCACCCGGAAAAGGTCTATTCCCGCGCCCAATTACTCGACTTCGTATGGGGGCAAAACACCTACATCGAAGAACGCACCGTTGATGTGCATGTGTTACGCTTGCGCAAAACCTTGAAGACCTACGCAGCGGAAAACGTTATCCAAACGGTACGCGGCGCAGGTTACTTGTTCAGTGCAGCCGAAACAACAGGTGAGTAATGGTTGTTGATTATTGGAGTGTCGAGCGTTACCGCTTTGGCTTAGTGATTGGCTGTGGTGCGCTGGTGGCGTGGTTTACCCCGTACCCCCTGCCGATTATGATACTGGTATTACTCAGCTATATCGGCTGGATGCTATACAAACTGTACCAATTACAGCGCTGGCTCACCAATGGACAAAAACCTGAAGAAATGCCCGACAGTGATGGTGCTTGGGAACAAATTGCTTACCTGTTTCACAAAGCCCAGCAGAAAAGTCAGGAGCGCAAACGCAAGCAGCAGGAATTACTGACGCGCTTTGATAATGTCCTGTCAGCCTTGCCGGATGCAGCCATTTTACTGGATGCTGATAACCACATTCAGTGGGCAAACAAATCAGCCGCAAAGTTATTGGGTATCATCGACAATAACGACAGGGGAAAACGCATCGATACACTGTTGCGCAACCCTGATTTACACAAGTTGCTGGAGGAAAACAGTGAACGCAAGGTGACGTTCCCCTCACCACGCAACAGCAACCTGACCTTACGGGCAAGACTGCTGCCCTTGCAAGGTGGCTCAAGGGTCTTGAGCGTGCGCAACATCAGCGAAGGCGTGCAATTGCAGAAAACCCGCAAAGCCTTTATCGCCAACGCTTCCCACGAATTGCGCACGCCGTTAACGGTACTGACTGGCTATATGGAACTGTTTGAGCAAGACCCGGAATTGCCAGAATACTTGCTAGCACCCTTACAGCAATCCCGCGAACAAGCCGCCCGGATGCAGCAAATCATCAGCGACATGCTGGCACTGTCACGGCTGGAAAGCCAAGAAACCACGCCGCTAATGGGCAACCGTGTCGATATGCCTGCCATGTTGGAAAACAGCATCCAGGCTATTCGCGATACGCTGGCAGCCGACACCCATAGACTAGAAACGCAGATAGAACCCGACTTGTGCATCTGCGGCTCGGAAAAAGATATCAACAGCGTCATTACCAACCTGCTGGCAAATTCAGTCAAACACACCCCACCCGGCACAACCATCTACATCCGCTGGCACAGTGAAGCAGACGGGCAAGCGTGTTTCAGCGTGGAAGATAATGGCCCCGGTATCCCTGAAAAACATTTGCCACACCTAACCGAACGCTTTTACCGCGTCGATGAGGGACGTTCACGTGCCAGCGGTGGCACAGGGTTGGGATTAGCGATCGTGAAGCACGTCATGCAATGGCATAACGGCACCTTGAAGATTGAGAGCAAACCCGGACGCACCAGCTTCCGGGCTTGTTTCCCAGCCAAGCGGGTATTGGATTAAACGAAAATCCCGCGCAACAAATAGAAAAACAACACGGACAGCAATGCACCGGCAGGCAATGTAACAACCCATGACATGAAGATTCCGCCAACAACACGTAGATCAATAGCGGCAATGCCACGGGCGAAACCAACCCCCAGAATCGCGCCCACCAAGGTATGCGTGGTCGAAACCGGAATCCCCGTATACGATGCCATGACCACCGTCATCGCCGTCGCAATTTCTGCCGAAAAACCACGGGTAGGCGTCAATTCGGTAATCTTGTTGCCAACCGTCTGGATAACTTTGTAACCGTAAGTCCCTAGTCCGACTACAATACCAATCGCCCCCACTAATAAGACCCAAGAGGGAACACTGGATTTCGCTGCTATAACACCACTGTGAGCCACATCAATCACCGCAGCCATTGGCCCTACTGCATTCGCCACATCGTTGGAGCCATGCGCAAACGCCATAGCAGATGCGGTGAAAACCATCATCACCGCAAAAATCTTTTCCACGTTGGCAAAATGGAAGCGTCTGTCAATTTTCTCGTCAAATTTCACCCGACTAATCAATAAGCGACCCAGCAAAGCAATCATGATGCCGACCACCACCGACAACACCAGATCCATGCCATTATCCAGATGCAGACCAACGTGTTTCAGCCCTTTTTTGATCGTCAATAAGGACAGCACGAACCCCACCATAAACAGGTAAAACGGCCCGTATTTGATGGCATTCTGAAACGGGTTTTTAGTGTTCAAAACCAGCTTCTGAAGGCTCATAAAAATCAGGAAAGCCAGCACCCCGGAAATCATCGGTGAAAAGACCCAACTGATTGCTGTCGTACCCACCGTACTCCAGTTGACCGCATCCACACCCACCCCTACCGCAGCAAAGCCGACCACGGCACCGACGATACTGTGCGTGGTAGACACCGGCCAACCGCGTAAACTGGCCACTAACAGCCATGTCCCTGCTGCCAATAGCGAGCCTAACATGCCCCACACCAACAACTCCGGGTTGGCGCTAAAGGCATCCATATCCACCAAGCCATTACGGATGGTTTCTGTCACCTGCCCACCCGCAAGGTATGCACCCGCGAATTCAAAAATGGCCGCAATGATCAGCGCCTGTTTGATCGTAATGGATTTGGAGCCAACCGAAGTCGCCATCGCATTGGCAACGTCATTTGCACCAATCCCCCATGCCATGAAAACGCCAAAAATCGCCGCGAGGGCGATATAAATCGTCGTCGTATCAGTCAAAAATTCCATCAGAAATCCCCTGTTAACGTGCCAGCATCAGTTGTAAACGGCTGCCCACACGTTGGGCATCATCAGCGACCCTACCCATCCACTCAATCAAGCGGTAGGTAAACATCACATCGGTCGGGCGCAAGCTGTCTTCCAGCGTAAACAGGATTTTGCGCAGCTCAACCTGACATTCATCGGTTTGGCTCTCAATACGGCCTAACTCTGCGAGCATTGCCTCTACACGATCGACTTCCATGCCCCGGAAACCTGTTTCGAGCAACTCATCCAACTCATTGATGATATCCAATGCCTGCTTGACTGCTGCCACGCAACGCTGGGTGTATTTCAGGAATAGCTCTTGCATGTTTTCTGGCAAACGCATTTTGCGCCCGACCACCATCCCGGCAATATCCTTGGCTTGATTGATGATTTGATCTTGCATCCACAACACATCCAGCAAATCACGACGATCAACTGGCATGAAAAATCCGCGCGGCAAGTTGTGACGCAAATCCTTTTTCATGTCATCGGCGAGGTGCTCGCTGTCCACAATAGCTTGGTGTGCAGCAGTAATTTGTTGCTCATCATCGCTATTCATCCCTTCAGCCAGCATGACTAACTGTTTGATTCCCTTGTAAACACAGTACATGTGCTCCTGAAGGGGGCGTATCGGCGATTTGCCGAACAATCCTGCTATAGGGTTTTTAGGCATGACACTTACCTTTCCAAAGCTAGAAAAAACGCGGATAGTATGAATAGCTTGCTGGCTGAATCAAAGCTAAATGTTAAGGTTATGTTAAAATTCTAGTGCCATCTGTGCCAGATTAATCAACCAACCAACGCAATAACATGGCTTGTAATTGAGCCAGCTCAAATGGCTTAGCTAAGTAGTCATTCATACCATTGGCCAAACACTGCTCACGGATCGTAGTCGTCGCGTGAGCAGTCAGAGCAATAATCGGTATATGCTGCCAACGCGGATCTCTTCGAAGCTGGCGCGTTAGCTCATCGCCTTTCATCCCCGGCAACTCAATATCCATCAATATCAGGCTGAAGGTTCCGCGCTCCAGTGCGGCAAGCGCTTGAACAGCATTTTCAGCACTCTCCACAGAACAGCCAAAGTTCTGCAACAGCTCAACACTGATGAAACGGTTCAACATGTCATCATCAATCAACAGAATATGTGCATCTGCCAACGCCGCTGCTGCTACCTCTTCAGAAAACTCAGGGATTTCGGGTGATAGCACTTGAAGGACGGTATCGTCAAAATCAGCACAAAAAGAAAACTCGCTGCCCACACCCGGAATGCTTGCCACCTCAATTTCTCCCCCCATCAAGGCGACTAAGCAACGGCTGATGGATAAACCCAAACCAGCCCCCTTCACTGCTTCCTGTTCCCCCGAATCAATTCGCAAAAAAGGCTCAAACAAATTATCACGCTGATTCGCAGGAATCCCTACACCCGTATCACGCACACTAAATTGCAGCCTGATTTGTCCTGCTACCCGCGATTTTTCGCTGACAGAAAGAGAAACAGAACCTTTATTGGTAAACTTGATGGCATTCACCAACAAGTTATTAAGCACTTGGCTCAAACGCAAGGGATCACCTATGAGTACCGCTGGGAGATTCTCCTGCACCTCAATAAGGAAGTTAAGCCCTTTAACGTGTGCCTCATCCTGCACGATATGCCGAACACTTTGCAGGATGCCGTGTAAATTGAACGGTATCGGGCGCAACATCACATCCCCAGCCTCTATACTGGAAAAGTCCATCACATCCTCCACAATCCCCAATAACAACTTAGAGGAACTGTGAAGTTGCTCAGCGTAATCACGCTGCTTACCCTGCAAATTTTCCCTCTGTAACAATTGCGCTAAACCCGTTACTGCATTCAGCGGTGTACGAATTTCATGGCTAATATTGGCAAGAAAGATGGATTTTGCCCGGGTTGCTGCATCCGCTTGTTCCTTGGCTTGCTGCAATTTTTGTTGGGCATCGATCTGGGAAGTAATATCCATGATCAAACCTTCCAACAATACAGGCTGTCCCGCATCATCGTAGATCGCACAATGCCCCTGCTCCCACACCCAGCGCCACTCACCTGAACGATGCCGAATTCGATAACTCAACTGAAAAGTCGTTTGCTCACGACTCGCAGCATTCACAGACGATGCTACACGCTCCTGATCATCCAGGTGAATCAAGCTAGCAAAACTTAGCCGCTGTGACTCAATCAACCACGCCGGTGGATAACCGGTCAATGCTTCACAGCCCTCACTAACGAACTCCATTGTCCAAAAGCTATCGTTCCGACAGCGATAAGCCATACCCGGCAAATTACCAATCAAGCTTTGCAAGGAGCGCTGGCTTTCCTCCAGTAAACGTTCACTCTCTGCGCGTGCCTGCATGGTTTGTTGCAGCAACGCATGTTTTTCCTGCAAACGCCCATTAACCCATGCCACCATGCCGCTACCAACAAATCCCAGCAGTGCCACCACACCCAAACCACCTAACATCCACCACGCCCAGCGGGCATCTGGTTTTGCCTCCGGGTCATACAAAAAACCCTCTAACTGAGTCGTATCGTTGACCATCCCCAGTTTCACGAAGGTATCCGCCATCCGCCGCCAACGCTCACTGTTCATGTGCCCAATTTGAACAATATCCGGCTTGATCAACTCGCGAATGTGCTCCGCTTCAAACTGCAAGGCATCGCGATGTAAATTTGGGTAATGCTTCAGGAGGCTATCAATGATTTCATCCGGGTTTTCCAACGCATAACTCCACCCCCGAATCACAGCACGGTTCAAAGCTGCTACTTGCGCCGGGTGTTCTTGTACTTGTCGCTCAGTGGTAAACAGGGTGTCACCGTAAAAATCCACGCCATAATTAACGGGTTGGATATAATGAACATCACGTCCAGCCTGCTCATTAAGAAACGGCTCATTCGTCATATAACCGTATTCTGCATCCACCTGCCCGTTTAACAAGGCATCCATCCCTGTTCGGTTAGGTGCTAATGCCAACGCCTCCAGTGATACCCCTTCATTAACGAACATGGCCGATACTTCAACGATCGGCTTCCCCCCCATCAGAAGACCAATACGTTTGTGCGCTAAATCATGCGGCGTCCGCAACCCCGACTTACCCAAGGTCATCAGTACCGCCGGGGAATGCTGAAAAATGCTGGCAACCGCCACCACAGGCTTGCCCTGTAAACGGTAATAAACCAACTCGCCCGCTTCAATAGCGTATTGCGCCCGGCCTTCTAACACTTCGGTCAAAGGTGCAATATCAGCTCCACCGGGTTTCAGCGTAACATCCAAGCCTTCGTCACGAAAAAAGCCTTTTTCCTGCGCAGCATAATAACCAGCAAACTGGAATTGAGGCTTCCATTTCAGTTGCAGCGTAATCGGCTCTAACGGAGGAGAGGAAGCAATTGCCTGATTAAACGCCAGTAAATACACCCAACAAAATAACCATGCCAGATAACGAACCATTAACACTCCAATTTCATCTGGCCAACGCCTACTTGTAAAAAACTACCCTTGTCTTCGTGCCAATCACCCAAGACAACTCGCTGCATAAGCGCCCCATCCAACACAAACTCATGCACGGCTGGACGGTGCGTATGCCCATGTATCATGCATGACACACCCATGCAACGTAAAGCAGTGTTTACTGCCTGCTGATTCACGTCCAGAATGGTTTCCGCCTTGCCCTGCATACTGATTCGGCTTTGCATCCGCATCGCTTCAGCCTGACGAATACGCTCATCCAGCGACAAGGCTAAAAATTGCTGTTGCCACTGCGGGTTACGGAACAGCTTGCGTACCTGCTGGTAATCCACATCATCCGTACACAGGGTATCACCGTGCAACAACAGGGTCGGCGTACCATAGAGATCGATCAGGCACTGCTCTGGTAACAAAGTGCAACCTGTCGATTCGGCAAATCGTTCACCTACCAGAAAATCACGGTTACCATGCATGAAATACAGCGCAACACCACTATCACTCACCTCACGTAAACGGGTTATAACGGGTAAAAAATGAGCGGCATGAACGCTGTCTAACGCATCATCACCCACCCAATACTCAAACAAATCCCCCAGAATATAGAGCGCATCTGCCTGGCCCTTCACTTGTTGCAGAAACGTTATCAGCAATTGAGTTACCCGAGGGCGAGAAGCATCAAGATGCAGATCAGCAATAAACCAGCTAGTCATAGTTACTCTTTATTGATCAGCCGACATTTTTGTCGTGAATTAAAAAACAAATCTAATAGAACGTTGACCTGTCGCACAGAGTCTAATAAGTTATCCTTACTTTAAACTACCTAGAACTGACAGAACATGACATATTGTGTAGGCGTTTCTCTTGATGCAGGACTTGTCCTGACATCCGACTCCCGTACCAATGCAGGTATTGATAATGTCAGTACCTACAGCAAAATGTATCAATGCGAAACGACACCTGATCGTTTCTTGGTTATTTTAAGTGCGGGCAATTTGGCAACCACTCAAGCCGTTATTCAACAGGTCAAACGTGACGTACACGAAGGAAAACCCAGAAATATTAATAATATGGGTTATTTAGCCGATGTGGCAGATTATTTGGGTGAAATTTTAGTCAATCTCATTCGCAAACACAATGAGCAAGGCGGCTTTATCGCGGATGCCACACTGGTGTTAGGCGGACAAATTCAGGGGCGTGAACCAAACCTGTATATGATCTACCCACAGGGAAACTACATCACATCCTCCAATGAAACACCCTACCTGCAAATTGGCGAAAGTAAATACGGCAAGCCTGTGCTCGACCGCTTCCTAACCAATGAAACCTCATTGGAAGATGCTGCGATCTGCTCACTGATCTCCATGGATTCCACCATGAAAAGTAACGCCAGCGTAGGGCCGCCGATTGAAGTACTGATCTACAAACGTGATCAATTCACCACGCCCAAGCATTACAAGTTCGATGCCGAAGACCCTTATTTGCTAGCAATCCGTCAAGAATGGGCGCATCACCTAAATCAGGCATTCCGCTCCATGCCACGTCTAGAGACAAGCCAAGTACAGCCAAACGGCTACTTACGTGCTCTCTAAACCTGTGACCAATTGGTGGATAAAGCGCAGTTTTACAATCACCTGTCGAGACAGCGTGAAGGGGTAGGAATCACGCTGCCCCATGCTGCGGTTCAAAGCATTCATCATCAGCGTCAGTTGCCGCCACTCTCCCATCAACAGATGGAAGTCGCGGGAATGCGCCGTACTTCGATGGATCACCGCAAAACCGGCGGCAGTTTCCAGCGTATCCATGATATGCAGGTAGTGCGCCCATGTTTCCGCCCAATCCTCCCACGGGTGGGCACTGGCATAAGCGCTAACATGACGTTTTTCCCACTTAGGCACAGGGCCATAAGCGTAATAGTTATCCATTGACTCACGGTAATCCTCTTCCCCACCAAACAGGTAGCGGAAGCGCGGATACCACACCGAACCCCGTATCAACTTATCCCAATAATAATGCCCCATTTCATGGCGCATATGACCCAACACAGTACGGTAACTTTCGTTCATCTGCTCGCGGGTTTTCGCACGGTAAGCATCATCCGCTTCGGCAACGTGCAAGGTAATCACCCCATTATGATGCCCGGTATACACAATCTTTTTTTTCACCAACGGATTGGTGCGCTGGTCTTCCAAGAAATCAAACGCCAAACCTTCGTCTGGGTCTTGCATCCGCGTCACCACCGGCAAACCCAGCATGATAAATGAATACACCAAACGCCGTTTGGCACGCTCCAATACCTTCCAACGCTGAACATTAATAGGAATATTTTGCTGGGGAACCGTGCGAGTCAAACGGCAGGAACGGCATTGTCGATGGTTATCGCCCTCAGCCAGCATCCAATTACAACCCACGGGATGATAACGGAGTGCGCAAGTACGCAGGGTAGGCTCATCAGTCAGCACCACCATTCTCAAGGTTGCCGGGTTAAACCCCAAAGGACTATGGCAGGCGGGACACACACTTTCCTCGAAAAAAACTTCCTGCCCACAAACGCAGTGGAAACGCCTCATGGCAAAAACCTGACATTACTGTTGAAACCACTGTCACTTGAGAAAACTTGATTGAGATTTTGAATATATTTCATGGACACGGATTCTCATAGGTGGAGACAAGCAGCTTAACACGAACCACCCTACCGTGACCTATCCATGATAGCTCCACCTAATGCCATGCATCTCCTCTCTCATTGAGCATCAAACTAGCGTAACGCCCCCACCTGCGCCATAATTCCCGCTTAATCCCAAGCCAAGCCCACGCAATCCCATGAAAAAAGCAGTCATCCTTCTCAGTGGCGGACTCGATTCCACCACCGTCCTCGCCATTGCCAAAGCACAAGGCTATGAACCTTACGCGCTCTCATTCCGTTACGGGCAGCGCCACAGCGTCGAACTCGAATCCGCGCAACGGGTAGCGCAAGCCATGCAGGTCAAGGAACATGTCATCGCCGACATCAACCTTCGCGCTTTCGGCGGCTCAGCCCTCACTGCCGACATCGACGTACCCAAAGGCCGCGATACCGCCACGATGGAAACCAGCATTCCCGTCACTTATGTACCTGCCCGCAACACCATTTTCCTCTCGTTCGCGCTGGGCTGGGCAGAAGTGCTGGAAGCGCAACACATCTTCCTCGGCATCAACGCGCTCGACTATTCCGGCTACCCCGACTGCCGCCCGGCATTCATCGCCGCGTTTGAAACCATGGCCAACCTCGCCACCAAAACCGGCGTCGAAGGCAATAAGCTCAGCATTCATTCCCCGCTGATCCAGATGAGCAAAGCCGACATCATCCGCAAGGGGCTGGAACTGGGCGTAGACTATAGCCTCACCAGCAGTTGCTACGACCCCGCTGCTGACGGCAGACCGTGCGGGCAATGCGACTCCTGCCAGCTTCGCGCCAAAGGCTTTGCCGAAGCGGGCATTGCTGATCCGTTATTGCTGCACTATGATCAAGCCTAAGGTAGCAAGCGGAACGACACCATGCTGTCAATAAAAAATACGTCCGAAAATACCGCGTACATCACCGAACAGGCTTATCTGGAGGGTGAGAAAATCGCGGAAGTACGCCATGAATACGTGGATGGCGTAGTGTATGCGATGGCGGGTACGAGTCGGCGGCATAACCGTATTGCGGTAAATTTTGCACGTAAGTTGTCGTTAACGGATCGTCAGGGCAATCCTTGCGAGATCTATCTGTCGGATGTCAAAGTCCGCGCACAACGTGCCAAATCTTATTACTACCCCGATGTGATCGTCGGTTGCCAACGCGATGAAGCCGATGAATATTATCTGGAAAAGCCGTGTTTGATCGTCGAAGTAACCTCCAAATCCACCGAATGGAAAGATTTCACCGAAAAACTGATCGCTTACCAAAGGCTGGCATCGTTGCAGGTTTACCTGATCGTGGCACAAGATCAGCCACAAGTGACGCTGTTTTACCGTGATGCAGAAGGCGCTTGGGATGTGACACGGTTTGATGACCTGGAACAAACGTTAACGCTGCCCTGCCCCGAATGCACCCTAAGCCTCGCGGACATCTACGAAGGCGTTGATTTCACCCAACCCGCTGAGCCTGATGCCTAACGCCCACTAGAATGCACCAAAGGCTTTCTTGAGGCAGATGCCATCGTGATTAAATTGGCTTATTATACGTGGGTATTTTTTGTCAGCTTATGATAGAATTTCAGGCAATGGGTCAATCATTGACAATCGGCGCATTCGTTTCAATCAAGTATAAATTGTAGTCTTTTGGGTCAGTGCAGATCAGGGCGGTAGCGTCTTTAGCTACATCATGCAACTCGTTGGGTTTGTGGAAATAGAAAAAGCGAGCAATCCAACCACGGTAGATTTAACGGTGGCAGACAAACCGCTGGAAGCCATTGCCCGCTTTGACGGCATCCCTTGCCCTTGCTGCAAAACCGGCATGATGCAGGTGCGTTACTCATTCCCGCCCAAACGGTTGGAGTATGGCTGACGGCAAATAGGATGATGGGTTTAACTTTGGGCAAGGAAAAACAGACAGTCCCGGACGGTCACACACGGCTGTTGCGCCCGGTGGAAAAATGGCTCGAAACGCCCAGAACCCTGTGCTATGTTTGACCACAATCAGGGCGGAAACAGGCAGGACGGCAATGGGTAGGCAACGGTTGGTGGGGAATCATTAGGCAACAGGGGCTGGCAGGGCGATGGGCATAAAATGCTTTAACGTTAGCGCAACAGAGCGATTTATATTAGTTGAATCAACATATTATGTTTTTTAAAAAAGTATAAAAATAAATATAGGAAAAATAATGGCACAAGTGTTTATAACAAAGTCTCACTTAGAAAATATTGCACGACTAATATCCTATCAATCAATTGACGTAAATCATATACGTGGGTTTTATGAGTCAAGATTTCTTGGTTTTTTTTCCACTCCAGAATTAAATACATTAACGGCCGTTAGTTTGGTTCTTGAAAGCATTAAAGATGAAGATCTAAAGATAAAAATCATTACACTTCATGATAACGCAAAAGCTAGGATTGAAAAATATAATAAAAATGAAAATTCACGATGGATATATGTAGGATCAAAACCTGCCTATCATCATGATGAAAAGTGTATATCTCTTCGCTCAACTTATGAAAACTATGAAATACCTGTAGAAATCCCGGAAGACAAAATTAAAGATTACAGAACCTTCTTTCTAAACAATATTGATGAGTATACAAATAAAAGAGATGTATTCTTTGCTAAGGTAGAATTAAAATTCAATGTCCGCATTAATAATGTTAAAGAAGTGCATAAAGAAAATAGTGGTCAGCAATCTTTAAATGTTTTCACGGGCGGTCATAAGAAAATTTTAAGTGAAATATCTAATATAATAGAAGAAATGCACAAATATAAAAATCAATCAAATGAGGTGAAGCGCATTATTTCTAACACTGGATTTAATACAAAAAAAGCATTAAAGCATCCTCTTTATAATGAAAGTCATGAAATTATAAGAGAATGGGATAATTACAAGACAAAGCTAAAAGACTTAATAATACAAGATTTAACTAGTATTATAACCCCTGAGTATAAATTTGATCATGATTTTTTAGAAGAACTAGGATTTAAAAAATGTTCAAAGTGCTTTTAATGATAATTGGCTAACGAGCAGCTCGACGACGGACGCGGTGACAGCCCATGAATCTTAATTTCTACTCCCCGCCGCGCCCGTCAGCCATAACGTTGAGGCTGTAGAAAAACCCTCCGAACCGCCATTTTGTGGGATAATCAAGCATCACAAGCACCAGAATGAGTAGGCAGGCATGGCACGCTACAAACCGATCCATCAAGGCGTAAAACTGTTGGCTGTGGACTTTGACCGGCAAATCCTGCCCGGTACGTTTGAATACGCGCTACGTCATTTGGTGGATAAGGAACTTGACCTTGAAGACTTCCACCAACGTTATAAGAATGATGTGCAAGGTGCAGCCGCTTTTGACCCAGCGGTGTTACTCAAAATCATCCTGTTAGCTTACAGCCGTGGCATTATCAGTAGCCGCAGAATCGAATCAGCGTGCCGTG
>NZ_JHYQ01000043.1 GCF_000621325.1 Thiothrix lacustris DSM 21227 | reverse complement strand
GGTATCGATCCACACAAGCCGATCCTTGATCTGCCTGATATGGATGTAGAACTGCCAACCATCGCTATGCCCGACATGAGCATGGAGTTGCCGGAAGCTGACCTCAGTTTGCCAACGGCATCGTTGGATGTACCGTCAGTAGAATTGGATGTGCCCGATATTGAACTGCAAGCGCCTAGCCTCGTTGTTGACGGTATCGATCCACACAAGCCGATCCTTGATTTGCCTGATATGGATGTAGAACTGCCGACCATTGATATGCCTGACATGAGCATGGAGTTGCCAGACGTTGACCTCAGTTTGCCAACGGCATCGTTGGATGTACCGTCAGTAGAACTGGATGTCCCCGATATCGAACTGCAAGCGCCTAACCTCGCTGTTGATGGTATCGATCCACACAAGCCGATCCTTGATCTGCCTGATATGGATGTAGAACTGCCGACCATTGATATGCCCGATGTTGATTTGCCTGACCTACCTGCTGTTAACGTAGAAGGTGGTCATGGCTTGCTAGATGCCGTTAAAGTGGCTGTCGTGGCAGCGGGAACAGGCTTAGCCGCCAAAGCTGCTTCTGCTATGACCGTTGACACTAACGATGTGGAACTGCCTGAAGTCAGCGTAGACGATGATGCTGATGAAAAAAACTGGCTGCTCCTGCTAGTGCAACAAGCCAAGGCTGCATACCGAGGGCATAACCATCGCGCCGTCAGCCATTTGTGGCGTAGTGGTAACACACGGGATTGCTCAACGTTGGATGACTTCGAGTCGCTCAGCCTGCAACCGGCTACCTACGACAAACTGGGTTCCAGCCATTGCGGCGTACCAAGAGCCGGTTTTGTGGCAGTCGGCGGTGATGTGAGTAATATTGAGCAGGGTTCTGCTGTGTTGTTCCATTACTGCAATATTGTGGTGTGCCGCGATGCGGATGATACCCATCACTTTATCCGGGTCGTTGCTGACTAAAGGATAATTTCCACCCGCAAGCCACGGTCTGCACGGTTCATCGCTCGAATCGTACCGCCGTGGCTCTCAACTGCCCTACGGGCAATCGCTAACCCCAGACCGTAACCGCTACGGCTGGGGTTGGCATTACTGCTGCGCTGGAACGGCTCGAAAATACTCCCCAATTCTTCTTCCGGTACACCCGTGCCTTGATCATCCACCGTGATCTGCAAGCGAGCATTAGCACTATTCTGATGAATCGCCAGTGTTACCGCTGTACCCTCTGGTGTGTGGTGGATAGCGTTACGCACGACATTTTCCAAAGCCCGGTACAGCAATTCACCATGCCCTTGAATGATCGGGCTATTCTCCACATCGCACTGGAACACCACTTGGCGGGACAGTGAATTCGCTTCAAAACGCGCATCATCAATCACCGCATCCGCCAGCTCCAGAATGTCGATGTATTCATCTAGCGGCTGCGGCACACCGGACTCAAGGCGTGAAAGGGTAAGCACTTCGCCGACCAATGTATCCAGCCGTTCGGCTTCGTGCTCAATACGCGCAAGGCTGCTGGCGACTTTTTCAGGTTGTTGATGGGCAAGGCCGATGCTGGCTTGCAAGCGTGCCAAGGGTGAACGCAATTCGTGTGAAATATCATGCAGCAAGCGGCGTTGTGAGGCCATCAGGGTTTGTAGTTTGGTTGCCATATTATCGAAGTCGTTCCCCAGATCAGCGATTTCATCGCGGCGTGAGCCGATGATGGGGGTGACGCGCTGGCTTAAGTCACCTTCGGCAGCCACACGGAAGGCTTTGCGCAAGATGTTAATAGGTTGCGAGAAATACCACGCCAAGAAGAAGCTCGATAAAAAGCTCGCGGCAATCCCGGAGATAATCAGGGTTGAGGGTGAAATATGGCGAGGCGGGGATAAGCGTCGTTCTTGTTGGAATTGCGGGTATTGTCCGGCAAGGGGGGCGAATAACAGGTAATTTTCCGTACCCGCTTGCACCTGCCGGACGATGGGTAATTTGAGGTTTTGCCCAAGACTGGCGCGGACACGTTGCAGGGTGTCATCCGATACGGCGCGTTCCAGCAGTTCCTTGCCGTTAGCATCCACCGCGTAGATTTGCAGCTCTTCAGGGGCTTCGTCTTTTTGCTCCTGCAACATATTGCGCAGCGCTGCTGTCCCGCCGTAGAGGAATGTATTGGCGGCAGCTTTGACAGCGAGGATGGAGCTGGGGCGGACGATGACTTCCTTTTCCATGGCTTGCAAGTTGTTATGGTGTACCCACACGGCAATGCCCGTGACACCACCTGCTACTAGCAGCGTGAGCCAGAAGGTGAGGAGAATTTTCCAGAACAGCCTGCCCATGTTTATTCCCCGATCAGTTGGTAGCCGACGCCGCGCACGGTCTGGATGCAGGAACGCCCATCTGGCAGGTTGCCGAGTTTGTGGCGGATGCTGCTCATGTGTACGTCAATGCTGCGGTCGTAACGGGTGAGCGCCCGGCCTAGCCCGTGGGTGGAAAGGTCGGCTTTGCTGACGGTTTGCCCTGCCTGACGTGCCAATACTTCCAGTAGGTTGAATTCGGTGCTGGTGAGTTCCAGCGCTTGCCCGTGCCAGAGGGTTTGGCGTTTGTCGGGGTGGAGGCTGAGTTCGCCGACGTGTAAGGGTTCATGGCTCATGGCTGCATTATCGTTGCTGGTACGTCGCAAGATAGCGCGGATGCGGGCGACCAGTTCACGCGGCATACACGGTTTGGGTACGTAATCGTCTGCACCCAGTTCCAGCCCGATAATACGGTCGATGTCGTCACCGCGTGCCGTTAACATCAGCACGGGCATCTTGCTGTGGGTGCGAATGCGGCTCAAGGCTTCAATGCCGCTCATGCCGGGCATCATTACATCTAGCACTACCAGTGCGTAGTCACCATTGAGGGCTTCGCGCACAGCCGCCTCACCATTTTGCACGGTGGTGACGCTGAAACCTTCGCGTTCCAGATATTCCGCCAGCATGGTGGTGAGTTCGATGTCGTCGTCGACCAGTAATAGTTTGCTCATGGTGCTTGTGCCAGTGTGAGTGTATAGCTTGAATCATACGGCGAATGCGTGGGGTGGGGGCGGGGTTTTACATTTTTTTACACGGGCTTTGCGGTGGTTTTGATTTGCTCGACACCATTGTGATGATGCCCGACCAGATGTTTTACAACACGGGGATTTATTCGGCTAATGTATTTACTTGACCTCTGATGAGCTTAATTTGATAATTATAGCTAGATTGGCTAGATTAAACGAGGTGGGTGAATATGATGCAATGGCGCTTGGCAGATGCTAAAAACAGGTTCAGTGAAGTGGTCAACCGTGCTTTGTGCGAGGGGCCGCAACAAGTTTCCCGCCGCGATGAGGCGGTAGTCGTGTTGTCATTGGCGGATTATCAACGTTTGACCGGTAAACGTACCAGCTTCAAACGTTTCTTGTTGGATCACACGCCGAGTTTGGAGGGGCTGGACTTATCCCGCGACAAGTCTCCCATGCGTGAGGTAGAGCTGTGAGAGTGTTGCTGGATACCTGCGTTTTATCTGAATTACGCAAGCAAGATTGCCCTGCACAAGTAAAGTCAGCGGTAGAAGTATTGGATGATTTCGATCTTTTTGTCAGTGTGATTACCCTAGGCGAAATTGCCAAAGGTATTGCCTTGCTGGATGAAAGTAAGCGTAAACGTGCCTTGCGTGATTGGTTGGAAACCCTAGAACAACAGTATGGCGAACGCATTTTACCTGTCGATTTGGAAACCGTGCGCGTGTGGGGCGACATCACCGCCAAAGCACAACAGGCTGGCAAAATAGTCGCGGTAGCGGATGGCTTGATCGCCGCCACTGCGATTCGTTACGGTTTACGGGTCATGACACGCAACGTTGATGATTCCTCGCCGACGGGGGCATTACTGATAAATCCTTGGGATTAGGTAGGTCACGTACTCAAGTAAACGGGTTCAGCAGCTTAACGCTTGTCCCCGCGAAGTCATCCACATTGCGAGTTACTACCGTCAAATCATAGAGCAAGGCACTCGCCGCAATCAGCTTATCCAGCTCGTGTTCATGATGGGGGACACGCAACCGTCCCCACAGTTGTGCTGCATCAGCATCCAGCCCGATTATATGGTCTTGATAGTCGCTTAGGATTTGTTCCAACCATTGTTCCAGTTGGTGCGCCTGCACATGATCGTTACGGTAACGGATCAGTTCAATTCCCCGCCGCAATTCCCCAATCGTTACCGCAGAGAGAAAGAGCTTGTCGTGGTTGTGGGTAACGTGTTGGAAAAATGCTTGCACACCCGGATTGGCGCGTTGTCCCTTGCGGATTTCGCTGATGACATTGGTATCAAGCAAATACATCGGAAACCTGTTGCTTACCTTGGATGCGTTCAAAATCCGCATCTGTTCCGACGTTGGGCATCGTAGCCAGTACTTCGGCCAAGCTACGTTTTTTCAGTACCAATAACACTTCCCGCAAAATGGCACGGTGTTCCATTTCAGCACTTCTGCCGTTGCGGGCAGCACGTTGTTTCAGTGCTTCGATAATTTCGGGTTCAAGTTTTCGGACAATCAAGTTTGACATGCGTTAGCACTCCTGTAGTCGCTATTCGCTATCAATGCTATCACCTGTGCTGGAATAGGTGAAGCCTGTTAGTTCGCCCCAATCACCCCATTCAGCACTTCCACCGGATTACGCTGATTTTGCTGGGCGACATCTCCCAACGAAGCCATCGTCGCATCGACTTTCAAGCCTTGTTGTTGCAATTGTGCCTGTAAACCTTCCAGCGTTTTGCCGGTAACGCCTGCCAGTTTATCGAGTGGTGCTGCCATCAGTACTTTAGTGACTTGCATCTGTCCACCCGGAGGGCCACGGCGTTCCTCATCCTTACCCGGTATCAGCATGGAAGCCACCATGATCACGATGAACAAGCCAATGACGGCCATTGCAGGTTTCTGGGTGAAATAGCGGTTAAAGGTTTTCCAGTGCAGGGTAACGTGCAAGCCAACGGCGATGACCATTGCCCAACTCAGCCATTCGTGTGCCACTTTGATAATGCCCAGTTGCACATGAAAAAACATCAAAATGCCGGTGACCGCCATCAAGATGAAAGCGCCGATGGTCAGTGGTGTCGCCCAGCGACGCAGTGTGGTGGTATCCATTGTTAATCTCCAATTAAGCATGAAAAGTTGTAATGGCGTCATGATTGCGGACATTTGCTCACGGAAAAAGGGGTTTTACATATCTTTACATGACACTTACCCACCTTTACGTTTGTTTGAGCCACACTTGTCTTATGGAAACTAATAATCAGGAAACAAGGATTATGGCCTCGACACCGCGAATTCTGTTGACCAGTCTGGCTGTGTGTATGGCACTGAATGCGTGCACTCCTGCCGCCAGTGTTCGGGATACCGCAACACCGCAAGCTTCTACCCGCGTGCAGACAGCCGATACCGCTGCCCGCAAGCCCATCCAAGCCGCATGGTGGCAACGCTTCAATGACCCGTTGATGACCGCGCTGATTCAGGAAGCCCTGCAAGCCAGCCCCGACATTACAACCGCCCAAGCCAGTTTGCGTGCTGCCCGTGCGCAACGTGTGATTGCCGGTGCAAGCCTGTTACCCAGCCTCTCTAGCAGCGGCTCAACCCGCCGCAGCAGTGGCAGTGACAGCTACAGCGCAAGTCTTGATGCCAGTTGGGAAGCCGATATTTTTGGCGGCAATCACCTGGCCGACCGCGCCTCTGTCGCTGACCTGCAAGCCACCCAAGCCAGTCTGGAGGATGTCAAAGCCTCGCTCGCCGCTGAAGTCGCCAGTGCCTATGTCAACTTACGGCTGGCGCAGGCACGCCTTGCTGTATCGAACCAAAGCCTTGCTTCGCGGGATGAAACCGTGCGCCTGATCAGCCTGAAACAGCAAGCCGGGCTTGCCAGTAGTTTAGAGACAGATCAGGCGCGGCTGAGCCTTGGGCAAACCCAAGCGCAAATCCCCGCGCTGGAAAACAGCGTTACCCAGTCGCAACACGCCATCGCCATCCTCACCGGCAAAGAACCGGGCGCACTCAAAACCCGCTTGGCTACTGCGAAACCGATTCCTGTGGCAGGTGGGCAATTGCTCAATAACATTCCAGCGAATGCCATCCGCCAACGCCCCGATATTCGCGCAGCCGAATACAAGGTGACCGCAGCGGCATTGCGGGTAGGGGAAGCCAAAGCCAATCTTTACCCCAGTTTCAATTTGAGTGGTTCATTCGGCCTTAGCAGCCTGAGTCTGGTGGATTTTCTGGATACGAGTAGCCTTGTTCGTTCCCTTGCCGCCTCCATCAGTGCGCCTTTGTTTGACGGCGGACGCCTCAAACAGCAGGTCGAAGCCAAGGATGCCGCCCGTGAACAAGCCGTTGCCAGTTACCAAAAAGCCGTGCTGGGGGCGTTGCAGGATGTAGCGAATACGTTTTCCACCCTGCAAGCCCTGCGTCAGCAACAGCCCTTACTGGCGAAAAACGTAGAGCTGGCACGCAGCGCAGACAAGTTGGCACAACTGAGTTACGACGCAGGCACTGACGATTTCCAGAGTGTACTGGATGCACAACGTGCCGTATTAAGCGCCCAAGAAAGTTTGCTGTCGGCACAAGCCGATAATACCCAGGCCATCATCAGCCTTTACAAAGCCGTCGGCGGCGCATGGTAGGAGCACCATTTTATGAGTAACACAGTCGATTCAACCACCAGCAGTTCCGTCAAAGCAGTGCTGGCAGCCGGTGGTAAAAAGAAGCGTCAGGGTCGCAGTGGCAAGTGGCTACTTACCTTACTGGTCGCGGCGCTGGTCGCAGGGGGCGCGGGGTATTATTTCATGGGGCAATCCCAAACCAGTCATCAGGCCAGTTACAAGACCACGCCCGCTCAAACGGGCAACCTCAGCGTGACCGTTACGGCAACCGGCAACCTGCAACCCAAAAATCAGGTCGACATCGGCACGGAGCTTTCCGGTACGGTCGATGAAGTCTTGGTGGATGCCAATGAAGTGGTGAAAAAAGGCCAGAAACTGGCAAGCCTCAATACCACTCAGTTGCAAGATACCATTACCAAAGGCAAAGCAGCGCTGGCTTCTGCCCAAGCCAAGGTCAAGCAATCAGCCGCCACTATCAAGGAGGCTCGTACTAAACTGGCGCGTTTGCGTGAGCTGTACAATACCTCTGGTGGTAAATTGCCTGCCAAGTCTGAGCTGGATACTGCCGAAGCCACGCTGGAACGTGCCCAAGCCGATGAGGAAGTGGCCAAGACGACAGTGACCTCCGCTGCGGCTGATTTGCGTTCCGCGCAAACCAATCTGGACAAAGCCATCATCACTTCACCGATTGACGGGGTAGTGCTGACCCGCACGGTCGAATCGGGGCAAACGGTGGCATCATCGCTGTCTGCGCCTACCTTGTTTACCTTGGCGGAAGACTTGGCACAGATGGAGGTGGAGGTCGGGGTAGATGAAGCCGATGTCGGTCAGGTGAAAGCCGGGCAATCAGCCGAATTCACCGTGGATGCTTGGCCGGGGCGCAAATACCCGGCAGAACTGACCCGTGTCAGCCTGGGGTCGAGTATTTCTGACAATGTGGTTTCCTACATCACCGTGTTGGCAGTGCAAAACACCGATTTGACCTTGCGCCCCGGCATGACGGCTACGGCGACCATTAAGACGGATGCGCGGGAAAACGTCTTGCTGGTTCCCAACACGGCGCTGCACTTTACCCCTACCGTCGAAGCTGCACCCGACGCACCTGCTGAAACCAGCTTTATTTCCAAGCTGATGCCGCGTCCGCCGGGTATGGGTGGGCAAAAGAAACGCACGAGTGACAGTGAAAAAACGGTTGCCAGTGTCGATGGGATGCAAACCCTGTGGGTATTGGAAAACAATGCCCCGACCACCATCCAAGTCAAAGTGGGCATTACTGATGGCAAAATGACTGAGATTGTCAGCGGTGACTTGAAAGCGGGTATGCAGGTCATCACCGAAAGCACGAGTGGCGTGGGTGGTGCGCCATGAGCACCCTGATCGAATTGCGGGACATTACCAAAATATACGGGCAAGGGCAGGCCAGCTTCAAGGCACTACATGGCGTGAACATGTCGATTGAGCAAGGTGACTTCGTTGCCATCATGGGGCCGAGTGGTTCTGGCAAGTCCACCGCTATGAACATTCTGGGGTGTCTGGATGTGCCTACGGATGGGGAATACCTGTTTTCCGACGTGCATGTGGAAGCATTGTCACGCAATGAACGCGCCCTGTTACGGCGGCATTATCTGGGGTTCGTGTTTCAGGGGTTTAACCTGTTGGCGCGGACTTCCGCACAGGAAAACGTGGAGTTGCCGCTATTGTACCGGGGCGAATCCAGTCTAGATCGCCATGCCGCCGCCGAAGCTGCCCTGCGACAGGTGGGGCTGGAAGGCTGGGGGCATCATACTCCGGCGGAACTCTCCGGTGGGCAGCAGCAGCGTGTTGCGATTGCGCGGGCGATTGTCACCAACCCGACCATCTTGCTGGCGGATGAGCCAACCGGCAACCTCGATACTAAAACCAGTAATGAAATCATGGCCTTGCTTACATCGCTCAACGAAGACAAGGGGATTACGGTGTTAATGGTGACGCATGAACCTGACATGGCGGAATACGCTAAACGCATCATTCACTTTGTTGACGGCAATATTGACAGCGACATCCGCAACCGTGCCATTGATAGCAAAAGGAGCGTTGCCTGATGTTATGGAGCAGCTTTTTACTCGCCTTGCGCGAAGTTCGCCGCAATTTGTTGCGCTCGTTTCTGACGATTTTAGGGATTGTGATTGGCGTATCCGCCGTGATTACCATGGTAACGCTGGGTAATGGGGCGACTCAGGCCGTCAAAAATCAGGTGGCTAGCTTGGGCAGCAACTTGCTGCAAATCCGCACCGGGCAACGCATGATGGGGCCACCCGGCGGTGGCGCGACCGGTGCACCCTCCTTCTCACTGGAGGATGTGGAGGCTATCCGCAACCAGATTTCCGGCCTTGCAGCGGTTGCGCCAGAGGTGAGCAAGAGTGCCACCGTGGTATCCATGTCTAACAACTGGTCAACCAGTGTGACCGGCACGACCAACGACTTTTTCATTGCCGGAAGCTGGAAAATTGCCGCAGGCCGTACTTTCACGGATGCAGAGGAAAAAGCGGGGCAAACCGTGTGCCTGATCGGTGAAACCATCCGCAAGGAGTTGTTTGGTACACAACAGCCGGTAGGTGAAAGCTTACGCGTCAATAATTTTTCCTGCGAAATCATTGGCATTCTAACCTCCAAAGGGCAGGCGTCGATGGGGCGGGATCAGGATGATACCGTCATTATGCCGATCAAGGCGGTACAGCGGCGCTTGGCGGGCAACCATAACGTTTCCAGTATTCAGGTGTCGGTCAAGAGTGAAAACGACATTACCCGTGTGACGGAGGAATTGACCAGCCTGCTACGCGAACGTCGCCGTTTGGGGGATGACAAGGACGATAATTTCAACGTGCTGGATACCCGGCAGATTACCGAAGCCTTGTCGGGCACTACCCAGATCCTGACGATGTTATTGGCTGCGGTGGCCTCGGTCAGCTTGTTGGTGGGCGGGATTGGCATTATGAATATCATGCTGGTTTCTGTTACCGAACGTACCCGCGAAATCGGCATCCGCTTGGCGATTGGGGCGTTGGAACGCGAAGTATTGCTGCAATTTTTGATTGAAGCGGTGGTGCTGTCTTCGCTCGGTGGCGCGGTGGGCGTTGGGCTGGCAACGCTGGCGTCGCTGGCATTGTCACAGGTGATGAATGTGCCGTATACCTTTAACGTGGGTATCAACTTGTTGTCGTTTGTATTTTCTGCGGGGATAGGCGTGCTGTTTGGGTATATGCCTGCGAAGCGGGCAGCGCGGCTCGATCCGATTGATGCCTTACGGCATGAGTAACCAAAAAGCCCCGCACTACGGGGCTTTTTGTTGAAGAGGGCGTATGCGATACGCCCCTACGGTGGTTTTACCAGTAAGTGCCTTTACCACCTTGGGTTTGGGCGGCAGCTTGCGTCACGCTATTGGCAACGCCTGCTTTGCGCATCAGGTCGGCGAGTTCGCGTTGCTGCGCGGGATTGTGGCAAGCGGCAGTCGCTTTGTCGTACAGGCTTTTGGCCTTGTCGGCATTGCCCCATTTTTGCGCCAGTTCTGCCATGTAGGCGAAATGGAAATGGCTTTCGGCTTTGGCTTCGCCTTTGTCCAGAATTTGCTGGGCTTGGGCGTCGTCACCGAGGTGCTCCTTGACTACTTTCGCCAGCTTGTTGTACTCGAAAGTACTGGCGCTGCCCGCATCCAGCTTGTCGAGTTGGGCGCTGTAGAATTTTTGCGTCCATTCTTTGCCGAAAGCGGTGTCGCTGAGTTGCTTGCTGACGGTTTCGCCGAGGCTGCGTACTTGCGCGAACGTGTTGCTGTGGCTGGCAGCCAGATCCAGCAAACGCGCCAGCCATGTTTTGTCTTTCACCAGATTGCCAACCGCGACGATCAGCGGCTGGTAGGCGGCAAAGCTGAAGGTGTTTGCCTGCATCTTTTCTTCGGCAGTGGTCAGCAACTGGGTGGCGTAGGAGGTATCTTCCAGCTCTTCGACCACGGTGCTGGCTAGCGTAATGAACTGGCCGGGGCGCGTCAGGGTTTTTTCCTGATTCTGGAATTCGGTGTAACGCGCTTGGCTGGCTTCACGTTTGGCGAGTTTCGCGCCGATACGTTCGTTGCGCTCGGTGTCATCAGCCAGCAATTGCTTGGAAGCGTTGGCGAGTTTGCGCATTTCGTCCAGTGAGCTGACGTTGGCTTCGGCTTTGTCGAGTGCCTGTTCTACCACGGTGTTGTCGCCGGGTGTGAGCTTTTGGGCACGTTGGGCAACGTCCAGCACTTGGGCGTTGGTTTCGGTCAACTCCAACGCTTTTTGCAGGGAAGTGGCAGCAAGAGCGGCATCCGCCGGGTTTTTGGCAAGCGCTTCGAGGATGCTGGTGGCGTCGGTGTAGACTTTGCAAGCATCCACGGCTTTGGCGTACAGCGCATTGGTTTTGGCGGGGTCTTGCAGGTTGGCGTTGACTTCGCCTGCCAGTGTGACCAGCGCGGCAGCGGTGGTGGCTTTGGCTTCGGCAGCGGCGTAAAGGCTGGCTACTTTGTCTTTGTCGCCGAGGTTGTCGTTGACGGCTTTTGCCAGCATGGCGATGTCAGCCGGGTTACTGAGTTTGCTGGCGAGCTTGTCGTATGCTTTGCCTGCGATGCTTTTGTCATCCATGTTGGCGGCGACAGAACTGGCGAGTTTCAGCAGGTCATCCTTATTGCTGAATTCGTTGAGGGCAATGTTGTACATGTCGGCAGCAGTGGACTGGTCGCCGAGCAAGCTGGCGTAGCCGGTAGCAAGGTCGAGGTTTTCTTCACCGCTCATGGCGAAGTTTTTGCCTTGTTCCAGCAAGTCTTCGGCTTTGGCTTTGTCGTCGAGCAGGTTGATGAAACCGCCCGCGAGCGCAACAAACTGACCGGGGAACATGCAGCCGCTTTCGGCATCGGCGAGGGTGGCGGCGACTTCTTTATCATCCCCAAACAGGTCTTTCAAACCTTTGGCGAAGTCGACCACATCGGTGGTGTCATTGCTGGAGGGCGCGGCTTTTTTGAAGACCATCAGCGCTGTGGTGGTGTTGCCGCTTTTTTTGATGTCGCTGGCCAGTTTCTGGTAATCGGCAATGCTTTTGCAGTTGGCGGTGACTTTGCTGAATAGTTTGTTGGCGAGTGCGTTGTCTTGCAGGGCGTCTTGCACGTATCCGGCGTAAGACAGTAATTCGGTGGTGTTGGTGGTTTCGGCAATGGCCTCTTCCAGCAGGGCGCGGCCTTTGTCGCGGTCGCCGAGGTATTTGGCAATGCTGTAACCAGTTTCGGCTTTTTCTTTGGCATCAAAGCAGCTATTTGCAGCTTCGTCATACAGGGCGGCGGCTTTGTCGTGATCACCGGCGGCCACATAGCCTTCTGCAACGGCTACGTAATGATCGGGGAAGGAGCAGTTGGATTCGCCTTTTACCAGCAGTTCTTTGGCGTAGTCCAGATCGGCTGGTTCTGCGGTTGCTTGTTTGGCGAGTGCTGCGTAAGAGGCTGCGTCGTTGCAGGCGGATGCTTGTGCGCTGAGTTCTTCCCGAGTTGCCATAGTTCCTCCCAAGGCGATGAATACGATAAGCGTGATGAAATGTTGTTGTAAAGCAAATCGGCGCTGGGTTCAAGTGCGATGCTTGCCCTATCCGTTGATAGGAAGAAGTTGTCTGCCTGTCTGATGATGATTGTCATGTATCAGGTGTTTGGGCTAAGAACTTAAGTGCCAAACTAGGCGTAAACCCTATCAGTGGAGAATTCAATATGACAGGCATAACACAAGGAAGTGGGATTCGAGATACCCAGTCCAGCAACCAAACATCCAGTAGCACTTCATCATCACAGGTGGCGGCGACAGCGACTGCGCTCAAGAATGCGGTGACGGGTATTCAGGATCAGGCGCATAACGCGCTGGGTGGTAACAACAGTACGTTGATGACACTCATCCAGCAATTGATTGATCAGTTGGGCAAGGGTTGTACACCAACACCTCCCAAGCCCGTGGACAAGCCGCTGGAGTTGAGCAAGCAACAGGATGCAGCCATTCGTGAGCGCTTCAATATCGGTGGTTCACTGTCCTATGAAGTGCTGGATAGCAAAAAGGATGGCAAGCTGAGCGCAGGCGATACGTTGGTGATTTCTGGTGGGATTACCGGCGGGGAAATTTCCCGGCAGAAACTGACGGCTAAAGATGTGAAAGCGATTAACAGTGGTGGCACGACTTCCACGGCACAACAACAACTGGATACTAATCTCAAGAAGTGGGATTCGTTGGGTATCAGCGATTATTCTTTGACGTTCCAGCGCAGTTGTTTCTGCACACCGGAGTCGACGCGTCCCATCAATATTCAAGTGCGGGATGGTAGCGTCACCGAGGCGCGTTACGCGGATACCGGGGAGTTGATCCCTGATGATCGGCAAACTAACAAGCAGTCGGTGTATAACTTGAATGCGGATGGGATATTTAATCTCGTTCAGCAGGGTATCAACAGTGGCGCGGCGCAAGTGGATGTAACGTATGACAAGCAATTCGGCCTGCCAACCTCGATCTACATTGATCAGAATCAGCAAATTGCCGATGAGGAGGTGGGTTATACAATTTCCAACTTCCAGCCTGAGCCAATCTTTACGACCTTGGCGGTGGGTGAAGAAGACGGCGGTGGTATTACGCCTGGCCCAATCAAGCCACCGGTAGAACCACCGATTGCGACCACCAAAGCCTTGGGTGAAGAAGACGGCGGCATTAAACCCGGCCCGATCAAGCCACCTATTGAGCCACCCATTGCCACCACACTGGCCTTGGGTGAGGAAGACGGCGGTTTCTATAAATGAGCTTGAAACCCCGATTGCTGTTGGCAGGTGGTGATACTGACCCCCAGATGGTGCGTCTGTTGAAACGGGCGGCGCTGCATGGCATTCCGGTGCATAGCCTGCTGACTGGGCAATCGGGTTCCCCGCGCCTGCATTGGGACATTCGCCAGAATCGCTTGCTGGATGACGGTGAAGGTGTTCAGGTATCTGCCGCTTTCATCCGTCAGGATGTGTTTGCTTACCTGAAAAGCAATGATGTGCAGGATAATGCTTTGGCGCGGGAATGGTTCGTTACGGTATCCGGCTGGCTGTTAAGCTCGCCGGATATTACGGTGTGTAACCGCCGTTTTCTGGCGTGCGGGGGCATTAACAAGCCGCATGTATTGCGGCTGGCGCTGGAACTGGGTTTTAACGTGGCGGATACCTATATCAGCAATGATATTCCCGCGATGGATCAACTGCATGACAGCGGTGACTGGATAGTGAAACCCGTCACGGGGGGTTCCTATTGTACCGTGCTCGACAAGCATGAAGGGCAGGGCAACAATATCCTGTCGTATCCGCAAATCGTGCAGCGTCGTCTGGAACAACCTGAGATGCGGATATTCCGTATCGGTCACGAGTGGTTCGGGTTTCGGGTGGTGTCGGATGCGCTGGATTACCGCAGTTCTGCCGCCACACGCATGGCAGTGGTTGCACCGCCCGGTGATCTGGTTGAAAAGCTGGCAAAGCTCTCCGACCATTTGGGGCTGACGTTTGCTGCCGCCGATTTCAAGACGGATGCGGTGAGCGGCGAACTGCAATTTCTGGAAATCAACACCAACCCGATGTTTGCGGGTTTCGATCAGGTAGCAGCAGGGGCGCTGAGTGACGCCCTGCTACGGCATTTGGGGGTGTTGCCCTAAACTTGTTTGACGAAACTCAGGAAAAACGTCACAGGTACAGCATTACTAATGCTGCTGACTGCGCCAATTTCTCGCAACATCGTCAAGCCACCGGCAAGATCAAAGTCTGCTGCATTCAGCAAAATTGGAGCAACGGTGGCAACTTGTATCGTATCGCCCACCTCTGTTACTGCAACAGTGGCGGTAATGTCTTTTTTCATCCCATGCAGACCCAGCGTGGCATTCACGGTTTGAATGCCGGGTTTGATGCCGGTTGTGCCTAGGTCAATGCTGACGGTCGCATTAGAAAAGGTCTTTGTATCAAACAGATAATCACGTACTCGTTGATCGCGAATGTCAACATTAGTACTCACACTCGATAAATCAATGTTCAAAGACCCCTGACCGGCTGTGGTGATAAGGCCAGACAGTGTTTTGAATGTATTGGTTTCGGCGATATGGTCTTTTTTGATCGAGACGAAATACAGGGCAGATTTGCTATTGTCCAGTGTCCAGTCAGCGAAGGCTGTGCTGGATAGCAAGGCAAAGCTCAGTGCAGTGCTACTAGCAAATTTCAAAATGTGTTTCATGGTCGATACTCCCTCAATGTAATATGAGTTTTCTACTTTACCTCTTTAGTTGCTGCATCGCATCAGCTACAATCGCCCGATTCAGTAAACACTGGCAGAAGAGAGTTGCATCACAATAGATAGCAACCGCCGAAGGCGCAATTCCGCCCGGAAACGCTCAGGCAAAAGGACTGGCAGTACTATATCTGACTCTGGAGAGTAGCGCGGAAGCGCTCACCGAAGGGTAGTAACCTTGTAAATCAAGGGAATCTCTCAGGTAAACGGACAGAGGGGCGGCAAGCTTAGCAGCTTGTCGCCCTTTTTTTGTGCCTAAATACTGGGAAGAACAACCATGCAACGTACTGCTCTCTACGCCAAGCACCTTGAATCCGGTGCCAAAATGGTCGATTTCGCGGGCTGGGAAATGCCTATCCACTACGGTTCCCAAATGCAGGAACACCATCAAGTGCGCAACGACGCGGGCATGTTTGACGTGTCTCACATGGTCATCCTCGACCTCGTGGGGGCGCAATCCAAAGCTTTTCTGCAATACCTACTCGCCAATAACGTCGACAAGCTCAAAGAATCCGGCAAGGCGCTGTATAGCTGCATGTTGACCCCGGAAGGCACGGTCATCGACGACCTGATCGTGTATTTCATCACCGATACCCAATGGCGCATCGTGGTTAATGCCGGTACACGCGACAAAGACATTGCGTGGATGCAACAGCAAATCGCCACCTTCGACGCGACGTTGACCGAACGTGACGACTTGTCGATGATTGCCGTGCAAGGTCCCAACGCCCGCGCCAAAGTGCTGGGCATTATGCCTGCCAATGAAGTCGCCATCGTCGAGCCACTGAAAGCGTTTTACGGCGCATTCGTCAACGACTGGTTCATTGCCCGCACCGGCTACACCGGCGAAGACGGCTTTGAAATGATGTTCCCCAACGAACAAGGCCATAAAGTCTGGGATGCGCTGCTTGCCGCTGACATCAAACCCATCGGTTTGGGCGCACGCGACACCCTGCGTCTGGAAGCAGGCATGAACCTGTACGGCACGGACATGGATGAAACCACTTCCCCCCTCGTTTCCGGCCTTGGCTGGACGATTGCATGGCAACCCGAAGACCGCAACTTCATCGGGCGTAGCGCGTTGGAAGCCTTGAAAGCTGCCGGAGTCCCGCAAAAATTTGTCGGGCTGGTGCTGGAAGGTAAGGGTGTTTTACGCAGCCACATGAAAGTTGTCTGTGCAACAGGTGATGGAGAAACCACCAGTGGCACTTTTTCGCCTACACTCGGCGTAGCGATTGCGTTGGCTCGGGTTCCGGCAGATTGTGGCGAGACTTGCGAAGTGGATATTCGCGGCAAACTGCACCCGGCCAAGGTTGTGAAGCCGAGCTTTGTGCGTAATGGCAAATCTGTTTTAAATTAAGTGTTTAGGAGTTATTTATGAGCAATATCCCATCTGATCTGAAGTACACCAAATCCCACGAATGGGTGCGTGACAATGGCGACGGTACAGTGACTGTTGGCATCACCGACCACGCACAAGAACTGCTGGGCGATCTGGTGCACGTTGATCTGCCAGAAGTGGGCACTGAATTCGGTGCAGAAGACGGTTGTGCGGTAGCAGAATCAGTGAAAGCGGCTTCTGATATTTACGCGCCAGTACCGGGCGTGATCATGGAAGCTAACGAAGCGGTGACGGATTCACCTGAACTGATTAATTCTGACCCTTACGGCGATGGCTGGTTGTTCATGATGCGCGTAGACGACGAAGACGCGCTGGGTGAACTGATGGATGCAGAAGCGTATCAAGCAGAAATTGACGAGTAAAAGGCAAACATTACATGACAACTTTGTACGAACTTGAACAACACGACGACTTCGTTGCCCGCCACATTGGGCCATCAGCGGCGGATACTGCTGCGATGCTGGACGTTGTGGGCGCGGACTCACTGGGTGCGTTGATGCAAAGCACCGTGCCAGCCAGCATTTTGCTGACTGAGCCGCTGGCATTGGATGGCAGCCGCACGGAAGCCGAAACACTGGCTTACCTCAAGCAACTGGCGGGGCAAAACCGTGTTGCCAAATCGTACATCGGCATGGGGTATTACGATACGTTTGTGCCGCCGGTTATTTTGCGTAATGTGCTGGAAAACCCCGGCTGGTATACCGCGTATACGCCGTACCAGCCGGAAATTTCCCAAGGGCGGCTGGAAGGCTTGCTCAATTACCAGCAAATGATCACAGATTTGACGGGCATGGACATTGCCAATGCCTCGTTGCTGGACGAAGCGACCGCAGCGGCAGAAGCGATGACGCTGTGTAAGCGTTCCAATAAGCTCAAATCCAAGCAGTTTTTTGTTAGTAGCGATGTGCATCCGCAGACTATCGACGTATTGAAAACGCGTGCGGAACACTTCGGTTTTGAATTGATTATCGGCAACCCTGCCACCGAGCTGGCACAGCACGAAGTCTTCGGCGCCCTGCTGCAATACCCCGGCACGACGGGTGAAGTCGGCGATCTGGAAGCGCTGATCAAACAGGCACACGCGCAAAAAGCCTTGGTGTGTGTGGCTTCCGATCTGATGGCATTGGTGATGTTGAAAGCACCGGGCGAGATGGGCGCGGATGTGGTGGTCGGTAACTCGCAACGCTTCGGCGTGCCGATGGGCTTTGGTGGCCCTCATGCGGCGTTTTTTGCGACCAAGGATGCGTTCAAGCGCACCATGCCGGGTCGGGTAATCGGTGTTTCCATTGATAGCCACGGCAAGCAGGCGTTGCGGATGGCGATGCAGACTCGTGAGCAGCATATTCGTCGCGATAAGGCGACTTCCAATATTTGTACGGCACAAGCCTTGCTGGCGAATATGGCGGGTTTCTACGCGGTGTATCACGGCCCCGAAGGCTTGAAGAAGATTGCGGGGCGCATTCATCGCCTGACTAATATTCTGGCGAAGGGTTTGCAGCAGAAGGGTGTGGAGCTGCTGAATGATACGTGGTTTGACACGATCACCGTCACCACCCCTCTTGCTCCCTTCACCCCTTGCGGGGGAAGGGCTGGGGATGGGGGGGATTCTTCGTCCTGCATTAATTTCCGTCATTTTGATGATGGCAAAATCGGCATCAGTGTGGATGAAAACAAAACCCGTGCTGACATCGCTGAGTTGTTCGATGTATTGCTGGGTGCTGGTCACGGTCTGGATGTGGAGGCGCTGGATGCGGTTATCACGGCGGAAGGTTTCAGCGGCATTCCGGCAGGTTATGCGCGGACGGGCGATTTCCTGACCCACCCGGTATTCAATACGCACCATTCTGAATCGGAAATGTTGCGTTATTTGAAGCGTTTGGAAAACAAGGATTTCTCGTTGGCGCATGGCATGATTCCGTTGGGTTCTTGCACCATGAAGCTGAATGCGACCACGGAAATGATTCCGGTGACTTGGCCTGAAATTGCCAATATCCACCCGTTTGCGCCGAGTGAGCAGACCGTGGGCTATCGCGCCATGATCAAGGAGTTGGAGGATTGGTTGGTGGAAATCACCGGCTACGATGCGATTTCGATGCAGCCGAATTCGGGGGCGCAGGGTGAATACGCGGGGTTGGTGGCTATCCGCCGTTATCAGGAAAGTTTGGGGCAGGGGCATCGCGATGTGTGTTTGATTCCGAGTTCCGCGCACGGTACGAATCCGGCATCGGCGGCGATGGTGAGCCTGAAAGTGGTGGTGGTCGAGTGTGATGCCAACGGTAATGTGGACGTGGCGGATTTGCGTGCCAAAGCCGAGAAACACGCGGCTAACTTGTCGTGCTTGATGGTGACTTATCCGTCTACGCACGGGGTGTTTGAGCAGGAAATCGTGGAGATTTGCGCCATCGTGCATCAATTCGGCGGGCAGGTGTACATGGATGGCGCGAACATGAACGCACAGGTGGGCATTTCCAAGCCGGGCAAGATGGGTTCGGATGTGTCGCATTTGAACTTGCACAAAACCTTTGCGATTCCGCACGGCGGCGGTGGCCCTGGCATGGGGCCGATTGGGGTGAAGGCGCATTTGGCACCGTTCCTGTTCAGCCATGTGGTGACACCACCGGATGGGGTGGCGTTGGGGAATAGTGCGGTGTCGGCGGCACCTTATGGGAGTGGGGCTATCCTGCCGATTTCGTGGGCTTACATCAAGTTGATGGGCGCGGAAGGCTTGAAGCGTGCGACTGAAATGGCGATTTTGAACGCTAACTATATGATGCAACGCTTGTCTGAGCATTATCCGGTGCTGTTCCGGGGGGCTAATGGGCGGGTGGCGCATGAGTGCATTATCGACATTCGTCCGTTGAAGGCGGCTTCGGGGATTGATGAGTCGGACATCGCGAAACGCTTGATGGACTACGGTTTCCACGCGCCTACGATGTCGTTCCCGGTGGCGGGTACGTTGATGATCGAGCCGACCGAATCTGAGCCGAAAGAGGAGCTTGACCGTTTTTGCGATGCGATGATTGCGATTCGGGAAGAGATTCGTAAGGTGCAGGAGGGCGTGTGGCCTGCGGACAATAATCCGCTGGTGAATGCGCCGCATACGCTGGATGATCTGGTGAATGCTTGGGAACGCCCTTACAGCCAGACCGAGGCGGTGTTCCCGCAGGGTGTTAGCCCGACGGCGAAGTATTGGCCTACCGTGAACCGGATTGATAATGTGTATGGGGATCGGAATTTGGTGTGTTCTTGCCCGAGTGTGGAGAGTTATCGGTAGATTCTTGTTCAAAAGGCCGTTGATCTTGTTGGGTTTGCGGCCTTGCTCTTAAATTCTTGTTGTGACCACTTGAAGTAAAAGTGGTAAAAAATGATTATAATTAAAGACATCCATCCATGTGGCGGGGACGCAGATGATGACTGAAACAGCGATGAAACACCTGTTCTTTGGGCGTATTCGTAACAAGGGGCTGTTCTGGAGCTACGCGCCGGACATCACCTATGATGAAGGCAAAGACAATCTGCTGTGTGAAACTGTGTTGAAATACGGCGATATTGACGATATTCGTTACCTGTTGGTGCTGTACGGCGAAAGCAAAGTGCGTGAAGTGTGGGAACGCGATGTGAAGTCAGATGCCCGTTTCAAGCGCCTGAACTACTTCCTTGCCCGCGTATTTTTCCATCTGGATGTTGAAGCCAGCGACTTTGAGAATCTGCAACATGAACGACTCACCAAATTTAGACTACTTGCTGGTTAAGACCAAAGCCGTCTTGCTGGAGCTGATCAAGACCGCGCCATTCCTACAGAATTATGTACTGGTGGGTGGTTCTGCATTGGCTTTGCACCTGTGTCATCGGCAAGGCGAAGACCTTGATTTCTTCACTTATGCTGACAACTTCCAGAAACAAGACATCCTGCGTTGCCTCAAACATTTCAAGCAAGTCGAAGTGCTGAACGACAATGCTGACCAACTGGCAAGCTATTGCCGCGATGAAGACCAATACCTTGTTCCTGCGTGCCAAATACCGCGATTACTATGACCTTTACTGTTTGGTCAAACATGGCATGAGTATCAAGGATATTTTTGCCGCAGCGCAAGGGGTGGTGGATGGGATTAGTTACAAGCTGCTGTGTATTGCGCTGCTCTATATTGACGATATTGAAGATGACAATATCGCCTATCTTCACCCCAAAGAGATGGTGAGCAAGCAGCACATCAGGGCTTTTTTTGAGCAAAACCTATAATGCGGGCAGTGAATGTCGAATCCGAGCCGAAAGAGGAACTTGACCGTTTCTGCGATGCGATGATTGCGATTCGGGAAGAGATTCGCAAGGTGCAGGAGGGTGTGTGGCCTGCGGACAATAATCCGCTGGTGAATGCTTGGGAACGCCCTTATAACCAGACCGAGGCGGTGTTCCCGCAGGGTGTTAGCCCGACGGCGAAGTATTGGCCTACCGTGAACCGGATTGATAATGTGTATGGGGATCGGAATTTGGTGTGTTCTTGTCCGAGTGTGGATAGTTATCGCTGATAATCACTATTGATGGCAAACTAGGCAAAAGGGTACAGTTTGCTGTATCCTTGGCCACTTGGTTGGCAATCTATCAAGGGGTTAGAATATGCGTGATGGAGTATTTGAAGGACGAACCAGTTGGGATAGTGTTGATACGCAGAAAATAGAAAGAACAATCATCAGTCAATCTGGCATGAAGTTAACAATAGAATTCCTTAATGAAGAGGGACGTTATACTGCAAGTCTACAACGTACAGACGTTGACGATACATATAGAGGGCAATTCATCCTTCGCAGTGGAAAGAATACAAGTACAGGCAAAGTGAGTTGTAAATTATTTAATTATGATGATGACATCGTTCTTTTTGGGCGATGGATAGAGGATAATATTCCTTATTATTGGTGGGCTGAGTTATATGAAGTTGAATAGTCATTTTTGTAATTCTATAAGGAGTTAACATGTCCCTTTCTTTTCATTACTCTCAATCTTGTTCTATTTGTGAAAAGGATGTTATAGATGAAGATGGCTGTCATGTCCCATGGGATCATATTCCCTCAAGGAGCTACCCATTATTCAAAGCACGGGCTATCCTTGAAGGCATCTTATCCACCCATGGCTACAAGGCAAAGCGTACATGAAACTGCATCCCGAAGCACGGACAACCCCGAAATTACGCAGTGAAATCAAGGCATCGCCGCTCACGCAAGCAGAACTGGCGAAACAATACAATGTCAGCCGCCTGACGATCCGCAAATGGCAGAACCGTGAGGAGATGACGGACAAATCGCACCGTCCCGATACGCTGCACACCACGCTGACTGAGGTACAGGAATGGTTGGTGGTGGAGCTACGCAAGACCCTGCTGCTGTCGCTGGATGACCTGACCCACATCACCAAAGAATATATCAATGCCGCCGCCAGCCGTTCGGGTATAGACCGCTGCCTGCGTCGCCATGGGATCGCCAACCTGGCGGTAATGAAGCGGGAACTGTATGGCGAGGAGCCGCCACCGAAAAAGGTGTTCAAGGACTACGAACCCGGCTATATCCATATTGACATCAAATACTTGCCGAAGATGCCCGACGAAAAGGAACACCAATACCTGTATGTCGCCATCGACCGTGCCAGTCGTATGGTGTGCCTTGCCATTTACCCCGACAAAGCGGCTGCCAGTACAGCGGATTTTTTGGGTAAAGTAGAGCAGCGCTTCCCCATCAAGGTGCAATACGTGCTGACCGACAATGGGAAGGAATTCACCGACCGCTTTACCCGTAAAGGGGAACGTGACCCCACAGGCAAGCATAAATTCGACAAAGCCTGTGAGCGCATCAAGGCTGAACACCACCTCACCAAGCCACGCCACCCCCAAACCAACGGCATGGTAGAACGCTTCAACGGACGTATCAGCGACTGGTTGCAAACCACCCGTTTCGCCTCATCCAATGAACTGGCTGACGCGATCAAACATTATGAACGGCTCTACAACCACTGCATTCCCCAGAAAGCACTGGGATACAAAACCCCTATTCAAGCACTCAAGGAATGGCAGAAAAAGAAGCCAGATTTATTCAAAAAGAAAGCATATGATCTATCGGGACTTGACA
>NZ_JHYQ01000042.1 GCF_000621325.1 Thiothrix lacustris DSM 21227 | reverse complement strand
AGCTTCAGGCAGTTTTTTGATGGCAGTCAGTTGGGAACTCGCTTTCGTGTACCCAACTTTTTCCTGAGCCTGATAGTAGGCATCCGTGCGGTAACGCAAGATGCTGTTGTAAACGTAGCGCACACAACCGAACGTCTGAGCCAGCAACGTTTCTTGTTGTTGGTCTGGGTAGAATCGGAATTTGTAGGCGCGTTTAGTTTTCATTATTCACAAAATATCGTATATTTCGTGAAGAGTCAACAACCGAAGATAGCAAACCAAACGGAGGAGCGAGAAGAGGGTCGGCTGTCGCCGACGCGCTATCCCTACCCATGCCTAAAGGCAGGGGTATCTCGCGCACGACTGATGATAACGGGATTGTTCAAAGGGTTTGGCTACGTCTTGCGCGGCCTGTCACTCATCACGCAAAAAGGCATCCGCCCGTTTGTAGTCGTACCACTGCTGATCAACATCGTGTTGTTTTCTGGCGGTATTTGGCTGGCAAAGTCCCAACTCGACTACTGGATGACGCGCCTGCTACCAAGCTGGTTGACGTGGCTGGAATGGCTACTGTGGCCGATATTTGCCGTGTTGATTTTCTTCGTGGTGTTCTACGTATTTTCAATAGTGGCCAATATCTTGGCAGCACCCTTCAACTCGGTGTTGGCGGAACGGGTCGAAGCCCGCCTCAACGGCCTGCCCGTGCCTGAGTTTGAGGGTTACAAAAGCCTGCCCGCGCTGATTGTGCGCACTTTTCGCAGTGAACTTGGCAAGCTGTGGTACATGGGCAAGTGGTTCGTGCTGGTACTGATCCTGACCGTGATTCCCGGCATCAACATTATCTCACCCGTGGCGTGGACACTGTTTGGCGCGTGGATGCTGGCGATTGAATACGCCGACTACCCGATGGGCAACCACAACCTATTTTTCAAGGATGAGCTGGTCGCACTGAAGAAAAATCGGGGTGAAGCACTGGGGTTCGGCTGGCTACTGTCGCTGATGACAGCGATTCCCGTCGTGAATTTCTTCGCCATGCCAGTCGGCGTGGCTGGCGGTACAGCGCTGTGGGTAGATAAGCTATCCCAAAACCGTTAAGGCTTGTTGGCCAGCCGTTCCTGCGTAGTCAAAGCAATCTTGTTACGCAGGTAAACCGGCTGTGCCTCTTCCGGCGCTACTGCCCTGCCCGCCTGCCATGCGGCAAGCGCCAGCGGCAGCATGAATTCGGCAGCTGGCAGTGAAGCGGTATCGGTTCCGCCTAGCTTCGCGCCAAACCGCGCTTGCAAGGCATCCGCATAAGCCGACCAGCCATGCCCGATAGCAAACCAACCGTCACCTTCTGGCAAAGGCGCATCCGCCGGAGCGCAGACCTGCTCTTCGCCCTGCAACTGCATCAGCCCGTCCTGCAAAGCGTATTGCCCCCAGTAGACTTCACCCATCCGCGCATCCAACGCCACCAGCACTTGCGTCGCGCCATGCTGCACACTGGCTTGTTGCGCCAACGCCGCCAAGGTCGAAAGCGGAATCACCGGCTTATCTGCCGCCATCGCCAAGCCTTGCGCCACACCCACGCCAATACGAATACCCGTAAACGCGCCAGGGCCACAGCCAATAGCCAGCGCATCCACGTCCTGTAAACGCAGGCCAGCCGCTGCCAACACTTTTTCTACCATCGGCAGAATCAGTTGAGTATGCGCACGCGGGGTCAGTTCAAATTCGCAAAACGTCACACCATCCGCGTAGACAGCGGCAGAACAGGCTTCGGTAGAGGTATCAAGGGCTAGCAGTTTCATTCAAATTTCCAGCAAAAAAACGTTCGACAATTTCCAGCTTCTGGGTACGCGGCATACGCGGCAAACTGTCGAGGAAAGTCTTGCCGTAACTACGGGTACGCAGGCGGATGTCGCAAATCATCAACACCCCACGATCCTGCTGGTCACGGATCAGCCGCCCCACACCCTGCTTCAAGGTAATCACCGCCTGTGGAATCTGGTATTCCCCGAAAGGATTGCCGCCACGCTTGCGGATACTCTCCAGCCGCGCTTCCATCACCGGGTCATTCGGCGCAGCAAAGGGCAGCTTGTCGATAATCACGCAACTCAGGGCTTCACCGCGCACATCCACGCCTTCCCAGAAACTCGCCGTGCCCAACAACACCGCATTGCCTAGCTCGCGAAAGCGTTCGATCATGTCACGCTGCGGTGATTCGCCTTGAATCAGCAATGGATACTCAAAACGATCTTGCAGCAATTCCGCCGCCTCATGCAGCGCCCGGTAGCTGGTGAACAACATAAACGTGCGCCCACCACATGCCTCGATCACTGGAATCGCCGCCTCTACCAGTGCAGACACGAAATCGCGGTCTTGCGGCTCCGGCAACCCCGCAGGCAAATACAGCAACGAGTTGTGCCAGTAATCAAACGGACTGTCGAGCTGCAAGGTCGTCGCCTTATCCAGCCCCATACGCTGGTTGAAATGCTCAAACGACTGCCCAACCGCCAGCGTCGCAGAAGTCATCACCCAGCTACACGGCAACTCATCCATACACTTTTTGAACGGCACGGAAACGTCCAGCGGCGTAGTGGTAATCGCAAAGCCACGGGTAAAGGTTTCAAACCACTGCACGCTATCCGCTGGCGGATTGTGCAAACGCCCCAGCCGTGCCTGCTGCTCCAGCAAGCGCTCATAACACGACTGCAAACCCTTGCTGCGCTCCGCCGCGTGTTCCAGCAAAGCCGCCAAATCTTTCATGCAATCATCCAGCGCTTTCATGTGCTCGGCAATTGCAGGCTTGTGGCTGATGCGTGCCCACGGCGCACGTTGCCCCGGCGTATCCATAGCCAGCCGCAAATCCAGCACCGCTTTTTCCAGTCGATCCAGAAATTCGCGGATTTGGGGCATATCGGACGCGTTTTCCAACGCTTCCACCACGGTGTCGCGCTTCCAGTCGTGCAACTGGCGGCTGCTAAAGCTATCACTGAAAAAGGTGGAAGCGATTTCCGGCAACTGATGCGCCTCATCCAGCACCACCACGTTGGCGAGTGGCAGCAATTCACCAAAGCCTTCTTCCTTGAGCGCCATGTCCGCAAAAAACAGGTGATGATTGACGACGACCAAATCGGCTTCCTGCGCGGCACGCCGGGCTTTGACCACGTAACATTCCTGATAATCACCGCAGTCTGCACCCAGACAATTTTCGGTGTTGGACGTGACCCGCCCCCAGATTTCAGCATCGTGCGGAACGGCTGACAGCTCGGCAATATCGCCCTTACTGGTCAGCTCCGACCAGTCGCGGATGCGGTGCAGCCAAGTAACGCTTTTGCGGTCAGGCAAGCGGCCTTCGTCCAGCGTGGTTTTCATGCGATGCAGGCACAGGTAATTGGCACGGCCTTTTAGCAGGGCTGTTTTGGCCGCACTTTTCAGCGCCTTGCGCACCAGTGGCAAATCTTTGTGGTAAAGCTGGTCTTGCAGGGTTTTACTGCCGGTGGAAATGATCACGCGCTCGTCACACAGCAAGGCAGGTGCAAGGTAAGCAAAGGTTTTGCCTACACCCGTACCGGCTTCAATTACCGCCGTGCCTTGGGTCTGCATGGCGGTTTGCACGGCTTTCAGCATGGCCTGCTGCTGTGGTCTGGATTGAAAGCCTTCAATCAGTTGGGCAAATGGACCCGTATCACCCAACAAATCAGGTAAATCCAGCGCGGGCTGAAGGACAATAGGTAAACTAATTGAGCTGCTCCCGATAGGATTGAGCTTTGCCTACCATACTAACCGCTTGGTCGTGTTTACCTTGTTGCTCGTTGATTTTGGCCAGCTTCATCCATAAATCTGGATTATCTCCCTCAATACGCAAGGCGCGTTCTAATGTATCCGCAGCTTTATCAAGACTGCCTTTGGCAACTTCGGTATCAGCCTGCCGCACCAATGCCTGTACTGCTGAAGAAGATTGGTAGACCTTAGGAACAGCAATAACAGGCGCAACCGGGGTCACTGTCGTAGCAGGTGCTGGCTCAGCGATAACACTTACTTGTGCCTCTGGCTTAGGTACTGGTGCAGGCATAGGTGGCGGCACTTTTACTGGCTTTGTCACTACCACCGTACTAACCGTAGGCGCAGGTGCTTTGGGTCGAGCAATCGCAGCAGGCTTGGCAGGTGCTACTTTTGCGGGTGCGGGTGCTGGAACAGCACGGCTACCGTAAACCCGATCCTGTAAAACGGCGGGATTTGGGGAACACGCTGACAGAAAACCTGTCAGCACGACACTGAGGACAAGGGTATTACGTGGGGTTAGCGTCATGTTTTGTCTCATTTCATTAAGTCATCGATCCAGCCCGCTGGATCAGCCGGTTTCTTTGCGGGTACGGCAACTGGTGCTACTACTGGTTTGGCCGTTGCGGGTGGTATAGCCGCAGCATCGCTGACAGGCTCAACAACTTCAGTAGCAGACTCGGGTGCTGCACAGTAACTCATTTGCTGAGGCTGAGTCCCTTTAATGAAAGGGGTACGTACTGCTTTACCACAGGCTGGATTGAACCGCAGTCCAGTAGACTGATCAACATCGATCCAGACCAACCGTGACGAATTAGCGACCTGAAGGGGCTTGGTAGGCAGTACTTTGAACAAATCTGCCCAAACTTTCAATGCACCTGTACCACCCGTCATATTGGTGGGTTTATTATCATCACGTCCAACCCAAACCGTTACAACATGCTGCCCAGAAAAACCAGCAAACCAGCTATCTTTCTTGTCATTGGTCGTTCCAGTTTTACCTGCTACTTTTTTCCAACTAGGTAGCGTTGCACCGAGTTCTTTTGCCGTTCCCACCACGGTCACTTGGTTCATCGCATAGATCAGTAAATCAGCCGCTTCAGGACTGGCAATCTGCTTTACCGTTAAAGGGTAACGCGTTAGCACTTGGCCATGTGGATTCATCACACTACGAATCGCTTTCAGCGGAGAATATGAACCACCGGCTGCAATCGTCTGATACATTTGCTGCACGTCGATGGGTGCCATTTCCAAAGCGCCTAACAGAATCGATGGATAAGCGGGTATGTCACCACCAATGCCTAAATCATGTAACGTTTGTACGACTTTATCCAAACCAACGCTCACACCAACACGTACTGCGGGTGTGTTACGAGACAGCGTGATGGCTTTTAACAGCGTCACAGCGCCCATATTGGAACGGTCGTAATTTTGTGGTTGCCAATACTTCTTAGAACCTAACTTTACAGTCACAGGCCCATCACTGATGCGAGTGGCAAGATTGTATTTTTTCGGATCGCCCAGTGCTGCCAAGTAAATCGCGGGTTTGACAAGGGAACCAATCTGCCGTTGTGCGGTTAAAGCACGATTATAACCTGCATAACGCACCTCACGGCTGCCGACTAAGGCCATGACTTCCCCACCTTGAACACTGCTGATAATGAGCGCACCATTCAGTTTTCCTTTGGGGATTCTCTCTGCACGTTCTAAACGCCCGACTCGATTTTGCAGGATGGTTTCAGCGGTTAGCTGCACAATAGGATCCATTGCGGTAAAAATCATCAAGCCTTGACTGCGTACATCCTCTTCCTTGTAGTCACGCTGCAATTGCTGACGTACTAGATCCAGATAAGCGGGAAACGGGCTATTACCAGACGGCTTCTTCTCACTAACACCTAACGGCTGCTTCACAGACTCTTCGTAGACAGCCTGAGTAATCGCTTTTTCCCTGAGCATAACTTGTAGTACTAAATTACGACGCTCCAAGGCGCGATCAGGGTGCATACGTGGATCATAATAACCTGCGCCTTTAGCCAACCCAATCAACAGGGCTATTTGGTCGGGTTTCAATTCCCAAACTGGACGATTGAAGTAAAACTGTGCAGCCAGCCCAAAGCCATGAATCGCACGGTCGCCATCCTGACCCAGGTGAATTTCATTCAGGTAGGCCTCCATGATGTCTTGTTTGGTGTAACGCATTTCCAACAGGAAGGCCATCGTGGCTTCTTTGAGTTTACGATGCCAGCTACGCTCATTGGTGAGATAGAAGTTTTTCACCAACTGCTGGGTGAGCGTGCTCCCACCTTGTACCGTATGGCCTGCCTTAAGGTTGGCAACTACTGCTCTGCCAATCGCCATTGGATTGACGCCCTGATGCTCGTAAAACTTTCTATCTTCAACGGCGACCAAACCACTCACCAGCAGTGGTGGCACATCTTTCTGGCGCACCAACACTCGATCTTCGTTTTTACGCGGGTAGAAATTGCCAATCAGTACAGGTTCTAGGCGCATGAGATCCAGCGGATTTTTGCCATCCGCATAGGCCAAGGAGGCAATTTTGCCATTAGCAACATTGACTTTGATGCTACGTGCTGGCTCTTTATCCTCAGCAAACTGGAAACCACGGGTATTAATAACGAATTTGTTGCCTTGACGCTGGTATTGTCCGGTTTCAACAGGCTTATCAATAGAGCGGTAATTGAGCAACTTCAGCTCTTCTTCAAGATGATCAGCGAATAATTGCTGGCCTTCGTACATATCCAGTGGCCGGGCGAATACCCGGGCGGGTAATTCCCAACGCCTGCCTTCAAACTGGTCGCGGACTTTTTCATCCAGATCCAAGGTATAAACTATACCCAGCAGCAAACCCAGCACTAAGGCTACTAGCAACAGAATACGGAATACCCGTCCAAACAGTGAAAAGGTAGCCCATAGCCCCTTAAAGAAACGCCACACTGACGATTCCTGTTTTACTTCCTGACTCAAACTATTTTCCTGCTATGCTTATATTTTCGGGTCATATATAGAGACATGGCATGTCCTCACACACATCTGACACTCTGTGGGAGGCGATGCGTAACCCCGCATTCTACCCACATACAACATACAATATACAAGTAATTCACACTCATATATCGACAGTCTTCCTGACCGGCAAGTTCGCTTACAAGATAAAAAAGCCGGTCAATTTCGGATTTCTGGACTTCAGCCAACTCGCTGACAGACAGCATTTTTGTCAGGAAGAACTCCGGCTCAATCGCCGATTCGCTCCCAAACTGTATTTGGATGTCGTCCCCATTTTACTGGTTGATGGCCTTTATCAGCTAGGGTCAACCACCGCCAAAACCAGCCAGAACATCGTCGAATATGCAGTCAAAATGCGGCAATTCGACCCTTCCCAACAACTAGATTGCTTGCTTTCGGCGAATTTACTACCTCTGGAATGGATGGATGAACTTGCCACCCGCCTTGCCCAGTTTCACCAGCAAGCAGATATAGCACCCACTAACCGCGAATGGGGTTTACCAGAGAATATTTTCTCACCCATGCAACAAAATTTCATCTCCTTGCGTCAGCACCTGCACGAGGAAGATTTACTAGAACAACTCGCGCCACTGGAACACTGGACGCAGCAAACCTATTCCCAACAATACGATCAGCTCTTATACCGCCAGAAAAAGGGGGGTATCCGCGCCTGCCACGGTGACCTGCACTTGGGGAATATAGCCCTGATTGACGCTGAAATCACTTTTTTCGACGGAATCGAGTTTAATGAGGCGTTACGCTGGATTGACACTGCTAGTGATATCGCCTTTCTGCTCATGGATCTGGATGACCGGGGCAAGCCTGCTTGGGCACACAGACTTTTGAATGCATGGCTAGCAGAGAGCGGGGATTATGCAGCCCTGCCACTACTCAATTTTTATCAAGCATACCGAGCCATGGTTCGCGCTAAAGTTCATGCCTTACGCCTCAGCCAACTGGAGGATGCCGCAGAACGCAGCGCCAGCCTGCAACAATGCGCCCGCTACTTGACGCTAGCCGAATCGTATACCCACACCCGACAGCCCAAGCTACTGATTACCCACGGCTTAAGCGGCTCGGGCAAATCTTGGGCTTGTCGCCAAGTAGTGGAACAACTCGGTTGCATCCAGTTACGTTCGGATGTGGAGCGCAAGCGCCACTACAGCGGCTCAGAACAACACCTCTACAGCGCCGATATGAATGCCCGCACCTACGACCGGCTCGCGGAACTGACAACACTAGCGCTACACAGTGGCTATTCGGTGGTGGTAGATGCCACCTTCCTACAACAAGAGCAGCGCCAACGTTTTCAGCAGCTCGCTAACGATATGCAGGTAGCCTTCCTCATCCTGCATTTCGAAGCGACACCCGCACAACTGGAAAGCAATATTTTACAGCGCCAACAAGCTGGAAATGATGCATCGGATGCAGATATTGCGGTACTGCATCAACAATTAACCCATTACAAACCATTGCAGGATAACGAACCTTATGTAACAGTTCGTTTCAATGAAGGTTTACCGTTAGCGAGAATTCGAATCTTGCTGGACTGCTCAGAAAAATACGGAGTTGAACATGCATCATAATTTTTTGTCACGCTGCTTAATAGCGGCTGTTTCTGTGGGCGCTGTTGGTATTGCCAATGCTGATACTAAACTAACCTACACCGATACTGGCTTTAGTCCACAGGATCGTCAGACCGTTATCCAGATTCACGGTGACAAAGTTCGCATGGGTGAAGTCGGCAGCGACATTTACTCCCTGTACGACAACAGCAAAAAAATGCTGTACACCATCAACACCAAGACCAAACAATACATCGAAACCACGCCTGACAAAATCCGCGAACGCATGACCAAAGTGGTCGAAATGCAAAACCAGTTCAAGGAAGAGATGAAAAAGCAGATGGTCTCTATGCCGGAAGATCAACGCAAGGCACTTGAAGAGCGCATCCAGCAAAGCGAAGCGGCGATGAAAACGCCACCACCTGCCATCAAAATGGAAAAAACGGAGCGCAAAGAAACCATTCAGGGCATGGAATGCCATATCTCAACGGTAAAAATGGATGATAAGGCCGTGCGTGACGTCTGTATTTCCAACAGCGGTAGTATGGAAGCAGCCGACCATACGATGTTGGTCAGCATGTTTGAATACATGGATACTATCGCCGCAGAATCTGCTAAAGCACAGGGTTCCACGCCACCGTCAGAAGGCTCAGCCAGCTTACATAAGGAAGGTTTGGCGCTGCGCATCCAAGCACTACCTGAAGGCCCACGTAGCGAGTTAAGCAGCCTAGGTAAAGATGCACTTCCTGATGCGGATTTCAGTTTACCTGAAGGGTTCAGTGTATTTGAACCAACGGCTGCACCTGCATCAACAGCACCGACGAACAATCCACCAGCAGCACCAGCACCTGTTGCGCCAGCACCAACTGCTGCACCTGTTGCTGCACCTGCGAAGTAAATAGATGGCGCATATTAGCCGCAGTGCTTTAGTTCCCTACAGTGCCGCACAAATGTATCAACTGGTTGATGGTATCAGCCTCTATCCCCTGTTCCTGCCTTGGTGCAGGACGGCGGTGGAGCACCAACGCGATGCTGATCAGGTGAAAGCGACTGTCGAAATCGCCAAAGGAGCAGTGAACAAGCAGTTCACTACTCTCAATCGCCTGCAAAACAACAAAACCATTGAAATGCGCCTGATTGACGGGCCATTCAAACATTTGCACGGTTTCTGGCGCTTTGACGAACTGAAAGCTGATGCCTGCAAAGTCTCGTTAGATTTGGATTTTGAATTTTCCAGCAAAATTTTGAGTCTGGTGATTGGCCCAGTTTTCAACCAAATTGCCAACACCTTGGTTGACTCATTCGTTCAAAGGGCGAAAAGCGTTTATGGCGACCACTGACAACATCCGTATCGAAGTCGTTTACCCCTTGCCGCACGAGCAATTGATCATGACAGCACAAGTGCCTGATGGCGCTAGTATCCGCGAAGGTATTCAAGCCTCAGGCATTCTGGAACACTACCCCGAACTCACGCTGGATACCTTAGAGGCAGGCATCTTCGGCAAGCTAGCAAAGCTGGATGCCCCATTACGCGAACGCGACCGTATCGAAATCTACCGCCCCTTAATTGCCGATCCCAAAGCCGTGCGCAAGCAGCGTGCTGCCGAGGGTAAAAATATGAAAAAGGGTGGCGGTGATGCTGACAGCGCGGAGGATTCCTAATGCACGGCATGGTTCCGCCTGACCCTTCCGGGAGTGGCATTTCGCAAACGGTGTATGCGACCGTTTACATGCCTAAGTTCAAACCCAGCCGCAATCGCTTCCCCGCCAGTTGTATCACCGCATATGCTAGCGAACAAGAGGCAATAGAAGCTGCCGAGGGCGACTCCAAACGTTTTCCTGCCGTCATACAAGGCCCTTCCAAATCATCAGAAGGGCAGTACATCTATTATTTGTGGAAATGGCTTTAATTATTTAGGCGTTACCACCACAGGCGCTGCATCATTACGAATATTCTGCACTACGCCATTCTGGAAAAACACCGTGACGCTGCTACGCTGCACACTGCCATCGGGTGCTTTCAGGTAAAAGACATAATCCCAACGATTTTTGTGGAAATCATCCATTAATAATGGTGTTCCCAGTGTTTGCTGCACCTGAGCTGCACTCATACCTGGCTTGACCATCGCTAGCTCTTCACGGCTAATGTAATTGCCTTGCTGGATTTCCATTTTATAAGAGCTACAGCCCCCCAGCAGCAAAACCGCACCAAGGGTAAGTGAAATGATAGGCTTTATCATGTTAGTCTTGTATCGTCCAAAGTAAACATGGGCATCATAATAGACTATTCAGGATGGAGAGTGCAGAGTGGAAGAGAAGGATATTAAACGCGCCGGATTAAAGATTACCCAACCACGGGTTAAAATCCTCGACTTGTTAAGCAATTCCTATGAACATCACCTCAGCGCTGAAGACATTTACAAGTCACTCATCGGTAATGGTGAAGAAATTGGCCTCGCCACGGTTTATCGTGTACTGACCCAATTTGAAGCAGCTGGTTTGGTGAATCGCCACCATTTTGAAGGCGGACAAGCCGTGTTTGAGCTGGCTACCGAAGAACATCACGACCACATGGTTTGCGTCAAAACCGGCAAGGTTGTTGAGTTTTATGACGAAATTATCGAACAACGCCAGCGTGAACTCGCCCGCCAGCACAACTTCCATATTAAGGATCATTCTTTGATCCTTTACGGCGAGTTTGTCGGAGAAAGCGACAAAACCTCCTGAATGTTTTGCATTTAGCTGGCAGGTGAGTATAATCTCGCGCTTTACTCAATTGTGGATTTGAGACAGATTTGTATGCCTAGTGTAAAAGTACGTGATACCGAGCCTTTCGAAGTTGCCCTGCGCCGTTTCAAGCGCACCTGTGAAAAAGCTGGCGTTGTAGCTGACGTCCGCGCACGCGAATTCTATGAAAAGCCTACCTCTGTGCGCAAGCGTATGCGCGCTGCTGCCGTCAAACGCAACCTCAAGCGCATTTCCCGCGACTTGAACCGTCGCGTGCGTCTGTACTAATGAGCCTCCTCAAGGCACGCCTCACCGAAGACATGAAAACAGCCATGCGTGCGCATGAAAAAGCGCAGCTGGGTGTGATCCGTCTGATACTGGCTGCCATCAAACAACAGGAAGTGGATACCCGCGTCGAGATGGACGATGCTGCCGTGCTGGCAGTGTTGGACAAAATGACCAAACAACGCAGGGAATCCATCCGCCAGTACAGTGATGCAGGCCGTACTGACCTTGTTGATCAGGAAGTGTTTGAGGTAGGTATCATTCAGAGCTACCTTCCCCAACAACTCACTGAGGCCGAACTGGATACCCTTCTCCAGCAAGCCATTACCGAAACTGGCGCGGCATCCGTGCGCGATATGGGCAAAGTCATGACATGGCTAAAACCCAAAGTGCAAGGCCGTACCGACATGGGACAAGTGAGCGGACTGATCAAGACCCGACTCGGCGGCTAAACCCGCCCTTCACTCTTTCAGGGGTGTCAACATGACAGAACTCAAAAACGATCGTTTTTTACGCGCACTCCTGAAACAGCCGGTCGATACCACGCCCGTGTGGATTATGCGTCAAGCAGGCCGCTACCTGCCCGAATACCGTGCTACCCGCGCCCGCGCTGGCAGCTTCATGGATTTGTGCAAGAATGCCGACCTTGCCTGCGAAGTCACCCTGCAACCGCTGGAGCGTTACGCGCTGGATGCGGCTATTCTGTTTTCCGACATCCTCACCGTCCCCGACGCAATGGGTTTAGGCTTGTACTTTTCGGAAGGCGAAGGCCCACGCTTCACTAACCCCGTGCAAAGCATGGCGGATATTGAAAAGATCGGCATCCCCGACCCCGAAGGTGAATTGCAGTACGTGATGAATGCGGTTCGCACCATCCGCCGCGAACTTGACGGGCGCGTTCCGCTGATCGGTTTCACCGGCAGCCCTTGGACACTGGCCACTTACATGGTGGAAGGCAGTTCCAGCAAGGACTTCGCCAAGGTTAAGGGCATGTTGTATGACAACCCCAAAGCCCTGCACCTGCTGCTCGACAAGCTCGCTGACAGCATTATCCTCTACCTGAATGCCCAGATTGCAGCAGGCGCACAAGCCGCGATGATCTTTGATACTTGGGGCGGCTCACTAACACCTGCGACTTACCGTGAATTCTCGCTGCGTTACATGCAGAAAATCGTGGACGGTGTAACCCGTGAACATGACGGTCGGAAAGTACCCGTTATCCTGTTCACCAAGGGCGGGGCGCAATGGCTGGAACCAATGGCGGATACCGGCTGCGATGCACTGGGACTGGACTGGACGATCAATATCAGCGAAGCACGCCAGCGCGTCGGTGACAGAGTAGCGCTTCAGGGCAATATGGATCCTTGCGTGCTGTATGCATCACCGGATGTCATCCGTCAGCACGTTGCGACTATTCTGGCGAGTTACGGCCAAGGTTCCGGGCATGTATTTAATCTGGGGCATGGCATTCACCAGCATATTAACCCAGAAAATGTGGGCGTATTGGTAGACGCGGTGCATGAATTAGGGCAACAATACCACTGACTGTTAATTTCTGTAGTCGGTACTATTATGAGTTGCGTACTCCCCCCCGTCTGCGTGTTCTGCCAGCACTTTCTCGAAAACAATCCAGACCGGGAATGCTTGGCATTTGAGGAAATCCCTAATGCCATTATGGATGGCAAGTGTGACCACATCGACCCCTACCCTGGCGATGGCGGCTACCGCTTCCAGTTGATTCCCGCCGAACGTGAAACCTTTCTGGAATTGAATGAGGTCAGGCGAGAATTCGAGCTTCCTGAATTCCGCTTACCTGATTAGAGATTATCCAAACCACGCGCCAGATCGCGCTGGATGTCGCGGATACTTTCCAACCCGACGGATACCCGCACCAAACCATCAGCAATCCCTGACTGCGCCTTCTGCTCCGGCGTCAGCCTGCCGTGCGTAGTCGTTGCCGGGTGAGTAATCGTGGTCTTAGTATCGCCAAGGTTGGCGGTAATCGACAGCATTTGGGTGGAATCTATTACCTTCCATGCCGCCTCTTTCCCACCTTTCAGCACGAAGGATACAAGCCCCCCAAAGCCGCTTTGCTGTTGTTGCGCCAGCGCGTGCTGCGGGTGGGAAGCCAGCCCCGGATAATAGACCTGTTCCACCGCCGGGTGCGCTGCCAGCCACTGCGCGAGCTGCATGGCATTGTCACAATGCGCCTTCATACGCAAATCCAGCGTTTCCAAGCCTTTCAGGAATATCCACGCATTGAACGGGCTCATGGTCACGCCACCAGTGCGCAATACGCCGTACACATCTTTGCCGACCCGTTCCGCATCACCGACGACAGCACCGCCCAAGGCACGCCCTTGCCCATCCAGATACTTGGTGGCGGAATGCACCACAATATCCGCCCCCAATGCCAGCGGGCGCTGTAACGCAGGGGTGCAGAAACAATTGTCGATCACCAACAAGCTGTTGTTACGGTGTGCTAAATCCGCCAGAGCGCGAATATCAACAATTTCGGTGAGTGGATTAGCAGGTGTTTCCGCAAACAATAAACGGGTATTCGGCTGCAAAGCCGCTTCCCACGCTTCCATATCGGTCAGGTCGACGAAGCTGATCGCCACCCCGAATTTACCAATATAGTTTTGCAGCAGCAGCGTGGTCGTGCCAAATACAGCGCGGGAACACACCACGTGATCCCCCGCTTTCAACAACCCTAGCATCACCGCCAGAATGGCGGACATGCCAGACGAGGTTGCCACACAGCTTTCGCCACCTTCCAGCGCGGCTAGCCGCTCCTGAAAATAACGCACAGTCGGGTTAGTAAAGCGGGCGTAAATATTGCCCGGCTCTTGCCCACCAAATCGCGCTGCCGCTTCCGCCGCACTGCCGAATACAAAGCTGGAGGTCGGAAAAATCGCCTCCGAATGCTCGCCTTCATTGGTGCGTTCATGCCCGGCACGGATAGCCAGCGTGGCAAAATCCCAGTCGCTTTCGTTCAAGATTTATGTCCTGCGTTAATTGGGGGTAATCACAACCAGCGTATCCTCAGATACCAGATCAAACAGGTCGATCACATCCTGATTCTTCATGCGAATACAACCGTGGGATGCACCCTGCCCCAAACGCCCTTCTTCATCCGTACCGTGGATATAGATGTAGCGTTCATAAGAATCGACATTACCACCCTTGTTGACATTCGGTTCCATGCCCGCCAGCCATAAGATACGCGTGGTGACATTATCCCCGGTACTGCGCTCATCCGCGCCAGTAAGAATCTCGGCAATCCGCCCGGTATTCTGACGTGCCTTGAAAATAGTACCCAGCTCCGCACCAGCACCAATTTTCTGTGCGATACGATGCACGCCGGTAGGGGTTTGCTCGCTGCCCTTGAGGCTCCCCAGCCCCTTCTGCGCAACAGAAATAACCCATGTATGGCTGACTTGGCCGTTTTCGATCAACTCCATTTTCTGCTTGATGCCATCAACCAGCAACACGCGCTCGGTCGAATAGCTGGGGAAACGGCGTTGTAGATCTTGCACAATAAAATCAACAGACGCCTTCCCCTGTTCAACCGCAGCAGCCTGAGGCAATGAATTAAGGGGCGGCATAGGGAAGTCTTCAGCCATCACCGCCCCGCTATTAATCACTGTTGCAAATATCAATGGCAGCCATATTTTTTTCGCGTTTTGTTTGTTGTTCGTCATTACGTAAAGCCTCTAATTCAGCAAAATAGTCGCCATCTTCCCCAGTAGCATAATTCCCGGTGAAAACAGAACAATCAAAATCCTTCAAGCGCGGGTTGCCCTTACTCACCGCCGCAATCAGATCTTCGAGGGGCAAATACACCAAACGGTCAACGCCGATGGCTTTTGCCACTTCTTCTTCGGTACGCCCGTGCGCAATAAGTTCCTTGGCAGCGGGCATGTCTATCCCGTAAATGTTGGGAAACTTGATAGGCGGTGAAGCGGACGCAAAATACACCTTATTCGCCCCGGCATCACGTGCCATTTGCACAATTTCGCCAGACGTCGTGCCACGCACAATGGAATCATCCACCAGCATCACGTTTTTGCCCTTGAACTCCAACGCCAGTGAATTCAGTTTCTGACGCACTGATTTTTTGCGCTTGGCCTGCCCCGGCATGATAAAAGTACGCCCGATATAGCGGTTTTTGATAAAGCCTTCCCGATAAGGCACGCCCAAGGTATACGCCATTTCCAGCGCTGAAGTACGGCTGGTATCAGGAATCGGGATCACTACGTCAATGTCATTATCTGGCCATTCACGCATCACGTACTCAGCCATTTTGCGCCCCATCCGCATCCGCGCCTTGTGGACGAAGACATTATCAATGATGGAATCAGGGCGGGCAAAATAAACGTATTCAAAAATACAGGTGCTGTAACGCGGATTTTTCGCGCATTGGCGGGTAAATACTTGGCCATCTGGGCGGATGAAAATCGCTTCACCCGGCTCGATGTCACGCACCAAGCGATAACCCTGCACATCCAGCGCCACACTTTCGGAGGCCAGCATGAATTCCTTGCCCGCTGGAGTTTCACGCACGCCATAAACCAAAGGGCGGATACCATGCGGGTCACGGAAACCTACCAAACCATCACGGGTCAACATCGCTACCACCGCATACGCACCTTTACAACGCCGATGCACCCCCTCCACCGCTGAGAAGATGTCTTCAGGGCGCACGTGTAAAGCATCCTGACGCAGCAATTCCTGCGCAAAAATATTCAACAAGATTTCAGAATCAGACTCGGTGTTGATTTGACGGCGATCCTGTTGATACAGCTCTTTCTTTAACACATGCGCATTGGTCAGATTGCCATTGTGCGCCAAAGAAATCCCGTAAGGGCTGTTCACATAGAAAGGTTGGGCTTCAGCAGAAGAAGAAGAACCCGCAGTAGGGTAACGCACATGCCCAATGCCCATATTGCCTTTCAGCATAGCCATGTGGCGTTCCGTGAATGCATCTTTAACCAAACCGTTATCACGGCGCAGGTAAAGTTTCCGGCCATCGCTGGTCACGATACCCGCAGCATCCTGGCCACGATGTTGTAAAACCGTCAGACCATCATAAAGCCCCTGATTAACAGGTTCATGGCCAATAATCCCGATAACTCCGCACATAACAAGCCTTCCGGTGAAACGAAAACGTCATATTCTAACCCCGTCAAAACAAAACAGCCATGCACGATACGTACATGGCTGCCTTGATAACCGACGATTAAGCCAACAATCCCCTGAGATCAGGGTTTATTGGAAAAAATATCGGGCAGATCCTCTGGGAGTTTGTTAGGAATCATTTCCTTGAGAACGCCAGCAGCATCTTCGAACCACGGCATTAACCGTGAATCTTTCCACCAGGCATCCTTAGAAAAATTTCCTACTGCACTAAACAGCAATACCAATAAGGTGACAATCAAGCCTCCCCGTAAAATACCGAAAGCCCCACCCAACAAATAATCCACCCCACCAAGCCCCACAGACGATACCGCAGCACTCAATAAATGATTAATGATGGAACCGACTATCAGTACTCCAAGGAAAATGACCACAAAAGCAATCACCACCTGCCCAATTTTGCCTTGTACAGCAAAGGGTACATGTGCAGCCAGTTGATTATAGTACAAGAAGGCAAATGCCAAAGCCGCCAACCAAGTCACCAAGGAAAGCGCTTCTCTGACAAAACCGCGCACCAAACCAATAATAGCTGACAGAACAATCAGGACAATAATGCTGAGATCCAGAATATCTGCTGTCATGGATGATTACTTACCACTGGTAACGAAACTACCTTGAATCGACTGATTTTGTGTGTAACGTGACTTCATTTTCACCTGAGCGGCATCAGCTGCTGCACGGTTTGCAAAACCACCTACATTCACCCGATAGATAGTTTTCCCGCCAGCAGTCACGGGTGATACACTAACCTGATAACCATCAGCTTTAAGAGGTGCAGCAACCGAGTCAGCACTGGCTTTGTCTGAACTTGCCAAAACCTGAATCACGAAATTACCAGCACTCGCAGTACCTGATGCTGCTCCCGCTAAGGCTACAGACTTGGCAGCAGCAGCTTTTTCGGCAGCAGCTTTAGCAGCAGCAGCGGCTTTATCTTCAGCAGCTTTTGCCATAGCAGCGGCTTTATCTTCAGCAGCTTTTTTAGCAGCACGTGCACTATCTTCTGAAGTTGCTTTAGGAACAGGTTTCTCATTCACTAAGACAACTTTCGCACTGCTCTTTTTCTCAACAGGCGCGGTATCTTTACTAGATGCCTGCTGTGAAGTAGAAGATGTGCTGGTTTTCGTCTCAGCAACCGGTGCTTTTGCAGCAGCTTGCTGCTCAGCCTTAACTGAATCCCCTGCATCTTGAGTAACAGGTGCTTGAGCTTCAGGTGCCTTAGCACTGCCTGCTTTAGCATCCCCTGTACCCATACTGCCAGTGCCATCTTTCAATTTGCCATCAGTATCCACTAAGTCACGAACTTCACCGCCCGTATCGGCTGGACGCACATCAAAACCAGTCGTGTTAGCAACTGTTTCAGGCAGCTTCACATCAACACCAGGAATTAAGCTAGCGCCATCCTTACCTGTTGCAGCCTGACCCGCATCAGCAGGAACTTGCTGCTGTTGAGCAACATCAATACCTGCTGCTTGTTGAGCTACTGCATTCGGGTCATCACCCACAATGCTGGGCTTCTGCCCCTCCTCTCCAACCCCTGGGAAACCTAAAATAGGCTTGGTTTCACCAGCCTGGTTCATCGCCATGTCTTGTTGACCGTCACGGTTTTTGCCTTTCAGCAACCATGCCAACAGTAACGCAGCAACCAGTACTAGCACTACCGCGCCAATCATACGTTTGGTTGTGGCCTTATTATCCATGTGATTCACTGCTCCTTTATATTCGACACTCAAAAACTATTGATTCGCGCATTTACCAACTGATAGAGACTCAACCCCACTAGGGAACGAGAATTTCCAGCATACCGGATACTACCAGAAAAGAACCGAAGGCAACTACTCTGTCCTGTTTTTCTGCCATTAAGTGAATAGAATTCCACGCGGACTGAAAATCAGAATAGACATGAATTGTTGCTTGCGCATCACTGGCTTGCACTTTATCTACAAGCAATTCGCGACTAGCCGCCCGACTCCCTGACAAGGGAACCAAATGCCACTCATTCACTTGAGTTGCCATTATTTCCAGCACCCCAGCAATATCCTTATCTGCAAGTATAGAAAAAATTGCAAATGTTTTGCCTTCAACTGGATTTTTTTTCAGCCATAATGCTAATTCTTTTGCGGCATGGGGATTATGAGCAACATCGAGCAGCACTTCTGGCTCCTCATGCACCCGCTGCATCCGCCCCGTGAGACTCACAGTGCGCAAGCCTTCAGCCATCACAGCAGGGCTAACGGGTAATATTTCATGCAATTGTTGCAAAGCGGTGACGACACAAGCCGCATTCTGTTGTTGCACATCCCCCAGCAAAGCAGGTGTTGGCACACCTTCCGCATTGAAATCCTGACCGTACTGCAATAAACGTGCACCAATACGAGCTGCCTCAGAGGCAATCGTGGCAGGTGGCTGCGGATCACCACTGATCACCGGTTTACCTGCCCGCATAATGCCTGCCTTTTCGCGCCCAATCGCTTTGCGGGTACTGCCTAGCCAATCCTCGTGATCGATGCCTATGCTGGTAATAATAGCCACATCCGCATCCCACAGATTGCAAGCATCCAAGCGCCCACCAAGGCCAACTTCCAATACCGTGACATCCACTTTAGCGTGCACAAAACACCAGGCTGCCGCCAAAGTACCAAACTCAAAATAGGTCAGATCAATGCCATCACGCGCCTTATCAATCGCCGTAAATGCCTCGCAAATCATGGCATCACTAGCAGGCTCAGCATTAATAGCAATCCGTTCGTTGTATCGCATCAAATGTGGTGAGGTATACGTTCCCACTCGATAACCTTGCAAGGTCAAAATCCGCGTCAACATCGCACAAGTCGAACCTTTGCCATTGGTGCCACCGACCATAATGACTGGCACCGGCAACTGCAACAAATCCATCCGTTCTGCTACAGTACGGATGCGTTCTAACCCCAACTTAATGCTTAACAGAAATTGATATTCCTGCCAACGTAACCAATCATCCAACGTTTTCAAGCAGCATCCAACACAGTAGCATGATGAATAGGGCTAGGCTTATGTTGCATGATCGACACCAGATCCGCGATGGTTTCGCGCATATCCGTGCGGTGCACAATCATGTCAATCGCGCCTTTTTCTTGCAGAAATTCACTGCGCTGGAAACCTTCTGGCAGTTTCTCTCGCACCGTCTGCTCAATGACACGCGGGCCAGCAAAACCGATCAGCGCCTTGGGTTCACCGATATGAATATCGCCCAGCATCGCAAAACTTGCCGAAACCCCGCCCATCGTCGGGTCAGTCAGCACCGAAATAAACGGCAAGCCCTTATCGCTCAAACGGGTCAACACCGCGCTGGTCTTGGACATTTGCATCAACGAGAACAAAGCTTCCTGCATCCGCGCTCCGCCACTCGCGGCAAAGCAAATGAACGGAATCTTGTTAAGCATGGCCGCTTCCGCACCGCGCACAAAACGCTCACCAACCACCGAGCCCATCGAGCCACCCATGAAACGGAAGTCGAAGGCCGCTACCACCAAAGGCACGCCCAATACCGTACCTTTCATCACGATCAGGGCATCTTTTTCACCCGTCTCTTTTTGCGCGGCAGCCAGGCGGTCTTTGTATTTTTTGGTATCGCGGAATTTCAGCATATCGGTCGGGGCAACATTCGCACCGATTTCCTCACGGCCATCAGCATCCAGAAACACGTCCAAACGTCGCCGCCCGGACAAGCGCATGTGGTGGTTGCACTTGGGGCAAACATCCAGATTGCGCTCCAGTTCCGCACGGTACAGCACAGCCTGACAGGAGGGGCATTGATGCCACAAGCCTTCCGGGATGGATTTCTTTTCGGTATTGCTCGCATCGGTACGGATGCGGGATGGCAGACGCAGTTTTTCAAACCAGCTCATTTTGTGTGTTTACCCCTAGCGTATTCAGGCATCCATTGCAGTGCGCATGGAAGTCAGCAAGTCACTGATGTTGTTCATGATAGCAGCATGATCATCCAGTGTCGCTTCGATCAATTTGATAACGGCACTACCCACCACCACCGCATCAGCCGTTTTGGCGACAGCCGCAGCCGTCGCAGCATCCTTGATGCCGAAACCAACGCCCAATGGCAGGTCGGTATGCGTGCGGATTTTGGCGATATGGCTGGCCACTTGCCCAACATCCAGCGTGCTCGCACCCGTCACACCTTTCAGTGAAACGTAGTAAATGAAACCACCGCCTGCTTGCGCCACTGTAGCAATACGGCGTTCTGGCGTAGTGGGTGACAACAGGAAAATCGGGTCAATACCGTGTTCACGGAACAACGGCAGCACACCCATGCCCTCTTCCGGTGGCAAATCCACGGTCAGCGCACCATCGACACCAGCAGCTTCCGCCGCTTTGGCGAATTCGGCGTAACCCATGATTTCGATCGGGTTCAAGTACCCCATCAGTACCACGGGCGTGGTCTGGTTAGTCTTACGGAATTCAGCCACCATGCCGAGAATATCGTGCAGGCTAACGTTATGTTTCAACGCACGTTCATGCGCTTGCTGGATAGTGGGGCCATCCGCCATCGGGTCGGAAAATGGCACGCCGAGTTCGATGATATTGGCTCCGGCCTCGACCATGCGGTGCATGAGTGGCACGGTGAGCGACGGGTGCGGATCGCCAGCGGTAACGTAGGGGATCAATGCGGTTTTGCCCTGTGCTTTCAGGGCAGCGAAACAAGCGGCGATGCGACTCATAGCGTAATCCCCTCCAGACGTGCAATGGTGTTGATGTCTTTGTCCCCGCGCCCGGACAGATTAATGATGATACTTTGGTCTTTACTCATCGTTGGCGCAAGTTTCATCACATAAGCCAGCGCGTGGCTGCTTTCTAACGCGGGAATAATGCCTTCGATACGGGTCAGTGCGTGGAAACCTTGCATGGCTTCGGTATCCGTCACGGAAACGTAATTGGCACGACCGATGTCTTTCAACCAAGCGTGTTCGGGGCCTACGCCGGGGTAATCCAAACCCGCAGAAATGGAATGGGTTTCAATGATTTGCCCGTTGGTATCTTCCATTAAATAAGTACGATTGCCGTGCAAAACACCGGGCTTGCCTGCACACAGTGGCGCTGCGTGTTTGCCAGTGTCGATGCCATCACCACCAGCTTCTACGCCATAAATCGCCACCGATTCATCCGCAAGGAAGGGGTGGAACAAACCAATGGCGTTAGAACCACCGCCGACGCAAGCCACTAGCGCATCCGGCAAACGACCTTCCTGTTCCAGAATCTGTTCGCGGGCTTCACGACCGATCACGGATTGGAAGTCGCGTACCATTGCAGGGTATGGGTGAGGGCCTGCCACCGTGCCGATGATATAGAACGTGTCATCGACATTCGTTACCCAGTCACGCATGGCTTCGTTGAGCGCGTCTTTGAGGGTTTTCGAGCCGGAGGTGACGGGAACCACGGTTGCGCCCAGCAATTTCATGCGGAATACATTGGGGGCTTGGCGTTGCACGTCTTCTGCGCCCATGTACACGATGCATTCCAAACCGAGGCGGGCGGCGATGGTGGCGGAAGCAACCCCGTGCTGGCCTGCGCCGGTTTCAGCGATGATGCGCGTCTTGCCCATGAATTTGGCGAGCAGCGCTTGACCGATGGTGTTGTTGATCTTGTGTGCGCCGGTGTGATTCAAATCTTCGCGCTTGAGGTAGATTTTTGCGCCGCCGAGTTCGCGTGTCCAGCGTTCCGCCATATACAGCGGGCTGGGGCGACCGACATAATATTTGAGGTCACGGTCGAATTCGGCCTGGAAAGCAGGGTCATTTTTGAGCTTTTCGTAGGCTTGTTCGAGTTCGTAGATCGGCTCCATCAGCGTTTCCGCGACGAAACGCCCGCCGTATGCGCCAAAATGCCCGGCTTTATCCGGCATGGCGTTCCAGTTGTATTCGCTGAATTTCACGTTACCGCGCTCCTACATCGAAGATCGTAAAAACCGGGTAAGTTATCATAAGCGACAAAACCTAGCTATGTTGCGGTTAGGCTATTTTGACTACTCCCCACGGCTAAAGCCGGGGGATTCCTAATTCACCGAGAACAGGACGACGACACCGAAATGCCATCGCCACTAACATTCTCTCCAAAGGCTAACACCGCCAGCCCGGCGGCTAAAATGTTACGTGCTGCATTCACGTCACGGTCGTGGGTTGTGCCGCATTCGGGGCACTCCCACGATCGCACGTCCAGCGGCATGTTTTCTTTCACGAACCCACAGCAGGAACAGCGTTTAGTGGACGGGAAGAATCTCCCTATCTCAACGTATGTCCTCCCGTACCAGCCAGCTTTGTACGCAAGCTGGCGAGTGAACTCACCCCAACTTGCATCCGCAATGTGCTT
>NZ_JHYQ01000041.1 GCF_000621325.1 Thiothrix lacustris DSM 21227 | reverse complement strand
GCCACCGTCGAACCCGTGTTTGGGAACTTGCGCGGCAACAAACGCCTGCACCGCTTCACCTTGCGCAGCAAAGCCAAAGTGGACGGGCAATGGAAACTGTTTTGCCTGATGCACAACCTCGAAAAGCTGGCACATTACGGGTATGTCGCATGAAGGGGGAAATGATGCTGCCAAACACGCAAAAATGCACCGTATTGAGCGTATCAGGTGGCATTCAGGGCGTTATGGGGAAGCAGGAAGTCGGCAACGCTGAAAAAAACGCCCGGTCGTTTGGGATGTTCAAAAAAATGACTGCCCGATCTGGATGGGATGATCAGATTCGGGTTTTTCTACACCCTCGTTGTCTGATGTATTTTTCCGCTGGTCGTTGGGATACTTGCATTCTATCACCGTGCTGGTTTACGCTTATTCCATGAAAAAACCAACTATCCGCTGTTTATTGCCGTTTCTGCTTGCCTGCGTCCTGCTGGCACAGGTGGCTGTGGGCGTGGCGGGTTGGCATATCGACGTTCCATCTGTGGCACAAAATAGCCAAGTAGCGCATTGCATCACGCTCGAACCGCATACTGCTGGCGAACACCACCATAATTGCTGCCACACTACACCGGGCAATGTTCCTGTCGCTTCATTGGCTTTACCACAAGTGGAATCTGTCAAATTGATTTCTGCTTTTTTCACTCAATCCTACCGTAATCCCCACACTGACCTGCTGATCCGCCCACCGATAGCCTGACCGCGTTTTCATCAAACTTCATTTTTTGATTGTTTAAACTGGATTCAGGAAAAACCATGAACAAGATACTGCTGCCGGTATGGCTGCCATTGCTGCTTGTCGGTCATGCCGCATTTGCGGGTGATGGGCATGACCACGGCGAAGAAAAAGCTGCTGCCACCGTTAATTCCCCCGCCGCACCACGTTTGGTGATGGAGTCTACCCAGTTTGAACTGGTAGGCACGTTGGAGGGGGACGGTTTGCACTTGTTCCTTGATGATCATGCCAGCAATGCCCCGGTAACGGATGCCAGTGTGGAGCTGGAGATTGCAGGGCAGCGCATCAACGCTGAAGCAGAAGCCGATGGCAGTTACCATGCGGCTTTGGCACATCCGCTCTCAGAAGGGGAATACGCGGTGATGGCAACCATTTTGACAGGTGAAACCAGCGACTTGCTAACGGGTGATCTGGATGTACACACAGTGGAAGCGATGCACGTTGAACCCGCCACCGCCACTTCAGCCAGCGGTTGGGGCTTCTTGCCGTGGGTGCTGGGTTTGGTGGTCATTGCCTTGGCTCTCGTGGTGTTCACGTTGCGGCGTGACCGCCACCAACGGAGGGTACAGGCATGAAACTAGCTGCATTTTTATTGATGGGTGCATTGTTGTTACCCGCGCTGGCAATAGCGGGTGATGGGCATGACCACGGCGAAGCTGCCCCGACTGCTGCCAACCCCAATGCCCCGCAACGCCTGCCGGATGGCAGTGTATTCTTGCCGAAAAAAACCCAACGTTTTATTCAAGTACGCACGCAACCTGCCAAACTCGAAACCTTGCCGCGTAGCCTTATCCTTAATGGTCAGGTGGTGGCGGGTATGGATGCCAGCAGCAAAGTGCAGGCATTGCAAGCCGGACGGCTCGACATTGCCAACGGTAGCTTGCCTGCTATTGGCGACAAGGTAGAAAAGGGGCAAGTATTGGCGACCATCACTCTTGCCAAAGACGCACAGGAAGGTACTAATCAAGCCGTCGAAGCTGCCGATTTGCAGGAGCAACTCAAGCTGGCGGAACTGGAACAGCAACGTTTACAAGGGTTGGGCGACTTGATTCCGCGCCGTGAAGTGGATACTGCCGCTGCGATGGTACGCAGCTTGCAAGCCCGTCTTGCCGTATTCCGCAAAGGGGCAAAAGGCGTTACCGAAACCGTGCGCTCCCCCATCAGTGGCATTGTCACCGCGAGTCACGCCGCCAACGGACAAGCCGTACAAGCAGGCGACTTACTGCTGGACATCATCGACCCCAGCAAATTGCAGGTGGAAGCCCTCACCTATGACCCTGCCTTACCCGCCAACATTGCTGCCGCTAACGTCACCATCGGTAAGCAAACCCTCGCACTCCGCTATCAAGGCAACAGCCAACAATTACGCCAACAAGCCTTACCCCTGCGCTTCTCTTTTCTCCCCTCGCCCCTTGAGGGAGAGGGGCTGGGGGTGAGGGGTTCTCTCGCCGCTGGCTCACCCGTCCAAGTGACCGTACAAACCCGTGAAACGCTGCAAGGTGTCGCTGTTCCTGCTGAAGCCCTCGCCCGTAACCCCAGCAACCAAACGGTGGTATGGGTCAAAACCACGCCGGAACAGTACGCCCCACGAGTCGTGCAATACCAGCCGCTGGACGGGGAACGCGTGATGATTACCGCAGGTTTGCCAGACGGTGAGCGCGTAGTAGTGCAAGCTACCAATCTGATTAACCAAATCCGTTAGGAGGCTGCCATGTTTAACTGGTTATTGAACGCCAGCCTCGGCAACCGCCTGCTGGTGCTGGTGGCAAGTGCTATGCTGATGATTTACGGCGCGTTGCAACTGCCGCAAACCGCCGTGGATGTCTTCCCCGACCTCAACCGCCCCACCGTCACGCTGATGACCGAAGCGGGTGGCATGGCTCCTGAAGAGGTGGAACGCCTGATCAGTTTCCCACTGGAAACCACCCTCAACGGCTTGCCGGGGATTGAGTCGGTACGCTCGGTATCCAGTGCCGGGTTGTCGTTTGTGTACGCGGTGTTTGACTGGGATACGGAGATTTACCGCGCCCGTCAGATGGTCAGCGAACGGCTGGGAGCGATGGAAAGCGGTTTGCCTGCTGGGATTGTGCCGCAAATGGGGCCAGTGTCGTCGATCATGGGCGAAATCATGATGGTGGCAGTGCCGATTGACCCCGCCAAGATTGACCCAATGGCAGTGCGTGAGTATGCCGACTGGGTGTTACGCCCGCGCCTGTTGTCGATTGCTGGCGTGGCGCAAGTCATCCCGATTGGTGGGGAAGTACGCCAGTTTCAGGTACAGCCGGATATGCGCCGCATGACTGATCTGGGGATTAGCCTTGCACAGTTGGCGGATGCGCTGGAAGGGTTTGCCAATAATACCTCCGGTGGTTTTCTCGAACTCAGCGGCAAGGAATACCTGATCCGTCACATTGGGCGCACTTCCAGCCTTGAGGATTTGCAGAACCTTGCGATTACTGCCACGGCGGGGCAACCGATTTTGCTCAAACAGGTGGCAAGCATCACCTTTGCCCCCAAGGTCAAGCGCGGGGATGCGGGGTTTAACGGTCAGCCTGCGGTGATATTGGGCATTCAGAAACAACCTGATGCGGATACCATCCAGCTTACCCAAACGATAGAAACCGCGTTGGAGTCGATGAAAACCAGCCTGCCGCAAGGCATGGCAGAGCCGCGTGTGACCTTCCGCCAAGCCAGTTTCATTGAGGCTTCCATCGGCAATCTGGAACACAAGCTGGTATTGGCATCGCTGCTGGTGATGGTGATTTTGTTCCTGTTTCTGGGGAATTTCCGCACTACCTTGATTTCACTGATGGCAATTCCGCTGTCGATTTTGTGTACGGTGCTGGTATTCCGCTATCTGGATTTGTCGATCAATACCATGACGCTGGGCGGCTTGGCGATTGCGATAGGAGAACTGGTGGATGATGCGGTGGTGGGGGTCGAAAATGTGATTCGCCGCTTGCGTAATAACCGCTTGCACAAAACCCAACTTGCGCCCTTGAAGATCGTGTTGCACGCCACGCTGGAAGTGCGGTCGGCGATTGTGTACGCCACCATTATTGTGGTGCTGGTGTTTTTGCCGCTGTTCGCCTTGCCGGGGATGGAAGGTAAACTGTTTGTGCCGTTGGGCATTGCCTACATTACCTCGATTCTGGTGTCGATGCTGGTGTCTGTGACCCTCACGCCGGTGATGGCGTATTACCTGCTACCGAACATGAAACAGCTTGACCACCCTGAACCGTGGTTGGTGCGCTGGCTCAAGCGTGGTTATGCCAAGGCGCTGGAAACCGTGCTGGATTACCCGCGTACCTTGCTCGGCATGGGCGCGGTGGCGGTATTGCTGGCGGGTAGCCTTGTGCCGTTGTTCCCGACCACGTTTTTGCCGCCGTTCAATGAAGGCACGTTGTTGGTGAGTGTACGTTTGACCCCCGGTGTGACCTTGGCGGAATCGGTACGCATTGCCGCTAAAGCCGAAACCTTGCTGCAAGACGTGCCGGAAATTGCCCATGTCGGGCGACGTTCCGGGCGGGCAGAACTGGATGAACACGCAGAAGGGGTACACAACAGCGAGCTGGACATTGCCTTAAAACTCTCAGAACGCCCAATGGACGTGGTGTATGCCGATATCCGCGCCCGCCTTGCACCGTTGCCAGTAAACGTGAGTATCGGGCAACCGATTTCCCACCGTATCGACCATATGTTGTCAGGGGTCAGGGCGCAGATTGCCATCAAGTTGTTTGGCGATGACCTCGACACGCTCCGCGCCCAAGGCGAACGCTTGCAACAAGCACTGGCGACGGTGGACGGCGTGGCAGACTTGAACATGGAAAAACAAGTGCTTGCCCCACAAATCAAGGTGTATGTGGATTATGCCGTGGCGGGGCAGTACGGGCTTTCAGGTGCGGCATTGCTGCGGGAACTGCAAATGCTGGTGGATGGCGCAACCATCAATGAAATCGTGGATGGCAACCGCCGTTTCAAGCTGGTGTTGCGCTTGCCGGAGGCGGCACGTTCCACCACCCAATTGCAGGATCTGCTCATCAGCACCCCGCTGGGGCAAGTGCCGTTAAGTAAACTCGCCAAGATTGAGGAAAGCGATGGCCCCAATCAAGTGGCGCGGGATAACGGGCAGCGGCGTATTGTGCTGTCCGCCAACGTGCAGGGGCGAGCATTGTCAGAAGTGGTGGCGGATATGCGGGCAAAAGTTGCCGAGTTCCAGCTACCCGAAGGCTACTTCATCACCATTGGTGGGCAATTTGAGGCACAGGAACAAGCGGCGCAACGCATCACGCTCTTAGCGGCGGTAGCGGCGTTGCTGGTGTTTTTGACCCTGTATAGCCGTTATCAGTCCACCACACTGGCATTGCTGATTATGGCGAATATTCCGCTGGCATTGGTCGGCAGCGTGATTGGCTTGTGGTTGTCGGGGCAACCGTTGTCGGTGGCGGCACTGATTGGTTTTATTACGCTGGCGGGCATTTCCACCCGTAACGGCATCCTCAAAACCAGCCATTACCTCAACCTGATGCGACTGGAAGGGGAAAGTTTTACCCGTGCGATGATTATTCGGGGGTCACTGGAACGTCTGTCCCCAGTGCTGATGACAGCATTGGTGGCAGCGTTCGCGCTCATGCCGCTGCTGTTTGAAGCGGAACAGCCGGGAACGGAAATTCTGCACCCCGTGGCGGTGGTGATTTTTTCCGGGCTAATCAGCTCCACGCTGCTGGATACTTTCCTCACCCCCGCCATGTTCTGGCTGTTTGGGCGCAAACCCGCCGAAAAGCTGTTGGATATGGCAAGCGATGAAGCCCTTTAACTTTTTAACTTTTTAATTTTTTAACTGTTGAATACCAAGGAGATAACCCATGAAACTGTTACCCACATTGTTAGTAACCCTCGGCTTGCTGGCTTCCCCGGCATTGCTGGCGGAAGAGCAAAAGGCTGCTACACCCGCCCACGGTGAACCGGGGCATAACCATGAAACCGACCACGGACAAGATGCCCACAAGGGTGAGTCAGCCGATGAACACGCCAAACACGAGCAAGAAGGGCATGATCATGCCGAGGATGACAAACCCCACCACGGCGGTATTGTTGCTGATGTCGATGGTATTCATCACGAACTGGTAATGGCAGAAGACGGTAAAGTCAGCCTGTATGCAGAAGGCTTGCCGGAAGGTGATGCACTCAGCAAGGTCAAGGTTCGCCTAACCATCCTCAAGGGCAAAGACAAGCAGGAAGCAGAAATGCTATTGGCAGAAGGCGATGCCCACCGCTTTGATGCACCACCTGATGTGAAACTGGCTGCCGGTGACAAGGTGGTGGCGCTGATCCAGCCTCTTGACGGCAAGCCACGCATGGCGAAGTTTGATATTCCGGTGGCTGAATAGGCGCAGTGAATGCTAGGCTCATAGGGGTATTCTAAAACTCATAAGCCACTTGCAAGGTGACGACAGTTTCTTTTGCACCGTCGTAACCTTCGTTATTCATGTATTCTGCCGCGAAACTGGCTTTCTCAAAGACTGACATCCGGTAGGCAATGCCCGTGGCGGTTTCGGGCAGCTCCAGCGCTTCGGCTTCCTTGGTTTGTTGGTAGGCCAATGCGATGGTGCGGTCGTTACCAATGTCCAGCCCCACTTCCAGATTGGTAGCGGAAGGTTTGGCGGTGCTGTCGTCTTCGAGGGTGATTTCATCCACAGCAATGTGTTCGGCAATCACATTGGCCTTACCGATCTTGGCACCGGCATGGAGGCCAACTCCCGTCGCAGCCTTGTCATTCACGTCAGAAATGTAGCTAACCCCCGCGCTGAAATGTTCAGTGGCGTAGTCGAGGTTTGCGCCGTAATCGTCGATCTTGTCACCGCCATCTTCATCATCCTTGAAGACGTAGGCGGAACCGGTGAGATTGCCTGCACTCATGCCCAGTTGCAGCGCTTCTTCCTGTGTTTCAGCCAGTTCCAGCGTTAGCGGGTCGGAAACCATGTTGCTGTCGAATTTGCCGAAAGGCACGTACATGCGCCCGACGGTGACATCCAGCCCTTCACGCGGTTTGAAGGTGAGGGTGGCTTCATCCACGCTGATGTTGTCGCTGTTTTCACCTTGTTCGTACAGGAACAGTAAATGCCCGTCGAGCTTGTCATGCAGCTTGTTGTCGATGCCCAGCTCCACGGTTGGCACGGTAATATCACTGGTATCACCGTCGTCATTGCTGACAAAACCCGCTTCGACTTCCACCAGTCCACTGAAGGTGGTTGCTGCGAAAACAGGGTTTGTAAGGCTTACGCCAATCAGAATACTGAGTAGGGTTCGTTTTTTTAAAAACATACAAGAGCCTTGCTACAGGGAATTGAGGAAACGCAGTAGCGCTTTCCGCTCGGTGGTGTTCATGGCTAATACGGATTGTTGAGCCTGGCTGGATTCGCCGCCGTGCCAGAGGATGGCTTCCAGCAGGTTGCGGGCGCGTCCATCATGCAGGAAGCGGGTATGCCCGCTGATTTTTTCGGTCAGGCCAATGCCCCACAGCGGCGGGGTACGCCATTCGCTCCCGGAGGCGCTGAATTCGGGGCGATTGTCGGCTAACCCCGCGCCCATATCATGCAGCAGCAGGTCTGAATAAGGTTGTGGCTGTTGGTTCAGCGCAGCAAAACGGGCAACGTGGCACGCAGCACAACCCGCTTGCTGAAACAGTTTCTGCCCTTGTATGACTGTTGGATCATCCACCTCTCGGCGGGCGGGGACAGACTGGTTGGCAACGTGGAACACGACTTTTTCCAGCAAATCATCCGGGATTTCTGGCTTGCCGCCATCCGGCAGGGTATGGCAATCGGTTTGTGCCGCGCTGCACGGTTGCTCAGGAAACAGGCTGGAGGTAATCCCCATATCATTGTGGAAGGCATCGGCGCTTTGCTGGCGGATGCTGGGTTGGTTGGCTTTCCAGCTAAACCGTCCTAACACGGTTTGCTGTTGGGCAATGTCCCACACCTGATTGGCTTTGCCGGAAATGCCATCGCCATTGGTGTCATCCGGGTCGGCGTTGGCGAGTATCTCAGCCTCGGGGATGCTTTCCAGCAAACCCATGCCGGGCAGGGGCGGGGCAACGCGGGCGGAAAACTGTATGTCGTGCGCCAACGCGCCGTAGTGCAGGTTTTCAACCGTCAGAGTGGGTTTTTGCAAGGTGTAATGCTCACCATCCTTGAATTGCCCGTTAATCTCGCTATAGGTGAAGCGTGGCGTGCCTTCCCCCGGTAAGCCTTTGATACCCAAGGGTTGCAGGTGGTCGCCGTAAGTAGGGTCAGGCGCTACGCCCAAGGTTTGTGCTTGTGCTTGCTGTTCGGTGGTGTGCGCGGGGATTCCCAGCTTCACAAGGGTGGACAGGAAGGGTTCTGTGTCCGTCAGGGGTGGATGACCGCGCCCATGCCCGACGTGGCAGGTAATGCAGCTATTGGCTTTGAATAGGGGGCCAAGACCATCCCGCGCAGTGGTTGAGGCAGGCGCAATGACCCACGGCTGCTGGAAGAATGCGCCACCGATGGCGAAATCTTCGTGCTGCTGTGGGGTGTTATCACTGTTGGCTAGCCCCGGTAGCGCTAGTAGGCTACCAAGGGCAATGGCTAGAGTTGAGTGCATTTATCCACCAAATGAGTCGCTGCTCTCCGGGTTAAGGCTTTCCACGCCTACCGCTTTGGCAGCCGCTTCAATATCACCCGTTTGGCTACGCAAAGCCGTAATCGTGGCTTTGATGCGCTTATTGCCATCCTTGTTGTCGGGGGCAGTTTGCTGGTCGAAATTTTCCCCGTTTTGGGCGGCTTCCACAATGGCTTCGGCTTTTTGTTGGGTATCAGCCAGCTTGTTGACCAGTGTTTCACTGGCTTTGGCATCTTTGCTGGCAACCAGTTGGGCGAGGCTTGCACCTTCTACCTTGCTGCCATCGGTGCGGGTGTAAGTGCCGTTGAAAATGTTCTGGATGCTGCGGGCATTTTCGGCGATGTCGTTATGGGTGTTATCGCTGAAGCAGGAATGTTCATCTTCTTGTGAATGCGCCAGTAGTGCCACGTTCATGCGTTCACCGGCGAGTTCACCCAAGCTCAGGCTACCCATGCCGAATAACATGCGGCGCAGGGCTTCTTTTTCATCCAATGTTAAAAAGGCGCTGCGGTAGTTATTGTCTTTGCCGTCTGCCCAGTCATCTGCCAGTTGTTGCAAGTCAGCCACCAGTAAATCCGTGACAACTTGCAGGTAGGCGGCGCGGCGCTCGCAATGACCATTGGTGCAGGCATCACCTTTGGCGTAGTCGGTGTAAGGGCGCTGGCCGGATGTTGTTGGGGTTTCATTGAAATCTTGTCCCCAGAGCAGGAATTCGATGGCATGGTAGCCCGTGGCGACATTGGCTTCGGAGCCGCCTTTTTCTTGGGAGGCTTTTAGCAAGGCGGTGTCGATGTTGTCTTTGCCTGCAATGATATTGGCGGTGGCGAAGGCATTACCTTCTTCGTGGTCGTAAACGTCTTGTTTGACGTAATCAATCAGCCCCTCGTCCAGTGGCCAAGCGTTGATCTCACCTTCCAGTGCATCGACATTGGGGTTGCCGAAACGGAAGGCTTCGGTCTGGCTGTAAGGTTTGCGGGCAGCGAGCCAGGCATCTTTAGCGGCTTGCTGGGTGTCGGCGCTGGGGTTGGCAATGAAGGCAGCTACCTTTGCCTGCAAGGTTTTGGCGGTGGCGAGGGTGTCGCTAAAGCTGGCGCTGGCGAGGTTGACGTACTGTTCCATCACGGCTTTGGCAGTCACAGTGTCAGCGTGGGCGAAGGTGGGGGCAGTGCTTAATAGGCCACCCAGCAGGGCTGCGGACACGATCTGGCTAATACGTTTCATGGTTGGGGTTTCTCCGAAGAAGGTTGCTTGTCTGTATCATCATCCGCTGATGTCAGGATCAGGTTGCCCCGGCGGGTAATGGTCAGGCAATAAGGGCGCTTGCCGTGCTGAAGGATGATCTTTTTACAACCGCGCATCAATTCGTCCAGATTGACACGCTTGGGTTCTGCATCTGTCATTCTTAAAGTTCCAGTCATCACGCGAATGCACCTTGCATCAAGTTGAAGTTAATGGTCTCAGGGTTAAGGGTTTCGTCGATTACTTCGCGGGCATGGTGTTTGCAGCGTCCGCAACAGGTGCCGACTTTGAGTTCTTGCTGGATAGCTTCGAGCGAGTCATGGCCTTGCTTGACCGCTTTCTTGATAGCTTTGTCCGTAACAGAGTGGCAGATGCAAACGTACATACACTTCCCCTAAACAGTAATGATTCTTCATAACAAGATGGATGATAGGCATTCTCATTTGCAAATGCAAGTAGTTCTCAGTGTATTTTTGAAAATGAGATTGTTTCTCAAAAAGTGCTTGACTTAAAAACAGGAATCATTATCATTTGATGCATCTAACAAGTTTTGCCTCTCCTCAAAACGGCAACAAAAGTAGCCAAGCCAGTGTATGACTTTGTAACTCCGCACCAGCCAGGTTATTTCTTTCATTAAAGGAATAGCGGGGTATGTGATGACCTTTTACATAAATGCATGGCTTGATCGGGTTGACCCATTTGTTAGCCTGCACAATCGGCAGACTGGAGAAGTCGTTGTTAAATTTGAAAAAAATGAATTGCAGGAATGCCTCGAACAGGGTGATTTCTGCCTGAGCGAGTTGTGTAGTCCCTGCCATAAAGTACAGCAAGAGTTGGTAAAGTGTTTGTTGCTGGCACGGTGTTCTCATGATGTTCGCCAACAACTGGAAACTATCTATAGCAACTTTTTCCCGCACCCCGTGAGTGCCAACATTATTCCTTTCAGGATCAAGCAAGCTGCCATGCAGCAGTGTGATTGTGCCTGAGTCAACGTGTGTACGATCTGCCAGGTTAGCCTTCATAAAAATAATCTTGGCCTGATGAGCCTGATTCCTCTCTTGGAATTTTGAACCTTGAACGGGGGCGCTAGCCCCCTTATTTTTGCCTGTTTATTGATTTGTCACAATTGTAATAATAACGGTTCTCATTTATTCTTGGTGGCTTGTTACTGATTGAGAGAATTTGGTATGGTCAAGGTTATCCTCCCGCTGACGCTATTGATGTCAGGCATCGTGCTTGCTGTTACGCCTGCGCCAACGCCGATTTCTAGCAAGGAAATGCTGGGTGAAAAGCTATTCGCCGATGTTAATCTGTCGAAAAACCGTACCCAATCTTGCGCTACTTGCCACAATCCTGAACATGGTTTTGTCGATAACCGTGCCACTAGCGTTGGCAAAGCGGTGTCATTGGGCGATGACGGCAAATCGCTGGGAGACAGGAATACCCCGACAGCAACTTATGCCCAATTCAGCCCAGATTTCCACCAGAATAAGAAAAGCCAGCGTTACATCGGTGGGCAGTTTCTCGATGGGTGCGAAAAGGATTTGCAAGGGCAAGCGGGTGGCCCCCCGACCAATCCAGTGGAAATGGGAATGCCTGATAAGGCCGCCGTCGTGGCACGTTTGCAGGAAAATGCCGATTATGTGACCGCTTTCAAACAGCTTTTCGGGGATAAGGTCTTCGATGCACCCGAAACTGCGTATGCTGCCATGACCACCAGCCTTGCTGCGTTTGAAAAAACCGCGCTATTTGCCCCGTTTGATTCCAGATACGACCGTTATCTTAGAGGCGAAGTCGAGCTGACCGATCAGGAATCGTTGGGTGAATCGCTGTTTTTTTCCAATCAATTCAGCAACTGTAACCGCTGCCATCAATTGAAAACCTTTCCGGGCAGTGAGGGCGAAACCTTTTCCAATTACGAATACCACAACCTTGGCGTGCCGCCCCATGAGGCAGTGCGGGCAGCTAATGGCAAAGGCAATGCTTTCATCGACCAAGGTTTGCTGGAACACCCCGACGTGACCGATGAGAAGGAAGCAGGCAAATTCAAAGTGCCAACGCTGCGCAATGTGGCAGTGACAGCGCCCTACATGCACAACGGAGTCTTTGCTGATTTGCGCACCGTGGTTTTGTTTTACGACAAGTTTAATAATACTGAGCGCAAGCTCAACCCAGAAACGGGTAAGCCGTGGGCTGCGCCAGAGGTGGATAAAAATCTTGCCTTGAAAACCGAAGAGTTTCAAGCCTCTGCCTTGAAAGATTCGGAAGTGGATGCGTTAGTGGCATTCATGCAAACGCTGACGGACAAACGCTATGAGTCTTTGTTACCATAAAAAATCTTTCAACACCTGAACAGGAGAAGTGCCATGAAAGGAAGCCCCGAGATTAACCGTTCGCTGAATTTGGCGTTACGCAGCCAGCTTACGGCGATCAACCAATACTTCCTCCACGCCCGCATGTGTAAAAACTGGGGTCTGGAAGGTTTTAACCAGCGCGAATACAAACGTTCCATCAAAGCCATGAAACAGGCGGACGAGTTGATCGAACGTATTCTGTTCCTCGAAGCACTGCCTAACCTGCAAGACTTGGGCAAGCTGTATCTCGGTGAAGATGTGCCGGAAATCATCGCCAACGATTTACGCCTTGCTGGGGAAATCGTGGCGGAATTACGCCGCGTGATTGCCGCGTGTGAACAAGCGCAGGATTACGTGAGCCGTGACATGCTGCAAGAGATTCTCGAAGAGGAAGAAGAGCAAATCGACTGGCTCGAATCCCAACAATGGGCAATCCAGAATGCGGGTTTGCCCAATTATTTACAGTCCATGATGAGCGCATAAGGAGACAACATTATGAAAGGAAACGACCGCGTTATTGACGTGCTGAAAACCCTGTTAGCCGGTGAGTTGGCAGCCCGCGACCAATATTTCATCCATTCACGTATGTGTGATGACTGGGGTTTAACCAAGCTGTTTGAGCATTACGAGCATGAACGTCAGGAGGAAAGCAGCCATGCCGATGCGATCATTAAGCGCATTTTGTTCCTCGAAGGCTTGCCGGATCTTAGCAATCAGGATGGCCTGAATATTGGTGCGGATGTGCCTAGCATGTTCAAAAATGACCTTGCACTGGAATATCACGTCGTGGGCGCGTTAAAAGCCGCGATGAAGATTTGTGAAGATGAAAGCGATTACGTGACCCGCGAAATGCTGCGCTTACAGTTATCCGATACTGAAGAAGACCATGCGTATTTTCTGGAAAAACAACTCGGTCTGATTGACAAAATCGGTCTGCAAAATTACCTGCAATCGCAGATGTAACCCGCGCTCTCTCCATCTCTGTTCAGGCACACGCGGTCATCACGATGCAGCGCATTACCCAAACAGGGACTTTTCACTGGAATGGTGATGATGGCTTACAGCATCCCGGTCAAAAAACCCACCCCAGCCAAGCTGATGATTGCACCGCCCGCCCTTACGGCATGGTTTCCCCAAGGCCAGCGGGTCAGTTCACCAAACACAATGCCAGACAAGTGTAATAAACCGGTAGCGATGACAAATCCAAGGCTATATGCCAACGGGCTGGCAGCGTCGGGTAATTCCGTACCGTGAGCATGACCGTGGAAAATCGCAAATGCACCGACCAACACAGCCGCCACCCATAACGGTGGGCGAACGGCTAAGACCACCATTAACCCCAGCACCAAGGCTGACAGCGCAATGCCGGTTTCAACGGAAGGAATCGGAACACCCGCGATACCCAATACCCCACCGAACGCCATGACGACCGGAAACACCACGGGTAGTATCCAAATGGCAGGTCGCCCTAAAAATGCACCCCACAAGCCAACCGCGACCATGGCGGCGACGTGATCCCAGCCAAACAGGGGATGGGTAAAACCGCTGAAAAAGCCGCCGCTCATGCCAGCAGCATCGGAATGCGCCCACACGCTGGTGCTCAAACTCAAGAGCAGTAACAGGATGCCGAAGCGTTGTTGTGTTGAAATCATTTGTTGATTGCCTCTGATTTGTTGATGGGGAAAAGTGTAGCGTATTCCCGCGACTTTATTGCCAACCTACCTTATCCATGATCTTTACCGCTTGCGCATTGTTTTTACCCAAGACGGACAGGTTCAGTGCATCGCTTTTAAAATTGCCCCAGCTTTGCAATTCCGGGCTGGCGGCAATACCACGTTTGACCGGGTATTCACCATTGGTGTTGGAATACCAGCGTTGCGCATCATCCAGCACCATGTATTCCAGCAATTTTACCGCATTTTCCTTGTTTTTGGCGGATTTGGTTACGCCTGCACCGCTGACATTGATGTGTGTGCCACGGTCACGCTGGTTGGGGAAAAACACATTTACCTTACTCGCTGCGGCTTTTTGGGCAGCATCACCACCGTATAACATTTGCGCGTAGTAGTAGGTATTGGCAATGGCGACATCGCATTGCCCTGACGAGACGGCTTTGATCTGGTCACGGTCGCCGCCGTTGGGTGCTCTGGCCAAGTTTGCCACTAAACCTTGCGCCCATTGTTCCGCTTGCGGCGCACCTTTGGCGGCAATCATGGATGCCAGCAATGACTGGTTATAAATGCTGCTGGAGGAACGTACACACACGCGCCCTTGCCATTTCGGGTCAGCTAAATCTTCGTAAGTGGATAGTTCGTTCGCCTGTACTTTGGCGGGATTGTAGAACAACGCCCGTGCGCGGTAAGTCAGCCCAAACCACTGGTTGGCAGGGTCACGCAGATGAGCCGGAATCGCTTGGTTCAACTGGGTGGACTGGATCGCTTGTAACGTGCCTGCTTCCACTGCGCGGTGCAAACGTCCTGCGTCAGCGGTGATCAGTGCATCGGCGGGGGAATTCGCCCCTTCGCGTTTCAGACGTTCCAGCAGCGGGTCATCGTCGCCGGTAATAAGGTTGACGGTGATGCCGGTGTCTTTGCTGAAGGCATCCAGCAGTGGCTTGATCAACTGCTCTTCGCGGGCAGAATACACATTCACTTCATTGGCGAGAACTTGGGTGCTGGATAACAGCAACAGGGTGGCAGTTAATTTTTTCAACAGTCGATGCTCCTTCACGTATCCGCCCAGCGGCGTATTAAATTGTGATAAATACCGGATAATTTGATGGTTTGCGGGTGATTAAGGCCAACCTCCAGCGCTAATGCTTGAATGCTTTGGTCGAGGTCGTAGAGTAGGGTGCGTTGCCCATCATCACGCACCATACTTTGCATCCAGAAGAATGAGGCCAGTCGTGCGCCACATGTTACCGGACGTACTTGGTGCAGGCTGGTGGCGGGGTAAAGCACCATATCGCCTGCTGCGAGTTTCACTTCCTGTGCGCCAAAGTTGTCTTCGATCACCAGTTCGCCACCTTCGTATTCCTCGGGTTCGGCAAGGAAGAGGGTGGCGGAAACGTCGGTGCGTATCCGTACCGTCGTGCCGGGTACTGTCATGACCGAGCCGTCAGTATGCGTCCCAAAATGCCCACCGTTTTCATAGCGGTTAAACAAGGGCGGAAATATATTGAGGGGTAAAGCAGCCGAGATGAAGGTCGGCGAGTTTGCTAGTGCGGTAAGAATAATTTCCCCTAGTTCATGCGCAACCGGGGAATGTTGGGGAATTTGCAGGTTACTTTTCACCGTAGCCGATTGTTTGCCAGTGGTGACTTTGCCATCGACCCATTCGGCGGCATCCAGTTGGCGACGGCAAACAGCGACTTGTGCTGGGGTGAGGACATTGGGTATACAAAGCAGCATTGCCTATGCTCCTAATAGGGGGTTACGCCTTAAAATCCCGCCCCGTGACTCATGAAAACGGGGCGGAAACCAGGACTCAAACTGTCAGATTAAAAGTCGTAGGTGAGGCTAACATTGGTAGTTCGACCGGGGGCAACGTAGGTAAAGCCGCTGGGATAAACCGCTTCAAAAATGGTTTTATCCGTGGCATTTTTTACGTTCAATTGGGTACTCAATTTTTTGTTGATTTTGTATTCCGCCATCACGTCCAAACGGTTGGAAGCGGGGAGTTCACGGTCATCACTTGCCTCGAAGTTACCGCCGCCTTTGAACTTGCCGGTATGCACCAATGTGCCACCCACTGCCAATTGTGGTGTTGCCTGATATTTGGCTTGGAGGCTGGCACTCTTGCCCGCGATATTGGCGAGATTTTTGCCTTTGTTGGCAGGGTTAATGGACTCGGTAATCGCCGTATCCATATACACCGCGCCACCCGCCAAACTTAGTTTGGGCGTGACATTGCCGGAAATGCCGACTTCGACACCATCGACCTGTACAGCGCCAACTTGATGCATCACAGCGGCTGTTCCCGTGCCAGTGGTTTCAATCTTGTTCTTTTTTTCGGTACGGAAAATGGCGGCATTGACGGCAAGATTGTCGTTTGCCAGATTCCATTTTGTACCCAGCTCGACGCTGTTGTTTTTTTCTGGTTTGGCGGCTTCGGTGGTGATATTCAAGCCACCGTAAGCGGGTGCGCCAGAGTCCACCATTTCGCCGGGAATATTGGAGGAGGAACTTACTGAGGCGTACACACTGCCGTTTTCTTTGGGCTTAAACACCGCGCCGACGTGACCATTGGTAAAGCTGTTTTTGGCTTTAGGGTCACTGTCTGCTACATAAATACCCTCCCGCGCTTGCTTCTCAATGTCGAAACTGTCGTGACGTAAACCGCCAAACACTTCCCACTTCGGGTTTATTTTCACGGTATCCAACACATAAACCGAGTGGGTTTTAATATCGGTGGTGGAAGTATTGCCACGTCCGGTGACAGGGTTGCCATTCGTCAGACTGGGGTTCTGCAAATCTTGGTCAAAAGCACCCGATGCAAATGCGCTACCTGCGGCAGTATTGAAGGTGTAAGGCGTGTTTTTGATGTCTTCTTTGGTCAATTCGACCCCTGCCACGACAACGTGTTCTACTTCACCCGCGTGGAACTCGTGGCTGATCTGGGTGTTATGCCCGATAAATTTGTTGTTGGCAGCGGCAGAACTCGTGCCGGGGCGTACCTTGCCGCTAGCCTGAACGCTGGCAGGGTTGGAGACGATGTAATCGTTGGTGGTTTCACCCACACGGGTTTTGCTGGTTAGGCGGGTGTTGTGTGAGAGTTCGGCTTCGACGGTTGCGGTGAGGCTATCCGCGCCCGTATCCCAGAAATCGCGGTCTTTGTAGCCGTAGAAATTGCTGCGGTCGATGCTGGGCGTGCCTTGTACGGCGGCGGTGTAAGGTTGACCACGGTCGGGCAAGGCTTCGCCACGTAGGTGGTAATAGTCAACCAGCACATTCACGGTGTCCGTCGCTTGATAATCCGCAGCTACCGCAACGCCGTGCCCTTTTTTGTAGACTTCATCACGCCCGGCGACTTCGGAATCTTGCAGCATTAGGTTGGAACGCACCGTTAGCTTGTCATTGATCACGCGATTGGAATCAAGCGTGGTGCGTTTGTCATCACCCAATGTCAGTGTGCCACGGGTAAAGTTGGTGTCTTGTGGGCGTTTGGAAACGCTATTGACTGCGCCGCCGGTTGTGCCACGTCCGCCGAACGTAGAGCTGGGGCCTTTGGTGATTTCGATTTGTTCGGTGGCAAAGGTTTCGCGGGTGGTCATGCCCGGTTCGCGCATTCCATCCACAAAGGTATCGCCACGCGCATCAAAACCACGGATTAAGAAACGGTCGCCTTCTTGATTGCCATTTTCACCCGTTCCCAAGGTAATGCCGGGTTGGGTGCGCATCAGGTCTTTGAGTGCGGTAACGCCTGCATCTTTCATCTGTTCCTTACCGACTACGTTGATGGTTTTGGAAACGTTTAGCAGCGGTTCGGTGAATTTGCTGTTAGCTGATTTATCGACTTTGTACGGGGCTTCGGGGTCAGCATTGGGGTTGGAAGCGGGCGCGGCTTTCGTCGCTTGTGCGGTTACGCCTTCCAATTGGGTGACATCGGCTGCGTGGGAAGGGGCAGCGACAGTGGCAAGCACCACAAAAGCGGCGGAGGCTAATGCAATACTGGATTGGTCTGCACGGCTAACCATGCCCCTAAGCATAAGAGGCTTCTTTTGATAGCTCACGACGATACTCCTTGAAAATGAATAATTTACCGGGGGTGGCATCCGTGGCTATCTGGCTATACGATGCTTAATCAAGAATGCGGATGATAATGATTCTGTTTTATTAGTCAAGTATTCTGTGGTAAAAAGGCAAATATGAGACAACCTGAACCTTATCTGACGACTATTCCGCCCGTGATTGCGGCACTGACTGATTATGAACCCTATGCCCGCGCTCGGTTGGATGACAATGCATGGGCGTATTTACACAGCGGCGCGGCGGATGAAATCACCTTCCGTGCGAATCGCGAGGCATTTGATCGGCAATGCTTGCAAGGGCGGGCATTGGTGGATATGCGCGGTGGGCATACGCGCCTGAATTTGTTTGGGCACGCGTTTGAGCACCCGATTTTACTGGCGCCCGTTGCCTATCAAAGCTTGTTTCACCCAGAAGGCGAGCTTGCCACGGTGCGAGCCGCTGCGGCGATGGATGCGGGTATGGTGGTCAGCACACTTGCGAGCCATCCTTTGGAGGAGATTGCCAGCCATGCTTACGCGCCGTTATGGTTTCAGCTTTACGTGCAGCCGGATCGTGAATTTACGCTGGATTTGGTGTTGCGGGCAGAGCAAGCAGGTTATCAGGCGTTGGTCGTAACGGTGGATGCGCCATTGGCGGGGATTCGCAACCGTGAACAGCGGGCGGGTTTCCGTTTGCCAGCGGGGGTTAGTGCGGTGAATTTGCAGGGGATGCGTCAGTCACAAACCCAACTGGTGGAAGGGCAAAGTGTGGTGTTTGATGGTTTGATGGCACATGCGCCGACTTGGCGGGATATTGAAATGTTGCGTGCTGCTACCCAGTTGCCACTCATACTTAAGGGGATTTCCAGCCCCCTTGATGCTGCGTTGGCGCTGGAATTGGGTGTGGATGGTTTGATTGTTTCAAATCACGGGGGGCGTACCTTGGATACCTTGCCCAGCACGCTGGAACTCTTGCCTGCTATTGCGGCTACCACGCAAGGGCGTGTGCCGCTGTTGCTGGATGGCGGGATTCGGCGTGGCACTGATATTCTCAAAGCCATTGCGCTAGGGGCAAGCGCCGTGCTGATCGGTCGCCCGTTCATTTACGGCTTGGCAACAGCGGGGGCGTTGGGAGTGGCGCATGTGTTGCGCTTGCTGCGTGATGAGTTGGAAGTGGCGATGGCGCTGACGGGTTGCCGCACGCTGGCGGATATTACCCCCGCTGTCTTGATTGCTAATAACACTTGAAAATAAGAATAACAATAATTATCATCACCGCCATTACTTGCCTGATACCACTAGCCATCCGCCATGTTTCGGTAGCCAAGGTTCAGCGAACCCCTGTTTTTAGCGTTATTACAAGGTTCTGCTATCCCTATGGACTTCCTGAAAGAAAACCTCGATTACATGGTACTCGGTACACTCGGCTTGATGAGTTTTATCATGCTGGCGTTTGCCGTTGAACGCCTTATCTATTTCATGCGCCTGAATCTCAACCAATTTCAGCACATTGAATTGTTGAAAGTCGCCCTCACGCGCAATCTCACCACTATTTCCAGCGTCGGCTCGAATGCGCCTTATGTGGGCTTGCTGGGCACGGTGCTGGGCATTCTCGTCACTTTCCACGAAATGGGGCAGGGCGGTAAAGTTGATGTGAATACCATCATGCTGGGCTTGGCAATGGCGCTGAAAGCTACGGCAGCGGGGTTATTGGTCGCCATTCCTGCCATCCTGTTCTACAACGGTTTGATGCGCAAAGTTGATGTGCTGACCGCCCGTTGGGAAGCCGCACGGGATGCCAAGGCATGAGCATGAAGCGTTTCGACCAGATCAATATGATCCCGTTCATCGACATTATGCTGGTGTTGCTGGCGATTGTGTTGACCACAGCAACTTTCATTTCACAAGGCATGATTCCGGTGGACTTGCCGACAGCGGAACAAGTGAGTGAACCTTCGCAAGATGAAGAGCCGTTGGAAATTGCCATCAATGCGCAAAACCAACTGTTTCTTGCCGGTGACGCGGTGACGATTGAGCAACTCGGCGAAAAGTTAGGGGCGCAAGCCACGCCCGAAACCCTGATTGTATTGCGTATCGACAAGGCAGCGGTGTTTGAGCATTTCGTCAAACTGATTGATTTGCTGAAAACCAAGGAACTCAATAACCTTTCCATACAGGCGCAGCAAGAGCCATGAGAGCGAATCATTTAACTGGCTTTGGGGTTTCTACGGCACTGCATGTGGGGTTGGCACTGCTGCTAATGCCCATGTTGTTTGCCGCTGAAAAGAAGCCGGAAGAACCACCCGTGCTACCAGTAGAATTGAGCATGTTCGAGCCGAAAGCACCTGAGCCCGCTCCCGAACCTGTGCCACAGGTTGCGCCTGAACCTCCACCCCCGCCGCCTCCCCCACCGCCGCCAAAGCCGAAACCCAAGCCCAAGGAAAAGCCGAAGCCGGAAAAACCCAAACCGGAAAAAAAGGTGAAAAAACCCTTGCCCAAGCCCAAACCACCCGAAAAGGATTTGCGTAAAGAACAGGAGGAACGTGAACGCCGCGAGGAATTGAAACGCGAGCAGGAACAACAGCAGCATCAAGCGCGTGAAAATGCCCAACGCCAAGCGCAGCAACGTGCGCAACAAGAAAAAGCGGCACGAGCGGCGGCGGCAGCACAAAACGAAGTGCCTGTGATTAGCAACCCGCGTTACCGTAGCCCACCGCGTGCGCCAGAATACCCACGCCGTGCGATGGAATCAGGTACAGAGGGCACGGTGATTGTACGCGCCAATGTCAATACTGGTGGCAGTGTGACGGCGGCACGGGTGCATCAGTCTTCAGGCAATGCCTCACTGGACGCAGCAGCCGTGAAAGCAGTACGTGGTTGGAAATTTGTGCCAGCAGCACGTAACGGGCAGAACATTGAATCCATTGTACAAGTGCCCGTGAATTTCAGGATTAATTGAGGAGAGTAGCATCAATCCATTTTTGTTAAAAAACCGATTGAAACATTCGTTTTAATCAACTGGATAGCTTGATGCGAAAGGACTAAAACTATAAAGGAGAGTAAACAATACCAATCACCATAAGGAGAGAACACCATGAGTGACATTAGCAAGTGTCCTGTTATGGGACATGCCAATACTCCCGCAGCAAGCAATGCTGGGCGTGGCACATCCAACCGCGACTGGTGGCCTAAGCAGTTAAAACTCAATATCCTGCACCAACATTCCACCAAGTCCAATCCGCTGGGTTCCACCTTTAACTACGCAGAGGCATTCAAACAACTTGACCTGAATGCCGTCAAACAAGACCTCTACGCACTGATGACCGACTCGCAAGACTGGTGGCCAGCCGATTATGGCCACTACGGGCCGATGTTCATCCGCATGGCGTGGCATAGCGCAGGCACTTACCGCATTTCGGACGGGCGTGGCGGCGCAGGTCACGGCAACCAGCGTTTCGCACCTTTGAATAGCTGGCCTGATAACGTCAACCTCGACAAGGCACGGCGCTTGTTGTGGCCGATTAAGCAAAAGTACGGCAACAGCATTTCCTGGGCTGACCTGATGATCCTCACGGGGAACTGTGCGCTCGAATCAATGGGCTTCAAGACCTTCGGTTTTGCCGGTGGGCGCGAAGACATCTGGGAACCCGAGGAAGACGTTTACTGGGGGGCTGAAGCCGAATGGCTGGGCGACCAGCGCTACAGCGGCGAACGTGATCTGGAAAATCCCCTCGCGGCGGTGCAAATGGGCTTGATCTACGTGAACCCGGAAGGGCCCAACGGCGAGCCAGACCCGATCGGTTCTGGGCGGGATGTACGCGAAACCTTCGCCCGAATGGCAATGGATGACTACGAAACCGTCGCGCTCACTGCGGGTGGGCACACCTTCGGCAAATGCCACGGTGCAGCCAGCCCAACCCACGTCGGTGCAGAACCTGAAAGCGCAGGCATTGAACAACAAGGTCTCGGTTGGAAAAACAGCTTCGCTAGTGGCAAAGGTGGTGACCAAATTGGCAGTGGTTTAGAAGGTTCGTGGACGCCAACCCCAACGCAGTGGGACAACAGCTATCTGGACATGTTGTTCGGCAACGAGTGGGAATTGACGAAAAGCCCGGCAGGTGCGTGGCAATGGACACCCAAAGTCGCAACTGCTGACAACCTCGCCCCAGCGGCTGACGATGCGGCGAAACGTGTACCCATTATCATGACCACGGCGGATATGGCGATGCGTTTCGACCCGATCTACGAGCCGATTGCACGGCATTTCCAGCAAAACCCGGATGAATTTGCCGATGCGTTTGCCCGTGCATGGTTCAAGCTAACCCACCGTGATATGGGGCCGCGTTCACGCTATCTCGGTGTGGAAGTTCCGGCGGAAGAGCTGGTGTGGCAAGACCCGGTTCCAAGTGTGGATCATGAACTGATTGAGGCACAGGATATTGTTGCGCTCAAGGGTAAAATCCTTGCTTCCGGGCTTTCCATTGCGGAACTGGTGTCGACCGCTTGGGCGTCAGCGTTTACTTTCCGAGGTTCTGACAAGCGCGGTGGTGCAAACGGAGCGCGTATCCGCCTTGCGCCGCAAAAGGATTGGGAAGTGAACCATCCTGCGCAATTGGCGAAAGTGCTGGCAGCGCTTGAAACCATCCAACGCGACTTCAACGCGGCGCAAGGTGGGAAGCAAGTATCGCTGGCTGACTTGATCGTGCTGGGCGGTTGCGCGGCTGTGGAACAGGCGGCGAAGAATGCCGGGCACGCCGTCGACGTTCCCTTTGCAGCGGGGCGCACGGATGCTTCGCAGGAACAAACCGATGTCGAAGCTTTCGCAGTGCTGGAGCCGGTGGCAGATGGCTTCCGTAATTACCTCAAAGCTAAGTTTGCAGTCACGGCAGAGGAACTGCTCATCGACAAGGCGCAATTGCTGATGCTGACTGCGCCCGAAATGACCGTGCTGGTTGGCGGATTGCGGGTGCTGAATGCCAATTTCACCACACGATCCGAGACGCTTAGTACCGACTTTTTCGTCAACCTGCTGGATATGGGGACAGAGTGGAAAGCGACAGCGGAAGGTCAGGAGGTGTTTGAAGGTCGTGACCGTGCTACAGGCCAACTGAAATGGACAGGCACTCGTGTTGACCTCATTTTCGGTTCAAATTCCCAGCTTCGAGCCGTTGCGGAGGTCTATGCGCAGGATGACGCGCACGGGAAATTTGTGCATGACTTTGTAGCAGCGTGGAATAAGGTGATGAATCTTGACCGTTTCGACCTTGCCTAACCTTAGTCGCATTCAGTAAACCGATCGACGGGTAATATTATCCGCCTAATTAACATTTTTTAAACTTTATTGTTAATTGATGCTACTACACTACGTGTTGGATATTTCACAATGATAACCAAAGGATAGTGTTATGGATAAAAAAAGCTCGTGCTGTTGCGGTGCTCTGCCTGCAATGTGGTGGTGGTTGTTGACCTTACTGGGCTTACCTCTGTTGTTCCTGCTTATGACAGGAGCACGTCAGAGTGTGGTTGAGAAGGATTTAACCACCCGCAGTGAAGCGGCACTCAAAGCCGCTGGTATGGATTGGGCGCAGGTAAAACTTACTCAGCGTGGGCGTGATGTGTTGCTCAGTGGTAGTGCGGCCTCTGATGAGGAGCGTCTGGCGGCTTTGAAAATGGTTCAGGGCGTTAATGGCGTGCGCGATGTGCAGAACATGATCGAGGTGGTTGCTGCGCCAGCACCTGAACCTGCACAAGCTGCCGTTGCTGCTGAACCTGTGCAAGCCGTGGCTTCTCTTGATGCGCCTGCTCCCTCTAAAACACCTGAGTTTTCCTTACAATCGGTGGGTGGCAAAATGGTGCTGCAAGGGGTGATGGGGTCTCAGCAAGAAATTGATGCGGCACTGGCTGCTGCTCAAGGTGTTTATGGCGCTGGTCAGGTGGATAATCAGTTACAGCTTATTGAAGGTGTTGCACCTGCTGCGTGGTTGAAGGATTTGGCGGGGTTGTTGCCTGCTTTGCAAGGCTTGGACAATGCTAGCCTGAAAGTGTCGGCGGCGGGTAATAGTATCGGTGGGCAAGTGCCTTCGGATGCTGACAAAGCGCGTGTGTTGGATAAGGCTAGGCAATTGTTAGGTGGTGCTATTGCGGATGATTTGGCCGTTGCAGCCCCTAAAACGCCAGTGCCTGACTCAGTGACCAATGCTGCTGATCCAGCGCAGGTTGCCGCAGAAGAGAAAGCGGTCGCGAACTGTCAGCAACAGTTGAATGATGCGATGAGCGGTAAAACCATTCTGTTTGAAACCAATAAATCCGCCATTAAGCAAGACAGTGCTGCCTTATTGGAGTCTTTGGTTGGGATTATTTCTACCTGTAAAGAGGTGGTTACTGAACGAGGCATTCAAATCAGTGGGCATACTGATAATGTTGGTAATGATGCTTATAACCAGCGTTTGAGCCAGCAACGTGCCGATGCGGTGAAGAATTACTTTATCCAGAAAGGGGTTGATGGTGGATTAGTTAAGAGCGTTGGCTTTGGCGAAAGTAAGCCAGTTGCTCCTAATGACAATGAAGCTGATCGCTCAAAAAATCGCCGAATCACCTTTGATATTAACCCTGAGTAAGGAGGACGCCATGTTGTATTTATTTTCACAATTATCCGTTTGGTTGTTACTGGCGTTGGTTTTTGGCTTGGTAATGGGTTGGTTTTCGCACTCAGGGAAAGAGGATTAAGTCATGACAATGTTTCTGATACAGGCTTTGATTTGGTTACTGATAGCCTTTTTCTTGGGGTATGTGATCGGGCGTTTTTTGAAGTCACTGTTTTGCGGAAATCAGGACGCTAGCGGTAAGGATGTCACCATATCCTCACATCGACCTATTGATGTGCCGCCGGCTGATGCACCGCCGGTGACTATTCCTAAAGCGGCTGCTGCCTTGGGTGGTGCTGCTGCTGTGGGGGCAGCTGCGGCTGCTGCGGCGCGTTTTAAGGCTGAACCGCCAACTGCTCCTTCAATGGATTTCAGTGGTATCAATCCACATAAACCCATCATCGATCCGCCGGATATGACGTTGCCTGATCTTGAATGGAAGGGGGGGGCAGTAGAGCATCCTAATGTTGAGTTGAAGGCAATGGATGTTAATTTCCCTAACATGCCGGAGGTCGAATTATTGCCGGAGGTGGTTGCAGAAGTGCCCGCTGTTGAGCTTAGTTTGCCGGATGCTGACCTCAGTTTGCCAACGGCATCGTTGGATGTGCCATCAGTAGAATTGGATGTGCCCAATATCGAACTGCAAGCGCCTAGCCTCGTTGTTGACG
>NZ_JHYQ01000040.1 GCF_000621325.1 Thiothrix lacustris DSM 21227 | reverse complement strand
GCTGATTCGATTTTGCGGCTACTGATAATGCCACGGCTGTAAGCTAACAGGATGATTTTGAGTAACACCGCTGGGTCAAAAGCGGCTGCACCTTGCACATCATTCTTATAACGTTGGTGGAAGTCTTCAAGGTCGAGTTCCTTATCCACCAAATGACGTAGCGCGTATTCAAATGTACCGGGCAGGATTTGCCGGTCAAAGTCCACAGCCAACAGTTTTACGCCTTGATGAATCGGTTTGTAGCGTGCCATGCCTGCCTACTCGTTCGGGTGCTTGCGATGCCTGATTATCCCACAAAATGGCGGTTCGGAGGGTTTTTCTACAGCCTCAACTGCTAAGGTGACGGGTGTTAGGGCGGCTTTAACCGTTGTCTCTGACACGCCATCTGGTGTTACTTTTGCGATTTTTGGGGCATTTTTCTCGGAATACAGCGCCTGTGTTGCACAACCTGCCTGTGAAAATATAGCTAATATAATTAATGATTTATAGAAAATCTTGTTCATGAAATTCTCTGATTTTTAGATAAGTTGAATTTCATTATCATCACATATTTGAATCGTTGCGTATAGTGAAAATCTCATCCTGTTTGCAAGATGAACTCATGGATTTCTGATTAATGGTGAAACTTTTTTATGATTTTTTGCGTCCAAATAAGCATAACTTTAAATATAAGTTTCTGCTAATATATCGAGAGCTCAATTGACTTGGGGAAAATACATGACACGTTTCAACAGTGCCATTTTTGTCGTTGCATTCAGTTTTATCGCTATGCCATCTGCACAAGCCGTTGAGTGGGCGATACTGTCACCTACCGGTAATGTGGAAGATATTCCGGCCGTTTCGGTTGTTGATAAGACAGAGAATAAAGATAACGCTGTTAAAGCAAAAGTGGGTACTGCTCTACGAGGCTGTACGGTGGATGCCAGTAGCATTCAACGTAAAGCAGGTGAGCATCTGGATTCCATTACAAAATATGCCACGAAGTACGGTGTGGATGCGAATATTGTGAAGGCAGTGATTGCGATTGAATCCTGCTACAACTCGAAGGCTGTGTCACCGATGGGGGCGCAAGGTTTAATGCAGTTGATCCCAGAGACCGCCGCGCGGTTTGGGGTGGCAGATTCTTTCAATACCAGTCAAAACATCCACGGGGGAACTCGCTACCTAAGCTGGTTGATGAAACGCTATAACGGTGATCTGCACAAGTCGATTGCAGCTTACAATGCTGGAGAGGGTGCGGTTGATAAGTATCAGGGGATTCCGCCTTACAACGAAACCCAGCAATATGTGCGTAAGGTGTTGGCTGTGTACAATGGTTTAAGCGGTCAGGCCATTACTCTTCCAGTCGTGAGTACATCAGGTAAAGTCAGTGGTAAGCAGGCGAGCCAACAGGTAAAAGTAAAAACACATCCTGTTGGTAAGCCGGGGCGCTCAGGTTGGGCAGCCACTAAGGCAATGGCTCCCCAACTGTTCAAACACTGAGTTAGTTATTCCCGAGTAGTTTCAATAAACTGCTTTGGGCACTAATGGGTGTTTCCTGCTCATCTTCAGGTTGTTGGCGCAAGTACAGGCCATCGGCCTGTAATTCCCACGCCTGGGTATTGTCTTGCAGGTGCAGTTCAAAGGCTTCGTGGATAATGCGCTGACGCAGCTTTGCGTCGAGAATAGGGAAGGCGACTTCCACCCGGCGGAAGAAGTTGCGTGGCATCCAGTCGGCGCTGGAGCAGTACAGTTCTTCTTGCCCATCATTGCTGAAATAAAACACGCGGGGATGTTCCAGAAAACGTCCCATGACTGAGCGTACCTGAATATTGTCCGAAACACCGGGAATGCCGGGGCGTAAGCAACACACACCGCGCACGACCATTTCTACTCGCACACCTGCTTGCGATGCCTGATACAGAGCGGCAATGACTTGCGGCTCGATCAGGGCGTTCATGCGGGCGCGAATCAGCGCAGGCTTGCCTGAAAGGGCATGTTCGGTTTCACGCTGGATTTTGTCCATCACCGTTTGATGAAGGTTGAAGGGTGATTCCAGCAGGTGCTTCAGGTCACGCATTCGCCCAAGGCCAGTGAGCATGTGAAAGACTTTGTGTACGTCTTCGGTAATGTCCGGGTGGCAGGTTAGCAGGCCGAAGTCGGTGTAAATCTTGGCCGTGCCGGGGTGGTAATTGCCCGTGCCGAGATGGACGTAACGGCGTAATTGCTCACCTTCGCGGCGTACCACCAAGCAGAGTTTTGCGTGGGTCTTGTAACCCACCACGCCGTATACTACGTGCGCTCCGGCGTTTTGTAATTGGTTGGCGAGGCCGATATTGGCTTCTTCATCGAAGCGGGCGCGGAGTTCAACCACGACAGTCACTTCCTTGCCTGCCCGTGCTGCGCGTAGCAGGTGTTTAACCAGTTCAGACTGTTTGCCGGTACGGTATAGCGTCATCTTCATTGCTAATACTGCGGGGTCGCTGGCTGCTTGTGCAATGAAGTCCAGCACGGTCTGGAAACTTTGGTAAGGGTGGTGAACCAGTACATCACGCTGCTGAATGAGGTCAAACAGGTTAGTGTGACGTTCTGCGAGTGACGGTGCTGGGCGAAACGGTGTGAAACGCAGGTTAGGTCGGTCAACCAAATCAGCAATCGCCATCAGGCGGTTGAGGTTGACGGGACCGGTGACGTTGTAAACATCTTGTTCGCTCAGGTGAAATTGTTCCATCAGGTAATTGATATTGTCCTGTGGACACTGGTCGGCAACTTCTAGTCGTACCACTGCGCCGTAATTGCGGTGTGGCAATTCGCCTTGCATGGCTTGTAACAGGTCGTCGATTTCTTCTTCGTCGACGTACATGTTACTGTTGCGGGTTAGGCGGAATTGGTAGCAACCCGATACTTCCATGCCGGGGAATAGCCGATCAATGAAGGCGTGCAGGATGGAAGATAGAAATACGAAGCTGTCGTTGCTAGTTCCCATGCCTTCTGGCAAGCGGATAATGCGTGGCAGGGTACGCGGTGCTTGCACAATAGCTGTGTCGATTTCACGCCCAAAAGCGTCAGTCCCTTGCAAGCTGATGATGAAATTCAGGCTTTTGTTAATGACGTTGGGGAAGGGGTGCGCAGGGTCAAGCCCTAGCGGGCTGAGTAGTGGCATTAGTTCGCGGTCAAAGTAATCGGAAAGCCAAGTGAGTTGTTCTTCATTCCAATGAGTACGCCGCACGAAGTAAATCTGTTCTTTGCGCAGGGCGGGGATCAGTTCTTCATTGAGTAATTTGTATTGGCAGTCGACCAGGGCGTGAGCTGTGCTGGTGACTTGCTTCAGGGCTGCGGTTGGCGTCAGGCCATCCGCACCAATCGAGGCCACATCCAGTTGCAGTTGCTGTTTTAGGCTGGCAACACGGACTTCAAAGAATTCATCCATGTTTGCGCTGGAAATGCAGAGGAAGCGTAGGCGTTCCAGCAGCGGTACACGTGGATCTTGTGCCAGCTCCAGAACCCTGCGGTTGAAAGCCAACAGGCTGAGTTCACGATTAAGGTAATAGTCGGGGTTATTCAGGTCGGGTGCAGCATTTTCCTGCATGATAACATCCTGTTCCGGTTCTGGTATTGTGGTTGATTGGGGGCAAACATAACGGCATCTCGTGACAGTTTGATTACATCCTGTATAGATCTGGTCATCTTCGCCCAATAACCACAGGTAACGGGGGCGCATGGAATGCGGAGTAGACGGGGCACTTGTTATTATTCTCATGGTCAATAGGATACTTTGTTGTTGTTTTCTGGATTTATTCGTGTACGGAAATAACTTACTATACACCATGTGGGCTAAATCATATAAAAATGAGGCATGAATAGATATGTTTGAATTAATCACGTCTGGTGGGGTCATGATGTTCCCCCTGATTTTGAGTTCCGTGATTGCACTGGCGATTATCATTGAGCGTTTTCTGTCATTGCGGGTCAATAAGGTTGTCCCTGCCAGCGATATTGAGCGGGCGCGGAAACTGGCGGGTATTAGTAAGCTGTCTGATGTACAGCTCGATGAATTGCGTAACGGCTCTTTGCTGGGGCGGGTATTAGCTACCGGGCTGGAAAGCCGCGAGCTGCCACGCCATATCATGAAAGAAAACGTTGAAGAGGCCGGGCGGCACGTGGTGCAAGAACTGGAACGTTACCTGCCAGCGCTGGGTACGATCATTACCATTGCGCCGATGATGGGGTTGTTGGGTACAGTGTTGGGGATGATTGGGGTATTCAGCGCCATCAATACAGCCGGTGTTGGTAATCCGCAGCAAATGGCGGGTGGTATTTCTGAAGCATTGGTTACGACGGTAGTAGGTTTGCTGATTGCCATTACCACTTTGGTGTTTGAGCGTTACTTCAAGGCTAAAGTGGATGGGTTTGTCGCGGTTATGGAGCGTGAAGCCTTACGTTTGATTGAAATCGCTAATTCCAGCCGTAAGACGGTTCCCGCCGCTATGCCTGCTGGTGCTGCTCGTCCGGCTCAGCCGAGTGCCGCTGCTGTTGCCGCTGCCGCGCAACAACGGGCTGCTGCGGCGGTTGCGGCTGCTACGCCAGGGCGCGGGGGTAAGCCAGCATGAAATTTCGTACCCGTGAGCGTCAGGAGAGTAAGGTTGATTTGACCTCCTTGATTGACGTGGTATTCATGCTGTTGATTTTCTTCATGGTTACGACCACGTTTGACAAGAATGCCGAGCTTAAAATTGAGCTGCCCACCGCGAGCAATACCGCTGCCACCGTTGCGGGTGACAAGCTGGAATTGCTGATTGACGGGCAAGGGCGTTATTATGTTAATGGACGTGAAGTGCTGAATAGTCAGCCAGAAACGCTGTTTCAAGCCATGAGTATGACGCTGGAGGAGATGGGGAATAATACCCCGCCACTGGTGATTTCGGCGGATGCAGCAGTGAATTATCAGGCAGTCGTCACAGCAATGGATATCGCTGGGCGTCTTGGTCTGACCAACTTCTCGATGGCGACTTCGCAATCAGAACGCAAACCACAGGAATAGGATGACCACACCCCGCACGACTGGCTGGCATGTTTATCGACGTTTAATTGCTTATTCACTGAGACAGCGGCATTACCTGTTGTTGGCAATGATTGGACTACTCGTCAGTGCAGCGACGCAACCTTTGTTTGCTTGGAGTCTGCAACCCTTGCTGGACAAGGCGATCAACCAGCGTGACCCGGAAACCATTATGTGGTTGCCGTTGGGGATTCTGGGCATTTTTTTGTTGCGGGGCGGGTCGATGTTCCTGTCTGGTTACTACGTGGGGTTAGTGGGGCGTATTGTCGTCAAAACCTTGCGGGATGAGGTGTTTTCCCATCTGTTGCGGATGCCGGTGCGGTTTTTTGAGAATTCCTCCTCTGGCAAGCTGCTGTCTTATGTCAGTTACCATATTGAACAAGTGGCGAATTCCAGTATCCGAGGCGTAACGTCGCTGGTGCAGGATTCTGCCACCATCATCGGTTTGCTGGGGTTGATGTTCTGGCATAGCTGGCAATTGACCTTGGGGGTGTTGGTGATTGTGCCGCTGATTGCTGGCGTGGTGGCGTGGGTGACACGCCGCTTGCGTCGCTTGAGTCATGAAGTGCAGGATTCCGTCGGTGATGTGACCCAGATTGCTAATGAGCTGATCCGGGGTTACAAGGTGGTGCGGATTTTCAACGGCGAACAGTATGAAGCCAAACGTTTCAGTGCCGCCAATGAGCAGAATATTGACCTGCAAATGAAGCGTATGGTGCTGGAGTTGTTGAGCACGCCGCTGGTGCAATTCATGGTGGCGGTAGCACTGGCGGCGATTGTCTATGTGGCAACCCGTGATGCGATGCTGGATGCGTTGACTCCCGGTGTTTTCATGTCCTTCGTCATGGCGATGATTTTAATGTTAACGCCGATCCGCAACCTCACCCAATTGAACGCGCAATTGCAAACTGCGATTGCAGCGGGCGAGGGCATTTTTGAGCTGCTCGATACTCCGGCCGAAAATGATCACGGTACACAAACGTTGGAGCACTGCCGGGGTGCAGTGACCTTCCGCGACGTATCCTTTACTTATCCTGAAACCGACAAAGCAGTCTTGCGTAACATCAACCTGACGGTGCAACCCGGTGAAAAGATTGCCTTGGTGGGTAAATCTGGTAGTGGTAAAACCACGCTGGTGAACCTGTTGCCGCGTTTTCATGATGTGCAGATGGGCACTGTTTTGTTGGATGATGTGCCTTTGCAAAACCTGCGTTTGCATAATTTGCGTAGCCAGATTGCCTACGTGGGGCAGGACATCGTGCTGTTCAACGATACCGTGCGCAATAATATTGCCTACGGTGATATGCGTCATGTGCCAGATGCGCAAATCCGCGCTGCTGCCGAGGCCGCTTATGCGTTGGAATTTATCGAAAAACTGCCGCAAGGCTTCGATACGCTGATTGGTGATAATGGCGTGATGCTCTCCGGCGGGCAACGTCAGCGCTTATCGATTGCACGGGCGATTTTGTCGAGTGCGCCCATCCTGATTTTGGATGAAGCCACCTCCGCGCTGGATACTGAATCCGAACGCCACATCCAGTCCGCGCTGGATAATCTGCTGGCAAACCGTACCACTTTCATGATTGCCCACCGTCTTTCCACCATCGAGAATGCCGATCGGATTCTGGTCATGCAGGATGGTGTGATCATCGAATCCGGCAAGCACCACGAATTGCTGGCCTTGAAGGGGCAATACGCACGCTTGCACGCCATGCAATTCCACGATGAAACTTGAACGTTGGGTGCTGAATGTCTGGTACGGGAATGATCGGTTCGGTAAATACCTGTTATTGCCGCTGACCGGAGTTTTCTGCGTACTGGCGGCCTTGAATCGCTGGCGGCACAAGCGTCAGCAAGTTAAACATCCGGTTCCTGTGGTGGTAGTGGGTAATATTTCGGTGGGTGGTACGGGCAAAACGCCGCTGGTGATTTGGCTGGTGGAACGGCTGCGCGAGGCAGGGTTCAAACCGGGAGTAGTGAGTCGGGGCTATAAGAAAGATGCGGATAGCCTGGGTGATGAGCCGCTATTGATCATTCAGCGCACCAACGTTCCCCTCGCCATCGGCAAAGACCGTAATCAGGCTATCGCGACGCTGTTACACGAACACGCCTGCGACATCATTATCGCCGACGACGGTTTGCAACATTACCGTATGGGACGCGATGTGGAAATCTGCGTGGTGGATGGACAGCGCCGTTTTGGGAATGGTTTTTGCCTGCCATCTGGCCCATTACGCGAGCCTGTTTCCCGCCTGGCAAGCTGTGATTTTGTCGTGACCAATGGTGAAAACATGACGATGCACGGCGATACGCTGGTGAATCTGGCGACTGATTCGCGTCAACCGTTACAGGCATTGAGTGGGCAAACGGTGCATGTCGTGACCGGCATCGGCAATCCACAACGCTTTATCAACACGCTGGAACAGGCTGGTTTACAGGTGTTGGCGCACCTTTACCCCGATCATCACGCCTTCACGGGTGCAGAAATACGTTTTGATGATGCACTTCCCATCCTCATGACCGAGAAAGATGCGGTAAAATGCCGCCAGTATGCTGTGCAAAACGTTTGGTATCTGCCGATTGAGGCGGTGCTGGATGAACGTCTTGCCGAAGCCCTGCTTAAACGTTTACAAGGATTCAATCATGGATAAGAAATTACTGGAAATTCTCGCTTGCCCCGTCACCAAAGGCTCACTGATTTATGATAAGGATAAGCAGGAACTGGTCTCGAAATCAGCGCGTTTGGCTTATCCGATCCGCGACGGCATCCCCGTCATGCTGGAAGAGGAAGCCCGTACCCTGACACAAGAAGAAGTCGAGGCATTGCACGCATGAACACGGTTCTGGTGATTCCGGCACGCTATGCGTCATCGCGTTTGCCGGGCAAGCCTTTGCGTGAATTGGCGGGTAAACCGCTGATTCAGCATGTGCATGAACGTGCTTTGGCCGCCGGTTTTGCGACGGTGCTGGTGGCAACGGATGATGAACGTATCCGCCGTGTGTGCGAAGGTTTTGGGGCGAAAGTCGCGATGACGGCGAGCACCCATGAAACCGGCAGTGACCGCTTGGCAGAAGTGGTGCAACAACAAGGCTGGAGTGACGACACCATCGTGGTCAATCTGCAAGGCGATGAACCGCTCACGCCTGTGGTAAATTTACATCAATTGGCAAAAAATCTGGCTGACTACCCGCAAGCCAGTATAGCGACCTTGGCGACACCAATTACCCACGTAGACGATTTCAGCAACCCGAATATCGTCAAGGTGGTGCGTGATGAACAAGGGCTGGCCTTGTATTTCAGTCGTGCGCCGATCCCGTTTCAGCGTGATGCTGGCGTTGCTCTTGAAAAATATGCGCTGCGACACATCGGTATGTACGCCTACCGTGCTGGCTTCCTCAAGGCATTTGCGGGTATGCAGCCTTCGTTACCGGAGCAACTGGAAAAACTGGAGCAGTTGCGGGCGCTTTCGCACGGTTATCGTATCCATGTTGATATTGCAGTTGAAATTCCGGGAGGTGGGGTGGATACAGAAGAGGATATGCATAAAATTTCAGCTATATTGAGTGCTGTGGGATAATATCCAGATTAAAGAAGTATATTTGAATATTCTAATAAGTATTTGTTTTGTTTAATAATAAGCATTTGACAGCTTAATACTCCTCTGTCACTATTTCGCAACAAAACGTGAGAGTTCGCAAAAATATAACTTGGAGGAGTGATTATTTATGTTCAGAAAAACTACCCTGGCAGTGTCCATTCTATTGGCCTTGGGGGCTCAATCAGCATTCGCTACTAACGGCCTAGCCCCAACAGGTTTAGGGCAAACGCACAAAGCGATGGGCGGTGCTGCCGCTGGTTTTGCTGCAAGCCCGATGAGTATGGCAACTAACCCAGCATCCGCTTCATTTTCACCTGATGGTTACGAAGTCGGCGCGGAAGTATTTGTTCCTAACCGTACTGCTACGTTGCAAGCGCCTTTTTCGGGTACTGGAGTAGCGCAAGAGGCTGATGGTAACGGTGATGAAATGTTTTTAATCCCTGAGGCGGGTTATAAACGTGATATGAAAGGTGGGTTATCCGTAGGCGTCGTGGCCTATGGTAATGGTGGCATGAATACTGCTTATGATAGTGGCGTGCCTTTTGGTCGTGGTTTTTTTTCCAGTACTGCAACGGCACCGGGTGCTAGCTCTACAAGTATCGATCTTAAACAGGTGTTTGTTTCTCCTACTGCCAGTTACAAAGTCAATGATAGGGTAGCCGTTGGTGCATCCGTTAACCTTGTTGCACAGCGTTTTGAGGCGGAGGGCTTAGGAGCATTCACCGGTGCTAGCGCCAGTAATACCAATTTGACTGATAACGGTGGTGATACCTCAACGGGTATTGGTGCAACGGTAGGGGTTCAAGGGAAAATTTCTGACAAATTGTCAGCAGGTTTGGCTTACCGTTCTAAAGTTGGTATGGGGAAACTCGAAAAATATCAAGGATTATTCCCTAATGGTGGTGAGTTTGACGTACCTGCTGCCACGACGGCTGGTATCGCTTATCAAGTAGCACCACAAACATTAATTGCTGCGGATATTGCAAACATTGAATACAGTGGTGTTGATGCCATCGGTAATTCTTCATCAAAACTTTATGCTGGTTCTTTAATGGGTAGTGATAATGGGCCTGGTTTTGGTTGGAATGACCAGACAGTCTATAAAGTTGGCGTCAAGCATCAGGTGAATGATGGTCTTGCTGTTATGGCTGGTTATAACTACGGTAAGAATCCTGTTAAAAGTTCAGAGACAACCGTGAACGTGTTAGCGCCAGCAGTGGTCGAGAAACATATTTCGTTGGGCTTCGAAAAAAAGCTGACACCACAGTCTAAAGTGGTAGGTTCTTATATTCATGCTTTTGAAAATACCGTGACCGGTGATGGAGCATTGCCACCTACACTTACAGCACCACCATTGAGTGCATATGACCTGACGATGGAACAAGATGCGGTTGGCATTAGTTATAGCGTTGATTTTTAATTCAAAGTTATTGGTCGTAAAAGTAGAAAAGCGGGGCTAGCCCCGCTTTTCTTTTATGCCTCGGATAAAACAGTGATTCAAGCCCGAACAATACTGTTTTTGATAACCTACCTACCAGCCCTAAAATAGGTGGGCTATCATTCCAAGGGGTTTTTTTAACCATTTAATGCCAATTAAATCAATGGGTGCTCATGCATTCCAAAGGTATGTGATGGCAAGCGTACTCGTAATAGCGCTGACGTAGAGCTCCCCAATGAAATGGCCCCGTGTGCTACGCTGTCGTTAGGTGTGATGATGTAATCCGGCACGCCACATAAAGTATCACTGTTAGCATGATAAGCCAGATCAATTTCTTCGCCTGCTTCAAATACAGTGAAGTATGAGTGCTGGTAACGTGCTGACTGTATGCGTGCATTACTACAAGCTTCCGCAAAAGTCTTATGTGTTGAGTGATATGTTCCATCAAGAAAAACTTTAAACATGTTGAGAACTCCTATGTATCGCTCATGTCGTTATGGGTAAATAATAGGGCAATTAAGCGATAGGATATGTGATAGCAAACACACAATGAAAAAAAGAGTAATCAATTTTTTTTGTTATTTTGCTATTTTATTTATCGATTGGATTGATTAACAATTTTCAAAATTTGGACAAAGAAAAAGCGGGGCTAGCCCCGCTTTGAATATGCTTTATATACTAAATAGATAGCCCCATCTATTGAATATAAAAAGACTGTTCAACGAATAAGTATTATTCGTTTAGCCCTTTATTTTATAGAGTTGTATGTTTAAATGCCTCTAGACATATTGGTTGTATAACGCGAGGCAGCAGCTGCAAGATTTGCAATGCCAGCTCTCCGTTTTTCTTGAACTTTCGGCATAACTGCATTTGGCGTAATAATATAAGCAGGAACGCCCTTCATAACTTCTTGCTCTGCATCCATCATTATTTCTTTTGAGCTTTTATCACCTGCTTCAAATACAGTGAAGTAAGCATATTTATTAATATTGGCTTGCGTCCTTGCATAGCGGCAAGCTCCAGTGAATGTCTCATGTGAGGAATGGTATACGCCATTAAGATAAACCTTGAACATGTTGTTAGCTCCCGTTGTGTTTGTTTCCTGTGAGTGCAGAATATTTAAAAAACGCGTTTCAGAATGTGATAGCAAACACACTTTTTGTTTTTTTACTGAAAAGTTTTTTATTGGTTATTTTTTTATCTTATTTGCTCGTTATTTATTATGATTCATAATTATATTTTATTGGGATGATTGTTCTTAATGTAAAAATATTTTATCTGCATTAAAATGCTGCAATGCCACATTCTGCGTGGTTTTACAAAGGCTTGAAGGCATATTGTCGACAATTTTGTGAAAAATCCTCTATCTATGTGTAGAAATGATCATCCTTCCCGGTCTATTATCCTGCTTTTCATGTCGCTGATAGTTGAAGGTGAATATGGCAACGAAGAATGTAAACGTCGTACTGGTTGGGGCTGGCATCATGAGTGCTACTCTGGGTGTGTTACTGAAGCAATTGAACCCATTGTTGACAATCACGATTGTCGAGAAGCTGAGCGATGTTGCCATGGAGAGCACCAGCGGTTGGAATAATGCAGGGACAGGCCATGCAGCCTACTGCGAATTGAACTACACGCCTGAAAATCCAGATGGCAGCATCGACGCTAGTAAAGCTTTCGGTATCAATGAATCCTTCGAGCGAACGTTACAGCTTTGGTCTTATTTGGTGCGGCAACAAGCTTTGCCTGAGCCTTCCACTTTCATTAATCCCACACCACACATGAGCTTTGTCTGGGGTGACAAGAACGTTAACTTCTTGCGCAACCGTTTTGCGGCCATTGGCCAGCACCCGATGTTTGCTGGCATGGAATACAGCGAAGACCCCGCTGTCCTGCGGGAGTGGATGCCGCTGGTGATGAATGGGCGTGACACTACTCAACCAGTCGCAGGGACGCGCATCAAGCACGGCACGGATGTAAACTTTGGTTCCTTGACCCGTAGCATGATTGCTTACCTGCAAGCGTTTAACGATGTTGAGCTTCTGCTCAGTCATGAAGTCAGAAACCTACGCAAGCAAGCAGATGGCAAATGGCAGATCGTTACACAGGAAACAGAGAGTATCCTCGATACACTGACGTTAACGGCTGATTTTGTATTCCTTGGTGCCGGTGGTGGTGCTCTGCCATTGTTACAAATGTCCGGTATTGCAGAAGGTAAAGGTTACGGCGGTTTCCCGGTCAGCGGTCAATGGTTGGTATGCAAAAAGCCTGAAATCGTGAACCAGCATTTCGCCAAGGTGTACGGCAAAGCCTCTATCGGTGCACCACCTATGTCGGTTCCGCATCTGGATACTCGGATTATTGATGGTGAGAAAGCCCTGTTGTTCGGGCCTTTTGCGGGTTTCACCACCAAATTCCTCAAAGAAGGTTCGGTGACAGACCTGTTCACCTCGGTTAAGCCTAACAATCTGCTGCCGATGGTCAAAGTTGGTTTGAGTAGCGCAGACCTAATCCGTTATTTAGTCTCTGAAGTGATGCAAAATCACGATTCACGGATGGAGGCTCTGCGCGAATATTTCCCTGCCGCCCGTAATGACGATTGGACACTCGCCAGTGCTGGGCAACGTGTACAAATCATCAAAAAAGACCCGGTGAAAGGCGGTAAGCTGGAATTTGGTACAGAAGTCATCACGGCGGCGGATGGTACGTTGGCAGGATTATTAGGTGCATCACCGGGCGCGTCTGTTACGGTTACTGCGATGTTACAAGTGTTGGAAAAGTGTTTTGCCAAGGAAATGGCTTCAGATGCTTGGAAAGATAAATTGAAAGAGATGATTCCATCATATGGGAAGTCACTATTGAACGATACGGCTTTACTCCAGCATATTCGCCGCGATACGTTGTCAACACTCAACATTGGCTAACGCATCAGTCAATTATTGCTTCAGGCAATGCTAAGGATTGAATTAATTTTATTGTCGACAGAATGTGGGTTTATTACTATCGAGCCCCTGACAATTTTTAATGATTGTCCTGCATTTCATAAAACAGCAAGATTCGCGGCAGCGAGCAGAGAGAGGAATAAAAAGATTGCCTTAATGGCAATCATCGGCAAATTGCCGACATTTTACCGGTTTCGTTCACTTTTATTGACTCTGAGGAACACTACATGACAACTCGTGAAGCGCAAATTGCAGCACTGGAAAAAGACTGGGCAGAAAACCCACGTTGGGCAAACGTTAAGCGTACTTACAGTGCGGCTGACGTAGTACGCCTGCGCGGTTCCCTGCAAGTTGACCATACACTGGCAAAACGTGGTGCAGGCAAGCTGTGGGATCTGGTTAACGGCGGCGCGAAAAAAGGCTATGTAAACGCTTTCGGCGCAATCAGCGCAGGTCAAGCGATGCAACAAGCCAAAGCGGGTTTGGAAGCTGTTTACCTGTCCGGCTGGCAGGTTGCTGCTGACGGCAATACCTCAGAAACCATGTACCCTGACCAATCTTTGTATGCATACGATTCCGTACCCACCATGGTTCGTCGTATCAACAACACCTTCAAGCGTGCTGACGAGATCCAATGGGGTCGTGGCATCAGCCCAACTGACGAAGGCGGTCTGGACTACTTCCTGCCTATCGTTGCTGACGCAGAAGCAGGTTTCGGCGGCGTGCTGAACGCTTTCGAACTGATGAAGAACATGATCACCGCAGGCGCGGCTGGTGTTCACTTTGAAGACCAATTGGCAGCAGTGAAAAAATGCGGCCACATGGGCGGCAAAGTATTGGTTCCAACTTCTGAAGCAGTTGAAAAGCTGATTTCTGCACGTTTCGCGGCTGACGTTATGGGCGTTCCTACCGTTATCTTGGCACGTACTGACGCAGAAGCGGCTAACCTGATCACTTCTAACCACGATGCAAACGACCAGCCGTTCCTGACTGGCGAGCGTACTGCTGAAGGTTTCTACCGCGTTAAGAACGGTCTGGAACAGTCCATCAGCCGTGGCGTTGCTTACGCACCTTACGCTGACATGGTGTGGTGTGAAACCGGCAAGCCTGACCTTGGCTTTGCGCGTGAATTCGCTCAAGCAGTTCAAGCTGCTTGCCCAGGCCAACTGTTGTCTTACAACTGCTCACCTTCTTTCAACTGGAAGAAAAACCTGACTGACTCACAAATCGCTTCTTTCCAAGAAGATTTGTCTGCGCTGGGTTACAAATACCAGTTCATCACCTTGGCGGGTATCCACGTCAACTGGTACAACACCTTCAAGTTCGCACACGCTTACGCACGCGGCGAAGGCATGAAGCACTACGTCAACATGGTTCAAGAACCTGAGTTTGCGGCGCGTGAAGAAGGCTACACCTTCGTTTCTCACCAGCAAGAAGTTGGCGTTGGTTACTTCGATGACGTTACCACTGTTATCCAGGGTGGTTCTTCATCCGTAACAGCGTTGACTGGCTCTACTGAAGAAGAGCAATTCCACTAAGATTTGCTATTCGGACTTTACGGTTTGAATAAGTAATCTGGAAAAGCCCGGCGCTAACACGTCGGGCTTTTTAATTTCAGCCATTGCAAGGAGATTCATGATGACATTCAAAACAGCCGACCTGCTCGACGACAACGAAGACAAGCCAGTACAAGTGGTACAACCGGGTTTCAACAACTACGGTGGTCGCAGCAAATTCTCTGGTGAAATCGTTACGATCAAGATTTACGAAGACAACTCATTGGTACGTGAGCTGGTTGCCGAAGACGGCAAAGGCAAAGTGCTGGTGGTGGATGGCGGCGGTTCTACCCGTTGCGCACTATTGGGCGACATGCTGGCTGAAAAAGCGGTGAAAAACGGCTGGAACGGCATCGTCGTTTTCGGTCTGATCCGCGATTCCGTGGATATTGGGCAGATGGATATTGGTGTCAAAGCCCTCGGTACACTGCCACTGAAAAGCGTCAAACGTGGCGTAGGGTTGCGTAATGAAGTAGTGCGTTTCCACGATGTGACTTTCACACCCGGTCAATACCTGTACTCGGATGAGGACGGGATGATCGTGTCCCCCGTCCCGTTGCTTGGTGAGTAAGTTATTTATCTAACTGGAAATTCAGCTCGTTACTGTCCTTCTTTACAGGCTCTGGCGTTTTTGCCGGAGCTTGGCCATCTAGACTGAACTGCAATTCATTACTGCCCGACCCTGAACTTGCCGCTGGTTTATTGCTTTCCATCTGGAAATTGATTTCTTGCCCTTGTGGAATAGCCGCATGACTCTTATCCATCAACGCAGTCACCAAACCCGGCGAGAACATCACGATCAGCGTCATGAGCATTTGCAAACCTACCCACGGCAACGCACCCCAGTAAATGTCGCTGCTTTTCACCTCTTTCGGTGCAACCCCACGCAAATAGAACAGTGCAAACCCGAACGGTGGATGCATGAACGAGGTCTGGATATTCACACTCAAAGTAATCCCGAACCAGATTAATGCCCCAGTCGCAGCGGCCTGTTCATTGCCGCCGAAACTCGCCAGCAATACGGGCGTGAGAATCTTCTGCGCGACAGGTGCAAGCAAAGGCACGAGGATGAACACAATCTCAAAAAAGTCGAGGAAGAACGCGAGGAAGAATATGAACAGGTTGACGATCAGCATGAAACTCATCCAGCCACCGGGTAAATCCGAGAACAGACTTTCGACCCAGTGACCACCATCCACGCCCTGAAACACTACCGAAAACGTGGTTGCGCCAATCAGGATGAACACCACCATCGAGGTAATACGTGCAGTATTTTTGTAAGCCTGTTTCATCAGGCTCCACCATTCTGTGGTGCCACCGAGTTGTTGGCGACGCATGAAGGCCAAAAATACCGCACCCATTGCACCCATCGCGCCCGATTCCGTCGGGGTGGCAATGCCCAGCATGATTGTCCCCAACACCAGAAAAATCAGTACGGCGGTGGGGATAATGCCGTGCAAGGCTTTTTTCCACAGTGCAGAACCCTTCAGGGTAATCTCGCTTTCAGGAATCCCCGGCAACCAAGCCGGTTTAATGCGGGTAAGGAAAAACGTGTAGAGCATGAACAGGCTGATTTGCATGAGCGCTGGAATCCACGCGCCCAGATACATGCTGCCCACATCCGCACTCGCCGTCGGTGTTTTCAACTGGTCGGCAAGGATAATCAGCACCAAGGATGGCGGCACAATCTGCGCAATCGTCCCCGACGCTGCCAGCACCCCGGTGGTGTAACGCATGTTGTAACCGTAACGCATCATCACCGGCAGTGAAATCATCGCCATAGCAATCACCTGCGCCGCCACCGTGCCAGTAATCGCACCCAGTACGAAGCTCACCAGTATCACCGAATAGCCTAAGCCGCCGCGCACGCGCCCGAACAATTGCCCCATCGAATCGAGCATGTCTTCGGCGAGACGGCTGCGTTCCAGCACCGCACCCATAAAGGTGAAAAACGGTATCGCCAATAGCAATTCATTTGCGATGACGCTACCAAAAATCCGCTGCGGAATCGCTTGCAAAAACGACAGCGTGAAAAAGCCCATTTCAATCGAAATGAAGCCAAAAAATAGCCCGACCGCCATCAGTGAAAACGCGACGGGGAAACCGACCAGCATGAATAAAACCAGCCCGCCGAACATTAGCAGCGGCATCATTTCCAGTGTAATCATTGCTCTGGCCTCTCGTAATGGGTATCAAGCTGAATATCGCCTTTGAGTGCGGCGAAGCGTTTCACCAGTTCCGACAAGCCTTGCAATACCAGCATGAAAAAGCCCAGCGGCAGGATGAATTTGATCGGGTAACGGGGTAAGCCACCGGAATTGCTGGAGTGTTCCAGAATGTCCCACGAGGGTAAAAATAGCGTGCTCCATGACAGCCATGCGAATAAGGCGCAGGCAGGTAGCAGGAAAACCACCAGCCCGAAAATGTCGATCCACAAGCGGGCGCGATCGGAGACATTGCCGTAAATGATGTCGACGCGCACATGCCCATTTTGCTGAAGCGTGTAAGACGTGCCTAGCATCACGGCTGCACCAAACAGATACCACTGCAATTCCAGTGGCCAGTTATTGCTGAGGTCAAGGCCGTAGCGGAGTAGGGCATTGCCAGCACTGACCACACAGGCTAGCAATATCAGTACATTGGCAAGTTGCCCAAACCAGCGGTTGACGGTGTCAACGGCGCGGGAAAATGTTAGTAGCATATGAGGCTTCCTTTGTAGTACTACGGTTCCCAATCTTCCAGTCGCAAATCGGGTACACGCTTGAATTCATCAGTGCTGTATGTAATATAAGCACCGAGCAGCAATTCACCTTTCACCGCATCACATAGCAACACCATTCTCTCCTCTGAATAATGTCGTGGTCGGATGTAAGTAACATAGTGTTATCCTCCTTTAATCATGCCGGAAAGAGTGGCAGAAGCTACTTATCATAACGTAAACACCGTAGACGTTCAGTACTTTGGTTGCTGATTAATACGATGCTTTTTAGACAAAATTTCACTGCGTCTTGATTAGTCTGTTGATTGAATAATGAACATTTGATTGGTAATACCCAACATTGTTCAATGGGGTTGTAGCCATTGATGCAGGTCACGATAGGAAATGGGTTCACCATAATGCGCTTCAATGAAAAGACTACAACCCCATTGAACAGGGGCGGGCAACCCTGAAACATGATGTGCGTCTTGCCTTGGGTAAAGAGGGGAGCATTGGACGAGGCTATTGATGAGGCATTTAGAGCTTAAGTGTAGTTGTTTATAGGGAAAGCACTATAAATAGCCTTTCCCCAGAAGGGCGACCTCAGGTCGCCCTTTTCATGATGTTATTTCGCGAAGTGTTGTTTCGCCGCCCGAACTGCGACTCCACTATTAATCTGCGCATTCATCCCGGACAGCACCGCATCCAGTGCACCCAAACAATTCAGTACGTTCTTTTCATTGCTAGCAAAGCCCATCAGGCCGATACGCCAGATTTTGCCTGCCAATGCACCCAAGCCTGCGCCGATTTCCAGACTGTAATCGTTCAACAGGGCAGTGCGTACCGCCGCTTCATCCACGCCTTCTGGCAGGGTGACGGAGTTCAGTTGTGGCAAGCGGTAAGGCTCATCCACCACGAAACGCAAGCCCATTGCTTCGATACCCGCTTTCAGGGCTTGATGGTTACGCGCATGACGCGCCCAGGAATTTTCCAAGCCTTCTTCCTGCAACATCACCAACGATTCGTGTAGGGCGTACAGCGTGTTGACCGCTGCGGTGTGGTGGTAAGCGCGTTTACCCGTGCCACCCCAGTAAGCCATGACCAGATTCATGTCCATGAACCAGCTTTGCACGGTGGTTTTGCGGTTTTTGATGCGTTCAATCGCACGGTCGCCGAAGCTCACCGGGGAAATGCCGGGGACGCACGACAAGCATTTTTGCGTGCCGGAATAGATCGCGTCGATTCCCCACTCATCCATTTTCAGTGGCGTACCGGCTAAAGACGTCACCGCATCCACAATGGTCAGGCAGTCGTGATCGTGCGCCAGCTTGACCAACGTTTGCGCGTCGGATTGTGCACCCGTGGAGGTTTCCGCGTGGACGAACGCTACCACTTTGGCATCAGGATTGGCCTTCAGCGCCGCTTCAACCTTGTTAGGGTCAACCGGCTTGCCCCAGTCATCCATCACCATGATCGGGGTTGCGCCGCAACGCTCAACGTTTTCCTTCATACGCCCGCCGAATACACCGTTTTGGCAAACGATTACCTTGTCACCCGGCTCGACCAGATTGACGAAACAAGTCTCCATCCCCGCCGAACCGGGGGCAGACACCGCCATCGTCAGCTCGTTTTTGGTCTGGAAAGCGTATTGCAGCATCGCCTTCACTTCATCCATCATATTGACGAATGCCGGGTCAAGATGCCCCACGGTTGGGCGAGCCATCGCGCCCAATACACGTGGGCTGACATCGGAAGGGCCAGGCCCCATAAGGGTACGGACGGGCGGGTGGAAGGATTTCACTGTCATGCGTCAAAGTTCTCTACTGAATGGGGTAAAACCGGAATCATACTATGGAATAATAACAGGGCAAGTATAGGGTAATTGGTTTGAATCGGTTTATCCCTTAGTCAGTATCGAATAAGCTTCCGCCAACGCCTCGTCGCCCCCCACATTGCCGGGGAAAATCACCACCGGCAGATTGGGAAAACGTGCATGATCCGCCGGGCAACGCACCACCGAACACCCGGCACGAATCTGCCCCAACACCCGTGCAGTACGCAATGCTAGCCCCTTGCTCAAGGTATCGTTGGAAGTAATCCCACCTTTGCTGATCAAAAAGCCAATGTCCTCCGGCAAGTTCTGCGTCAACCGCACCAAAAACGCCGCTACCCGATCACCAAATGCCAGCCGTTCCGCCTTGGTTGCAAACTGCTTTTCGCCCCGGCTGGTATACAGCACCACCCCACGATTCTTGCGGCTGGCTGCCTGCAACTGCCCTTGAATCGCGCTAAACAACTCTTCTTCATCCGCCACTAGCCGATCAAGGTCGATATGAATCGGCAATACGTCGGAATGTTCCAGCAAATACTGCAACTGCAAGGTTGACTTGCCGACGTGCGAACCCATCAACACCACGCCCGCTTTGCCATTACGCACAAACTGCGCCATATCCGCCGCTGCAACGGGTTGTGGCGGCAACCCTGCAAACGCAGTCAATAAACTGGCAGCACTACGGAACAGGAAACGCTTGCCGGTCTGCGCCGCCGCTAACACCTGCCGGGCAAAACTGTCGAGATCGGCTTGCTGTTCCGCATCCACCACCCCGCAAGCATTGCCGTGCAATGCCTGCAAACGTCCGCCAATGTCACCGCGCACATCCGCCAGACTGAAGCGTTCGACTGCGCTTGCCGGAATATTTCCGCCAGTCTTTTCCGCCACGTAATCCGGCAAAAACGCCGTGCTGAAACCGAATACCGAATCGTTGGCAAACTCGGTTTCATGCACGGGCACAGCTTCGCCATCCACTAACAGGTAATGCGTAGCGTCGCGGGTAATGCGCCCACCCTCAAAGAATGCTGGCACCAGAAAATGCGCATCAAACGGCCCCAGCTCCTCGGCGATCACATCAGTTTCCACCGGGTAATGCCCGCGCAAGGTGGAATCGGAACGGCTGACCACCACTGGCTGGATGTGCATACCCTGTTGCGCCGCCTGCACCAGTGCTTCGCGCAAATTCACGCAAATTTCCCGCGTAACCGCTGCGGCGCTACTCGCATCCATGCCGCGCGTATTGCTGAGCACGAAGAACAGCGGGGAAGCGTCCTGCAAGGCTTCCAGCAGTGTTGCCACATCCCAGCGGGTCAGCAGCAGGCACGAATGCACGGTCTGCGAGCCGGTTGGGTCATCGTCGATGGCAATGATTTTGGTTTGGGTATTCATGCCGCCTCGCTTGTTGCCGCTGTGTTGCTGTCAACCATGCCCAGCGCACACGCTGCCAATTTGTCAGCGGTAATGCCGTTGTAGGCCATGAGTTCGTTGGCGCTGGCGGTGGTTTCGCCACGTTGCCAGCCGAACAGGTCACGGCTCGGCGCACGGCTGCGCAACATGACCGGCTCCAGCGCAATCGTGCCGCCACCGCTGACGCAGATCAGTGCATCACCGTCAAACAGGCGCTGGAAGTCGGCATCACTCATGAACTTGCCATCGGCTTCTGAGGCATGTTGCCAGGCTACGTCGGACGGGCGATACAAGCGGCGCGGGTTGGCAACGCAAACAATGCGTACCCGGTAGCCTGAGGCTTCCAGCTTGTCTTTTGCTTCAAAGACTGGCTGGTAAATCATGTCGCCAGTGACGGCAAATACAATGGTTTCCCAACTGCTGTCCCGCGATTCATACAGGGTCACAGCGCCTTGCTCGATCGCTGATTTTGCCTGCGCGGGCGTGGTGTAAACCGTCAGTGGCGACTTGGAGGCAATGATGCTGATGTTTTTGTTTACCTGATCAACTGCCCAACCGTAGGCCGCCTGAATCATATTGGCATCCGCCGGGTACAGCAGGTAAACGTTGCCATTGCGTACTTGCCCGCCGATGTAGTTTTCGATTTCGGGGCGCTGGTGCGTCCAGCCGTTACGGCCTTGCTCCAACGCGCCTGCGGTGAACATGGTGACAACCGCCGGGGTTTTGCGACGTAATTCTGCCATTGCCTGCCCGACGGTCTGGATGATCGGCCAGCCGTTAATGGCGAAACTTTCATACGATAACCACAGCGAACGCCCGCCGAACAACGCCAGACCTGCGGCGAACCCAGCGCAAGCGTCTTCGTTGAGCGGCTCGTAAACTTGCCCGGTGGGGCTTTGGTTATAAAGCGCGTCTTCGGTCGGGTGACGGATTTTCAGCACATCATTGATGACTTTCATGTTGGAAGCTTCGTTGCCATCCGCATTGGTGACGACGAAATACGGGTCACGCTTGCCGAGTTCGGCCACCATTTTCCCCATCGCGGTAGCGGGAACGGCTTTTTCACCGACGGCGAAATCCTGCATGGGCAGCTTGCCGATGTCAGCGCCTTGGCGTTCAAACTCGGTGACAACCGTGCGGCTGGCGGAGCCACCCCCGGCGCGTTGCATATTGGTACGAACCAGTTCCCACGCTTGCGGGGCGAGTGCGCCACGTTGCAAGGCAGCCGCGATAGTGTCTTTTTGCGGATTGTCGCCGGGGTACAGGTTATGCGATTTCGCCCCGTGAACATGCACGCCAGCGCCTTTGAGCTGCTTGATGATGAGCACGGACATCGTGCCATTCATGGCGGAATCGGCGGCCGTTTTCGCACCTTCCATAATCGCACGGGTGAAGGCAGTACGTGCTGCATCGCTGAATAGGGTGCTGTCAACATACGCGCCACTCTGCCCGGCGTCGTCGAACTCTTTCGCGTCGATCAGCACAACATTGCCGAAATCATGTGCTGTCCAGTAGTTGGTCATTTGCTGGTTATCCATCAGCGACACCATCGAATGGTGTTCCTGACTGAAACCGTTCCAAACCAGCACCGGCAGGAAGTTGGTGACATCCGGGTAGCTGGTGTGGAAATGCTTGAACGCCGACAAGATATACGGTTCGCCCAAACCGCCATCACCAATAGTGCAAGGGAACAGCTTGTCACGGTTGAGGTAAGCGCCCGCCATCGCAAAATGTTGCCCCTGACCCAAAGGACCCGCTGGTGCGAGCAAGCCCGGAATCGCGCCAGACAAATGCCCCAGCAAACCATCACGCTCACGGAAACGCGCCTGCAAATCCGTCATGGTGCTGATGCCCATGTCTTCCAGCGAGCCATCGAGGAACATCGCGCTGTAGAAACCCGGCGCATGATGCCCCACTTCCGTGACGATATTGGTGTGCCCCAACATGACCAGCGCCGCGTAAGCATCGGCAGAACTGGCGAAACCGCCCGGATGCCCGGATTCCTTGGAAGCACAAAGCTGCAAGGTCGCATAACGCAGCGCATCAACGATCATGCGGCACTGGAAAACGGCCTTGTCGTCGATGCTGGCAATGGCTGACTGGCCTTCTGCAATCGCCGGGCTGCTGGCTAAGGTCGCGAAATCGGGCGCTTCTGCCCCGAAATGCAGGATGCCTTCGCAGAACGCCGGGGTGTTATTGCTAGTGTTGGTGCTGGGTGCTGTCATGTCCGTGTCTCCTGAAATATTGGTATGCCTCAACAGTAGGGGATATGCTTTTTTACCGCAATACAGGATGAATCCCACAATGTGAGAATATGCTATGTCGTTTACGTTAAGTGATTGTTTTCATATTGGTAAATTCACAATATGGTATTTGTTCTTATTGATTTCCACATTGTGAGAAATGGCGCTATACTTCAGCCATGAAATCAGAAACCGACACCAATCGTATTCAAGTCATCGACCGCGCCGCTGCGTTGCTCGATGCTATCGCCCGTTACCCGGAACCCGTCAACTTGAAAATCCTCAGTGCTGAAACGGGGTTGCACACCTCCACGGCGCACCGCATTCTTAGTTCGCTGATCGACAATCGCTTTGTGGAACGTGACTCTTCAGGCCGTTACTGGCTGGGAATTCACTTGCTGCAACTCGGGGTACGTTTGCACAACAAGATTGACTTGCGCTCGGTGGCTTTGCCTTACATGGAAGCCTTGCGCGACCAACTCAACGAATCGGTCAATCTGACCTTGCGCGAGGGCGATGTGGTGATTTACCTCGAAAAAGCTACTCCTAATCGCATGATGCATGTGCAACAAGTGGTGGGCAGTCGTGCGCCCTTACACGTCACCGCCGTCGGAAAACTGATGCTGGGGACGGGCAGCGAAGACGACATCCGCAGTTATGCGCAACGCACCAATTTGCCCGCGTACACCCGCAATACGCTGTCGACCTTGCCGCAATTGCTGCATGAATGCCGCGAAGCCTCACAACAAGGTTACGCGCTGGATAATGAGGAAGCCGAAATCGGCGTGGGTTGTATCGGCGTGCTGATTCACGACAGCACCGGGCGGGCAGTGGCAGGTTTGTCAGTATCCGCGCCGATGGAACGGCGGCAACTGGCATGGGTGGATGCGGTGAAAGCGGCGGGGCAGGCGATTTCAGCGCAATTGGGTTGTCAGCCCTCAGGCTAAGCCTACCCCAAAACAGCAGGGTTTATTGAAAGCAGACAAGGCTACTTCTACTATTTCAGGTAATTCCTAGTTTTTTAGTAGGAAATAAGAAAACTGTTTCATGAAGTCACTGTTAATTAGGAGTGTAGTCATGCCCCATGAAGAAGAACACGGCAGAACCATTAACTGGCATGGCGTGGATACAGAGGAGGCGCTCAGATTATCCGAGAGCCAACCTCACGGCCTAAGTCATGAAGAAGCCGCCAAACGGCTAAAAACCCATGGCTATAATCGTTTGGACTTCGCCAACAAGAATAATCTGGTCGCCCGCTTTTTGCGCCAATTCAATGACCGCTTTATCTACATTCTGTTAGTTGCAGCCATGCTGACAGGCGTCATGCAGCTTTGGCTGGATACCGTACTTATTCTGGCGGTCATCCTGATCAGCGCGTTATCTGGCTTGGCGCAGGAAGGGCGTGCACGAAAAGCACTGGAAGCCATGCACGGGTTGCTGTCGCCGACGGCACAGGTGGTACGTGACGGCAAAACCGAGACGATTTCCGCTGAACAACTAACGCCCGGTGATGTGGTGTTGTTACAGGCAGGCGATCAGGTTCCGGCAGATCTCCGCTTGTTATCAACCGCTGGCTTGCAAGTGGATGAAGCGGTATTGCTTGGCTATTCGTCTCCAATACTGAAAAACTCCGCATCACTGGATGCAGACATGCCACTGGTGGATCGCAGCAACATGGCCTATGCCGGTACAGTGGTACTTGATGGTCAGGCACGCGCCTTGGTGGTCGCGACCGGTGCTTATACTGAATTAGGCAGCATCAATACTTTTCTGGAAGACAACGATTCATACATTACCCCGCTCAGCAAAGAGTTGAAATGGTTGATCAATGGCGTGGCCATCGTACTGTTATCAGCGGCGGCACTGGTGTTTGGTTTTGGCCTGCTGACACCGGGCATGGAGGGGCATACGCTTGGTGGCTTGTTGCAATCCATCGCTAGCCTCGCTGTTGCCGCTGTTCCCGAAGGCTTGCCTGCCCTGTTTGCGCTTATCCTCGGCATCAGTATGCACCGGCTGGCAAAACGGCACGTCATGGTGCGCAAACTGGCGGCAGTGGAAACTCTGGGGTCGATCACTACCCTATTCACCGACAAGAGTAATACCTTGACTCGGCACGAACCGACCGTGAATAAAGTACTGACGGCGCGTGGCGGTATGATGTTGCAGGGGCAAGGTTATACCCCCAAAGGTGAACTGCTGCGTGAAAGCTTCGACGACCCGTTATTTCAAACCTACCCAAATATACCTATAGCTAGCTAAAAGTAGTCATGGTGTTGAATTCCTGCTTCACGGGGGCTGGTTTCGCTTTCGGCTTACACCGAGAGCCAGCGCCTTCCCCTCCACAGGCAGACACCGTGTAACTCACGGCGTATTCTTGCAAATTCTTGGCGGCGTTTACGTCACGGTCATGGACTGCACCGCAAACAGGGCAAGTCCATTGA
>NZ_JHYQ01000039.1 GCF_000621325.1 Thiothrix lacustris DSM 21227 | reverse complement strand
GGCAGTCAGTTGGGAACTCGCTTTCGTGTACCCAACTTTTTCCTGAGCCTGATAGTAGGCATCCGTGCGGTAACGCAAGATGCTGTTGTAAACGTAGCGCACACAACCGAACGTCTGAGCCAGCAACGTTTCTTGTTGTTGGTCTGGGTAGAATCGGAATTGGTAGGCGCGTTTAGTTTTCATTATTCACAAAATATCGTATATTTCGTGAAGAGTCAACAACCGAAAATAGCAAACCAAACGGAGGAGCGAGAAGAGGGTCGGCTGTCGCCGACGCGCTATCCCTACCCATGCCTAAAGGCAGGGGTATCTCGCGCACGACTGATGAATCGCTTCCTCCCCCAAACTTGCAAGAAAACGCGCTAGTGCAGGTGGTAGTTGGGCATCAACGACAAAACGCATCAGGCTGCCTGCAAAACGGGATGATCAAACTGGCGGGCGGCATACATCAGCACGGCACGGATGTCGGCTTGTTCCAAATAGGGGTAATCTTCCAGAATTTCCTTGGTTTCCATCCCTTCCGCCAGCATTCCAAGCACATCTTGCACGCGAATGCGCAGCCCACGGACACAAGGGCGACCACCACATTTCCCAGGCTCTACAGTGATGCGTTGCAGCAAGTTTTCTGTTGTCATGTAACCACCTGATTGGCAATTAAATAGTGTTTTCGTATCGTCTCAAGATAATTGAGTATACGCCAAAGTCTGAAACTGTTGCCGGAAAAGGCGGTGTATTGGGATTAGCCATACTTACCCTGAAACACTTCTCGGATGTGCCAATCGGTAAATTCCGTTTTCGGCGTGTACTGCGTATTACGCGGTTTGAGCAACGGTTTACCGTCGAAATTCAACACCCATTCCTGAAAACCACCGTGCCCGTTGGCTTTTTCCGACACCACGATTTTGTGTTCGTTTGAAATGGCTAAAGCGCCACGATCCAGCAGTTTATGGTGCAAGGAACACAAAGCCAGCCCATTGCTTTCAATATCCGGGCCACCCGCCTGAAACCATTTGATGTGGGCAGCTTCCAGCGCAATCGGGGTGTTTTCCATGCGCACACTGAAACTGCAAATGGCGCAGCGGTAATCGTAAGCCTCCAGCACACGGCGGCGGAACGTCGGGTCACGCTTTGCCCGCCTTTGATGGGATGTTTGAGCAATGGCTTCAAAATCTAGCCCCACTTCATCGAGAATATCCTGATGCACAGACGGTGGAAAGTTGTCTTCCAGCAATTGCATGGCCACCTGTTGCAGTAGTTCTGGATTGGCTTTTAATAGATCGTAGGCGTCTTGGGTAAAGCCTGCTTCAATGTGGTTATCGCGCAAATACTTTTTGCTGATGCTGCCAGATGCAGTCAAAACGCCCGTAGCACGCGGCATTTCCCAAATGAGATCAGACTGCAAATGCCAGAACGGTAGTTCGGGGTAATAGCTGGCACGACTGGGGCCAAAGTCTTGCAATAATTGCGTAAGTTTTGTTTCGATCTGATCAAAGAGAATTAAACGCGATAAATCGGTATGGATACGCGCTAAAGCCACTAACAGCAACAATGGCTTGTGCGGGGCGCGTTGGTCGCCTTTTTTCCAGACATTTAAAGCATTGATGCGGGTGAGGAATTCTTTCGCGTTCATTAAGGTAGCCCAGTATCGTTTTGTTGCGCAGATTATATGCTATCTTGCGGCTCATTTTGCAGCGCAAATGCTTTGATGAGGACAGCGCGGCGCGTTTCTGCATGATCACTAAACCCACAGATGGCTAAGTCTCACTCACATGCTTTTTTATCAGATTGGCCGCATTAGCCCTGCAAGTCATTGACCCGGTGATGGATTATTTCGGCGGGATTGAATTGACCTACGGCTTTTGTTCCCCTGAACTCGCCAAACACATTCCCGGCAGGAGAAGTGGCGCAATGGATCGTCCAGAACACCCCGTTTGACCGCCTGTATTTCTACGGCAACGACAAGCCACTGCATGTCAGTTACGGGGAAGCACATAACCGGGCAGTAGTGCTGATGTTACCCGGCAAAAGCGGGCGTTTGGTTCCCAAGGTCATGGATGCGAAAGTATTTGTTAGCGTGATCTAGGCGAAATAGCCATGAAGAGGGCGTATGCAATACGCCCCTACAAAACCTTCGCTGTAGGGGCGACTGGCGGTCGCCCTTGAAATAGTCCACCACCAGCATCAGAACAAACTTTTCAGTTTATTCTTCAGCGCATCTTCCAGCTTATTCTGTTCACCCTGCACTTCACTTTTCAGGCGGTCGGCAATTTCATCACGCTTTTGTTGAAGTGCATCGATCTGCTTTTGCTTCTCAGCATCAAACTTACCTTTAAGCTGGGCTTTTTGCTTCTCAATTTCCTGATCGGCCATTTCCTTGAGCAACACATCCAGCTCCAGCTCGTAACTGGGCTTTTTCCACGCGCCGAAAATATGCAGCGGAGCAAACAACCCTTGCGGCTTGTCAGCTTTGGGTTTCTCGCCGACACGCAGTTTGAAATCCAATGATTCGTCGACGATATTCACATCGCCATTGCCTTTAATCTGAAAATGCGGCGCAACCAAGGTATTTTCCTCGGTATGGAATACGCCCTGTTGTACTTGCCACTGCCCCGCCAGCTTGGTGAAGGCCACCTCTTTTTCACCCATCTCGTTGACGCTTTCTTTCTCGAACAGCTTGACGACTTCCTTGGTTTTTTGGGCAAAATTGGCGTCGCGGATGCTGCCGTCGTTCAATTCCAGATCAAGCGTGCCATTGAGGTTTTGCTTGAAAACTTTCGCATCCCCAGCCACGGAATCCAGTTTTGCGGTCATATCCAGCGCCCCCGTCACCAAACGGTCATCGGTGAGGGCAAATAACAGTTCTTCTGTCCGCAGTTTTTGCACCTTGTGTTCGCTGCGTACCACCATCGGTGTTAGCAACGTATCAATGTTGATGGTTCCCTGATACGCCCCCTGAAACAGCTTGCCGCTAGGGGTCAGCTTGACTTGGCCATTTTCCATGAAAACATTGAGTTTGGCTTGCTGCAAAGCAAAAGGCGGGTAACTGAACTGATCAGCCTTGAACTTACCCTCCACCACGCGGGCGGGTAACAGCGGGTCGCGGACTTGTAGGCTGCCATCCAGTTGCTGATCAGCCGTTTTGAACTGCACTTTCGACAAGTCCAGCAAGCCTTTGCCACTCTCCAGATTCAGGCTGAGTTTGCCGCTGGCTTGTTGCTGCAACTGCCCGCCGGGAACTTGTTCCGCTTTTACATCCGCGCCCAGTTTCAACCCGGTAATGTCCAGTTGTTGCTGACTCATTTGCAAGCTCAAGTCACCAGCAGCCGTGGCAGCAAGGCTTGTGACTGGCAATGCGCCACCTTGCAAGTCTGCCTGAAGCCGCATATCGCCCAGTTTTAGCAACTCCTTCGCCAGATTTGCATCCAGCTTACCACTCAGTTTGAGCTTGCCTTGGCCGGGGAGGTTAATATCTGCCTGCAAATCGGGGATGCTGGCTTGTTCCTTGTCCAGCTTGCCTTGCAAATTGCCGACAATGCTCGCATCCAACGTACCGGGTAGTTGCGCCTGCATGGTCAGCTTGGTCAGGGAAAAGTCATTTTTGTTCTCATCCAGTTGCGCCGTCGTCGTCAATTGAAGGTCGACATCCAGCGCTGGCTGATTTTGCTTGAGGTTGGTATTAAGGCTGATGTCGACCGGGTCACCGGGGGTGAACATACCCGTTTTCAGATTAAGGGGGGCAAGCGTCAGGGTTTTATCTAGCTGCTCATCACGCCAGTTCACTTCTGAATCGGTCACACTCACCCCAGTCACTACCAAGCCACCCAACAAACTGGTCATGGCTTCACCTGCACCCGCAGTCGCATGGGGTGAATCTTCCGGTAGCAAGTCTTGCCAGTTGGTTTTGCCGTCTTTGGCACGGTGCAGGTTAAGTTTCAAGCCTTGCAGGTGAACCTGATTGACTTTGAGCTGCTGTTCCAATAACGGCAAAAATTGTACCGTTACCCGTGCATCTTTGGCTTCCGCGAAATTTTCGGCGGTGAACCCTTTGGCATTACCCAATGCTACTTCACCCAGTTGCAAAGCGATGTCAGGGTAAAATGACAGGTTAATATCGCCGTTAAGGGTAAGATCACGCCCGGTCTGTTCCTTGACCAAGGCAGTCATTTCAGGTTTATAGCGGTTAGCGTCAAACGTCAGTGCGAACACAGCAATCAACGCCACAATCAGCAGCACTAAACCCAACAGCCAAGCAAGCGGGCGCAACAGGGGCATAAGATATTCCTTTCAGTAGCCTTTTTATATTGCCTATGACTATAACCTATCGAGCAGGCGGCAGGTAGTAGGCTTGTGGATAGTACTGCTGCAATTGATAAGCCTGTGGGTAAGGTTGCTGTGCATAAGGCGCGTAATACGGGTAATAGCTGTAAGGGTAAGCATAGCCATAAGGTGAAGCATTCACCCAACTGTTGGCCGTGTTATAACCCGTCCCATAAGCATTGAACTGGCGGTTTTGGTACTGGGCAACATCGCCACGGCTCTGCGCCCGGCTATTGCCATCCAGCATGGTGAAGCCTTTGGCACGAAAATTCAGATCGAAGTCCATATTAATATCGGCTTCACCGCGCCCGCGTGAATGGCCTTGGCCATTGCTAGTGCCATTACCGTAGGTCTGTCCAGCGGCGCTGGCTTGGCGGGATTGTTCCTGGCGGTTATTGCTGAAAAAATTGCCCATATCAAAGCCATCGAAAAAATCAGCGAAGGCGTTGCCTGCCAATAAGGCGAGCGCGGTAAATACAGTGATGCGTGCGTTCATAGCGGAATACCTCTTAGTGTTTCCGCCAGTTTATACTCATTCATAAGCATTTGCTAATTTTGATGGAAGCGCACAGAATACCTGCACTTTAATCTGAATTTCTGGCCAAACTTGCGAAGGGTATTATGGTTTCTTCTAAATATGACGTCTTCAAAACCTCACTGCTAGCCATTTTCTGCCTGACTTTACTCAGTGCCTGTGGCGAAAAGGAAGACACTCATCCGGGGCAACCCGTCACTAAACGCGAAGCTATTTTCAAAGAAAACTTACGCACCCTTGAAGCAATGGGGCTAATGGTGCGTGACCGAGAGCCTTATTCCCCTAAAGAATTTCTGAAAAATGCTGAAAAGCTCAAAGAACTCAGCACGCAACCTTGGGAATACTTCACCCCCGGCAGCGACTATGCACCGAGCCGCGCTTTGCCAGCCGTTTGGCAAAAGCCAGAGGCATTCAAGCAAGCTCAGGAAACATTCATCGTTGCCGCAGCCCAATTAGCGACTGTCGCTCAAGGTGGCAACCTCGACCAAATCAAACAAGCCTATACGCAAGTAAAAGAGAGTTGTGCGGCTTGTCATCATGACTTCCGCGCAAAAGATCGTCTCTAGACAGCTCGTATGACTGAAGATAGGAGGGGTGAGAACTCACCACTCCTGCTTGAATTTTTCGATCATACGACGCTCACGCTTATCAGGCTTTTTCACCTGAATATTCACGCCATGTAAACGGCGTTCTTCGATCACGGCTTCACGCTCTTCGCGGTGATGTTCGGACTCTGCGTACAGCAAACGTGCTTCCGCAGCTGGGCGACGGTGTTCGTTCACACCCAACACCGTCACCACCCAGGTTTCAAAGCCTTTTTTGATGCGCAGCTTGTCGCCGGGGCGTATCGCGCGTGCCGGTTTTACCCGCTCATCATTGACCCGCACATGCCCACCGTCAATCGCTTCAACGGCCAGTGGGCGAGTCTTGAAAAACCGTGCTGCCCACAACCACTTATCCAGGCGTTGGCTTACATTTTCTTCTTCAGCGGCCATGTGACGACCCGTTCCTCCCAATCTTCTTCATTAACCTCGGCGGCGTAAGTGAAACGCCCGATCACTGATTGTTTCATGCGGTGAATGCTTTGTCTGTCACCCGAGACCAGATGGTGCCACGACGGCAGGTTTTTGCCTTCGTGCAACAGGCGGTAGGCGCAACTCGGCGGCATCCAGTACAACTCATCCAGATTATCCGGCGTCAGGTGCAGGCAATCGGGGACCAGCGTTTCACGGTTCGCGTAATCCTTGCACTGGCAGGTCGTGCCATCCAGCAAATCGCAGGCAACGTCGGTGTAATACACCGTGCTGTCTTCCTCGTCTTCCAGCTTGATCAAGCAGCATTTGGCGCAGTTATCGCAAATGCTTTCCCATTCCGCTTCGTTCATCTCGGCGAGGGTCTTTTGTTTCCACCACGGCAGGGTGCGGGCATTACTTGTCATATTGATCCTTCGGCGATTTGGCTGCCAATAAGCCCTGTTTGAGTGCTGCAAAATGTTGCTTGGTAGCGTAATAAAATACTTCTTTGCCATCACTATTCATGAGAATAGCCAAGCCTTTTGCTGGGTAGAACCAATATTCAACCGATTCTTGCGTGGAAGGCAAACGTTCATCCGGTACGCCAAAACGCGCCATGACAATATCGGGGTCATAATCAATCACCGGCATGTAAATCAGCTTATCCATCCGCAAACTATCCGTAACCTTGATATTACCTTCGGACAAGGTGTACTTCCATTGCCCACTTGCCATGCCCTCACGCTTGGTGTTTTCCTGTTGAAACTTGTCCAGCATCGGACTATCGGCCTGCATTTCCGCAATAATCTTCGCCTCAAACAAACCCACCCGCTGCGTACCAAAATAGGCTTCCAACGTGCGCTTACCGCTTTCGTGCGCAAATACTGCCATTTCTGGAAAACTGTGGAAACGCTCGATCACATCTTTAAGCGTCGCCGTTCCCACATCCAAATGGAACACTTGCGGGTTGCCATCCGGCGACAAGGTGACTTGCCAAGGCAGATCTTCGGGATGTTGAGGGGAGGAGTCGCAGCCGGTCATGCCGAGGGTCAGGGCAAGCAGGCTGGCGGGTAATGCGTATTTCATGCAGAAACCTTTCAAGAGACGATACCGCGCATCATAACGCAGTTTTACCTGCAAGGCATTCATGCATTATAACGCGGAAATAGGCCATGTAATCCTTGCACACCCCGGAAGAGCCTGCCACAAATAGGCCGTGTGTTGCCAAATGTTCGGCAAAGCCTTCGCCGCGTTGGGCAATGTCTGTGAGGGCAAAGCCTTGCGGGGTGAGATTGTGGTTGCGTACCTGAAGCCAGTCATGAGCTTCGCGTACCCGACAATTACCAATGGGGTTGCCAGCCCCAGCAGTGAGTAATACCCAGTCTGCGCGGGTTTCGGCACGTTCGGACAGTCCCAGTTGTCGTAGCAATTCCTGCCGCCCATAGCCTTGGGGCAACAAGTCCATGATGAAACCCGGCCAGTGAGGGGTGCAGGGTGAATGGCCAAAACTGTTACTGACCGAAAACCATTCCGGGCAATTTTTCCTCGACCATACCTTGCCTGATAACGCAGCCAAACAGCATTGGCTGGTCAAGTTTGCACGCGGGCAAGATCCGCATCTGAATGAGATCCTGACGCTGGAAGCAGTGTGGATGGAACTCGCCCGTTTTCTGGGTTTGCGGGTACATGGCAAGCTTCAGCTACAGGAACGCGCCCTGTTCATCCCGCGCTTTGACCGCGAACGAACGCCGACAGGATTACAGCGCCATGCACAGGAAAGCCTATACGCACTGTGCCAATGCAGCGGTTTTGGCGCACGCCTCACTCACAATGCCGCCTGCGCCACATTGGCCAGTGCTGCAACCAATCCAATGGCAGAAATCGTCGAATACCTGAAGCGCGACATCGCCAATGTTGTGCTGGGTAACAAGGACAATCACGCAAGCCGTCACAGCATTAGCGCCGCTACTGCTGGCCTTACCTGATTTCATGCGTCATTTGGCCATTCCACCCCAAACGGTAGAACGCTTTGCCCCCGCCTGCCGTGATGCCGCTCAACAACTGGAGCAGTGCCGCTGATGGACAAACGCTACACGCCCCTTTCCCCGATCGAGCAGCTTCAGCAACGCATTGCCCTGCTGGATACCGTCAAACAGCAGCCGGATATGCCACTGGCACAAGCCATCCGCCTGTTACGCACCGGATTGCGTCTGACCGTGCCGGAATATTCGCGCTTGACCGGGGTTGCGCCGCGAACCATCCATGCCATTGAAGCGGGTAATGCCAACCCCTCCGTCAACACCGCCAACAAACTGTTACAACCGTTTGGCTTAACCTTGGGTATTACGCATACCACTCCTCGCTCTCCCCCTGCTCCACCAGCAAGTCCACCATTTCCGTGATGTATTGCTTGAGGTACTTGTTTTTCAGCCACGCCACGCGGGTGGTGGAAACCGGGAACAAGTGCGACAAATCGCGCAACACCAGATCGTCGTCGTGGATATGCGAATACGCCATCTTGGCAATAATGCCTGCGCCGAACCCCAGCCGCACATAACTGACAATCACATCCGTATCCGTTGCGGCAAATGTGACATCCAGATGCAGCCCAGCATTGCGGAAAGTATCATGAATTTTGGAGCGTCCGGTAAACCCGAAAATGTAGGTCAGTACCGGGTATTTCGCAATCCGCTGCAAACTCAGCTTACCGTCGCTCAAGGGATGACCATCCGGCAACACCAACCCGTGGTTCCAGTCGTAACATTTGCGGCTATCCAGTGCGGTATCGTTGCCCAGCTCCTCGGTGCAAACCGCAATATCGGCCTTGCCGTCGTGCAGCATCCGCACCAGTTCCACCGGCGTACCTTGCAGGAAATGAATAGCGACATCGGGGTAACGTTGGCGAAATTCCAGCATGACTTCGGGCAGGAAATACTTGGCTTGGGTGTGGGTGGTGGCGATGCGGATTTCACCACGGGTTTGCAGGCGGAAATCGTCAGCGACCGCACGGATGTTTTCCAGCGACTGCTCGATACGGTCGAGTTCCTGCACGATGGCTTTGCACACTGGAGTTGGTTCCACCAGCCGCTTACCCTTGCGCTCGAAAAGCTGCATCCCCAATTCTTCTTCCAGCAGCCCCAATTGGCGGCTGACGGCAGATTGCACAATGTAATGCTGATCTGCCGCCCGCGACACATTCATGCCATTGTTCAACAAGGTTTTAAGCAAGCGTAATTGGAACAGCTTCATGCTTTATCGCTTTTTAAGATAATCATATCGAATTATAGCGTTTTTCATGCCGAATGCATTCCCCCATAATCGTCTCCATTGAAAGATTACTAGAGGTAAACCTCATGAGCATCCTGCACAAAATTGTCGACCACAACGAAATCAGCACGCTGGAATTGCTGCTGAACGGTGCATTTTCGCCCATGCCAGGCTACCTGAATCAGGACGACCACAGCAGCGTACTGCGCCACAACCGACTGGCAAATGGCACACTCTGGCCGCTGCCACTGGCACTAGCCCTGACCCCGGCGGAAAAACGCGAAGCCCAGCTCAGCGGGCGCATCGTACTGGTGGATGGTCAGGAACGCCGCGCCATTGCCGAAGTCGCGGTGGACAGTTTCTACCGCCTGCCTGCCGAGCTTGCCACCCTGGCGCAAGCCTTTGATGCCAAGCGCACGGCGGATACTTGGTATGCCAGCGGCACGGTTACGCCGTTACAGAAAATTCTCCACCCAGCCTTCAACAGCCTGCGCTTCAGCGTCCCCGCCTTGCGCCAAAACGTGCAAGACTGGAACAGCATTATCGCCGTGCAAGCTGCGCCAACGCTGGATACTGATGACCTGCGCCGCGCTTGCGAATGGCTGAGCGACACTGAAACCGGCGGCGGTTTGCTGGTACAAATCGGCATTAACGAAGCCGCCCCTGACTTCCACAACCAAGTGCGTGAGCTGCGTAATCAGGTCAAATGCACTTCTGCACGTCAGGTAAAGCTGTCGCTGCTGCCGTGTGTGGAAGGTCTGGGTGAAAAGCGTTGCCTGTTGCTGCAAGCCTTGGTGAGCCGCAATTATGGCGCTACCGGCTTTGTGGTGGGCAAGCACATTTCGCCCGAAGCCCGCCGCTGGTTGTTACAACATCATGATGAAATCGGTCTGGACATCATTCCGGTACGGGCGCAACGCGCCGCCGCCGTGAAACAGACCGTGCGTCATCCACTTTGTGAAGCTGCCTGAGACTTACCTACCTCTCCTCAGGTTGCGCGATCCGGTACGGGCTTCGGCCCGTATTTTTTTGCCTGCATTTTACCAATCCAGCTTGAAATTCACTTTCAGCGCAAAATCCCAGCGAGCCTTGTGGATTTGCGGGGGAAACGGCAAAGCGCCAGACGTGGCATTGACCGCCTGCACCGCTGCTTTATCCAGCCAATCATTGCCGGAACTCTGGCTGACTCTTGCCCCGCTGATCGTGCCATTTGGCAATACCGTGAAAGACACCGTGACAGTGCCTTGCACTTCGGCTTTTTCTGCCATGCGCGGGTATTGCTTGCGGGCAGCAATCAGGCTTTGCAATTTCTGACGGTAAGCGGCTTCTGCGGCGGCATTATTTGCTGTTGGCGCAGGAGCAGCGGCTGGCTTCGGCGCGGCGGCGGCTACACGCGGGGTTGCCCGTGGCGCGGGTACGGCCACAGGTACTGCAACCGGGGCAGCTACTCGCGGGGCTGGTGCAGGGGCGGCTTTGGGCTGAGGCTCTGACCTGGGTTTCGGCCGTTCCCGCTGCTTTTCTGGCTTGGGCTTGGGCTTGGGCTTGGGTTTTGCTTCAGGCTTTTTCACCGGCACAGGCTTGCTGACAGGCTTGGGTTTGACTACCGGCTCGGGCTTCGGCTTATCGACAGACTTGGGTGGTGGCGGCTTTGGTGACGCAACCGGCGGTGTTGCTATCGGCTCAGGGGGTGCTGGTTCGGGTGGCGCTGGCTGAAATTGGGCAAGCGATAGTTTAATCGGCTGCTCTTCCGGCAACCCTAGCTTATCCTGCCACAGCAACACCGGCAGTGCTGCCAGCAGCAGCGCCGCGTGCAGCAAGGCGGAAAGGCCGAACCCGGTCAGATGACCTTTCACTGAGGGTGCTCGGTCTGGATGGAGACTTCCGCAAATTGCTTGGCCTTCAACACATCCACCACGTCGATGAAATGCTCAAAAGCCGCCACTTTGTCGACCCGCAATAGCACCGGGGTGGTATTGGGGTGGGCATCGAGCTTGCTGGCTAGTGCTTCCGCTGTGATCGGCATTCCCTCGAAAAAGAGCTGATTTTGCGCATTGATGGCGATTTCCAGCACTTTTTCGTCGCCCTTGGCTTGTTCGCTGTGCTCGGCTTTGGGCAAATCCACCGGGATCATTCCTTGCGAGATGAAAGAAGCGGTGGTCAGCACGATGGCGAGCAGCACCAGCATAACGTCGATGAAGGGGATCATGTTGATCTGGTCGAAACGTTTCATGCGTTTTTCCCATCCCGCAGCGCTTGCCAGCGGGCGGTCAGCACGTCCACTTTGCGCAGCAAGCCGTTGTAGAACATGATGGCCGGAATCGCCACCAGCAGCCCCGCCGCTGTCGCTTTCAACGCCAGCGCCAAGCCCAGCATGATGGCATTGACTTCGATCTTGCCGCCCTGCCCCATCGTGTAAAACGTCACCAGAATCCCCAGCACTGTTCCCAGCAAACCCACGTAAGGCGCATTCGAGCCGATGCTAGAAAGGGTGGTGAGGTTGCGCGTCAGGTCGATCTTCAGGGTTTCAATGTGGTCGAACTGCTGCAAACTGACTTTATTGAGGTACAGGTAACGCTCAATCACCAGCGCCAGCATGACGAAGCTCATCAGGCCGAGCGTACCCAGCACCAAATAATCCAGATTGGCTTGTAAAAATTCCATGCTCCACCTTTAATCACAATGACTACCGACACTTCAGCAAGCAACCATAAATGGCTTTTAGCTTCTTAGCAACAGGATAGCCTTACGGCTTCGCACACTTGAGCGGGCAAAACTTGCCGAGGAGGATATTGCCCTCGACAAGTATCTGCAAAAGGAAGGGATATTGCAGCGGCAAGAAAAAGTAATGATCAGCCACGACCCATGCTATCTATAGAGAACAACCATAAAGTAGTAGAACCAGGACTGTTTTCTTTTCCTGTTAAAACAAACTGTTGATTATTTTCATTTATTCTATAGCAATCCAATTCAGTCAGGTCATAGCTTACATCACCCCAACTACTCAATCTGATAGCCACCTGTCCACTTTCATAAATGGATAGAATCGAGGTATCCACTACTCCATCTACTCTATCGGAAAATACCTCTTTAAAATAACCATCCACTGATCTACCCGCACCGACACCAAGACCACGGTAATCCATACCGAATACTGTTTTATAAGGATTTGAAGCGTCAATGGCAGGATTGCTAGCACCAGGATAGAAAGGATTGGAAGACAAATAATAAGGATTCAGTGTAATTGAGGTATATTGATGATCTGCGCGATTATAAATCCTAATGCCTCGAACAGCTGCACGATAGGCATCTAAATCACCATCAAATATCTCACCAATATAAGAAGCACAATTTTCTGCGGATGCAGAATTCATGATTATCATAGAAATGAAAAGTGTCGGAATTATCTTATTCATGACAATAACTCGCTTGGCTTATTAATGAGGAATAACAAAACGGCTTAATGCAAAGACCCATGTACTCCTGTATGGGCCATCACTCACTTTACCTCGCAGAACAAATCTATCGCGGTTCTCACCGTGGCAGTTTAAGTCAGTGAGGTAATATTCTTGCCCTGCATGATCATTGAGCCTGAGCTTAACACGTCCGGATCGCTCTAAAACCAATGTTGTTAAGTCAGTATTATCTTCACCATCCCTTTCTAAAAAAACATCCTGAAATTGCCCTGCAATAGCGTCATAATCTGGATTATCTATAAAGAATTTATAATCCATTGTGAAAACTGCTTTATCGACATAGTCTGTGGGCGATGAAAAGCCGTGTGTAATATGAGGTCTAGAGGGTACAGTTATTTTCCCATCGTGATATATCCGCAACCCATTAACCGTCATAAAACTATCCTGATGATAATCATCATGCTCAAATAAGCCAGTCACATAGGGAATACAATCATCCGCCTGCAATGAAGTACTAACTGCCAATGTAGATAACATAAGTATTATTAATTTCTTTTTCATGATGCACCTCCTCCGTCAAATGATAGAAAACCAAACCACCACTATTTAAGTCTAGTTGTCTTTTTTAAAAGGAGGATGTTTTTTATCTATTGAGTTGACTTCCTCCCCTCCCGAAAGGAAGGGGATTCCTAATTCATCGAGAATAGGACAACGACACCGAAATGCCATCACCGCTAACATTCTCTCCAAAGGCTAACACCGCCAATCCGGCGGCTAAAATGTTACGTGCTGCATTCACGTCACGGTCGTGGGTTGCGCCACATTCGGGGCACTTCCAAGACCGCACATCCAGCGGCATGTTTGCTTGACACGTTCCGGCGAGGTTTTCAGCGCAAACCACTTGGTTCTCGTTAATCAGCAAGACGGCGTTGATACTTCGCAAGTTTAACCACGTGTTGGTCGGTATGGCGGGGATTGCCGGACTTGAAGCCGTCGCTAGTGACGAACAAATCCTTGATGCCCACGTCAATGCCCACCTTTTTGTTGGTGACAGGCAACAGCGTGGATTCAAATTCACACAAGCAGGACACGAAGTAGCGTCCGGCCTGATCTTTGGAAACAGTAACGGTGGTCGGGGCAGCAGGAAGTGGCTGGCTCCATCGAATGTTCAGCGGCGCAGCGCACTTAGCCAGCTTCAATTCACCGTTGCGGTATGTAAAAGCACGGTAAGTAAATTCTGCCGACTGACGATGCTTTTTGGATTTGAAGACAGGGTATTTTGCCCGACCTTCAAAGAAGTTTTTGAACGCCGTTTGCTGATTCCTCAAGCATTGTTGCAGCGGAACACTGGAGACTTCATTCAAGAAAAGCAGCTCAGGCCATTGTTTGATGGCGGTCAATCGCGCATTAGCACCCAGGTAACTGGCCTTTTCCTGAGTCTGATCGTAAACCAAAATAGCGTAAACGAAAAGAGGAGCGAGAATATAACAAAGTAATTCATTTTTTGATTAAAAAATTAAATGGATTATATTGAATGAAATGGATTATATTCGTAAATTTTTATATAGCCTTCATCTTTTAAGATACTGAGTGCGCAATCTTGCTGTAAGAAGTAATGATCTTCTTTATTAAAAACTTGTTCGGCAGCATTTAAGATTGGCTCTGCATATTCAATATTTGATGCTGCAATATCAGCCAGCTCAAGTGATATTATTTCTGTAAATAAAGAAGAATAGTTTTTTCCGGAAATCTTCATCATAACTTCAATCATTGCCAATATTTTTTCATTTGGCCTAACGTTAACCATCGCATACTGTTCAGCGCGAATTTCGTTATTGTTTTCTTCTATATCTTTAATTAATGAAGAAATTATTCCATTAGTCATTTTTTAATGCCTTTAGTTTCTTAATGAGTCCAAGATAGATTTCGCTACTATATACATCCTCTTCATACTGTTGCTGATCAAAGCTGTTATATGTCATGATATTTCGTAATATACCTTTAAAGCAGCCATTAAATGCATCATAAGTCCACGGCATATTTAGTACATCATAGTTTACTTGATCATCAACTGTCTGCGCTAATAATGCACAAGCATCCATATCTTTAATTTCTTTAAGTTCACCAAGAAAATAATTGTATAAGATTTTGTTGATTAATGCTGATCTTGAAATTCCATCATGTTTAGCAATAGCATCAAGTAAATAAATATCATGCTGCTTAACACGAATGTTTAGTTTTCGCTCATTTTTTTTCTTAAGCTTTACATTATTGATAACACCAAACATTTCTGGAACAATTGAAACATAAGGCAGATGTTCTTTATTTTCAATCTTTTGTTTTGTGGGTAAGTATCTAATATATTGTGAATTCATGATAATGCTCTTTTAGTATTTGTATATACTGTAATCAATGTATTGCCGTCTGTCACGACAGTTGCCCCTCCCCTTTTAAGTAAGTTTTCCAATATGTTTATCTTTTCGCGTTCTTTTTTAATTTCTACACAAATTTCTTTCTTAGAAAGCTGCATCTTGTCGCCACGCTTGTTCAATTCACCAATGCTCAAAACTATATCAACTACTTTACTGTCGATATTTCGTTGCCGCATTCGATCATGCATATGTTTTGTATAATTTATCCGACAGTTTTTTCTTGATACTCGATTAGCGAAATCGGCATCTTCAGAGTATTTGTAATTAACTTTCATCTCATTTCCCCAGAAGTTCCTAAACTTAGCTAGAACATTTAGTCTTAATGTGGGTCACATGATAAGCCACATTTGTACTTTTTAAAAGGTTCGTTCGTCGATACTAATGTACCGATCATCGGTTCTGCCGCTCTCCAGCGTATAAGCCCTGCCTCTTTTCGCACTTTGGTACTGGGGAATGTGGTTGGTATCAAGACGATTCTACTGGCGTTATTGCACCAATCTCCGGCGTATTTCATCCTGAGTGAACGCGAAATGGATAAAAAATACCCTGATATTTTGTTGCTGGAGCGCAACCCTACCACTTGAGCGCGTGGCTGATCGTTACGGATACGCAGCGCGTGGAAGTACTCAGGCTGGCTTAAAGACGAAGTACCCCTTATTGGCGTACCACCGCCTTACCTTCCTGAATCCAGCCCATAATACCCTTCGTGACGTTATAAACTTGCTTGTAACCCACTTGCGTCAACATCTCCGACCCGGCGCGAGTACGGTTGCCAGTACGGCAAATCAGCACTACCGGCTTATCCAGCGGCGCGACTTTTTGAAGTTTGGCGAGGAAATCCGGGGCCACCGCGCCATCCCGCCCAAACAAAGTAATCGGGTGGCTGCCTGCCACGACACCCGTTTCCTGCCATTCTTGCGGCAAACGAATATCCACCAGCGTTACTTTTTCATCCAGCAACGTTTGCAACTCGGCGTTGGAAACATTGGTCACTGACCCCTGTTGCGTGGCGGAAGCCGCCTGATTTGTGCCGAGGCTCTCAGCCTTGGAACAAGCCCCCAAACTGACTACCGCACTGATCGTGATTGCCAATGCGAAAAATTTAATTGCGTACATACTTACAAAGCTCCAACATTAAAACGTATTTTATTAAGTCAATCTTTACTGAAAATGCCATTATTGGTGATGATAACCCGGTTAACCCAGCTGGCCGACAATTTACCCACACAAGCCTCGGTTTTTTTACCGTCGGGTAATTGCACTTCCACACTGTAGCCTCTGCCCGGTTCATGATTAAGAGTAACCCAACGCGTTTCGCCCGCTTGTAATTGAATTAGCAGGATTTTTTCCTGACTGAAATCATTGCCATGCTCGATTTTCAACAGGGGGATGGTTGCCTCGCGCATATTGACGACTTCCACAAACAACGGACGCGACGGGTACTGTTGCCCGTACCAAAGCATCATGGCAGCAGCACCAAGCACCACACCGCCCATGCCTATTAACAACAACTGCTTGAAATCCATCACAATAATTTATGCCTGAGATACATCAAAGGCGCATCATCCCTGACAAATGGCCGCATTGCATTGAGATGGGTCAATTGTGATTATTAATAAATACTAATATACTACGGCCTCACCAAATATTACGTATATTTGACCACCTGACCCCAACAAGGAATTCACTATGACTTTGAGTAACGCAGTACAAGTTTTCGCAGGCACCATGATTTTAGTCGCACTGTTGCTAGGCGCTTTCGTCTCTGAAGGGCTGGGCTTCGGTTTGATGCTATTTATTGCCATCAACCTGATTCAATCCGCTTTCACCGGCTTTTGCCCAGCGGCAATGGTTTTGAAGAAACTGCCTTTCGTCAAAGCCTGATTTAGTTCACGGGCAGGGTGAACGAGAACGTTGCACCCTGACCCGGTTCTGACTCTACCCACAAGCGTCCACCGTGTGCCTCGATAATCGAGCGGCACAATGACAAGCCAATCCCCATGCCGTTATTGCCCTTGGTGGTGACAAACGCATCGAAAACCTGCTGCTTGAATTCCGCCGCCATCCCCGGCCCCGTGTCGGAAATATCCACCTGCACAAAGCCTTCTTTATTCACAAAACTGCGCACCAATACCTGACGGCGCTGGCTGATAATTTCCTGCATCGCTTCAATCGCGTTACGCACAATGTTCATGATCACTTGCTGGATTTGGATCACATCAATGGAAACATCCGGCACAGCATCATCCAGCTCCAGCAACAGCGGCACATTCAGCTTCTTGCCGCCGGTTTTGGTGAGGTGCAAAGCTTCGTAGATGACCTGTTCCAGACACGCCTTCACCTTGTGCGGCGCTTGCTTGCGCACCAAAGTCCGCATACGCCGGATGATTTCCGAAGCACGCAAGGCTTGCTGCTGAATAGCACGCAGCGGCTCCTGCAAGCGTTGCGACTCCTCCCCTGACTGGATCATGCGTAAACAGGCATTGGCGTAATTCGCCACCGCTGCTAACGGCTGATTGATCTCATGGGCAATCCCCGATGCCATTTCCCCCATCGTATTCAGATTCACCATGTGGGCAAGCTCGCTCTGGTGCTGGTTAGCCTCTTGCTGCACCTGTTCACGCAAACGCTCTTCTGTATCCAACTGGTAAGCCAATCGGATAATAATCAGGATGATAGCCAACACCATCACCGACGCCAGCAGTGACTCGACTTGCGTATGCGTCAAACCCGACACCAACAACACTGGCAGCCAACCCAACAACGGCGGCAGCAATGCCATCAGAAACATCACTCGACGCACCACCAAGCCACCAGAGGCATCACTCGCCATGATACGGAAAAAACCTTGCTCGACCTTCGCCAATAGAATCCCCCAACCCACCAGAGCAAACGCCGTAGCGGTAGGCAATGCCATGCCCGCCTCCCCCATCAGGACTTTAAACATGTCTTCCTGATGGGCAAAGCCAAAGAACACCGTTACCAGCAACATCAAACTGATAAACGCCGCCCATTGCGCCACACTGATCAGGATTGGGCGCTCAAGGCCAAGGAAAAACAAACCGATACAGGTCAGGATAAATGCCACGCCCGTTTGCGGCGAATCCCTGAAAGAGGCCAAATCCAGCAACCACAAACCGTCAACCAGATGCCAATAACTCAGCAGCATCACAACACCCAGCACAATTCCGCCCAGTGCCAAGCCTTGCCCACTCCAGCGGCGCAAGCGCGACGAATGTTCCGGCTGCAACAAAAACAGCGCCGCCCCGGTAAACAGGAAGGAAACAGCCGCCCCCGGCGTCATGATAGGTAAGCCTTCTGAGACCTGATACAAGACTGTCAGGCCGTTAGCCCAGCCAAACAACACCACACTGCCCAGCAACATCACGCTGAAAGCCGCCAAACCAGACAGCCTGTGTAAAAAAGTAAGGTGATGGTTACTATGCATAATCAAAGTTATCTAAATGGCTGACATTGAATATTTTAATCTTCATTATTGAGAATTCCAATTTTTGCCGCTGCCCATATTGGGTTATAACCGGACAATGTCGACAATTTTGTTTGTATTTCTGAGAGGATCGTGACGAATGGGCAACAGGATTACCGTTGGTAGTTTACAAGTGTCAACACTACTGCATGACTTTGTAACACAACAAGCCTTACCGGGTACTGGTTTGGACGCAGCAGCTTTCTGGGCAGGTTTGGAGGCCATTGTAACACGCCTGGCTCCCCGCAACCGTGAACTGCTGGCTAAACGCGACCAGATGCAGGCGCAAATTGACGCTTGGCACATTGCCAATAAAAGCACGTTTGATTTCGCCACTTACAAAGCGTTTCTGCAAGACATCGGCTATCTGTTGCCGGAAGGTGAAGCCTTCAACGTCACCACCGCCAATGTGGATGTGGAAATCACCCAAACCGCCGGGGCGCAATTGGTCGTTCCCGTCATGAATGCACGTTTTGCCCTGAATGCCGCCAATGCGCGTTGGGGTAGCCTGTATGACGCACTGTATGGCACAGATGCAATTCCTGACACCGACGGCGCAGCCGCAGGCAAAGCCTACAACCCGGTACGTGGCAAGAAAGTTATCGACTTTGCCCGTAACTTCCTCGACGAAGCCGCACCACTCTCCTTCCTGTCGCACCACAATGCCAATGGCTATCGCGTCGACGAAAGCGGCTCGCTGGTTGTGGACATGATCGGCGGCTCCGTGGTCGGGCTGCGTGATGGCAACCAGTTTGTCGGCTACCGTGGCACGGCGGATGCGCCTTCCGCCATCCTGTTGCGCAACAATGGCTTGCACTTTGAAATCCAGATCGACCGCGACGGCATGATCGGCAAAGAAGATGCGGCTGGCGTGAACGACATCCTCATGGAAGCCGCACTCACCACCATTATGGACTGCGAAGATTCCGTGGCAGCGGTGGATGATGTCGACAAAACCCTGATCTACACCAACTGGCTCGGCCTGATGAAAGGCGACCTCAGCGAACAGGTCAGCAAAGGCGGCAAAAGCTTTACCCGTGCGCTCAACCCTGACCGCGACTACACCGCACCGGATGGTTCCACCGTCACCCTGCCGGGTCGCAGCCTGCTGTTCATCCGTAACGTCGGTCACTTGATGACCAACCCGGCGATTCTCGACAAAGACGGCAACGAAATCCCTGAAGGCATCATGGACGGTTACATGACCGGGATGCTATCCATCCACAACCTCAACGGCAGTGCTAAATACAGCAACTCGCGCACAGGTTCGGTTTACATCGTTAAACCCAAAATGCACGGCCCCGAAGAAGTCGCCTTCACCAACGAACTGTTTGGCAGCATCGAAGACGCGCTGGGCTTGCCACGCAATACCCTGAAAGTCGGCATCATGGATGAAGAACGCCGCACCACCGTCAACCTGAAAGAGTGCATCCGCGCCGCCAAGGAACGCGTCGTGTTCATCAACACCGGCTTCCTCGACCGTACCGGCGACGAAATGCACACGTCGATGGAAGCAGGCCCGATGATCCGCAAAGGCGACATGAAATCCGCCGCGTGGATCAAGGCTTACGAAGACTGGAACGTCGACATCGGCCTCGAATGCGGCCTGCCCGGTCACGCGCAAATCGGCAAAGGCATGTGGGCTATCCCTGATCAGATGGCTAATATGCTGGCAACCAAAATCGGGCATCCACTGTCCGGCGCGAACACCGCGTGGGTTCCCTCGCCGACCGCCGCAGCCTTACACGCAATGCATTACCACAAGGTCAACGTGTTTGCGCGTCAGGAAGAGCTGAAAAGCCGTCCGCGTGCCAATATCGACGACATCCTCACCATTCCGGTGGCGACCAACCCGAACTGGAGCGCGGCAGACATCCAGCAAGAACTGGACAATAACGCGCAAGGCATCCTCGGTTACGTGGTGCGCTGGGTCAATCAGGGCGTCGGCTGTTCCAAAGTGCCAGACGTGAATGACGTAGGCTTGATGGAAGACCGCGCTACCTTGCGTATTTCCAGCCAGCACATGGCGAACTGGCTGCATCACGGCATTTGCACCGACGCGCAAATCATGGAAGCGTTCAAGCGCATGGCCACCAAGGTTGATGCGCAGAACGAAGGCGACCCGACTTACACCAAAATGAGCGGCAACTTTGACAAGAGCGTAGCGTTCAAAGCCGCTTGCGATCTGGTGTTCAAAGGGCGCGAGCAACCGAACGGGTATACCGAGCCGTTGCTGCATAAGTATCGTGCTGAGGCTAAGGTCGCGTTGTTCTTTTAAGCCCCTCACCCCATCAACTGCGTATAACACTCCACCGCCGTAAACTCCTCAGTGTTTTTCGGCGGTTGTTGTGAGTCCGGCTGATGGATGGCCAGCAAGTATTTAACCCCATGTGCCTGTGCCGAGCGCAGCACATGCAGGTTATCGTCAATGAACAACGAATGTGCCGGATCGTACACCTCCACCTCGCTTAATTTCTGCCAGAAATCCGGGTGCTCCTTCGGCAAACCCAGCGAATGCGAAGTAATAATGCGATCAAAATACTGTTCCAAAGCCACGTAGCCAAATTTCATCCCCACACTTTTCTGGTGCGCATTGGTCAGCAACACCACCCGTTTGCCGCGTGCGTGCAGGGATTTCAGAAAGCGTTCTACATGCGCTCGAATCTGAATGCGTTCGGCGATTTCATGCTTCAGCGCCACCAAGTCAGTGCCCAGATGATTCTGCCAAAAATCAAGGCAGTACCAATCCAATGTCCCTTCCATTTCGGTGTAGCGCTCGTGCAGATAAGTGCGAATTTCATCCGGGGTTGCCCCGCGCTGCTCCGCTAATCGTACCGGCAGATGTTCTAGCCAGAAATGGTTATCGAAATGCAAATCCAGCAGCGTGCCATCCATATCAAGAAACACGGTCTGAACTTCATGCCAAGCTAAGCTTATTGGACTATAATTCATTTTATCAGCCTTCCACATACCACTAAAAATCGCATCATACGGAGCGTATCATGAAAAATCCGCATCAGCTTAGCATCAGCATTTCCATCGCCTTATTACTCACGGCATGTGGTGGGGGAAGTTCCAGCACAACGACCACCGACCCTGTCAGCAAACCAGCGCTAAAACAGATCAATTCCAATACAGAATTGGAAAACCTGATCAAACAACAAATGCTGGAAACATACGGTACCGCTTACGCTAACTATGGCGGTTGCACTAGCGATGCCTGCATCATGGAGATTCCCGTTGCTGCTAGCGCAACCACCGGCACGACAACTTCAGCCGCCTCAGCCGCCAGTGACAGCGCATCAAACGTTTCCAGCACCAATACACAAGAAACCAACGTTGACGAAGCAGATCGCATCAAAACCGACGGCACGTACCTGTACACAACAGCAACCGATCAACCCAATGTGCGCATTTTCAAAACCAATGATGCCAGCAACACGCTGGTAAAAGACTTACCGTTAGGCAATGACACCAATGCACGCTTAACTGGGTTGTATCTAGAAGGTGGCAAACTGGCAGCCCTCGCGGAAGAACAACAATATTACAGCATGTGGAATAATTGGTTCATGCCCAGCTACTGGCAAAACCAACAAAGCCAGATGTACCTGCTGAACGTGGCCAACCCTGAAAACCCTACCCAAACAACCAAACTAACCCTCGATGGGCAAGTTATCAGTAGCCGCCTGATCGGCTCTACCCTCTATCTTGCCACTCGCCACAGTCCCAGCTTGTCTGGTCTGGTGCAATACCCCACCACCGAGGCGGCTGCAACTGCCAACCGTAACCGCATCAACAGCGCCACGCTTGCCAATTTCCTGCCCGATTACCAAATTAACGATGGCAGCAAAAATGCCATGTTCGACGGCACTGATTGTTTCATGACGCAGTACACCGACAAGAAAAGCTACCAAACCAGCATTATCAGCCTACTAGCGATTGATCTGAATAGCCCAACACCTACGCCACAAGGCAAATGTTTTGCGGGTGATACCGAAACGCTCTACGCCTCCACCGATGCGATTTATCTAGCAACCACCAGTTACAGCTACCCGAGCACTACACCGGCTATCGCCTCGACTAGCGTCTCAAGCAGCAGCGGGACAAGTACCAGCATCGCTTATTACGCGCCCAGCATCACGACTGACTTTCACAAATTCTCACTCGCTGGCGGCATCAATTACCGAGGTTCCGGGCGTGTTGATGGCCATCTCGGCTGGCAGCAAGAGCAGAAGCCCTTCCGCATGAGCGAATACCAGAATGTGCTGCGTGTCATCACCTACACCGGCGATAACAACTTAACCACTAACCCATCACCAGCACACCTCACAACCTTTCAAGAAAACACCGCCAATCAGTCACTGGATATGATGGCGACGCTACCCAATAGCACCCGCCCAACCGCCTTGGGCAAACCCGGCGAACAGATTTATGCGACCCGTTTTCTCGGCAATAAAGGCTACCTGGTGACATTCCGCACCACCGACCCGCTGTACCTGTTGGACTTGTCGAACCCGGCTGACCCGTACATTGCCAGCGAATTGAAGATTGACGGTTATTCCGACTACCTGCACCCGGTCGGTGACAATTATTTGCTGGGCATTGGCAAAGATGCCATTGCGGTTGACGGTGGCGACAGCGGGCGTGGTGCGTGGTATCAGGGCGTAAAACTTTCCCTGATTAACATCACTGACCCTGCGAACCCTTCCGAACAGCAGAAGATCATTATCGGCAAGCGTGGCACCGAAACGGCCGTTTCCCAAAGCCACCATGCACTCACCACCTTACAACAAGGTAACACCTTGCAAGTCGCCTTGCCGATCAGCTTGCATGAAAGTGCTTCCAATTACTCATCCGGCGCAAGCACTTACTACAACTGGACACAAGATGAGTTATACCGTCTGAACATCAATACCCAGACCGGCACGATGCAGACACTTACCCCTATCGTCAGCGAAGCGGCTGTCGCCAACAGCTATTCCAGCTACCAATGGCAAAATGACCGTTCTGTGATGATTGGCGAATTCATCCACTACCTGCACGGTGACAAGGTGATAAGTCAAGCGTGGTAATGGTAGAATCGGTGGATGCAAAAACCACCGAAGATACACACCATCCAACCTGTCGTTAGCAGCCGCTTATTCCATGTGGAAGAACTCCACCTGGAATTCAGCAACGGTGAACGCCGCATTTACGAGCGCCTTGCCAGCCGTGGGCATGGCGCTGTGTTGATCGTGCCCATGCTGGATGACGACACCATGCTGCTGATCCGCGAATATTCCGCCGGAACCGGGCGTTACGAACTCGGCTTCCCCAAAGGCAAGGTGGAGCGCGGCGAAGATATATTAGAAGCTGCCAAGCGCGAAATCATGGAAGAAGTCGGCTACGGCGCACACGAGCTGCACCTGTTGCGGCGCGTCAGCCTCTCCCCCGGCTACATGCAACACCACACCCATCTGATTCTCGCCCGCAACCTTTACCCGCACCGGGTCGACGGTGACGAACCCGAACCGCTGGAAGTCGTGCCCTGGAAACTTGCCGATGCCGCCGAACTGCTGGCGCAGGACGATTTCACCGAAGGCCGCAGCCTGCTGGCGCTGTATCTGGCGCAAGACTGGCTCAAGCAACACGCTTAAAACACTTTAGGAAAACCCACATGGATTTAGCGACACTTCTACCCGCCGCCGTTCGCATTGCCCAAGACGCTGGCGACAAGATCATGGCGGTCTACCGCACCGCTGATTTTGGCGTGGAACACAAGCAAGATGATTCCCCGCTGACAGCGGCTGATATGGCCTCGCACCACCATATCGTGGATGCACTGACCGCGCTGACCCCGCAATACCCGGTACTGTCGGAAGAATCCACCAAACTGCCGTTCAGCGAACGCAGCCAATGGCAAACTTACTGGCTGGTTGACCCACTCGATGGCACGCGCGAATTCATCAAACGTAACGGCGAATTCAGCACCCTGATTGCCTTGGTACACAACCACCAGCCAATCCTCGGCGTGGTTCACGCCCCCGTGCTGAATGAAACGTGGTTTGCCCACCAAGGCGGTGGCGCATTCAAAACAGCCAACGGTGAAACCTTCCCGATCAGTACCCGCGCTACGGGCACGCCGCTCAAAATCATGGGCAGCAAATCGCACCGCGACCCGGTGATGCCGCAATTTCTGGAACGTATTGGGGAACACGAATACGCCGTGATGGGCAGTATTTTAAAAGCCTGTCTGGTGGCAGAAGGTTCTGCCGACATTTACCCGCGTCTGGGGCTGACCTCGGAATGGGACACCGCCGCCGCGCAAATCATTGTGGAAGAAGCAGGCGGGCATTTCACCCGCACCGACATGCGGCCCATGCGTTACAACACCAAGGACTCCCTGCTCAACCCGTACTTTTTCGTGTTCGGGCGCGATTACCGCGACTGGTCGCAGTACTTAGTGTAAGCCTTGCAACATCCCCACTTCCAGGTCAATCCCCATCTCATGATCGGGGTTGATCGAAATGCTGTAACCGACGCCGACTTTCTCGATAATCCACTTGAACTCAGCCAGCAGGCCACCGCCGTAACCGGGGAAACCTTTCACAAAGGTTTTCGCCATGTCCGGGCTGGTGAACAAGATCAGCACCTTGTTGCCTGATTCATCATCCAGCGTCAGCGGTACGGCCTGATCGCCGGTGGTCGGTTGCAAGCCGCCAATCTGAACCTTTTCATAGATCGGCATGAACAGCGTCACTTCCATCAACTTCTGGATGAAAGCATCACCATCCAGCTCACCGGACTGCGCTTTCACCAACAGTTCTTCCGCTTCGTTCATCGTTTGCATGAGCTTGTCCTTCCCGTAGTAAATGCCTGAAAGAGTAATGAATACCATCGCCCAGCACAATGACCCGCAAGAAGTATAGGTTTACAAACCGCCGCCAATGACTATCCTAAAACGATCTTAACTAATCATGGGAGACGGCAATTGAAAAACACCAATTTTTGGATCGGCAATGGCTTGTTAGCTGCTGCATTTCTGACCCTGCTTTTCATGGGGACACTCTCCGACATGCTGGGCAGCGGTGCAGTGGTGTTGTGGATGGCGCTGGCGGCAGCGGGCACTTATTTCATCATGAAAAGCTGATTGCTTCAGCTTGCCAGCAACGATTCCAGCCGATTCACCAGATAGAACGGAATATTGAACAACTGAAACGGGCGACTCTGCCCGTTGGATTTAGCCTCCAGCCGGTCGAGCGATGGCTTGGCAGAACTGATGCGTACCGCACGATTGGCCTGTTTCTTGATAACGAAGGATTGCAACGACTTGATCGTGCCACCACTGCCCGCTTTGACCTCCACCGCAATGATTTCATTACCTTGGGTGTAAAGAAAATCGACTTCCGCCTGAGCTTCTGCCTTGGGTGGTTGCCAGTAATACAACTCCGGGTTGATGTAGGCAGGTTTCGCATACAGCAATTGCTGCCCGACGAACTGCTCCGCCAGGCTGCCGCGCCCGGCCAGTTCCAGCGGCGCGTGCAGGATGCTTTGCACAGGAATGCCTTGTGCTGCCAACAGCAGGCCAATGTCGATGAACAGAAATTTGCTGATCCGGGTTTTGGTTTCAGCACCCAACGGTACGGCATCAGCGTGGCTGTGCAGTACGCGGTAGAACAGGCGGGCGGCGATGAAATGCTCAATCGCAGTATTCAACTGGCGGTTGTCACCGCTACTGCTAGCAGCGAGTTCATTCGCCTGTTTGTGTGAAAACTGTTGCCCGACCTGCCCCAGAATGCCGTTGAAAAAGGTGTTCAAGGTCAGCGCCGTTTGCGAACCCCGGTATTTGGCGAAATCGTCCCGGTAGGTTTGCAACAGTGCGGTCTGGTATTTGAGGATGTCGGCATGGCTGAAACCTGTATCCAGCCCCAATTGCACACAATGCGGCATCCCGCCCGTCAGGGTGTAACGGCGCACCAACCCCAGCAGTTTTTCGTGCAGACTATCAGGGATCAGGTGCATATTGCTGGCGGTGAGCATGTCCAGCGCACGCAGCTCCTTGTCCGCGCCAATGGCTTGCAGAAACTCATCGAAACGCAACGCCCCCATGAAATACGGATCAATTCTTCCCACCGGACTAGGCAGCTTGTAGTCATTCAATACCTGATCGAGTAAAGAACCTGTGAGGATGACGGCGAGATTCGGCATGTCTTCCCAGAAATAGCGCAGGCAAGCGTAGGCGGCGGGGGTCGCTTGGGCTTCATCCAGAAACAGGATCAGGGGTTTATCGGGCGTGACCTGTTCCCCGCTGATCAGGGCGAAATTGAATAGCAGTTCGTCGAGTTGGTAACGGCGGAATAGTGCTTCGAGTTCGGCGTGGCGTTCGAGATTGATTTCAATGACCGGAATGCCAAGTTGTGCGCCCGCCATACGCACGGCGGTGGTTTTGCCAACCTGACGTGCGCCCCGAATCACCAGCGGCTTGCGTTGGGGTTGCTGATACCAGTGGATAATGTCGCTGACGGCTTGACGATTGAACATGATGATGCACTCCTTGCATTAAAGTGTAACATCTTGATGCAAGATATGTATTACAATGTTTGAAGCCAGCAATATTTAGTACTACAATACAAGAAATTCACCTAAAATAGGTATCGTAGTAAGATGATTGAGCCACTACAGCACCTTTCCAGTCAAATCAGGACGCAAAAGCTGCCGGACTACCAGCGTTTCCTGTTCCGGCAAATCGACTTTTCGCAACGCTTGATCGGTATCATGGGCGCACGCGGGGCGGGTAAAACCACGCTGCTGTTGCAATACCTCAAGTCTGTGACGCGGGAAACCAAGGTGCTGTATGTCATTGCTGACCACCCTTTGGTCGGGCAGCACGGGCTGTTTAACATTGCCGATGAATTCCAGAAAATCGGCGGTGAACTGCTCATCATCGACGAAATCCACAAATGCCAACACTTCGAGCGCGACCTGAAGCTGATTTTCGACAGCTTTTTTAACCTCAAGGTCATTTTCACGGGTTCATCGGCAACCGCCATTGACAATGCCAAGGCGGATTTGAGCCGTCGGGCAATGCTGTACCCGTTGCCCGTGTTGTCATTCCGCGAATTTCTGGAATTGGAAACGGGCGAAACCTTTGAGGCGGTGACGCTGGATGCCCTGCTCCAGCAACATCCGCAACTCGCGCTGGAAACGGTCAGCCGGATCAAACCGCTGGCGTATTTGCCCGCGTATCTGGAACACGGTGCTTACCCGTTTTACCGCGAGGCGGGTTCAACCTATTTGCCGCGCTTGCTGAATGCGTCGATGCAGGTGATCGAGACGGATATTCCCGCGCTTCACCCGATTGACTACGACAAGGTGAATGCGCTGAAAAAGCTGATGGTGATGTTGTGCCAAAGCGAGCCTTACGACATCAATGTGTCCAAGCTGTGCGGCGCGGTGGAGTTGAACCAGAAAACCCTCTACAAATACCTTGGGTTGTTACAGGCGGGCGGGTTGTTGCGCCTGTTGGGGGCGAAATCCAGCGGGGTCAGCATTATTTCCAAGCCGGAAAAGCTGTATCTGGATAATACCAACCTGTTCGCTGTCTTTTGCAACCAGCCCAAAGCGGGGACGTTGCGCGAGACGTTTTTCGCCTCGATGCTGTCTTACCAGCACACCTTGAATTACCCCAAAAGCGGGGATTTTCTGGTGGATGGGCAGTATGTGTTTGAGGTCGGCGGTAAGTCCAAATCGAAGAAGCAGATTAAGGATGAAACGGCTGCTTGGGTAGTGGCGGATGGGCTGGAAATTGGGGTGGAGGGGAAGATTCCGCTGTGGTTGTTTGGGCTTTTGTATTGAGTTTGGAATTATTCACCAGCTCGTTGTAGTACCTGTTCAATGAGCAGTGGATTCAGATAAGCATTTGAGTTTTGCAGCAGCCGGACACGGGATGTGATGTCGGCAATTAAGCCTTCTTCTTTTGCCAATAGTAACAAACCTAAGCTACCCATGGTTTCTAGCCCGTTGGTGTACGCAGATTTTTTCGCCCGCAAGTCATCGACCAGCATCAGGTTTGCCGATGTCGCCTTGTACAGTGCCATTGCTTCCAGCTCGCCGTTGCCTAAACCGGATGTTTTTTGGAGTTTGCACTGACTCATATCGACTTTTTGGACTTTACCCAGCAGATAAGCCTTTAATGCATCTGCTTGGGGTTTGCCTTGTGCGCATACTTCATCATGCACGGCGGTTGGGACTAACACTGTGCCGAACAAGGTTTCCAGCAGGTCAAGACCCCGATAAGTTGAGACGGCGACGAGTGCCGAACTGTCTGCATTGACTACTCCCCACGGCTAAAGCCGGGGGATTCCTAATTCACCGAGAACAGGACGACGACACCGAAATGCCATCGCCACTAACATTCTCTCCAAAGGCTAACACCGCCAGCCCGGCGGCTAAAATGTTACGTGCTGCATTCACGTCACGGTCGTGGGTTGTGCCGCATTCGGGGCACTCCCACGATCGCACGTCCAGCGGCATGTTTTCTTTCACGAACCCACAGCAGGAACAGCGTTTAGTGGACGGGAAGAATCTCCCTATCTCAACGTATGTCCTCCCGTACCAGCCAGCTTTGTACGCAAGCTGGCG
>NZ_JHYQ01000038.1 GCF_000621325.1 Thiothrix lacustris DSM 21227 | reverse complement strand
CCCTTGATCTGTTTCACCAATCGGTGAATCCCGTATTGAGGGTCAACCGCAACCAAGAGATGGAAGTGATCGCCGCCCCCTTCCATCTCAAGGATGGTGGCGTTGCGTTCTTCACAAACGTCACTCACTATTTGCTTGAGAGCCACCTCAATTTCTGATGACAGTACCCTGCGGCGATACTTAGTACACCATACAACGTGGTACTTACAGTCGAAAGCGATGTTACCATTTGTTTCCATGTGCAATATTATACAGGCTTAAGCTATCTAGTGCGGCACGTATTTTGTTTTTAGCATAAGACGCTTATATGCCCATGCCTAAAGGCAGGGGCATTACGCGAATTTTGGTAACCTACACTCGTGAAAACCCAAGCTCTGGAGATAACGCATTGAAAACACGCATCCTGCACCTGCTTGAGCTGCTGACTGTCAATTTCTGGATGATTCCGTTGCTGTTTCTGGTGATGGCAACCATTCTGTCGTTTGTGAACATCTATCTGGATCGGATGCTCTTTTCAGGTTGGGGGGAAATATTGCCATTCCCGTTTTACTTCAAGGATGCGGACAACTTCCACTCGCTATTAAGCCTGACAGCTAGTGCCATGCTAGGAGTCACCGGGGTGGCTTTTTCCATTACGATTGCCTCCCTGACGCTAGCTTCGCAGCAGTTTGGCCCGCGTCTATTGCGTAACTTCATGAAAACCCAGTTCAATCAGGTAGTGATGGGTTTTTTCATCGGTACGTTCCTGTATTGCGTGCTGCTGCTGCAATTCAGCAGTACGCTGGAAGAAATCAACTTAACCCCGGTGATTTCGCTGACAACCCTGCTGGGGTTAATCATTACCGATCTGTTGTTGCTGGTGTTTTTCTTTCACCACACCGCCATGTCGATTCAAGCCGACACCATCATTACCGAAGTGCATCAAGAATTGAGTGAACGGCTGGAAGCACTTTTCCCTGAAACGCTCGAAACCAGCGAGCATTTGCCAGCCGCCGCCTTGCAATCGCAAGAGCACGAACGCTTTGAAGCGCAAGGTGATGTCGTGCGGGTGCAACAAGCTGGCTATTTGCAAGCGATTGATGTGACGGGTTTACTGGATTATGTGACCGAACAGGATATGGCACTGAAACTGACTGTCCGCCCCGGTGATTTCCTGATGCAAAACTGCGGTCTGGGTTGGTGTCTAAGTCAGGATGCGCTGGACGAAGACAAACAAGCCGCCATCAATGGCTACCTGATTGTGGGTAATACGCGCACCGCCGCGCAAGATGCGGAATACGCTGTGCGCCAGTTGGTGGAAATCGCGGTACGAGCCATGTCACCCGGCATCAATGACCCGTTTACCGCGATTACCTGCATCGACCGGCTGGGCAACGCGCTGGCTTTCCTGCTGAACCGGCAGTTCCCAGCAGAGCAGCATTTCGATGAAAGCGCCCGGCTACGCCTGCAACTTAAACCCTTCACCTTCAGTGGCATCATGGCAGCGGCTTTCAATCAGATTCGCCAGAATACCGCGTTTCACGTCGCCGTCATCATCAGCTTACTGGAAACCTTGCGAAGCCTGGCAGCGCAAGCCCGTACCCCCGAACAGCAAAACGCGATCAGGAAACAGGCCGACGCCATCCATGTCGCCTGTCAGGATGAAATCAAAGCGCGAGCCGATCTGGAAGACATTAAAGCGTGCTATCAGGCCGTTTACCGTTTTCTTCCAAGCACCGATATGTTGCACTAAATTTTTTTATAGAACATTACCCAAACAGCGTATACCCACCTCAAAATCGTCTATACTTTAAGCAAATAGGCAGAACTTTCGTCTTCAACCTCCGGGCAGAGGGGCACGGAAAATACTTCGTTCAAGTGAATCTATATCAACCTGAATCAAGAGAGGGAAATGCCGTGGGCACAACCAAACCAATGGGGATGTTATTACAAGACCCATCCGTTGCTGATTTATACACTGACTACCAATTTCCGCTGGATACCGACTTTCTGGCAGGCATGGGTTCCAGCAAGCTGACACTGCGCGATAATGACCAGTTTGACATGCCGCTGTACCAAGGGCTGGACTGGGAAAAAGCCGACCTGTCCTTTGATGCCTTGAACAAAAAAGGCGATTTCATCGACAATCCGCAATTCCATCAAGTGAATACCTTCGCGGTCACCGCCTATTCACTGGATTTAGCAGAAGCCGCCATCGGGCGCGAAATGAAATGGAAACACGGTGGGCCATTGGTGCTACGCCCCCACGCATTCAGCGAGGCTAATGCCTTTTACGACCCAGCAGCACCTTCCCTGAATTTCGGCTCGTTCAACTCACCGTTCCGGCGTGCACCAGTGTGGACTTGCTTGTCACACGACATCGTGTCACACGAACTGGGGCACGCCATTCTCGACTCGTTCCGCCCGCTGTATGTGTATTCAGAGGAAGCCGATACTGGCGCGTTGCATGAATCGGTCGGCGACATGATGTCGATGTTTGCAGCGCTAAGTCACAAACCCGTGGTCGAACGCCTGTTCCGCGAATCCGGCGGTGACATGATGAACCCCAGTCTGGCCAATGGGCTGGCGGAAGAGTTCGGCATCGGCTTGTGGGGAGTGAGCTTCCCGTTCTTGCGCTCAGCGTTGAAAGGCGTGAATTACGACGAAGCCCCGTGGGAAATCCATGACCGCTCGACGGTGTGGACGGCTGCCATTTACGAGATTCTCGCCACCTTGGTAGCAGAAACCGTGACCCCCGCAATCCAACAGACCTTAAAAAATGCCCCGGTGGCGAACAAGGCTCAGCAATGTAACAACATGATGCGTCAAATGAGCATCCAACAGCAGAACCCTGATTTTGAGCGTTATTACAGCCAAGCGGACAACCGCAATGACTTTGATGCCTTCTTTGATGCCATCGTTTCTGCCAGCACACGGGTAAAGGGTCTGATGCTGCGAGCATTTCAGGACATCCCGCCCACTGGCGTCACCCTGCCGACCTTAGCACGGGTGCTGTATAACGCCGATGCACGGCTGTTCCCCGAAGACCCCCACCCGCGTGAACTGGCGAAAGCAGTGTTCCAGCGCCGCATGTTGTGGAACGAAGACATCGACATCAGCGCCCCCGGTATCGGCTCCAGCTTTGAAGAAGCGGCTCACGGCAGCAATGCCGAGCTAATGCGGGCAGTCCGCGAGAATGCCGACGCACTGCGGATTCCGCTGAGCGAAGGCGCGAGGATCATGAACCCACGCATCAGCAGCGTGACCCGCACCATTGATGCAGGCAAGGAACAACGCGGCAGTGGCAGCAAAACCGTCACCGAACGTTACCTGTATTACACCTACGAGATGCTGTACGACTCCTGCTACATCACCCCTGATGGTGAAATCGCTATGGGCATGGTCGCTGTCTACAAAGGTGGAACGCTGGTCATGGATGAAAACTGGAATGACGTGCAACTGACCACCGACCCCGACCTGTGGATTGCCCCGGCAGAAGGTGAAGGTGAGGTTCCTCCAGAACCGGCGGGAGTACGCGCCATCAAGCAGGCTAAACAGCGCTTCATCAAGACCCACCGCCGCTCGCTGCGGGCATTCCGTGATGGCTTGGTACGCCCGGATGGTACCTTACCGAACGGGCAACTAGCGCTACCGTTCCAGGTAACACGCCAGTCCAGCGGTGCGAATGTGTTGATCCGCAACCGCTGTAACCTGCGTGAGCATTTGCTGGGGGTAGCGGGGAAACACGTGCATTTCCCGTTTGACGTGAATTAACCCTGCATTAGCTGTTCAATCGCGTCAATGTCCTTGACGACTGCCGCCGACAGTACTTCATTGCCGTCGGCGGTAATCAGCACATCGTCTTCGATACGGATGCCAATATTCCACCATTTCGAGTCAACATTGTCTGCCGGGGAAATGTACAGCCCCGGCTCCACCGTTAGCACCATGCCGGGTTGCAAGGTACGCCATTCGTCGTCACCTGTGCCGACTTTGTAATCACCCACGTCATGCACATCCATCCCCAACCAATGCCCGGTTTTGTGCATGTAAAACTGGCGGTAAGGCTCTTCCTTGGGAGCTTCGCCTTCCGCCACTTCGGGTTTTTGCATGGCTTGTTCGAGCGTGCCGGAGAGGATTCCCAAATCCAGTAAGCCCTGCGCCAACACTTTCACCGCTGCCTGATGCGGGTCATCCCAGGTTTTGCCGGGAATGGCGACAGCAATCGCGGCGTGTTGCGCATCCAGCACCAACTGGTACAACGCCCGCTGTTCTGGGCTGAAGGTACCGTTGACCGGGAAAGTGCGAGTAATATCGCTGGCGTAGCATTCGTGTTCCGCCCCCGCATCAATCAGCAGCAAATCACCATCACGCAAGGTGTCGCGGTTTTCGATGTAGTGCAGGATACAGGCATTCTTGCCACCACCGACGATGGAGGTGTAGGCAGGTTCCATACCCTTCTGGCGGAACTCATGCAGCAACTCGGCTTCAACTTCGTACTCAAATTTACCCGGTTGGCAAACCTGCATGGCACGGGTGTGAGCACGGGCAGCGATTTGCGCGGCGTAACGCATCACCGCCACTTCCGCGTCGGATTTGAACAAGCGCATTTCGTGCACAATACGATCGAGCATCACAATACTGTGCGGCGCACGCACGCCTGCACGCGCTTTAGCACGCAAGTGGTTCACCCAGCGGATCACGTTCAAATCGAAATCAGGGTTCACACCAAGGTCGTAATGCACTTGGTCACGCCCGGTGAGCAAGTCCAGCATCAGTTTGTCCAGATCGCTGATCGGGTGCGCATCATCGGCACCGTGCCAGTGTTTTGCCCCGTCCAGACCGGCGCGTGTGCCTGACCAGCGTTCCGCCATTTCATTTTTTTCGCGGCAAAACAGCACGTATTCGCCCGCTTCACGCCCCGGCACAAACACCGCGACCGCTTCCGGCTCGTTAAAACCCGTCAGGTAGTGGAAATCGCTGTCTTGGCGGAACGGGTATTCTGCATCACGGTTACGTACTTTCAGGCCGCCGGAAGGCACAACAGCCAGCGCATCCTTACCCAGCCTGTCCAACAAGCGACGGCGGCGAGCAGCGTATTCTTCCTTCGGTATGATTGGTTTGTTCATCAAAATCTCCGGGGATAATCCTAGTGTATTTGTGGCGCGGCTTTCATCGGTTGCATTTCTTCGTTCATCATCAACACGCCGACGCGCAAATATTCGATGATTTCAGCCAACGCATTTTCGCCTTCTTCCTCATCTTCCATCTCCAGCTCGCCGGAACTGCCAATGCGCACCACGTCTTCCGCCCATTCGCGGGAATCTTCCGGCAGCTTGTGCATGTCCTTGACGCCAGCCATCGCCAGCCCGTAGCTGAAACCCTGACACCAGTCCTGCATCGCTTCCACCCGCGTTTCCAACGCATCGTCTTCCGGCAAAAACAGCTCGAAAGCCATGCCCGGATCGTTTAATTGCTGACGCGTTGCCGTAAATAACTCACGTAATAACGTCCGCGCTTCCTGCACATGAAAATCCTGCGGATTACCTTCCAACACTTGTGCCAACCATGTTTCCTGACTGAAACTTTGGTCTACCACCAACATACCGCAACCCATGCCATGAATTTCTGCGCCAGAAAAGTCCACGTTAGCACGTCCTAATGCCCGCTCCATTGCTACATAATCCGGTAATTCATCGTTCAAAATTATCTTCTCCCTGACAAAGCACTATTATGAGATGATTGACCCAGTTTCGCACTCTTTACTACCATTACTGTATGAAAACACAAACCCCTGATCTAACACTGCAAACTCAGCTCGACAGCATCAATGCACGCGTTGAGCGCCTACTTGGCTTAATTGAAAAGCTTGCTAATGAAAATAGCGACCTGAAAAAACAGGAAAAATCCCTCGTGCAGGAATGCCAAGCCTTACGCAGCCGTCATGATAAGGCTAGCAGCCAGCTTGAAGCCATGATCCAGCGCCTGAAAAACCAGCCAACTAATAACGAGGCGTAAGTTACATGGAAAAAAATATCCAGCCGGTCACTATTCGCATTTTAGACAAAGATTACATGGTTGCCTGTCCCATCGGTGAACAAGATGCCCTCATCGCGTCTGCCCGTCGAGTCGATCGGGAAATGCGTAAAATTCGTGATTCCGGTAAGGTATTAGGTAGTGACCGTATCGCCGTCATGGTAGCGCTTAACCTTGCTCACGAATTAATGCACGGCAAGCAACAACACGCCCAGCCTGCCTCTGTCAGCCCAGAAACGGCTGAACGGTTACAGCAATTGCAACAACGCATGGATACTGTGCTGGATAAGCATAAAGCCTGATCCCTTGTCAATTCTTCCCCCCAGTCGATAATTGTACTAGTATGGGTTCACGGACACACTTCTGGGGATCTCGTGAGAAGGTGGGTATTATCCTTGAGCCTAATTTCTTACCCCGGGAGCGGTTGTAATGATTCGGTGTGCATGACCGCTCGACGGTAAGCCTGAGAATCATTCGCCGCACCCACTTGAACCACTGGTTCAAGGTCGAAACCTTCCACGATTTCCTGGGGTGTGTCCCCTTTCTCTCTCCTCCTTGCTATAGTGTAGATTCCGTTAGGAGGAGATAAAACCATGACATTAATCCCGCACCTTCCCGCTACCATGCTAGCCGTTAGTTTACTGTTTGCCAGCCTGCCCGCTGCCGCTGCTGAAAAGCCCAGCGCAGCAAAAACGGCTACAGCAGCAGAACAAACCCATCGCTTGATCATTCAAGTCAATAAACGCGAAGAAGATTATCAGGATCATCTCCTGTCCAATATCGTCAACCTGCAAAAACATTACGGCATGGACAATATTGAAATCGAAGTCGTCGCCTATGGCCCCGGCATCTGGCTAGTCACCGACAAGAGCGCTTTCATCAAGCGTGTAGAAAGCCTGATGATGCAGAACGTCACCTTCACCGCCTGTGGCAATACGTTGGATACCGTGTCAGAAAGCAGCGGCACACGCCCTGCGCTCATCGATGGAGTAGAAGAAACGCAAACCGGCATTGCGCGGATTATTGCTCTGCAAGAACAAGGCTGGAGCTACCTTAGCCCGTAATACACGCAGGGTACGTACAATTTGCCCCGCCCTGACAGTCGCAGGCTGTCTCGGCGGCTTGCAAAATCAGGCTGGGCATCAAGCCTGACACCCCAAGGTAGGGAGCCATGCGCACCCGTACTTGTGGGTTTTCACCTTGTTTCGCCTGCACCAACTCCGGCACATCATTCACCACATGACGCCCAGCAGACAGGAAAAACGGCATGATGGTGATGTCGGTTGCGCCTTCGTCAATGCATTGCTGGATACCGTCCGGGATCGACGGTTCCGCCAGTTCCAGAAAGGCGCTGCTCACATAGCCGTAAGTTTCGGCGGACTGTTCCCCCACTTTGGCGGCAAGGGCGCGGATTTCGTCATTGGACTGGGTACGGCGGCTACCGTGGGCAACAATAAGCAGAGCTTGCATGGTTAATCCTTGTATCAAAACGTGTATCAAATAAGAGCGAATGTAGTAGAGTATTCCTTATCACAACAGAGGAGAGATAAATCGTATGGGTTTACTGTCAGACTTGAACGCATGGCAATTGGTGCTGGTCACACTAGGGTTAACACACATCACCATTGCGGCTGTCACCATTTTTTTGCATCGCACCCAAGCACACCACGCGCTTGAGCTGGGGCGTATCCCTTCACACTTTTTCCGCCTGTGGTTGTGGCTAACAACGGGCATGGTAACGCGGGAATGGGTCGCCATCCACCGCAAACACCACGCCAAATGCGAAACCCCGGAAGACCCACACAGCCCACAAACCCGTGGCATTCATACCGTGTTGTGGAAAGGGGCATTGCTATACCGTCAGGAAGCCCAAAATCAGGAAACGCTGGAAAAATACGGCAAAGGCACACCCGATGATTGGCTGGAACGCCATGTTTACGCGCCCTACCCTTGGCTCGGCATCAGCACCATGCTGGTGATTGATATTGTGCTGTTCGGCTTGCCCGGCTCACTGATCTGGCTGGTGCAAATGGTGTGGATTCCGTTCTGGGCAGCAGGTGTCATCAACGGACTGGCGCATTTCTGGGGCTACCGTAACTGGAGTACCACCGACGCTTCCACCAATATTTCACCGATTGGCATCCTCATTGGTGGCGAAGAATTGCATAATAACCACCATGCGTTTGCCTCTTCCGCCCGTTTTTCTTGCCGCTGGTATGAGCTGGACATGGGTTGGTTCTACATCCGCCTATTGGAAATGCTCGGTATGGCGAAAGTACGCAAAGTCGCGCCGCGCATCCGCATCAACCCGCACAAACTCACCGCTGATTTCGATACAGTAAGCGCTGTGCTGGGCAACCGTTTGCAAGTGCTGTCGCATTTCGCCCAGCAAGTGATCAAACCCGTCACCAAGTCCGAACTGCGCCACCAAAGCGTACTTGCAGAAAGTCAGGTGCTGCAAACCGTATACTTGTACCAGCAACGCCTTTACCAACTGTGGGAACGCACCGCCGTCAGTCAGGAAGCACGTCTGGAAGCGGTACAGGAGTGGATTAACAATGCCGAAAAAACCGGAATTACTGCACTGGAACAATTCGCCCAACGTTTGCGCGGATACTCCGTGGTAGCCTGAGCCGATGCACGACCTTGACCAACTCACCCTCAGCGAGATTAGCCAGCGCCTGCGCGGACAGGGAGAACCCACCCATGATGTGGCGCTGGATGCGTGCCGGGAAGCCGGAGTACTGGTTCCCTTTGTACGTATGGAAGGGGCATGGCATTTGCTGTTTATCCGCCGCCCTACCTCGAACAGGGACTACCACAGTGGGCAAGTGGCGTTTGCTGGCGGCAAACATGAGCCAGAAGATGTCGATCTGACCGCTACCGCCTTGCGTGAAGCCCACGAAGAAATCGGTATCGAACCACAAGATGTGCAAGTGCTGGGGCAGCTCAGCCCACATCACAGCGTCAGCCGCTTCCGTATTTTGCCCGTGGTGGCCACTGTACCGTGGCCTTACAATCTCACGCTCAGCCCGCTGGAAGTCGCACGAGCGTTCACCATTCCCTTGGCATGGCTGGCGCAACCGCAACACCATGAGATACGTTATCGGCATTTGGCGGATCTGCCAAAACCGTTACCGGTGGTTTACTTTGAGGAATATGATGGTGAGCTATTGTGGGGAGCGACAGCGCGGATCACGCTGGCTTTATTGAGTTGTCTGCGATAGACAAAAAAAGAGAGAACGCCCACAGCAAGAACACGAAGGAGAGAGGAGGAGGAGGAGGAGAGATACCCTCTATGTCCATGCGCTGTGGGCGCTTGCAAATGATTCCGCCGCTAGGAGGAGGAGGAGAGAAAGAACCGGAATCACTCTTTTTTGCAATGCAGCAATTATTATGGATTTCGGGTAAAGCAGACAAGCTACAATTTCTAAACCTATTGGTTAGAAAAACTAACCACTTAAGGATTCTCGGCCTTGTGAGTGCGCCTCTTCGCGCAACCAATCAATAAAAATATCCGTATCAACTTGATTATTATTGTTTTTTTCATGTCTGAAAATAAAATAGGCATGTTCTAACTGGATAGGTAAATTAAACGGTATACACAACCTACCCGCGTCAATATCAGATTGCGCTAAGGGTTTTATCGCTAATAATACCCCTTGACCATCCACGGCGGCATCCAGTGCCAATGAAACGTGGTTAAAATGCAAACCCCGATTGGCATTCACCCCCTGCACATTTTGCTGCTTCAACCAGGTTACCCAACTCGGATGCCCAACATAATTAGATTCATCATGTAATAAGGTATGGAATACCAAATCTTCAGGCTGTTGCAAAGGGTGCGGGTGAGCCTTACTAACCAAAGCAGGGTTACACACGGGCACAGCAGACACGGCAAACAATTTTTCTGCACCCGCAACCTGACCAGCCCCAAAGCCAATGACCACATCCACATGATTCTGGCGGAAAAAGGTATCCATCCCTCCAGTATCACCTTGCAAATCAGCCGTGACCAACTGGACATTACTGTTGATTTGCATATCAATATCGGGGTATTTCAGTGAAAAACGGTGCAGGCGTGGAATCAACCATTTAGACGCAAAAGACGGCGTGGTACACACAGTAATGCTCTGCCGATGCTTTTCGCTGCGCATCAAGTGTACCGCCTCCCCCAAATTATCAAACCCTTGACGTAATTTAGGCAAGGCCGCTTCTGCACCTTGGCTGAGGGTGATGCTGCGGTTTTTACGTTCCACCAAGGCAAAGCCGAGGTAATCCTCCAGAAATTTAATCTGGTGGCTAATGGCGGCACGAGTCACATTGAGTTCCGCCGCCGCCTTGGTAAAACTCAAGTGGCGAGCGACAGCCTCAAAGGCACGCAGAGCATTCAGGGGGGGTAGTTGTTGGGACATTCATCGATTATGCCCTATTTACGACGGCGAAACAGATACCCTCTTGCCAAATGTGTTGTTTTTTGCATAAAGCCATAAACTGCACGCCAATGTCAGCGAATAAACTAGCAACGACCCCAGTATAATCCCTAACCAACCCTGCCATGCCCAGAACGGTGCGAGCAAAAACCCGCCCACACTCGCCCCCATGTAATAAAACACCAGATACAACGATGACGCACTCGCCCGCGCCTTCAAGGCATGATGGCTAACCCAGCTACTCGCCAACGAATGCGTCAGGAAAAAGCCGAAACTGCTCACCATAAACCCCCACACAATCGCAGACAGACTCGGAATCAGCGTCAGCAACGAGCCACCCATCAAGCATAAAATCCCCAACGCCATACCCACGGGTGCAGAAAAATACTGCGTCACCCGCCCGGAAAACGCCGCTGCCAGCGTACCGCTCAAATACGTCAGAAACAGCAAGCCCAGCGCGTGCGGCGACAAATGATACGGTGCAGCCGCCAGCACAAATGTGATGTAGCTATACTGATTCAGAAAAATCATAAAATTACCGCCCGCCATCAGAAACGCCGCCAGCAATACCGGATTACGCAAATGTCCGCCCATGTCTTGCGCAATATGCAGCGGATGCAAAGGCTTCGGCTGGAAATGCTGTGACTTAGGTAACAGCCACACAAACGCTACCAGCACCAACGCACTCAGAACTCCCACTGCCCCAAACGCCGCCGCCCAGCCGAAATGCTCCCCGACGAAACCGCCCAGCAACCGCCCGGTCACGCCCCCCAAACTATTCGCACTGATGTACACCCCCACCGCCAACACCACCGCCTTACGGCTGAATTCATCCCCCATGTAGGCAATCGCAATCGCAGGCAAGCCCCCGAGGAAAAATCCCTGCAAGCCACGCAACAACAGCAAGCTCGCATAACTTTCCACCTGCGACAACGCCAACGTCACCAGCACCGCCCCCGCCATCGTCACCACCATGATCGGCTTGCGCCCAATCGCATCCGACAACGGCCCATACACCAGCAAGGACAAGCCCAGCGTCAAAATCGTAATGGTCAAACTCCAGCTTGCCTGCAATTCCGTCAAATGAAATTGCAACGCCAAGGTCGGCAGCAAGGACTGCACCACATGCAAATTGGCAAAAATCATCGCCGAGCCAAGGCATAGCGCCAGCGTGGCGAGACGAAAAGCGCGGGTGTTAGCTTCAATCATGGTTGTCTCCTGTTGAGGAGGGTTTAGAATAGCTGCACCGCAACAATTGATAAAATATAGAGTAAGAATGGTTTCGATAACGTTTGTTTACCGATGAGACTGGTATGGACTTCAAACAATTACGCTACTTCCACGAAATCGCCCGTCTCGGCAGCTTTACCCGTGCAGCGGAAGCCTTGTATGTCGCCCAACCTGCGGTCAGTGTCGCCATCCGCAAACTCGAAGCAGAACTCGATTTAACCCTGTTCCACCGCCACGACCGCAAAGTGACGCTAACCGATGAAGGCACGCGCCTGTTACCTCATGCGCAACGCATCCTGCAAGCCATCAGCGATGCGCAACTGGAAATGCAGGAACTGAAAGGGCTGACTCAAGGTATGGTGCGCGTGGGTATTCCGGGCATGTTAGGTTCGTATTATTTCCCACCCATCTTAATGGCCTTTCGTCATCGTTTCCCTCACTTGAGCCTGCAAGTAGTAGAAGGCGGCACATGGCAATTGCAGCAAATGCTGGAAGGCGGCGAACTGGATTTGGCGGTGATCGTGCGTGATTTCGTGCCCACAGCACTGGAAGCGCAAACCATTATGCGTGAAGAAATGCGCGTCATCGTCGCACAAGACCACCGCTTTGCAGGGCAAAGCTGCATAAGCTTGCAGGACTTTTTCAATGAAGAACTGGTGATGTTCCGCCCCGGTTACTTCCACCGCAAGATCATCGATCGGCTGGCTCAAGAAGCCGGAGTCACCCCCAATATCGGCTTTGAAACCAACCTGTTACCGCTGATCAAATCCATCATCAAGCAAGGCTTTGGCATTTCCACTCTGCTCACGATGGTAGTAAAAGAAGACCCGGAACTGCTGGACTTACCTTTTGAACAACCGCTGTGGCTGGACTTGTGCATTGCATGGCGGCGGGAAGGCTATCTGTCACGCGCCAACCGTGCTTTCGTTGATTTCCTGCTGGAACAAAGCCCGATCTAATGCCACACTAACCGGCGTATTAGCGTCAGGAAGACTTCATGCCCGTCAACAACGTTGTCCATATCAAAACGATTCCCGAACAAGTGTCACTGTCACCGGCACAAAAAAAATTCAACACCTTAATCAAAAAGATCGACGCCCAGAAAACAATACTGCGCGAATGGCAAGAAACCCTTGAGCAATGCCGCGAGACTGCCATCGAAAAATTGGAACCATTACGCACAACACTAAACGGGCATCAAGCGGATCTTGTGCTGTTACTAGATCGGCAATTCACCAGCCACAAATTCACGCCAAGCCAAGCAGACAAACTCACCCACCTCATCACCGAAACGTGTGAAGAACTCATCACCTTCAATCAGCGGGATGATTTGAAAGCCATTTTCAACAAATACAGTACCGAAGACTTCGATGCACTGGATCAAGCTAGCGATGCAATAGCGCTGGATATGATGAAAGCAATGTTTGAAGAAAAATTTGGTACGTCACTGGATGACGCCGAATTTGACATCAAAGACCCACAAGGCACTGCCGAGCGCCTAAGCAAAAAGTTCAAAGAACAACAAACACATGCAGAAGAAGAAGCACAGAAACGCTCACCACCAAGAAAAAATGCTAAGAAAATAGCCAAAGAGGCCAAGGAAGCGGAAGAAGCCGCCAACGTCAGCAAATCCATCCAAGCCGTTTACCGCCAACTCACCAGCGCCTTGCACCCCGACCGTGAGCAAGACCCGGTAGAGCGCGAACGCAAAACCGAATTGATGCAGCAAGTAACCGTCGCTTACGCCAGCAAGGACTTGCTGAAACTGCTGGCATTACAACTGGCTGTCGAACAAATCGACCAGAGCAAACTCAACAATATCAATGCCGAACGCCTCAAGCATTACAACCAAATACTCAATAACCAGTTACGCGAATTACAGGAAGAAGTGCTTCTCAAGGAAAGTGAAATTCGCCGAATGATTAATGCATCCCACGCTGAACCACTGTCACCGAAACGCATGATAGGGTTAGTCAAACAAGATCTGCGCACGGTGCAAAACATGATTGCCCGCATTCAACACGACATGCGAGCATTTCGAGACGTGAAACAGCTCAAGGAATGGCTGAAACATTACCAAATTCCAGAGCCGGATTTTGATGAGATACTAGGCGGATTTCCGCCGTTTCGTTAGTAAGGTTACCATTTATGATCCACGCCCTATTCATTTGCACCCAAAACCGCTTGCGCAGCCCGACTGCCGAACAGATTTTTTCTATGTGGGCGAATGTAGAAACAGACTCTGCGGGGCTTGGCCATGATGCCGATGTGCGCCTATCTGTTGAGCAAATCGAATGGGCAACCATCATTTTCGTGATGGAAAAAGCCCACCGCAACAAGCTATCGAAGCAGTTCAAGACTCATCTGAACGGCAAGCGGATTATTTGTCTGGGTATTCCTGATGATTACGATTACATGCAGCCAGAGTTGATCAGGCTGCTGGAAACGAAGGTTGGGGCTTTTTTGCAGTAGTCTTCGCATTACTCACCGATAGGAGATGGATTTACCAAGCCTTTGAACTAACTGGCATTACTGAAAAAGCTGCCCTACTCCGTGAAAGCCTGTGGATGGCAAGAATCCCACTAACTGTTGCTATTACAAGGGTTGTAACCCAAGCATCAATTGCCCGTCTGGATCATCCCCTCAATCTCCGCCAACGCCGCTTGGCCTTTTTCCTGAAACAACGCCAACGCTTCGCGCCCCACCTTCGCCCAATGTTCACTTCCCCACGCCGCATACGCTGCAATCTTCCCGACATCCCCAGTTTCATGCCAATGCTGATAAGCTTCCACCAACTGCGGAGCCAGTTTCTTACGCATGGCCGACAGATTGCCGAAATAGAAATGCAGAGAAGCGGTATTGCCCCGCGCCAGCAATTCCGGCAAGGTATGCAAACAATCCGCCAGCAAATCACGCACCGCCCGCAGCATAATGTCAGCGTGCGAAGGCGGTAACGCAAACAGCATCGTTTGCCATTCGGCATCGCCCAGCACTTGCCCGGCTTTCACCTCGCCGATTTCGTGCGCCACTACCGTTTCAGTTTCAGCCGCTGCCAGCGCATCCAACGCCGCTTCCATATCCGTATCGAAGTCGTAACAGGACAGCGCCCGACCCATCGGATTATCCAGCCCGCTCCAGCGCCATTCGTCGACCTTTTCCCAGACCATGCGGCGCAAGGATTCGCGGCGGATGAATACCTGCTTACCTTGATTCATCGCCGGTGGCGCTTCCACATCCCGCGCCAATTCGCGCCCGGCCACCAGAATGGTGTAACCGTCCTGCTCGATGGTTTGCTCCAGTTCCGCCAGAAAAAACAGCGGGCGGCAACGTCGACCATAGCCTGCGCTGTAGACCAGCCCTGCCCCGTTCAAGGCGGCATTGATGGCTTCGTTGGCAAACGGGTCGTGTTCGCCGCTACCATTCAGCGGCAAGGGTGCGTAATCCTGCGCGTCCAGTTCATCCCATATCGCTTCGCGCTGGGTCAGCCATTCGCCCACGTCATCGCTGGTCACGACATCGCTGAGGCGAATGCCTTTTTCCCAGCGGAAAAATTCGCGCATTTTCAGCAAATACACGCATAAGGTGTAATCACCGGCGTGGCGTGCGTCAGCAATATGGCAATTGCGTTGCACGGCTTGAATCAAGTCTTGGTGCTGTGTGTGCATAAACCTACCTCGTTTGTTTTACCCGATAGTAGCAAGGTTAGCGCCACAACGCGCATTAACGGTTACGCCGCAGCTGCCATCAAGGTGAAGTCGGCATGAATTTCATCGTAGGGAACACAAACACCTTCTGCATCTTGTTCGACAATACCGTGGTCGATCAGAATTTTAATGTCATCGTGTACTCGCCGGACATCGCGCCCTATTTGCCGCGCCAATTCGCGGATGCTGGTTTTGCCGAGCGTTTGCAGTTTTATGACCAAATCCCAACGGCGAGCGTTGATCACCTCAAAGAACATGCCGGGGGAAGTAAACGTCAGGTATTCGCCTGCGTATTCGCTTTTGTTCCACGCATTTAGAAAACGTGCAGCCGAGGCTTGCATCGCCTGTTTTTCAGACTGGATTTTGATTTCGAGCGTGCGTTTAGGGTTGTTCTGCATAATATTGCCTCCGTTGTTCTTCTACATCAGCCAAGAAATCTCCAACAAGTTGCTGGATGGTAACGAAAGGATAAGCCTCCTCTCGTTCACCGTAATGCCTGTGATCACCTTTGGGGCGTTCATTGTCATAACCGACAATCCGTTGATCTGGCAGACCGAAAAATAGGCGATATTTATAGAGATGCTGACTGCCTGCCACGGGTTGCGGCACTTCCCAGATCACCATTTCTTGTATGTACCCGCCTTCGTACACGATTCTGTCTTTCAGGATGAGCTTTGCTTTCATGTTGACATTATGACAACAGACAAACGAAAAAATCAATAGCGGCTGCTTCAGTTCGGTAAGCGGCAGTCAGGCGTAAGGCAATCAACAGTTCACGGTCGCGTGTAGGCTGTATTCCGCGCAGTGCTGTTGTTTGAACGCAGAGCGCGGAGTTCAACAATGCTTAACGTGCGTTGGTTAGCGGGCATTGGCTTCCTCCCGATCAAAGCGGTAATTCCTTAAGTCTAGGCAAAAATCACCGACAGGTGCGGGGTTTGGTTGGTGGATGCAATGTTTCAGCTCATCCAATACTTCTGCGAGTTTGGTGTCGGGAATATGGTGAATTTCTTCTACTAGGCATTCCCTTAAAGGGTTTACTGCTAACATTTTAATCCTCCGGTAGAGAACAATTATCTGCACACATCATGCCTTTCGACTAGGTGCAATGCAAATTTCTGGCGGATATGCCTACCCCCGCTCCACCTGCAAAACCTCTTCCCGCGTCAACCCATACAACTCATAAACCACCGCATTCATCTCGCGCTCTTTCACCTCAATCCCCACCTGCAATTCATCCAGCTTTTTATCCAGCGCGATAATCTGCTTACGCAAGCTGTCATTGTCGGTGGTTCTGAGTTTGAGCCATTCGCCCAGCAGTTTTTCAGCGGTGACGCTCGGTGTGATGTTGGTGGAACGAATCACGTATTTCCACTGCACGGCAATCAGTTCAGCATCATCCTCAAACAAGCTATCGAAAGCGGGTGTGCCGTTGGCAAGCAGGCTTAATTCACCATCTTCATAACCGACTGTCAGTTTGAGACTGGGGTTGAGGTTCACCGTGAGCCTTTCGAGTTTTTGCGCCAAAGCTGTTTGGTATTTTGCTTTTGCCCAATCGGTCAGGGCTTTGCCTTTCAGTCCGCTGGCCTTAGCAGCGTCGGAGGCTTTCCATTGTTTTTCGTCGGGAAGTTTCGCCCAAATCCATTGCGGGATTTTGGTATCATTTGTCATTTGTGATGAGATACGCCAACATATTTCCCCACCATTCGCATTCCCGCATCCCCTGCCACTATAATGCCGCACCAAGTTAGTTTTGAAAGAGGAATCCCCGTGCGCATACGCCTGAAAACCAAATGGAATAAGCAGGAACGTGAAGTTTCGCTGGAAGATACCGTCAGTGTGCTGGCGTTTAATACCTGGAAGATCGGGATGCAAACCCTGCTGGAAATCGAAAACGAGAATTTTCAGACAGACACTCAAATGCAGCGCGTGATGATCATGGAAGAAATCATGGCGTTTATGATCCACGTCCTCGACCGCATCGCCCACGACGTGTTGAATGACGAAGACCGCAGCGCTTTAATCACCACCTTCGCCCTGAAAATCGCCGACCATGTACAAGACAACGCCCGCGACTTTGGTGGCCCCGGTGATTACCGCAACCCGTTCATCAACAAGCTAAACCAGCGCATGGAAGATTACGCTGACACCACATGGGGTAAAATCGCACAAGAACCCGGCTTCTCCATGAGCTTGGCTTTCGGCAACTTTATCGCCGAAGCCGTGGGGCCGCGTGACCGTAAGTGGGTGCTGGACTACATCCAGCGCACCCTGATGCCCGAACTGTTAACCACTTACAAAAAAGTGCTCGCCCGTTTGGGAATGCTGGAAAGCCACAAATAGTTACTTCCAGTCAACGAACTCGGCGACCTTATCCGCCACCTCATCCGCATACAAATCCATGAAGAAATGGTCGGCACCGTCGACCGTTTCTACTGTCAGATTATCCTGCTTGATACCTTCCAGTTTGGCGGGTAAATCAGCCACAACCTCATCCGCCGAACCCATCACAATCAGCATCGGCTTTTTGATTTTGGGTAACAGGCTCGGGGTATTTTTACGCTCGTCATCTTTGTAATAAGACACCACGCTATCTGCTGCTGCCTTGGCGTTTTCGCAATACACAAAACCGGGTAACGTCATTATCTCCGCGCCCTTGCCTTCGCCTGCCAACTTGGTGGCTTCGGTCATAAGGTCAGCCAGTGGCTTCTTGTAACGCTCTTCGTATTCCTTGGCAGAATCGGCAGCATCCCACGTCGCTGGGGCAACGGCTACGACCTTTTCCAGCAGGTCGGAATCTTTTTCAGACGCCGCCCACGACACCTGATTGCCACCACGCGAATGCCCGAGTAGCACCACTTTGCTAGCACCCTGTTCTTTCAGCCAGTTCATCCACGTGTCGAGTTCAGCCACCGCATCTTCGTGTTTGTGCTTGTGTTCAATGCTGCAATCCAGCATTTCAGAAGGGCGCTTGTCGATGGCATAGCTGAGGTTGACATTGAGGGTGTTGTAACCCTTTTCCTTGAGCAACTCGCTCAACGTTTGCATGATTTCCATCTTGTTGTGTGCAAGCGTGCCATGTTGCATCAGGATCACGCCATCTTTGGCGGTTTTGCCATCTGCCAGCGTCAATTCGCCGCGCAATTCAATATCACCCTGCTTCACACTGACTTCTTCGGCATGAAGACTGGAAAACGCCGCGAACAGTGAAAAAGCAACCACACCAGTAAAACGGGGCAGTAATGTCATATCATTCTCCTCAATTAAATTCCCATGGCGCGTTTGGCCATTTCGTATTTTAGGAAGCCCATGCGGTTGACGATAGTTAACCCTGAATTACGCAGGATTTTCCACGGCATCAAGGTATTACCGAACAACAGGCGGAAACCTTCCATCGCTTTCTGGGTAAGCACATTATCGCCGCGACGGGCGCGTTCGTAAGCCCGCAGCACTTTGAGGCTGCCAATGTCACCTTGTGCCTGACGGATTTGCTGAGCGAGTTCCACCGCATCCTTGATTCCCAGATTGACACCCTGCCCCGCCAGCGGGTGGATGGTATGCGCCGCATCGCCCACCAGCGCCAAGCGTTCCTGAATGTAGGGTTCGGCATGACGCCCGCGTAACGAAAAGGCGGCGCGTTCGCCCACGGCAATCACTTCACCCAAACGCTTATCCAGTGCTTGGGTAAGTTCGCGGCAGAATTCAGCGTCTGACAACAGCAACAGCGCGTCAGCGCGGTCGGCAGGCAATGTCCAAACAATCGAACAGGAACCATCGCCCAGCGGCAAAAACGCCAACGGGCCACTCGGCATAAAACGTTGCCAGGCGGTGAATTGATGGGGGTGTTGGGTTTGCACCACGCAAACCAGCCCTTTTTGCCCGTAATCATGGGTTTCCAGACTGATGCCTGCGAGTTGGCGTACTTTGGATTGCGCCCCGTCTGCGCCGACCAGTAACCCGGCGGTCAGGGTTTTGCCGCTTTGCAAGGTCACTGTGACTTGCGGTTCTTCCAGCGTAAACCCGGCGATTTTTTCAGGGCAGTAAAGGTCAATCGCATCGGAGGCACGGATAGCGTCCAGCAAGGCAAGCTGCACCACGCGGTTTTCGACGATATGCCCTAGGTCAGGCTCGCCAAGGTCGGCGGCATCAAAACAGATTTCCCCGTCACCGGTTGCATCCCACACCCGCATGGATTCGTAGGGGGAAGCACGCCGCGCCGCAACGCCTTCCCACACACCCGCTTCTGCCAGCGCCCGTTGTGAAGCGCGGCTGATCGCGGATACTCGCAAGTCATAGGGGTCAGTGGGGGCAAAGGCGGAAGGTTCATGCCCTTCCAACACCGCAACACGTTTGCCGGATTTGCCTAACAAGCAGGCCAACGTAGAACCTACCATACCGCCGCCCGCGATGATCACGTCGTATTGCGTTTGCATTCCTTACATCCCTTTTCAGATTAGCCTTACACTGCGGTAAAGACTACAACAAAGCGGACATCGGAAACACAAGCAAGGGCAAATTAGCGGTTATTACTCCAACCAAGGCGACAACAACAGCTTACCCGGCGTTGCGCCCAGTAAACCCCAGAAACCACCAAAATAGGCCAGCGGCACTGCCACGACTACCAGATACAACGCACTATCCGCATAGGATACTTGGTACAACAGCCATGTCTGTCCAAATGTCAGCAATAAAACCAAGGTAAGCAATAGGCTAATTAACAGCCAGTCGAAAGCCACCGCCAGTAAACGCATCCCCATATTAGAGGAGGGTATATTGCCAAGCCGAGATAAAAAATATCCTCTGGCAGGCGGAGAAATAGGGCTATTCATCTTCATGTATGACACTCCTTGTCACCTCGCAGTATTCTTACCACCAAGTATAGTGGCTCAACGTAAAATTGTTGACAAAAATGTCAATTAATTAAGCATTTTTATCAGGTCCAAAAGCAAGGTAACTGATAAGTCGTCGGTAACTTGAAGTGTTCCGGGTAATCGACATGCACAAAATAAAGACCGGATGCAGGCGCTGTCATCCCTGCCTGTGTTCTGTCCTTCAGTGCTAGCAATTCTCCCATCCATGTTAGCGGGCGCTCACCGGCGCCTACCTTCAGCAGCGATCCCACAATATTACGCACCATATGATGCAAAAAAGCATTGGCGCGTAAGTCGACGTAAATAAAATCACCTTCCCGGCTAACCGTAATCTCGCTCATCTCGCGCATTGCATGACGTGCCTGACACCCCGCCGCACGGAAGCTGGAAAAGTCCTGCTCCCCAAGCAACGCCTGTGCTGCTTCATGCATGGCTGCCACATCTAGCTCACCATGCTGCCAATACACTCGGTTATGCAACAGCGCCGGACGTGCCGGACGGTTGAGGATAACGTAGCGATAACGCCGCGCACGTGCAGAAAAACGCGCATGAAAATCATCAGTGACCGGCTGAATCCAGCGCATCGACACCCCATCCGGCAGGTGTGCATTCGTCCCGAACAGCCAGCCACGTAACGGGCGGGTAGCGCTGGTTTCAAAGTGAATGATTTGCCCAATTCCGTGGACACCAGAATCAGTACGCCCGGCACACACCACGCTCACCTCTTCATTGGCCACGCGAGAAAGCGCCTGCTCGACACTTCCCTGCACCGTTGGCCCATGGCTCAGGCGTTGCCAGCCGTAAAAAGGGCTTCCGTCGTATTCAATACACGCTGCAAACTTCATGACGCTAACCCCACGGACAGTAAAAACAAAAAAGGCCGGATGAACCGGCCTTTATAGCGTGAAAGCGGTGATTCCTCAACCTGTCTTGTGTAACAGAACTTCGGCTTCACGGCGCTGGTCGTCGTTACCTTCGACCATCACTTCTTCTAACGTACTACGAGCCCCTTCGATATCACCCATGTCGAGATAGGCGCGAGCGAGGTCAAGCTTGGTACTGATATGGGCTTCGTGTAAATCAATTTCCTCATCCGGGAAATCCAAGAACGACAATGCATCATCAATATCACCCAACCAATCCTTGTCTTCGTCACTAATCGGCGCGTAGAAAGTATCCTTTGGTAGGATGCGGTTGATCCCTGTTTGATTATCCAAATGCAGGTTCAGATTAGTCGCGCTACTGGCCGATGCTAGGACAGGCTGAGTAGCCGATGATTTTGCTGCTTCTGCATTATTCAGCGATGATGTTGATATCTCGTCATCCTGAAACAAATCGTCTAAATCATCCAAATCAAAGTTGAGTAGATGATCAATGTTTCCACTTTCCTCATGAGCGACGTCAGGAGCAACCTCAGGTTGCTTAGCCAGCGTTGGCTTTTCCTGAGCGAGTGTTACATTCTCGTCTTTTGTATCTAAAGCAAAATCCAGTTCTAAATCGTCATCTAGATCAAAATTAAATAGCTCTAGCTCATCATCCGTGGTCAATGCAACCGCCGGTTCAGGCTTCAATGCCACGTCATTCAAATCAGGTAGCGCAGGTGAATCAAACTCAAGCGCGGATGACACCCTCGCTTTCTCGACAACAGGCGATTCATTAAAACCAGCGTTATCGTCACTCTCTTGTAACAACTTATCAAGATCAATGTCATCGAAATCCAGCTCACCTAAGTCGAGATCCTTGAAGTCATCGACCGGATAATCTGTTGCTGGTGCTGTCGTGTTACTAGGTGCTGCTACGGATGCGTTATCTGTGTCAGCCTTATTAGAGGCGAACGCCACGCCAGCTGTCGCAGCAGCCACTCCACCCAATGCTGATGCAACGGTTGACGCCACAGAAGGCCGGGGCGTGCCGTTCCCCTGATACAACAGATTATCTGGGCTGATTTTACGCCCCCAATCCACGACAGACTTCCACAGAGTATCCTTTGCCTCACCACTCATTGCCGCAAATTGTTGGGCATGGTTATCAAAAGCTTCACGGTTATTGGAAACAAAATAGCATTCCAGTAACTTGTGGCGGTATTCCGGCTTGTCAGGGTGACGCTCAATACACTTTTTCAACTCACTTTCTGCTTGCTGGTACAAGCCGTAAGCGATGTAAACATTGGCTTCAGTCAGACAATCATCTTCAATACCTGCCGGGGGTTGCGCTTGACCAGCAAGAACAGGAGCTGCTGGTTCATCCTCCGGTCCCTCATCTTGCCCACCAAAACCACCAAGACCAAATGGATCTTCGGATGCGGTACTGTAAGTTCCTCCACTACGCTTCTCTGCTTTTGCCACCTCTTTTTCTAAGGAATTGACATCGAATTCCTGACCTGTAGCGGCAGGTGGTACATCGTCGACATCGAAATCATCATCTAACGTTGCCTCACGACGTAAGTTACTGGCCTCTGGCTTGCGGCGACGCCCCAGCAGCCACAATAACAATAATAATGCGAGTGAACCCGCGCCAATCTTCAAGGCGAGAGGAGAGGTCAACAACCCCAGTAAGTCACCATTGTCATCAGACTGACCAGCAAAAGGAGATGGCGCTTTAACGCTGTCCACAGGCACAGCCGCCGGTGCGATGGGTACAATCGCAGGCTTCAACGGCACTGCATTAGTGGCAGGTGGAGCTACTGGTGGTGCAGACGGGGCTGGCTGTTGCGCAGCAGGCGGCGCTACAACAGGCTGTTGTGCTGGTTGAGCAGGTGGTTCAGTTCTCAGAATCGTGTTGTTATCCTGACCGGCGACATTCGCCATGTGTGTCTGAATATCTTTACCCTGTTCAAGAGGCGCTCCAGAAACAGGCTGACTACCGGCTGGCTGATCTGTTGGTTGCGTATCTAGCTGACCTTCCGTGTTAGCTAGCGGCTTAACGTCAATACCATTTTTAGTCAATTGTTGTTGCAAGTTAGCAAGCTCAGCATCACGCATCTCTAACAAACGATTTTTCTTGCTCAACATCGACTCAAGATCAGTCACGCGTGATTTGAGTTCATTATTTTCATTTTGACGAGCAACCAATGACTCGCTGGCCAATGCAAGCTGCTTTTCGATTTCAGCAAGCTTAGCATTACCCGCTGCAACGGCTGCATTGCTAGCCGTGCTATCACCTGTTTTAGCCCCTAAGACTTCTAAACGTGCTTTGTCCTGCTTGTTATTCGCGGTGGAAGTATCTTGTGCCTCAGGCTTATTGGCAGCCGCAGTTTTAGTACCGGTACTTTGTTGCGGAATCGTTTTACCTGCCAGGGATTTTCTAAATTCACGCCATTCAGCATTTTGCTGGCGAATCTGGCGACGTGCTTCTGCCCGTGAAACAGCGTTCACTTGGTTGGCAGGTGGGCTATTCATCAACGCGCCACTACGGAGATTATTGATGTTCTGATCAATAAAGGCTTCTGGATTTGCTCTGAACAAAGCCATCATCATTTGATCATTGCTAACACCCTGACGTTGCAGACGTGACGCTACACGGAATAATGTATCCCCTGGTTTAACACGATACGTATTGTTACGAGCAGGTGAAGGCTGTGTCGCTGGCGCCGCAGGTCGTGCCGCTGCTGCTTGACGTGTTGGACGACGCACATTACCAGCAGCCTTAGGCTCTGCCCGAACCGCAGCTTCACCGGCGACCGTATTACCCGGCTGCATCAGCACCGGTGGATCCAACATCACCGTATATTCTTTAAGAAGCTGCCCTTGAGGCCAACTGACTTCCAATAGAAAATTAACGAAGGGCTCTTGAATAGGCGTATCAGACGACACCAGAATGACTGGCTTGCCACCCTGAACAGTCGGGGTGAAACGCAAATTACCGAGGAAATCGGGGCGAGCAACACCTACCCGGTTAAACACATCGGGTGGCGCCAAGCGTACCTGAATCTGGCTGGCATCTGCCGGGGCAGCAGACAGCAAATCAATTTTAGCTCGCAGCGGCTGGTTCAGATGAGAGTTGGATTCAATATCCCCAAGCCCCAAAGCGCTGGAAGCCGCTGGATACGCTCCGGCGATGAATATAGCTAAGCTCAAGGCTTGTTTATTCACTGCAATTCCCCTTCAATAAATTCTTTATCTGTGCAAGATTGTGGCATCTCTGACCCATCACCTACTACGCTTATTAGCCCTTATTATAGCGATGATGAATAGCGATTCTGGTTATTGTTTCTTAGGACTAAAACTATATATTAGTACATTATTCTAAGCAATGCTGCCCCAAGGAGGCTTTGGGCATCAATCCCAAAGCACATCATATCCATGTTCCCATTGTCAGCAATAGTGAATTAATTCTCGCTTAACCATGCCTACAGATAGTCGCGTACCAATATTTCAGCAATCTGGACGCTGTTTAACGCAGCACCTTTACGCACATTATCAGCAACCACCCATAAACTCAGGCCTGATGGGCAAGAAATATCTTCACGAATCCGGCTAACATAAACGCTGTCACTATTGACCGCCTCGGTCACAGGCGTCGGATAACCACCATCCACCTGCTCATCCAGCACTTCCACACCCGCTGCCTTACGTAAAAGCTGCGTGGCTTCTGCTGCTGTTAACTTCATCTCGGTTTCAATATTGATGGCTTCGGAATGACCAAAAAACACGGGAACACGTACTGCTGTTGGATTAATACCCAATGCAGGCAAGCCCATGATTTTACGGGTTTCCATCACTATCTTCATTTCTTCCCAAGTATAGCCATTTTCCTGGAAATTACCGATGTGAGGAAACAAATTGAACGCAATTTGCTTGGCATACAACTTCGGTTCCACCGGACGGGCATTCAATAGCTGTGCCGTTTGGTGTGCCAATTCATTGATACCTTCACGCCCCGTGCCGGAAACCGCCTGATAAGTGGCAACATTAATCCGCGTAATTGTCGCGGCATCATGCAGTGGCTTCAACGCCACCAACATCTGGCTAACCGCGCTGCCGGGGTTAGCAATAATGCTGCGTTGCTTATACCCTACAATGGCTTGTGGGTTCACTTCTGATACGACTAACGGCACATCTTTCTCAAAACGGAAGCACGCACTGTCGTCAATAACCACGCACCCTGCCGCCACTGCCAGCGGCACATATTGAGCTGCTACCGCCTCCGTGCTGGCAAAAAAAGCAATTTTTACGCTGGAGAAGTCGAAATGTTCGACGTGCTCAACATCCAATGTTTTATTGCCAAAATCGACGTACTGTTCACCGTCTGTTGCAAATTCCAGCGCATAAATTTTACCGATGGGGAATTTGCGTTTTGCCAGCAAGTCCAGAATGGCTTCACCCACCAGACTGCCTGCACCGACGACGGCTACGTTATAAGTGTTGGACATGATTTAACCTTGTAGGGCAGCAACAACCGCATCGCCCATTGCCACCGTGCCAATTTTGCGGCAACCCTCGGTGTAAATGTCGCCAGTGCGCACGCCAGATGCCAGAACCTTTTCCACTGCCGCTTCGACGCGCTCAGCCAGTTCTGGACGATTGAGGCTGTAACGCAGCAACATCGCTACGGACAGAATGGTCGCCAACGGGTTGGCAATGCCTTGGCCTGCAATGTCAGGCGCAGAACCGTGGATCGGCTCGTACAAGCCACACGCCGAAGAGTTCAAGGAAGCAGAAGGCAACATACCGATAGAACCGGTCAGCATGGCGGCGGCGTCAGACAACACATCGCCAAACAGGTTGCTGGTCACAATCACGTCGAATTGCTTGGGCGCACGCACCAATTGCATCGCGGCGTTATCAACGTACATGTGGCTGAGTTCGACTTCAGGGTATTCCTTACCGACTTTCTCGACGATTTCGCGCCACAGTTCGCACACTTCCAGCACGTTAGCCTTGTCGACGGAACACAGGCGCTTGTTGCGCTTCATCGCGGTTTCAAAGCCAACGCGGGCAATACGCTCGATTTCGGACTCGGTGTAAGTGGCTGAGTTGAAGCCTTGACGCTCACCGTTTTCCAGCACACGAATACCGCGTGGCTGACCGAAGTAAATACCGCCGGTCAATTCGCGCACGATCATAATGTCCAGCCCTGCAACCACTTCAGGCTTGAGGGTGGAAGCTGAGGCCAGTTCTTCGTACAGAATCGCCGGGCGTAAATTGGCGAACAGACCGAGATCAGCACGAATCGCCAACAAGCCACGTTCCGGGCGCAACGGACGGTCGAGCGTGTCGTACTGCGGGCCACCGACAGCGCCAAGCAGAATAGCATCAGCCTTTTGTGCCAGCGCACGGGTGGAATCCGGGTACGGCTGACCTTCCTTGTCGTAAGCAATGCCGCCGATATTCGCGTATTCCAGCGCTACCGACAGATTGCCTTCCGCCGTGAAAACATTGAGGACTTTAACCGCTTCTGCCACGATTTCCGGGCCAATACCGTCACCGGGCAATACCAAAATTTTGTGTGTCATGTGAATCTAACCCAAATAAACCAGAATCTTAAAATAACCAAGGCGCTGCTTGCTTGCGCTGCGTTTCATACGCTTTGATGTCAGCCGCGTGTTGCAACGTCAGGCCAATATCATCCAACCCGTTCAGCAGGCAATACTTGCGGAATTCGTCGATGCTGAACGCAAACGCTGCGCTACTCGGCGTAACCACTTGCTGCTTTTCCAGATCAACCGTCAACTGATAGCCTTCTGCCGCCTGTGCTTCCGTGAACAACTGATCAATCACCTCAGCAGGCAGCGTCAATGGCAGCAAGCCATTCTTGAAGCTGTTATTGAAGAAAATATCTGCATAGCTCGGCGCAATTACCGCACGAATGCCGTAATCCGTCAGCGCCCACACCGCGTGTTCCCGTGAGGAACCGCAACCAAAGTTTTCACGCGCCAACAGCACCGAAGCCCCGGCATAACGCGGGAAATTCAGCACGAAATCCGGGTTCGGGGTGCGCTTGCTGTGATCCATGCCCGGTTCGCCCGGCTCAAGGTAACGCCAGTCATCAAACAGCGTCGGGCCAAAGCCAGTACGCTGGATGGATTTCAGGTATTGCTTGGGAATAATCGCATCGGTATCCACGTTGGAACGATCCAGCGGAACCACCAAGCCGGTATGTACAGTAAATTTATCCATTAAAGCGCCCTCACATCGACAAAATGACCCGTCACCGCTGCCGCAGCCGCCATAGCCGGGCTAACCAGATGGGTGCGCCCACCCTGCCCTTGCCGCCCTTCAAAGTTGCGGTTAGAGGTAGAAGCACAACGCTCGCCTGGTTCGAGACGGTCAGCATTCATGGCAAGGCACATGGAACAACCCGGTGCACGCCATTCAAAACCCGCTTCGATAAAAATTTTGTCCAGCCCTTCGCTTTCCGCTTGTTGCTTGACCAAGCCGGAGCCGGGAACCACCATCGCCAGCTTCACATTGCTCGCGACCTTGCGGCCTTTGGCAACATCGGCTGCCGCACGTAAATCTTCGATGCGCGAGTTGGTGCAAGAGCCGATGAATACCTTGTCGATTTGCACGTCAGTAATCGGCGTATTGGCTTCCAGTCCCATGTATTTGAGCGCCGCGCTAATACCACTGGCTTTGACTGCATCGCTTTCATTGGCGGGGTCAGGCGTTTTACCATCCACCGGCAGTACCATCTCGGGGGAAGTACCCCAAGTGACTTGCGGCTGAATGCTGGCAGCATCGAGGCGTACTACCCGGTCGAATACCGCATCCGCATCGGAATGCAGATCTTGCCATGCGGCAACAGCCTTATCCCAATCGTGCGCTTTCGGGGCGTAAGGGCGGCCTTTGACGTAGTTAATGGTGGTGTCATCCACGGCTATCATGCCTGCGCGAGCACCGCCTTCGATAGCCATGTTGCAGACCGTCATCCGGCCTTCCATCGACAGGTCACGAATGGCTTCGCCGCCAAATTCGATGGCGTAACCTGTGCCGCCCGCCGTGCCGATCTCACCGATAATGGCAAGCACGATGTCTTTGGCAGTCACGCCTGCGCCGACTTTGCCATCCACGCTGACCAGCATGTTTTTCATCTTTTTCTGGATCAAGCACTGGGTCGCCATGACGTGCTCGACTTCGGATGTGCCGATGCCGTGTGCCAATGCGCCAAACGCGCCATGCGTCGATGTGTGTGAATCGCCACAAACCACGGTCATGCCGGGCAAGGTTGCGCCTTGCTCAGGGCCAATGACGTGCACGATGCCCTGACGGATGTCGCCGATATTGAATTCGGTAATGCCAAATGAGCGGCAGTTTTCGTCGAGGGTTTCGACTTGCAAACGCGCTACCGGGTCGGTAATGCCGTGCTCCAGGCCAATGGTTGGAACGTTGTGATCGGGAACTGCCACCATCGAAGACGTGCGCCACGGTTGGCGATTGGCGAGCCGTAGCCCTTCAAACGCTTGCGGGGAAGTCACTTCGTGAACCAGATGCCGGTCGATGTAGAGTAAGCCTGTGCCATCGGCTTCTTGCCGTACCACATGCGCATCCCAGACCTTATCGTAAAGTGTTTTACTTGCCACAAAAAACGCCTCTGAAATGATTGATGGCGAGGAGAATAACACTGCATCATGAATAAATAAAATTCATAATTTTCATATCCTGCATTCCAATGTAGAATGCAAATTTATGGACATCAATAACCTCAATGCTTTCCTCGAAGTCGCCCGTCGCCGCTCGTTTTCGCTGGCAGCGGAAGCCTTGTTCATCACCCAGCCCGCCATCAGCAAGCGCATTACCTCGCTGGAAAATGAACTGGGTACACTGCTGTTCAACCGCATCAACCGCAAAGTAACGCTGACGGAAGCGGGTCATGCACTGTTGCCTCGCGTACAGGTATTGCGTAATGAGCTGGAAGACATTCGCCGGATTGCCTCCAACCTATCTGGCGATATTCATGGCGTTTTGGTAATGGGCACAAGTCATCACATTGGTTTGCACCGTTTACCCCCCGTCTTGAGCCAATTCAATCGCGATCATCCCGAAGTGCAACTGGATTTGCGGTTTGTGGGTTCAGAACTGGCTTCCCAATCGGTGGAGCGCGGTGATCTGGAAATTGCCGTGGTGACATTACCCTACGAGCTGCCGGAACAGTTGCAGGCGCACAGTATCTGGATGGATCAATTACACATTGTGGTCAGCCGCGACCATCCACTCAGCCAACTGCCGATGGTTTCGCTGGAAACGTTGGTGCAACACCGCTGCGTCTTGCCGGGCAAAGATACCTATACCTACCGAATTATTAGTCAAGCGCTGGAGCCACTGGATCAGCAGCTCAAGATTTACCTGACCACCAATTATATGGAAACCTTGAAAATGCTGGTGAGTGCTGGATTTGGCTGGTCATTGCTACCGGATACCCTGCTGGATGATGGGCTGGTGGTGGTGAAAACGCCCTTGTACTTGCAACGCCAGCTTGGCGTTATTTCCCACCGCAAACGCACCCTCTCGAATGCTGCCAAAACCTTGCTGGCTATTCTTGATCAATTTGCAGACCCCTAAATTAAAAAAGGCTAGCACGAGGCTAGCCCTTAAATTATTTTTTTAAATCACTTAACGTTGATTCCAAGGTGTAGCCACTCCGGTTGGATGCGAACTAACATTAACGCCGGTCATAGCGGAAATCGGATCCCAAAGAATAGGATGAATGATAGCATTATCAATTGGCTCAAATAGTCCACCTAAGCCAGTAGCATTAATTAAAGTTTCAGCTGTATGGTGTACACCTTGAAAAATACCACCCAATACAGAACCAATAGGATTAGTAGCAAAACTACTACTACTTGTTTGATCACTGCTAGCTGCTTGGCTGCCGGAAGTTCCACTGCTTTGAGTGTTTCCCGCAGGCACAGCTTGGCTGTAACCACCTTGGCTGTAACCACCTTGGCTGTAACCACCTTGGCTGTAACCACCTTGGCTGTAACCACCTTGGCTGTAACCACCTTGATTCACGGAACCTTGACTGCAACCACCATTACTCACGGAACCTTGACTGCAACCACCTTGATTCCCGGAACCGTGACTGTAACCACCTTGATTCCCGGAACCGTGACTGTAACCACCTTGATTCACGGAACCGTGACTGTGACCACCATTGTTCCCGGAACCTTGACTGTAACCACCTTGATTCACGGAACCGTGACTGTAACCACCTTGATTCACGGAACCTTGACCGTAACCACCATTGTTCCCGGAACCTTGACTGTAACCACCTTGATTCACGGAACCTTGACCGTAACCACCATTGTTCACGGAACCTTGACCGTAACCACCTTGATTCCCGGAACCCTGAGTCGAACCACCATTAGAAGAACTTGAACTACCACCACCCAAAATTCCACCTAACAAGTTACTAATTAGGTTTGTTTTTGCTCCCAATAAGCCGCTTAACAGACCAGTACCTTGCTGAGCACTGAAAGCACTTCCTTGCTGACTTCCACCGCTTGAGCAGCTGGTGCAGCTAGAACTACTATTTTGGTTTACATTAGAAGAACCACCTAGCAAACCACTTAACAATCCGATTGTCATAATATTTTCTCCATAAATAGTTTAAACATGCCACTAAAACAGTGCAGTGAAAAAAACTGCACCAAAAATAGGATAAATAAACCACAAAAAATATGCTGCCAATCGTTGATGAACGGTATAAAAACATCGACAAGAAAACCAGCCATACGGCTGGTTTCTTTATTTACTCAACGTTAAATCTGCTCAATCTTCGCGACGGCGACGGAAGAATGCGGCTGTGGCCAGCAACATGCTCATGAGCATCATGCCCCACTGACTGAGAGTTGGAACGTGTATATTGGCAATCAGCCCAAAGCCGACCGTAGTATTGGTTGCACCACCATCTTCTGGCTCCTCACCCCACTTGAGGTCAATCGGCTGACTGGAAATGCTCCCATTTGGATTGAGAATACCATTGCTATCCGTTGCATTATTATTGTTCGGATCAGTCGCTGCGATAGTCGGTAAATAGCCAGCAGGTGGCACAACATTTACCACATATGCCCCTTCACGCAGATTACCGAAGAAGTACTTGCCATCCGCATCGGTGGTTTGTGGCAGCAACACGTTACCGAAGATGTCAGTCACCGGCTTGCCATCCTTATCCAACAACGTAACCGTTGCACCCGATACACCAGGCTCACCACCGTCTTGCTTACCGTTACCGTCTAAGTCAATCCACAGGCGGCTACCCAAATTAACAGGGCGGATTAGACCGCAGTCAACGGTGCTATTGCTATTTTCGTTATCACCATCCACTTTCACACCTGGTTCGCTACCCGGCAACAGCGTGACCGCTGGCGTTTGGTAACTACCAGCCACTACCTTACAGTTACTATCAGTATTGGATGGATCGGTATCAGGATCAGCGCCACCTTTGGTCAGGCTGTAAGCAGAACCTGTGCCCGGCTTGACGGTGACCCTGTAATTGCCCGGTTGCAGATTCTCGAACAGATAATTTCCATTAGCATCAGTGGTCACCGCAGCCACTAAATTACCGTTGATATCGGTCACAGGTGTTATGCCGTCTTCTTCCGTCAGACTGACAGTAATACCAGCAATACCCAGCTCAGCATTGTCTTGCTGACCATTAGCATTCTCATCCAACCAGATCTTGTTACCCAAGGCCACCGATCCGTAGAAGCCGCAGTCCACGGTCATATTGCCATTAGCATTATCACCATCTGTATCCGGCTCCATACCTGCTGTCAGTGTGAATGGGTGGGTTTCAATCGTACTGTTGAGCGGGTTAACACGACAGTTACTGTCTGTATCACTAGGATCATCATCCACATCAATACCCCCCAGCGTGGAGAAGAATCCTTCTGGTGGTTGAACCGTCATGATGTAATCACCTTCCGGCAGATTACTGAATACATAGAGGCCATCACTACCGGTGGTATGTGAAGCAACTGGCTTACCATCTAGATCTGTCACTGCACGACCTGTTGCATCCGTCAAGGCAACCACTGCGCCTGATAACAAGCTTTCACCTTCATCACGTTTGCCATTCGCGTTGCTATCGATCCAGATCTGATTACCAACAGAAACCGGTGTGCTACTAACAGGCTTACGCGCCACGAAGTCATTGCCGTCATCGGTTTCATTCGCTACCACGCTAACAGGAATGCTGTTGTCATTGGTATTGGTGTTCACGGTATCGTCTTCTGGTGAAGTGCTGTCCTGATCGCTCACCGAAACATAATCGGATGGGGCAGTTTCCCGCACCAAATAGTCACCGGGGGCTACGTCAGTGAAAAGGTAAACACCACTGG
>NZ_JHYQ01000037.1 GCF_000621325.1 Thiothrix lacustris DSM 21227 | reverse complement strand
GTTGGGAACTCGCTTTCGTGTACCCAACTTTTTCCTGAGCCTGATAGTAGGCATCCGTGCGGTAACGCAAGATGCTGTTGTAAACGTAGCGCACACAACCGAACGTCTGAGCCAGCAACGTTTCTTGTTGTGGGTCTGGGTAGAATCGGAATTGGTAGGCGCGTTTAGTTTTCATTATTCACAAAATATCGTATATTTCGTGAAGAGTCAACAACCGAAGATAGCAAACCAAACGGAGGAGCGAGAAGAGGGTCGGCTGTCGCCGACGCGCTATCCCTACCCATGCCTAAAGGCGGGGGTATCTCGCGCACGACTGATGAAGGCTTGCACCTTCGCCGCATCCTTCACCCCCGGCGCGGATTCCACCCCGCTGCTCACATCCACCGCATACACGCGGCTGGTGCGGATCGCTTCCGCCACGTTTTCCGGGGTCAAACCGCCTGCGAGGATAATCGGCTTAGGGTAATCCTGCGGCACTTGCGTCCAGTCAAAGGTTTCACCCGTGCCGCCTGCCGCGCCCGGCGCATGGCTATCCACCAGAAACGCTTGCGCATCGGGGTAATGGTCAGCGTAAGCGGCAAAACCACCGCTGGCTGCCAAACCCTTCATCCCCACCGCCTTCATATACGGGCGCGGAAACTGGCGGCAATACTCCGGTGTTTCCGAACCGTGGAACTGCAACACATCCAGCGGCACTGCGTCGAGCACGTCGCGCACAAAATCCGCCTCCGCATCCAGAAACAGACCCACCACCGTCACAAACGGCGGCGCAGCCCGGCAAATGTCCGCCGCCTGCGCAATGCTCAAATTACGCTTGCTCTTGGGGTAAAACACCAAACCCATCGCATCCGCACCCGCTGTGCCGACCATTGCCGCATCCGTAACTGAAGTGATCCCGCAAACTTTAACCCGGCAGCGCATGGTGATGATTCCTTTGGCGTAAAAAACCGTAACGCTACCACAGACAGCTTGTCAGCCAAACAGGAAAGCGCCGCTACCTTGTTTTACGATAAGCGCATGTACCCAGCACTACACCCGCACAGCCTCGCCCTACCCTTGCCGCGCATGGTCAACATTCCAGCGGGACGCTTCCTCATGGGTGGGCAAGACGGGCGCGATGACGTGGAAGGCGGCTGCACCGCCAACGAACGCCCTACCCGCCACGTTTACATAGCCGCGTTTGCACTGAGCAAATACCCAGTCACTTTTGCCGAATACGACGCCTTTTGCCACGAAACCAACACGCCATTGCCCGACGACAAAGGCTGGGGACGCGACAAACGCCCGGTCATCAACGTGAGTTGGGATGATGCGCAAGCTTATTGCGCTTGGCTGTGTGAATTGAACGGCGCAGGCTATCGCCTGCCTTCCGAAGCAGAATGGGAATACGCCACCCGTTGCGGCACAAACGCGGCTTACCCGTGGGGAATGCAGGCAGACGCTCAACACGCCAACCACCAGATGCAACACGGCATGACCACACCGGTCGACGCTTACCCACCGAACGCTTTCGGCTTGCACGACTTGTGCGGCAATGTCTGGGAATGGGTGCAAGACTGCTGGCACGACACCTACCAAGGCGCACCCAGCAACGCGCAGGCATGGGAAGAAGCCGGAAGCCACCACGAGCGCGTGCTACGTGGTGGTTCGTGGAACGACAGGCCGCGCTATTTACGCGCCGCCTACCGGGTCAAGGATTACGCCAACGGTCGCCAGATATTCCGGGGCTTCCGCGTGGCACGTTCGCGGTAAGGTTTATTTGAAGATTTCGTTGAAAAACGTCTGCATTCCTGCCCAAGAACGCTTGTCAGCCTTATCATCGTATTTCAGGTTTTCGACACCGTACTTGCCTGCATCGGGGTTAGTAAAGGCATGACGCACGCCACTACCGAAGGCGACAAATTGCCAGTCTGCGCCGGTTTTTTCCATCTGCTCCAGAAACTTGGTGACAGTCGCAGGTGGCACCATCGCATCAGCATTGCCGTGGAAAGCCAGCACTTTGGTGTTGATTTCAGTGCCATCCGGCGCGGAAGGCAGCGAACCGTGGAAGCTGACCACACCCGCCAAATCTTTCACACCGCTGTACGCCATCTGCAAAATCGTGCCACCACCGAAGCAGTAACCAATCGCTGCCAACTTGCTGGTATCCACCTTGTCGCTTTTCTTGAGCTGTTCCAAACCTGCCAGCGCAGTACCGCGCCATGCATCCACGTCGGAGGTGACTTCTGTCATCCATTCCTTGGCTTGCGCAGGTTTGTCGGTGACTTTGCCATCGCCGTACATATCCGCAGCGAAGGCGACATAACCCATTTTAGCCAATTCTTCGGCACGGTTTTTGGCATGGTCGTTTAATCCCCACCATTCGTGGACAACTAATACGCCGGGGCGCTTTTCTGTCACAGCATCATCGTAATACATCTGACCGATGAATTTTGTGCCATCAAGTTCATAATTCACGGCTTCGCTTTTCACAGCAGCCATGACGTTAGCACTTAACAAAGACAAGCCAACAATCGCTAATGCAGCAATTTTCTTCATGTGAACACTCCTTTGGTTGTTATCCATACGTTTTTTGCACGTAAGTTTCGACCAATGCCTGAAACTCTTGTGCAATATTTTCGCCTTTCAGCGTGACGGTTTTCTGCCCATCTTCGTAAACAGGGGCAACCGGCGTTTCACCGCTACCCGGCAGGCTAATGCCGATATTGGCATGTTTGCTCTCGCCTGGCCCATTAACCACACAACCCATCACCGCCACCGACATGCTTTCCACGCCTGCGTATTGATCTTTCCACACCGGCATCTGTTCGCGTAACCAGTTCTGGATGTCTTCAGCAAGGTGCTGGAAATAATCGCTGGAAGTACGCCCGCAACCGGGGCAAGCCACCACTTGCGGGGTGAAGGAACGCAAGCCGAGTGACTGCAAAATTTCCTGCCCGACGATGACTTCCTTTTCGCGCTTGGCGTGGGGTTCGGGTGTCAGGGAAATGCGAATGGTGTCGCCAATGCCTTCCTGTAACAGGATCGAGAGGGCAGCGGTGGAATAGACGATGCCCTTGCTGCCCATGCCCGCCTCCGTCAAACCGAGGTGCAAGGGGTAATCGCAACGGCTCGCCAAGTCGCGGTAAGCACGTACCAAACCCTGCACTTCGCTGAGTTTGCATGACAGGATAATGTGATCGTGTGGCAGGCCGTATTCTTCGGCTTTGGCCGCACTGGTGAGGGCGGATTCGATCAGTGCAGCGTGCATGACGTCATACAGTTCCAGCGGCTGTGCCAGTTTGCTGTTTTCGTCCAGCTTGCGTGCCAGCAATTCCTGATCCAACGACCCCCAGTTAACGCCGATGCGTACTGGCTTGTCGTAACGGCAGGCGAATTCGATCATTTGCGCGAATTGCTCGTCACGCTTTTTGCCGCGCCCGACATTGCCGGGGTTGATGCGGTATTTGGCGAGGGCTTGCGCACATTCTGGCACAGCGGTCAGCAGCTTGTGGCCGTTGAAATGGAAGTCGCCAATCAGCGGCACGTCGCAGCCCATCTTGTCGAGGCGGTCGCGTACTTCGGGCACGGCTTGCGCTGCCTCCAGCGAATTGACGGTAATGCGCACCAGCTCCGAACCAGCGCGGTACAGCTCCGCACATTGCGCCGCCGTGCGGATTGCATCCGCCGTATCGGTATTGGTCATGGATTGCACCACCACCGGGAAATCGCCACCGACCGTGATATTGCCCACCTTCACGGGAACGGTGTGGTGACGTGAAATAACGTGATTGTTTGCCATAATTGTTTTCAACGTGTTTCTGGAATACCGCCATTATGCCCTATCATGCGATAATTCGCAGTGACATGATGGTTTCCGGTAGCGTTATGAAAACAGTTTTTTCCTTGATCGAATCCCCAGTACACCCGAATTTCGGTGCTCTCTACCAGCAGCTTGGTATGCAAGAAGAGCGCTTTAACGCTGCCCGCAAACTGCACAAAGCCTTGCAGCAACAAGCTCCCGACTTTCTGACTGGGGAATTCATCTACGGCTATGGCAACAACTACGCCGGGGCGAATGTATGCAACCTCGATGTCACCTTACGCGCCTTACAACGCTTTTCCCCACAAACCAAAGTCATCGTGTTCTGCAACAAGGAAGACATGCAGTACGTTGATAAACTCGCCGCCCTGTTTCCGCTACATGCCGTGCTGGCACTGCCGAGCAGCGAACAGGCCATGCGGGAAGCCTTACAAATCCCGCTGTAAATCCAGAATCAACTGCCGGGTGGATTCTGCCAACGCCTGATTCAGTGCTTCGACAATCTTGCGGGTGCTCACGGGTATATTTTCTTTGCGACTATCGTAACGGTGTTGCCCCATAACCTGCTGATCCTGCACCCGCACGAGGATGGATTCCATCCCCACGACCACGGCGGCACTGCCTTTGCCATCCGCCGGATACTCTGCCTGAAACGCAGATACGCGCAGCAACAGCTTGTAGTTTCCGCCCTTGCCCAGCATTTGTTCGGAAACCGACTGGAAACCGCCGCTGCGTGACAAGGTATCCAGCATGACCGCGTGCAGGTACACCGACAAATCATCAGGCCAACGGCTGTGCGCAATAAAATCCTGCTGGAACCCCGGTTTCATCAGCGTAATGTGGTCGCTATCCAACGCTGGGCTGACCGACACTTTCGGCACATACAGATTGATGCTTAGGCGTTGTGGGGCAACGGCTACCTGCGGATTCAGTCGGTAGGTCTGGTCGGCAGGCAAGTCGCTTTTCAATGGTGACGAACAGGCCGATAACAACATCACGCACGATAGCAGAAGAGGGCGTATGTTCATCGTGGCAACTCCGTTCCCTGCGGGGCAGGTTGGTAAATGATCTGCGAAGGATTTTGCCCCAACCGGTCGCTCAACTGACGGATGGATACCGCCGTCTTACGCGATTCATTCAGCAATTGTCGGAGGTTTTCACTGCCTTCGCCCAGTAACTCGTTAACCTGCCCTTCGTTATTGACCACCACCCGGTCGACATCTTTCAGCAAGGTATCCAGCTTTTGCGAGGTATTGCGGATAGCGCCCAACGTCGTCTGAAACTCTTTCATACTGGCATTAATCCCCTGCTCTGAATGGCTCACCGCCTTGTTGGTCGTATCGACTAGCCGCCCCAACTGGATGCTGGTCTGCTGCAAGCCGCTGACCAAAGGTGGAATACCTGCCACCGCCGTATTCAGGTTTTTCAATAAGCTGGCAACGTTCTCACGGTTTTCCTTATTCAGCACTTCACTGGCGGAATTCAGCAATACGGTGAGATTTTTCTCCAGATCGGGAAGCTTTTGCACCAAGGCGTCCAGCTCCGACGGCTCGGTAAAAATGACCGGCAACGCTTGACCTTCGGCAGCCACCAGCGGTTGCGGTTTACCCACCTTGTCATTCTGGGTCAGGTTGATGAAAGGTAGCCCGGTCAGCCCTTGCTGACGCAAAGTGGCGATCGTAGCGGAATTGACCGGCGTATAATCTTCCACCCGTACCCGCACCCCAACCCGCGCATCACCACCGGGTAACAGAAAAACCTGCGTCACCTCGCCGACCTTGATACCCATGTAGCGGATTTCACTGCCCCGCTCCAGACCATCCACGGGTGTATCAAAATGGATGTCGTAACTGACGAAATCCCTGCCCGCCTGATCATCATAAAATAGCCCGGCAAACAGGAAACCCGCCACCGCCATCGCGATGACAAACAAACCAACTACGAAGTAGTGGGCATCCCGTTCCATGTGTTCTCCCTCATGATTGCCTGCGCCCGCCTACCGCTGAAATATTGGCGGATTTGCGGATGCGGGCTTGCTAATAGCTCTGCTAATGTACCATCCACTATACGCTTATCGACCAGCATGGCGATACGTTCACAGACAGACGCTAAACTATCCAGGTCATGCGTTACCATGACCACTGTCAATTCCAGATTGTGGTGCAAGGTCGTAATGAGCTGGTCAAACTCTTCCGCTGATACCGGGTCAAGGCCAGAGGTCGGCTCATCCAGAAACAGTACTTGCGGGTCAAGCACCAGCGCCCGCGCCAACGCCACGCGCTTGATCATCCCCCCGGAAAGCTCAGAGGGGAACTTGTTGGCCACATGTGCTTCCAAACCCACCATTTCGAGACGCACGAGCATCAACTCGCGGCATTCCGCTGGGGTCAGGTGTGAAAACTCACGCAGGGCAAACTGGATATTGTCCGCCACGCTCAACGAGGAAAACAGCGCCCCCCGCTGAAACATCACCCCCCAGCGCCGTTTCAGACAAGCCAGTTCCTGCCGCTTCATCCCGGTCAATTCCTGCCCCTGAAAATAAATTTCCCCGCTGGTGGGCGTATTCAAACCCAGAATCGTGCGCAACAGCACCGACTTGCCCGAACCGGAACCGCCCACAATGCCCAGCACTTCATTACGGCGAATCTCCAGATCCAACCCGTCATGCACCCGCTGGCTGCCAAACTGATTGACCAGATGCTTGACGGCAATGATGGTTTCCATGACTCCCCCTTGCTAAAACCCAAGCTGATAGAACAGCACGGAAAACAGCGCATCCAGCAACAGCACCAGAAAAATCGAATCCACCACCGCTTTGGTGGTGTGTTCGCCCAGACTTTCGGAAGAACCTGTCACCCGCATTCCTTGCCAGCAACCGATCAGGGCAATGACCACCGCGAAAAACGGCGCTTTGATCAACCCGGCCGCAAAGGTGCGAAATTCCACATTCAACGCCACCCGCGAATAAAACTGACTAAACGAAATATCCAGAATCGCGGAAGAAATCAGCGCCGCCGCCGCCAACGCCATAATGTCCGCTAGTATTGTCAGCAACGGCAAGGCAATCACCAACGCCACCAGACGCGGAATCACCAGAATCATGAACGGGTCGCCACCCATCACCCGCAGCGCATCCACTTCCTGATTGGTTTTCATCAAACCAATTTCCGCCGCAAACGCACTGCCGGAACGCCCCGCCACCATGATCGCGGTCAGCAATACGCCCAACTCCCGCAGCACCGAAATCGCCACCATGTCGACGGTGTACATTTCCGCCCCCAGATCGCGTAATTGCCCACCGCCCTGATAGGTAATCACAATGCTGATCAGGCAGGCAATCAAAGCCACAATCGGCACGGCACTGATTCCCGTGGAAAATACATGATGAAATACCGAGCGAAACCGGAAGGTAGAAGGTGAAAACAGTGCGACGACCAACCCGACCAGACTGTGGCCAAAAAACGTAATGAACGACCGCAAAGTTGCCAGCAAAGCCAGCGCAGATTGCCCCAAACGCCGCACGGGTGTTTGCAGGAATGCACCCCACCCCATAACAGGCTGATCACGCTGTCGCGCTTTCTCAAAATAGCCGAGGTATTCAGCGGGGAAATGTTCAAAGCGGATTTCGGCACCTTGTTGCTGCCAGACCTGTGCCTGCTGATAAACCAGCCATGCAGCGGTTACATCCAGACGTTCTAGCGCACTGGCATCCACCACCACGCCCACCGCTGCTTCCAGCCCGATGGCAGACAGTTGCGTCTTGATGGCATCCGCTTCTGCAAATGTCCACTTGCCCTGCAAGTTCAGGCGAAGTGTTCCCTCTTGCCGTGTTGTTTCCAGTTCGATCATACTGCTATTGTGCCTGCTTCCGGGGATGGCTCCCACCGTTTTGATCAAACAACTAAAACCAAACTTGTGATAGCTAACGAAACCTGCAACCATCCACGCTATGAATACCCTCACTAAACTTAACCAATGGCTTCAAGCCGGGCTAATCACACCAGACCAATACGCGGCTATCAGTGCTTTTGAGACTGAAAACCAACCGCGTTCGAACGGCTGGCTGTACAGTTTCATGATACTCGGTGCTGTGATTATCGGGCTGGGCGTCATTTCGTTGATTGCAGCGAACTGGGCTAACATCACCGATAGCACCAAGCTTGGGATAGATTTTTCGCTGCTATTCGTATTGGCAGTGGGTGTTTTCTGGCAATACCCCAACCGCCGCCACGGGGTATGGTTTGAAGTGCTGCTGGTGGGTTTCATGTTGCTGTGCCTGGCGAGTATCGGCTTGATTTCGCAAATTTTCCACCTTGGCGGGCAGTGGTATCACGCGCTGCTGTTCTGGGCGGCAATTACGTTTTTGCTCAGTTTGTTTGCCCGCAGCCTGTTTACGCGCTTTTTCTGGGTAACCTTATTGCTGCAAGGCCTAGTGTGGAGTCTGGTGGATTTCACCATCCCTGACATCTGGCAACACTGGAAAGCCTTGCCAGCGGTGTTGCTGCTGGCTCCCTTGCTCTCCGCCACGTTGTATTACGCCACGTTTCCAGTGAAAACCTTGCGCGGCTTTAGCACCAGCTTGTATTTCTGGTTCCAGATTACCGCGATGATTGCACTGGCAGCAATCGACATTGCGCGTTCTGGCGGCGAAATGACAGAGTATCAAATAGCGTGGTTTGTGCCTGCGTATATTGCTGCGGGCTTGCTGGCGCTGGGAATCCTGTCCCACCGTCATTATCGCTGGCTGAACAAGCTGTTATTGCTGAGCGCACTAGGTTTGTTGCTGCTGTATTTCCACCCTGATTGGCTGTTTAGCGGACAAAGTCGTTACAGCCTGTTCGGCTCACAGGCACATGCCACGGTCGGTTTCTGGCAGGCAGATGACATCCGCGCCCCCTTACTGACACTCGCTATCCTGTTCTTGTATGCGCTGCATTCGGGAAATAGCGGGCGGCAGCATACTTTCAATCTGGTGACGTTTGTGATCGGGCTGCGCTTTGTAATCCTGTACTTTCAGGCGATGGGCGGGCTGGCAGCCACCGGCGTGGGGCTGATCGTTTCTGGCAGCTTGATCATTGGTATGACTTGGCTGTGGTACAAGTCGCGTGAGCGTCTGCGGGCATGGACAACGGGGTTACAAGCATGAACCGAAAACTCTGGCTGGTCGTGGCCTTGGCATTACCGATTCTGGCGCTGGCGGGCAGTGCTTACCTGAAAAGCGTGCAGCGTAACAGCGGCGAGGCAGTGACCCTGCCTATCAGTGGTTTCGACCCGCGTGATTTGCTTTCCGGGCATTACCTGATTTATCGGGTGGATTACGGCGTGGAAGTAACTTGTGACAAACAGCAGGGGCCAGCCAGCGTGTGCCTGAAGCCTAAACGAGGGTTCTATCCAACGGGTGAATTGCCAACGGATTGCACACTATTCATTCATGGGCAGTGTAACGATGGGGCATTTAGCGCAGGGATTGAGCGTTTCTACATCCCCGATGCTTATGCGCAAGTACTGGAAGACAAAGTGCGTGACCGACAAGGTGAACTGGTGTTGGCGGTGGATGATCAAGGCAATGCCGCCATCCGCGACTTGCTGATTAGCGGCAAGCCGTGGAAAGACACCATTGGTGGATTAGACTAGATTTCCGGCACATCCAGCACCAAATCAGAAACAGGCTCCCCAACACAAAAAAGCCCCTTGCCCGCTGCCGCATCTTCTTCAAACAAGGCCAGCGGCTCGCCGTCGGGGTAAATCATTTCCCCCGAGACGATTTGCCCCATGCACACGCCGCAAATACCGCCCCCACACCCCCATGGCATCGGAATATCCTGACGCAAAGCGGCTTGCAGCACGGTTTCACCGGCATTCACCTGAAAGCGCCAAGGGGTATTCTGGATCGTAACGGTATAGGACATGGGCTGTTGCTAACTTAGGATTTCGGGAATTTGTAGTAGGTGTCGTTCAAGTATTCGGTTACTTTCTCAATATCGTCATCGAACAGTTTCGTGCCAAGGTTCGCATCACAACGACGTACTTGTGCGGCGAGCATATTAAAATCGGTCATTTTGCGATCAGCACGGGTGTAAACACCGGCATCATGGCAACTGATACAATTGGCATCATGGATAGCCTTACCCAAATGCTCGCCGTTAGCGGCCTGTGCATCTTGCGTTGCTGTTGGTGGTGAATTGGGCGCAACTGCCTGCCCGGATTTACCCGTTTCATTTGGAGTAGCAGCCGCATCGGTTTGCTTCTCGCCACAAGCGGTCAACGTCAGTGCCGCAATAGCCATGGCTAACAGCAAAGGTGTCAGTGATTTCATCGTTTAGCCTCTTTATAATTTCATCAAATAGCGTACAGATTGCATTAGGCAATCCAAAGCACCCTGATTTTTTTCAAAAAATGTGTGAGCCGCAACCCCAGCCTGTTGGTGCCGATTGTTATGCTGCAACCACATCAGCAATTGTGCATACAGTTCAGTTTCATTCGCCACCAATTTTGCGCCACCAGCCTCACAGAGGGGTGGAAAGATGTCAGCAAAATTATGTACGTGTACGCCACTAACAACTGGCAAGCCAAAAGCAGCGGCTTCGAGCGGGTTATGCCCGCCATGCGCCACGAGACTGCCGCCAATAAAAGCCAGCGTGGCGGAAGCATACCACAACAACATTTCCCCCATGCTATCACCCACAATAATAGCGGTATCGGCAGCAAAGGCACTGCCCGTACTGCGCCGCACGCTGGGAAAGTGGCTGTCTGCACATAGGCGAGCAACAGCATCAAAGCGTTCCGGGTGACGCGGTACCACAATCAAGAGCAAGTCCGGCAATACTTCCCGCAAACGGGCAAACACCCGCAGAATCATCTCATCTTCGCCCTGATGCGTGCTAGCAGCGACACACACCGGACGGCTTGCCCCCCACTGTTGGCGTAACTGCTGACCTTGTTCTACCAGCCCAGCGGGAACCTGCAAATCGAACTTAATATTACCACACACCACCACCCGTTCAGAATAAGCCCCGAGTTGTAGAAAATGAAAAGCATCTTGCCCGCCGCGTGCCGCAATCAAACTGACGTTTGCCAACGTTTCACGCACCAACTGACCCAGCCGCGCATAACCACGCACCGAACGTTCCGACAACCGTGCATTCGCCAACAGCAGCGGAATATTGCGTTGGGCGCAAGCAGCGTAAAGATTCGGCCAGATTTCAGTTTCCATCACCACCAACAACGTAGGCTGCACCCTGCCCAGCAAACGCGCCAGCGACCCCGGCAAATCGTAAGGCAAATAACAGTGCTTGACCCGTTCACCGAACAGGCGCTTGACCGTATCCGACCCCGTGGGCGTGGTTGTGGTCACCAGCAGCGTGTGTTGGGGAAACTCCTTCAGCAAACGTTCCACCAACGGGCGGGCGGCAATGGTTTCCCCGACGGATACCGCGTGCAGCCAGATACAGGAACCGCGCACCGTACCAAAGCCAAAACGCTCGGCGAGGCGCTGCCGATATGCCGAGTTGGCGCGGCTACGCCAGAGCAGACGCAGGATGAAGAGGGGCGACAGCAGGTACATCAACGCGGTGTAAAGACTACGCCTCACCTAACACCTCTAGCGCCACCGCGACGTTCTCACGCAAATGTTTGGGGTTGATCGTTCCCAGCACCACGCTGGTAGCGCCCGCTTGTGCGAGGATAAAGCTCAGCGCCTGTTCTACAGGATTCGCACCGCTGAATTTATCCAGATGCCCGCTGGCAAAGGCTTTTTTCACCAGCACGGCCTTGCCCTGTTGAGCAGCGGCTTCCAGCACCGGCAATTCGGCGGTGTACAGCGGGTTGTAAGCCGCCATCACCACATCACAACCAAGTTCATAGGCCAGCAAGCCACCTTCCACGGTTTTCGAGGAAATGCCGACCGAGCGCACCCAGCCTTGCTCGCGCATGTGTAACAAGGTATCCAGCACTGCCTCTTCACGCAGAATGCGCACATCATCGCCATCGGAATGGATCAGCACCATGTCGAGGTAATCGGTTTTCAGCAGGCGCAAACTGTTTTCCACGCTGAGGCGCGTGCCCGCTGCACTGAAGTCGAAACTGGATTCGCCATCACGGAAATGTTCGCCCACCTTGGTTTCGATCACCCATTCGTGGCGGGAAGTCGGCAGCAGTTTGCCGATACGTTCCTCGCTCAAACCGTAGGCGGGTGCGGTGTCCAGCAGGTTAATGCCAAGGTCGAAGGCCAGCGCCAGCAATTCGCGCACTTCTCGATCGGAAGGCAGTTCAAAGCCCTGTGGGTATTTAACGCCTTGATTACGCCCGAATTTGACCGTGCCCAACCCCAACGGGCTGATTGCCATGCCGGTAGCGGCTACCGGACGTTTTTCCATCATTTAAAAATATCCTTGTAACTGGCATAAACGGCTCCCATCATGACCGGGATTAGCACCAGAAAACCCAACATCATCGGAATCGACGCCACAAACGCCAGCACCATATAAAGCAAAGCAAATACCACGAAAGGTAACGCATTCGCCCACGCACCTTGGAAACTGCCTTTCACTGCTTCCAACGCACTCATGCCGTTAAACACCACCAAGGCAGGCGCATAGGTGAACAACATCCCCATGCCCAAGCTAACCAACAACAGGAAAACCAGTATACTGCCACCAAAATTGAAGATCGGCATCCCGGTCAGCTCATCAATGCTGATCATATCCCCCACCAACAGCTTGCTAAGGATAGCGGCGACGAAACCCGCGCCCAACATCAAAGCGCCCAGCATCAACAACTGGTAACGGGTGGTTTCATCCTTGAATGCACTGAATAACTCAGGAATTTCGGTCTGCTTACCCGCATGAGCATTTTTCACGGCCAGCAACATGCCGCCGGTGAGCAAGGGCACGGCCATATTCAGCAGCACCCCACCGAGAAACGGCAACATGCTTAAGACCAGCACAATCACCCCAAACAATAACCCCATCAGCGCCCAATTCACCGGATTCGCCCGGAACATGCGCCAACCGAACTTCAACCATTCGATGGCCTGAAGCGGTTCAACAATCTTGACAGTCAGCATGAAAACTCCTTTCTTGAGCATGACGTATTACTCACCTGCGTAGTCTGCCTGTTTAGCCGAAAAGTAACAACGCAAGCCCAGCCAAAACGGTTTAAACGACAAACGGCTAACTCTGCACAAACTTTCCGTATTGATTGAGGTGTTTCTGCAAAACCTACGCTTATGCTGTGCAGACACACAAGCACGCAAAGGATAGGCAATGAAAAAGACCTTGCTGGCATTATTACTAGCATTCGTGGCGGCGGTTGCATTACTGCCCGAAACGCCGCGCATCCCGGTCAGCGGCGCGACGGCGGCAGACTGGAACCCGCAATCGTTCTGGTATTACCCGTGGGGACGTTCCGGCACACACAAAGGCATCGACATTTTCGCCAAGGAAGGCACGCCCGTGCTGGCGGCTACCCAAGGCTTGGTGGTGCATACCGGGGTGGATAGCATGGGCGGCAATAGCGTGCTGGTGCTGGGTGGCAAATGGCGCTTGCATTATTACGCGCACCTGCAACGCATTGATACGCAAGCGTTACGCTGGGTAACAGCGGGTGAACCGCTGGGTACAGTCGGCACGTCGGGCAATGCCAAGGGCAAGCCACCGCACTTGCATTACGCCATCCGCACGCCTTACCCACAACCGTGGCTGTATAACGCGAGTGTGCCGCAGGCTTGGAACAAGCTGTTTTATGTTGATCCGAATCGGTGGTTGTTGCAGTAGCTCTTTTTGCAAAGAAATTTTCTATTAATCTGATTTTTATGAAATAATTTATCAAAAAATCGTATTAAGCACGCCGATTTCTCGTGATAAGGGTTCCTGAAACTCGTATTAAGGTCTAGTATTTCTCGTATTAAGGTGACGAGGAATCCATACGCTTGCCAAAATGATTGCCGCCGAGCGTGGAATGCAATACCTGTCGCTGGATGAGGAAGCCGTAGCGGCAGCGGCACACAATGACCCCCACGGTTTTATCCAGTCCTTTGCCGGGCAGAATTTGGTGCTGGATGAATTCCAGTATGCGCCGGAACTCACCCCAGCGCTCAAGCGGGCATGCGCGAACAACTGGCGCAAATCCTGCTGGATGGCGGCTACCCGGAAGTGCAAAGTAAAAGCGCACGCGGCAAAGCCATCTGGTTCAAATCCTACATTCAGGGGCGTTTGTTCAAGGACTTTGAAACGCTGTACGCGGCGCGAGGGGAATATCATGCCAAGCTGCAAGCCTTGATCCCTTACCTCGCGGGCTTGAGTGGCAATTTGCTGAAATATGCCAGTGTTGCCAACGATTTGGCGCAAAACGATCAAGTCATCCGCTCTTATATCGAGGCGTTGGAATGGATGTTTATCATCAAGCGTATTTCCCCGTTTGTGAAAAACAGCGCAAAACGCGAAACCGTGGGAATGCCGAAGCTGCACATGGTGGATACCGGGCTGGCTTGCCATTTGCTCGGTATTAAGACAGCGCGGCAACTGGCGACTTCTGCCATTTTTGACAACCTGCTGAAAAGCTTTATCGTGATGGAATGCTTCAAGCACATGGGCTGGGCGGAGGAGGAAGTTGGTGTTTACCACTTCCGTGATACCAGCAAAAACGAGGTGGATATTGTGCTGGAACGCAGCGGCGGCAAGCTGATCGGGATTGAAATCAAGGCTTCGGCATCGGTGGGCGAGGCTGATTTCAGAGGGTTGGCGCAGTTGGCAGCGTTTGTGGGGGATAGGCTGGAGGCGGGGTTGGTGTTTTACAGTGGGGAGCGGGTGTTGCCGTTTCGGGTGGCTGGACGGCAGTTTTTTGCTGTGCCGATCAGTTTGTTGCTTGTGCCTTTGGCATAAGACAACCTACTGAACAACGGCTACTCATGACTTAAAACTTTGCACCACTACTCCTACACATCTTCCCCGCCTGATGCCGCTTTCGGTGCGTGAATACCATGTTTTGTCAGGATGTAGCGAATACTATGGGGGAGTTTTGCCCCAGTGAAACGTTCCACAGATTCCCCGTCACGGAACAGCAAGACCGTCGGCATGGCGCGAATATCGAAGCGTTGCATCAGTTGCTGGTTCTTGTCCACATCCACTTTCGCCAGCAGGAATGCACCTTGGTAATCGTCGGCGAATCCGGCCAATAGTGGCGTCAGCACGCGACAGGGGCCACACCATTCGGCATAGAAATCGACCATTACCGGCGTTTTGTGCGAGGTTTTCAATACCATCTCATCGAACTCGTCGGCATTGACGAAAGCTTCATAACTACTACGGTTATCAGGCATCGCCTCCTGTTTAGCGCTGCGCCACCGCCTTAACATCAGGAATGTGAAAACGGCGACTACGATAGCGGTGAGGATGACGACGTGCATGAAAGGTTCCTTGGAAGTTCAACGGGCAGGGTGTCCGATTTCCAAGCAATTGTAGAATAAATGTTATCGTCAGTACTATGTGAACTATCCCCACCCCACCGAATCAAAACTTGATACGCCCCCTATCACGCGAGGAGAACCCCCATGAAAACAGTCATCACCACCCTGCTTACCGCCCTGACCCTTAGCGCCTGCGTCGCCACGCCACCTGCTCCGCCCCAAAACCTGACGCTAAACGCCAGCCAGCAAACCAACCTGCGCACCCTGTTGAACCTGACACCCAGCAGCCCGTTCAGCGTAACTGTGCAGGATAAGGATGCCAACCAGCAACTCAGCGCTGGAGACATCGCCATCCTGTACGGCGGCATCGCCAACGCGGAAACCAGCCGCCGCACCCTAAGCCCGGCGGATGTCGCCACCATCAACATCAACGACAAGAATGTCGGCAAGGTCATGTGTACGATGGAAGCCAAATTATGCCCAGATGGTGTCACCTACGTAGGGCGCAGCGGCTCGCATTGCGAATTTGCCGCCTGCCCGAAATAAGTTCACACAGCCGTTATTTCTTCGCGCCGCAACTGCCGTCTTTCTTGGCTCCGCAGCTAGCGTCTTTTTTCGCGCCGCAACTGCCGTCCTTCTTGGCTCCGCAGCTACCATCTGCTGGTTTTGCTTGCGTCGTGGTATCGGCACTTTTAGCCGAGAATGGCGAGCTGCCGGGGGTGCTGCACGCGGCAAGTGCACTGCTGGCGACGATGATAGTACCCAGTGACAGGGCAAGTTTAGTGGTTTTCATGAGAAACACTCCTTCGGTTGTGGTTGATACATCATACTACGAACAAACTGGTTGGATGGATTCAAAAAAATCCACGAAAGATGCCTCAAGCTTGCACGTTTCCTGCAAACATTTCAGGAATAATGCCGCCCATATCAATAACAGGAAATACCAACATGCGCTTGAATCTACCCATGCTGGCCGCAGCCATCATTCTATTCATCGTCGAAGTAATCATTGCTACCAAGCTCAACGACTACCACTTCATCCGCGCCTATTTCGGTGATTTTCTGGTGGTAATCTTGTTGTATTGCGCTGCGAAAGCTGTTTACGATTTCGAGCCGAAACGGCTGGCAATAGGCGTATTTGCCTTTGCCACACTGATTGAAGTCGCACAACTGTTCCGGCTGGCGGATGTGCTACACCTGACCGGATGGGCGCGGGTGGTGCTGGGGACGAGTTTCAGTTTCCACGATTTGCTGATGTATGCAGCGGGGTGTATCGCGGTATATTGGCTGGACACCCGGATAGGTCTAAAATTGAGGCTGGAATATTTGAAACAGCGATAACCGGAGAAAAAGGCCAACCATGACCCCCGCCATCAACCTTGCCAAAAAAGCCAAGATCGCCTTCAAGATACACGAATACGCCCACGACCCTGCCAATGAAGCCTATGGGCTGGAGGCGGCGGAAAAGCTCGGCCTGCCCCCCACGCAAGTCTTCAAAACGCTGGTAGTTAGTCTCGATGGCAAGGAACTCGCGGTTGGCATCCTCCCCGTCGCGGCGATGCTCAGCATGAAAGCCATCGCTAAAGCCGCCCACGCAAAAAAAGCCGACATGGCAGACAAGGCACTGGTCGCCCGCACCACCGGCTACGTGCTCGGCGGTGTCAGCCCTTTGGGTCAGAAAAAGCTGCTGAAAACCTTCATTGACACTTCTGCCGCGCAATTTCCCACGATTTACGTCAGTGCCGGGCGGCGCGGGCTGGAAATCGAGCTGGCAGCGCAAGACCTGCAAACCCTGACCCGTGGCGTATTGGTGGAACTGACTCAATAGTTATCGGGAAGGTTGCACAAGCCAGAAAACAGCCGCATTTTGGTGTTAGAATCGCGTTTTAGCCCCATTTGCGTCAAGAACAGCAATTAAAGGAACCCCCTCATGTTAAAAATTGGCAAATTCAACCTGCTGCGCGTCACCAAGGCCACCAGCTTCGGGGTGTATCTGGATGGCGAGAATTACGGTGAAATCCTCCTGCCCAAGCGTTACGTGCCGGAAGGCTGCCAACCCGAAAGCTGGCTAAACGTGTTCATCTATCTGGACTCAGAAGACCGCCTGATTGCCACCACCGAAACCCCACGGGCAGAAGTCGGCGAAATTGCCTGCCTGAAAGTCGTGGCTGTCAGCCATTTCGGTGCGTTTCTGGATTGGGGTTTGCCGAAGGATTTGCTGGTTCCGCGTAAGGAACAGGCCACGCAGATGAAGGAAGGCCAGTCGTATGTGGTGTATATTTACGTCGATGACCACACCGAAACCATCGTTGCCTCATCGCGGCTGGACTTGTTCCTCAACGAATTCAATAGCCATTTTGAGCCGCGCCAGCCCGTGGATATGATGATTTATGAACGCACGGAACTGGGCTACAAAGCCATCATCGAAGCCACCCACCTGGGCTTGGTGTACGCTAACGAAGTGTTCCAGCCCTTGCACATCGGGCAACGCTTACAGGGTTACATCAAAGCCATCCGCCCCGACCAGAAAATCGACCTGATGCTGCAATTACCCAGCCCGGTGGTGCAGGATGCGCTGGCGCAGAAAATCCTCGATCACCTGCAAGCGCAAGGTGGCACATCCACCTTTACCGACAAGAGTTCACCGGATGACATTTACCGCGAATTTCAGGTGAGTAAGGCGCATTTCAAACGCGCCATCGGCTTGCTGTACAAGCAGCAGAAAATCGTGATGGGCAAGGATATGATCCGGTTGGTTTCCTGACTAAAACTCCAGGTTTTCCAGTGTCCAACCCTTGGGTTCAACATACGACCACGTCTTGGTATCAAAGGGGAATGTCCACGTTTTTTCGGGAATCGTTTTCCCCTTTTCAGTACCACTCACGGTAATGTTAAGCGGGAAAACCTTGTCGCCGATTTGGGTGGAGTCGATTTTCAAATGGCTGGTGTAACTGGTTACTTTGCAGCCACCGGCTTCATCACAATTGCCTTCATCAGAATAGTCTTGAACGAAACCAGCCAGTTCCTTAATCTTCTTACCATAGGGCGCTAGGATAGAATAACGCGTACCAGAAATACCTCCATGCGCATCACCCCACGTATTTTTCCAACCCCAGTAGCTGGATGCCCCCAGTTTCACTAAATCCCATTTTGTTGGACCACTACCAAAGGCTCCCATGGAAATCGCAGGATCACCGGCAATAATTTCCATACCCTTGCTGCCTTCCTTAAGCACTAATGCGCCCACTAACCCGCCATCGACGTGGGAACCACCCTCCCCGTCACCATTGGTCATTTCGCCACTGAGTAACACATAGGTGCGCAGCCCATCATTGGCTCTTACCGTATCGACACGATCAACCTTCATGCAGTAATAATACTTCGGGGTGTCAGAATGATAACGCAGGCAGTTATTTTTATCGTGACCCTCATACACCATATCTAGCACGTCCTCTAAAGACGAAGCTTGTTCTGGTGTCTGCGCTTGGGGAGCGGCATCGTGCGACGCAACAGGGGTTAAGAAGGCATCGAAGGCGTAGGCGGTTTTATCTTTCCACTGAATTTTTACCCAATGTCCCGTATTGCCACCGATGGACTCTTCATTGCCCACCTGCTCAAGCACATTCACTTTGCCACCGACAGGCACATTACCCCATTTTTCAGCGCCCACGTCTGGCTTGGCACGCACCACCAAACTGGGTTCGGCCGTGGATTCATACCACTCGGCAGAGGCGGTTTCGCCCAGCGAACAGGCCAGTACGAAGCTGAAAATTAATGAGGTCTTTATTTGTCTATTGTGCATTTGTTGTATTTCCAGTAGTACAGGCACGGTCAAAAGCTTGATCGAAACATTGGAAAAACTTTAACAGCAGTGTGCCCGGTACACCGTGATTATCATCACAATCAGTGGTATTGACCTGACAGACAGCGCGAATAATGCGCCTTAAAGTACCGCCATTTGCTACTTGAACACCGGATGCTTTCCACCCTGTGGCGGATGGCGCAAGATAACCTTATCTTACTAACCAACACCACAGGGGATCACCATGCGTCACTTACTGCGTTATTTACTCATTGCCATGCTGGGGATTGCCTCAGTCGGCTGTGCCACACATGCCTTGCACGCCACCAAAAATACCAGCACGGAAAAGATCAACAGTTTCCTGATCACCCCAGACAAAGCCACGTTGGTGGTCGCAGGTGAACAGCACCATTTCATTTTCCCGCTGAATGAGCCGCTGAAGTCGGTGTTGCAATGGCCGGGGCGTACCAAGCTCAAACCGACTTTTGGCAAATTCACCGTGAATGCGGGGCAAGGCGTAAGCGGCAGTTATACCTTGCAAGTTGATGTGGGAACACTCACGGTGGATGAGCACCAATTCCTGACTCAACGTGGTTTCAGCCAACAGGGCAATATGATGGCATACAGCGCGGCTATTCAGGGAACGCGCTATCTGGCAGGCAATGTGCGAGTGCCACAAACAGCCTTCTTCCGCCAGCCGTATGAGCTGACCATTATCGCGCCGGATGGTGTGGCGGATACTGCTGCAAAAATTGCCCTGACTCCGCTGACACTGGCGGCAGATGGTGTAACGGCCGTGTTGGGTGGGATTGTGCTTGCGCCGTTTTTTGGTTTGCTGATGATGTCCGGCGGGTTGTGAGGTGGTAGGATTAGCCTTCCCAATAAGAGGCTGATCTTTACCCATGTCGAACACTCAACGCTTATTTCATCCGCGCTCCCTTAGCAAAGCACTGACTGCCAGCAACAGCTTGAAAGATGCGCAGATTCCTGCCGCAGCGCGTAAGGTGCTGGAGGAATGGCACGCCATGATTACCGACGGCTCAATCCAAAAACAGAACGAGAAAAAGCTCCAGCCGGAATTTTTCCGTGACTTGTGCGGGGTGGTGTTGGGTTACAAAAGCTTCAGCCAGAAAGATAAAAAAACCGGGCAATGGACGCTGGGCTATGAGGAAAAAAGCGGTAAAGGCTTTTCTGACCTGAGCTTCGGCATATTTTCCGAAAAAAACAAACAGCGCCTTGCTCCATTGGAATTGAAAGACCCGCGCACCAGCAACATGGATATTCCGATGCTGGGGCGCAAGCTCTCCACCGTTGACCAAGCCACGCAATACGCGGTGAATAGCAACGGTGAGGCCAAGTGGTTTCTGGTGTCCAACTGCATTGAAATCCGCCTCTACAAATTTCCCTATTCCAGCGACATCTACGAAAGCTGGCAAATTGCTGAGCTGATTAAGCCTGAAGAATATGCGCGGTTCGTGTTATTGCTGGGGGCAAAAAACTTGCTGACGGGCGCGACTGAAAAGCTGTTCGAGCAAAGCCAGCAAGCGGAAAAGGACATTACCAACGCGCTGTACGCCGATTACCGCGAGATTCGGGTGAAGCTGATCAATGGCATGAAGCGCGAAAACGGGCGTTTCAGCCGTCAAAGCATGGTGGCACGGGCGCAAACCTTGCTGGATCGGGTGCTGTTTATTGCCTTTGCGGAAGACCGTGACTTGCTGCCTGCCAATACCTTGGCGACGTATATTCTGGCCAAAGACAGCCTGACGGATGCGTGGGATAGGCTGAAATGGTTGTTCAAGGCGGTCAATGACGGCGACCTCAAGCGCGGCATTCCGCGTTACAACGGCGATTTGTTCAAGCCCGATGCGGCGCTGGAAGAGCTGACTATCAGCGATGGCTTGTTGCAAGAGCTGCAACGCCTGTGGGTGTACGACTTTGATTCCGATGTCAACGTGACGATCTTGGGGCATATTTTCGAGCAATCCATCGCTGATCTTGACCAAATTTACGAGTCGTTGGATGAGCAAACCGACCTCGAATTGACTCAGCAAAAGCACGGCACGAGCGGCAAGCGCAAGCAGGATGGCGTGGTGTATACGCCAGATTTCATTACCGCGTGGATTGTGCAGCACACATTGGGCGCATACCTCAGTAAGTGCAAATTGGCAATTGCGGCGGAGGCGGATTCCTTGGCGTGGTGGGCGGCGTATCGGCAAACCTTGGCGACCACGCGCATCCTTGACCCGGCGTGTGGTAGCGGCGCGTTTTTGGTGGCGGCGCTGAACTATTTGAAGCGGGAATACCAGCAGGTTAACCAACGCTTGGCAGAATTGGGTGAACCCAGCGAACTGGTCAGCACGGAACTTAACCACGATATTTTGCATAACAACCTGTTCGGGGTGGATATTAACGCCGAATCGGTGGAAATTGCGCGGCTTTCCCTGCATTTGGCGACGGCGGAATATGGCAAGCCGTTGACGTCGTTGCGGGACAATATCCGCCAGGGCAATAGCGTGGTGGATGACAAAAGCGTGGATAAACGCGCTTTCCACTGGTTTAAGCAGTTCAAGGAGTTTGATGTCATTCTGGGCAATCCGCCGTATGTGCGGCAGGAACGCCTGATTCCGATCAAGCCGTATCTGGAGAAACATTACCGCACGTATCATGGTGTGGCTGACCTTTACACGTACTTTTTTGAGTTGGGTTTGGGCTTGCTGAAAAAGGGCGGGATGCTGGGTTTCATCAGTTCCGCGACGTTTTTCCGCACGGGCAGCGGTGAGAATCTGCGGCAGTTTTTGGCGGTGGAGGCAAATCTGAAAAACGTGGTGGATTTTGGCGATTTGCAAGTCTTTGAGGGTGTGACCACCTACCCCGCCATTCTGATCATGGAAAAGCCCAGCCATGCCCGCAAACATCCGCCGAAGGATTACGCCTTCCAGTTCCTCAACGTACAATCGACGCATGTTAGCCAGTTGGCGGGCGAACTCAAGGCGGGCGCGTTTAGCGAAATGCAACAAAACAAACTCGCCCTTGACGGCTGGCGGCTCGAAGACGAACGCCTGCAAGCCCTGCGCACCAAACTCACCAAAGGCAAACGCACCCTCAAAGAAGCCTACGGCTCACCCCTCTACGGCATCAAAACCGGACTCAACGAAGCCTTTGTTATCGACAAAACCACCCGTGACCGCATCGTGGCGGCTAACCCGCAATCACTCGGCCGCTTGAAACCCTTTTTGGAAGGCAAAGACCTGAAACAATGGCGGGCGGAATCACGCAACCTTTACCTGATCCTGTTTCCAAAAGGCTGGACACGACAGCAGATAGGCAGCGCAAACGAACCCGTTGACGAAGCCACCGCGTGGAACTGGCTCAAACAGCAACATCCTGCCATCTGTGAATGGCTCGAACCGTTTATGGAGCGCGGACAAAAACGTGGCGATAAAGGTGAGTTTTGGTGGGAGTTACGTTCATGTGATTATTATTCGGCGTTTGAAGACCCTAAAATCAGCTACGGGCATTTTTCACCTAATGCGTTGTTCCGCCTTGACACGAAAGGCTACTACTCCAACGACAAAAGCTATTTATTAATTAATGCAAATTATTTCTTACTTGGATTACTAAATTCAGCAATCCATTGGTTTTGCATTTCAGCCATGTGCCCATCAGTTCGTGGTGGATTTTACGAAGTTCGTAGCTATTTTATCGACACGTTGCCGATTCCGGCGGCGACGGATGAGCAGAAGGTGGTCATTGCAGGGTTGGCGGAAAACTGCCAAACGCTGGCAGAACAACGCTACGCGCTACAAAACGCTTTCCGCCACCGTATCCCTGACCTCTGCCCCAAAACCAAAGACCCGAAGCTCTCCCAAAAGCTGCAAGCCTGGTGGGAAATGGATTTCGCCGCCTTCCGTGACGAAGTAAAAAAGCTCTTCAAGCAGGAAATCCCACTGGCAGAACGCAATACGTGGGAAGCGTGGTTTGACAAGGATAAAGCAGCCATTCAACACTTGAGCTATCAGCTTGCCACGCAAGAACAGGCGTTGAACGCGGCGGTTTATGCGCTGTTTGGGCTGGATGCGGGGGAAGTCACGTTGTTAGAAGGAAATATTGGCTAAACTAACGCAAAGGAGTACAGATTATGATTCATTTCCCCTATGGCATCAGTGACTTCCACGCGTTACGTACTGAAGGTTTTTTATACCTCGACCGAACCGCCGCTATCCCCGTGCTGGAAGCGGCAGGTAAACAATTGATTTTCCTGCGACCGCGCCGCTTTGGTAAATCATTGCTGTTGTCTACGCTAGCGAATTATTACGACATTAATAAAGCAGATCAATTCGATGCACTCTTTGGCGGCTTAAGCGTGGGCAATCACCCAACCCCAGAGCGCAACAGTTACCTGATTTTACGTTGGGATTTTTCCACAGTATCCGCACAAGGCGATATTGAGCAGATCAGACAAAACCTGTTTGACCATCTAAACGACCGCATTCGTGGGTTTCTTGACCATTACCACCCACAATTACCCAACCCGAATGTCGTACTCAACCTTGATAACGCCCTCTCCTCGCTCGAACAACTGCTGGAAGCGTTGAAAAACAACGGGCAAAAACTCTACCTGCTGATCGACGAATACGACAATTTCGCCAATGAAGTGCTAGTGCGGGACGTTCACAACGCCCAACGTTACCGCGACCTGTTGGAAGGCGAAGGCATTCTCAAGACCCTGTTCAAAGTGATCAAAGCCAGCGCGTCAGAAGGGAAAATAGCGCGAGTATTCATCACTGGCGTGTCGCCACTGGTCTTGAGTGACGCTACCAGCGGCTATAATGTCGCCACAGACATTTCACAAATGCCACGTTTCAATGCATTATGCGGCATAACCCACGACGAATTGGATGGGCTAGTGACGCAAGTCCTACAGCATTGCAAGCATGACGATGCCTTGCGTGAGGGCATGTTACAAACCCTCAAACAATTCTACAATGGCTACCGTTTTTGCTATGAGATGGGTAAACCGCTGTTGTATAACCCCATTCTGTGTTTCCATTTTCTGCGCCATTATCAAGACGAATGTACCGCACCGCGCCAAATGCTCGACGGTAATTTAGCGATGGATGCCGCCCGTATCCGTTACATTGCCAGCCAACCCAGCGGCCTTCGGGTGATCGAAAGCATTCTGAACGAAGAACACCCCGTGTTGCTGGACTTTCTAGAAAACCGTTTCGGGGTCGAAAAACTGGGGGAGTTACAGCACGACGAACGCTATATGCTGTCACTGCTGTACTATTTCGGGGTGTTGACCATCACCGGAACGGGCGAACTGGGCAAACTGGCACTGGGCATTCCCAACCTTGTCACCCGCGCCTTGTATGTGGATGAACTCAAACAGCGCGTCCTACCTGCTGCACAAGAGCGTATCGCGGTCGCAGCGATGGCAGAACGTTTCTACCAATCCGCCGACTTGCACCCACTCGCTGATTATCTGGAGCAAAAATACTTCGCCGTATTCAATAACCGTGATTACGCTTGGAGCAACGAGCTGACCGTCAAAACGGCGTTTCTCACCCTGCTGTTCAATGACATTTACTACATCATGGATTCCGAAACCGCACTCAAACGGCGTTATGCCGATTTGGTGATGATTATCCGCCCCAGTATGCGCCAATACCCCACCCTCAAAGACATCGTGTTGGAATTCAAATACCTGTCATTAGCTGACTTAAAACTCAGCGGGGCGCAAGTACGTGAGCAATCCCGCGAAACCTTGGCGGCCTTACCGGCGGTGCAAACAGCGTTGCGCGAAGCCTTGGCACAATTGCAGGATTATCAACGCGTGCTGGCAGAAAAATACCAAGAACCGGCGCGGCTGCATTGCCTCGCCGTGGTAGCCTTGGGATTTGACAGGCTGGTGTGGCAAGAATGTTGTTAAGCCCCATGGTGTCATTACCACCCAAACGAGTCCTGAAAACAGCGAGCTGAATGTATGAACATGCACGAACACATCGTAATTCTCACCGGCGCGGGGATTTCCGCCGAATCCGGCATCCAAACCTTCCGCGCCAGCGACGGGCTGTGGCACGAACACCGCATCGAAGATGTCGCCACCCCTGACGGTTTCGAGCGCAACCCGGCCTTGGTACACGAATTTTACAATGCCCGGCGGCGGCAACTGCATGACCCCAAGGTTCAACCCAACGCCGCGCACTTGGCACTTGCCAAGCTGGAACGCGAACACCCCGGCAAGGTGCTGCTGGTCACGCAAAATGTCGATAACCTGCACGAACGGGCGGGCAGCCAAAACCTGATTCACATGCACGGCGAGCTTGCCAAAATCCGCTGCCAGCAAAGCGGGTTGGTCTACGATTGGCTGGATGATATTGATACCGACAGTATCTGCGACTGCTGCCAGCGCCCCGGCAATTTGCGCCCGCACATTGTCTGGTTCGATGAAATGCCGCTCCAGATGCAAGATATTTTCAGGGCGCTGGAAGAAGCTGACCTGTTTATTGCCATCGGCACCTCCGGGCTGGTTTACCCGGCGGCAGGGCTAGTCAAAATTGCTCAGGAAGAAGGCGTCAGGACAGTAGAACTGAACCTTGACCCCACCAACAACAGCGAGCTGTTCGACGAATCCATCAACGGCTTGGCCAGCCAAATCGTGCCCGCGTTTGTGGAACAGCTACTGAATTCAACTCAATAACTCAGCTACTCCGCCCGCGCCATACCAAGGGCTTGCGCAACTGCACATCGTAATCGGCGATATGCAAATGGCCTTCTGGCTTGATCTCGGCCTGAACCTCGTGCTGTTGCGCAATCGCTGCCACATCTTGCGTTTCCAGCTTGCCCGCATCCGCCAACGCGTTGGAAAGCGCGTGCAAGAAGTGGGCGTATTGTCCCAGCAATTCCTTGGTTTCGCTCACCAGCCGCATCATCATTTTTTCCACATCCATATCCGTCACGGCAGTATTCATGCGGTGCGGGTAATCTTCAATCGTGTAAGTGGCCTGAAATTCGTCGTCGAAACCGTAGCGGCGCACATAATCCATCGCCAGTTCGGTGGCGCGTTCGCGGTCATTTTCACGCCCGGTGGAAGCCTCCTGATACCCGAACAGCAATTCCTCGGCAACCCCGCCCGCCAGATACACTTTAATCATGTCCAGCAAGCTGCGCCGGGTACGGTGCAATTGGTGTGGAAAAGTAAAACCGCTGGCGTAACTGCTGGCAACCTTGCTTTGCAATTGCAGCGGAATCAGCCCAAACAGCACCATGTAAACCACCGCATGACCCGCTTCGTGGGCGCTGATATTGGCTACGGCAGCCAAGGTATTGTCCTGACGGATTTTGTCGATACGCCCCACGTAAGGGTATTCCAGCGTGTTGTCACCCAAACGCGCCATGATTTTTTGCTGCGCCTCATCGTAATGCAGGTGAATTTCATCAGCATCATCGGTCAACGCTTGCAGCAATAGCCGCGACAGATTGACCTCCAGAATATCGGTCACGCTGGAAAACAGCGGGCGCACGCCTTGCACCGGGAACACGCCGTTACGGTAAATCAGGCGATTGATACTCTCATCAGTCACTAGCCGGATGCCGGTGCGTTGCTCGGTATCGGTCTGTACCCGCTCGACTTCCCGCGCAATCAGGGTATTGAAATCCTGTTTGCGCAGACTGGGGTAAACGAGGTGGATATTGCCAAAACGCGCCACCTGTTCTGGGCGGAACTTGCGTAACAGCGCATCCTTAATATCCATCAGCGTCACTTTGGTGGTGAAGGCGTGGAAAATATCCGCATCCACATCCGCTTCTGCCGCCTGATGCGCCATCTGGAAAGCATCATCCAGGTTGCCCGAAATCAGGATAAGCGTCTGGGTATGGTTGATCGGTTCGTAAATCACCTTTTTACGCTTGGCGGAAAGGATCATATTGACCATTTCCTCCTCGGTAATATCCAGCATATCGCCGACATCCATATCCAGATTCAGCGACTTTTTGAGATTAATCGCATCCCACATACTGATATACGAAGGGCCGCTATCTTCTTCTTCATCTTTCTCGCCCTTATTGCGTCTGCGTTGGGCGTTGCGTTCACGCTGGTAATACTCATACAGGAAGCTATCCAGATCATCCTTCTCTTTTTTAGACAAATACCCATCAGAGAGTAATTCCCAAAAATCCATGAACTTGGTTTGCCCCAGAGATTCACCTTTAGAATCAATGGTATTAAAACGCTGGATTTCATCGAACAAGACAATGCAAGGCTTGCGATTATGGAAGCCGTAATCATCCAACACCGCTGACACCGACGAACCCCACGAGGTTATGCCGGTATTCGAGAGTTCAACCTCAGCAAATCTGTCTTGAAAATGCAGGTGCTTGACCAGTTGGCGCACTAAGTCGGTTTTGCCGACCCCTGTCATGCCCCATAGATTAATAATAACGGGACGCTTAAGCAGTTCCGGCATTAAATACCAGACTTGAATACAGTCCATCAACTCGTCGATGATTTTATCTATCCCAACGAAATGCTGTTTGAGTGCCCGTTTCGCAACATCAAGCTCGGCCTTGCGGGCTTGGATATGACTTTTATCTAGCTGTAACATGAATTTGATATTATTAGAAATATAACAAGGAAAGTGATCTGCATTATAACGCCAAAACAAAATCAATTTTCCAGTAAACTGGTTCACCAGCCCATTATTCGGAAATTTTTATGCCATCACACCGTTTGCAGCACAGCATTGCGCTGTTAACTCTGTTTTATTCTGCCACCTTATGGGGCTTGTTTTGGTACCCATTCCGCCTACTCGATAACATGGGCGTGGATGGGCTGACCGCCACCTGCCTGGCTTACCTGTTACCAACGTTAGTCGTCGGCTGGTGGTATGCCAAAAATTTGTGGCAAGCACGTGCACATTGGCTATGGCTGATCATATTAGGTATCACCTCTGGCTGGAGCAATGTTGGCTACGTACTCGGGGCACTGGATGGGGAAATCATGCGCGTGCTCTTACTGTTCTACCTCTCACCACTCTGGACGGTGTTATTTGCGTGGTTCCTGTTACGAGAACGTTTGAATAAACTCGGCTGGTTAGTCGTCGCCTTATCACTCGGTGGCGCACTGATTATGTTATGGCAACCTGATGGGCGCTTACCCCTACCCGCCAATCAAGCGGAGTGGCTTGGCCTATCCGCAGGCGTGACGTTCGCCCTAAGCATTGTTGCAGGCAGGTATTTAGGGACTGATATGAGTAATGGTGCGAAAACATTAGCAGTATGGCTCGGTGTCGCGATATTGACGGGCATCGGCTTGCTATTCGTACCCTTACAAGGTGGCTTGCAAGTGTTCACCCCCAATGCCATTTGGGTCTTACTCGGCTTGGCGGTAGCCATTGGCAGCGTCACTTATGCCGTACAATACGGTGTTACCCACGTTCCCGCCAGCCAGTCCAACGTCATTTTCTTGTTTGAACTAATCGTGGCAGCCGTTGCCGCCTATTGGTTAACACAAGAACGGATGGATTGGCAGGAGTGGATCGGGGCAGCGATGATCCTTGCCTCCAGCCTGTTTTCGGGAAAAATGCACGCTACAGACGCTTGAGTCAATTCACGCTTTGCTTTTTCAACCAAAACTCTTCACGACACTGGCGGCAAAAACACCGGTGTCGATTAGGGTGCAGTAGACCTCGCCACCAATTACAAGGTCGTTTAACCCAAAAAAAGCCACCACACTGGGGACACGGGGCTTTAGCCCATTGTGTTGATGACATGCTCATATCTACATCCGCAGCTGTGCTATGTCTGCTAAATACACTATTCATGGCGACTCCCTCGCTAAACACTAACAATCCTTGTCCTTTGTCTATTTACTAAGCATAGTTCAAGATTCACTGCAATTTGACAACTTAGTGCACTCCTGTCATAAAAATTTTTTACAAATAGTAATAAATCATCCTACAAACCCGTTATTTTCCGTTAGTATCTGCCATACACTGTCTTAGGCTATCGACGGGACAATCCGACTGTTTTCACCCCCATTGGATTTGTTCCTTGCAACCACAGCTATGCTCTGGTTGTTTTTGGTTAACTCTTAGGGAAATTTAGCACCACATGGCAATCACGAATGTTTGTACTTGTCCACGTTGTTTATCGGCTGCACGGCTTGTTCGTGTGGGTTTTTGGCGGCGATTGTTTTCAGCAGGAAAAACGTATTACCGCTGCTATAACTGCGGGAGTCGCTTTTGGACAAGAGGTTAGGGTGATAGCTGAGTTTACCCCAAAACACGGCCAGCAAACACATCAACGAGACGGCTTCTCCAGCGCCAGCCATTGCAGCGCAATAATCGCCAATGATGCTTGAATTTTACCGGCTTTTAGCCATGCCAGCGCGGTGTGGCGCGGGATGACGGATACCCGGATGTCTTCGTGTTCTTCAGGCAAGCCGTGGATGCCGGTGGGTACGGCGGATAAATCGACCGGGGCGTAATACAAGCTGACGATTTCGGTTGAACCGCCTGCGCTGGGGTAGAAGTCGATAATGTGTTCCAGCGTGTCGATGGTGCAACCCGCCTCTTCCTGAGCTTCGCGCCGCGCCACATCTTCATTGCTTTCGCCGGACTCGACAATGCCCGCGACGATTTCGACCATCCACGCACCTTGCGCATCCCGCAAGGCAGCACCGGGGCGGAATTGCTCAATCACCAACAGCGTATCCGCGACCGGATCGTGCAGCAGCACCGCCACCGCATTGCGGCGCTCGAAAATTTCCCGCCTGAACGTACCCGACCAACCGCCTGCAAACAGTTCGTGGCGGAATTCGTAGGCATCCACGCGGAAAAAGCCTTTGTAGAGATTTTGTTGGGAGAGGATGTCGAATTTCATGGGGTCTTGATGGGAGGTTATGGAAGCAGCAGTGTGCAACGTGAGGGATGGAATTGCAATTTACGCCTCAGCGTAGGTCGGACTTTAGTCCGACAACCAGAGACAACAGGCTATTGCGGGCAATGTCGGACTAAAGTCCGACCTACGAAGATGGATGCATGATAGCGTTGACAATTTTTATTTAATAAAAATAATTTATGGTACAATGATCACTTTCTGGCTACACGAGGTTTGTTAAGATCGCGCTCATTGGGGGAATTCTTTAAGGAGTGTAGGTTATGACAATCCCAGACTATGCGGAAGACTCTAAGAATCAGACAGGCTGCGGTGTCCCTTGATTGAGCGCAAGCTGTCTATTCTGATATTTCTGAGCGCCGTCCAACGTCATAGCATTTTATGCCATGTGCGGCAGCACCGAGCATAAAATGCTATGACGTTAGCTGCCTAAATCAAAATTTGTGTATTTAAACTAGCTCTAAAAAAGGAGATAAATATGTGGGGTAAGATCTTAACTGGTGTGGTTGTTGGTGTTGGTGCGGTTGCTGCTGCACCATTTACCGGTGGTGGTTCATTATTGGGCGGGGCATCTTTGATCGCCTCACTCTCAGGTGCAGGAACTATTGCGGCAGCATTGGGTGCTGGTGCCGTGGGAGGGGTTGTTGGCGCTGCCGTGGCTGACAGTGATGATAATGAGAAGAAACGGATCAAAGACCAAGGAAGAGCTGAGGAAAAAGCAGAAAATTCTGCACGGATAAAAAAACTTGAAAACAAACTTTCACAAGCGCTGGAAAAGCTCAAATCTCATGATGAACATTTCAAAGCTATTATTGCAATGGAAGCAGTTGGGGTTGCTTGCGCAGCATGTGATGGTGACTTCTCTGATAATGAAAGGGAAGAAATCGGTGAGTTTGTCAAAGGAATGATTGCTCAGAGCATTCCAATGGATGTAAAAGCTCAGATCCAAAGTATTTATGACAATCCACCTACTGTTGAAGAGGCGTATTTACTGGCAAAAGACTCTGGTATGTCTCTAGATCTATATGAAGATTTAATCAGATTTGTCATGCAAATAGATGGCATAAAGCCAGAAGAAGAGGCGTTTGTTCACGCTTGGAATCAACTTAAAGTTGCATAAGATATGGAGTAATAAATAATGAGCGGAAGAATTGATCGTTTTAAGAAAAGGAAAGAAATTATAAAGAAAAATCAGTCTCTGCCGTTCATTCGCGGCGTAATTGATCAAGAATTGGTCGACAAACTTCTTCACCAAGGCATAGATAGCAATAGAGTGGCAAGTCTTGATTATTCAACTGATCTTAACGTTTCTGTGGAGGTGAATGCCTCAGAGGTCGAGGCTTTGCTTTCTGACCTTCGAGCTTCATTCAACAAAGACAGACTGGAACATTTTTTAGGTGAAACGAAGCACAGCGTCATATCATCGATTGCAGGACCATTTGGACTTGGCAAAATAATAAGTGCGTATGATAAGACAGGCGGCAATGTCACAACAATCAACAACGCAAATAATGGTGTTTATGCGAAAGATGAAGACCGTTATAAAAGAGAGAACTACACACACAGTAAGAATAGTGAGGGAAAGCAATTTGCTAACGCAGGAAAAAACAGTGCTGGCGCTATTTATACCCGCTCTCAAATGGACGAGAATCAAATGGTTCAGGATGCTTACACGGGTAAAGTAGTAAAAGCTGATACTACCAGCCCCGATCATATCGAGTCTTTGTCACAATATCATAAAAATGGTGGTTTCATGCAGACGTCAGAAAAAAAAGCTGACTTTGCAACGGATGAAGACAACCTAGCACTAACAGATCGTTCAATAAATCAATCAATGAGAGATTTTGATAAGGAAGAGTGGCTTTCAAAGCAGAATAAATCTGGAATTGAAAATAAAGAGCGTTTCGACATAGATGAGAAAAAACTAAAGGAGCAGATCCAAAAAGGCAAAGAAACTTCGGCGATGCATTTGCCATCAAATACCGATAAAGCAAAATACTATCTTAAAAACTCAGTATCGACAGGAGTGGGTGAAGGCGCGAAAATGGGTGTCCAACAAGCATTTGGCTATTTATTGGTAGAGTTTTTTTCAAGTGCAATTATTGAAATAAAGGATGCATACAATAATGGGCTTGAGGGGAATAGTTTGTATAAGGACATCAAAACCCGTTTGATTCGTATTGGCCGAAATATTGCAGACAAATGGAAGGGGGTAGTAGAAGGCTTCTCTGCTGGTTTTATATCAGGTTTTATATCAAACATAATTACAACGCTTGTGAATATGTTTGTAACCACAGCAAAGCGCTTGGTTAGAATGATAAGAGAGGGCGTATTTTCCTTATTGAAAGCGTTGAAACTCATTCTTTTTCCTCCTGCGGACATGAGTTTTACCGAAGCAACACATGAAGCCATGAAGCTAATTGCAGTTGGAGGGATTGTTATTGCCGGTGTAGCACTTGAGGAGGTTATTGAAAAGATTGTTCTAAGCGTACCATTCCTTGCGCCATTTGCTTCTGTTGCAACAGCGGTAATCGTTGGATCATTAACAGCTATTGCAATGTCTTTGGTTGCTTATTTAATAGATAAAATGGATATTCTTGGTATTATAAAATCACAGGAAACAAGATACGTATTGGACAAGCTTGATAAAGATATAGACGAAAGATTGAAGCGCTGCGAAAGTATTTCCGAAGAGATGGATGGTTTCCTTAATCAAAATTCTCTCTTGTTGCCTCAAGCCAGCTAACAAAAAGGCGCTGCTACGGAAAATTTACTCGCTGCGCTCCTAAATTTCCGCAGAGCGCAGCGTTAAACTTTGATGCTCAAATGGATTCAATAACGGCACATCAAAAGATTCAAAATCAGTGATATTCCTAGTAACCACCACCAGCTTATTGACTTTGGCAATAGCTGCAATCATGGCATCCTCATATAAGGTGTCAGATTTTTTATGCATCAGCTTTGCCCAAGCACGAAAAGCCGCTCCATCCAACGTTAAGATATTATAGGTGGTCGCGACGGCATCCAGCCATTCTTCCAATTCAATAGCACGTTGCACATCCTGATCCCGTGTGATTTCTATACCCGCTTGAATTTCGGCTAATGTTACCGACGAGAGGTATAAATCTTTATCATCGACTGACTGAAGCCATGCGACCACTGCCCCATGCGGTTTCTGCCGCCGTAATTCAGAGACAACATTGGTATCCAATAAATACATGATTTATAGAACCTCTTGCACACGTCTTCTCCTCGCCTGCCCCCGCTCCGGTAACACCAGCTCACCCCGTCCCTGATCAGACAACAATAAATCTTTCAGTGATGGTTTTGCCGCCGCTTGGAGTCTGCGCCACACATCAACCGGGACAAGCACCGCCGCTTCAGCACCACGCCGCGTAACGACTTGCGGCCCTTGTGCGAGACACGCATCCAAAAACTCACTAAACCGAGACTTAGCATCTTGAACAGCCCACGTTTGCATAACAACACCTCCAAATGACCAGTTACATGACTAGTCTATGCTGCCTTCTTTCAAAGAACAAGAACAAGAACAAGAACATTAGCGTAACCGCATTGCTTTACGCTCCGGCTGATCAATGAATGTCTTCAAATACCCAATATCTTTACCCGACACCCCAAGACTCGCGAAAACCTGATCCCATTCCACCACCACCGCAGCCACCTTGAACCACTCCTCAATCGCCTGCTCACGGCTCAACCCAAACAAACCACATTCCGAAAGCGCGTTATCCAATGTCCCCAGCGCCCCCTGCTTACCAACCCCCATCTGCTGATAACCCGCGTTTGACGTATTCGGCAATACATCGAAGGCAGGCGCAAGCGACCAAAACCCCGCATCAAACACAAATGCATGATTCTTTTCGTGATCGTCAGAATTCTCAATCAGGATATTGAACGCCATCCGCCGAAACAATTCTGCCCGTTGCTGCGCTTGCACATCCGCCGCCCCCGCTTGCAACACAAACGTTGCCATTGCCCCATAGCTCAATTCATCCAGCGGCGCACCAAACCCCACCCCCGCCAACAACACGGTTTTAGCAGAAAGGGTACGTAAACGCTGGTTTGCCCGTCGGTCGAAGCGTTCGATAGCCACCACATGCCCAAAAAGTCCAGGCAATGCCACCGAATGGGCAACATTAATACCTGCTTGCGCCGCCAGTTTCAGGGAGGCATGTTCAATCAAGCCAAGATCAATGTTTGCCCCACGTGGGAATTTGGCAATCCAGTCTTTACCCGCCATCGTCACCAAAGCTTTGGGGTGCGCCCCGCCCATGGTTTTGGTGGTTCCCGCAATCAGTTTTTCCTGTTCTGTCATGGGTTCATTAGCATCAATCCGCTCAATCAGTGCTTGCAAGGCATGGATCGAGTCCGCACTCGGCAAGGGTTCACCACGATGCGGCACGTAAGCCGTTTGATCAACAGAAAACCCTAACGCCCCGAAGCGGTGATCACCCGCGTAATACAGAAAATCCAGAGCTGTTGCCCGTGGTGGATTATCAATGAAACGGATGGCGCGTTCACCCCAACGGTCAGGCATGGCATCATCCAACGCGCCAAACAGCCGATCACGTACCGTGGGTGTCAGTACAGCGCGTTGCAGCGGCATATCGCCCGACAACGGGTAGCCATTTGCCAACCAACTACGCTCATAGGCAAACGCAACACCGCGCCCGCCCAATGCCAGCGATGCCGTACCCACCAGTGAGGGACTCTTCGGGTCAGTCAGACTCCAAACCGCCAGTTCATTACCGGGTAGAACTGTCTGCATACTCATGAGTGCTCCACCACACACGCCATCTTACACAACGCACCCTCTTCCTCAACCACCTGAAACCCATGCCGTTCATAAAAACGCCGTGCCGGATTATCCCCAAACACCGTCAGACGCATCAACGGCTTACGCCGTACCTTGGCAAGCTGCATCATGTATTGCAACGCTTCCCCGCCAATCCCTGTTCCCTGACACTCAGGTACCACATGCAAGTCAGCCAGATGGATAGCATCGTCTTCGAGCCTGATCCGCACCACGCCAATGCACTGATCATCCTGATACAAACCAAAGTTTTCCGAGGCTTCCCAAAAACGTGCGAAATACGTGTCATCCCAAACGATGCCATGCTTGGCGTAATACTCAGCCATATTGCTACGGGACAGTTGCAGCGCAAACGCGTAATCCACCTTGGGCGTAATTTTTATCATGGCTTAGTCTCCTCCAACGGCGGGCGGGCAAAAAATCGGAAAATCACCCAATAAAACAACACCGCCGTTAACACTTCCGAGATCACCGTTTCCCACGTAAACAATTCCCCGTGATACACAAATACCGATGGAAAAATATCGTAAGGCGGCACTGTCACATACAAAAACGCGATGATATTGTTAATGGCATGGACGCCTATCGCCAATTCCAGCGTACCATCACGCACAGTAATCAGCGCCAGCAACAAGCCAATTGAAAAGTAGGGCAAAAACGCAATCCACATATTTACCCCGTACACTTCCGGGTTCAACAAATGCGGTAAAGCAAACATCAGCGCACTCACCAGCACCGCGCCCCACTTATGCATCACCAGTCCCAAACCCTGCATCACATAACCCCGGAACAACAATTCTTCCGCCGATGTCTGAATCGGGATCAGCAGCAGTGCCACCGGCAAAAATGCTAAAAACTTCTCAGGATTGAATACATATTCCATCTCGCCAGCCGGGGTAGGTCTCAACCATTCGCCCACCACGCCAACCGTCAGATAAATCGCCGCAAACACCGCCGCGCCCTGCGCCACCCGCAACCAACTGATGCGCCGCAACGGTGTGATCAGCGACAAAAACGGACGCTTATGCAAAAAACGTACAACCAGCCAAATCCCCGCCATCAGAAACAGGAACATCGCCATAATGTCCACAAACGTCAATGTCGCCGACAATCCTTCAAACAGCCATGAATCAGGGTTGAAGCGAGTGGTTTCATCCTGATCCACCTCCACCCAGTAGGCCAACGCAAAGGTTGGCATCAAGCCAATCCCCTGCCAAGCCAGCAAAATAAGGAAAAAGCCCAGCAAATAACGCCACCACTGATTTTTCCCCTGCTTTGCCAGCTCAAGATAGCTCATATTAGAAAATCTCTTTGTAACCCACAAAAACAGCGCCTGCTGTCACCGGAATCAGCACCAGCATCCCCAAACCCAACGGGATAACCGCCACCAGACTCAAAACCGAGTACATCAGGAACAATACGAACAGTGGCACTACCTGCGTAACCGCAGTACTTGCACACAGGGTCAGCGCATCAAACAGCGACAATTCACGGAAGAGCATCAATGCAGTCGTATAATAGAACAGCACAAAAGACGCAAAACCCACAATCAGCAGAAATAGTACACCACCAATGCCAATGCCACCGACACCTGCCGTCGCACCACGCAATAAACTATCGCCAACAAAGACGACGCTAATGATTCCAACCATCGCCGCCAACCCAAACAGGATGCCACCCAACCCAAGGAATTGGTTACGCTTATCCTTATCCAACAATACCTTCCACAAATATTCCAGTTTAAGCGGCTTACCTTCACTTGCTTGTTGCGCTGAATACAGCAACCCACCGATCAAAGCAGGCAAGAGCACCAGAATCGCAATCTGCCCCAAAATCGGCAAGAAATTCAGTACAAAGCCCCCAATTCCCATGACCAACGCCATCAACACCCACGTTGTCATGTCTTTGGCAAACAACATCCAGCCCTGTTTGTACCAATCAACCGGACGGCTGGCGGGTATCATCTTGATTTGCATAACACAATCTCCTTGTTTAAGTCTTTCTTGAAAAGTAATGGTGGTGCTGTGTCATTGATTCTTTATACGTTCCAAATGCTAGTAGCCACTGGTGGTGAGGGTAATCCCGAGGCTACAGGTTTCGCGCCTGATTTTGCCATGCTGAGTGCTGATTGCAAGCGTGCGGACAACATCGGCGCAAATGCCAGCTTGGTCGGCCACGCCACCGTCACATTAGCATGGTGGTAAAACACGGGCTGGTCGGGGCGGCTACCATCCGGCTGACCACCTTCAGCACGGTCAACCGCCCACGTTCCCCACTTCATGCCACTGACATCCATCCACGGTAACAAGTCGGCGAGTTCTCGTTGAGTGGCGGCGATGACTTCCGCTGCTGGCTTGCCCACGCCCTGCTCCGCCGGTTGCCCGCCAATATACCAGACGGTTTGACCTTCTGCGTCGCGGTGCGAAGTAATCGTGGCTCGCGGCTTATCACTCATCCCCAACGCATGGGCATAAATCATCGGCAAATCACCACGCACCAACACCATTTGCAAAGGGCGGCGCTGCATTCCGGGGAATTCCCGTTGGCTGAGCGAAGTCGAAGCCAGCAATGCCTCATTACCTGCGCCCGCTGTCAGAATGATTTGCCCCGCGTCGATTGCCAGCTCAGACCCATCCGGCAAAACCGCCTGATAACGGTAAACATCCCCCACTGGCTGCAAGCCCGAACGCTGCACATCCACCTGTAGCAACGCATCATCAAGCTGTTCCCGCAAAGTTGCCAGCAACGATGGCACATCCAACACCGGCTCATCCAAGCGGTACAAACCGCCATGAAATTCAGCGTGGCGGAACAATTCCGGGTAAGCATCACGCGGCACAGCATCCATGCGGCTTTTCATCGCCTTGCTGGCGAAAAAACCCGTCATGCGCGAACCAATACCGCCAGACGTCCACAACAATTGCGATTCGGTGAGGATGTTGACGCGGCTCAAATCAACCGCGCTTTCACCGTTCAACGCAGCCCGCCACAAACGTGGCATGTCGCCAATCGCCAGCGTTGCGCCGGTCAATTTGCCCGTGAGCGCATACTTCGTACCGCCGTGAATAATCCCTTGGGAAGCAATGGTCTGGCCTTTGCCAAGCTCATCGCTGACCAACAGTGCGTTGACGCCTTGTGAGCGGAGTTCCGCCAGCAGCCAGAGTCCGGCAATGCCGCCACCGACGATCAAGGTATCGACTTGCATCAGGATTCCTTTTGCATATTCTGGATTCTGGCAATCGTGCTGGTGGTCGACACGCCATCCACAAAACTCAGTACCACCACGTCGCCGCCGTTATCCCACACGCAGCGGTTGCCGGGAATTTTCTGTGGGTCGTTATCGCCGCCCTTTACCAGCAAATCGGGTTTGACGGCGCATATCAGGCGTTCGGGGGTATCTTCGCTGAAGTCCACTACCCAATCGACGCAGGAAAGTGCCGCCAGCATTTTCATACGGTTCGCCATGGTATTGACTGGGCGGGTTGGACCTTTCAACTCACGTACTGATTCATCAGTATTTACCGCAACGATCAGGCGGTCGCCGAGCTTGCGGGCTTCTTCCAGATAGGTGACGTGCCCGATGTGGAGGATGTCGAAACAACCATTGGTCATGACAATGCGTTCGCCGTGGATGCGCGAATCCTGCACCGCCGCCAGCAATTGTGCCTCGCTGACCACCCCTTTGGCTTGCGCATGGTGTGCTTGCAATGCCTTGTGCAATTCGGGGACGCTAACCGTGGCCGTACCGACTTTGCCCACCACAATACCCGCCGCGAGGTTCGCCAGCGCCATAGCCTGTTCCACGACTAAACCGGCTGCCATGCTCGCCGCTAACACTGCCACCACGGTATCGCCAGCGCCGGTCACGTCGAAGACTTCGCGGGCGCGGGTCGGCAAGTTGTAAGGGGCTACCCCATCGCGCAACAAGGTCATGCCCTGTTCGCTGCGGGTAATCAGCAAATTGCCCAGCCCACAACGCGCCAGCAAGGCTTGCCCACGCTGTACCAAATCGGCTTCATCTGTCCAATCGCCGACGGCTTCGCGGAATTCCGCCAGATTCGGGGTAATCACAGTCGCGCCCTGATAGGTGGCGAAGTCCTGCGCTTTAGGGTCAACCACCACCGGTTTGCCTGCGGCCTGTGCTAACGCGATCAACTCCCGCGCCCGTTCCAGCGTGCCCTTGCGGTAATCGGAAAGCACCACCACATCTGCTGCTGCCAGCAATTCGCTGAAATGGCGTAATAGCGCGGCATGATCTTGCCCCGCAAAACCTTCCTCAAAATCCAGCCGGATCAGTTGCTGATGACGGCTGAGGACACGCAATTTGGTAATGGTCGGCGCATTATCCAGCGCCACGAAACGGGTTTGCACGCCACGCGCCTGCAAGGTGCTGTCGAGCGAGCGCCCGGCTTCGTCATTACCGACGTAACCCAGCAATACCGCCTGACCGCCAAGGCTGGCAATATTCAAAGCCACGTTGGCCGCACCGCCGGGGCGCTCTTCATTGGCTTTCACATGCACCACCGGAACCGGGGCTTCAGGAGAAATGCGCGAGGTGTGGCCTGACCAATAACGATCCAGCATCACATCGCCGACCACTAGTACACGCGCCCGTTCAAAAGCAGGAATTTGTAAGCTCATTTTATTATTTACATAACGCTAGAAAACAAGTCAGAGAGTCTATCAAAAAACGTTAAGGGTTGTAGCCCAGCAAGCTCACTACGCCTGCCATTCACACACCTTTACTACCGCTAATCACTTATTTATTGCCGTTAATGTCATTAACTGGAACAATCCTCGTAACTATGATGTGTTGTTGCATCCTGTTAAGGAGCTATCTGCAACGAATAACATTGTTCAGGGAACATTGCTGAAGTAATACTACATTTTCAAATAACAAACAGCGTCTATGGGCACGTGCCATGTTTTATTCAAGTATCCCTTACCACTTACCAACCATAGATGTCTTCACTTGAAAACTGTATCGCCTTATCTAGAATCAACCGGAATTAATAAATGAAAACCAATAAATTTTTCCACCATTTTATCACGTTAACTGGCGCTGTTGTTCTTGCTATGGCAGCAGGGAATGTAGCGGCTAAAGACAAGGCTACCAGCACCGCCAAAGCAGATACGGAAGAGACTTCTGCACAAGTACTTTCATACAAAATCACATTGGCAGAAGATGGTAAAACCTATCAAATAGTCATGAAGCCATCAGTCACACCAAAACCAGATATTAGCCTCACGGGTCAGGTAACACTTAAAGCACCACACAATAGCAACTTCAACGTTACGAACCTTACCAGCGCTATCGATGGCACCAATTGGATTGAAGCATCACGTGTCGATGCCCCCAAAGAAGATGCTGAACATGATTATATTTCTTTCTCTTTCGTTGGTTTACAAGGCGCTAGTGCACGTAATTACGCTTGGAAAAAAGGTACAGAACAAGTGGTTTTCAGCTTTCAAAACGAAGGTGGATGCGTAGAGGATGTAACGTTGATCGCTAATGAGGATGCTTTTAATGTAAGTCCTAATTCTGCTAACACGAATCCTGGCAACCAATTTACCAACTTAGGCTGGGGCTCTGTCAGCGAAAATCATTATTTAGGTAATTACGGTGACGCCATCACCTGTAAAAAATAATACGTTTATCGCTTCCTTTTCGTTAGAAAATCTCGTATCCAACAATTATAAAAATAGGCAAGAGAGTCTGACCATGCGCTCCATTAAACTTAGTAAATATCTTGGCTTAAGTACATCAGTGCTATTACTGGCGGGCAATAGTGCTTGGGCTGCCCAAACACTTGAGTACAGTATCCGCTGGGACACAAAGGATGACCGTTATCACGTCTTCATGAAGCCGAATGCGACACCAACCCCTAAAGACATCAGTACAACAGGACAGTTTACCATTCGAGTACCTCATGCTGAGGGTACCAAAGCCTTTACGGTGAATAACCCACAGGCCAATGTAGCGAATACCAACTGGTCAAATGACTCTCGCGTTGATGCGCCGATTGAAGAGCCCAGTGTTGACTATCTATCATTCAGCCTGAGTATGTTCAAGCCTGATGCCTTTCAATGGAAAGCTAATGTAGAACAAGAAGTCTATAACTTTGGGAATAGCGGGGAATGCATAGGAGCTGTTGCTTTAATCAACAATCAGACTGACCCATTCATCGTTAACAGTGGAAGTAACTCCGCTGGTACGAACCCTGGCAACCAATTCACCAACGGAGGTTGGGGTGACTTTTCTGAAAATAACTACCTACAAAATTACGGCACTACTGCGGATTGTAAGGACAGCCTTGACTCGGATGGTGACGGTCTCAAAGATGGTGTAGAAAAAGCCATAGGTACAGACCCGCTGAACGCTGATAGTGATGGTGATGGCATTCCTGATAACATAGAAGCACCTGATGGTGTTGCGATCGACACCGACAATGACGGCAAAATCAACGCCGTGGATTCTGACGATGATAACGATGGTATTCTCACCAAATCTGAGAATTACAACGGCGGTACACCGCTGGATGATGATACGGACGGCGACAAAATCCCTGACTACCTTGATAAAGATGATACCGATGGGCCACTCGCTGATACGGATAAGGACGGCCTAACCAACGCCGAAGAAGCGACCCTTGGCACTGATCCCAAAAGTGCAGATTCCGACGGCGATGGCTTATCGGATAGCGTGGAAAAAACACTGGGCACCAATCCACTGAGCAAAGACAGCGATGCGGATGGCATT
>NZ_JHYQ01000036.1 GCF_000621325.1 Thiothrix lacustris DSM 21227 | reverse complement strand
CTGACCGCTTGCGCTTGTGCCACCGGGGAATCCGCGACGGCTTGCACCACGATACTCACCGTTACCGCCGTTGATACTAAATTGGCACTGTCTTTGACGGTAAACGTAAACGAGGCATTTCCACTAAAATTGGCTTTAGGGGTGTACAGGTAGGTGTTGGATTTGCCCGCAACCGCCACCAAGGTACCGTTTAACGCGCTAGTCGTTCCTAACAAAGCTGTGACGGCACTGCCATCTTCAATATCAGTACCCGTCAACACGATTTCTTTGCTGCTATCTTCAACCAAGCTAATTGCCTGAGGTGTTGCGACAGGCTTACTATTAGTAAGAGCAATAGCTGCAAACGAATACAGGGAAAGTATGAGTAATACTAAACCCCATAACCCATTCCTTTTCATGGAAAACCTCATCAATTCAACGAAAAAATTCTGAATTGAGTATATAATGAAATTCTATTTAATAGAAATAATTAATGAAAAAATATTCAATGGGAGAAATAAGTAATAATCACATTACCATCATAAAAATCTATCACAGCAAATGCATTTAGCCTATTTTGATTTTCAAAATCATCCAAAAATAGACTAAATTCAACTGAAATGCTAAAAAATTAATCAAAAAAATTTATGAATTTAGCTTTTCTTATAAAATTTATTATACACAAGCATGTTATGCTTGCCCTACTATGTATACTGTTCAGCACCGCAATCGTTGGCAAACACATGAAAGCAGCACATATCAAACTTTTGGCACAAGTTCCGCTACTAGCAGGGCTTCCTACAGAACAGATAGACTCATTAGCAAAAGCTTGCCGTTTCGAGCAAATGGCCAGAGGTGAAAATATCATTGAACGCAATGACACATCCCGTCGCCTATACTTTCTCTTAAGCGGACAAGTGCGCATGCTGGATGTGAATCGCCAAGGACAAGAAATTGCCCTTGCTATTATTGATGCCCCGACACATTTTGGTGAATTATCTGTCATTGATGGCTATCCAAGATCAGCAGCAGTCCAAGCGACTTGCCGTTGCGAATTAGCCTCTGTTGGTGTTCGAGATGCTGAAACCCTTATTTACAATGTACCGCAAGTGTCGCGGCGTATTATGCAGAACTTAGCATTAGTCATCCGCAAAAATAACTTGCACCGTCAAGTGCTACAACAACAGAATATCGCCAATCGCCTCGCCGCTTACCTGCTGAGTCAATTACCTGATGACAGGGACACCAGCCAAGATTTCTGTATAAAAAACATGCCTGTTCAATATGACATGGCTATTTTACTGGGAACCACGCGTGAAAGTATCTCCCGTGCCTTAACGTTTCTCAATGAAGAAGGCTTGGTCAGAAAAGAAGGGAAAAATCTTTACATACAAAATACCGAAGGATTACGACAACTGCTAGAAGATGAATGACCCAATCAAGGTCACACTTACTGTAACTGCCAATAAAAGCCAGCAGTTAAGTCTGTAGCGTTTTGTTCAAATAACTTAACATCGGAATCACGTCGACGCCGCTGAAGATTCACTTCAAAACCCAAATTGTTATCAACAGCCATAGACCAACCAACATTCAGTGCCTGCTGTTCAATATTGCGCTTCGCATCACCAAAAAACTCGGGGTTATAAACAGCACCGTCTTGTTGTTTACTAACCCCATAACTAACCGAAAGGTCAGATTTCGGCATCGGCTCAAAGCTCAAACGCAGCTTGGCCGATGTTTCACGATACTCCCCCAATCGAGCAGCAGATTCTGGCCATTGATGCCCAACATCAATCCCCATTTTAAGTTTTTTCTTACCCGTAGGTTGAATTAAAGGTACAGCGATACTGACACGGTGGTAACGCCCATCTGTATTATCAATTGTTTGGTAATTATGATCAGCAAACTGATAACCTAACGTAACCTTACGATCACCTATTTCCTGACTAATGCGCCCACCAAATGCCAGATCATCGCGGTATTCGGCACTATCCAAGAAAAAACGCCCGCCGGATAGAACCAAACGAGGCTCTAAAGCAGCTGAATCAACCGTAGGTTTTATTTCCAACATTCCCCGCAACGTACCCAAATCAAACTCACTATTATCCACACTAGAAGAGTCAGCATCATAAGCATCTCTCCAAGTAGCAATCATATACGCATTACCGTCCAGCCCCTCGGGAGCAGGAATACGATGCTGTCCAGCAACCTCAATATCCAACCACGTCCCATTATGAGCTTTGTTTTTCTCCCCCAATTTCCGCGTGATCGTCTCATCACCTTGGCCAAAAGTTAATTCGTCAAACTGGACACCACCATTAACGTTATCACTCACCCCAATGCCTACCGATAATTTTGCACGAGGTGAAGACGCTTGCTTATGCCTTTCGATCACAATGGCCTTTTCGGCCTGCTGACTCGCAGCACGTACACGCATCTGAGGAATTTGTGCCAATTGCGCATCAATCACCTGACGTACATTAGTTGAACCAGTATGATTATCCAACAAGGTCGCCTCCCGAACCTCTTGAAGTGCTAACGTTGCTTTGTCGTAGTTTCCCAAGTGAAGGTAACAAAATCCCAACTCTATTTTCGCCGCCATGCATAAGGGGTCACGTACTAAAACAGACTCATAAACAGCCACAGCATCAGCACAAGCTTTTTGCTCAGATAACTGATTTGCATATTTAAAATATTTATCGTTTTGACAACTAACGGCCTCTCCCACCACAGGAAGCCAAACAGTCATACCAAGAAATAGAGTAAAGATTTTCTTAACATGCATCAGTGATAGCAAACACTCTAAGTTTATGGGGCAGTTTACGTGTTTCCGCAGACCCAAGGTCTACTTGTATGGAGGCAGGCAATTGACTTGCCGTTTCTTCACCCGCCAAAATATCGTAAGGATAATGACGCGTCAGCTGTTGAATCGCTGAAGCCGCATTCACAGCTCCCCCCATGACGGTATAAGCATGACGTTGTTCTGACCCTAAATTGCCCACAACGACCACACCGGTATTGATACCAATACCCAAATGAATATTAATATTCTGCTGACTAAAGACCGCAGTATTTAATTGTGAAACAACTACTTGCATAGCCAAAGCAGCCTTCGCAGCATGTAGGGCATGTTGATCATCTAACAACGGCGCCCCCCAAAATGCCATAACAGCATCTCCCATGTATTTATCCACCGTGCCCTGATGCTCATGGATAACACCCGTCAGATTGGTAAATAACTGCTTAGTTATATTAGCCACCACTTCCGGCGGTAACATCTCCGCCATAGCGGTGAAACCTTGTATATCCGCAAACAGAATCGTCATCTCGCGACGCTCAGGCTTAAGCCAATCTGACCCCTGACGCTCTATCGCCAATCGTTGAACAACAGGTTCCGGCAAATAATAACCAAACATGCGCCGAATATGACGATGCCTAGCATTAATATCCAACAAGTCACTAATCACTAAATACATCAACAACAACAGAATGAGTGCCACTAAGGGTAGCAATTCCAATGCAATATTATGCGCAGCCCATAGCCAATAGTTACTAACGATCCAAGCCCCCAATAACAGTGGCCCGGTGACCAACATCGCCCGCACCCCAAACTGATGGGCGACTAACAATACCAACAACACGACGCACATCAGCGCCACTTGAAAATACTTCTCATACAAGGGCTGAGTTTTAAAGCGTGGGGCTGCACCATCATCCATCTGTGCAAGCATCGCACCCAACATAACGGCATGAATCTCTACACCGGGCAACTCAGGCTTGAGCGGCGTTGCAACTAAATCATCGCCTTGTGCTTTCGCAGAAGAACCCATTAAGACAAACTTTCCTTTAAGACTCTCAGCATCAATCGTCTTATCTAATACATCAGCAGCGGAGACACTTTCCACCCTTGAATGAAAAGGTATCAAAACCTCGCCAAACTCATTAACAGGGATATGCAATTGCCCGACTGGCTGCCCGCCCAACATTAACCTAAATTTGGGAGAATCCCACCAATGATCCAAGGATGTATCCAATTGCAAACTATCCGCTCCCAATATTTGTCGCCACATAGACAAAGACAGCGCATCAAAATACTGGCCAGCGAATTGATAAACAGGCAATAACTGTCTGACTTTAGCATCAGTATCTATCACAGGAATAATATGCCCAATCGCCGATTGCGGGGTTACAAAACGCGCCAAATTACCACTAAAGTCAACGCCATGCCCCAAATACTGTGCAGCGGGAGGCAAGCCATCTATACCAACTAACGAAACCCCTTCTCCCGTGACATCACCCCGTTTCTTTCGAATAGCTTGCGGCTTATCCGTCAACTTGAGCGCCATCACAATATTATCGGCATATTCCTGTAAGACCTCAGACAATTCACTGTCTAAATCAGACGAGCAACCTGTTTCATCAGGAAAATACACATCAAGGCCAACGCCCGCCACCTGATAATGTGTTAACAGTAACGTCAACATCTCAGCCGTCAAATGACGAGGCCAAGGCCATTGCCCCTTTTGATCCTGACTTGATTGATCAATATCAATGACCACTATTTCTGAATCAACCGTCGCAGATGAAACAGACAACTGCATTCGCTGATCATAAGCCACATACTCAAGACGCTCTAGAAAAGCAGGGCGCTGAGCGGGTGGAATAAACAAATAAACAACAACTGCCACCAGAATAAGAGCAACAAACGCAAAACGTTTAACTACCTGTAGACGTTCATCCACAACTCACCCATCGACCATAGGTCATCTAATTACTGCTGCCAGCTGGTGACACCTGAGATATTATTATCAGGATCATTGAACTCATAACCCGCATATTCAGCATTATCACTGAATTCACCGGATACATTCATCGTAGATTCCAACGGATTACTGACAAACCCTCCCGTTGCTAGCGACAAATCTCCCTGAGCTTGCAAATCAACCGATCCATCCTTCAACCCAGCAGAACTCACTGTCAGATCAGTTTTAAAACGACTACTATCAAAGTCAGCCTCTAACGAAGCGGCACTAACCGATGCAGGCACAATACTTTTGCCATCAAGCACCACTGCTTCACTCTTATCTAACTTAAACGTCATCTTGCCGCTGTGAGGCAACTTAGGCACACCTGCTTCACTGTCTCCCAACACATAGACAGTATTGGAAGCAACGACCTGTTTACTGACAACAGGATCTCGAACGATAATCTGCTCCAGATTTTCGGTATAACCCGCCCAACGCCCCCAATAAAACGGCTGAGATTTCGTCTGCGTCACCACCGCTGGTGTTAACACTGCCTCCACGGTATTACTTAACGTTTTTTCTGACACAATTTGGCTAGAAAGCTCAGAGGTCACCGACTCCTTAGGACCAACTTCCGCAGTAATCGGTGCAAGCGAAGCCACTTCCGCTTTAGAACCACTCGCAACAACCGTATTCTTACTACTTGATGATGAGGCATTGGCCTCGGAAGCCACCACAGTATTTGCTGTCGTAGCCGAATTATTGACAGTATTAGTAGCCGTAACACTAGGCAATGTAGAGGCACTCTCTACAACAACCGTAGTACCATTAACAACAGGAGCCACTGATGTAATTTTTTTCTCGGTAGTTCCTGATGTCGTAGCACTTCCGACACTAGGGGTAGTAGCACTCGCCTGAGTACTAGCACCTTGCGAAGTATTAACCGCAGTATTGGATGTGCTACTACCATTAACCGTTGGTTGCTGAGCACTGGTTGTAGCACTCGCCACAACGGGGGCTATTACACTCCCGTTGCTCGTATTAATAAGCGAGGTAACAGGCGCAATTTTCGAATCTTGTATATTTTTTTCTTCTAACGGATGAGCAGGCGCAACATTATCAGGAACAACCTGTGCATTAATTTTAGGAATACGCACTGCCTTAGCTGCCCGAACCTCGGCTAACATTTGTTGGTCAGCTGCCGTCAATAAAACCACATTCCCACCAGAACACGCCCCAACGGCATAACGCAGGCAACCATCCGAGAAAGGCGAGACGAAAACCCCACCTTGCCGCAAAACAATACTAGAAAAATCAGGGTTGGCTAACACCGTAAAATCCGTTCCCTTAATACCAATAGCCGCAACAGGTGTATTAAAACGGAACCCTTGTTTATTGCCCTGCCCGCCCTTTCCCGTCACTGAGCGGATCACCCCTTTTTTCATATCGAGCAAAATTTTAGTATTGACTGGATGAATTAAATCCACGGTGTAGTAAGCAATGCGAATGGATGATTCTGGACGCAATAACAACAAGGCACCATCCATCATCTGGACATGCATGTGGCTGCCTGCTGCGGTAGAAAGTGTTTGGCCAACATACACAAATGTTTCCGCCAGCCCTTTGATAGGTTCGCCAGATTCGGTTTGTAAGGCACTATTCCCTGTTGAAAAGATGACTTTGCCAACGGGTTGCTCGCCTGTTTCAGGCAACGCCACAACCAAGCCACCAAACAACATCAGCGAGACAAATACTATTATTTGTATGAGTTTCACTGGACACCTCCTGTTAAAACCGAATAACCGCTCTTAACAAGAATACCATGGCATGATAAAAAACCCATGTGATGCCTATCACATTAATTATTCACACCACCCCGCCAGCACCTTAGTTTTCAAACACTGAAAAACTCACTTTGTATACTTTTGCATCGCCACTGGCACATAGTTTTCCAGTGGCAAACTGCCTCGATTTAAACCAAGTTTAGTCATTTGCAGGTTATGAATACGCTTATCCACAAACGACAGCGACTGGCGACGCATCAGAAAAGTATACGGCTGATCTTCGACCATAATACGCTCGGCCTGCTGCCACAATGGCATCCGCACTGTTTCATCGACGGTAGCACGCGCCTGATCGATCAGCTTATCCAGCTCAGGATTTTTATAACTGATGGTATTATCACCATCCGTTTTCGCCTGTGAACTGTGAAACATCTGGAAAATGTCCGTTTCAATCCCACTCGTCCAACCCAACGTAATCGCATCGAAATCCTTTTTATTCAAAGACTCCAACATCACCGGCCATTCCTGAGGAAACGGCTCCATTTTCACACCCGCCCGTGCATACAAGTCTTTTAGCAATAACACCATGCGCTGAGTATCTTCATTAGACTCGAAATACGTCAGTTTGAACGTAAATGGCTTGCCGTCCTTATCCTCCAGCACACCATCCTTATTACGATCCTCATACCCTGCTTCTTTTAACAAGGCCTGCGCCTTTTCCAAATTGAAAGAGAACGTCTTCAAGTTAGCATCATGCTGCTTGCTAGTATTACTGAAGGGGCTGACAGCAGGTTCTGCATAACCGAGAAAAATATCTTGAATAATACGGGGTACATCGGTCAGATAAGACATAGCCTGACGCACCCGCTTATCCGCAAACCGAGTCGGCTTACCTGCACGCTCCTGATTCCAGCCGATATAACTATAACCTGCCACCGGCGGCATATACTCAAAATTATGGCTTTTATCCATGATTTGCTTATCATTTTTCAGACCAGCATATTCCTTGGGACGTGCACCATAAGCATCAATCTCACCGTTACGGTAAGTTGTCAGACGCGCACTATCATTCTGAATAATCTTCCACAGTACGCGATTGAAGGATGGTTGCACCTCACCCCAATAACGATCATTACGCAACAACTCCACACTACCCGCGTCAGGCCGCCACCCTTTAGGATCTGCCAAACGGTAAGGCCCACTGCCTAACAACAAGCCTTTAGATTCATTGAATGCCTGCGGCGTTTTCAAATAAGGTTCGTAGAAATGTTTCGGGAAAATGCTCAAGGTTCCCGCTAACGACAATGCTTCAAAATATGGCTCCTTGTAGACAAATACCACTTCGTATTGACCATTTGCCCGCACTTCCTTGATCTTTTCATAGTAAGCACGCTCACGCGGCGCTTGAATCGCGTCAGTCATAATGAAGTTAAAGCTGAACGCGACATCTTCCGCCGTCAGCGGCTGGCCATCCGAAAACATGACGTCATCACGCATTTGGAAGGTAATCGTCAATCCGTCAGGGCTTATTTGCCAACTTTTGGCAATCAGCCCTTCCCACTCCAAGGTATCTGGATTGCGGGTAATCAAGCTTTCCAGCACATAGCCTTGCACTTCAGACGCATAAGCATCGGTCGACACTAGCGGTGTCAGGGTTTTAAGATTGGTCGCAAAAGCATCCACACTCCAATCACCTTGCGCATAATCAGCCTGTTGCGTCATGGCTTTGGCGCGTTGGAAGGCGGGGGAAATACCGGAAGTTGCCTCAGTGCCAGCACTAGCTGATTGGTGCACCACGCCACTGTTGAGAGCTGTGCGTAATTCACGTATGTCTTTTGCTTGTTCTGACATAGTGGCCTGAACCTCTGCCAACTTATTCCACTGTCGATCAATCTGGTACATGGTCAGCACGATCAATATAATCACTACCGTGATTAACAAATACAGAAACCAGCCCGTGGCACTTGATCGTTTTTGCATACGCTTGTTCATTTACTGCATAATTCAGGGTTCTAGAGCATATCATTAACCCCTTCGGGGTGCAGCATTTACACAAATAGGAGTTCACATGGGTTTTCTGACTGGCAAACGCGCCCTGATTACCGGGGTCGCAAGTGACCGTTCCATCGCTTACGGTATCGCCGAAGCCATGCACCGCGAAGGCGCTGAGCTGGCTTTCACCTACCAGAATGACAAGCTGAAAGGCCGGGTAGAAAAATTCGCAGCGCAATTCGGCTCCAGCATCGTGCTCCCCTGCGAAGTGGCGGAGGATGCCAGCATCGCAGCCGCCTTTCAGCAATTGGGCGAACACTGGGACGGGCTGGACATCGTGGTGCATTCCATCGCATTTGCGCCAAAAGAGCAGCTTTCTGGCAGTATTGTGGACAATACCACTCGCGAAGGTTCACAAATTGCACACGACATCAGCGCTTACAGCTTCCTCGCGCTGGCACGTTACGCCAAGCCGATGATGGCCGGGCGCAACGGCTCCATGCTGGCACTGAGTTATCTGGGTGCGGTTGCCGCCATCCCCAACTACAACGTCATGGGTATGGCTAAAGCCAGTCTGGAAGCTGGGGTACGTTTCATGGCCGCCGATCTGGGGCCACAGGGTATCCGCGTGAATGCAATTTCCGCAGGCCCTATCCGCACATTGGCGGCTTCCGGCATTGCTGGTTTCCGTAAAATGCTCGATCATTTCGAGAAACATGCCCCACTACGCCGCAATGTCACTATTGAAGAAGTGGGTAATGTAGCGGCCTTCCTGTGCTCAGACCTCGCATCTGGGATTACCGGCGAAATAACCTATGTGGATGGCGGCTGGAATATTCTGGGCATGTCCGGCATCGGCGAAGAATAAACTGACTGGGTGGGAGGTGTAACGACTCTTCCCACCTAAGTGCCGTTCGCATGGTAAAAACATGAAGTCACTCATCAAATCGATTACCATTAAGCCTTACAGACAGAAATCGGAAACAAATACCCATGATTCGTAGCATGACGGCCTTTTCCCACCGCGAACTGACCATCGAACACGGTACACTTCAATGGGAAGCACGTTCGGTTAATCACCGCTATCTCGATATTAGCCTGCGTCTTCCAGAAGAATTTCGCAGCCTAGAAAATAGTTTCCGTGAAACCATTCAAAGCACATTGAAACGCGGCAAGTTAGATGCAGCCCTACGCTTCACCCCCATGACGGGCAATAACAGCGAAATCCGCATCAATGAGCCGTTAGCACGCGCCCTTATTATTGCCTGTCGCCAACTGGAAACCATTACCGATAACCCGGAGCCACTCAAGGCTGTCGATATTCTACGCTGGCCAGGCGTTGCACAGGATGCCACGCCTGATCGTGATATTCTCGCAGCCCATGCCAAAGCACTGCTCCAAGATATGTTGGATGATTTATTGGAAACTCGGGAACGTGAAGGCAAGCGCCTCTCTGAATTTCTCTATCAGCGGTGTGATCAAATTGCAGAAATTACCGTGCGGATTCGTAAACATCGCCCCGGTATTATTGCAGGACAACGCGAAAAAATTCTGAATCGCATTGAAGAATTAAAAATATCACCCGATTACAACCGCATCGAACAAGAACTGGTAATCCTCGCTCAACGTCTGGATGTGGAAGAAGAACTTGACCGCCTAATGGCACACCTTGATGAAATCAATGCCGTGCTGGAGCGTGATGAACCGGTTGGGCGTCGCCTTGACTTCCTTATGCAGGAGCTTAACCGCGAAGCCAATACACTTGCTTCCAAATCCAATGATTCCGACACCACCCAAGCGGCTGTCGACCTCAAGGTGATGATCGAACAGATGCGCGAACAAGTGCAAAATATTGAGTAAATGAGATGGAATATAAGGACTATTACAAAATTCTAGGGGTTGAACGCACCGCCGACCAAGACAGCATTAAGCAAGCCTTCCGACGACTAGCGGCAAAGTACCACCCTGATCGAAATCAAGAAAAAGGTGCCGAAGATCGTTTCAAGGAAATTAATGAAGCCAATGAAGTTTTAAGCGATACAACCAAACGCGCCCGTTATGATCAACTGGGTGCGGAATGGCGTGCGGGTCAAAACTTCAAGCCACCACCGGGATGGGGCAAAAGCTCACCACAATTTGACTCATCGTTTTTTGAAGGTATCGCCCGCCGAGGTGCTAACACTCAACAGTCATCTGGTTTCAGTGATTTCTTTGAAGGTTTATTTGGTGGTGGCTTCCGGCGTGGGTCGACAGGGACACAAAACGCCTCTACATCAACACAAACCACCTCCACGCTGCAAATTGAACTAGAAGATATTTACCATGGAATAAAGACAGTAAAATTACCCTCAGGTGGTCATGTCAAAATACGCATCCCACCTGATATTTCTGATGATACAAAGATTCGGATACCCGGAAAAGGCCCACACGGCTCAGATGTTTACCTAAAGGTCAAAGTCAATGAACACCCAACCTACCGTCAGGAAGGCAGCGACATTTACCTAGACCTCCCCATTACCCCCTGGGAAGCAGCACTCGGCGAAACCATAACAGTAACGACCCTGGCAGGTAAAATCAGCCTAAAAATCCCACCGGGATCACAATCTGGCAGAAAGATGCGCATGAAAGGCAGGGGGCTAACAGGTCAAGAACCGGGTGATTTGTATATTGTATTACACATTCATACCCCACCTGCTGATACTGTCGAACAAAAAGAGTATTATGCGCGGATGAAAGCGCTGTTCACCTGGAACCCCCGACAGCATCTAACATGACATGGAACCTTATCTAAAGATAACTGTCTGAAAACATTGAATGCCACATACCGAGAACAGTACAATATGGTCATGTTACCCCTCACTCGCAAGATAGCGTTATTCGCGGTGATCCTCTTTTCAGGCGCAGCACCCAGCACTGCCTTTGCCGCACTTCCGACAGAAGTTAATGGACAAGCATTACCTTCATTAGCAACCATGTTGGAAAAAGTCACACCTTCTGTCGTTAATATTGCAACAGAAGGCCATCAGCCTGCCAGTGACTCACTGATGAGCGACCCTTTTTTCAAACGATTCTTTGGTGATGCCCCATCTGGTGAAGGTCAGATCAACGGCACAGGCTCTGGTGTTATTATTCATGCCCAACGCGGACATGTTTTGACCAATGCTCATGTTGTCGAAAATGCTGATGCCATACATGTTACGTTAAAAGATGGGCGAAAATACCTAGCTGATGTGGTTGGTGTTGATCCGCGTGCTGATTTAGCTGTCCTGCAAATCCCCTCTGATCACCTCACGGCCATGCGCTTTGGTGATTCTGATCGCTTAAGAGTAGGTGATTTTGTAGTCGCGATAGGCAACCCGTATAGCATTGGTCAAACGGTCACATCCGGTATTATTAGCGCCTTGCACCGCAACCCTGGTATTAGTGAATACGAAAACTTCATTCAAACAGATGCGCCTATCAATCTAGGTAACTCCGGTGGCCCATTAGTAAACTTACAAGGTGAACTAATTGGCATTAATACAGCCATTCTAGGTGACCAAGGTGGTGGCAGTCTTGGTATAGGCTTTGCTGTTCCTATTAATACGGCTGCCGGTGTCATTACACAAATCGTTCAATATGGGAAAGTTGAGCGTGGCCAACTAGGTGTTGAAGTACAGGATCTCGATGCAGCAATGGCACGAGACTTTGGCATGAAAAGCAATGTAGGGGCTATTATCAGTCAAGTAATTGCCGGATCTCCCGCCGAAAAAGCAGGTATACAAACAGGCGATATCATTACCAAACTTAATGAGAAAAATGTGAGTAATGCGGTTGATGTGAAAAATATGATAGGTGATTTGCGCGTTGGCTCGGCCGTTCAGATGACAATACTTCGGGCAGGTCGACCAAAAAATATCAAAGTCGTTATTGAACAACCGAGTAGCACTAGATCTTCCATGCCCAAGACAAAAGACCATATGAAAAGTGCCGCCAATCAACCCTATTGGGAAAAAGGCATACGGTAGGTATGAGATCAGCAAATGTCATACCATAAACAACAATTAGCTATCAAAGTATTTTATTTTTATAGTCGCTAGAAATGCGTTACTATTCAGCCAGATTTACTGATTTGATGAATTTTAGTAAATCCACAGTTTCCGTGAAGTATCAGAAGATACGCTACAATGATGCTTAAGCCCGGCATCGGTGTCTTCTGTTTACGGACACAGGTTTGGTGTCCCCAATCCAAGCCTGTTCATTAAACCCCGGCTTTTTAGACCCCCTGTTTGGCCGGGGTTCCTTTTTCCTACAGGAAGAAGGATACCCTCAAAGAAATGAACTCTTCCTGAATAAGCGCCTATTACACTTCAGATTGTGTAGTAATAGTGTCTTTTCCTAACCACTTATCTAAAACATCCCAACACTCATCTAATCCTTGTTGCTTCAACGCCGAAAACATCTGTACCGAAGCTATCCCACTCTCCGCCAACATCTTCCGCACCTGCAACAACGCATTCATGCCTGCACCACGTGTCAACTTATCTGACTTATTAAGCAGAACATGCACGGGCAACATCCTATTCTGCGCCCAACGCAACATAGCCTGATCGTAATCCGTCATTGGGTGGCGAATATCCATCACTAGCACCATACCCCTCAGGGTATTGCGCTGTGTCAGATAAGATTCAATAAATTTTTGCCATTCCAACTTAATAGCTTCTGGCACTTTCGCATAGCCATAACCGGGCAAATCCACCAAAAAATTGGCATCAGGAAGCTGAAAAAAGTTGATTAGCTGCGTTCTACCGGGGGTTTTACTGGTTCTCGCTAATGATTTCTGAGAACACACTCGATTGATTACACTGGATTTTCCAGCATTTGATCTGCCAGCAAAAGCAATTTCCAAGCCACTTTCCATCGGCATGGTTTTTCGGGTAGTGGCACTTTGTAAAAAACTTGCCTGCTGATAATAATGATTCATAATGTTAGCATTCTCTAATATTTTTTGCGGAACGTAAGCAGAATATGTTGTACAATTCAGTCGTTTTTTTCAGAATATCCTTCCCACAACAGTGGACTGGATGACTGAAAAGGCTGTAGAGCGTATGGATATGGTATGCCTGTGTCAGGGTGGGTGCAGATTAAGGCGCACCCAACATGATTGCAAGCAATTGCCGCAACCGCGAGAAGACGGTTAAGGCAGTGCGTCAAGCGGTGAACAAGGGGAGTCACTGGCTGCAGCGCAAAAAACATGACAGATTTTGTGATATTAGGAGCACTTCGACATGAAAAAAGTACTCATGCTTGTACTGACTGGCTTGGCTGTTAGCGTCGCTGCATCTGCTTGGGCAGAGGGTGGCAATGCTGAAGCGGGCAAAACCAAATCCGCGACTTGCGCAGCCTGCCACGGTGCAGACGGCAACAGCACCAACCCTGAATGGCCTAAGCTGGCGGGTCAACACCCAAGCTACATTCTGAAGCAATTAATGAACTTCAAGAATGATGAGCGTGTTAACCCATCCATGACACCAATGGCAAAACCATTGAGTGATGCAGACATGGCAGACCTGGCAGCATACTTCTCCTCCCAAACCAAAAAATTGGGTGAAGCAGATCAAACCAAAGCTGTCTTGGGTGAACAAGTCTACAAAGGTGGTAATAATGCGACAGGCGTTTCAGCATGTGCTGCCTGCCATGGCCCTACCGGTGCTGGCAACCCAGCCGCCAAATTCCCCTCGCTGAATGGTCAGCACGTCACCTACATCAAAAACCAGCTATATAGCTTCCGTAAAGGCGAGCGTGCTAATGATGCAGGCAAGATGATGCGTAACATCGCTGCTGGTATGACTGATGTAGAAATCGATGCGGTTGCCGAGTACATCTCTGGCCTGAAGTAATGTCATTACCATTTGGTAACGCCTTACTGTAAAACAAAGGGTGGCATTTGCCACCCTTTGTTGTTTTAATTCACCTCATTGTAAATATGATTTTTGTGATATGAGAAATTCTCCAACCTCCAGTACGCGCCTGATCAATTTCCTAGGATCCATGAATCTGGCTATCAGCTTGCTGGTGATAGTGGCGATTGCTTCTGTGATTGGCACCATCCTCAAACAGAATCAACCCTATACCGACTATCAGATTAAATTCGGACCATTTTGGTTTGATTTGTTCAGGTCACTAGAACTCTATGATGTGTATTCCGCCTTGTGGTTTCTAGGCATCCTTGCATTTCTAGTCATTTCTATCGCCACTTGTGTTGGCCGCAATACGCCCGGCATGTTACGAGAACTTCGCCATTTCCGCGAAAATGTGCAAGAAAAATCGCTACGGGCAATGAAGCACCAAAGCACTCTAACGACCTCACAAAGCCATACAGAAGCAACAGCTCTTGCAACCCGCATCCTACATGGCCAAGGCTTCAAAACCCGCCAAAAAGTCGATGCTCAACATACAGTCGTTGCCGGAATGAAAGGCGGCATGAACCATTGGGGTTATTGGTTAACCCACCTTGGTATGATCGTCATTTTCCTTGGCGGTCTACTGGATAGCCGCCTACCACTGATGCTTGCTGAATGGCAAGGCAATCTAAAACCTGAAACCCGTAATATTCCTGCTGGTGACGTACCTGCTATCAGCCAACTTCCTCCATCCAACTTCTCTTATCGTGGATCAGTCGACATTCCCGAAGGTAGCCGCGCCAATATCCTATTCCAGCCGATGCGTGACGGCTATTTCGTACAACACCTGCCATTTGCAGTAGAAGTAAAAGAATTCCGTGTTGAACACTACTCTACCGGAATGCCCAAGTCCTTTGAGAGTGATATTGTCATCCACGACAAAGATTTGGAAAAACCGCTAGAAACCACTATTTCAGTCAATCACCCACTCATTTATAAAGATGTCGCTATTTATCAAGCGAGCTTTGGTGATGGTGGCTCGGAAGTGAAATTGCGCCTGCAACCGTTTAGCACACGCTATGCAGCACAAGATCTGGATGGGAAAATTTTTGGTGACTACAAACTGACTAGTTCCGATCAACAGTACACACTAGAACTAAAAGACTTTCGCCTCTTCAACATCAATGATATGGAAGGAGATGAGGGCAAGGTCACAAAGAAAAATGTCGGCCCCAGCATCACCTTCAAGCTCCGCGATGCTACCGGACAAGCGATAGAATACCAAAACTACATGAATCCGGTGAGTATCAAGGGACAGTATTATTACATCAGTGGAGTACGTACTAGCCCAGGCGAACCATTTCGTTATCTACACATTCCACTGGATCCGAAAGGTAGCAAAGATCGTTTCTTCAAGTTCCTCACCAATATGCAAAATAACGAGCTTGTAAAAACAGCCGCTATTGCCACTACTCGCAACTCGATGCAGCAAAATAGCCTGCAAAATGCCGAGATGGAGAATCAAGTCATTGAATCAATGGTGCGGTTAACAGAGCAATTTTCAAGCAAAGGTTCGGATGGCATCATGCAGGAAATTGCTGCACGCTTCCCAGAAGAGAAACGTGAGAATGCCTCCGAAGCCTTTATGAAAGTGCTGAATGCATCACTACGCAGCGTATACCTAGAAACCCTGAAACAAGAAGGCAGTCAGGGCGAACCTAGCGAAGCAGATTGGTTATTCTTTGATGATAGCATTTTGGCTGTCGACAAAATCGCCGCCTATGGCTCACCGTGGCTTGTACAACTAAGCAGCTTCAAACAAATTGAGGCATCTGGTTTACAAATCACCCGCTCACCGGGTAAAGATGTGGTGTATTTTGGCAGCGCCATGCTGGTCTTGGGGGTATTTTTACTATTCTACATCTCCCATCGTAGAATATGGATCTGGATCAAGCCGCAAGGTGACAATCAGTCAGATCTCGTCATGGCAGGCAGCAGCAACCGTAACCAGCCTGAATTTGAACGCTATTTTAATCACTTGCAAGGAATCTTCCAGCAAGTCATGGCACATGAGGTGAAACATGTCAGTTCCACAACAAACGATTGAATCATTGATTGAACGTCCCAGTCTGCTCCAGCAATTAGGGCTGCGTGACTGGTTATGGGCTACGGCAGTACTGGCCGCTACAGCCTTTGTCTTTGCCAAATATGGCAGCATCATGGACGGCTATGAAATTGGCATTCTCGCCATGACTGCTCCTAGCTTGATTGGTTTAGGTTGGTATTGGAAGGCTTTTCAACCTTATGCATTAACAGTTACCGCTTTCAGCTTATTAGGTATTGGGCTTTATGGTGACAATTACGCCAATGCAGAAGTAGTATTTGGCCTGAAATATCTCGTTTCCAGCCAGTCAGCGGTCATGTGGATGAGCGCACTGTTTGTAATGGCTACCGTCACCTACCTTGGTGGACTGTTCTCAGGCAGCGAATTCACCCTAAAAACTGGCACAGCGCTAACATGGGCAGCGCTGATTATGGGCTTAACAGGGCTGATGGTACGTTGGTATGAGACTTATTTAGTTGATCCAGAGTTTGGTCATATTCCAGTGAGCAACCTCTATGAAGTCTTTATTTTGTTCAGTCTCATCACTGGCCTGCTGTACCTGTTTTATGAAGGTCGTTACAAAAACCGTTCACTCGGCGGTTTTGTGCTATTGGTGATTAGTGCAGCGGTGGGTTTCCTATTGTGGTACAGCTATAGCCGTGGCGCTGATAAAATTCTCCCACTTGTCCCTGCTCTGAAAAGTTACTGGATGAAAATCCATGTCCCAGCCAATTTTGTTGGCTATGGTGCATTTGCTTTAGCTGCCATGGTTAGTGTTGCTTATTTGCTTAAATCAAAAGGTGAACGGCAAAATCCTAATGGTTTACTAGCAAAACGTCTTCCCTCACTGGATATGCTAGATGATGTTACCTACAAAGCTATTGCACTAGGCTTCGCCTTCTTTACCATTGCCACCATTCTTGGTGCTATGTGGGCTGCTGAAGCATGGGGCGGTTACTGGTCTTGGGATCCCAAAGAAACATGGGCATTAATTGTCTGGCTGAACTATGCTGCATGGCTGCATTTACGCTTCTCCAAAGGCTGGAGGGGTGAACCTATGGCATGGTGGGCTATTGTAGGTCTCTTTGTTACCCTGTTTGCATTCCTGGGCGTTAATATGTTTCTCTCTGGTTTACATTCTTATGGTGAACTTTAAAGCTAATAGCCAAGTCTAATCATCACAATAACTGACTGACACTGTAATGAAACAAACACAAAAGGGAGATATTGAACCAATGAAACGCACATTGAGCCACACCCTCGGCTTTATGATGGCAGCCCTATTTGCCCTCACTGGCTGCATTCCTGAATCCAGCCAAGCGGAAGAATTCAAGGAAGGTACCCAGTACGTCACCATTTCACCGGCTATTCCAACCGAAGTGCCAGCTGGAAAGGTTGAAGTAACGGAATTGTTTTGGTACGGCTGTCCACACTGCTATGAAATGGAACCCACCATTAACACTTTCCTTAGCAAAAAACCCGATAACGTCGTCTTCCAGCGTGTTCCTGCCACACTAAGTCCACGTTGGGCATACCATGCCAAGCTATACTATGTTGGGAAAATGCTCGATCCTGATGGTGCGAAGAATGTCCACACCAAGATTTTTGAAGCACTACAAAAACAGCGTCGCCAGATCAACGATGATGCCGCCATGACCCGTTTTTTTGTAGAGCTAGGTTTTAGTGCTGATCAAGTTAAAAATGCCCTAAACTCCATGGAAATGAAAGCCATGATGGCACGCGCCGATGAAGTTGGCACAAAATCCAAGGCAGACTCAGTACCCGTCATTATTGTTAATGGCAAATACCGCACCAGCCCAAGCATGGTCGGCAGTGAAGAAAAGCTGCTACAAGTAATTAATTACTTGGTGGCACGCGAGTCTAAGTAATACAGAGAGTGTGATATGCGTAATTTCAGCCTGCTGGATAACATTTTGAATGAAATTGATCAGTCTTTGCGAGTAGTTCATGCCACCGCACCGACTACCGAACGCCCTAATCCAGCGAACGGCGTACAGGAAAGTGCTCCTCTCAACGAAGATGAGCGCGATATGATCAGCAGGCTGATGCGCATTAATCACACTGGCGAGGTCTCTGCCCAAGGCTTGTACCGAGGGCAGGCACTAACAGCCAAACGCGAAGATATCCGCGTACAGATGGAACGTGCCGCCATGGAAGAAAATGACCATCTGAACTGGACAGACAAACGCCTACAAGAATTAGGTGGAAGAAAAAGTCTGCTGAACCCGTTGTTTTACTGGGGTTCCTTCACCATTGGCGCTATCGCAGGCAAAGTTGGCGATAAGTGGAGTTTAGGTTTCGTCAAAGAAACCGAAGATCAGGTCATCAAGCATCTCGAAGAACACATCAACCAACTTCCTGCCCATGCTTTGACTGACATGGCCATCCTACAAAAGATGAAGGCCGATGAAATGCATCACGGTGATGTCGCCATGCAAGCAGGTGGAGCCAAACTGCCCTTTCTAGCACGCAAGCTGCTCATGCCACTGATGTCGAAAGTCATGACCAAAAGTACGTATTACGTTTAATTCTGACGCCAATCTAGCACAGGATATTGCAAACGAGCGGCAAGATATTCACATAGCTCCCCGGCAAGCGCCAATGGTGTTTGCCTAATACCAAGGTCCTTACACTGCGTTACCTGCAAACCGGCATAACCACAGGGGTTAATACGCTGAAACGGCTCTAAATCCATATCTACATTCAGACTCAAGCCATGATAAGTACAACCCTTGGCGACTCGTAACCCCAAAGCGGCAATTTTACGCCCATCCACATACACACCCGGTGCATCTCGATCACCAGCAGCTGTAACACCATGATTCGCTAACAAATCAATAACCGATTGCTCAATCTGCATCACCAACTCACGCACGCCGAGCGCCTTACGGCGAATATCCAGTAGTAAGTAAACCACTAACTGCCCGGGGCCGTGATATGTCACCTGCCCACCCCGATCAATAGGCAATACTGGAATAGTGCCTGGCGCTAGCACATGTTCCATCTTACCATTGCGTCCTAATGTAAATACCGGTGAATGCTCCACCAACCAAAGCTCATCGGGTGTACTGTCCACCCTACTTTGAGTGAATGCCTGCATCTGTTGCCACACAGGAACATAATCCTGAGACCCCAACACCCGCACATGCAAGCTCTCCGTGAGCCCTACAATGCCCACAATACCAACTCGCAGGCTTTCAAATCCTGATAGACCGCATTAATTTGTTCTTTACTCACCGCGCGCAGATTCACCGTTAGGCTATGGTATTTCCCCGTAGAACTGTTACGTCGCTGTAAACGATCATCTGGATTGAAATCCTCATCATGACGATACACGATCTCGCAAATGCGTTGATGAAACTCAACATCCGCATGACCTACTATCTTAATTGGAAAATCACAGGGAAATTCCAATATTAACTCTTCCTGTTCTCCAAAACGTTCCACGTCTTGTCCTCACTTGTTCCCGTCTAATCAGCGAACAACTTCTGGATACTATCCATCATCCCTCGCCACCAGCCGCCCTCAGCCACATCTTCCAGCGCCAACAACGGGGTTTCCTTGACAATTTTACCCAGCTCACGATCAGTAATAATCACTGTTCCCAATCTGTCACCACGCATAATGGGGGCATCAATACCTTTATCAAGCTGCATTCCACCTTTCAACTGATCATAACGTCCCTTAGCAATGCTAACGAACAAATCATCAATCACACCAGCAGGAACCTCGGTTTGATCACCCTTCCAAACACGCACTTTAGCCAGTACAGCACCGGCATTGTAGAGCTGATGTGTTTCAAAAGTACGGAAACCGTATTCCAATAACTGTTGGCTAGCATTTGCACGCGCTTCATCACTTTTAGTGCCTAACACGACAGAAATAAGACGCATATTGTCGCGTTTAGCAGAAGAAACTAAACAATAACCCGCCGACTCTGTATGACCCGTTTTTAAACCATCAACAGTAGGATCACGAAATAATAAACGATTGCGATTTTGCTGCTTGATATTGTTATAACTAAACTCCTTTTCAGAATAAAGTTTATAGCGCTCAGGGAACTCAGTAATCAAGGCATGAACCAACTTCACAATATCACGTGCTGTTGTGTAATGATTTTGGGCTGGCCAACCCGTAACATTCATGTAATGAGTATCTTTCATGCCAAGTTCGGCAGCTGTTTGATTCATACGTTCGACAAAAGAACTTTCAGTACCCGCAATATGTTCTGCCAAAGCCATTGCAGCATCATTACCAGACTGAATAATCATGCCTCTCAACAGCTTTTCGAATGGAATCTTTTTACCCAACTCGACAAACATACGAGAACCTTCCATCTTCCAGGCTTTCTCGCTAATCAGCACCTCATCTTCCAGCTTAATCCTACCCTTATCTAAATCCCGATAGACGATGTAGGCTGTCATCAATTTAGTAATACTGGCAGGCTCAATCCGCAAGCCAGGATTAAGACCAGCAAGCTCTTCACCACTTTGGAAATCAACCAATAAGTAGTTTTTTGCTTCAACTTCTGGCACACCTGAAGCCATCGCAATGATTTCTGGTGGAATGGCAGGGTCATTGTAAGGTGCAGTTGATAAGTCACTGGGAGCTTCACCCCCATCAGATGGTGCAGCGGGCTTTTCGGCCGCAACGGCAAAACACCCAACAAGCAACCATACCAGCAACAACGATTTCATAATCCTAATAAGCATGAACAGTCCTTTTACTGACGCTGATTATTTCCATAATGGATAATACGGTAACGGAGCTTGCGCTATCGCGCAACTACCTTAAAGTTCGCCAAGCCGTTACTCTCCAGTATATCCTTCACATTATCAATTTGATCCTGACTATACAGGGGGCCAATCCTCACTTGATACATTTCACGCCCATTTTGCTGTGCGGTGGCCATCTCGGTCTTGGCAAGGCCAATCGACGTCAGGCGTACAAACATATCAAGGGAGGTATTTTTATCCGGCCATGTTCCTGCAATCACATAATAAGGCTTCGACTTATCGACAGGCGTCGTCGGTTTTGCCACCTGATTAGTGATGTTGGGGACAACACGAGCCTCTTGAGGAAGCTGATCCGGTGAAATAGCAACCACATCAACCGGTACACCAGTCCGCGCTTTGACCCCTAAAGCATTCGCCGCCGCAAAGGATAACTGGATGAGATCCCCTCCCTCAAACGGCCCACGATCGTTGATCCGCACAATAATATGCTTACCATTTTGACGATTAGTAACCTCTGCAAAACTAGGCAATGGCAAAGTTCGATGTGCAGCAGAGTAGCCATACATATCAAACACCTCACAACCGGCTGTTTCTGTACCCTGATATTCAGCACCATACCACGCGGCCGTACCCTGTTCCGAGTAACCAGCAGCAGAATTTAATACTTGATAGGTTTTGCCATCAATCGCATAAGTCGGATCATTACCACAGCCAGTTTGCCCCTGAGCAACTCCGGCATTATTTGCCGCAGTAGCAGGCGCTACTTCATTTTTCGTGCTATTCCCACTACAAGCGACTAATCCAGTTGCCGTCAAGGCCAATAAGATTGCCGAAGATCGCCAGTTTATTGTCATCATATTTTCCAGCTTTTATTCCCAATTACCCCCCCACCCCATAATAAAGATGAGGGGTCATGCTAGTATAGCCCCTAAAAACCAAACTTACGCTTACGAATTTCCTGAGCAAGTTGATGCACAGCCATTGCATACTTAACACTAGGATTGTAGCGAGTAATGGCATAGAAGTTTTCACCACCAACCCAATACTCATCGGTTGCGCCTTCCAGCTTAATCAAACTCACTTTTGCAGAGTTGATAGCAGTCTGCGGCCTAACCCCATTTGCAGCCAAATCACCCAAGGTACGTGCAGGTTTTTTTGCAGTCGTTTCGGCAATACTAGCATACCCATTACCGGAAATATAAGCAGGTACTGCCACACCTGTACCACGCTTCCAACCATTTTTGGCAAAGTAATTCGCCACACTTGGAATGGCATCCTGAGGATCCCACAGATCACGTTTACCATCACGGTTGCCGTCAATAGAGTAACTACGGTAGCTGCTAGAAATGAATTGCCCCAGCCCCATCGCACCCGCATAAGAGCCATTGAATATCTGCGGCCTTACTTTTTCCTCACGTGATAACAGCAAAAACTGTTCCAACTCTTTTTGGTAGAAACTGGCTCGCCGTGGGAAATCGAATCCCAGACTGGTCAACGCCTGTAACACATTATGCTTACCCGTATTTTTACCATACTGAGTTTCTACCCCAATGATTGCCACCAGATACTCCGTATCTACCCCATACTGACGAGTAGCATTATCCAGCAATGCCGCATGACGATTCCAGAAATCCACTCCGCCATTGATACGCTCTTCGGTCAGAAAAATGGGGCGATACGCACGCCAGCCCTGCCCTTCAGCAGGTGCACCGGCTTTCGTCAATGCCTCTTTGTCGCGCTGCACACTGGAAAATGTCTGTTCTAGAAAAGCAATATCAAAACCATGTTGATTATTCATTTTGCCAATAAATTGGCGTAACTCAGGGTAATTTGCATAATCTCCTCCCAAGCCACGAGGAGCATTCACGGATGGATATGGCGTTGTGACCACAGGTGAGGGTAGTGGCAAGGTCTGCGGTAAGGGTTGGTTTGTTGTTCGGGGTGGAGCTGTCACAACAGGCGGCCTGATGACAGGTGCCTGCCCCCCCTGATTATTAGCGGGATAACTAACTGCACCAGGCGGCGCAAACACCCAAGGCCATTGCGGCCTAACAGTCGTACACCCACCTAATAAAGTTCCAACAATGACTAGCCCTGCTATCTGACCCAGCGGCTTTTTCCATTTGGCTGAATCGCGTGTGATTCTCATATACTCCATCTCCTGATCGGTTGAGGAGAGCATGAAAATCCGTCTTCAGCTATCCCGTTGATAAATGCGTTTGCGCTTTCTCATGCCCATGATAATACCGAAAGCCATCATCAACGTAACCACAGAGGTTCCCCCATAACTCACTAAAGGGAGTGGTACACCCACCACAGGAAGCAGCCCGCTGACCATGCCAGTATTCACAAACAAATAGAAAAAGAATGACACACTCAGGCTTCCACCCAACAAACGGGCAAAGGTATCCTCACCTTTACTGGCAAGATATAATCCACGCCAAATAATAAATAAGTATAAACTCATTAAAATCAGGTTGCCCACTAAGCCGAATTCTTCACCGAATACGGCAAAGATAAAGTCTGTGTGTCGTTCTGGCAGGAAGTCCAAATGCGCTTGATCCCCTTGCATCCAACCTTTTCCGTATGCCCCACCAGAACCAATCGCAATTTTTGACTGATAAATATGGTATCCAGTTCCCAATAAATCTGATTCTGGGTCGAAAAGAGTTTCAACGCGTTGACGTTGATATTCATGCATACCAAAAAAGTACATCAACGGAGCGGCCACACCGATAAAAATAACCCCGCCACCGATCAACCACCAAGACATACCAGCCAAATAAATGACAAAAAATCCAGACGTTGCAATCAATAGCGAGGTACCTAAATCGGGTTGCTTCATAACCAGCAACATAGGCACTAGCACCAACAATAATGCGATCACAATATCGGTAAATCGCGGCGGAAGGGGTTTTTCTGAGAAATAATAAGCCACCATCATCGGCACAGCTAACTTCATGATTTCTGATGGCTGTATATCCATTCCGATGTACAACCAACGCTGTGCACCTTTTTTAGTGACACCCACAATCAATACTAGAATCAGCAATACCACACCGACACTGTAAAGCCATACAGCCCACTGCCGCAGTGTTTTACTGGAGATTTGTGAGAACAGTACCAACAATCCTAACCCAATCGCAAAATGGACAGACTGCCGTTGCACCTGTTCTAGATTGGCATCGCTGGCGCTGTACAAAGTAGCTAGCCCCAGAAACACCAACAACGACAATACGGCCAACAACACTGCATCGACTCGTTGTAAAGCGACGACCAGCCAAGACGGAAACAGACCATTAATCACGCGCACCCCTTACTTTTTTTAGCTTTTCTTTCGTCTTACTTTGAGATTTTTTAGTCACTTTCTTCGTGGATTTTTCGGTTTTTGATACTACAGGTTCAGGTTCTGGCTCAGGTTCTGGAGATACTCCAACCACGCCTGCGGGCTTTAACATATTCTCCCCGTATTGCTGTAGCAAATAAGCATCCATCAACTTACGTCCAATCGGAGCGGCAGTATGTCCACCACTTCCCGATGAATTTTCAACAATAACGGCAACCGCAATTTTCGGGTTATCTACTGGTGCAAAGCCTACAAATAACGCATGGTCACGTAAACGCTTAGCCAAGCGTCCCGCATTATATTTACCACCAGACAAGCCAAACACTTGCGCTGTCCCCGTTTTACCCGCAATTCGATACGCAGCACCAGCACCAGCAGCCCTCGCGGTACCACCGGGGCGCATAACGTTTTCCATACCCTGTATGGCCAAATTCCAAAAACGCTGATCGACTTCAATAGGCGCAAAAGGCTCAGGCTTGAGTAGCTTTTCTTCTTCATTGCGTGTTGTACGTACTCCACGTAAAACATGCGGTTTCAAACGAATCCCATGATTTGCCACAATGGATACAGCATGAGCCAGTTGCAACGGAGTAGATATCCAATATCCCTGACCGATACCAATATTGACCGTATCACCAGGAAACCAACTACGTTTATAGCGCCTTTCTTTCCACTCTTTACTTGGCATAAGGCCAGCTGCCTCAGAAGGAAGGTCAATACCCGTCTTCTCACCAAAACCAAAACGACTCATAAAACTCGAGAAACGATCGATACCCATACGATAAGCCAAGTCATAAAAATAGGTATCGCATGACTGTTGAATCGCGTATTTCAAGTCAACTGAGCCATGACCGCGCTTGTTCCAACAACGAAACACATGCTTTTGCCCCGATAACCGGAAAAAACCAGGATCATAAACACGAGATCCAGGCGTAACCACTCGTTCAGCTAAACCAGCCACACCCACCATTGGCTTAATCGTAGAACCTGGTGGATACGTTCCCTGCAAAGCTCGGTTAAATAATGGACGATCAGGATCATCACGCAACGAGGTGTAATCTTTCTGAGAAATACCATCGATGAACAAATTCGGGTCAAAGGTAGGCATACTCGCTAATGCTAATACCTCACCATTACTAGGATCCATGGCAACAATAGCGCCACGCTCTGCACCCAATAACTTCTCTGCTTGAATTTGCAGGTTAATATCTAGCCCAAGAAACAGATCCTGCCCACCGATAGGTTCTTGCTCACTGATAACTGACTGCTTTTTACCGTGCGCATCCACCTCAATCAGATGATAACCAGCCTGACCATGCAAACGATCTTCATGAGAAGCTTCTACACCAGATTTACCAATATGGGTTGTACCAATGTACTCATCCTTATCAACACGTTCCAAATCACGCGCATCGATACGACCAACGTAACCAATGACATGACTAGCCGTATTAATTAAAGGGTAATAGCGCTCCATGCGGACTTCCATACTGACGCCTGGAAAGCGTGGACGATTGACAGCAAATACAGCAATTTCCTCTTCCGTCAGATTGACACGAATAGGAATGGGCTGGTATTTGAAGCGGCGCACCTGTGTTTTGAACAGGCGAATATCCTTTTCTTGCAAAGGAATAATCGCCCCAAGACGAGCAATGAAAACATCAACATCTGCCAATGTTGAACGGCCATCACCATTCTCATCACCAATATTATCTCGCACCACTTCGAGAACATACTGCGTGTGACTATCTGCCAATAGAACACCATTACGATCATAAATTTGACCGCGATTCGGTGGAATGGGAATACGCTTCTCATAGTGTTGGCGGGAAAGTTCTGAATATTGTTCGTGCTGCGAAACCTGGAGCTGGTAAACCCGCCCCAGGATCGCTAACAAGGCAAACAAGATAATAATGCCCGCCACAATAGCACGCACATTGAACATGTGCTGCTCATCGCGCTCCAGTTTAATTGGTCTATCACTCATAAATTGCTAATGAGCATCCTGCCAGCCTGAAATCGGGCGACTATATCAGATTATGAAAAGGGAATCTCCTTTGGTTGCTCAATCTCATAACGCTGCATGCTGTCCAAAATTTCTTGCTTGGCCTCATCGATACCAGCCCAACCATCAACCTTAACCCACTTACCTGCATCCAACTCTTTATAACGCTCAAAGAAATGTTGAATTTGGCTTAACAACAATTTAGGCAACTGCTCATAAGATTGGATATCACGGTATCCAGAGGACAGGTTATTAGCTGGAACAGCTACAATTTTCGCATCAATCCCGGACTCATCCGACATTTTCAGCATCCCGACCGGACGCACAGGAATCACGCAACCATGCATCAATGGCGTAGGTGAAACGACCAACACATCTGTCGGGTCGCCATCTTGCGCCAATGTATGGGGAATAAACCCATAATTTGCAGGGTAAAACATTGGCGTAGACAAAAAGCGATCAACGAACAACGCACCGCTTTCCTTATCCAGCTCATATTTAACAGGCGTGGATAATGCTGGAATTTCGATGATGACATTTACGCAGTTTGGTACATCAGACCCTACAGGAACTTTATCAATATTCATTGTTTACTCTACCGTTGTGTACAAATCACGGTATTATAACCCCTGTTACGAATTCTCACAGCAACTAACCACCACTACTTGTCGACAATTTCAAGAGAATAGCATGGCACACTCATTACGCGACCAGCTCCTCAAGGCAGGGCTAGTCACAGAAGCACAGGTTGAAAAAGCCAATCAACCTAAACCAACAACGCCTCGACAACCTCAGGCAAAGAGCAAACCGCCACGTCGGGAGAATCGCCCACCTCCGGCAGCTCCACGCCCTGAAAGCCTCGAAAACAAAGCGCCTCGGCCTGCTCCCAAGGAAAAAAGTGACCTTGCGCAGTTCTATGAAGCCCGCGCCAAGACCGAACGCGAAGAACGCCAGCAGGCCGAACAACGCCAGCGCGAAATCGCCGCCCGCCGCAAACAAACCCGCGAACAAGTGGCCGCCCTCATCAACGACAATCTGAAAAATGTCGACGATGCTGACATCCGCTACAATTTTGTCATCGGCGACAACATCAAATACCTGTACGTCACCGAAGCCCAACAGCAAGAACTCGCGGATGGCAAACTCGCCGTCACCTTCCTCGGTGGCAAACGCTGCCTGATTCCGGCGGATACGGCACAACAGATTTTGGCACTAGACCCCGACAAACTGATCGTGATCAATGCCCCGGAAGACGATGCACTTACCCCATCGCCAGAGCCTGTTTGTACAACTGATTCTTAGGCAATCCCGTCAAACGGGCAGCAATCGCTGCTGCCTGTTTCACCGGCAACTCCTCCAGCAACACCGCCAGAATACTGTCGGCACGCAAAGCACTAAGCTGTTCCTGATCCTCCGTAACCACATTGCCCGCAATCACCACCACAAACTCACCGCGTGACATATTGGTATCGGTTGCCATTTGCTGCAACAAATCCCCGGCACTGCCCCGGTAAATGCTTTCAAACAACTTGGTCAACTCCCGCAAGATCACCACCCGGCGTTCCTCACCCAGCGTTGCCACCACATCCGCCAACATATCCGCAATCCGATGGCTGGACTCGTAAAACACCAAAGTACGCGGCTCTTCGCGCACCCCTTCCAATAACTTACGGCGCGAAACCGATTTTGCAGGCAGAAATCCTTCAAACACAAAACGATCCGTCGGCAACCCCGCCACCGACAATGCCGCAATCAAGGCACTTGCCCCCGGAATCGGCACCACGGTATGCCCTGACTCCCCCAAAGCATGAACCAACTTGTAACCGGGGTCACTGATCAACGGCGTGCCCGCATCACTCACCAAAGCCAGTTGCATCCCCTGATCCAACTCGGCACGGATACTCGCCACCCGATCCGCTTCATTATGGTCATGCAAACTTGCCAAGGTATTCTGGATACCGTAATGGGTCAGCAAACCGCGCGTGACCCGCGTATCTTCTGCGTAAACCTTGTCGACTTCCGACAAGATACGCTTACCTCGCTCGGTCATATCCGCCAAATTACCAATCGGCGTTGCCACGCAGTACAAAATACCTTGCTTCATGTCTTTTCCTAAAAAACGAAGCCCGCCACAAAGGGCGGGCTTCTGGTTTCAACCAACAATACCCTGCATTATGCCAACAATGGCACGATCATCAAGGCCACAATATTGATGATCTTGATCAATGGGTTAACCGCCGGGCCTGCGGTATCTTTATACGGGTCGCCGACAGTATCGCCCGTCACGGCAGCCTTGTGCGCCTCAGAACCCTTGCCACCGAAGTTACCTTCCTCGATATACTTCTTAGCGTTATCCCATGCACCACCGCCGGTCGTCATGGAAATCGCCACGAAAATTCCGGTAATGATCGTCCCCACCAATACGCCACCCAGAGCTTGCGGCCCCAGCGCCAAGCCGACTACCACAGGCACGGCAACCGGTAGCAGCGAAGGCAAAATCATTTCCTTGATCGCCGCTTTGGTCAACATATCCACGCACTTGCCGTATTCCGGCTTGCCCGTGCCTTCCATAATGCCCGGAATGTCGCGGAATTGACGGCGCACTTCCACCACCACCGAACCGGCAGCACGCCCAACAGCCTCCATCCCCATCGCTGCAAACAAATACGGCACCATACCACCAATAAACAGGCCAATAATGACCATGTGGTTCGACAAATCAAACGTCAAGCCGGGGTGACTGGTGGAAAGCGCGTGAGTGTAATCCGCAAACAGCACCAAAGCCGCCAAACCTGCTGAACCAATAGCATAGCCCTTGGTAACGGCTTTGGTGGTATTACCCACCGCATCCAGCGGGTCAGTAATGTTACGCACTTCATCCGGCAAGCCTGCCATTTCCGCAATCCCGCCCGCGTTGTCAGTGATCGGGCCGTAAGCATCCAGCGCCACGATAATCCCCGCCATCGACAGCATCGACGTTGCCGCAACCGCAATCCCGTACAAACCAGCCAGTTCATACGCGCCCCAAATCGCCAGACACACCGCCAACACCGGCGCAGCGGTAGATTTCATGGAAACCCCTAACCCCGCGATGACATTCGTACCATGCCCAGTAGTGGAGGCTTGCGCAATATGCTGTACCGGGCTGTACTCGGTGGCAGTGTAATATTCTGTAATCCACACCATTGCCGCCGTCAGCACCAAGCCAATGACTGCCGAGCCATACAAGGCATTCACTGAATACAGGGCATTATCACCCATCATGATGTCAGTCACCGGGTAAAACAGCACCAAAGATGCCGCACCCGCTACCGCCAAACCCCGGTACAGGGCATTCATGATTTTGCCACCCGTGCGGGCTTTGACGAACATGACCCCCAAAATCGAGGCTAAAATCGAAAAGCCGCCCAACACCAAGGGGTAAACAATGGCATTTTCCGAACCATTCATCAGCAAACCACCCAGCAACATGGTGGCAATGATGGTAACCGCATAAGTTTCAAACAAATCAGCCGCCATCCCCGCGCAGTCACCGACGTTATCCCCCACGTTATCGGCGATAACTGCCGGGTTACGCGGATCATCCTCCGGGATACCTGCTTCGACCTTACCCACCAAATCCGCGCCTACATCAGCACCCTTAGTAAAGATGCCACCACCCAACCGCGCAAAAATGGAGATCAATGACCCACCAAACGCCAAGCCCACCAAGGCATGGGTTGCATCACTGGAAGAAGTCCCTGTCATGGTTAGCACAGCGTAATAACCCGCCACACCCAACAATGCCAAGCCAACCACCAACATGCCAGTAATCGCACCGCCCTTGAAGGCAACATCCAGCGCTGCATTCAGGCCATGCTTGGCAGCTTCCGCCGTGCGCACGTTGGAACGCACCGACACATTCATGCCGATATACCCCGCTGCACCCGATAGCAACGCACCCAGCGCAAAGCCAATCGCTGTTTTCCACCCCAAGGTAATGAAAATGACTGCAAACAGCAGAATCCCCACCACTGCAATGGTCGTGTATTGGCGGTTCAGGTAGGCTTGCGCCCCTTCCTGAATAGCTTGCGCAATCTCGCGCATCTTCGCATCACCTTGCGGGCGAGCCAGCACCCAGCGGATCGTGACAACGCCATAGATGAGCGCGGCAAGCGCACACAAAATGGCAACGGCTAAACCTGTGGACATCAAAACACCTCCATCACGTATTGCTATTATCATCGAGTGGAATGAAATGGAATACCTCTACGCCAGCGGCAGCGCAAAACAAAATAAGGAGTCCCTACACAAGCATAGCCCTATTTTTAGCATCCAACCGCATTGTTTATCCCGCTTTTATTGATGTTTATCAGCTTTATTATCCTACTCAGCCATCACAAAATACCGCCTGCCGTATCAAACATTCAGTATCCCGAAAAAAAAATGCTATATTTCAGCAAGCATACCCTCATAAACAGGTACCAGGACTCATATCATGCAACCAAGATTTCACCAAAGCATCCTGAAATATTGCGCCCTATCCTTAATAGTTGTTCCACTTTTATTACAGGGGTGCTCACCGACCACAAGTATTCCCGACACTGATGGCAGCGCGGCTACTCAAGGCAACGCCAGCGTTGAACAAGCCAATGCATTCTTTAATCAAGGAAAAAAGCGGGAAGCTGCACAAACTTACTATGCCGCAGCCGCACGCTACCCCACACCACAACGCGAACGTATTATTTTACAAGCAGCAGAAATTGCGGCATCGATTGGAGATGCTCAACTAACCAATAGTTATTTGGCACAAATCCCCGCTTCCGCTTTAGATGGCGAAAATCGTGCTCGACAAGCCTATGTCAAAGCACTATTGGCCTTACAACAAAACAACCCAGACTTAGCATTACGCACCTTGCCAACCAATCTGGATAATATATCCCCCGCTTTACGCGAAAAAGTTAAACACATACAACAACGTGCTCAAGCCGGTGGCAAAGGCAGTGCCGCAGTACAAAGCGTGCAACGCGCCATGGTTCCTAGCAGTGTCAACCATGTTGCTGCCCTGCTACCCCAATCCGGCGCTCTAGGCAGTGTCGGACAAGAAATCTACCGAGGCATTGAAACCGCACGTAATAGCATTGCTAGCGATACCAGTGTAAAACTCTACGACGTTAATGCAGGTGGCGCAGTCGCCCAATATCAAAAAGCGGTTGCCGAAGGTGCAGATATAGTCGTTGGCCCACTAGATAAAGAATCACTGGCACAATTGCTAGCGCAACCCCAAATACTGTCTAAACCTTTACTGAGCCTCAATTACCTGACTAATAGTCGCAACATCCCCGGCGCACTGTACCAATTTGGCCTATTACCAGAAGATGAAGCACGCCAAGTAGCGGAAACGACTGCCGCACAAGGGCTACGCACCGCTATCGTCATGGCACCTGCTTCTAGCTGGGGCAATCGAATTGCAGGCGCATTCCGCAGTGCCTATCAAGCCAAAGGTGGCCAAGTAGTCAATATCCAACAATATCCAGACGCAGCCTCCAACGCCTACATACAAAACGTACAAAATGCACTAACAGCCACTCAAGGGCGTGCCAGCATGGTATTCCTAGCCGCATCCCCAAGCCAAGCACGCCTGATGCGCCCACTCTTGGCAGCACAAGCACCTTCACTGCCGATATATGCTACCTCACACATTTTCTCTGGACGTACAGACCCAGGCAAAGATGCTGACCTCGACGGTATCCGCTACACTGAAATCCCTTGGGTCATTGAAAGTCTGCAAAACGGCAGCCTCAACAATTCCACCTTCCCACGCATGTTTGCACTGGGCATGGATGCGTTGCTAATCGCCAAAAATCTACCCAGCATAGGTGGTAACCCCAACGCACAAGTTAACGGCAAAACCGGCAATATCCGCGTGGCAGGCAACCGCCAAATCCAACGCACCCTGCTGTTTGCCACTTTCGCCAACGGTGTACCACAAGCCATTGGACAATAAACAGCCGCAAGCGCCGCACCTGATACGCGGCATCAGCACCGAACAACTGGCCTGCGAATACTTGCAGGCCAGTGGTTTGCAACTGCTGCACCAGAATTACCGCCTGAAAATGGGTGAAATCGACCTAATCATGCGCGATGGCAATGTCATCGTGTTTATCGAAGTGCGCTACCGTAAAACCCAACGTTACGGCGGCGCATTGCTTAGTATTGACCCACGCAAACAAGCGCGTATCATCCGCACCGCACAACACTATTTACAATACCGCGCCCCAGACGCCCAAGCGCGTTTCGACGTGGTAGCGGTAGAAGGTAACAATCCCATCAACTGGATCAAGAACGCTTTCGAATCGGGCTAAAGGGCTAACCCCATCATGAATTTACAAACACGCATCCAACAACATTTTGCTGCCAGCATTGCAACTAAGCAAAAAGCACTAGAGCTGTTGCAAGAGCCTATCCTTGCTGCTGCTCGTTTGGTTTTCGAGGCCATCCAACGCGACGGCAAAATCCTCAGTTGCGGCAACGGTGGTTCAGCAGGTGATGCCCAGCATTTTTCCTCCGAAATGCTTAACCGTTTCGAGCAAGAACGGCGGGGCTTGCCCGCGATTGCGCTGACCACAGACACTTCCACCCTCACCTCCATTGCCAACGATTACAGCTACGAACGGATATTCGCCCGCCAAATCGAAGCACTCGGGCGCAAGGGTGACGTATTACTGGCGATTTCCACCAGCGGCAATTCCAGCAACGTTAACCGCGCCATTGAAACCGCGCACGACTGCGGGATGCAAGTCATTGCCCTCAGCGGCAAAGCAGGCGGCAGCATGAAAGACTTGTTGCAAAACGGTGATGTAGAACTGCGCGTCCCCGCCGACAGCACCGCCCGTATTCAGGAAACCCATTTACTGTTAATCCACTGCATTTGCGACCTTGTTGACCAAATGCTCTTGACCAAAACGCCATGAACGACCCCAGCAATAGCGTCAATCTGCTGCGCGAAGCCAGCCCTTACATCCAGCAGCACCGCAATAAAACCTTTGTGATAGCCTTTCCCGGCGAAGTGGTCGAACAGCCAACGTTTAGCCGCCTGATTCAGGATATTGCTACCGTTTCCGCCTTGGGCAGCCGTATTGTTATCGTCCACGGCACACGGGCGCAAATCAACCAACGGCTTGCAGCGGCTGGGCGTGTCGCACACATCCACCACAATATCCGCGTCACGCACCCGGATGACATTCCCCTAGTGGAAGAAGCCGTCGGTTATTTGCGTATCAAAATCGAAAGCCTGCTCAGCCACGCCCTCAATCAGCCCGGTCTGGAAAACGCCAGCATCGGCGTAAGCTCCGGCAACTACATCACCGCGCAGCCGCTTGGCATCATTGATGGCGTCGATTACGGGCATACCGGCAAAATCCGCCGCATTGCTCATCGCTTTATCCAGCAACAACTCGACAGCCACAATATTGTGCTGATGTCACCCATCGGCTACTCCCCCAGCGGCGAAACCTACAACATCGACTATGAACACGTCGCCCTCAGCACCGCCAAAGCCTTGAATGCTGACAAAATCATTTTCATCAGCGACAACGACGCGCAACTGCCCCACGAAATCACCGCCGGGCAAATTGATGCAGATGCCAACGCCTCACCTTTCCTGAAAAAAATCGCCCGCATCCTGCTGGATGGCGACAGTGAACGCGTCCACCTGCTGAATGCAGCCACCGACGGCGCCTTACTGCTGGAAGTGTATACCCGCGATGGTGTAGGCAGCTTGATTGCAGCCCAACACTTCGAGCAAATGCGGGCAGCAACTGTAGAAGACATCAGCGGCATCCTCGACCTGATTCGCCCATTGGAAAGCAAAGGAACGCTGATCAAACGTTCGCGGGAACAACTGGAACTGGAAATCAGCAACTTCCATGTCACCGTGCGTGACCAGAAGATCATTGCCTGCGTCGCGCTTTACCATACGGACAACCCCGACATTGCCGAGCTTGCCTGCCTTGCGGTACACACCGACTATCGTAGCGGCAATCGCGGCGACAAACTGCTCCGACACATTGCCCAACTGGCGAAAACCCAAGGCACAGCCCGCCTACTGGTGCTGACGACTCAGACCACCGACTGGTTTCGCGAACGCGGCTTTATCAAAGGCAGCGTCGATGAATTGCCACCCAACAAGAAATCGCTGTACAACTACCAGCGCAACTCGCAGGTGTTGTTTAAAACGCTGTAAAAGCTGTTTATATCCTATTGATCACCCCACCAAAATCAGACAAAATGTTATTACTTATTAAAAAGTGGTGACATTTTGTCTGATAACAACTTGAATAACGCATCCCCAATCATGCTATTTCGCACTCATGGTGGTCAGTTGCGCATGAGTGATGCCCTGACACTGGGAATCAGCCGTTACCGCCTATACCAACTGCGGGATGAAGGCATCATCGAAGTTGTCAGCCGTGGTATTTATCGGCTAACAGAACTACCAACCATCAGCAATCCAGATTTGGTCACTATCGCACTACGCTACCCAAACGCAGTGATTTGTCTGGTATCCGCATTAGCTTGGCACGAGATGACTACCCAAATCCCTCACGCTGTCACCGTAGCAGTTCCCCCAAATACCCGCCTACCCGTGCTGGATTATCCTCCCATCAAGGCGTACCGTTTTGCGACACCTGCTTTTAATGCTGGTGTTGAAAAAATCAACATCGACAGCATCACTATCCGAATTTACAATGCCGAAAAAACCTTGGTGGATTGCTTCAAATTCCGCAATAAAATCGGCATGGATGTAGTGATAGAAGCCTTGCAACTGTATCGCCGCCGTAAACACCTCAACCTGCCAGCACTCTTGCGCTACGCCTCTATTTGCCGGGTAGAGAAAGTCATGCGTCCCTATCTGGAAGCAATCCTGTGAAAAACCCCAGCAATATTGCCGCTTCGATACAGCAACGATTACTCAACAAGGCACGGCAAGACCAACGACCTTTTGCTGAATTACTACAATATTATGCGATGGAACGCTTCCTCTATCGGCTAAGCCAATCACCACATAACCAACGGTTCATTCTCAAAGGGGCGTTGATGTTGCGCGTCTGGCAAGCCCCTGAAACTCGCCCAACAATGGACATCGACATGCTGGGCATAACTGACAACGATAGTACCGCTATTCTTGCGCAAATCACTGAAGTGCTAGGTATAGCAGTTAATGATGACGGCATGGCATTTGATACTACTGAAATTCCCCGAACCGGAATTACTGTGCTACAGCCGTGAAAGTGCCATTGCCGAAAAATTTGAAGCAATGGTCAAGTTAGGTGTATTGAACAGCCGTATGAAGGATTTTTACGACATTTGGCTGTTAGCACGACTATACAATTTCAAGGCACAAGAATTGGGTCTGGCGATTGAAAAGACTTTCAAGCAACGGGGTACGGCACAACTCGACAGATGGTCATTTGGTCAAACCTTCATTGCCAACAAACAAGTCCAATGGCTGGCTTTTCACAAGCGTTTGCACCAACCCCATGTGCCGATTCAATTTGCTGAAATCATGGCATTTTTGGAGCAATTTTTACTACCTGTTACCCAACCAGCAGCTATCCAGACAAATGCCATCTGGATAGCCCCCGGTGCATGGCATTATTAAACGGTAGCTAACACCGCATTAAAGGTCGCACTAGGCCGCATCACTGCCGTCATTTTATCCATGTCAGCACAGTAATACCCATCCAGATCCACTGGCTGGCCTTGCACCGCATTCAACTCAGCAATAATCACCTGCTCATTGTCGGCAAGGGCTGTTGCCAGCGGCGCAAAACGTGCCGCCAACCCAGCATCTTGCGTCTGTGCAGCCAGTGCTTCCGCCCAATACAGCGCCAGATAGAAATGGCTGCCGCGTGTATCCAACTGCCCGACTCTGGCGGCTGGCGATTTGCGGTTATCCAGCAATTTGCCGGTGGCCTGATCCAGCGTAGTCGCCAGAATCTGGGCTTGCGGGTTGCCGGTCTTGATACTGACCTCTTCCAGTGAAGAAGCCATTGCCAGAAACTCACCCAACGAATCCCAACGCAAGTGGTTTTCTGCCACCAATTGCTGCACATGTTTAGGGGCGGAACCACCTGCCCCGGTTTCAAACATGCTGCCGCCCTCCATCATCGGCACGATGGACAGCATTTTCGCACTAGTCCCCAGCTCCATGATCGGGAACAGGTCAGTCAGGTAATCACGCAAAATATTGCCCGTCACAGAAATCGTGTCCATGCCCCTGATAATCCGCTCCAGCGTGAAACGCATGGCTCGCACTTGCGACATAATGTGGATTTCCACCCCGTTCAGGTCATGATCTTGCAGGTATAGCTCGACCTTCTGAATCAGTTGCGCTTCGTGTGGACGGTAAGGGTCAAGCCAAAACACCGCAGGCGTATTCGACAAGCGAGCACGTTTCACCGCCAATTTCACCCAATCACGCACCGCTGCATCTTTGGTTTGGCAAGTACGCCAGATGTCGCCGGTTTCGACCTGATGCTGCATCAGCACTTTGCCTTGCTCATCCACTACCCGCGCCGTGCCCGGTGTGGTGATTTCAAAGGTTTTGTCGTGTGAACCGTATTCTTCGGCTTTCTGCGCCATCAAACCCACATTAGGGACAGAGCCCATCGTGGTCGGGTCGAAAGCCCCATTGGTTTTGCAAAAACCAATCATTTCCTGATAAATCCGCGCAAAGGTACTTTCCGGGATCACCGCTTTGGTTTCCTTGAGCTTGCCATCCACACCCCACATTTTGCCGCCGTTGCGAATCATCGCAGGCATGGAAGCATCCACAATCACGTCATTCGGCGCGTGCAAATTGGTGATGCCCTTATCGGAATCCACCATCGCCAACTCCGGCTGCTGGGTATAACAATCGGCAATCTCTTTCTCAATCTCGACGCGAATCTCTGCGGGCAAGCTCTGAATCTTTTCGAGCACACTGCTCATGCCGTTGTTCGGATTCACCCCTAACTGTTCAAACAACTCGCCGTACTTGGTAAACAACTCCTTGAAAAACACCTTAACCGCGTGACCAAATACAATCGGATGCGACACCTTCATCATGGTCGCCTTGACGTGCAGGGAGAACAAAATCCCACTGTCCTTAGCATCGGCCAATTGTTCAGCATAGAAAGCGCACAGGGCTTGTTTGCTCATGTACATGCTGTCGATAATTTCGCCAGCCAGCAGCGGGATAGTTTTGAGCACTTGCACTTCACCATCCGGCGTGACCAATTCCATCCGCACCGCGCCATCCTGTTCCATCACGACAGACTGTTCACTGGAATAGAAATCACCACGGCGCATGTAGGACACGTGAGTACGTGACGCGGGGCTCCATTTGCCCATTGAATGCGGGTTCTTTTGTGCATAACGCTTAACCGCAGGCGGCGCACGCCGGTCAGAATTGCCCTCACGTAACACCGGGTTAACCGCACTCCCTAAGATTTTCGAGTAACGGCTAGCCAATTGCAGCTCAGCCTCGGTTTGCGGGTTTTCCGGGTATTTGGGAATCATGAAGCCCTTGGCACGCAACTCGCTGACAGCCGCTTTCAATTGCGGCACAGAAGCGCTGATATTGGGCAATTTGATAATATTGGTATCCGACTCATGCGTCAGACGCCCTAATTCCGCCAGATTATCCGGCACACGTTGCGCTTCACTCAAATAATCCGGGAACTCTGCTAAAATACGGGTAGCCACGGAAATATCACTTTGGGTCACCTCAATGCCCGCCGTTGCCGTAAACGTCTTGATAATAGGCAATAACGAACACGTCGCCAGCAAAGGCGCTTCATCAGTCAAGGTATAGATAATTGTTGGGTTCTGCACAGACATTATGTTTCCCTACTTTGGTGGTAATCAGGCTGCTTTTCGTACAAGATGCAGCTCTGGTATAAAAAATTGGCGCTTCATTATACCATGCCATCTATTACTTTAGGGATAGACGCACCCACATTAATTTACCCACCAACACAGGCTTCAACTTGAAACACCTTCTTTGGAAAACCGCAGTGTGCATCACTCTTACCCTAAGTGGGCTAACAACCGCTTTCGCACAGGTAACACTACCGCAACCCCGCGCCTTTGTGGTGGAGCAGCCTTGCGAGGCTTACACTTCACTGCGTAAAAAAAGCTATCCGGTCACGCTGGAAGTGGGCAAAACCTACCGCGCCACCGCTGAAAACAAACAGCCCGATGCCACCCATGCCGCCATCACGGTGGGTGCTGAAAACAAATGGGTCGCGTTAAGTTGTGGGCATTACGCCACCCATGCTGCCGCCGCGCCTGCACCAGAAACCCCCGCCAACACCGATACCGCCTGCTTGCCGTTTTTCGACAATATCGACAACCCGGTGAAGATCAACGTCGGCGGCAATGCAGACATCACCCCGCCCGCTCCGGCACTCAACGCTTTCGACCTTGCTGTCAACGACACCTGTGGCGCACCCGGCAAAGTCGTGTCTGTCAACGAATTCCAAACCCTGTTACGCAAACACCCCGATGTATTGCAACGCCTGCAAGCCTTCACCCAAAACCGGGTGTACGCCAACCGCCCCGCGCCTGCTTCCAGCGAAGCCTATTTGCAGGATTTGAGTGATGCGTGGTTTAACCTCAAAGCGTTCGACCACATTTTCTGCGGCGAACCCAAAGCAGGCAGCGCCATCGGTGGTCTGCATTTCTACGGGCGCTACGTGCAATTGCAAGCCAGCGGTGATGCCTGTCGCATGAGCAACTTCCGCCAGAATGAAGTTGTGCCGGGCGTGCTGTATTCAATGGGCGCAACGATGAAGGCGGCCAACGGTGGCATTGCCCGCTCTTCCATCAAAGGCTACGGCCTGACCTTGAATGCTGAAGACATCCTCAAAGCTGCCACCCGTGCCTTTGCTGACAACCCCACCAATAGCGCTGAAAGTACCGCTTGCTTGTTGCCTGTTACCGATGACGGCGCTCACTTCACCACCGTATTCGTGCGCCGCGCCAACGGTATCCGCACCTTTTACCCGGATGCGACACCCGCCGCCAACGACCCAAAATGCAGCGCCGCGCTCAATCTGGCGGGATAATCACTCCACTTTCAGATGCTTACCGGCTGCCCATACCAGCCACAGCACCGGAATCCCGATCAAGGTAGTGAAGGTGAAAAAGCCGGGGTAGCCAATGCTATCCACAATCGTGCCGGAATACCCACCAATGGTTTTCGGCAAGAGTGTCATCAAGGAACTGAAAATCGCGTATTGCACCGCCGTAAACGACACGCTGGTCAGCGATGACAGGAAGGCCACAAACGCCGCACTCGCAAAGCCCGCCGCCAGATTATCCGCCGTCACGGCGGTATACATCACCGGCACGTTATGCCCTGAATACGCCAGCCACACGAACACCAGATTGGTAAAAGCCGTCAGCACCGCCCCTAACATAAGGGTACGCATCACCCCATAACGGGTCGCGAACAACCCGCCCATGAAGCCACCCGCAATACTCACCACCACCCCAAAGGTCTTCACAGCAGTCGCAATTTCCGGCTTACTGAAACCCAAATCCTGATAGAACACATTGGAAATCACCCCCGGCACAATATCTGTGATCCGGTACAAACCAATCAAGGCCAGCAACAACAACGCTGTTTTCACCCCATAACGGCGGAAAAACTCCGCAATCGGCTCAATCCAGGTATCCCGCGCCATCGCCTGATTCACCGCGCCCACCTGCACCAATACCCAGCCAATCAGCACTGCCACCGCAATCGACAAGGACAAATGCAACGTTTCCAGCCCAAAACCGACGAAAGCATCCCCACCCACAGCCGTTTGCAAATCCTCAAACAAGGCACTACTGATGGCAAAGGTAGTCACAAACCCCGCTACCGCCAAGGCAAATACCAGCAACAACCGAGTGTAATCCATTGCCGCGTAATGATGCCGTTCAGCCCGCTGATGCTCCGGCTCCGGGATCAGCAGCGTGGTAATCACGCCTACCAACATCATTCCAGCCATCGCCCAATACGTCCACTGCCACGCGGCGTACACATAATGTGCCTTTTCCGACCCCAGCCACGATGCCATGAACAACGCCCCTGCTCCCGCCACGATCATCCCCAGCCGATAACCGGCGATATAAGTTGACGACATCATCGCCTGCAAACGGGTTTCCGCCGCCTCAATCCGGTAAGCATCGATCACAACGTCCTGCGTCGCCGATGAAAAACCCAGCAAAACCGCCGCCCACGCCATCCATTTTAACTGCGTTTCGCCCAGCACCGGGTCTATACTGCCCATCAACACAATCGCCAACATGATCAATAATTGCGCCACTAACAACCACGCCCGACGCTTCCCCAACAGGCGGGTCAATACCGGCAGCGGCAGTTTGTCGATCAACGGTGCCCAGACAAACTTGAACGAATACCCCAGTGCCGCCCAACTGAAAAACGTCACCGTTTTACGCTCAACCCCCGCCTCCCCCAGCCATAACGACAGCGAAGAAAAGATCAACAGGAGTGGAATTCCCGCCGAAAAACCTAGAAACAACATAGTGATAACCCTAGGATGCAGGAACGCCCGCAACGATTCAGACCAGCCCATCGGCTGCGGCGGAGAGGTTTCAGTCATGATGCAGATACCCTTAGCTTGTTATGTATAAATGATCAAGACAGCATCATCGGCGAATCGTTCACCGTTGTAAACGCCCAACAAACACCTCCGCCTTAACCGCTCGTAAGTGAGTTTGCAACTTTCATCCTTCCTCCCCGCACCATTTCAAAAGCCTTGACACATACTTCGGAACATCACGCAAGGCGCAAAAACCCCAACCCAGCGTGGACAAATTTATTCCTGGCGACGCAGAGTGCAGATACGCCTGATATGGATTTTCTGGCAAGTTTGTATACGCCCAAGCATGGGCTGTTAGCCACGGAATAATAAAGAGCGGCTGAAATGACTTCAGCCACGACTAGTCAAAAAGTAAAGGAGCATGAAATGCTTAATCTCAACATCAGCAATCTTCCTGATACGACAAGCAACAACTCTGTCATCAGCGGCAACTATGGCAGCAGCAAGACAGGTTCAACCTCCAGTCTCGGCAGCAGCCTGGGCGGATCTAGCATCGGCCTGCCTGGCTTGGGCGGTGACAGCTCTCAATTGATGATGACCCTCCTGCAACTCATCATGCAATTACTGCAAAGCATGAAAGATGACAGCGGCAACCAAGGCAACCAAGGCAACAGCGGTGGCAAAGGTGATTGCGGCAGCTGCGGCACTGGTGGTTCCAACGGCACTGGTGGTTCCAACGGCACTGG
>NZ_KK211259.1:13145-42310 GCF_000621325.1 Thiothrix lacustris DSM 21227 | reverse complement strand
CAACGCTTCGCCACCGTCGAACCCGTGTTTGGGAACTTGCGCGGCAACAAACGCCTGCACCGCTTCACCTTGCGCAGCAAAGCCAAAGTGGACGGGCAATGGAAACTGTTTTGCCTGATGCACAACCTCGAAAAGCTGGCACATTACGGGTATGTCGCATGAAGGGGGAAATGATGCTGCCAAACACGCAAAAATGCACCGTATTGAGCGTATCAGGTGGCATTCAGGGCGTTATGGGGAAGCAGGAAGTCGGCAACGCTGAAAAAAACGCCCGGTCGTTTGGGATGTTCAAAAAAATGACTGCCCGATCTGGATGGGATGATCAGATTCGGGTTTTTCTACACCCTCGTTAATGACCAAAACACAAGGTAGTTTTAGTCATTAAAAGGATAAAAAGCAAGGGTGTTTTTTCCATACCCCACCAACATACTCAGCACGCTTTCCAGTAATCAATAAAAGCCCGCAGGCTTGCCGACATTTGCTTGCGGCTGGGGTGATAGAGAAAAAAGCCGCTGCCTGCCGGGCAGTATTTTTCCAATACCTGCACAAGCGTGCCGCGTTGCAAATCCTCTTCCACATGCTGGCGTAACAGGTACGCCAGCCCCAACCCCTGCCGGGCAGCCTCCCGCATCAGGTTGGGGTCATTGGCGGTCAGGCGACCCTGCACCCCCACCGCGAACGGCTGCTCATCGTACTCAAATTCCCAGCGATACATTTCCCCGTTGGGGAAGCGCCAACAGATGCATTCATGTGTACCCAAATCCTGTGGCGAAACGGGTGTACCGTGCGCTGCATAATAAGTTGGTGAAGCCACCACCACAAACTGCTGCTGACCGCCCAGAGGAATCGCTATCATATCCTGAGGCAGTGTTTCTACACAGCGAATACCTGCATCAAACCTCCCGGAAACAATGTCTTGCAGACTATCATCACTGATCAGCTCCACATTGATGTCGGGATAACGGGTAAAAAATCCCGACAGTTTAGGGGCAAGCAGAAAGCGACCTGCATCAGGTGGCACCGTCAGGCGCAAGGTTCCGCGCGGGCTAATGCGGAAGTCGTTAATGCCATCCAGCGCAACCTGAATATTGACCAAGGCCGGTTGTAACTGTTCCAACAGCGCCCGGCCTGCTTCGGTAAGCGATACGCTACGGGTTGTCCGATGCAATAGACGCACACCCAACTGCTCTTCCAACGTCCGCATATTATGACTGAGTGCCGAGGCCGACACACCCATCTCCAAAGCCGCTTTGCGGAAGCTGCAATGGGTAGCAATCGTGTGGAAGGCTGCAAGCCCTGAAAGATTAGCATGACTCATTAGTGAATTATTCTCAGTAACGTGAATATGATTGTGCAGGTTATCAAACAATAAAGTCTCGCGCATACTGCCCCCATCGTAAAACATAGCAAGGACATTCATGATGCAACTATCTAATCAGAATCTGGCGGGCAAAGTCGTCGTCATTACCGGCGCATCGTCTGGCATCGGAGAAGCTGCTGCCCACGCTTTTGGGCGAGAAGGCTGCAAGCTGGTGTTAGGTGCACGGCGCGCGGAAGAAGGGGAAGCGGTTGCTGCTGCCATCCGCGCAACGGGTGGTGAGGCGGTGTTTGTGTGCACAGATGTATTACAGGAAGCGGATATTGCCCGGTTAGTGCAAACGGCGCTGGATACTTTTGGTGGTTTGGATGTGTTATTCAACAATGCAGGCACAGAAGGCGTATCCAGTGCTTTTACTGAGCAATCCACTGCTGAGTATGATTTCACCATGAATACCAATGTGCGCAGCGTATTGTGGGGAATGCAACACGCCATCCGTGCCATGCAGAGCGCCGGTGGGGCGATCATCAACAACGCATCCATTGTGGCGCACGTCGGCTTTGCCAATACAGCACTTTATAGTGCCAGCAAGGCTGCCGTCGTGGGGATGACCCGTGTAGCAGCCGTGGAATATTTTAAACAAGGCATCCGTATCAATGCCGTTTGCCCCGGCATCACCTATACCCCAATGTCACAACGCCTACTCGGCGGTGAAGATGAGCAAAATGCTTTCATGGCAACCACTCCGGCAGGCCGCACCGGACAACCGGAAGAAATCGCCGCAGCGGTTGTATTCCTTGCATCAGGCAATGCCAGCTATATCAGTGGGCAATGTTTAAACGTGGATGGTGGCTATACAGCAGCGTAACCTACGCCCACCTACCCCAACAAAGCCTGCAATTCCGGCAAACACGAACCGCAATTCGTCCCCGCATTCAAGCAGCGCCCGATGCTTTCCACCGAATTCAGCCCCTGCTCGGCAATGGCTTTGCGGATAGTGTTTTCACCGACGTTGAAACACGCGCACACCGTCCGCCCCTTGTCTTCACCCGCCACCGCCGGTTTGCCCGCCAACAAACTGGCGCGGTCAGCCGCTGGCAGTGCATCGTGTGCAAACAAGCCCACCAACCAATCACGCGCAGGCAACACGCCCCCGGCAGCACTGATAAACAAACAGCTTTCCAGTTGTTCCCCGGTGAAACGCGCTGCCCGGTAGGTTTGGCGAGCCGTATCGAGGTATTCCGTCCAGTTCACCCCGCCATCGTCCTGACACAACAAGTCGCGGGCAAAGGCTGCCCAGTCCGTCATCGGACTGGCGCTAGCAAATTCGTAACGCCAAGCGTTTTCGACTTTGATGGTGGTGCAATACTCCGTTAGAGAAGCGATTTTTCTGCGCGAAATCAGAAACCCCTGCCACGTCGCCTGATACGGCTCAATCGCCACCACCGCGTGCTTGCTTTCGGGCTGCCCGGAAATCGGGTCAACCACGGCTGGAATCAAGCACCCAACTCCCGCTGCGCTGCTGAATTGCCCGCTCCAGTGCATTGGCACAAACAAGCTGCCGCGCTGCTGGTCACGGCTGGTTTTAACCTTGACCAAAATGTGCTGCGTGCCGTTGTGGATACGGGCAATGCCACCATTCTGCAAACCTTGATCCCGCGCATCACAGGGGTGAATTTCCACGTAAGGTTCAGCGACGTGTGCCGACAAACGCGGGGAAATTCCGGTGCGCGTCAAGGTATGCCAATGGTCACGCACCCGCCCAGTATTCAGCACAAACGGGAATGCAGGCGTGCGCACCGCGTGCGGCAAACGCACTTGCACCGCAATGAATTGCGCCTTGCCGGATGCGGTAAAAAACTTGCCGTCGGCAAACAAACGTACCGTACCCTGCCCCGCTGCATCCAGCGGCCATTGCGTGGGCGGCAGGGCATCGTATTCCGCTGTGGACAAATCTTGCCATGCGCCGATATTAAAGCAGCGCGTCCCCGTATTGCGGTAGGCAGATAAAGCGGCATGTTCGCGGAAAATTTCATGCGCCGCCTGATACGGGAATTGCGCTGCAAAGCCCATCGCGTGTGCCACAGCGGTGAGGATCTCCCAATCCTGTTTGGCTTCGCCCGGTGCAGGCAAAAACGGCGGCTGGCGGGAAATCGTGCGGTCACTGTTGGTCACTGTGCCGTCACGTTCGCCCCAGCCGAGGGCAGGCAGACGAATGTGCGCCAGTTCCAGCGTGTCGGTGTGGCTGACGCAATCGGAGACAATCACCAGTTCACATTGCGCCAAGGCTGCCCGCACGCGCTCGCTATCCGGTAAACTCACCACCGGATTTGTGCCCATAACCCACACCGCTTTGACCTTGCCCGTGCCGATGGCTTGGAACAAATCGACAGCCTTCAAGCCCGAGCCTGTTGCCATGACGGGGGCTTGCCAGAAATCTTGCACCAAAGCGCGGTGTTCCGGGTTTTCGATGTCGAGATGCGCCGCCAACTGGTTCGCCAGCCCGCCGACTTCGCGCCCACCCATCGCGTTGGGTTGCCCGGTGAAGGAAAACGGCCCCATGCCCGGCTTGCCTATGCGCCCGGTTAACAGGTGGCAATTGATCAGCGCATTGCCCTTATCCACGCCGCTGGAAGATTGGTTGATGCCTTGCGAAAACACCGTGACCACTTGCGCGGTGCTGCCGAACAGCGTGAAAAAGCGTTCCACGTCTGCCAATGGCAAACCGCATTGTTCTGCCACGGCTTGCACGCTGGGCGCGGTGGTTTTTGCCATCGCCACAGCCTGTTCCATGCCTGCGGTGGACTGGCTGACGAAGGCGTGATTGGTATGCCCGTTTTCCGCCAACCACGCGAGCAAGCCGTTGAACAGGATAGCGTCTGTACCGGGAGCAAGCCCCAAGTGCACATCAGCAAGGTCAGACGTTTGGGTACGGCGCGGGTCGATATTGATGACTTTCAGCGCCGGGTTGTTTTTCTTCGCCTTGACCATGCGCTGGTACAGCACGGGGTGACACCACGCGGCATTGCTGCCCACCAGTACGATCAGTTGCGCGGATTCCAAGTCTTCGTAACTGCACGGCACGAGGTCTTCACCGAACGCACGTTTGTAAGCTGCCACGGCTGAGGCCATGCACAGGCGCGAATTGGTGTCGATATTGCCCGCGCCGATGAAACCTTTCATCAGCTTGTTGGCGACGTAATAATCTTCGGTCAGCAACTGGCCGGAAACGTAGAAGGCTACCGCTTCCGCGCCGTGTTCCGCGATGATTTGCTGGAAACGGCTGGCGATGGTGGTGGTGGCTGTTTCCCACGACACGCGCTGCCCGTGGATTTCGGGGTAAAGCAGGCGTTGCGGGTGGTCGAGCGTTTCCGCCAGTGCCGTGCCTTTGGAACAGAGCCTGCCGAGGTTGGCGGGGTGTTCCTTGTCGGGGCGTACTTTGAATGCGCCCGCTGCGTCCTGTTCGACAGTGACCCCGCAGCCTACGCCGCAGTAGGGGCAGGTGGTGCGGGTAGGGTTCATCATGCTGGAGCTTCCTCTATGACCAATTGCAGATAGACCTTGCCACCTTCCACCTTCACCGGAAACACATTGCTGCAACCGTTATCCGGGGCAAGCGCGTTGCCGCTGGTGAGGTCGATTTTCCAGTTGTGCAGCGGGCAAGTAACGCTCGTGCCGTGCATAATGCCTTGTGACAAAGGCCCACCTTTGTGTGGGCACGCGTCGCGAATCGCGAACACTTGATCGTCGGAGCCACGAAACACGGCGATGTCCATATCGCGGGTTTTGATCAGGCGCGAACCCAGCACGGGGATTTTGTTCAGTTCAACCACTTCTATCCATTTGCTCATTGTTATGTCCTCGTTAGGCTTCGATCATGATCGGGGTGAATTCGTCGGCTTCGGCACCTTCGGCACGGGCTTTCCACGGGTCGATTTGCGCAGGCTTTTGCGAAATCAGGAAGCGTTCGTACAAGGCTTTGCGTTGGGCGGCGTCATCCACGATGGCTTTTTTGACTTTTTCCAGCCCAACGCGCTCGATCCACGGCGCGGTGCGTTCCAGATAGTGCGCGTCTTCGCGGTAGAACTGGCAGAACGCGCCGGTGTATTCCAGCACCTGTTCTTCGGTTTCCACCTTGCACAGCAGGTCGGTGACGCGCACCTTGATACCGCCGTTACCGCCAATGTGCAGCTCGTAACCGGAATCGACGCAGACCACACCGATGTCTTTGATGGTGGCTTCTGCACAGTTACGCGGGCAACCGGAAACCGCCAGCTTGAACTTGTGCGGCATCCACGAACCCCACGTCAATTCTTCCAGCTTCACGCCGAGGCCGGTGGAATCTTGCGTGCCGAAACGACACCATTCGCTGCCTACGCAGGTTTTCACGGTGCGCATCGCCTTGCCGTAAGCGTGACCGGAGACGAAACCGGCATCGCTCAAATCCTTCCACATCGCTGGCAACTGTTCTTTCTTGATGCCGAACATGTCGATACGTTGCCCGCCTGTCACCTTCATGGTCGGCACTTCGTATTTGTCGGCAACGTCAGCAATGGCGCGTAACTGGTCGGAGGTACACATCCCCCCGAACATACGCGGCACGACCGAATACGAACCGTCTTTCTGGATATTGCCGTGGACGCGTTCGTTGATGAAACGCGATTGCGCATCGTCCACGTATTCGGTCGGGAAAGCGCACAACAGGTAGTAATTCAGTGAGTTACGGCAAGAGGGGCAACCGTCCGGCGTTGTCCACTCGAAGTGCTCGCGCACCGCCTGCATGGTTTTCAGCTTGTTCTGAATAATGCCGTGGCGAATGTCGTCATGGGTGTAATCGGTGCATTTGCACAGTGGCTTGGTTTTCGGCGTGGTGGAATAGTCGCCGCCGACGGTGTGCGCCAGCAGCGATTCGACCAAGCCAGTACACGAGCCGCACGACGCGGAGGCTTTGGTGTGGGCGCGGACGTCATCCAGCGTGAACAGCTTTTTTTCGGTGATGGCTTTTACAATGTCGCCTTTGCAAACACCGTTACAGCCGCAAATTTCGGCATTGTCGGGCAAGCTGGCCACGCGGGTTTCGGGGTTATGCCCAGAATCGCCCAGATGATGTTGCCCAAACAACAAAGTGTCGCGGAACGCGGAAACATCTGTGCCGTCTTTCATGAGCTGGAAATACCAACTGCCATCCACGGTATCGCCGTACAACACCGCCCCTTTGATTTGATTGCCTTGCAGCACGATTTTTTTGTACGTGCCGGAAGCCGCATCCTTGAACACGATGTCTTCGGTTTTCTCATTCCCGGTAAAGTCGCCAGCGGAAAACAGTTCAATGCCGGTCACTTTCAGTTTGGTGGATGTCACCGTGCCGACGTAACGGGCAATGCCGTGTTTGGCGAGGTGGTTGGCGGCAACTTTGGCTTGCTCGAACAACGGCGCGACCAGCCCGTAAGCAATGCCGCGATGTTGCACGCATTCACCAATCGCGTAGATTTTCGGGTCGGTGATGGTTTGCATGGTGTCGCTGACCACGATGCCGCGTTCGCAGTACAAGCCGGAAGCTTTGCCGAGGTCGGTATTGGGTTTGATGCCGACAGCCATGACCACCAGATCGGCGGGAATTTCAGTGCCGTTTTTGAAACGTACTGCCGTGACACGTTCGGCGCCGATGATTTCAGCGGTGGCATGTTCCATCAGGAAGGTCATGCCGCGCTCTTCCAGCGATTTTTGCAGCATGGCGGCGGCGGGTTTGTCGAGCTGGCGCTCCATCAGGGTGTCGAGCAGGTGGACAACGCTGACGTTCATGCCCTGTTTCATCAGGCCGTTGGCGGCCTCCAGCCCCAGCAGGCCGCCGCCGATGACGACGGCATTTTTGTATTGGCTGGCGGTTGCCAACATGGTGTCCACGTCTTTGATGTCGCGGAAGCCAATCACGCCTTGCTTGTCAGCACCGGGCAGCGGCAGCATGAAGGGGACGGAACCCGTGGCGATAATCAGACGGTCGTATGGGGCAATCGTACCATCGGTGGCGATGACTTCGCGGCGGGCGCGGTTGATTTCTTCGACCTTTTTGCCTTTGTATAGCGTGATGCCGTTGTCGATATACCACTGTTCACCGTTGAGCATGATCTGCTCGATGGTCTTTTCGCTGGCAAGTACCGGCGAGAGCATGATGCGGTTGTAGTTGCCGTAAGGTTCTTCACCGAATACCGTGATGTTGTAATGGTCGGGGGCAAGTTTGAGCAGTTCTTCAAGGGTGCGGACACCCGCCATGCCGTTGCCGATCAGTACCAGATTTTCTTTGTGCATTGTTGCGTCTCCTGAAAACAAAAAAGCCCTGAACCTCAAGGCTCAGATAGGCCAGAAGGTTCAGGGCTTCGTTACCCGAATGTGTGTCACGCAACTGTGCGTGGTGGTACTGTGCCTCGGTCGCCGTTGACCGGGTGCAGTGTGTTGATGAATTTAATGCAAAGGTTGTGCCAATGGCATTGAAGCGGCGCTACGCCATTATTTCATATGCAAGCTGTATAAGTGTGCGCTAATTCAGGGATAGGCCAGGAAGTGTTGCACTAAAATGGTGCGAGCAGAACTATTTCTAAGCAAGCTAATGCCACTCATCTGCCTGAGCTTGTAAGTCGAACCAATAGTGATAAATTCACCTTATCGTTATTTAAGTACCGTTAATAGAAAAACCACTTGAATCAGTCGTTACTCTCAAACCCCAAGTCAATTTATAACAAGAAGGACTCAACCTTTATGATGATCCGTCATTTGTTAACTGGCACAGTACTGCTGTGTTGTAGCCAGGCTATACTCGCCGCATCGACTCCCTTTGAGACTTGTCCATCGAAGGCATTTCTTATACAGGGCGCTATACCCAAAACCTACGCTGTCAATCTGGTGACCGGCGATTATGATATCGCACAGGATGATATGGGCACGAAAGCGGGGATCAATGCCGTAGGCTTCAACCCGAATGATGGTTTCATGTATGGCTGGAACTACGCAGATAAAAAGCCGGGGCGCATTGGCAATGATTTCAAGATTGAAAGCTTGAGCGACGTTGCCAATCCAACTGCACAGAACTTCTTTGTGGGTGATATCTCGATTCTTGAGAATGCTTACTACGTTTACAATAGCGGGGTTAGTTCTGGTCTTTACCGCATCTCACTGGATCAAAACAACGCCAATTACCACAAAATGGTGCGTGTTGTAGATGGTAAAACCCTGAACCTCACGATCTATGATATCGCCTTCCACCCCTCTAATGGCCTGGCTTACTCAGTGGATAACAAGGGTGATCTTTACCAGATTAACACCACCAGTGGCACAGCCACGAAACTGGGAGCAACCGGCGTTTCTGGTACTTTTGGTGCCATTTATTTCGATGTGAATGGGCATCTGTACTTCAGCCGCAATAACGATGGCAAAGTCTTTAGCGTTGATATTAACAATGCGAAGTATACGGCCGTCTTATTTGCGCAAGGCCCTTCATCCAGTTCAAATGATGGTGCTCGTTGTGCCTTAGCAGACGTGGTGGATAACGCCGATAGTAATATCGACTTTGGTGATGCACCCAGTTCTTATGGGACTTCTCTGCAAGACAATGGCGCTCGTCATGGTTTAAAAAGTCCTGCAACCCTGTTCTTGGGGACGAGTGTTGACGGAGAAAGCGATGCAACACCTTTCCCGATGTCTGATGATGAAACTGGCGTTAGTGATGATGAAGATGGTATCCAGTTTGCAACAAATCTGACAGCAGGTTCATCAGCAGTCGTCATGGTGAAAGCGTCTACATCAGGCAACTTGAGCGCGTGGATTGATACCAACCAAAATGGCCAGTTCGATGCGGATGAGCAAGTCATGACAGACCAGCCAGTAACAGCAGGTCTCAAGCCGCTTTACATCAAAATTCCAGCTGGAGCAACGCCAGGTGCAACGTGGGCACGGTTCCGTTTGTCATCCGCAACAGGGCTAGAGCCAACCGGTGGAGCGCCTGATGGTGAAGTGGAAGATTATAAAGTCGATATTCGCGCGAACAGTTCAAATGTCACGTATTACCCATCCAGCACAGGTTGGGCAACGGTAGCCTTTGAAGATAACTGGCCGTTTGAAGGCGATTACGATATGAATGATATGGTCACCTACCTCCGTACTGCGGTATACCGCACTGAGGGGAAAATTACACAAGTGAACATCTCTGGACAACTTGCCGCTGTTGGTGCAGCGTACCATAACGGCTTTGGTATCCGCTTACCTGGTATTCTGCGCAGCCAGATTGACGAGTCAAAGGTTCAATACACCGTCAATGACCGCGATTGGGCACCTTACAATCCATTGGAAACTGGGCGTAATGAGGCAATCTTTATTCCAACTTACAATGTTTGGAATTACGTCAGCGCTGGTGAAAACTGTACTTACTACCGTACACAATCAGGGTGCGGCTCCGATGTGCAGATGACGTTTAATTTAGTGATTCCATTCAAGGAACCCATTGAAAGTAATTTGGCTGGCCTGTTTGACCCCTTCATGTTCGCAACACCGGGGGCATATCATGGTTCGTTCTTTGCTCAACCTCCGGGTCGAAGTTATGAAATCCACCTGAAGAACCAAGCACCAACAGAGGCGTTTAATACGGCACTCATGAATGGTGCAGGTGCGGATGCCTCTGATCCCAGTAACAACCTGTATTTCCTGACAAAAAATGGTATGCCTTGGGCAATGGAAATGGGCAATCGGTGGCAGTACCCATTGGAATATCATGATCTGATTTTAGGCTATCAGAAGTTCCCCAACTATGTGGCAACACAGGGCAGCCAAGATGCAAATTGGTTCGATGACACCAAGTCAACGCCAGCGCACTTGTTCAAAGACTAAGAATGATAAAGGACATATAGTATGAAAAAGATCATAACAGTAGTTTCCTTGATGGTGCTTCTAACGGGATGTGGCGGCGGCGGCGGTACTGTTGCTGGCACGTCGACTAGTGATACAACCATTGCCAGTAACACCACAGCCCCCTTGGAAAGCAACACTCAAGCCACTAGCACGGCAGCGATTATTGCTGCACCGGAGTTTGATTTCGCGTCAGCACGCACCATCGATATTCAATTCGATGTACCGGAGGCTCGAACCACCGAAGGCATGTTGTCTCTGTGCACGAAATACAGCTCAGAAAGTGATGGCACATTTAACATCAATTACGACAGTTGTCTGGTACAGGCAACACTGGTAAATGGCCTTTACCAGTCGCAAATGGAACTAACCAACGATGTTAATTCGGTCATTGGTGTCATCTGGTTTGCAGATCCTGACTTAGCCCCAGTCTATAAAGAGTTTACTTTGGCTGCGACAGCAGGGGCTAGCGCTCGTTCCGCGAATGCCAACACCCATCCAACGATTGTGTGGAACTGATAACATTAAGCCATTAACAAAAGCCCGCTTCTAGCGGGCTTTTTGCTTAGGAGGCTTCATCACCAACCGCCCAAAACACGCGCATGTCGGCATTATCCACGCGCTCATAAATCGCCTCGACCGGGACAGTCAAGCCGATGGATTCCAACGTCACCGTTGAGCCGGGGTAGTAATAGGTGGAACGCCATGCCTCGCTACGCCGTTGCACCACGACTTCGGCAATGTCTTGCTCGATCAGCACGTATTCCAGCAAGCTGGGCAAGGCGAGGTATTCAGCACGTTTTTCGGTTTTATCCTGGCGGTGCGTGCTGCCAGATAGCACCTCCACAATCAGAATCGGGCTTTCGCGGACATAGGTATCTTGCGAGGGGTCATCGTCACACACCACCATCAAGTCGGGGTAGCGAAAACGCTTGGCGGTGGTTTTCACCAGCATGTCGCTGGTCATCGGGAAACACGATTTACCGCGCTGGTGGTTCCAGATCAACGCATATAAATTGCCCGCAATACGGTTATGGTTGGTGCTTGCCCCCGCCCTTGCGTACACATTTCCCTCAACGTATTCGTATCGCTGTTCGCTCTCGCGTTCGCCTGCAAGGTAGTCGTCGACACTGAGGTAATCGAGTGGGTGTGCTAGTGGTGGCATTAGGTTTGCTCCTAAACGAGTTCTTCGCTTGATGTTAGCGCACGTACCAAAACGGCGGTATTTTGCTGCGGATGTGTGCTTGATTCGTCGTTATAAGTGCGGCCCTGCTTCCTTGTAGGGCAAACCTTGCAGCCACACATCCGAGTTTTCGCGGAAAAACTGCTGGAAAGCCGTCAACAATTTCACCATATCCAAACGGCGCTCCGGGGTCAGATACCATGCTTGCTGGTGGGTAATGGTCGCTTGCCATTGCCAGGTAATTTCACGCGGGATGATTTCCTGATAGATGCGGTTGCTGATGGCGATTTGCGGGCTTGTTCGGATAAGCCCCAAGTCTTCCACGTATTGCAGGTCATCATTCTGCAAGACGGCAACGCCGGGGTCAGTGTCTGCCAGAATTGATTTCGCCAGATCGGGTAAACTTGGCTCAATACCATAATCACTGGCACGGGCAGCGATGCTTTGGCACACCATTGTCATGCCCCAACGAGCATCTTCACGGGCGGCTTGCGCTCCTTCGATATTGACGTAGAGGGTGTTGTATTCACCGCTTTGGTTCAATACTTCCATCATCGCCAACAGGGTACTGGTTTTGCCCGTCTGGCGCGGGGCGTGCAGCACGAAGTATTTTTCTGCACCAATCAGGTAGCGAATTTCTTCCCAGTCGAGGCGCTGCATCGGGTCAATGCAGTAATGCTTGCTGGTTTAGCATGAGCGGGGTGGATTACCCCATCACCAACCACCCCAACACCCAATACCGCACGCCCTTCGCCACTGCCACCACCGCCACGAACGGTAACAACGGCATCCGCATGACCCCCGCCACCATAGTCAGTGGATCACCCACAATCGGCAACCAACTCAACAACAACACCCACCACCCATAGCGCTGAAACTGCTGTTGCGCCCGCTCCAAGGTCACTGCGTTAACTGGAAACCAACGCTTCTCCCGGAAATGCTCCAGATAGCGCCCCAGCCACCAATTAATCACCGACCCCAGCGTATTGCCGAATGTCGCGACGGCAATCAACAGCCAAAACGAATCCTTCCCGTTGAGCAACAAACTCACGAGCAAAGCTTCCGATTGGGCAGGAATCAGGGTGGCTGCCAGCAGCGCCGAGAAAAACAGCAGGAGGTAAGACATAAGGATGCCGTGCTACAGCCAACACCTCCCCTGATAAGGGGAGGCTGGGAGGGGTTTCTTAACTACGCGCCGTCAACCACTCGCCAATCGCGGGCGGAATCGTCTTTTGCGCTTTGCCGCTGACGTAAATACCGATGTGACCACCTTTGAACGACAGCTCGGTGTAATCGTCGCTGCCGGTTGCGCCTTTCAACGCCCGTGAAGCATCCGGCGGCACCAGATGATCCTGTTCGGCAAAGATATTCAGCACGGGCGCAGTCACGTTTTTCAGGTCGATGGTGTAATCACCAATCTGCACCTCGCCCTTCAGCAGCTTGTTTTGCTGGAAAAAGTCCTTGATGAACTGGCGGAAAGTCTCACCAGCCTGATCCGGGCTGTCAAAAATCCACTTTTCCATGCGCATGAAGTTTTTCAGGGTTTGGCTATCGCCCATCACGTCGACCATGCCGAGGTACTTTTGCCCCATCAACTGATACGGTTTCAGGTTGAGGAACGTCCAGTTGAGCATTTCGCCGGGAATATTGCCGATGGTGTCGACCAGTTGGTCAATATCGACGTTTTGTACCCAGTGGCTGAGCATATTGTCCGGCGTGTGGTAATCAACGGGCGTGACCATTGTGACCAGATTTTTGACCTTTTCCGGGTGCATCGCGCTGTAGCACAGGCTGAAAGCACCGCCTTGGCAAATCCCCAGCAGGTTGACCGCATCGACGCTGTGACGTGCACGGATTTCATCCACACAATTATCGAGATAACCGTTGAGGTAATCGTCGATAGTCAGGTAACGATCGGAAGCATCCGGGTAGCCCCAGTCGATCAGGTAGACATCCTGCCCGGCATCCAGCAAACCTTTGATGGTAGAACGGTTTTCCTGAATATCGGTCATGTAGGGGCGGTTCACCAGCGCGTACACGATCAGCATCGGCACTTTATTGGTCGGTTCCGCCGTGCCCTGATAATGCAGCAGTTTGAGCTTGTCTTCGGTGTACACCACCTCGAACGGGGTAACGCCGGTGGAAATCTCACCGACTTCCATCAGATTGGTCATACCCTGCGCGAGCTTTTCATTGAAGGTTTTTACTTCGTTCAGAATTTCGTCTGGACGCATTTGAAACGGCATGTTCGTTCTCCTTGAATATCCAGTGCTGATCAGGCTTTCTTGGTGCTAGCGCGAGGGGCTTTGGGTTTTGCCGCTGCTTTAGGCTTTGCCGGGGCTGCTGTGGCGACAGTCGCTTTGATTGCAGGTTTTGCCACCGGAGGGGTAGCTTCTGCCAGCATGATCGGCGGCGGCTCAGCAACAGGCGCTGGCTTAGGCTCGACAGCCTTGGGGGCAACAGGTGCAGGCGCTGCTTGTGCCGCTGCCAGTGCATCGACCTTGCGGGACAATTCCTGTAACTGTTTACGCAAAGCGCGATTTTCACGGCGCAAGGCTTGCTGTTTCTCGAAGGCCGCGTTCATCTCTGTGCGAGTGGGCAGGTTAGCGGATGCATACACGCTATCCAGCTCGGCATTAATGCCTTGCTTCAGCGCCATCAACGCATTGACCAAATCGCCGTACACCACCTGATATTCATCCGTCATGGCAAACTTGGCGTACACCTGTTCATTGACATCGACCCACAAATCATAGAGTTCGCGCAGGGAATTGATTGTTTTGCCATCGTTACGCATTGCCTCAACCCGTTCGCGCAAGGCTTGCACCGATTCGATCCCCTGTTTAGCAAAGGCTTTCAGGTAATCATCCATCGCTTCCTGATAGTTAGCACTCAGTTGGGAGAGTGCTTGCAAGCGTTCCTGCGATTCGCGGTTGTAACCGACAGCAGGCGTCCCTAGCACTTTGCGCAGTTGCTCGCTCCAGTTTTCAGATGTCGGCATGTGGAAACCACCCGCGCCCATTTCCTGAAATGCCTGCATTCCCATGCTGTTGAGCACGCGCTGCCAGCTATCCATCGCCGACTGGCCTACGCCGAAACCGTGAGCGCCAAACTTACCCATTTCAAGCTGACCGCAGCATTGGCGGAAACCGGCTTCCATCGAATCCATCCACGTTGTGATGGTGTCTTTATCAGCGTTGCCTGTTTGTTGGGCATTGTAAGCATTTTCAGCAAGGTTCATGTACACCTTGCCCATTTCGACCATGCGCTGGAAAGCGTCGGTAGACGCACCGGGTACTGTATGTGGGCTGACGGCTTTCCACCATTGTTCCAGACCTTGCGTCCAGGCAGGAGCACCGAATCCAGGAGCGCCAAGTCCGGGGATACCAAGCCCAGCGGGTGAATGACCGGGTTGCCCCATTTTGGAAAGATCTGACCACGCATCCCAATAGCGACGTTGTGCATCAGACCAGTTTTTCATCATATCTTCAGACCAATCTACCATCACAGTACCCATCCTCCACGTAAAAATAGTGTCTTTTAGCAGCTTAACATGCTACTTTGTGCATCGCAACAATGTTGACAGTCGCCTACTTTACGACTTGCCAAGAGCAAGCATCTCAGCTTATTGTTGACAACCTGAACATATACCACAAAGATTTAGCTACTTTATACCCTAGGAGAACGTTTCATGCGCGAAGATATAGTGATCGTAGCCGCAGGCAGAACTGCACTTGGTACTTTTGGTGGTGCACTCGCCGCCATTCCTGCTTCTGAACTCGGCGCAACTGTCATCAAAGGACTGCTGGAACGTTCCGGCCTGAAACCTGAGCAAATCAATGAAGTCATTCTGGGTCAGGTACTGACCGCTGGCGTTGGCCAAAACCCGGCTCGCCAAACCGTATTATCAGCGGGTCTGCCCAACGAAGTTCCAGCCATGACCATCAACAAGGTTTGCGGCAGTGGCTTGAAAGCCGTGCATCTGGCTTACCAAGCCGTCGCTTGTGGCGATGCTGACATCGTGATCGCAGGTGGCCAAGAAACCATGAGTGCTTCCGCGCACGTTCTGCCTAACTCACGTAACGGCCAAAAAATGGGCGACTGGAAAATGGTCGACACCATGATCAAGGACGGCCTGTGGTGTGCGTTCAACGATTGCCACATGGGCATTACCGCTGAAAACATCGCTGACAAGTACGGTTTCAGCCGTGAAGCGCAAGATGAGTTTGCAGCTAGTTCACAGCAGAAAACTGAAGCGGCGCAAAAAGCGGGCGCATTCAACGAAGAAATCATCCCTGTCGTCATCCCACAGCGTAAAGGCGACCCGGTCGTGTTCAACACGGACGAATTCCCACGCGCTGGCACGACAGCGGCTTCCCTCGGCAAACTGCGCCCGGCTTTCAAGAAAGACGGCTCGGTCACAGCGGGCAATGCTTCCGGCATCAACGACGGTGCAGCCGCCGTGATCGTGATGACCGCAGCCAAGGCTAAAGAACTCGGTTTGACCCCGATGGCACGTATCGTGTCCTTCTCCAGCGCGGGCGTTGACCCAGCGATCATGGGCACTGGCCCGATCCCTGCTACCACTAAATGTTTGGAAAAAGCAGGCTGGAAAGTGGCTGACCTCGACATGATCGAAGCCAACGAAGCGTTTGCAGCACAAGCTATGTCGGTCAATGAAAGCCTTGGCTTTGACCTGAGCAAGGTCAACGTTAGCGGCGGCGCAATTGCTTTGGGTCACCCGATTGGTGCATCCGGCGCTCGTGTACTGGTCACACTGCTGCACGGCATGAAGCGCACGGGCGCGAAAAAAGGTCTGGCGACACTGTGTATCGGTGGCGGTCAAGGCGTAGCGATGGCCGTTGAAGCGGTTTAAGAACCCCTCACCCCCTAGCCCCCTCTCCCTCAAGGGGCGAGGGGGGAACAAAGATTATATATACCTTCCCTTTTCTTAGCCCCTCTCCCCTTGAGGGAGAGGGGTTGGGGTGAGGGGTAAACACACATAGGAGTATTGAATATGAGTAAAGTTGCACTGGTAACAGGCGGTACAGGCGGTATTGGTAACGCGATTTGCAAGCAATTCGCAGAAGATGGCTACAAAGTTGTCACCACTTACTTCGAGCCAGAAGAGCAAGCCAAAGCATGGCAAGCCAAGCAGGGTTACGAAGTAGCCATCTACCCTTGCGATGTCAGCAACTATGACGATTGCGTCAAACTGAAAGAATCGGTTATTGCTGATTTCGGTCAAGTTGACATTATCGTGAACTGCGCAGGCATCACCCGTGACGCGACCTTCAAGAAAATCACCCCAGCACATTGGGCTGCGGTCATGAAAACCAACCTCGACAGCGTGTTCAACGTCACTCACCAGTTCGTTAACGAAATGGCTGAGCGTGGTTTTGGTCGTGTGATCAACATTTCTTCCATCAATGGTCAAAAAGGCCAGTTTGGCCAAACCAACTACAGCGCTGCCAAAGCAGGCGTACACGGTTTCGGCATGGCGTTGGCTCAGGAAGTGGCTCGCAAAGGCGTGACCATCAACACCTTGTCACCGGGCTACATCGCGACTGAAATGGTTATGGCGATTGCTGAAGAAGTGCGTAACAAAATCATTGCGCAAATCCCGGTTGGCCGTTTGGGTACACCTGAAGAAATGGCTGCGATCGTTTCCTTCTTGGCATCCGACAAAGCGGGTTTCATCACTGGTGCGAACATCTCTGCCAACGGTGGTCAGTTCATTCACTGATATTGTTCAAGGGGCGTATTCAATACGCCCCTACCCCAATTCCCCCCCTTCTATTCACCACTTTTGTGCATTGCCATACTGTTTTTGTGTACATAACAAAACGTTAACCTATAAAATCCCCTTCAGAAGCTGCTTTCACGCAGCAGCCGTTAATTTTATTTATTTCATCACAGTAGCACTGACGAAGATCCTATGGCCGAAGAACGCATTATCAAGAAATACCCGAATCGCCGTTTGTACGACACTACCCAGAGTTGTTACATCACGCTGAGCGATGTCCGCGATTTGGTGTTGGCGGAAACGCCTTTCAAAGTCATCGACCGGCAATCGAGCGATGACATTACCCGCAGCATCTTGCTGCAAATCATTATGGAACAGGAGTCGGGCGGGCAACCGTTGTTTAGCGCTGACATTCTGGAACAATTCATCCGCAATTACAGTGACGCTACCCGCAAGGGCTTCATGGAATACATGGAGCAAAGTGTCGGTTTGTTTACCAGCCAGCAAAGCGCTATGCAGGAACAAATGCACAAGGTTTTGACCGGCACACCGCTGGATGCGTGGATGAAAGTCGGCGAGCAAAACGTGCAAACTTGGCAGAAGATGCAAGAAAGCATTATGGGTACGTTGAAGCCGAAGAAGTAACTTTCCATGCCCGATTTCAGCTTACCTGTCACCCGTTACCGTTTTGCGTTTCGGGCGCTGACTTCCATCCAATTCCCGGCTTATGCTGGCTCGACGTGGCGGGGCGCGTTTGGTCATGCACTGCGCCATACCGTGTGTATTACCCGTGAACCTGATTGCCGCAACTGTTTGTTGTGGCGTTCGTGCGTTTACAGTCAGGTGTTTGAGACGCCAGCGGGGCATGAGCCTTTGCTGCAAAAGGTCAGCGCCGCGCCCCACCCTTATATCATGCAACCGTTGGCTACGTCGGGGCGGCAATATGCGCCGGGGGAAAGCTTTGTGCTGCATTTGACCTTGTTGGGGGCGGCGATTGCGCATTTGCCTTACCTTATCCATGCCATGCGGCAGGTGGGGGAACGCGGAATCGGTAAGGGTGATGGGCGTTATGCGCTGGAGGCGGTGGCGCAGGAAACCGTGGCGGGGGGTGGAGTGTGGCAAACTATCCATACACCCGGTGGCAGTTTGCAGGCATTGCCGGGCAGTGTGCCGCTGATTCCGCCGTTGCCGGAACAGGTGCGGGTGGTGTTGCAGACGCCGTTACGCTTGTTGCAGGAGGGAACGCCGATCCGCAGCGGGCGTTTCAATTTTCAGCTTTTCATGAATACGGTGATGCGGCGGATTTCCTTGTTGCACGCTTATCATGCGGGGGTGGAGCTGCCGGGCGATTTCAAGGCATTGAGCCAACAGGCGGCTGGCGTGGCGTTGCACGCGGTGGACTTGCATTGGCATGAGTGGTCGCGCTATTCCAACCGCCAGCAAAACAAGGTGCAAATGGGCGGGCTGGTGGGCAGCTTTGCCTTGGCGGGCGCGGGGTTGGAGGATTTCTGGCCGTGGTTGTGGCTGGGGCAATGGGTACACGCGGGTAAAGGGGCGGTGATGGGCATGGGCGAGTATGCGCTGCATGGTGAGGGAGAAGAAAATCCCCTCTGCCCACCTGTTACAAAGGAAGATTGAAATCGACCTTTCATCGGGCAAGCGTTTGGTATAATATCAATCTATCCACACAGTCGGCGCACGGTGTGAGCTGTTTAAAAACCTAACTCGGTTAATTTTATAGCAAGGCAACTTTTTATACAGCCGATTTCCTGCTAAGGGTCTCTGTAACCCACTGATTCAAAAGGCCGATTAGACACGAGCCCTCTGAAGACCGCCCTGATTTAAAAGGGATTAAGACCATGCCAAAAAGCGAGAACATAAAAATTGCTGCAAACTCTGAAGACCGCCCTGATTTAAAAGGGATTAAGACTCCTCTGGAAAAACTGAATCGCAATAGCTTTTTCTCTGAAGACCGCCCTGATTTAAAAGGGATTAAGACGACATTTACTGAGGTCAGTCATTCCGTACAAACTCTGAAGACCGCCCTGATTTAAAAGGGATTAAGACCAAGCCAGCGTCATATTGTTTCGGTTATCAAGACCTCTGAAGACCGCCCTGATTTAAAAGGGATTAAGACCCTTCGATTGTCGCCCTAATGCTGCTTGCGCCGCTCTCTGAAGACCGCCCTGATTTAAAAGGGATTAAGACGATCGAATGCTGATGATGCGTAGTAGCTGGATCTCTGAAGACCGCCCTGATTTAAAAGGGATTAAAACGCCCACTCAATCCTTTGTTCGTGATGAGAAGACTCTGAAGACCGCCCTGATTTAAAAGGGATTAAAACGTCACTTCGGGTAACTTGCTTTGCTCTTTTTGAGCACTCTGAAGACCGCCCTGATTTAAAAGGGATTAAAACCTGATCATCTTAGGTGGTTGTTTGACAATCTCTCTCTGAAGACCGCCCTGATTTAAAAGGGATTAAAACCCAGCGTTGCAAGCAACAAGCAAGGCGCTTTTGCTCTGAAGACCGCCCTGATTTAAAAGGGATTAAAACCCAGCGTTGCAAGCAACAAGCAAGGCGCAGAGGCTCTGAAGACCGCCCTGATTTAAAAGGGATTAAAACTCTTCGCGCATACAGAACAGTACGCCAGATTGACTCTGAAGACTGCCCTGATTTAATTGTCTGAACCTTGATTTTCATGATTAAAGGATTAGTGTGATTAAAGAGAACAACCCACATCCCGTTAATCACACTAATCCCATCAATCACCGTTCAGACAATCCCCCGAAGAGGGCGTATGCAATACGCCCCTACACAGAACGCCAAGTGACGCTGGCATAGTCCCTGGGGATTTCTTCCCCATTTCCACTTATACTTTCCCCGATGAACCAGCCGCACCCTACTCTGCCCCATACGTACCCGCGCCGCATCCTGCTCGCGGTCGCTGCCTATTCCCCGCAAATTGTGACCGAAACCTGTTACGCGCTGGCGCTGCAAACTGACCCGCCGTGGCTGCCCACCGAAGTGCATATCATCACCACCCAACGCGTTGCTGAGTATGTGCGTGCTGGTTTGTGCGCCACTCGCCAGAATGAACTGGGGAAATTGTGTGCGGATTACGCCTTGCCTCCGCCAGCTTTCGACTCCAGCCACATCCACCTGATTACCGATGCGCAAGGCATAGCGTTGGAGGATGTACGCAACGGCACCGACAACACCCACGCCGCCGATTTCATCACCCGCACGGTGCGGCACTTTACCGCTGACCCGCACACCAGCCTGCACGTCTCGCTGTCGGGTGGACGCCGTACCATGACGTATTACATCGGCTACGCGCTGTCGCTGTTCGGCAGGCCGCAAGACCGCCTCAGCCATGTGCTGATCGAAGACGAATATTATTTCAACCGCGAATTTTACTACCCGCCACCGCGCCCGGTCTGGGTGATGCGCGAAGATGGCAGCGGCTTTGATGCCGCCAAGGTGGAGGTCACGCTGGCGGACATTCCCTTCGTGCGCTTGCGTGAAGGTTTACCGACCGAGTTACTCGAAGGCAACAGCACGTTCAGCACCACGATCCACGCCGCGCAACGCCGCTTCGACCCGGTGCAAGTGCAATTGGATTGGCAACGAACCAGCCTGCACTGCGGTGGGGTTGCCGTCCCCATGCCGCCGGTGCAACTGGCGTTTTATGCGTGGATGTTGCACCGCTGTGCGCAAAACCAACCCCCAGTGCATTGGACAACGCCAGAAACCCCCGATCTGGCCAGCCAATTTTTGCACATTTACCAACGCCTGCACGGGCAAACCGGCAGTTACGAACAAGTCGCGCTGGCCTTGCGCGACGGCATCACCAAACCGTGGTTTGAGGAACGCAAATCCCACACCCACAAAGCGCTGAAAAAAGCGCTGGGCATGGCAGCGGCCGAGCCTTACCTTATCCAGCCGCACGGCAGCAAACCACGTACCCACTTTGGCCTCAACCTACCGCTGGATGCACTCGACTTTCACCCGAACTTGGCGGTAGTGTGACTCTTGTCACGGCAAACCTTGAATTATTCAGGAATACTTAAGCCAAGTCTTATCCGAGCAAAAGCCTGCGAAGAACTTCAGGATGCTAACAAATCCACACTGGTATAAAAAAAGAAAAATCATCGTGGCTAGCTTGGGTAATTCGGATATGGACAGCACGGTGGTTGGTGCAAAGCTTGCTTGATTCCAACCCAACGTAACAAACAAATTCAGTGGGGATTGGTAGATGGGAATCGGTGTGTATGGGGTCTGGCTCTACCGTGGAATAGTGACAGGCTTACAAAAATTTGAAGCCACATTTTTTAGTGACCCGTGGGAGAAAACGCCCCCAGCGGTATTGTCGCCAGCGCAAGGCTGGACGATAGCGTTGGAATCAGCCAGTAAGGGCTGGTCGGCTTGGCAGACATGAAGGGCTAGGTTTGACAAGCTTGTCATCCGTGACAGGCGGTGCTGTTTAGTTAAAAATCATAAATATCATTTATTGGGTTTATCACAAAGGGGCTGTTATGGCATTAGCTTTCAAAGCGCCGCACGTCATCAAAGCGACGTATCGCATCGTTACGCCTATGTTCATTGGGGACGCAGAGCAAAAAGCATCGGGCATATCGCCTGCTTCTGTGAAAGGCGCATTACGGTTTTGGTGGCGTGCGTTAAATTGGGGACAGATTCGCGCTGAAATCCAATCAGATACGGCTGCTTTACAACGTCTGCACCGTGAGGAGAGTGCCCTATTTGGCACATCCGCCGACAACGGCAAAGCTGCCCGTTTTACCCTGCGGGTTAATACCAACTCGCTAAAATTCGCCCATGCTACCGATTGGCCACATAGTGGCAATGATCCTAGCGGGTATTTAGGGATTGGACTGTGGGAAAGCGGTAATCGTGCAAGAGACAATTTCCAGCCTCACCGCGAATACATCACTGAAAACCAAACGTTTGGTGTAGAACTCCTGTGTTTACCCGACGTATCGGCCGAGAGTCAGCAACAGCTACGCGACGCCTTAACAGCCTGGGGTTTGTTAGGTGGCTTGGGAAGCAGAGCAAGACGTGCATTTGGTGCAATCGCCATTGAATCACTGGACAGCACTTCGCTGAAGTTTGCTGCCGTTACGGATTACCAAGCAGCCGTTAGCAAACTGTTTTCAAGCTATCGTTTAGCGACAATCAAGCAAGCGCCATTCACTTCCCTTTGTAAGGAAACGCAGTTCAGCATCAGTGCAAAAATTGCCAGTAATGCCCGTTCAGCCCATGCAATATTGGGGCAAACCTTTAAAGATTATCGCGGTCAGCCCAGTGATTTGCGTGGTTCTAAAAAACGGGTTTTTGGGATGCCTTATGCAGGTGGAACAGCCTTGGAGGGCAATGCACGGCGTGCCAGCCCCTTGTTATTCCATGTCCACCCAGTCGGTTCGCAATTTGTGGGAGCAACATTGTTTCTTCCTGCTGAGTTCCACACCGATACTGCTTTGGCAAGCGTTGATTATTCTTTGGCGAGTCAATTTCTGCAAAAATTACCTTCGGCGGTATTGGTATGAGCGATAACAAACAACACTACTTCCACTTCACCCTCGGCCCCGTGCAAGGTTTCGTTTCGCAAGCTCGCCGTACCCGTGATTTCTGGGCAGGCTCCTTCATTCTGTCATGGCTGGCAGCCGTCGCGATTCAAGCGGTGAAGCATCAGGATGGAAAGGTTGAATTTCCTAAGCCTGACGAAGATTACATGGCATGGTTAATCGGTAAGGGTAAGAGCAATAAGCCCACGCAAGGCAGCATTCCCAACCGTTTTAAAGGATTAGTCGCGGCTGTTAACCCCGACACATTCAAACCGGAACAGGTTGTTGAGGCTGTGCAGGAAGCATGGAAAGCTTTGGCAGATTCAGTGTGGGAACGTGACCTGGGGGATTTCAGCCCTTCAAGTGAGGCATCCCTCATCTGGGAACGGCAAATCGGTAGTTTCTGGGATATGAGCTGGGTCATCACTCCTGAGCAAAACGACAGTTCTGCGCTGGATAAACGCAAAAACTGGCGCACCTACACGCCACCTAACGAACCCGGTGTGAAATGCTCCATGATGGATGGCTGGCAAGAGCTTTCCGGCGAACTCAGCCCGAACAAGGCGGACATGAACAAGTTCTGGAAAAGCGTGCGTGACAATGGGCGCTACGGCATGAAAAGTGACTTGGCGGAAAACGAAGCCTTGTGTGCCATTGCCTTTGTCAAACGCCGCTTCAGCCGCCATTTCAAACTGATTGATCACAAAATGTCGCAGGGTTGGCAACTGAAGGGGTGGGAAGTGCCGAGTGCTGTTCCATCCGTCACCTACATGGCTGCTGTGCATTGGCTGGAACAAGCTCTGAAAGCAGAACCGCGTGCCTTGCAGGAATTTCACGATGCTGCGGCTGCATTGACTGGCAGGGAATACGGTGAATGGGAAACCAATATCCACTGTCTGGAGCAATTGCCCAATGCCAAGGACTTCAAACGCCTGCGCTCGCTCGACGGTAACGTGTTCTTCAGCAATATGCTGGAAAACAAAAACGTGTTCGCTGATCAAGTACAAGCCAAACAAGTCCAAAACAAACTGGCAGCCATCAACAAAAGTGCTGACATTGAACCTGTCTCACCGTTTTACGCCATCTTGTTGATGGACGGTGACTCACTCGGCAAGCACATGAGTGACTTGAAGAAACAAACCGCCATCACAACCGGTTTGGCGAAATTTACCGACGGCGTTCCTGCAAAAGTACAAAAGCACAACGGCTTTCTGATTTATGCAGGCGGTGATGACGTGCTGGCAATCCTCCCGCTGGAAGATGCGATTCCCTGCGCCGCAGAACTGCGCAAGCATTATATGGATTGTTTCCAAGACTCGGGCATCCCTACCACACTCTCAGGTGCAATTGAGTTCGCTCACATCAAGACCCCGTTGACCAAAGTGCTGAAAGACGCGCATCACTTGCTGGATGAAGTTGCCAAAGACGGGCGCGGGCGCGATGCACTCGCCATCCGCGTGTGGAAACCGGGCGGCTTGCAAATAGAGTGGGCACAACCGTGGGAAATCGCTTTGAATCCTGAGACGGGCAATACCTATCTGGAAGACATTGCTACTACCTTCCAGAATATTGCAAAGGATAAAGAACAGTTTTCCAGCAAGTTTTTCTACAAAATCCGCGAACGGTTTGATTTACTCAACCCCGACCCCACCAAAAAACAAGAACGTGTTTTAACAGATGGGAACGCACTAGCATTGATGGCGATGGAGTATCTCAACTCCGGCAAGTCTGACTTAAAAACGATGAATGAAGCCAAAGACCGTATCCGCCCACTGATGATTCAGTGCCGTCCTGTCACTCGTAATATTGAAGAAACCGACACCACAAAATGGCAGCGTAGCGAACGGCTAGAAGCTGGGGGTGCATTACTGGTGCGTTTCTTGTCACAAAAAGGGGTAGAACGATGAGCAAGAATAAAAAGCACAAGCCGAAAGTTCAGAGCGAAAAGGCAATGTCTAAACCCGTGAATACGAATGGGCAAGTCACACTCAGTTTTAACGCCACTGACACGCTGTTTTTCCGCGAATCCCGCCCGATGGAGTCGATGGGCGAACTGCAAAGCGTATTCCCACCGCCAGTACGGACATTGGCAGGCGCAATCCGCACCCTGATTGGCGAACACCTGAACGTTGATTGGCGCGAATTTGATGCCAATCATCCCAGCGTTGCCGATATTGGCTTTGGCGATGACTTAGGCAAGCTACATTTTCAAGGCGCGTGGCTGGCCTGGGAAACAGATGGCAAACGTGAACGCCTCTACCCTGCGCCACTGTTACTGATGCAAAAAGATCAAAGCTTTTACCGCCTGACCTTGGAAAGCAAAGGCATTTGGTGCGATTTAGATAAGCAGGTACGTTTGCCCAAACTCCCCGACAATGACGATGCCAAAGGCAGTAAACCGCTCGAAAACACTTGGCTTACCAGTGACGGCTTAAGTGCCGTATTGAGCGGCGGCAAACCCGACCCCAAACACATCAAGAAAGCCAGCGACCTGTTCGAGCGTGAATCACGAGTCGGCATTGCCCGCGACAACAGCACCCGCACCGTTGAAAAAGGTTTGCTCTATCAAACCCAGCACATCAGGCCGCATCAAGGATTATCGGTTGAGCTGGATACCGCAGGTTTGCCTGAAACGATGCCTGCCAAGTCCATCATCCGTTTGGGTGGCGAAGGGCGTACTGCCAGCATAGAGACAAAACAGACCAGCAATCACTTGCCCAAAGCACCCGATGCCAATGGCAATACCCAAGGTTTGCTACTGTACCTGCTGACACCACTGAATATGCCGCAAGCCGCGCATCTCGGTTTTAGCCGCGAAGAACGTGACAACCAAACTATCTGGACAGGCACACTTAACGGTATCGAGCTGGAATTACACGGCGCGGTCACGGGCAAAGCCTTGCGCGAAGGCGGCTGGGATATGGCAAAACACCAACCCCGCGCCGTCACCAGCCTGATTCCGGCGGGCAGCGTATTTTTCTGTAAGGCCAAAAACGGCGACACACAAGCGGCAATCAAAGCCTTACACAACACACAAATCGGCGAACTCAGCGCGTATGGCTACGGTCATCTGGCGGCTGGGCTGTGGTTAAAAGATTAAAGGGAACATACCATGCAACAAGCAAACACTATTCTGGGCTTACTGGCACAAACCTCGATCCACGCAGGCACAGGCTCAAACACAGGCGTTATTGATCTGCCGATTCAGCGCGAAGGGCATAACGGCTGGCCTTGTGTCTTTGGTTCTGCCATGAAAGGCGCATTGCGTACCCGTGCTGAAACCCAATACGGCAAAGACAATAACAGCGTCATTTGTGTTTTTGGCCCCACTACCCAAAACGCCAGCGACCATGCTGGTGCAATCATGGTCAGCGATGCGCGGCTACTACTGCTGCCTATCCGTTCCCTCACCTCACAATTCAAATGGGTGACTTGCCCGGATGCGTTGAAACGCTTTAAGCGCGATGCCGAACGTTTTGGGATGAAAGCCTTACAAGAATCCATTCCTGCCGTCACTGGCGATAATGCGGTTGTTCCCCAGCAAACTAAAGACGGCGCATTGTTTCTGGAAGAATACCGCTTCGATGCCAACATGCAGAATCTGGATGGGCTGATCAAGTCACTGGCAAACCTGATGCAACGTGATGACGCAGAAACAGCATTGCAACAGCAATTGGTGATTGTCAGCAACGATATGTTCGCGCATCTGTGCCAACACGCCACCCCGGTAAACGCACACATTGCGATTGATTCCGACACCAAAACCGTGCGCAACGGTGCGTTGTGGTATGAAGAAACCTTGCCACCTGAAACCCTGTTGTATGTTGGTTTAAGCGCCACCAAAGCCCGTGCACAAAATGCTGAAATGCCAGCCGAATCTATTCTGGGTGCTGTCACCGGCTTATTTACCCAACAACCGTGGCTGCAAGTCGGTGGCAATGAAACCGTCGGCATGGGCTGGTGCGCAGTCAAAGCATTGGGGGGTAAATGATGCAAACGATCCAGCAACAACGCGCAAAATATGCCCTTGAACAAGTCGAAGCTGCCTTACGCCGCAACGTGGACAAGAAGGAATACAAGAGTTACGCATCCAGCTTGCCCGCGATGATTCACATGAATGGTTTGGGGCAAGCTGCTGCTTTCTTCAAATCCAAGGGCGGCACACATGGTGAGTTATATACCCTCCTATCCGGCTGGTTGTGCCAAACGGGGCAGCCGTATGCAGGCTGTGACAATCTGCTGACAGGCATTACCACGAAAGACATGCACGCTTACCGTCTTGCCCAAGCCGAAGCCCAAGCCCTGATGGACTGGGTAAAGAAATTCGCCAAAGCCTTCATGACCGATGGCGATGACAACGGGGGGCATAATCAATGACAGCACCGTTATATGCCAACTGTGATAAACCGACCAACTGCGACAAGGACGGTAATCTCGGCCTGTGGTTCGAGCGCTTTTTCGACCAATATGATGACCATCGCCATTGGGAGGTTTTGAAACCAACCACCCATAATCATCAGATGGGCAACGCTTACTGGTTACTGAAACACTTCAGCAACAAAAAAGTCGGCGATGCCAAGCAACTTGCCAGTCATGCCCAAGCGCAGATGAAACTGGCTGACAGTCTGCAAGGCAAAAGCCATGCCTTCAAAGCCAGTTGGCACTTTGTCACCGGCATGGGTAATCCGCATCCGGTAGAAAACGGTTTTGCGTGGCATCCGACCTTGGGTGTGCCTTACCTGACAGGGGCGGCTGTTAAAGGTCTGGTTCGTAGTTACATCGAAAACTGGCTGGATGACACTCAGGAAAACAAACAGCAACTCTTGCTGCAATGGTTTGGTAGCACCGATAAAAATCCTTCTGCGGATGGCTATGCATCCCAAGCGGGTGAGCTGGTTTTCTTTGATGCTCTCCCCATCAGCCCCGTGACACTGGTGGTCGACATCATGACCCCGCACATGGGCAAGTGGTACGAAAAAGGCGGCACAGATCAAGCAGCAGGTACAGCCGAAGCCGTTCCCGCCGATTGGCATGACCCTGTACCCGTCTCGTTTTTAGCGGCGCAAGATATTACCCTGCAATTCAGCTTTGCTTTGCGCCAATACCCCAATACAGGCAAACGCCCTGCGATTGAACTTGCAGACGTTATGGATGTGCTGGAACGGGCATTGGAACAAACGGGTGCAGGCGGTAAAACAGCTACGGGTTACGGCGGAATGATCGACCCGGAAAAACAGCAACAACAGGTCAAAGCCCTGCAAGAAGCGGCCGCGCTTAGTGATGCTGAACGGCTGGAGGGTTATCTGAAAATCAATGCCCGTAATCAATCACTCTACCTTGAGCGCAGCGGGCAACAGCTTGCCTTCGCAACAGGCAATAAATCTGCTGAACTTCTGGCCATTTTACCCGAAGCTTCGGTCAAGGCAATGAAAGCCGGAAAAGGGGTTAAAGTGTATGCATATGTTGCCAAGAAAGAAATGTTGAAGATTGAGCTGTTTGAATGAGGCCATGAAATTGATGTGTGGCTGCTATCACGCCAACACCTCCGTTTTCCACCCCTCCACCGTCTTCGCCTCACTGCTAAAGTTAATGCCGACTAACACCTTCGGGCGTGGGTCGGCGCGATACTTTTCCGCGTAACGATTCGCGCACTTCGCTATTGGGGTAGTCGAGGGTATATTGGTTGGGTTTTATCCACGTACAGCATGTTGCGGGTACGTAACTCGCTGAAACTCTGGATACCGATGGGTAGGTTGAGTAAATTTTCCATGCCGTCAAGCCTGTCTAAAGTGGATGCCCCCAGTATAGCATCAGACAAGCTTGCCAAACTCGCCAAACCCAGCCCCTGCCCTTACACTGCGTTTTTTGCTGACACCACAACAAGAGGAACACATGACCACCTATTTCATCTCGCGCCACCCCGGCGCGGTCGCTTGGGCAGAATCGGAAGGCTTCCACGTTGATGAGCGGCTGGCGCATTTCGATGTGGACATCGTGCAGCCGGGCGACCGGGTGCTCGGCACGCTGCCGATCAATCTGGTGGCGGAAGTGAATGCACGCGGCGGGGACTATTTCCACCTGACGCTGGAGCTGCCAGCGGATGCGCGGGGCAAGGAGCTGACAGCGGAAAATATGCGCACCTACGGGGCGCGGCTGGAAGGCTATTCGGCACAGAAAAACTAAAAAGTAATAGCCACATAAGTGGTTTTTGCTTATAATGTTTGCAACAAGTAAGGCTGCTTATTTGTGCTCTTTTACAAGTTGCCAACCGCTTATTTGCTGAGAAACCAGTCAATATGCATTCAATCCGCGAGCCTGAAAATGCTAACTCTGAAACACCGATTTGATGTCAAAATTCATACACCGCAAGTTGTTGAAACCACAGCGTTTCCGACGAACGGCGGGGTTTGAATGCCGCCCTGATTTAAAAGGGATTAAGACGC
>NZ_KK211259.1:3173-10833 GCF_000621325.1 Thiothrix lacustris DSM 21227 | reverse complement strand
GTTTGAATGCCGCCCTGATTTAAAAGGGATTAAGAGGGGTGGCAATGAACCAAAGAGGGCGTATGCAATACGCCCCTACAAAGAAGCACCACCTGATTGCCGAGCTGATTTAATTGTCTGAACTTTGATTTTTATGATTAAAGGATTAGTGTGATTAAAGAGAGCAACCCACATCCAGTTCATCACACTAATCCTGTGAATCACAGTTCAGACAAATATAACGCCCCCCTTCACAAGCTTGCCAACTGCTCAAATGCTGCTCTTCTTGGTATACTGATCGCCATCAATACCATTTATGAAGAGACACCCACATGACACAGCCGCTCCTGATCAGCTTCTTAGGAAAAAATACGGTCGCCTCCAGCAAAGGCTACAGCACCGCCAACTATCAGATTGATGGCAAAAGCTACACAACAGCCTACTTTGGTTTTGCCCTTGCAGAACACCTGCGCCCTGAAAAAATCCTGCTACTCGGCACCTCAGGCAGCATGTGGGATGTGCTCATTGAAGCCCACGCCACCGACGGTCAACAAGAGGATGCCCGTTTACGCCTAATGGACATGGCACAAAGAGACGCAGTAGATGAAGCAACCCTCCTCCAATTCGCGCCACTGATCGAACAACACCTCGGCTGCCCTGTCGAGATGAAAATCATCCCTTATGCCCGTGACACTGACGAGCAAATTGCTATCCTCTCCACCATCGCCACCCATGTTCCCGCCGGACAAGCAGTGGTCATGGATGTGACCCACGGCTTCCGTCACTTGCCCATGCTAGGCTTGGTCGCCGCCCACTACCTCGAACGGGTCAAACAAGTACACGTCAGCGCCCTCTATTACGGCGCACTCGAAATGACCACCGACAGAAACACCCTAGCCGCTAAAACCCCCGTCCTCAACCTGCGCGGCTTACTGCAAACGATGGACTGGATACAAGCATTCGCCGCCTATGATGCCAGCGGTAACTACGCCCCGTTTGCCGAGCTGCTCCCCAAAGAAGGCTGGAACGAAAACGAATGCAATACTCTGCGCGAAGCCGCTTTCTTTGAGCGCACCACCAACGTCGTCAAAGCCCGCGCCTGTTTGAGCGGCTTAAAACCCGCACTGGAACGGCGCGGTTCAGCCTTCTTGCGCCTGTTCGGTGACGAACTGCAAAAACGCCTCTCATGGTGGAAACCCACCAGCCGCGCCGAATGGGAAGCCTCACTTGCCGATACCTACTACCGCCAAGGCGACTACCTCCGCGCCAGCATCTTCACGCAAGAAGCCTGCTTAAGTGCCTCCATGCCGCCCGAACAACAAAGCGACTTCAACGACAAACGCGAAGACAACCGCAAAGCCATGCAAAAAGCCGATGGGCGCTTTGCACGCCTCAGCGACATCCGCAACGGCATGGCGCATGGCGTCAAAGGCTGGCGGCAAGAATCCGCCAAAGTGCTGCAAAGCGAGCAATCGCTACGTTCCACCCTTGGCGACTTCATCAAAAACTGGCGCACCCTCGGCAAATAACCACAACAAGAGCTATCAACATGACCACTACGAAAACCAACCCGGAAGATTTTGAACGGCGCGTACTGCTGACGTTGGCGGGGCATTCGCCCGCTATTATTACCGAAACGCTGTATGCTCTCAGCCAGCAGCACCCGCCTTATGTGCCCACCGAAATCCACATCATCACCACAGCCAGTGGCAAGCAAAAGTTGCAGGAAAGCCTGTTGGGTGAGAAGGGAGCGCTGGCGCAACTGTGTATGACTTACCAGTTTCCCATGCCACAATTGCCGGACGATCACATCCACGTCATCACGCACAACGGGCATGAACTACCTGATATTCAAACGGAAACAGATAATACCGCCACAGCCGACTTTATTACCGCCCTAGTACACAGGCTTACTGCTGATGAAAGTACCAGCCTGCACGTTTCCATTGCAGGTGGGCGCAAAACCATGACCTATTACTTGGGTTATGCCATCTCGCTATTCGGGCGGATGCAAGACCGTATGTCACATGTGTTGGTGGATGAAAGCCGCATTCGCCGCGATTTTTTTTACCCTACACCTAACGCTGACATTGCCATTATATTGGCTGATATTCCGTTTGTGCGCCTGCGCGAAGGGCTGGGCTTTGCCAAGGCACTGAGCGAAGGCCAGTACACTTTTAACCGCGCGGTGGAACTAGTACAACGCCAGTTTTCCGCTATCAATGTTACATTAGTCAATAAGCAACTCTACGCCAACGACATCAAGGTGGAACACCCAAAATTCAAAGCCACCAGTTTGGCGGTGTATGTCTGGCTGCTCCTGCGCCGCCGCGATGGTTTGGGCGATATTCACTACAAAAGCAAGGATGATGGCGGCAATCATCAGTACAGCCAGGAACTATTGGCAGTTTACCGCCTGTTGCACGGTGAAAAAGGCATCAACAAAATGGAAACAGCCATCGAAGGCACTGGTTTGACGGCGGATTACCTGCGCCCGCACATCAACTATTGTAATACTGCACTGGAGCACTCCCTTAACAAAGCCGCCAGCCATTACGTGATCCAGCCAAGGGAACACGCAAGTGTGATTACCTATGGGTTACTGAATGCAGTGACCCCGGAAAATATCCATCTGCCGTTTGCTGCATTCCCGTTGGCAAGTTTGTAATCCTCACCGGCAACCCGCTTGCCACTCATACTGTCCTCATCGAAACAACAGATAAGGACAGCGACATGAACAACCTCTTCAATCACGCCACACACCTGCCCAGCGACCTTCGCCGCAACCCGCTGCGTCTGCCCTGCGACAACGCACCGGACTGGTGGGACATCATCCTGCGCTAAGCGCAACCACCACAGCAAGGGGGCGAGTTAGCAACCTTGCCAACCCCAACAAAAACCAACGAATCCCTTAATCTACACACACTGAAACAAACCAAGGAGAACACCATGATCCCCCCATGCACCCCTGACCCGACCTGCGAACTGATCAAGAAAGTCATCGAGATCATCATCAGGCGCTGACCACACCACACACCCCGACAGATGGCAGCCTGACAAGCTTGCCATCCAAGGGAAATCCCAAACAACACGGTAAACTTGAACCCCCTACAACAAACCAAGGAGCCACACATGCCACTAATTCTTACCATCGTCACTGCTCTCGTCACCATCATCCTCTGCGATGACGACTGAGCAAACTCACCCCGGCGGCTGCAAAGCCGCTTTATAACCAAGCTAACCGAAACAAACCCAGGAGAAACACATGTTACCTTTCCTCGCAGCCCCCATCATCGCAGAGGTCATCCTCCCCATCGCTGCCACCGTGCTGACCGCAGTCGCGGCACACAAGTGCGATCGCAAGCACCGCAACAAACGCCGCTGACACAACACCACCGGGCAGCTCCTCACCGGGTTGCCCAACCTTGTCAACCAATAACATAACAACCAACGAGGTGATTCCGCATGGCATTGAAAATCCGCTTCCTGCTGACCAGTCGCTGCACCGCGACCTGCACCTACTGCCACAACGAAGGCCAAGGCAAACAAGGTGCGTCGCTGCTGCGCCTGAGCACCATCAGTGCCATCCTCGGCAAGCTGGCGGCGGCGGGCATCGTGCCAGACGAAATCATCCTCAGCGGTGGTGAGCCGACCCTGCACAAGCAAGTGGGCGACATCGCCCGCCAGTGCAAAGCCACCGGCACGCACGTCTCGATGGACTCGCACGTCGGCCACCCACAACTGCTGCAAGCAGCGCTGCCCTACCTCGACGAGCTGAAAATGCACATCGACTCGTTCGACCCGGCAACACAACAGGCCAGCATGGGCATCGACATCCATGACGTGCTGACCAGCATCCGCCACGCCCAGCAGTTCCCGGCGCTGCAACTGCGCGTCAACCACCCGCTGCGCGACGTGCAGGAAACCGCCGCGTTCGTCGCCCGCACCCGTGAACTCGGCGTCGACTGCAAAGTGATCGAGATGTTCGGTCACGACACCTGCACCGCCAACCTGCGCACCGTCAACTGGGCAAACCTCGGTTACACCCGCCATGCCGACGGCGAGTGGCTGCACGCAGATGGCAAGCACCGCGTCTTCCACAAACGCTGCGGCGCGGCACACAACCAGCACGACAACACGCTCTTCATCGGCGCGGATGGCGTGCGCCGCGCCCTCGACAGCGCCGTGATCGGCACTGCCGACAACTTCCACACCAACATGCTGCAAGAAGGTTAAACATGCAACGCCACATCGCCGTTATTGCCTACGACATCGTGGGCGACGCCCGCCGCCGCCAGGTACACCGCTGCTTGAAAGCGTGGGGGCTGGCTTCCCAATACTCGCTGTTTGAATGCCAACTGGCTTCACGTGAGGCGGAAGAGTTGTTCCTGCAACTGACGGATTTGATCGACCCGCAGGAAGACAGCCTGATGCTGGCGTGGATGGACAAACAACGCGCCCCGCGCATGGTGACGGCGGTCAAACAGAACCATCATTTCCAGTCACCCCTGTGGTACGAGGGCTAAACCATGAAGCAATGGCACATCCTCGCGTATGACGTGCGCGACCTTAAACGCTTGCAGAAAGTGCATTACTACCTGAAAAAACGCGCCGTGCCCTTGCAGAAATCGGTGTTCCTGCTGCATTGCTCAGCGGCTGATCTTGCCCAAACCTTGCAGGGCGTGCGGGAACGGGCGCACTTGCGTGAGGATGACATCCGCCTGTACCCGGTGAGTTCGCCGCACAGCATCTGGGCTGCCGGGCAACAAAGCAACGCCGTGCAAGGGCTGTACGCGAGCAAAACCTCTGCCGCCCCTGAGCCGGGCGTCATGGATCGTCTGTTGAAAACACTGTTCGGATAAGCATAACGGAGAACTACCATGCTACTGGTCATTGACCGCAAGGAAACCACGGTGCGCTATACCACAGGCGCATTACGCATCGAGCGCCCGGATGAACCTGCCAAAACCATCCCGATCCAGATGCTGGAACAAGTGGTGGTATACGGCAATCCGCTGGTGGAAAGCGCGGTGTGGCGTGCGCTGGCGGATGCCGGTGTCCCTGCCATGTTGGTGGATGTGCGCGGCAAACAGCAACACGCTTTCATCAGCTCAGGCTTGGCAACCACTCTACCGTTACGGCGGATGCAGCACCGTTGTGCTGACGAGGCGGGTAAGCAACTGAGTGTCGCAGCTTATTGCGTGCAGCAAAAGTTGCGCAGTTACACCCTCCCCTTGCAACGCTTGCAAACCCTGTATGGCATCAGCGCCAGCCGCACTCAGGCATTCCAGCAACAGGTGGCGCAAACGCTGCTCAAGTTACCCAACGCCAGCAGCATCAATAGCCTGAGCGGGTTGGAAGGGCAAGTGGCGGCGGCGTGGTTCGCACTGTTGGCGGAAACGTTGCCGCAGTGGGGTTTCACCGGGCGTAACCGCCAGCCGCCGCGTGACCCGGTGAATGCGCTGCTGTCGCTGGGTTACACCTTGATGTTGGGGGAAGTGCGCCATGCGGTGCTTCAGGCGGGTTTCGACCCGGCGCTGGGTTTTTTGCATCAAGATTATCCGGGGCGCGAATCGTTGCCGCTGGATGTGCTGGAAAGCTTCCGCGCGATTGTCGATGCTTTCGTGCTGAGCTTGCTGCATAGCGCCCATCTGGATAAGGACAGTTTTTACTACCGCGACACCGAGGGCTGCCGTTTGAGCAAAGCCGCCCGCCCGGTGTTTTATGCGACGTGGGCGAACCTGCGCCAGCATTGCCCGCGCCCGTTTGCGGATGATGCGGGCAGTGATTGGCCTCATGCCACCCTGTCGGAAATCATCAATGGGCAGGTGATGCGCTTGCGTGAACAGTTGAAATCCGTGGATAACCAGGAGAACACAGCATGAGTATTCTGGAAACGGCGATGCAGCCGGACATTGTGGACAAGGCGTGGAACCTGCTGAAAACCGAGCATACGCCGTGGTCGGTAACGGTGAGTCGTGACCAGTTGCAACGTAACCTGATGCGCCATTTGCTCCAATGCCGGGAAGAAGTGCTTTCTGGACGTTATCAGCCGGAGCCGGTGCGCCAGTTTACCGTGCCAAAGCCGGACGGCAAACAGCGGGTCATTTCCGCGCCTTACCTGAAGGACAAGCTGGTGCAGCGTGCCTTGCTGATTGTGCTGGAGCCGAATGCCGAGGCGATTTTCCACCACGACAGTTACGCTTACCGGCGCGGGCGCAGTGTGCAGATGGCGCTGGCGAAAACCCGCGAACGTATCCGCATTGGGCAGGATTGGTTGGTGGATGCGGACATCAGCAAGTTCTTCGACAACATTCCGCTGGCACCACTGCAAAAGAAGCTGAAAGCATTCGTCAAAGATGGCGATGCCCTCAACCTGATCGACAAGTGGCTGAAACAGGGCGTGCAAAGTAGCAGCCTGTTCGGGACTTCGCGGGGGATTTCCCAAGGGTCTATCCTCTCGCCGCTGTTCTGCAACCTGTACATGAACGAGTTCGATCAGGCGCTGGCGGATAGCCACATTCCGTTTGTGCGTTTTGCGGATGATTTCCTGTTGTTCGCGACGGAACAAGACAAGGCGGAAAAGGCTTTGGCGTTTGCGGGGAAAAAACTGACGCAGATGGGGCTGGAATTGCACCCGACCAAAACGCGGGTGGTGCGCAGTAGCCGTCAGGTGATCTTTCTGGGGGAGGCGTTGCCGGGGCGGTGAAGAAACCCCTCACCCCTCTCCCTCAAGGGGCGAGGGGAAAGAGGTGGCTTGCGGTGGGGTGGGGGTTGGCACTATGATCAAAGCTCAGGTAGTGACAGGAGCGATACCATGCTGGCAGTGAAAATAACACCCGATAATCCGGCTTACATCAGCGAGGCGGAATATCTGGAGGGTGAGAAAATCACGGAAGAACGCCATGAATACATGAAAGGTAACCTGTTTACTATGCGAGGTAATTCACGGCGGCATAACCATATCGTGTTGAATGTGGCGCTTGCCTTGGATTTGGCTGGAAAATTAATTGACTGCCCCGCCGTTACTATGTTGACAGTCAAAGTCCGAGTGCAACGTGCTGATGCCTATTACTACCCCAATGTCATGGTGGGTTGTGAGCAAGACGACGCTAATGCCTATTATTTGGAAAAACCGTGTTTGTTGGTGGAGGTAAATTCTAAAGCGACTGAGTGGAAAAATTTCACTGAGAAGGTCATTGCTTATCAAAAGCTGGCATCGTTACAAGTTTATTTGATCGTGGCGCAAGATCAGCCGCTGGTGACGATGTATTACCGCGATAAAGAAACGGGTTGGGAAGTGGCGCGGTTTGATGATCTGGAACAATCCATCACACTGCCTTGCCCGGAAGCGACCCTGACGCTAGCTGACATCTACGAAGGCATTGACTTCAACCAACCGCTCAGCGAAGAGAGCTGAAAATGCTAGCAACATCAATCAGTTTATTATATAATCAGTGCCTTGCAAGCACTGGCTGTTTGCTGCCCTTTAAAAAAATTGCTGCGATTCATTTGCTGAAAATTCAGTCTAATTGTATTCAATCCGCGAGCCTGAAAATGCTAACTCTGAAACACCGATTTGATGTCAAAATTCATACACCGCAAGTTGTTGAAACCAAAGCGTTTCCGACGAACGGCGGGGTTTGAATGCCGCCCTGATTTAAAAGGGATTAAGACCACC
>NZ_KK211259.1:0-1463 GCF_000621325.1 Thiothrix lacustris DSM 21227 | reverse complement strand
CCATTCCTCTCTGAAGACCGCCCTGATTTAAAATGGATTAAGACTAATTTGTTCCTCGCAATAATGTATATCTAATTCTCTGAAGACCGCCCTGATTTAAAAGGGATTAAGACAGATCACGGGAATATAGGTCTTCGTATGCGCTTGCGTTTGAATACCGCCCTGATTTAAAAGGGATTAAGACGGGCGCAGTTGAACTTGATACCGCCCTGATTTAATTGTCTGAACCTTGATTTCCATGATTAAAGGATTAGTGTGATTAAAGAGGACAACCCGCATCCGATTAATCACAGTCATCCTATGAATCACAGTTCAGACAATCCCCGAAAAAGAAGCACCGCCTGTTTGCCGCCCTGATTTAATTGTCTGAACCTTGATTCTTATGATTAAAGGATTAGCGTGATGAAAGGGGACAACCCGCATCCGATTAATCATAATAATTGTGTGTTTAGCGGTATTCCACCATATCCGCCAACGGCTGGCGCAGCTTGGGTGTCTGTTCCCCAGCACGGTAGCCAAAGGTCACCACCACCGCGACGCCGTACTGGCTGGTATCAATACCCAGCAATGTTTCCACACCCGATTTCGAGAAACCTTCAATCGGGCAGGAATCAATCCCCATGCTGGCAGCGCCCGTCATCATGTTCGCCAACGCCAGATAGCACTGCTTGGAACTCCACGCGAAGGTATTGATATACGGCTTGATTTCGCTGTCATTGTGCGCAGCGTAACGTGCCAGATATGCCTGTTCCGCCTCGGCTGGCAAACCACGTCGCCCGAACAAACGCTGCACATATTCACTGCCCGGCTCCACAGCGGCGGTTTTCGCCAAAATCACCACCGCATGGCTGCTTTCGGTAATCTGCGGTTGGTTCCAGCAAGCTTCGCGCAATTTCTCACGCAACGCCGGGGTTTGTACCACCACAAAATGCCAGTGTTCCATACCAAAAGACGATGGCGACAACCGCCCGAATTCCAGAATCTGCTGGAATGCATCGGCTGGGATCTGCCGCGCCGGATCAAACTTTTTACAGGCATGGCGGAAATTCATTGCTTGCATGAAAGAGGACATCGTTAAAACTCCTTAACTTAAAACGGCTCGGTAAATGCGCTACAGTATAGCCACCGCATTACACAAGGAAAAACACATATTGACTACTCCCCACGGCTAAAGCCGGGGGATTCCTAATTCACCGAGAACAGGACGACGACACCGAAATGCCATCGCCACTAACATTCTCTCCAAAGGCTAACACCGCCAGCCCGGCGGCTAAAATGTTACGTGCTGCATTCACGTCACGGTCGTGGGTTGTGCCGCATTCGGGGCACTCCCACGATCGCACGTCCAGCGGCATGTTTTCTTTCACGAACCCACAGCAGGAACAGCGTTTAGTGGACGGGAAGAATCTCCCTATCTCAACGTATGTCCTCCCGTACCAGCCAGCTTTGTACGCAAGCTGGCG
>NZ_JHYQ01000032.1 GCF_000621325.1 Thiothrix lacustris DSM 21227 | reverse complement strand
CGAACCCGTGTTTGGGAACTTGCGCGGCAACAAACGCCTGCACCGCTTCACCTTGCGCAGCAAAGCCAAAGTGGACGGGCAATGGAAACTGTTTTGCCTGATGCACAACCTCGAAAAGCTGGCACATTACGGGTATGTCGCATGAAGGGGGAAATGATGCTGCCAAACACGCAAAAATGCACCGTATTGAGCGTATCAGGTGGCATTCAGGGCGTTATGGGGAAGCAGGAAGTCGGCAACGCTGAAAAAAACGCCCGGTCGTTTGGGATGTTCAAAAAAATGACTGCCCGATCTGGATGGGATGATCAGATTCGGGTTTTTCTACACCCTCGTTATCTGTTTTGCACCTGCCGTACCGGGGTGTGGCGTACCTGTACGCTGACCACCCTGATCCCGGTTCTTCACCTTACCCGTAAGGCTGGACAGGCTGGAAGCACCGGGGGTAAGAGGGTTAACAGGCGGGGCAAAACCGGGCATAGGGAAGGTAGGGCTAGTGGTGGAGTAATCCATGCGCAGCCAGTCCCGTGCAAAATGGTCAGCAGGGATCATGCCGGGTAGGGGACGCACACCTGCACCACTTGCCGTCCCCGCACCCGTGCCAGACACTGCCGTTTGCCCTGTACCACCCGTACCTGCGGCAACAGGTAGGGTAGGTGAGGCCAAGGCAGATGAGGGTAGGGCAGGTAAAGAGGGGGCTGGTTCAAACGGGGAACCATCGGCATTCAGCCCCAGCAATTGCAGTGCCTTGCGATGGTTGCCGACATACGTGCCAATGAAATGGAAGATGTACTCAAACGTACCAATCACCACCACCGAGAACAAGAAAGATGCCACGATGCCTTCCACACTGAACATATGTTTCAGCAAACGGATCATGCCGTAATGCTTGTCCTCGTCATATTCCAACGCCTTGGCTTGGGCAATGGCAGTGGACAGGGCAGAGGCGTTACTGGTCTGGTAAGCCGCCACCTGCTCACGCGCTGCGGCTACCCTCCCTTGGGCTTCTGCCAGACGGCTTCCGATGGTGCGGGTACTGTATTCACTACAGGTATGGCATCGGGCTTTCTTTTGCTGCTCGGCTTCCCAGCGATGCACTTCCCCTTGGGCAGATGCCAATGCCTGTTGGGCAGGGGAGGGTGCTGCCGCTTTGTCGGTCAGTTTGCCGATACTGCCCAGTGCCGTCTGGAACACGGGTGAGTTCTCGGAACGGTGGCGCACGGTGGCATCTTCGCGTTCCATGGATTGCGATACCTCGGAAAACAACCCGAAGAACACCACAATGCAGACAGCCACCAGCGCAGCAGGTCCCTTGTAGCCACTGGCATACAGCAGCCCTTGCCCGAATGTCACCACCAAGGTGATGCCCAAACCCAGCCACGCATTAGCCCATTGCTCACCCGTCCAGACGGATGGGGTCAGGTCGCCGCCGACAAAATACTTCACCACAAACATGGCAGAAGCGAGAAAGGCCGCAACCCCAGCCAGCCATAACAGCCAGTTGGCTTTGGTCAGGTCATCCACCAGTTGGCGGACAGATTTCATGTCTTTCAGTTCTTCCGGCTTACCGCGTAAGGTATCCAGTTTTTCCAATGTAATCATTACAAACTCCTTGTTACATCCATGTACCCAACAGGAACAGCACCGCACTAAACCACAACAGATGCCCGTCAGCCCAGGCACGAATGGCGTAATACACACCACCCAGAATCACCAGACCAATCAGCACGTAGGAGAAGTGCAGGGCAAACCCGGCAAGGTTCAGGCTCTGCCACACACCGGGCAAAGCCACCAACAACAGCCAGACCAAACCATCCCAAAGCCCCAGCACGAAACGCAGCACGGCACGTACCGGGATGGGAGATTGACCGCCCTGATCCATGACAGCCCCATTCACCATGAGGGCAGGGGAGGGCATTGCACTTGTCTCAGTCATGCGCTTACACTCCGTACTCCCCCGTAGCCCGACGGGGGTTCTTTGTGCCTGTCCCGTTTCCACTGCGGGGCTGGCATATCACTCGCGGCTGCCGCACCAACTGCCTCCACTGTTGTCCGGTGTGGTAGCCGCATCTTCACCCCTAGTTGGGAAGCCACCACGTCCACAGGAAGCCCCTGCAAATCGGCAAGCTGCTGTATCCATGCCAATTCCCCGGCACGTTCAAACACCGATGTTGGAACCTGTACGGCACGTTCACGCGAGCGTTTTTCGCGCCATGCCTGTGCCTCTGCAACCACAAGTTCCCCGTTGTGGGCTGAACGCACCAACACCCGCAGGTAAGCCAAGGGCTTACGTACCTTCCCGGCCTCCAGCCCCATCGCCAGCACATCCAGCACGGATTGGGCCGTCTGCACCGCAAGGCCACACAACAACCCCGCCATATCCTGACGCATTCCCGCATCCAGACCCGCAGGCCACTCCAGTTCCCCCGCCAAAGCAGGCAATCCGGCACACCCGGAATCTGTAGCAGATGAACGGCAAGAGGAAATAGACGGGCGGCTCAACCCGGAATCTGTAGCAGATACCCCAACACCTGCCCCAAACAACGCATCTTCATCCACACCCATACCACCCACTGAAGGAGGGCTTGGGTGTGAGGGCAGGGCAGGTTTACTGTTGTTATGGTTGCTTTGTGTATGGTTACTTAGTGATATGTCCTGTTTTGGGACGGTTTCCGGCCTAAATTGGGACGCAGGCACGCCCAAATCAGGCTGAACAGCCACCAACCGGGCGGAGGACGGGGCAGGGCAGGGGGATGAAAGTTTTTCATGTAAAACTTCCCTGCTTCCCCCATCCCCCACGCCGGAATCTGTAGCAGATACGGATACCGTAACAAATCCCTGAGATACCTCCCCGGAATTTGTAGCAGATTGCTGCACTGCATAGCCGGAATCTGTAGCATGAACAGGGGTAGGGGAGGGATAAGCAGAAAAACCACCGACAAGTTTTTCATGTAAAACTGCAAACCCCAGTACCTCCCCAAACTTCCCCGGCGCACTGACCAGCAGCCCCTTATCTACCAGCTCCTGCTTGGCCTGCCAGATATGGTTGCGCTGTATGCCTGTCAACTGTGCCAGCCGCCCGGATGACAGATCATCAGATACCTTGCGGTAGCCCAAAGTCTGGCGCAGTACAGCAGCAAACACTGCCCATTGGCGTTTGCCCAGATCGGCAGCAAGGGCGGCATCCAGAATAGTGACTAATGAATTCATGCACACACCCCCTCCAGCCGTTGACCGGAACGCACAAAGGTATGCAGGCGGATAAACTTCGCCACTTCCCAAACAGGGTAACGCACCGACCTTCCCGTTTTCTGGAATGGCAACACTGGGCAATTGGGACGCAACTCCGCAGACACACAACGCCATTGCTCCAACGTGCCTTCGGACACATCCAGCACAACAGCCGTTTGACGTGGGGTAAGGGTAGGGGGGAGGGTATTGAGGCAAAAGCCCAGTTCACGGGCAATCTGCACATACACGGCAATTTGTTCAGCCGTGAGGCCGGGCCATTCCAACAAGGCGGAATGCGGCAACTGCCCCATGCCTGACGGCAGGGCATAGACAGGCAGCGTTTCTGACATACGCAGCTCTCCTTAAGTTTTTAGGTTTAGGTAACAAGAATACCGGGTGAACCTATCGCTCTTAAGGACGCGACGCGCTTATTTCCGCCATTGGCGGTCTTGTATGCCACGCACACCCGGAAAGCCGGATTGTGGACATAAAAAAACCGCTCAAGAAAGCGGCGGATTGTCCGCCTTAAGATGGGATAGGTGTCCCGTTCAGTTGTTATCAACGAGTGTAGGCGAGGGGAGGGGAGATGGCAAGGGGCTGGGAGTTTTACATGTAAAACCGTGATGGAATTTGGCGATGCTACTTCTTGAATAATACGACGCTCTTAACTTATATCACCAACATATAGAGTCCATTTCAAGATAGAAAGGACTCTCATAAAATTAGCGTTTAAGACTAAGCATTCAAAGACTCAGTATTGAACATTGACATCACCAGATGAATTAATTGCTGGGCTTTTCTCCCCTTGCGTTTGCTGTTGCACATTGGCTGGGGGAGATTCATGTATAGAAGAGGGAGCAACCTGTTTTTGTTGGGATAATGGGCTGTTTCCATAATTAAGGTTAACATCACCAGATGCATTGATTGCCGGGCTTCTACCACCAGAAGTACTTTGAGTCACTTCAGAATGAGGATTCTTGGCGGAAATATCAGCTTGGATTTGTAGGTAGCTATTTACAAAGCCTAGAATTACTACCAATACGCCCAAGATGAGCATAAAATTCAACCCTTTATGAAACAACCCCACCGTTGCCTTACCACTTAACTTCTCGGTCTTGAATCCCTTTATCAGTCCGGCTATCATGAACAAAGTAAAGCCAACCAGTACCAGCGGGTTCCTTAGATGCTCAACCCAAGGTGTCACATTATCCATTCTCAACTCCACATTTTGAACAAAATACGATCAACAAAGAAATAATGATAGGAAGTAGGCTATCTGTAAAAAAATAAGACTTCACAGATGCCGAGTATGCTAATTCACCCATGGAACCACGTAGCTTTTCTTAAACATGTCGTAATTCTTTATGACATTTCTAGCTTTAGTGGCTGCATCTTTTGTCTCATATGGTCCGACAACTACCTTATAGTAAGAGTCAAGCCCCCTGCGATCGCCAGTATAGTAAGCGATTGAATAGCTAGCATTGTAGAATCCTTTTTCAGCCAAAAGACTTTGAATTTGTACTGCCTTATCAATGCTCTCGGTAGCAAAAACCTGCACGAAATGGTTCCGAGTTCCTTGGATCACAAAAATATCCTTGGCCGAGAACTGCGCAGAATAGTTACCCACATTAACCTCTGAGCGGTTGGCAATAAGTTTGATACTGATGACCTCATGTTCAAGATCACTGGGGATGTACATCTCTGCATCTACTGGGGCATAGATAGACCATCCATCACACTCAACCAAAAATCTGATTTTATCTCCCTCTAACAAGCCTTTGTTCGTCAAGTCAATAGTAAAGTCACCATTATTAGCTATATCTTCCTGTCGAATCTCAATATCAGTATTGTGGATGGAAATTTTCCTGATATTTGTTGCAGGAATTTCTTCACCGTTCTCGGTAATTAGAACCGCATTCCCCCTCAACAACTCAGCAGAGCAAATAGGAGAAAAAAGAACAAGCGACAGAAAACCAAGAGCAATTGTTTTTTTAAAAATTTTCATATACTTATGTTACCTTTATTCAAACTCAATTGTTTTGTCTTTGTTCCAAAGCTGGATTACTCCCGTGTCGTACAATGTTCGTTGCCCATCCTCGTATACGGCTTTGTAGTGAACCTTCTCACCAACATATCCTTCTGGAAATCCTTCATCCACACGACGAAACTGGAAATTTCCTTTTCCATTAATCTGGGCTTTCTCAGTTGCCCATCTCTCTAATAATTGAATATTCACCTTTGGCAGACCATTGCCCAATGATTCAAGAGATAATTTACTTTCTCCTAGAACAACAATACGTCCCCCGATGTACTTATCGGGTGGAGGAGTCGGGTCTCTTGGTGGAACTTGCCGATTACCCGTATAAATACCGCAATTAATAACTACACTTCCGGCAGTGTTGACTGTTGGACTGCAATCTCCTGATGTGGCTTGACTCACACCACCCGCTGCTACTGGAGTTGCATTGCTCTCAACCTGCTGATAGCTCTCGATGAATGCAAACACCATGATCAGAAGACTTAGTACAAAGCAAAAAATTATGCCCCAGCTCATAAGACGTTCAGTAGCATTACTACTAAGTTTCGATAGATTGAACAGCTTGATCAAGCCAGCTAACAATAGCAGAGCAACACTAGCTAGCACTAATGGCTTGCTTAGGTGTTCAAACATAGAGACTAAACTTTCCATTAGTTAATTGTAGGCAGCAGGTAGGGTATACGAATACTAACAACCGAAGCATTAGATTTGTAGCTCCACTGATCAGAAAGTTCACAGAATGTCACTGATTGGTCTGTAAGGGACAAGGTAGAACGAAAGAACCTGAAGAACACACGAAAAGTTTCACATGTAAAACTTCTTCTTTTGTAACTACCAGTCCATGATTCTGGGAGGGTTGTCGGGATCGGTAGTGTAGGAGTGCATAGTTGGGGAGCTGACTCGTCAACGGGATGTGTCGACTATAGCAGCAATCGCTGGAGCAGGTGAACATGGCTTAGGGATGTGCAGGGCTTGTCCCCGCTTGCGGGGATGCAGCGCAAGCGAAACCCGGAGCAGCCCGACCCGCAGGGGAAGCCCCTGAGTCCAGCTCTCTTGGGGCGTTGCCCCAAACCCCAAGGTATTTGTACCAGGATGATGGGGCAGGGGAGTTTTTCATGTGAAACCTATGTACTCACAGCGTATTCAGGTGATGTTTCACAAGGAGCTTAGATTTCAACCAATCGCAGTGAGTGTATCCCCGCCATGTTTAGTCACACGTGGCCTACACTGCACTTTCAACGCCTCTTTTGAGAAAGCATTATCCGATGCCTTACTCGACCAGATATAGGCTTCACCCGGTTGCAGGTTTGCCAGCTTTTCCGGCGTCAAGCTATCCAGTGCCGTGTTGGCTTTCTGGATGTGTTTCAACCAAGCAGGGGAGTTAAACTTGTGCAAAATAATTTGTGATGATAACTCGATGAGTTCAACGGGAACCGAAGGAGGATCCTGACTGGCAATCATGACACTGGTGCCTTTGTGGCGCATTTCACGGACTGTCTCAACCAAACCTTTTACCAAATCCGGGCTGTCAATGTACTTGTGGCATTCGTCAAAGACAATCAGCTTGTTGAATGTTTCACCTTGATACTTGGCTTCGGCGAATAATTGCAATAACACCACAAACAGGCCAAGTGCTTCATCCTTTTCCAAAAATTCGTCACGAAGATCAACGATGATCATTCTACCGGGCTGAATCAAGTTACTGATGCTGCTATCGTCATCAATATATTGTTCAGCAAAATCAAGTCGCATATTGGCGAGATCTTTCATTGCGTCAGTCAAGCGGGAGCTTGCAATACCTTGCCGAATGTTTTCCAGCGTCAGATTGTTACGGCTCTGGCGCATGATATTGCCAATTTGTCTGATATAAGCGGCCTGATTGCCAACAGCCCCCATCAAAAACTTCCAGTGGCTGGCTTGTAGTTCCGCTGAACAAAACTGCAATGGATAAACATTAATCCCAGGGTATTCGCTTTGGCGTTCATCCAGTTTGTCGATGGGTGTCAGTAGCACCACATCATTTAAAGCTTGCGGTTCAGCACCGTAAACGGATTTCAATTTGGCAAGCTGTTTGGCATCATCATTGGGCGCGATCATGGAGGTAAACTCAGGCTTATAGTCCTGTGTGGCACTGTAATGAAAAATGACGGAAGCCAGTTCTTTCTGCAAAGCACTAATGCCGGGAATGGACATGGTTGCCATCTCGACCACCGTTCCCAAGGTATAGCTCTTGCCACCACCCTGTACCCCAAACAGGCTGATCGTGTGGGTATGATTCAAATCCAGGGCAACTTTACGTCCTGCGACTTCACCAATCAATCCATATTGGGCGGAATCACCTGTCACACCCAGCACAATGTCGTGTGGCACAGCGTTAACCGTAACCAAAGTCTTATCTTGCGCGGTTTCCCCTCTGATGGTCGGAGTCGGTATGATTTCCTCTTGAACGGCTGTTGGTTCCAGCACCTTTTCAAGCGTTACTGATGGTGTTGGGTCGGAAATATTGGCGACAACGGGTTCAGGTTCAGGCAATGGATCTACCGTATGTTGCTGGGGCGCAACCCAAGCCTGCCGAACAATACTATCCCATGACACGGTACGGTCACGTTGTTTGGCAAGGAAGCTGGCATCACCCAGTTTAGGCAGTGTGAGGTTTGCCATGCTCAGACTGTTTTCTGTCACCTCACTATCTGCTTTTTCCTGTGTTAGTTCCGCATCCAATAATTCATCAATGTATTGTCGTCCAATCCGGTGATATTCAATGCCCGCCTCATTTTCAACATCGCGTCCGTTCTGCCCAAAGTCAAAAATCAAAGCACTGCGGGAGACCGTTAAACGATAGCCACTTTCCAGAGTACGCAACAGGTATTTGGCCTCATCAAACACATCCGGCTCCAGCAGCCCAAAACGGTTGGCGCGTTTGAGATAATGCTCCAGCAAGACACAAAGCTTTTGGGTGCGGATCAAGCGGTCAGGACGATCAGGTGTAGTACGATGTGGGTCAAAATGGTTCTGTAAGACCCTCTCGGATTGTGAAATCTGTGCTGCAATGGATTCTTTCAGTGTCCCGTAAGCAGCAAGGCTTCCTACCTCGGTATAACACTTCACTTCAACCAGATTACAACGTAAGGTTTTATTCGACGCATCAAAATCAAACAAAGCCAGGTCGGTACGCTTAAGACTCATGGCATCCCCCATTTCATCGGCTGTTTGACTCAGCTCCTGATACAGTTCCAGATGCGCATCCAGCGGCACGATAATCTGATTATGGAATACACCTTGATAGTCCAGATAAAGCTTTGCCAAAGCCAAGCCAAGTGCTTCTTTCTGGGATGTCTGACTGGATACCAACTTCAACGCCAACCGGCCTGAAAGTGCCCGTAACGCATTCAGTATGCGGGTAGCGCGTTGAGGCGATGTTGCAATGTGTTGGTGCGCCAGTGTATCACCCAATAACGCCTCAATTTCCGTTGTTGAGCGAGAGGTAATCACGAACTGATGACCGTTATTAGCCGCCATTTCAGGGCTATGGTCAATCAGGTAATCCGGGCGGTTATCCTGATTGTCATGGTCAAAGAATTCAATGCCCAGATTCCGGTCAATGGTAAACACCCAGTCACTGATTTCATGTAACTGGTTTAATAAGGCTCGTTCTTCAGCATCCAGCGCCAGACGCACAACGGGAACCTGCTCATTGGCAAAGTATCCGGTCGCAATGGCGGCACTCATGGATGCCATCATTTGCGGCAATTGTGAAAGCATTTCGGTCAACTCACCACCGTACAATGGCTTGGCATGACCATGACGGGTGTAACGCTCCCACGCCACCAACCCGTTATCATCGCGGTAATCAACACAATAATCCTGATAAAGCCCGTGTACAGGTGCGATACGCTCATCGGCTGCCTGAGTAATGACCGCGATTTCTTCTGCCGGGAATACATCAAACAACAAACTGAGATGAGCCGGAAATTTATCAGAACCCTGTTGAAAGTCATCCACGGCACGTACAGCCAGGCTCAGTTTGGCCCGCAAATGGCTGTCATTGGAGCGATTGAAAGCAACAGAATCGGTGGCCGCCTGTTCATTATCACGATCCAGCAACGCCAATAAATCGGCTCCCACCTCTACCATGTAGGGATCGACCACAAATAAGCGTATTTCATAACGCAAATGCCGCAAATCTGCTTTTTTCTGCAAGGCCAGCAGCATGTCCCTAATCACCGTCGCCCGACCTGCATTGAATACATTCAGGGTAAGTGTCTGAATATAGGGGTGTTTAAGCAAATAACGCTCAACCTTGCTGGCCAGATACTGACCACTTTGCAGCTTCTGTTGAGTGTTCGTAGACAAACCCAATGCAGTTGTTACCGTATCAATGAGTGCTTGCGGCTCTCTCTCTTGCGAGGCTCCATACAATGTCCAATAGGCATGGATATTATCCAGCGCTATCAATAACTGTCCTGCATCGTCAGGGATCACATAGGGGAAGTTGATCAAGCTCAACTCATTGAACAAGCCATTACGTAAACCGGGAATCAGTGTCCGGGAGGCACTTTCCGCCTGTTTCAGCCAAGCATCTCCAACTTGCACCCACCCGGTATTCCATAACACCCGTAATGGATGGGTTGGCCCCAACACGATACCCTGCCGTACCGAACCACCCGCCTCGCGGATGTGCAGGGTCAGACTGTCCAGACGCAGTAGTGCCTTGAGTTTTTGTAAATAAGCCGGTTCATGGGCGTTTTCTGCAAACTGGTAGACCACCGAGAGATAGCGAGTATAAGTGTCGGCGTATACTTTAGCTTCGAGGGTACTACCCAGAAAGTCATGCGCCACCGAAATCAGCGCGGCCTCTCCCTGGCCAACCCGCCCTAAATAAGCCTGACGGGCAGCAGCAAATGCTGCGAACGTGTCATGATCCTGCAAAGGCCATTCGTCATTTTCAGGTAGTGGACTACTCTCTGCTTCACCCAGCCTGATGTCCAGTCGCCAGGTCAGACTAGCCATAGGGTCTGCAATAATGCGCCGTTCAAAATCCCGCAAGATTTCAGAAACACTCACTTGCACGCCGCCCCATTGTTTAAACTGGATGGTTAATGCGGTTTCCTGTCTACCATTGCCCTCACTCCATTCCAGTGACTTGATTTCTGGCTGAACCAGTTGACCGGACTCCAGTAAGTTAGCCAATTGCAGCTTTAGGCGGGCATGACCCAGCGACTCCTCTTTGGGTAAACGGCTTTGAACAGGCTCAACATCGACCTCATTTGCTGGAATAACATAAAACAGCTCACTCTCATTGGGCCGATTGCCCACTTCATCTTCATGTGAGGTTCCCCATGGCAATATATTGCCTTCGGTATCGACCAAGGGAAGCAACTCATCGCCTGCATCAAATGCCTGTACACGTACATAATGCCAGCCTTCCTGCCAGTCCATTCCTGTCAATTTATTGAAATTGATCGTGACGGAGCTACGCTTACTGGCCTTTGCTACCTTGAGTAACCCGATAAAGTCGCCTTGGCGGGTAAATACCTGCGCCTTGAACGTTGCCAACCCCCTCACATCCTGGGGATTGGGATCAAGAGAAAACGAGACACCGAAATTTTTCAAGCCACCCTGACCAACCGTTAACACCTTTTGCCCTATCAATGGTTGATAAAGGGGATTGGTTTCATTTTCTGGAATGGTTGGCAAACCGATGTCGGTGACGGTGATGCATACACTATCCGCAGCATCCTGCTGATCCCGGAAGCACCATTTGTCAAAACTCAAGTCCCAGTTATTGCTATCCAGAACAATGTTTCTCACCCATGGCTCAGTGCGTAGCGTGCCCTGTTCATTCAGGTAGTTGGCCAGACGCTTTTTGAAGTTTTCACCTTCAAGCTGTAAGTCATAAACAGTCGCAACTGCTGAACGTTCAGAGGTGGCAATCAGGTCTACCATGCGGGTATTACTGGCCAAGCGCCGGGCGACATCGGCTTCTTGTTGGTGCAGGCCGAAATCGGGTATCAAGCCCAGTTCATAGAGACCTGCTCCTAAAATACTGGCATCGCAATCATGCTGACTAATCAGTAGCAAATACCGGCACCATTGATAGTCTGACAGAACTTTGCCTGCCTGACCTGTCAGCAAATAGTGTATTTCCTGCAATTGCCCATGAAGTTTTGCGGGCATGGCTGCCTGTAATTGACTCGCTGCTAATTGATAAGTATCGGTTACATCGACCTGCTCAAAGGTAGCAACACCAAAAGAATCCTCGGAAGATGTCTTTAGTTGGTTCGGCACGAACACCAATAAGGGAGGGCGTAAATGCCCCTGTTCATCAGGATTGCGGTATTCAACCAGTTTGGTGCTGGAAACATGGATGCCGTCCGTATGGGGCTGTTGCCCACCCAGTACATATACCTGACTATCAGGCACCTGTTGGCGCAGTTGCAGGCACAAGGCATCCATCAACGCCTCATCCAGATCAGCTACCCGCATACAGTGACCCGCGCCACGTGACTCCAGCAAACTTTTCAGCACAGGCAGCAGCGCATTCAGCAGCACTTTTTGCAAATCGGCTTGGCGTACAGCTTGAATACCTTTAATCATGCGCCCACTGCCTCCTCAATGACATAGCGTGGTGAAACCGTTTGCGTAATGTAGGCATCCGATAAATCATGGTAAAAACCGATTTCCCGCAAGCGCTTTTTAAAGCCCAAAGTATTGTCCCGCAACGCCTTGCGGGTATTGATGGTTTCATCCGCGATGTCATCATCTTCTGGCAAGCGATCAATATGTAAGCCGTAACGTGCTTGCAGCCAATCAAGCAACTCATCAATGCGTAATTGTGTCGTATGAAAACCTTGTACACCGCCGGGCTGCAATACCGCCAATTGCAACAGGACTTCCAACAAACGGCTATCCAGCACGAAGCGGCGGGGTGCTTGAGTGCCTTGTGGTTGAGTTAACAAGGCACCCGGTTTGTTTTTCAGCATCAAGCTATCCAGATTCTTGACGGCTCCCGAACGGATGGTGTTCCCCTGTACATACAACAGAATTTCGTTATAGGTGGAAAACTCGTCCAGACCCAGGCTGGCAAGCGCCTGGATTTCCGGGGGAATACTCTCCTGATCTTTCGCTGCCGAGACAGAACCATCCAGCAAGGCACTATTGCGTTGACCGAAAAACAATTGCCGCTCCTGCTGCAAGGGTGACTCCAGCAGGCGCAGCAATGCTGTCACTGGCATTTTTTTGACTGACAGTGAACCGGAAAGCCTGCCCTTTTTAGATAAGTATTCGGCGAACTCTTCCAGCTTCTTTACCGCAAAATATGACTTGATGAATTCAGGCAAACGACGGAAATGCAGACGTGCGCTGGCTTCAGCTAACTGCCCGGTCATGGCATTTTGCCCCTGAGTGACATCAACAAACAGACCGATTCGGCACTTGGCTTCATCATCTGCCTGATGCCCCTTGCTTTTCACCAAAGCAGGCAGCAATTTGATGATCCGAAGCTGGTAAAGTGCCAGATGAAACGCCAACAGGGTTTTGATGTAATCCACCATCACCGTGCGGGGGATGTAATGCTTGTAAACCAGTAAACGAATAATGTCGTCGGCCAGTATATTGGCAGCAGCCAGACACAACGGCTCAACCCGGTCTTGTAAGTCGCCTGTTTCTGCGGCATCCGAAGACACTTGGTCGGATAAGCGTAATAGTGCTTGCGTCTCAACATCGACCTCAATCTGACCATCATACTTACCGGTATTAGGATCTACCCCAGCAAAAAAGAACTGTTTTAGTTGTTCGATGGCTGAATGGCCTTTGTCAGCGTAATAAAGCAGTTCATAAATCTGTTGGGAGACACCATAGTCACGGCAATGCTTGGGGTTACGGAAAAGGTAGGTATTGCCATGCAAAGGGCGTGGGGAGGCCACCACCTCATTCGCCTTGCCCCGATTGACCATATCGACCAGATGCGTTTCCACCCAACGCTTCACCGTATCCTGATGCTGGGCAAAATGCTGGAATTGTTGCTGATTTTTGGGGTCAGTAAATTCCTCAACATACATCTCAACCGCCATGGGCTTGGCCTTCAGACGGCTGCCCGCACCACTGTGCTTCAGGCGGGCAAACAGATTAGTCAGCACCCGATCCATTTCAATCAGCTTGAAATCCATGTAGCTAACCTTGTTGGTGCGGAAAGCTTTATCTTTGGCGCTTAATTTCATACAGACACCTCTTCCGACGTAGCCAGCGACAAACTGCCAGCCTCACTGCGGCTGATTTTCTGATAGCGTCGCCCATCGGTGGTCAACAGCACTTCCTGATAAGGTGCAGAAGCGAGTACATGTTTGAATACGGTCAAGCTCAGGTAGTAACCCTGTAATTCTTCCACGCCCGGCACATAGCCCTCATACAAACGCTGCAACATCTCGAACAAATCCAGATCGAGCGAGAGGGTCGCCTGCATCCCACCATGCCCTGTATATTCGAGTACTAGGCTGGAGGGTTCATGTTCGACGTAAGTGGCCTGCATCGCTGCATCCAGCACTTTCATACTGAACACATCAGCGGGAAACAGACGGAAACTACGGATGGTTCCCTTGTCAACACGCCTCACCTGCATAGCCAACTGACCCTGAAAACGATCCGGGTCGTATAAACCCTCACCCCGGTTCATGGCATGAATCATGCGCTGTTTGGCCTGATCCAGATCAGTCGTACCACGCAACAGGCTGAGTAAGTCTTTTGCCGAACGATAAACCGACAAATCCTGCCGCTGTTCCTCACCACGCGCTTCAAACCACGCTTTACGGCGCAGCATTCCGACAAAATGCTGATGCTCACGGTAACGTTCCGCACGGTTGCTCAGACGTGTATCGCTGGGCAGGGCGGTGTGCCGCCGATTCAGCAACTCCTCGTCATAGGTTCCACGGTTTTCAAACGACAACCAGTCAACTGCACGGATACCGAGAAAATCCAGACCCCTATCCAGTCTGGCACTACTGCCAAACGCCACATCCACATCCTGTAGCAGGTGCAACAGACGATCCTGATTGTCATCCTTGCCGCGCCAGGCATTGAAGTAATAGCCTTGCAGGATTTTGCCGGTATCACCACGCTGGTAGAGATCACGAATCTCCGCACAACTGTATTCACCCACTAACATGTAGGCGAGTGCAGAGCGCAGGTCACGCAGGGTGATATGTAGTTGGTTACGCAGATGCGCCAGTTCATACAGGTGCTTTAGGCGTTGAACGACCTTGTTACCCACCTGTTGATCCTGAAAAGTGGCGACATTAAAGCGCACGTAACATTTGTCGCGAATCCCGCAATGGTCACAACCTTGCCACACCTTATGGTCGACCATGCGCAGTAACAAACGCTCAAAAATGGATTCGCCTGCCTCACCTGTCAGCACATTGCGCAGATTCAGGTTAACCACCGCTACCTGCAACTGTACCTTTCCCTGCTGTAGCCCTTGTTCAATCACTTGCTGCAAACAAGCGAAGTCAGCCCGATGTGCTGACAGGAAGTCCACCAAACGCCCTTCATTGATGGCAATCAGGCGGGTTTCGTGTTGCGGCCATTGGCTGGCATCCACCCCGGTATAGGGTTGCAGGAAATCCAGTAACACCTGTTCATTGGTTTTGCCGCCTTCATCCTGACTGCCATCGTAATTGCTGACAAACCGCTGCCCATCCAGCTCAAAGTGACAACCGTTACCTTCGGGATTCAGGCGGACTTTGACACCCCGGCTTTGTACTTCCGCCTCCAGTTGTTGCAGGAACGCTGTTTTACCGTCGCCTGCATTGCCGGTAATGATCACCAGCCGCAAGGCTCCCGCCAATACGGTCGGCATCAGTTGGGTATCCAGACGGGTATCGACGTAAATCAGGCGGGCATAATCATCCAGCCCACGAGTACCACTATTGGAATGACGGCTCTGGCTGTACAGGGTCAGCAGATAATCATGGAAAGCTGACTGACCTGGCAAACTGCCATCTGCCAACGGCGGCAGGTGGAATTGCGAGGTGCTTTCATCAGCCTTGGGCAAGGGTTTGCGCAACTGGCTAATCTTGTTGAGTGCCGCCAGCAGCATATCGGCACTTGCAAAGCGGTCTGCCCGTTTCGGTGCAATCAACTTCAGCAAGACTGCGCTCACGCTGTCATGCAAATCCACACAGCAGGCAAATTCATTCGGATTGCGGGCAGTCTGATTAGGCGGCGGCACTTGCGCATTTGCCCATGGGTATTCGCCGGTAATCGCTCGGTAGAGGGTAATACCTAGCGCATACAGATCACGGTCGATCAAATCAGTGGTCTGTGGCGGGTTGATCACATCCAGATCGGGGGGCAGGTATTTTTGTGAACCGCCGCCATGTGACAGGTCTTGCGCCTCCACCGAGACATTGAAGTCGATGATCTTGACCTTGCCGTTTTGCCAGATCAGGTTTTGCGGCTTAATGTCGCAGTGGTAGACATTGTTCTCATGCAGGTGCTCCAAGCCTTCCGCCACCTGCTTACCCATTTGCCAGACTTCATGCAGCGTCAGGGAGTTGGCTTGCATCAGTTCGCTGACATCGTGCCCTTCCAGATACTCGAAAACGATATAAGGCGGGCCATCATTGGGCAGCACGCTGGCATCAAACACCCGCACCACATAGGGGTGTTCGGGCAGTTTCAACAGGGTGCGGTATTCCTGTTTGAGCCGCTCCAGTACCGACTCACGATCCTGCAAGATCAGTTTGATGGCGCGGGGAACATCCCCCAATGTGTCGATGGCCTTATAAACAATGCCAAACCCGCCCGGCTTGCCCAAGGGCTTTTGCACCATGAACTTGCCCGCCAGCAGGAAACCGCTGGGCAGACGCTGGTAATTGATGTCAGGTGGTCGCACGTCAACCTTGGGTGCTTTCACCATGGCTACGGCAGCCTGCTGCGGTTGCCACAAGGCATCAAAGGCGACACGTGCCGCATTGGCACTGAGGCGTTGCAACACATCCGTCAGTTTGAGTTGATCCAGCCAGGTATCGAACCCGGCGGGCAACTGGCTATTGAACTGGCTGACCGGCTTGGCAAACTGACCGGAGCGTTCAATGGCTTGGGTGGCACTGACAAACGCTTCCTGCCCCGTAAACAGCTCATAAATGACCAGTGCAAAACTGTACACATCCGAGGTCGGGCTGGCAGCGTTGTCATCTGCCCATAATTCCGGGGCTTTGTAACGGCTTTCGAGACGTTGCTGGATTTGGTCGGCAATGGTGGTGGTTTGTTCTTTGCCAATTTTGGCGTAATCGAAATCGGTCAGGCGTGGTTGCCCATCCAGCCCCATCAGGATGTTTTGTGGGTTGAGGTTGCGGTGTACCACTTCATGTTGGTGGCAATGGGCGAGTGCACCGAGGATGTCGCGTACTACCCGTTTTTTCTGATCCAGTGTCAGTGCAAGTTTGGGGTCATGGATGTGGTTTGCCAGCGTTTCGCTGGGGATGTCTTCAGTGATCAGGATGAATTGATCCGCCGTTTCGGTGGTGAAGAAATCCTTGGCGTTGACGATGGCGCTGTGGGCAGGCAGTTTGTACAGGGCGCGGTAGGCGTTTTGTAACAGGCGAACCTGTTTTTCGCGTTGTTCTTGTGCTTGATAGGGGTCAGCTTGATAGGCGCGTACCCGCACGGTTCCGGCCTTTAGCCCCAGTGCCGGGTTGAAGCCCCGGTATTCCTTGAAGCTTTCCTTGACTTGCAGGGTTTCCGCCATTTCCCAGTTACCGAGGCGCAAGCCGTGTTGCGGTTTTTTGACCGACTCACCCAGTGCTTCGGAAATGATTTTGTAATAACGCAGTACATTGGTGGTGAAACGCTGCGGGATGCGGCTGGCATCGGTGAAAAAGCGGGTACTGTCTTTGAGATGGATCACTTGCCCGCGTTCGCGGTTATCAGGGTCGTGGAAGTCGCAGTCTTCGACCGAGAGCAGCACAGCAGCATCGACGTAGATATTTTTCAGGTCATGGTTGCGGGGGTTCTGGCGGGTAATCTGACCAGAGAGGGCTTTGGCGTTGCCGCGCAGTTTGGGCAGGGGGGATTTGTAGGGTGCGCGGTTGGCGGGCTGCCAGTCGTTACCGTTGACATCGACGCGCCCATGTACGCCTTTGACATCGACCACATACAGGGCGTGCGGGGTGATGATGCACACGTCCACCTCGAAGGGTTCGCCGAATTGCTCGACCTCGAAGTTATGCACGACGTAATAATCGTCGGGCAGGTGGTTGCGTAGCCAAGCGATGGCTTTGCGTTCTTCCTCGTTGGCGGGTTGCCCGATGGCGATGACCTGAGCCATGCGTTGTCCTCCTATTGCCCCTGAATCCTGTGCGCCAACCCCGACGGCTGGCTCCGCCCTTAATGCTTCACTTGCGCCGCCTGCTCAATCGCCTGCTCCACTAAACCAATAGCTTTCAATTCGTTTCTGCTTGCTAAATCTTTGGCGACATAAGCGTCCCGGACTAAATCTTCAACCTTATCTTTTTGGGTATCAGAAATAATTGGCACAGGAAACTCACTAAGCAGCCCGGTATGAATATCTTGTTGTTTACTCCCTACACTCATTGAGCGTAAACATCTGAACACCATTTCAGATCTCAAAAAGGCAAACAAATAAGCACCAGAGATATTTGGATCACTTGGAGCAACCCGTAGAAAATGCTCAGAGAATCCATATGTCAACCAATCACCTGTTGCTAGAATGGGGCGACAAAATACCTCTTTCTCCCCCAAAGTTCCTTGTGAGGCTATTAGAATAGTTTCATCAGATACTTCGATTTCATCTTTTGCATATTGAGGCGCAATCCATCGTCCTATTGGAAAAGACCAGAATGCTTGTTTTTGTCCAAGCAATAATATTCCATGTTCTGAATCTGCATCGACCCGTTTAAATCGCCCGCCTCTAGACAATAGTCCAGTAGAGCAAATGTCACCTAAAGTTCTATGTCTAGTTAACTTTATTTTATCAACAAACCCCAAATAGCGGCTGTTAAAATTCAATGCACGAAGGCTTCTTTGGCTTGTCAATTTTGTGGTAAAACCCAAATCCGCTCCTTGAGCGTGCCAATTTTCAGCTTGAATGTCTTGTAAACCTGCTGATCTGAAGAGGATGCTGGTAGCTTGATTTAGTTTTACTTGATAATCCCCCCAAAGTTCTGCTGCTTCTTCCACCAAGCGGTGAATTGCTCCTTCAATCGTATCTCCAAGCCGGGGGACAGGGAGGGCAGCGATATGCTGCGGTTCTATCGACTGGATGATGGAACCGTAAGTACCCGAAACCACAATCGGCACGCCAAATTTGCTGTTCAGGTAGGCATAGAGATAACCGGAAGGAATTTCATTGGTATTAGGCACAACCCGCATCACGTGTTCAGAACAAGCCATGCCATCCATATCAGGTCGTGCATAAGCCATCCGTCCGATAGTTCCTGAACGAGTAATCAGCGTCCAGCCTTTATGAATAGTAAAGGCGGGATTATTCGCCACCTGCTGCTTGGAAATAAAAGGTAAATGTGAGAGGTCTGATTTCAGAATATCAGTACTACCCAGAAACGGCACGCCGAATTCTTCTGTCTCAACCCATTTCCGACCTTCACGTCCAGCGTGGTAAATTCCGGTAGTTAAGTCGGCGAGCGGTTGTTTTTGGCAGGCGAGTTTTTCGAGGATTGCGCGTGCTTCGACAGCACCACCCATGTAGGGGTTGCAATCCATGCGATGCCCATTCTTGATCAGCCATTGGCTGGGGATGGCTTTGGTTTTCATGCCCCCGGCTCCGTATGTTTCTCACGAAACACCTTGAATGCTTTGGCAATCTGTGGCAAATCATCATCCAGAATCTTTTTCCGCCTCCGTAGGGTACGCTCCACATTCTCACCACCAATGCGGATACGTTCGACTTCTTCCACTTCCTCAATAATTTCTTCACCGTCGGGGCGACGCTTGTAGAGCGTATTGCCACGTCGGTCAAAGCCAACCTTTTCCGCCACTGCCATGAATACGGAATACTCCGGTTCACCATTCAGGTCAGCGGCATCAATTTCAGTCTGGGTTTTCTTTTTCAGGAACAGCAGGCTGGTGAGGATGTTGACATTGGCTTCGACAATAAAGGATTCAACTGGCAAATCAACCGAAGCCAACACCCAGCAATGACGCATGATCCACCAGCGGATGTATTCATCACCGGGATTACCCAAAATACCATCGGGCAAAACAATGCCCATGCGCCCACCCGGCTTCAGCCATTTGATGGTGCGCTCAATGAACAGAATTTCCGGTGAAACTGCATCCTTGCGTGTGCCTCTGTCACGAAAGCCCGTAGTAGTACGCTCCCAGTGCCTCGCCAATTCATACTGATTGAGGATTTGCGGGTCGGTGATGGGAATATCTGAACCAAACGGCGGGTTGGTGAGGATCACATCCACTGTTCCCAGTTTGATATGTGCATCAGCACCCTTAACACCATCCAGATGCCCGTGTGGAAACTCCAGCGAGTTCATGTGAAAAATATTCGCCGCTGCATTACTTGCCATCACCACATTCATCTGCGAAGCACGGCACAGGAACGGGTCGAAATCAGCACCAAACAAGCGTGTTTGCGCATAATCCGCCAAACGCTCACGGACAGATAGAAATTGCGCAGTGGTCTCATTGCGTAAGGCAATGTTTTCCTTTTCACGCAAATCCTTATTGATATGGCTGAGGGTTTCCACCAGAAAGCCGCCCGTGCCACAGGAAGGATCCAGCACTTTCTCGCCAATTTGTGGGTCAATCATCTCCACCATTAAACGAATCGCACCACGCGGGGTAAAATATTGTCCCCGGTCGCCACGCAGATTATTGCCCACAATCTCCTGATAGGCTGCACCCTTGGCATCCATATCGGTGCGCGAAAAATCATACTTCGCCAATTCCGACACCATGAAGGCCAGCGCACGATCTGACAGGGTGATTTCTTCATTGCCACGAAAAATTGTGCTGTACTGCTGTTTGACCTTTTTGAACAGAGGTTCAATCCGCGTCCGAATCGCCTTACGCCCATTCACCTCAAACTGTTCGGTCGGTGAAGCCCAGAATTCACGCTGTTTGTTGCCGGGGCGTTCGTCGTACATCTTGGCAAAGATCAGATACAGGAACTGCCAGAATGCCGCATCCTTCGGCATCCCCTCATTGCCGTGAATGAAGTTGTGGCAACGGCGGAAGGCAATCTGCAACATTTCCGGGTCAGCACGGCGCATCTGCGCATGGGAAGCCACATCACGGCTACCCAGCGTCTCATCAGCCATGGGCCAATCACCGACCGCCTTGAAATTAACGTCAAAGCGGGTCTCTGCACGCTCCAGAAAGAAGAACTCAATCCCGTTCGTCCACAAACCAAACCGGCACTGGCTTAACGCCTCTTCACGCATAATGTCCTGCATGAGTTCCAGATCTTTCTTGGCCTGAGCGTGGTCACGCATCTTGATGGTCGACTTCCTGCCCTGTTTCGGCTCCTTGTCACACATCACGATCCGGCGAATATTTTCCAACTCATGCTGCTTGCCATGCTCAAAAATGGCAATGTCGATTTTCTTGCGCTTGCCATCGACCTTGATGGCTACATCCAGCGCCATGTCGTTGACATCAATACCGTATTCGTGAAAAAAAGCACGGATTAGGCGCTGGCGAACCTGCTCCTTGGGGGTGTCCTTGAGCGGCTCATTGCTGAGGTAGTCCAGCAACATGCCGTCTTCAACAGCGAGAGCTTCTTCGTCCTGAACATCGGGATTATTTATTTCTTCTGACATGAAACACTCAATATGTACGACAAACTAGAATAAATCCGAGAGTATACAGGTCACATCGTTTAAATAAACAGCCATAGACGGGAAGTTCCTCCCCAAGCGGAGCGCGGCAGAGGCCAGGGATGCGCAAAGGCTTGTCCCGCCTTCGGCGGGATGAGCGTACAGCGAACCTGTAGCAGCCAGTTCACGCAGTACGCTAAGAGATATAGACAACTTTAATAAACTCTTTGGCCACCCAACACGATGAGAGCCTGCCCATATGTTGGCATTAGCATCATCGACTGGGTAAGTTCCCACAGATAAAGTTTCTCGGATGGGAGCCATACTTTTGATAAGACTGGCTCTTGAGAATCTTGATCGGTTAAATATAAACCCTCTGGCTTAACCCCCCTCTCAATGAATATTTCCGCGAAGAGTTGGTTCCTCCATGACCACTTCACCCTGCCATCATAAGAAACGACAATTATCGCAATAGGCTGATTCGCAAGATATGCAACCCGGCAAGCAGTCGCCGTCACACTAGTCTGATACCTACCTGACAACCTTTTCATCAATGCAATATCAATCGCATTATCCTTGATCTGCTGCCGCACATCCTGACCTGGCATCAGTAAATATGACGCAAAGACATTCGCCTCACGTTCAATATTTTTAGAATGGGGTTGTAAGTTACCCATATTCTCCAGGTCATCGAGCGAGCACTTAAGTTCTTTCCGATCACGATGTAAGCTGTAATGACCCAGTTCATGGGCGATAGTAAAATTTATTCGTCCTTCCTCACGGATACACGAGTTATATAGAATTGCTTTAAAGTCCCCCTCAATTGACAACATTCCTTGAAAGTCATCTTCTATATCAAATCCTTCAACCTTGATGCCCAACCCTTCCGCAAGGGCCTTACAGTCAACGGGCAAACAATCATCCATACTCAATCCTGAAGACCACGCTTTGAATAATCCGATTGCATATTTCTTGGCTGGGGGTAGTTCTGTCATCGCTGTTTGAGAGCCTTGAGAATGCTACGTATCTGCTGTTTGGTTTCTGGTTTCAGATCAACATATTCCCTGAAGAACACTTGATCTTCATTATTTGGTTGTTTGTCAACCAAATATTCTACCGTAACATCCAGTGCTTTTGCCAAATCATTGACCAGCTTCATAGAGGGATTGGGGTTATCTTTATTTTCAAGTGCCCAGATGTAGCTCTTTGTTGAACCTACTTCTGACGCAAGTTCTTCCAAGGTCAATCCTTTGGCCTTACGAGCTTCTTGTAGTTTTTTACTGAACATCATTCATCACTCCTCCTGCCATGGAAGTTCATTATAGCAGAACTTTTAGGACTTTCACTGTTGACAAACAAAAAATTCTCAATAAACTACTTCATGTATCGTTATAGTGAACTTGGAGAAATCATGACACAGAAATATCGTCCCGGCGAAAAGGCACCAGCTTCTGGCCAATATGAGATTGTAGGCTCCCGTGGTGGAAGAACCGGAAAGGAGCGCACAGTGACACGCGGAGAACCAATGCCCCCAACCCCTCAGGGTGGACAAGGTTACATCCTCGTAGATCCAACGAAGAATGGTAGCGGGAAGGCTAAATAGCTAAAGACGGGTATTGGGCTTTCCAATACCCGAAAATAACAATATATTGAACTTATTGATGACAATAAACACTACATATTGATTGAGGGCTTTTTTGATTTATCACCAAACAGGGCCAACACCCATGCACAAACCCAAAACGCTCCACGAGCAACAACCCCAATTCAAGATTGAACTTGTCGGCTGGATGGTTCGTATCTGCCATTCACTGGAACTGACCCAGACCCAACGACAACGTATTGAAACCTGTTATCATGCCGTCGGTAACTGGCTGGCAGAAGGAACGCATTACTTACTGAAAGGGGCAGCTATCTACCCACAAGGCAGTATCCGGCTCCGTACCACCGTTAAGCCAATAGGGCAGGATGAATTCGATGTTGACCTGATAATCCACCTGCCAAAGGCATATCAAGGCATCAGCCGGAAAGTCGTATTGCAGGTCATCAAGGATCGACTGAACGAGCATGAAACTTACAAACAACTGCTCAAGGAGCTGAAACGAGGATTTCGTATCAATTATGCAGGTGACTACCATCTGGACATTACCCCTGCAATTGATTACCACACCCACCCACCGTATGGGCATCCGGTTCTGGTTCCTGACCGTGATGAAGAGTGGAAATCTTCCAACCCCAAAGGGATGGCAAACATATTTGAAGAAGCCTCAAAACGGCAGCCTCGTTATACCGCTGTATTTAGGGAGACTTTTGACTCAATAACCATGAGTCAGGTTGAAAGTTTGCCTGACGAAAACAAACTAAAAACGCCACTACAACAGATCACCCAACTGGCAAAACGTAACCGTGATGTATGGGCTATGAGCGACCAAGGAAAAAGGTTAGCTGAGTACAAACCGATCTCAGTGCTTCTTACGACACTCTTGATGCACTCCTACACTTTTTGTACACAGGAAAAGTTCTCCTACAACTCGGAACTGGATTTTCTGCTAAACGTGATTGAGAAGATGCCATCTTTCATAACAAGTGGGGCTGACGGTTATCATGTAGACAATCCTACAGTACAGGGGGAAAATTTTGCCGAGAAGTGGAACAAACCTAGCTCAGGGCAGCGTTACGCGGAAGCATTCTTCACATGGCATCGTGATCTCCTGTCCAACCTTAACAGATTGGCAGAAGTGTATGGGGAGGACGAATTCCAGAAACAGCTCAAGACACTATTCGGAGAACGACCAGTTAACGATGCTGCCAATGCAATCCGCCTAAATGTCAGTCAACAGAGAGTTAACCGTAACATCCGGGTTGGTTCTGGTGGTCTACTGCTCGCTGGAGGTGCTGGGTTATCAACCGCTGCCCATGCGACAGTGCGTCCCAATAACTTTTGGGGCCGCCATCCATGATTTGCCCTTACATTCCACCACCACCGACGATCCAGCAGCAGCTAGGGGCATTACAACAACATTTTCCAACAGGGCAGGGTACTGTCTGCGACCATGATCTTGGCTTGCACTGGCAAGGAGAGTTGCAACCAACCGTGTTTAGCCGAACTTATCTGGTTGGCATCCAATACAAACGTGAACAGTTCCCTCATACGTTCGTTTACGCGCCTGATCTTAATCAGCTTGCGGGAGGTGAACGTATACCACACACCTTCTCACAAAAATCGGATGAGACAGAAATCTGCTTGTTCTGGCCAGGCAAAAATAAGGGGGAAATACCGGAATGGAATAGGGATATGTTGCTTGCAACCAGCATTGTCCCGTGGGCAACCTTATGGCTTTACTACTTTGAACACTGGCTTGCTTCTGGCGAATGGCATGGTGGTGGGTATCACGACAATGAGCTTCGCTTTGATCAACTTGTGGAACGGGGGGGACGCCATGAAAGATACCATCCTTAGTCTGATTGACCGTTACATCAATTACCAGAAAAACCTCTCTGGTGGAAAATTGATAGGAGCCGGAATCAAGCTACTTGCCGGTGGCATGTGTTTGAACCTACTGATCCGGGCAACCATTACCGGCTCACTCCATACTGCCTACGGCGATATTAGTGCCAGTCTGGAGGCAGGTGGCCTTGAATGGTATGTCATAGCTCCCGCTTTGGCTCTAATTGGTTCTGGAATCGTTCTTCACTTCAAGAAAGCGACAACATCCAAACTTACACCGCTAGAAATACAGTCATTACCCAAAGCAGATGCGTCACACCTCCGTAGTCACTTGCTTGAAAACTCAAGAGGCAGTGTTGGAGATGGTCATTTCTCGGATCTTCGGGGTTCGTTCATCGCAGAACCTCTGAATATTGATGATTGGCGTGAGGCCATTACGGAAAAACTGAAAGGTGTCCGTGAATTCCTTGAGCAATCAGGACGCTCCAATCCCGATATGAAGTTGGCAGTTGGGGCAATTGCCCATGTTCCGCTTCTGGCAGCGATTGGCTACTACCTCACCAATCGAACCAATGCCATTTTTTACTGCTGGAACAGGGATAAAAGGGCATGGATTAATACGGAAGACCATACCGATGGCGGTAAGCGTTTTCACATCGAATGTGTCAAAAGTAGCGGGAATGCCCAGCAGGTTGGCATCATCCTGCAATGTTCTATACCAGTAAATACTGAGGAATTCCTAGAACAAACCAACTGCGAAGCTTGTTATCTGGTTTCGCTTGATAGGGTTGGATTGGGTAATTTGTTCAGTGCGTATGAACAGCAGCGGTTGTGCAGGGAATTCCGTGAGTTTTATAACCAGACTATCCGTCCCCAGCACCCACAAATTAACCGGCTGGATGTGACCATATCTGCACAAGCATCATTCGTGATGCGTTTGGGAGCCGAGTTCAACCAGAACCACATGCCAGAAGAAATCCGGGTCTGGCATTTTGAGAACCAAAAGTATCCTTGGTCACTATCCATCTTCCCGCATAAAAGACGGAATCCCATCAGCATTGAATGGAATACCAGTGAGGCAACGGTCGCCTAACCCCAAGCGGAGCGCGGCAGAGGCCAGGGATGCGCAAGGCTTGTCCCGCCTTCGGCGGGATGAGCGTCCAGCGAACCTGTAGCAGCCCGTTCACGCAGTGAGGCCCATCACATCCCACCTTGCCCAAAACCTATACAATACCCCCCTGAACCCGACCCCGCCGATGAACTCAGTGGTGTCCTCCAGCAACGCGGCCTGCAACACGAAGCCCACCAGCTCCAGCAATTCCGGGAACAAGGCTTCACGGTTGCCGACCTGTCAGAACAGGCACTAAGCAGCAACAGTTTCCCCCTGCGCCAGCAAGCCACACTGGAGCATGTGGAGGCATTACCGGATAGCAGTGAAGAACAAAAAAATGCCTATAAGACTTTGCGCGATCAAATTACCATCAATCATGTTGCCGAGATTGAAATATTGTTCAAAAAGTATTTGTAGGAGATCACTTGGTAACAACCCAGTGATTTTTATGGTTGTGCCTCAACCTGAAAAATTGATAAACATACGAAGCTATCGTATAGTTATGCTGTCTAACCAAAGGAATTCCTATGCCCCAACTGCCCAGTTTCGTAGAATTGCCGTCTTTCGAGCGATTCCGCGAGGATTATCTGACAGATGATGAGTACAAGGATTTCCAGCTTATGCTTATCAGCGATCCCAAAGCAGGGGATGTGATTGCCGGTACTGGTGGGTTGCGGAAAATCCGCTTTGAGGACAAGCGGCGCGGCAAGGGCAAACGTGGCGGCCTGCGGGTGATTTACTACTACCAGACCAGTGCGGTGGAGTTTCTGCTGTTTTCGATCTACGACAAGGACGAGGCCAGCGACCTGAGCAGTAAGCAAAAGACCGTCTTCAAGGCTTACTTGGAGTCTGAACTGAAACTGCGGTATCCGAAGTAACCAAGGGTGAATGAGCATGAAAAATCGCAACCTGTTTGATGAACTGATGGAGGGCGTTGATGCACTCAAAGCAGAGCGTGAGGGTAAAATCACTCTGAAACGTATCCAACTGGAACAGCATGAAATACCTGTTATCACGCCTGGTGAAATTCTCCAGTTACGTGAAACCCGCCATCTATCACGGCCTGTCTTCGCCCACGCGATCCGCACCAATCCACGTACTGTGGAGAGCTGGGAACAAGGTCGTAGCAAACCCAATCCCCATGCAGTGTTGTTGATGCGTTTGGTAGAGAAATTCCCGGAGACGCTGGAACACCTGCGGGCAATCTAAACATTCAAGACTGATAAACAAGGGAGGGGGAGTTTTACATGTAAAACTTCGGGGCAATGAAAACGGGTTATGCCGTGTTTGGTGTGATACCCACACGTTCCTGAAAGGTTGCCTCACAACTATCCCCGGATACTGCCAAATCATATTCCCGCAGGATATTCTCAAGCCGTCGCAACTGCTCAACAACATCGCTCATGAATTCGACGGTTTGCGGTTGTAGCTGGTGGCCATAATATTTCTCACCGTCTTTCACGATAGCTGCATCATAGGGTATGGCGTTGTACGCTATATCGCGCTCCAGTTGGTCAGCGATATACCCAAGATAAGCCTGTTTATAATCAAAATGTCCACCACTCATAATACTGCTCCTGATTTTTACTGTTCAGCATAAGCCAATAAATTCCAGTCTGCATCATCCAGACCCGCTTGCCCAGTGCAGTGTTTATCTGTAGCAGCCCGTTCACGCAGTGAGGCCCCCAAACCCAAGGTAAGACCATGACCACCTACGCCATCCTCGACTTTGAAACCACCGGCATGTCTCCCGACTATGGCGCATGTCCAACAGAAATCGCCATCGTGCTAGTACGTGATGGTCAAATCACTGACCGCTACCAAAGCCTGATGAACGGCAATACCTGGATACCGCCCTTCATCGAATCCCTGACCGGCATCACCAATGCCATGATCCGCAAAGCCCCACCCATGGACAAAGTGATGGATGAAGCCATCGAGTTTGCAAGCAACCACCCCTTGGTAGCCCACAACGCCTCTTTTGACCGCAAGTTCTGGGATGAAGCACTCACCCAACAAGGCAAGCAACGCCAGCAGGATTTTCTCTGTTCCATGCTGCTATCCAGACGGGTATTCCCCGAAGCCCCCAACCATCAACTGGGAACACTGGTCAGGTTTCTCCAGCTCCCCATGTCCGGGCAGTTCCATCGTGCCTTGGCAGATGCCCAAGCTACTGCCTACCTGTTCATCAGGATGCAACAAGCCATACAGACCAAACTTAACTTGCAAGAGCTGACGTGCCAGAAACTGCTGGCAGTCCAAAAACAAAAAATCGGCACATTTTGAATTCAGGTGGCATATCCGGGGCTTTGCCCCGTACCCCAAGGTATTGGGAACCAGGATGATATTACCGGGAAATACCCTATAATCCCCACATGAGCGAAACACCTACCCCCTACCATACCGGTAATGAGCTGGAAATTGCCATCAAGAAGCTTGAACGGATGCTCCGGGAAATCACCGAAAACCCGGAGGCCAGTATCTGGTTGCGCAAGGCCATAGCGGAGTTGTGGCAACGCGACAGCAGCGAGGCACTGAAAGATCTGGCGATACTGCAAACACTGCTGCAAGCCAAGAAAAAGTCCGACCTGCTGATGCTAGGCTGCTGGGCAGACGTTCCCTTTTGCCTTCAAGTCCCCAATGCTGAAACCCGTAAGGCAATGGAAGAAGCGCGGGCCATTACCAAAGCACGTTTCGATAACCAGCAAGGTCTGTTAGATGCCCTTGACCACGAATGACAAACGGGCATCCATGCCCCGTGCCTGTGACTACACTAAAACCTTCCATAAAGACTGGCAACGCCTGACCCGTTCCGGGCGTTACAACATGAAACCGTTGAACACTCACGCAGAACTGTTTGAATACCCCAAACCAGCAAATACTTTCTGTCAGTCATCAATACAAAAAGCACACTATACTATCTATTAGTATATAATAGCATTAGTATAGTGACATTATGGATAACCAAACAGAACGGCGTACCGCCATCCTTTTCCCCAAACAACAAAAAGTCCTGCGTACTTTGGGGGAAAACATCAAGCTGGCACGCAAACGTCGCCAACTGACCCAGAAGTTGATCAGTGAACGCACTGGCATCAGCCCTATTACGCTACGCAAAATCGAGGCTGGTGATGCAGGCGTTTCCATCGGTCATTACCTGAGTGTACTGGCAGCCTTGAATTTGGCGGAAGACCTTACCGCCGTTGCCCGTGATGATGAGTTTGGACGCAGGCTACAGGATGCCAAACTACTGGGTACTGGCAACAAGGGCAGCAACTGAATGGAAACCACTATCCTCGTATACGCCGACTGGATATTGCCCGATGGTGATGGATCATCGACCCCACAACGGGTTGGCACACTAACTTCCACCTTGGTCAGGAACAAGGAACTGTTTAACTTCCAGTATGCCCCGGAATGGCTGGACTCCCCTTACGCACGGCCTATCGACCCGGAACTGCACCTGTTTGCAGGCCGTCAGTTCAGTGAAGGCCAGAATTTCAGGGTCTTTCTGGATTCCTGCCCTGACCGTTGGGGTCGCCTGCTGATGAAACGCCGTGAGGCGGCGATAGCCAGAATGGAAGGTCGCCGAGCCAAGGTATTGCTGGAAACTGATTACCTGCTGGGGGTACATGACCAATACCGCATGGGTGGGTTACGTTTCAAACGCGATGCTGCTGGCCCGTTTCTGGATAACAATGACAGGCAGGCTGCCCCACCGATAAGCTCCCTGCGAGAGCTGGAATACGCCGCCAAACAGGTCGAAGAAGACCACCCCACCGACGATCCTGATTACCTGAAATGGTTGTTCATGCTGATTTCACCCGGCTCTTCCCTGGGTGGTGCCAGACCCAAAGCCTGTGTCATTGATACAGACAATGCACTCTGGATTGCAAAATTCCCCAGCCGCTACGATGACTACGACATGGGTGCATGGGAGTTTGTAGCCTACCAATTGGCACTGGAGGCAGGTGTACATATGTCAGAATCACGCCTCCAGCGTTTCAACAGCCCCTACCATACCTTCCTGACCAAACGTTTCGACCGCAAGGGAACCCGTCGCCTGCACTTCACCTCGGCAATGACCCAACTGGGTTATTACGATGGTGACTATGAGGCCAGTTACCTGGAATTGGCAGAGTTCATCACCTTCCACGGCGCACAAGCCCAACAAGACCTAGAACAGCTTTGGCGGCGCATCGTCTTTAATATTGCGGTATCCAATACCGACGACCACCTGCGTAACCACGGTTTCATTCTGAATCGGAAAGGCTGGTGTTTGTCTCCAGCCTACGACATTAATCCCGTCACACCCGCCCACGGTCTGCACCTGAATATCACCGAATCCGACAACCAACTGGATTTTTCCTTGGCAATGGAAGTGGCAGATTATTTCAGGGTCAGGCCAGCCCGTGCCAAATCAATCCAGCAGGAAGTGTGTCACAGTGTCAGCCACTGGGCAGACAAAGCCAAACTGCTGGGCATCAACCGGGCGGAACAAGAGCGGATGGCACAAGCCTTCCGCTTCTGATGCCTGCCAGTCCCTGCAAGGGTCTGGCTTCCCGCCAAGCGTAGCGCGGAAAAACAGTTGTGAGGTACGAACATCTGTTTTGGAGTCCCCCGGCGCAGCACCGTGCTGCCCAACCAGCGGGCAGGGCAGTATCCAGCTCCGCCGCAATACGGCCTCACGCAGTGAGACCTTAGCCTTCCCCGCCAAAAATCCCGCCACTCTCCAGCAGCAGGACAAAGCAGGGCAGGGTAGCGGCCTACAACAAGCCACGTTCAGCAAATGACACAATGCTGTCCCCCACCACAAAATGATCCAACACCCGCACATCAATCAGGTGTAAGGCATCTTTGAGTTTCTGGGTAATGCGCTCATCCGCCTGACTGGGTTCAGGCACACCCGAAGGGTGGTTATGGGCAAAAATCACTGAAGCCGCGTTATGGTGCAGGCAGCGTTTCACCACTTCGCGGGGGTGTACGCTTGCCCCGTCAATCGTGCCATTAAACAGCTCTTCAAACGCAATCATCCGGTGACGGTTATCCATGAACAGCACACAAAACCGCTCTGATGGCAGGTCACGCAGGCGTGAACTGAGGTAAAACCGCACTGCATCCGGGTCACTCATCGGCTCACCCCGCTGCAACTTTTCCCCTAGCCAGCGTTGGCACAGTTCCAGCACTGCCCGCAATTGCACATAGGTCATCTGGCTGACCCCCAATGCCCTGAAATCCTCCTCATCCGCAAGGAACAATTCCCGTAATGACTGGAAGTTAAACAGTAACGTGGTGCGTGCCAGCTCCACGTTCTCCCCCATGAACAGGCTGAGCAATTCAGCATCCGACAGGGCGTGTGAACCCCTGCCCAGTAATTTGTAAGCCGGTGTGTCAAAAACCGGGATTTGTGGTTTTACGTCCATTGCTGTTTTCATGTCTTCCGTCCTCTTTAAAAAAATCAGGTCACTGCCGCCTGGCGGCTATGCCCTTCGGCGAGAACGGGGGTAGCGGCATCCATGATGGACGGTGGGGAGGGGGATCACCCGGTCTGCACAAGCGCAGCGCGGAAGATTGGGGATACCCCAACCGTCCACGTAGCCTGTCATGGAAGCAGCGGGGGGCAGCGCCCCGAAAGCACCAACACCCAGCCAGTCCCGGCCACGGGTCTGGCTACCCAAGCCCAAGCGGAGCGCGGAAAAACCTGCGTGAGGAACGAACGGTGGTTTTGAAGGCATCAGGAATGAGGAGGGCGAAAGTCCCGTAGGGATGCAGCGACAGCGGAACCCGTAACAGCCCGTCCCGCAGGGGATGCTCAGGGCTTTCTAAAGATACGAAATGTTTGCTTATTGGCTAATTACGGCTATTATTGGCTAACGTTTTTCACTTTTCGGCTAGCCATGAAAACCCATTCCCTGACCATCACCCCTGAAATGCTCAAGCTGATTGCCGAGATCGACGAATTCCGGGGCGGCTGGAAAGCCATCCACGGCATGACCCCGGAACGCCTGGAAGCCCTGCGCCGGGTGGCAACTATAGAAAGCATTGGCTCATCAACCCGCATTGAAGGGGCAAAACTGAGTGATGCCGAAGTGGAAAAGCTGCTGGGCAACATCGGCAAGCAATCATTCCAGACCCGTGATGAACAGGAAGTGGCAGGCTACGCGGACGCAATGGAAACCGTTTTCCAAAGCTACAACGACATCCCCCTGACCGAGAACTACCTGAAACAATTCCACGCCATGTTGCTACGCCACAGTGACAAGGACACACGCCACCGGGGGCAATACAAGACCCTGAACAACCATGTGGAAGCCTTCGACGCATCCGGCAATAGCCTTGGGGTGATTTTCAGGACTGCCACCCCGTTTGACACCCCACGGGAAATGCAGGCACTGGTGGACTGGACACGCACCACGCTAGAAGACCGCAGCCAACACCCATTGCTGACCATTGGCATGTTCAACGTGGTGTTCCTGGCTATCCACCCGTTCCAGGACGGTAACGGCAGATTGTCGCGGGTGTTAGCAACCCTGTTGCTGCTGAAAGCCGGGTATAGCTATGTGCCTTACACCTCGCTGGAAAGCATCATCGAACGCAACAAGGACAGCTATTATCTCGCCTTGCGCCGCACCCAAGGTACACTCGACAAGGAAGCCCCCGACTGGTTGCCGTGGCTGTCATTTTTCCTGCGTTCCCTGAAAGCCCAGAAAGACCACTTGGCGGCGAAGATGGTGGATAACCGGGGCTGGGAAAGCCTGCCTGCCGATAGCGTCAAAATCCTGGAACACCTCAAGGACAACGGGCGCATCACCATGAAACAGGCAGAAGAACTGACCCATACCCCACGCGCCACCCTGAAACTGCGTATTACCCAACTGCTGGAAGACGGGCATATCCAGCGGCATGGGCAAGGACGCGGAACCTGGTACACCCGGAAAAGTGAAGCATGATTGGTCGCACCAGTGATGCGACCAGCGGATCTCTGGCGGATAACTTGACTTGTGGCGGATAACTGGCTGATAACCACGAAACAGTCCTTCAACATATCCCAGGTTATAAGCGGTACAACGCAATAACCTGAAAATCGTCCCTTCCTGAACACATCGACAACAACGAAATTGCTGTAACTTTCCGTTCATAAACAACTGTTATCAGTTCATCGGGTTTATACTCACACCATTCAAAAAATAAGGTTAATCTCCAGCCGTCCATCTGTTTTCCCGGATAAAGGGCAGACGGTCACAGGGCATCCATCCCACCACAGGAATCGCCCACACCACACAAACCCTGATTAACCTGCACAAGGAGCCTGAGCAGTGCTGCACTATGCCCGTCATTTATCCCGCCTGAAATCCCCCCTGTTATTTGCCTTGCTGATGCTGGCTGGTGCTGATGCTTCCGCAGCCGGTGGCGGCGGTGCCGGTTTGCCGTGGGAAACCCCGCTCCAGAACCTGTTGGCCTCCCTGACCGGCCCTGTAGCACAGGTACTCGGCACAATCGCCATTGTGTTCGTTGGCCTTGGCCTGGCTTTCTCCGAAGGTGGCGGCATCATGCGTAAAGCCCTCTGGGTCGTATTCGGCCTGTCCATTGCGTTTGCTGCAACCACCTGGGGTCTGACCTTCCTCGGCTTTGGCGGTGGTGCAAGCGTATGAGCCAACGGCAGGCCAACCACCCCGAAGGCTATGAAGCCCCTGTCCACCTGTCACTGGTGGAGCCGGTGCTGGTGGCTGGCCTGCCCCGCACGGTGGGGTTCATTTACTGGACTATCGTGGCTGCCCTGACCATCGGGATGCACCAGTTGTGGATTCTCCCGGTAGCCCTACTGGGGCATTGGGGGCTTGCTCGCCTGACCCGGTTTGACCCACATTTCATGGCGGTTGTCCGTGCTGGCCTGCGTCACACAAAGGACAAGTTGCCGTGACCTTTATGCACAGTGATTACCTGCTGGTTGCCATCCTGCTGACCTTTTTCCTGCTGTTGGGGTTTGGCTTCTTCATTGTCGCCCGCCAAGGCATGGGTGAACGCAAGCCGGGGCGGCGTGAGGCACTGTCCGACCACCTGCAATGGGGTGCGCTGGTAGCCCCCGGCATTATCCTCAACAAAAACCGCACCCTGTTGCGCACCATTGCCTTCCGTGGCCCGGATTTGGCAGCCTCCTCCGATGAGGAAATGATGGTGGTGACAGCCAAGGTCAACAATGCCCTCAAGCGCCTCGGCACGGGTTGGACATACTTCATTGAAGCCCAACGTTTCCAGCAGGACGTTTACCCGCAATCACGCTGGCCTGTGGCGGTCGCCTGGCTGGTTGACCGCGAACGCCAAGGCAATTTTGAAGACAAGGCAGAACATTTCGAGTCGTCCTACTACCTGAGTTTCGTGTGGGAACGTCCGCAACCGCTGGAAAAGAAGCTGGTAGACCTGTTCTACGAGAACCCCAAGAACGCCAAACTGGAAGACGGGTTTGCGCGGGATCTGGACTATTTCATCCGTGCCACCACCGAAATCACCACCATCCTCGACACGGTGTTCCCCAGTGTTGGCGTGCTGGATGACGGGCAACTGCTGTCTTACCTGCATTCCACCCTGTCAGCCCAAGCCCATCCGGTAGCAGCCCCTGACCTGCCGATGTACCTGGATGCCTATATCCCTGACCAGCCATTCATGGCGGGGGAAGTGGCGATGGTTGGCGATTACTACATGCCCACCCTGTCAGTGACAGGTTTCCCGCACACCACTACCCCCGGTGTCCTCGACAAGCTCAATTACCTGAACATCGAATACCGCTGGGTCAACCGCTTCATCTGCCTCGACAAGGGTGAGGCGATGTCCACCATCCTGCGTCAGCGCCGCTACTGGACAGGCAAGGTGAAGAACATCTGGATCATGCTCAAGGAAACCGCTGCGGGTGAACCCAGCCGCCTGTTGAACACCGATGCCCAGAACAAGGCCGATGATGCCGATGCCGCATCCCAGGAACTGGGCATGGATCTGGTGGCTTACGGGCAGTACACCACCACCGTGACGGTGTGGGACAAGAACCTGCAACAGGCCATGAACAAGCTGCATGAGGTGAAGAAAATCCTCAATGCCAGCGGCTTTGTGGTCAAGGACGAACGCATGTATGCGTTTGAGGCATGGAAAGGCAGCCTGCCGGGTGAGATCCGTGCCAATGTGCGCCGTCCACTGATCAATACCATCAACCTTGCCCACATGATGCCGGTGTCCTCGATCTGGGCTGGGGATGTGTCCAACCCACACCTGCTGGCCGCCTGCGGTGAAGGCAACCCGCACATGGTGTGCAGCACCACCGGCTCGACCCCGTTCCGCCTTAACCTCAATGTTGGCGATGTGGGGCATACCATCATCATCGGCCCGACTGGCTCCGGCAAGTCCACCTTGTTGGCGATGCTGGAACTGCAATGGCTGAAGTATCCGAATGCCCAAGTGATCATTTTCGATAAAGACCGTTCGGCACGCGCCGCCACCATGGCAGCCGGTGGACGCTATTATGAACCGGGCAATGAGGACGCTGCCGTGGCCTTCCAGCCGCTGGCACAGATTGACCGCGAAGGGGAACGCAACTGGGCATTGCGTTATGTGTGCGACATGCTGGAACTCCAGAACCTGACCCTGACCCCTGCGATTACCCAGGAAGTGGAAGGTGCATTACGCTCACTGGCAGACGCACCACCCGAACAGCGCACCCTGACCGGCTTGCACGCACTGTGCCAGAACGCCGACATCCGCGATGCCTTGCACTTGTACACGCTGTCAGGTGCTTACGGGCAACTGTTTGATGCCGACCAGGACGAACTCAAAAGCAGCTTCTGGCTGATGTTTGAGATGACCCATGTAATGGAGATGGGGGAACAGGTTGTCATCCCCACCTTGTCTTACCTGTTCCACCGTATCGAAAAACGCTTTGACGGCCGCCCAACCCTGCTGGTGCTGGACGAGTGCTGGCTGTTCCTACGCCACGGCATTTTTGCCAGCCGCCTACAAAGCTGGTTGAAGACCCTGCGTAAACGCAACGTGTACGTAGTGTTTGCCACCCAGGAACCAGCAGATGCAGCCGAATCCAGCATCAGCCCCACCATTATCAGCGCCTGCCCGACCCGGATCTTCCTCCCTGATGCGGAAGCCACCGTGCCAGAGGTGGCGAAGTATTACAAAACCTTCGGCCTGACGGATGCCGAACTGCACATTATTGCCAATGCCCAACAGAAACGGGATTACTACTACCGCAGCATCAAGGGCAGGCGCTTGTTTACCCTCGACATGGGGCCGGTTGCCCTGGCATTTGCCGGGTTCTCCAACCCCAAACAGCAAGTGTTCCTCGATACCATCGAAAAGAAGTTGCCAGCCAGCCGCTGGGCTGCCGCCATCCTTAAGTACAACCATCTGGACTGGGCAGTGGAGCTGCTCGAACCACCACGGAGGAAAGCTGCATGAACAGGACGTTCAACCTGAAGGCGCTGATGCTGGCGGTAGCACTGCTGGTATTAACCAGTACCCAAGGCAGGGCAGCCTTGCCCGTGGTTGATTACGGCAACCTGACCCAAAGCCTGTTGCAAGTGACCCATGCCGTCACCCAAATCCAGAACCAGATCCAGCAGATCAACCAGATGGCACAGACCCTGCAAACCATCGGAGGCAGCCAGTACGCCAGTGTGGCAGGCGGCCTCAACGGGCAATTGCAGGAGATGCAAAATACCCTGGGGACACTGACACAGGTTTCCCAATCGGTAGGCAATATCCAGAACGAGTTCAACACTCTGTTCCCTGACCAAGCCAGTTGGGATAACTACGACTTCAGCAACTTTGGCGGCAAGTTGGATGAGTGGAGTACCGAAATCGACAATGCCACGATTGAGGCCATGACCGCCCAGAGCATCGTGCAACGGGCTGCCCTCAATGTCACCAACGTCAATTCCTTGTTAGCCCAAAGCCAGACGGCTGACGGGGAAGTGCGCCAGCTCCAGCTCCTGAACCAGAGCATGGGGATACTGGCACAACAGATGAATGACTCGCTGCAATTGCTGGCAGCCAATGGGCGTCTGGAAGCTGCGCAAGCCGCACAACAGGAGAAATCCCGTGAAGCAGCCCGCGCACGCAAGACCAAAATGCTGCAAAACCTCGGTAAGGCAGAGTATGACACTGCCCCGTTATCCCACCTGCCGTAACCGGGGTACTGCATGGACACCGCCATTCTCACCAACTCGCTGAACCAGTTCCTGACCGTATTCAATGCGGCCTATGGGCTGATTTGGGCAAACGGCGGGCAAGCCTTGCTGTGGGTGCTGGCAGGCATTGAACTGGTGCTGGTGGCCTTGTGGTGGGCATTGGGTGGCAATGCCCAAACCATGGATGTCATCAAGAAGCTGCTGTTCATGATGTTCTGGTTGTGGCTGGTGACAAACTTTGCAGCCCTCGCCCCGGTCTTCGTCTACTCAATGGTGGATGCGGGGATCAGTGGGGCAGGGGGTGCGGCGGGTGGCCATGCCATCATCCTTGACCCCAGCCGGATATTCACTGCCGGGGTCAATGCCATCACCCCGATCATGACCATGATTGAAACCATGGACGACTGGGATCAGGTGGGGCAGGTCATCATCCTGTGGATCTCGGCTTTCATCATTCTGATTGCTTTTGCCATCGTCGCAATCCAGGTTTTCCTGACCGTACTGGAGTTCTACCTGTTCATGGGGCTGTCCGCCATCCTGCTGCCGTTTGGCATCAACAAGCACACCAAGTTCATCGCCGAGAAGACCCTGGGCGGGGTGGTGAACTACGGGGTGCGCCTGATGGTGCTGGCTTTCATCCTCTCCGTGACGGAACCGACCCTGACGGGTTCACTGACCTTCACGGTGGTGGACGGGAATGTGGAGTGGAATGAAATCTTCTCGGTGATGGTGATTGCTTGGGCCATCGCCCTACTGTCATGGAATGCCCCCGGTGTCGCCGCAGGGCTGGTGTCAGGCTCGCCATCACTGTCCGCAGGCACGGCCACCCAGAACAGCATGGTCGGCATGGCAGCCGGGAGTGCTGCCGTCGGCACGGCCTTGGGTGCTACCCGTGCGGCTGCCGGGGCAACGGCTCGCCTTGCCGGGAATGCCACCGCAGGCTACCAGCGGGGCAGTGCTTTTACCCACGGCAATGCCGGACAAAAAGTGCTGGGGGGTGTGGCTGGCGCGGGGGAGAGCTTGGTCAGGAGCAGTACCCAACGCATGACTCAAGGGACACGGGGTGCTTGGCAACAGGGCAAGGCGGAAAGTTATAGCGCCATGACGGACGCACCAATGACAGCGGGTAATGCCCCGGCAACCCGTCCGGGCTGGGCGGGTAAATTGCTGACAGCCGGACACCGTGTCCCGCATGAGGCACACCCCAGCGGCGGGATGCAGGCCAGCCTGTAGGGCTGGCAGGAAAAGAAGGTATTTAAAGCCAGGATGATGGACATAACCAGACAAGGGAAACCATGACCACACACAACGTACAGCACGACCTTGGGCGGGAAAAGCAGGAGCTTGACCGTTACCTGAAAGCCCGGATGGAATGGGATGACCGCTATGGCAGTGCGCGGATGCAGGCGCTGAACTGGCGCTACCTGTCATTCTTCCTGCTGGGTTTGCTGATGCTGTCCATGCTGGGGATGGTGTACCTCGGCACCTTACCCAAGAAAGCCATCCATGTGATTGAGGTGGACAAGCTGGGACACGCAGCCTACCAGGGGGAGGCTGGAACCTCCGGGGTGCAATACAAGGTCAATGAAGCCTCGCGCAAATACCACCTGACCCGCTTCATCGAAGATGTGCGCTCCCTCCCGGCTGACCCCATCGTGGTCAAGCGCCAGTGGGAAGATGCCTATGCACTGGTGACACCGGCTGCCGCCAATATGCTGAGTGATTACGCCCGCAAGTACGTGCCGACCGACCGCATGAAGGAAGAGCGCATTACCCTGAACAACCTGACCCTGATCCCGATTTCCGAGAACTCCTGGAGTGCGGAATGGGAAGAGACCTACTGGAACACCCGTGGCGGCAATAACGGCACACACAAATGGAAGGGCATTTTCAACCTGACCTTCCAGGAACCCACCACCGATGCACAACTCAAGGTGAACCCCATCGGGATGTACATTGATTCGTTTAGCTGGACACAGGCGGAGTAGGTTGCCTTATCGCCAGTTACCCCTTTGATTTTCCGGTTTGGAAGCAGACACCTTATGGATACAACAAAGCTGACCCTGATCGTTACCGCCTCCGCCCTGATGCACGGATGTGCCATGCTGGATACCCAGCCGTCATCCAGCAACAGGGAGTTTTCCCGTTCGGGGAGTTTCCGCTATGGCAACGGCCTACCTTTGCCGGAAGTGCAGGCGGCAATGGCAGCAGCAGCCGAACCGGAGCAAACCACGTATACCCACGAGCCTGCCACCACCGGCTGGACACCAGAACCACCACTGGAACCCGTCACCAAACCCAAGGCAAAGCGCAAAGCCAAACACGGCAGCAGCCCCCTGCAAGCCATTGAGTATGCCAACCAGAGTGCGCGTCAATCCCCGGATGAGGCCAGCTATACCAATGCCATCATGAACTATGGCTACACCAGCGGGGCTTTGTACCAGATCCATACTGCCCCCTTGCGCCTGACCGACATCCAGCTTGAACCGGGGGAAGAAATCATTGGCAAACCCGCAGCAGGTGACACCGTGCGCTGGGTATTGGGGGTCAACAAATCGGTGCAGGATGGCCTGCCCCAACAACATGTGCTGATCAAGCCGGTAGCATCTGGCCTTGCCACCACCTTGGTCATCAACACCAACCGCCGTACTTACCTGCTGGAACTGACCAGCCACAAGGAAACCTACATGGCGGCAGTCAGTTGGCAGTACCCGCAACGGGTTCAGCGGGCATCCCTGGACAGGCTCAGGGCGCAAGCCTTGCGCCAGCCAGCCCCTCCCAGTGTTGACCTCGACAACCTCAACTTTGCCTATCGGGTGGAAGCACGCCAGGGCAACCCGCACTGGACACCCACACGGGTGTTTGATGACGGGCGACGGGTCTTTATCCGCTTCCCGTCTGGATTCCAGCAAGGTGAAGCCCCGGCACTGTTTGTGACGGCACGGAATGGGCAGAGCCAGATGGTCAATTACCGAGTAAAGAATGGGCATTACATCGTCGATCGGCTGTTCTCTACCGCCGAATTGCGGGTAGGCAGTGATGCTGCCGATGTGGTCAGGATTGCAAGGGTGGGGTAGGGGTAAATAATGACAGAATCGCAATACCAAGGCGGGCAAGCCTCTGACAGCAAGCTCAACCCGGATGACCCACGTCTGTCGCTGGAAAGGTCACGCGCACGCCAGTTGAAGAAAGGCCCCATTATCCTGTTGGTGACAGGTGTTGGCTTGCTGCTGGTTGCCACCATCTATCTGGCACTGAAACCTAGGGCGATGACCGCAGCAGACACCCAACAAGCCCGCATTGACCCCGAGTCAGTCAAACGCTCCATGCCGGATGCCTTACGCGGCGCTGCCAATGATTATGGGCAACTGGACTACCCGGAACCACCCAAACCCGACATACCCGTGCTGGGAAAACCTTTGCCGGGGGATGCTGGGGGGCTGATGCTGCAAAAGCCAGTCACACCGGCTTTTACCCCAGCACCTGCACCCAAACAGCCTTCACCGGAAGAACTGGAACGGCTACGGCGTGAACAACTGGCAAGGGAAGCACACAACAAGGCACTCACCGCCAACCTGTTTTTTGAGGGCAGCCAGGCAGGCGGGCAAAGTGCCGCACTGCCAGCCAGCGGCGGCGCGGCGGGCAATCATGGCTTACCGGATGCTGAGGTGGCGGATGGGCAAGCAGGTACAGCCTACACCATGCAAGGGGATGGTACATCCCTACAGCAGACTGCATTCGGGCAGGACAAAGCCTACCTGCAAGGTAGGCTACAAGCCCCGCGCAGCCCGTATGAAGTCAAGGCCGGGACACTGATCCCGGCAGTCCTGATCACCGGCATTAACTCACAATTGCCGGGGATGATCATCGCCCAGGTCAGTGAACAGGTGTTTGATACGGTCAGCGGACGTTACTTGCTGATCCCGCAGGGGACAAGGATCCTCGGCCAATACGAAAACAGCGTCAATTACGGGCAGGAACGGGTACGGGTGGTATGGAACCGGATGATTTTCCCGGATGGCTCCTCCATTTCCTTGGAAGGGATGCCCGGCGTGGATACTGGCGGGCAATCCGGCTTCACTGACCAGGTTGATAACCATTGGGGCAAGCTGGCGGGTGGTGTGCTGCTGTCGTCACTGCTCGCAGGCACTGCCCAGTCCCAGTATGACGATGGCGATTTTGAGGGGCGTTTCTATAGCAACGTGGGTTCCGAAATCAACCGCACTGGGCAACGCATCACCCGCAAGAACCTCGACATCCAGCCAACCCTCGAAATCCGTCAAGGCTTCCCCGTCAATATCCTGGTGCATAAGGACATGGTACTGAAGCCCTACACCCAGACAGCAGACCCGGCACTGGATGCCGTTTACTCATTTACCCAATGACAAGGAGACACGCATGGTCAGCATGAAATTCACCCCAACCCCGGAAAAGAAAAAGCTGCGGGTGGACATCAACGAAAATGTTTTTCAGGAGCTGGAGCTTTACCTGACTTGCGCCAAGGAAACTTATCCCTGGCTACAACTGGATATGGTGGTGGAACAACTGCTGGATGATGCACTGAAAAAAGACCGGGATTTCCGTAGCTGGCTGAAGAAGCACCGCAAACACCAGCCCCAGGACGGGCAGGGCGATAACCACCCCAGCACACCTGACAATGGCAACCAGTCAACACCCGCAGAGGCAGGAAACCAGCCGGTGATGCTGGCAGAAGCAAGGCACGAACATGACCAGGAAGCGCAGCACTGGCAAACAGGACACCACGGCGTGTGAGGGTGCAGCGGTTGATCCGGCAAATTGGCCTGTTATGGCTGGTACTGGCCTGCTGCCTGCCCGTGCAGGCCGAACAGCATCTGGACGGTATCGTACAGGCAGCAGCCCAACAGACGGGTGTACCCGTATCCGTCATCCGTGCCGTCATCCAGCAAGAATCTGCCCATAACCCCGGTGCTGTCTCACACAAAGGTGCGCAAGGGCTGATGCAGCTCATGCCCGGCACGGCAGCCCGTTTCGGGGTATACAATGCATTTGACCCGGCAGAAAACATCCGGGGTGGGACAACTTATCTGGCATGGCTGTACAACCGTTACCAGAGCTGGCCTCTGGCACTGGCAGGCTACAATGCAGGGGAAGGGGCAGTGGACAAATATGCCGGAATACCGCCTTACCGGGAAACGCAGAATTACGTCAGTAAAATCATGGCTCGGTTGGGAGGAACAGCCGGGGATGTCGGTATGGCAGGGATCACGGGTATGACGGGTGAACCAGCAGCCTCTCCGTACTCTGCGGCACTGTACTATCAGCCTGAACCAGTGCCTGTTTCACAACCATCCAGACAGAACAGGGCAAGCCAGCAATATAAAGAACCCTCATCATCAATGGACGTGGAGGCAAACGCCTATACGGCATCTGTGTTTTTTGATGAAGGAGGGTAAGCAATATTGTCAGCGATGAATAGTAAACTGCCCAATGCTGACAACAAAAGAAAAATTAGAGTCTATACCCTGCTGGAAATCCTTCTAAAAAGATAGGAAACAACCCCATTTGCAGAGCTGGAGGTGATATTTTTCACTTCCATTTAGGGTGAACCCCAAATATCAACGTAAAGTGTGCCGCAGGTGCAACGATTAGTGAGCGTTCGACACCACATCAAACTGACTGCTAAGATGAACCACTCACATGAAGTATTTTTAAAATTAATCAGTTTTCACTTAATTTGTTCTACCTCCGTCCACTAAGGATTTCATTAAATGAACCAAATATAGCATCAACAACATTTGATGTTTTGTATAAACTCCAGAAAAAAGAGTAATGAGAATAAAAGGTTTTATGGAGATTTTGCAATAATTGCTCTGTCATAATACTTTCCCGGATCGGGAATGCAATAGGGAATACGGGAACACTACTCTTGTATTCCCATACTGAGCCTCCATCTAGCGTTAGACCCTCCTTGCGATAGAATCTGTTAACCATTTCATTTTTAAAGAATGCATTGTGTCCAAATGCAAGATTACAAATAACAACAAAATCTAAATTGGCTAAATCTCTTATTGATGGAGCGATGCTGTCACTTTCTTTTCTGTGTAATATTCCATTGGGATGGGTAATTAGACATTCGACCACATCAGCATATTCATCTAAGTCTGTACAACATAGTAAAACACCACTCAAACCATCAATTGAGGCTGTAGAAAAACCCTCCGAACCGCCATTTTGTGGGATAATCAAGCATCACAAGCACCAGAATGAGTAGGCAGGCATGGCACGCTACAAACCGATTCATCAAGGCGTAAAACTGTTGGCTGTGGACTTTGACCGGCAAATCCTGCCGGGTACATTTGAATACGCGCTACGTCATTTGGTGGATAAGGAACTTGACCTTGAAGACTTCCACCAGCGTTATAAGAATGATGTGCAGGGCGCAGCCGCTTTTGACCCAGCGGTGTTACTCAAAATCATCCTGTTAGCTTACAGCCGTGGCATTATCAGTAGCCG
>NZ_JHYQ01000031.1 GCF_000621325.1 Thiothrix lacustris DSM 21227 | reverse complement strand
TGCCACGGCTGTAAGCTAACAGGATGATTTTGAGTAACACCGCTGGGTCAAAAGCGGCTGCGCCCTGCACATCATTCTTATAACGCTGGTGGAAGTCTTCAAGGTCAAGTTCCTTATCCACCAAATGACGTAGCGCGTATTCAAATGTACCCGGCAGGATTTGCCGGTCAAAGTCCACAGCCAACAGTTTTACGCCTTGATGAATCGGTTTGTAGCGTGCCATGCCTGCCTACTCATTCTGGTGCTTGTGATGCTTGATTATCCCACAAAATGGCGGTTCGGAGGGTTTTTCTACAGCCTCAACGCCTGCGCCGAGGGCTTTTTCCATTCCCTGAAAGTAGAATGCATCCACGGTGAACGATTTGCCACACGGGATGCCATGAAACAAACCGGTTTCGAGTACATCGAAACCGATTACAACCGTAACCGCTTGCACAGTTCCTTGGGCTATCTCAGCCCGCTGGACTTTGAAGCTCAATTCCTCATAAATTGAGGTGTCCGGGTTTAATGGGCTAGCCGGGTTGGATTGTAGTTCAGCTTGATGCCGTTGTCCTACCAGCAGTCCAGCACGTCGATCAAAAGCTGCGTGTTAAGGCAATCTACGCCAAAATCAAGCACCACCACCAATAATACACCTATTATAAAATAATATACGTATATTATTTTATAATAGGTGTATTATTGGTGGTGGTGCTTGATTTTGGCGTAGATTGCCTTAACACGCAGCTTTTGATCGACGTGCTGGACTGCTGGTAGGACAACGGCATCAAGCTGAACTACAGCACCCCCTCCAGCAGAATGCCTATACCGTTTTTTTATGGCTCCAGCCGATCCGTTACAGCCATTTATGCAGGCCACGATAAGAAATGGGTGTGCCGTAATGGGCTTCAAAACGCGGAATCAGTTCCTCCAGCCGTTCGACTTGCGTCTCGCGTTGGATCCCATTCACGAAAGGCACTTTATGTCTATGCCCGCGAGAATACGATGAGGACGTGCGGGGCTAATCCACCTGTTTCCACCCGTAAGGCAAGTCATTTATTCCAAGGTACTGCGGGCTATCGAGAATGTTTGGCAAACCTTGGATTTGTGCCCGCCCTGTTTGCTCATAGGCACGGATAACACGTTCGCGTAAGTCGTGAGAATAGGCCGTCATGGCAATCACAAAAAAATTGAGCTTCAATACATTGAAGCTGTTTTACTGGGAAAGACTATAACAAATAGACTAGTTTTAAAGCGAGGTTGGCCGCAGCAATAACCGCAGCCAACATATCGCTACATTCAATTTAGATTTAATTGATTCACTTCTGTGGTAATTGAACCCGAATATTCAATTCACGCAATTGCTTAGCATTAACTTCTGCTGGTGCAGAAGTTAATGGGCAAGCGGCCGTTTGCGTTTTTGGGAAAGCCATCACATCACGGATAGACTGGCTACCCGTCATCAACATAATCAAACGATCAAGACCAAATGCCAATCCCCCATGAGGAGGGCAGCCATATTTTAAAGCACTCAATAGAAAACCAAACTTCTCCTGAGCATCTTCATCAGAAATACCCAGCAGTTTGAATACAGACTTTTGCATTTCCATATTATGAATACGTACTGAACCACCACCAACCTCAGTACCATTCAATACCATATCATATGCAATAGAGAGAGCCTGACCAGGATTAGCTAGCAATTCTTCCGGCGTACCTTTGGGAGCAGTAAAGGGATGATGCAGTGCAACCCAGCGATTATCTTTGTCATCCCACTCAAACATAGGGAAATCAACCACCCACAATGCAGCCCACTCACCCTCAATCAAACCACGGTCATGACCCAACTTGACACGAAGTGCTCCTAGTGCGTCGTTAACCACTCGCGATTTATCAGCCCCAAAGAAAATCAAATCGCCCGTTTCTGCTCCGGTACGATCCATGATACTTCTAACTGTTTCATCAGGTAAAAATTTCAGGATAGGAGATTGCAAACCATCACGCCCAGTAGTCGCATCATTGACTTTAATGTAAGCCAAGCCTTTTGCACCATAACGCCCCACAAAGTTAGTGTAGTCGTCGATTTCCTTGCGAGACAATTCGCCGCCTTTTGGCAGACGCATGGCAACTACTCGACTGCCAGGATCTTTAGCAGGCGCAGAGAACACCTTGAATTCAACACGCTCCATTAGATCACTAATTTCGACAAACTCTAGTGGAATACGCATATCTGGCTTATCAGAACCAAAACGATACATAGCTTCAGAATATGGCATGCGTGGCAGCGGATTAGGCAATTCCACATCAAGCGTTTCCTTGAAAGTTGCACGCATCATATCTTCCATCATTCCCATGATGGCATCATCATCCATAAAGGATGTTTCAATATCCAACTGAGTAAATTCAGGCTGACGGTCAGCACGAAGATCTTCGTCACGGAAGCAGCGTGCAAACTGATAATAACGATCCATACCAGACATCATTAACAATTGCTTAAACAACTGTGGTGATTGTGGTAGTGCGAAGAATGCCCCCGGATGAGTACGACTAGGCACCAAGTAATCACGGGCACCTTCTGGCGTTGCCTTGGTTAACATGGGGGTTTCGATATCAAGGAAACCATTATCTTCCAGAAAACGACGTAAAAAACCAGTAACTTTCGCTCTCATCTGCATACGCTTCTGCATTTCGGGACGGCGTAAATCAATATAACGGTAAGTTAGACGCGTTTCTTCATTGACATTATCTTCATCCAACTGGAATGGTGGAGTCTCAGATGCATTTAGAACATTTAACTCAAGACCTAGTATCTCAACTTGCCCACTTCTCAAGTTAGCATTCTCTGTATTCGCAGGACGACGGCGTACTGTGCCAACGACTTGTAGCACATATTCATTGCGCACTTTTTCAGCAGCATTGAAAACGTCTACACGATCAGGATCAAATACAACTTGTACTAGACCTTCACGGTCACGTAGATCAATAAAAATAACCCCACCATGATCTCGACGACGGTTTACCCACCCGCACAACGTAATTTGCTGATCCAGCAGAGCTTCATCTACCTGCCCACAATAATGGCTACGCATTTACTTATTCCTGTTTGCTGTCATTCTTGCCCAAAATAAATTGGATTAGGAATGTTCCAATAAAACCGAGAATGTTAAGCCTTGACAGCCTTAGACGCAAGCGAGATACAAGTGTTTATAAGGTAGATAGCGTTGTGCCAACGGAATACACATTAACCTCAAGATCACCACCAACGTGTTCATATTCTCCTCGCAGCTGCCAATAATCATTCAACTCATAGCCTGCTCCAACACCAAGTAATATATCTGTGCCACTCATTGCATCAACCAATACACCATCAGTATTCCCATCAACCTGCCATGCCATAATACCAGCCTTGCCTGACAAAGATTTTTTATGATCGAAAAAGTAAGAACCAACGCCAGCAAGAGACAAACCAGAAGCATTAACAGCTGACTTTTTTAAAGTTTCCTGACTGGTTCCATCATTATTGAATAAGTCATAGTACCCACCCTCTACAGCAAGGTTCTTATTAAATTTGTAGCCTGTTGACAGTTTGTAGCCAGTACTATCGCAAGCGACCCCCTCATAACTACACTCTGCCTCTGATTTAAGCAGGCCAAACCCTGCATAAAACTGACCAGGCTCGACACTCCTATCAGCAAAAATATCCTCGGCTAAAACAGCAGAGGGAGTAATCAGTATTCCTAACAAACAAAACAAAATAGGGGTTTTCATGGGGGTTTCCTTCTCGAAATCCCCTTTTTATTGTAAAAAAGGGGTTGGGGTTTATTAATTAAGGAAAAAGATAATATCTAGAATGTTGTAAACGTTGCACCAGCAGAATAAAGATTTGCATTCAAACCATCAAAGTGCTCAACTTCACCACGCACCCCCCAGTTATCATTTATCTTATATTCAGCACCAGCACCTAAAGACAAATCAACACCATCAGTAGCCGTTTTCTGAGTAACAGTAGCAGCACTAGGGCCCACATTTTTGACTGTTACAGAGGCCTCCTTATCCCACATCATCATACCCGCTTTACCAAAAAAATTTATTTGGTCGGTCGCGGCTACACTAGCAACACCTGAAACATTCACGCCTGTAGCAGTTGAAGTCAAATTAGTAGCATTTGCTACCGTATTGAGACCCGGAATAACAGGTATAGTACCATCAGAAGCTGATTCACCAAGATCGACATAAGCCCCTTCAACTGCTAAATTTGGAGCCACTTTATAACCACCAAAAACTTTCCAAGCACTAGGTGTAGGGCAATTAATATCCCCCAACAATGCACCACCTTGATCCACCACAGAATTGCAAGTGCCATCACTTACTTGGCCAATACTGGCACCACCATACATAGCACCTGCACCATCATCACTACTAGAAGACTCACCAAATAGCGAACCACCAGCGAACGCAGAAGAAGCAGAAAAAGTAGTCATCGCTACCATCAATAGAATAGATTTTTTCATAATGCTTGTGACCTTTTATTGTTGTAATTAAGCAATCACGAACATTTTATTCTGCTCTATGGTCAAGAAGCAATGAGTCCTCTATTTTTTCAGACAAATGGCGAAGAGTGAAACTTAATCTACTTTGGAAACAGAAGAGGATGTATCATTGCCTGCCAGATTTTTCTTATTACCACTTTTAAAATCAGTTTCATACCAACCACCACCACCTAGGCGAAAAGCGGCAGCCGTTACTCTTTTAGTCAGTGAAGCAGTATTACATGCTGGACACTCAGTTAAGGGTGTATCAGACATTTTTTGTAGTGCCTCCATTTCATGGCCGCAAGCACTGCATTGATAAGCATAAATAGGCATATTTCTATTCCAGTCCGTGTATATTAGCAGGCTGTGATAATAGAGACATGGTTGCTTGAATTCAATCAATCACGCTACATTATCCTCTCAATCTATCCATTGATGTTCAGAGGACTGACAAAAGATGCGTAATGTGTTGATTACCGGATGCTCAAGTGGGATTGGCTATTGTGTCGCCAAAGGTTTGCGTGAACGTGGTTATCAGGTCTTCGCATCTGCTCGTAAACAAACAGATGTAGAGCGACTCGAAAGTGAGGGTTTCAAAACCTTGCAATTGGATCTTGCTGACCCAGAAAGTGTACAAGATGCCGTTTATGAACTAATGTTACGTACTAACAGTGAGTTATACGCTGTTTTTCATAATGGGGCTTATGGTCAAGCCGGAGCATTAGAGGATTTGTCACGTGAAGTACTAGAACAGCAATTTGCAACCAATGTATTTGGCTGGCATCAACTAACAACGATGCTATTGCCTATTCTACGTCAGCGTAATGAGGGTAGAATCATTTATAACAGTTCCTTGCTAGGCTATGTAGCCTTGCCGTTTCGTGGAGCATATAATGCTAGTAAATATGCCATAGAAGGCATGGCAGATACTTTGCGGCTAGAACTAGCAGATACTGATATCAAAGTATGTCTCATCGAACCTGGACCTATTGAGAGCCGTTTTCGTGCCAATGCTTTAAAAACACTAAAAGATCACGTCAGTATCGACCAAAGTGTACATAGACTAAAATATCAAGGAGCCATTAAACGCTTAGAGAAGCTGGGGCCAGCAGCTCCCTTTACGCTTCCCCCTGAGGCAGTTCTAGCTAAAGTCATTCTTGCATTGGAAAGTCCATCACCCAAAGCACGCTACCCCGTCACAATTCCAGCTCATCTGTTTTGGACACTGCGACGAATACTACCAACTGGCTGGCTAGACAAAATACTATTAAAGATATCAAGCAAAGAAAATCAATAGGTTAAAAATCACTATGAATGAAGCACTAGAATATTTATTTTTCACTCAGACCATCGCTGACAAATTTATTACCGCCTTAAGTAATCATAACCTGCACTTTGAGCGTGAGATTGAAACAGTTCAAGGCGCCATTGTTCTGAAAATAGCAGAAGGGGTTGATGATGACTTATGGGATGAGCTTGACGATTTATACGATGAGCTTAGCGATGAAGATCAGGCATTGGTAGAAGCAGGAATAGAAGATGAGGACTCAAAAAGTACGGCTGGTATTTATCTACAACTAGCAAATGGTAATCAAACCATCGCACAGGTAGATCCAAGCATCATGAGTCGGATCTTAACTGTTATTACAACTGAAGAATTAAATGCCTTCGTTGACACAATTGTTCGTAGTGTAGAAATCCCCGATGACTCCCCGATTTGCAAACGTCTCTGAAGCCGAAGAACTAAGAGAGATGGCTATCAACGTCATCTTCTCTGTCTTCATAAATAGCTTAATTAGTAAGCAGGATTGGCAGCAGGTTGATTGAGAGTATCACCCAACATTTCCTCTATGAATTGCTTGACACGGATACGGTGCTCACCTGTAAATTGCAAACCTATTCCTGGACTAGTACCACGCTGTCCTACTCCAGATGCAATCCACACGACGCGACCAGGAATAAGCAGCTTCTTACCATCCTCAACCAAACGTAGATGCAGAATAATGTCATCATGCAACATAAATTTTTCCGTGGTTGGCACAAATAGCCCTCCATCCTTAATAAAAGGCATATAACAAGCATGCAATGCAGATTTTTCGGTAATAGCCATGGACAGACTAGCTGGGCCGCTATCTTTTTTCCTCTTATCTTGTGCCTGCTTATTAGTATCTTCCATTAATATTTCCTAAAACAATTAACCTGTTTGTCGCCACAATACTAACATGGATTCAAGCAATAACCGGGCGTTAAGAGGATGAGTGGATAATTTCTTAAGCTCAAGCAATTTATCATAGATATGCAAAATACCTTGCTGCCCCAACACGCCTTGCAGATAACGCACTTCACTATTTGCCTCACCACCAACACATTGCTTTAACAAGGAAAGTAGCCAGTCTAACTGCCAGTCAAGCAATTGACTCTTATCAAATTTTTCCCAATACGCCGAGATTGCTGTCATACTACCTTGGCCTTGCACACACTCTGTCAAATGCGCAAGCCACTGTTCCCGCTGCACCAGCGTATCTGTTACATCAAGCTCTAAAGCTGCTAACGGCCTACCAGCAGTATTTAACAGTAATTGCTCCGCCGGATGTTGTAAAACCTGTTGCTGCAACCATTCCAGAGCATCAGCGTGAGCAGGCAATGGCAAGCGAGCACGCTGGCAGCGACTACGAATAGTGGGCAACAACACAGCTGGATGCGCAGTCAGCAGCAATATGTGCGTATCTGGAGCCGGTTCTTCCAATGATTTCAATAAGCTATTAGCAGCATTAATATTCATACGGTCAGCGGGATAAATCACCACCACCCTCCGCAAACTATAACTGCGACTAAGCCCCAAGAAATAATTCAACTCACGAATTTGGTCAATTAAAATTGACTGTTTATCTTCCAGTAATCTAATCGACATAAAATCAGGGTGTGCATCAGAAGCAAATACCTGACAACTACGACACTCTCCACACGCGGCACCATTTATCAATGGTTTCAAGCATAGCAAGCCTTTAGCAACTTCCTGAATAAACGCTTCATTCCCACAACCTTCTTCCCCGCTGAACAGTAGGGCATGATGCAAATGGTTAGCCATTTTGGCCTGTTGCACACTCTGCCATGCCTGCGTTTGCCACGGGTAAATCATGAGACAGATTCCACCACAATACGCTCAGCCACTGCCTGTAACTGCTGCCTGACCTGATCCAGTGTTTCCGCTGCATTAATGATAGGGTAATGCTGTGGCAACTGCTGTGCCCGTTGCTGATAACCAACACGAATTCGCTCGAAAAAAGCGGCATGTTCTTGCTCAAAACGGTCAGCACGTCCGCGTGCTTGTGCACGAGCCATGCCTGTAGCAACATCGAGATCAAACAGAATCACATAATCAGGACGCATATCACCTTGCACCCAGCACTCCAGCTCTTCAATACGCGCTAACGAAATACCGCGCCCATACCCCTGATAAGCATAAGTTGCATCGGTAAAACGGTCGCAAATCACCCATGTCCCCTGTGCCAGCGCAGGCAAGATTTTGGACTGCAAATGTTCATTGCGGGCAGCAAACATCAGCAGTAATTCAGTATCCGCATGCATTCCCGGAAGATCAGGTGATAACAAAACTTCACGAATTGCTTCAGAGACCTCTGTTCCACCCGGTTCACGAGTCACTAACACAGTCTTACCACATGAACGTAGGTAGTCTGCCAACCACGTAGCATTGGTACTTTTTCCTGCACCCTCTCCCCCTTCGAGGGTAATGAATACGCCGCGTTTCATGGCTTCTGCTCCATGGCTTTTTTGCGATTGAGGATATATTGCCGAACTGCCTGATTATGCTGATCCAGTGTTTCAGAAAACTGTGAAGCTCCACCGGGTGTGGTTGCCACGAAATACAATGCATTACTCACGGCTGGATGCATGACAGCATCAATGGCTGCTTTACTAGGCGTAGCAATCGGTGTTGGCGGCAAACCAAAGCGCGTATAAGTGTTGTAAGGCGTATCGGTTTGCAAATCCACTTTGCGGATATTGCCATCGTATTTATCACCAATGCCATAAATCACTGTCGGGTCAGTTTGCAACATCATGCCTTTTTCTAAACGGTTGAGGAAAACGCGTGCTACCAACGGGCGCTCTTCAGGAAGTCCGGTTTCCTTTTCGACGATGGAAGCCAGAATCAAAGCCTGGTAAGGTGTGGTAATCGTTGGGTTGGAAACTCGCCCTTCCCATGCCTTGTTCAGATAATCCTGCATGGCCTTGTGGCTACGTTTCAGGAATTCCAAATCGGTAGTTTTGCGTGGAAAGTGGTAAGTATCTGGGAAAAACCAACCTTCTGGCTGCATTCCAGCATCTGCACCGAGCTTGGACATAATCGTCTGAAAATCATCAGCCGCAAGCGTTTTTTCAATCGTTGGGTTGCTGTGAATATCCGCAACAATATCCCTAAACGGTTTACCTTCGATAATACCCAGTTGATATTGCAAAACTTGACCAGCCGTAAATTTCTTTAGCAGCTCATCAGGCCTAATACCCGGCTCAAGCTGGTATTCACCCGCTTTGATCTTGCCTGCACTGCCCTGCAAACGCGCATAGACCAAGAAAAATTGGCCATAAGGAATAAGTTTTTTCGCTTCAAGCTGATTAGCTACCTGACGAATATTGCTGCCCGGCTTGATTTCGAAAGTGGCGTTATCGGGCGTCAAGGTGAGAGGGGTCTTTAGAAAAACATTATACTGATACCACAGCATAAAACTGCTTATGATGATCACTATCAGCAGCATAACACTTAATCGTTTGAATAATTTACTCATGGCAACACTAGTATTTCCGCCTGTAAATCCCTGATTAACGGCGGAATGTTATATAATTTGCCGGAAAATTCGCATACAGGCCACACACCAATCAGGGAATTGGTCATGAATATTGCTTGAGCCTGCTCGACATCCACCAATGCTAAGGGCTGAATGTGGCATTCGATGGAGAATTTCTCAAGCGTTTGAGCAATATATCGGCGCATTATTCCCGCAATTCCGCATTGGCTAAGCTCAGGCGTCACAACAGTACCGTCAGCGCGGATAATAAACAGGTTGCTCATCGTGCCCTCAATCACATTGCCGTGATAATCACGAACCAAACCTTCCTGATATTCACTACCGAATTCAGCACGGGCTAACACTTGTTCCAACCGGTTAAGGTGCTTGAAACCTGCCAAGCGCGGCTGTTGGGCAAGACGGGTTTCACATAACGTCAGGCGAATGCCAGTAGCGGTGTAAGCCGTTGGGTATTCAGGCCAAGGAGCCAATTGCAGAATACGGGTAGGTGGTAACAGGGTATGCGGGCTGTAACCGCGCTGCCCCGCTCCACGGGTAACAATCAGCTTGAGGATAGCACGCTCTTCACCCACACAGGCGGCTCTGATTTCCTCACGTAAGGTGTCCCACTCCAGCGACTGTATACCCAGTGCTGCTAAGCCTGTTTGCAAGCGCTCTAAATGCCACTCCAGCAGTTGCGGTCTGCCCTGCCGCACACCGATGGTTTCCCACACGCCATCGCCGTAAAGCAAGCCACGGTCGGTCACAGGCAGGTTGTCAGTAACAACCCCATTAACACGTATCATGGCCAATAGCCCGCAGCAAACCCCGTGCTTTGTGGCGAGTTTCCTTGAGTTCGTTGGGTGCAACCGAGTCCATTACGATACCAGCACCGGTGCGGAATTGCAGGTGCTTGCCTTGCAAAGTCATGGTGCGGATCAGGATATTCAAATCCATATCACCGTTATGGTTCAAATAGCCTACCGAGCCGGTGTATGCCCCCCTACCCGTCTGTTCCAGTTCCGCGATGATTTCCATGCAACGCACTTTGGGGCAGCCAGTGATTGTGCCGCCGGGGAATACGGCGCGTATAACTTGCCCCGGCGTCATACCCTCCCGCAGCTTGCCCTGAATATTGGAGACAATGTGATGGACATGCTGGTAACTTTCCACCGTCATCAACTCATCAACCTTGACGGTGCCGTAGCCACAGATACGCCCCAGATCATTACGCTCTAAATCAATCAGCATGATGTGTTCGGCGCGTTCCTTGGGGTGGGCAATCAGCTCTTCCAACAATGCCTGATCATCGGCGGCATTGTCACCACGCGGGCGAGTTCCAGCGATGGGGCGGGTATCGACCGTGCCATTATGCACTCTTACTAAACGTTCCGGCGAAGAGCTGATGATGGCGAAGTCATGGAAGTCAGCCAGACACGCGAAAGGTGCAGGATTGGTGGTGCGCAATTGGCGGTACAAGTCCACTGCACGCTGTTCGGCGTGTAGCTCCCCCCGCCATGCACGCGACAAGTTGACCTGAAAGACATCGCCAGCACTGATGTAGTCGCGGATGCGTTCCACCCCGCTAGTGAAGTGTTCGGGTGGGTCTTCGGACAAAGAAACCCCTCCTGGCCTCTCCTTATCAGGGGAGGAGGAAGAGGTAGCATCTACCTTGGCAATGGCTTCCAACATAGACACAAATTCCTGTTGAAACCCCTCTTCCGCCACCACCGTCGTTTCATTGCGCTGATGGTCGACGATGATCGCCGCCGGAATACGCACTGCCAACGCAATCGGTAAATCCTGCGAAGTAGCCGGTAATTGCAGCGTCGGTTCCAACTGCCCAACCAGTTCATACCCCAGATACAAGAACCACCCCCCCCGAAATGGCAGCTCTTGCCCCTCCCCTGATAAGGGAAGGACGGGAGGGGTTTCTTCTACCCAAGCAGCATCCAATCGTGTACAGAAGCTCTCTTCGCCCAAATCATCCAGACGCAAGGTTTCCTGCGGAAACGCAAACAACAAGCTGTAACGGTTAAGGGCTGAGGTAGCGACACTTTCCAGCAGGAAAGGATAACGGGCGGGATTCTGTTCATGTAGGGCGAGCAAATCATGCTCGCCCTTGAAGGTTTGCGTATGCAATCAGATTTTCTTGAAAATCAGGGTTCCGTTCGTGCCCCCGAAGCCGAAGGAGTTGCTCATAGCAACATTGACGGCGGTTTCACGGGCAATATTTGGCACGTAGTCCAAATCACATTCAGGATCCTGATTATCCATATTGATGGTCGGTGGCAGAATCTGGTCACGGATAGCCAACACGCTGAATACCGCTTCAATACCACCCGCAGCACCCAACAAGTGCCCAGTCATGGACTTGGTGGAACTGACAGCCACCTTGTAGGCGTGATCACCCAGCGCACGTTTAACAGCCATGGTTTCAGCCTTATCACCCGCAGGTGTAGAAGTGCCGTGTGCATTCACATAATCCACATCTGCCGCATTCAAGCCTGCATCTTTCATGGCATTGACCATGCAACGTGCTGCACCTTCACCACCTTCCGATGGAGTGGTCATGTGGTAAGCGTCGCTGCTCATGCCGTAACCGACCAGTTCACAGTAGATACGTGCGCCGCGTTTTTTGGCGAATTCGTATTCTTCCAACACCAATACGCCACCGCCATCACCTAAAACGAAACCATCACGGTCAACGTCCCACGGGCGGCTAGCAGCTTCTGGGTCATCATTACGAGTGGACAGTGCACGGGCAGCAGCAAAACCACCAATACCCAGCGGGGTAGACCCCATTTCTGAGCCACCAGCAATCATCACATCTGCATCGCCATACACAATCATTCGCGCTGCATCACCGATACTATGAGTGGCTGTTGCACACGCCGAAACGATCGACATATTCGGCCCTTTCAGGCCAAACATGATGGACAAATTACCCGCCACCATGTTGATAATACTTGCAGGCACGAAGAAAGGGGAAATCTTGCGTGGCCCACCGTTGAGGAACGTCGCGTAGTTGCGCTCAATCGTGTCCAAACCACCGATCCCGGAACCCATGAGCACACCAATGCGCTCAGCATTCTCTTCGGTGACTTCCAAACCTGAGTCACGGATAGCCTCAACGCCCGCACCGATACCGTAATGGATAAATTTATCCATTTTTTTCTGGTCTTTCGGCTTGATGTAATCGTCGGCATTGAAACCTTTGACGTTACCAGCAATTCGTACACTGAAGGCACTGGCATCGAACAAGTCAGAACTAATCCGGTTAATCCCGCTGCGGCCAGCTTTGATATTGTCCCATGCTGTTTCCAGCTTGGAACCAACAGGTGAAACAATACCGAGACCTGTTACTACTACACGTCGCTTAGACAAACTTATGCCCCTATCTTGTCGTGATAAATGAGAAAACCGCACCCCATCACAAACGGGCTGCGGTTTGCTGGCAGGAATTAACCCTGCTGAGCCTTGATGTAATCAATAGCAGCTTGGACCGTTGTGATCTTTTCTGCATCTTCATCAGGGATCTCAGCACCGAATTCTTCTTCCAGTGCCATAACCAGTTCGACGGTATCCAGAGAATCCGCGCCGAGATCGTCAATGAAAGAAGAAAGATAGGTGACCTCAGCTTCATCAACACCCAGTTGTTCAACAACGATTTTCTTGACGCGTTCTTCTATATCGCTCATGGTCTTATGTTCCTCGTAAATAAAAAATGTTTGTCGCGGTGGACTATTGTATTTAAAACCTCTGCATCATACCAGCAGGTTTACGCCATATACATACCACCATTCACATGAATTGTCTCACCAGTGATGTAAGCACCCAATGGAGACGCCAAAAACAGCACCGCACCAGCAATTTCGCCCGGCTGCCCCAAACGGGAAAGCGGAATATTTTGCAACAGGTTGTTGCGCTGCTCTTCAGAAAGTTCGCGAGTCATGTCGGTATCAATAAAGCCCGGAGCCACCACGTTTACCGTGATATTGCGGGAACCGATTTCACGCGCCAGTGATTTGGAAAAACCGACCAGCCCGGCTTTTGCCGCCGCATAGTTGGTTTGCCCCGGATTACCAGATGCACCCACCACCGATGAAATCGAAATGATGCGGCCTTTTTTAGCCTTGGTCATGCCGCGCATACAGGCTTTGCTCATGCGGTAAACAGATGTCAGATTGGTGGTAATGATGTCATCCCACTCCTCATCTTTCATACGCATCAACAGGTTGTCGCGGGTAATGCCTGCATTATTGACCAGCACGCTAATCGCGCCGAAATCACCCGTCACCGCTTTGACAACGCTCTCGATGGAATCCTTGTCTGCCACATTGAGCACTATGCCCTTACCAGCGACACCTGCTTCTGTCAGGTAGGCAGAAATAGCATCCGCACCTTTTTCACTGGTCGCCGTGCCAATGACCGTCGCGCCAGCCTTACCCAGCATTTCTGCAATACTGCGCCCGATGCCACGGCTTGCGCCGGTGACCAGAGCAATTTCGCCCTGCAAATTGATGAGTGAATCCATTAAGCTGCCGCCTCCTCACAAAGTTTCAATGCTTCTTCCAATGTTTTGCTATCCAGAATACAAACGCTGGTGAGCTTACGGTCAATACGCTTGTTCAGGCCAACCAGTACTTTGCCGGGGCCAAACTCAACTGCCGCCGTGGCAGCGTATTGCCCCTGCAAGCCCAAAATAGTATCAACCCAGCGAACCGGGCGATAGAGCTGTTGTTCCAGCGCTGCGCGAGTGCTATCCACTGTATCGCGCGTTGCCGCATCAACATTATGCAAAACAGGTATTTGTGCAGGGCTAAAAGGAGTGGCTACTAGGCGGACTGCCAGCTTTTCAGCAGCAGGTTTCATCAGTGCGCAATGCGAAGGCACGCTGACTGACAATTTGATGGCTTTTTTTGCCCCCATTTCGGTAGCAACCTGTATGGCGCGGTCAATGGCAGCAGCACTTCCTGCAATGACCACCTGACCGGGTGAATTGAAATTCACCGCTTCGACCACATCACCTTGTGCCGCCTGTGCGCACGCCGCCACGATTTGTGCATCGTCCAGCCCCAAAATGGCTGCCATTGCACCTTCACCGTCAGTAACAGCGGATTGCATCAAACGCGCACGTTCCGCCACCAGACTGACCGCATCGGTAAAGGCCAATGCCCCGGCCGCCACCAGTGCTGAATATTCACCAAGGCTATGCCCGGCAAGCGCGACTGGCTGACAACCGCCTTGCTTCAACCAAACACGCCATACGGCAACACCCGCTGCTAGCATCAAGGGCTGGGTATTTTCAGTACTATTGATGGCTGCTTCGGTGCCTTCCTGAGACATTAGCCACAAATCGCGCCCCAATATCTCGGAAGCCTCCTGAAACGTATCACGCACTTCCACAAAGTCTGCACTCAATGCCGACAGCATACCGAGCGATTGGGAGCCCTGCCCCGGAAAAATACCCGCGATTGTCATCTTGTCTACTACTCCAGCGTAAAACGAGCGACTTTTGCGCCCCGAATAAAGTAAAATCGTCCTATCCTAATAAAAAAGGGGTGTCATGAAAACCGTCAATTCGAGAAATCCAAAAAAGAACTTGTCATCTGGCGTGTGGCAAGGATAATACGCTGTTTAGTATTCCCAAAGTATTGACAGAACCTATGGCAAAAGAAGATTACATTGAAATGGAAGGCATTGTGCAGGAAACCCTGCCTAATACCACATTCCGCGTTCAACTGGATAATGGTCACGTCGTAAACGCCCACATTTCGGGTCGTATGCGTAAAAACTACATCCGCATCCTGACCGGCGACCGCGTTACCGTACAGCTTACCCCTTACGATCTAACCAAGGGTCGCATCAGCTACCGCAACAAATAACAATGCGCCCCTCAGGGCGCATTGAATGTGTCAGTTTCTCCGATTATGCTCAGGCTGGCACGGCTTCTACCCCGTGCATTTCAATCACCAGCCCCTCATCATCTGCCGATACTTCCACCCTGCCACCCTGGCTGAGTTCGCCAAACAAGATGGCATCTGCCAGTGGTTTCTTGATGTGCTCCTGAATCACCCGTTCCATTGGGCGTGCGCCCATTAGACGGTCGTAACCTTTCGTTGCCAACCAGCGACGGGCAGCTTCGTCTACTACCAGCACAACCTTTTTCGGCTCCAGTTGCGCTTCCAGCTTGATGACAAACTTGTCGACTACTGAAGCCACCACTTCTGCTGTCAGCGGGTTGAACTGGATAACAGCATCCAGACGGTTACGGAATTCTGGTGAGAAGGTGCGGTTAACTGCTTCCGTTGCATCCAGCACATGGTCTTGTATGGTAAAGCCCAGTGACTTGCGGCTGATATTTTCAGCGCCTGCGTTACTGGTCATGATCAGAATTACGTTGCGGAAGTCGATCTTGCGTCCGTTGGCATCGGTCAGCGTGCCATGATCCATGACTTGCAGCAGGATGTTGAAAATGTCCGGGTGGGCTTTTTCAATTTCATCCAACAACAATACCGCGTGCGGGTGCTTGTTAATGGCATCGGTCAGCAAACCACCTTCGTCATACCCCACATAGCCGGGAGGCGCACCAATCAGGCGTGAAACCGTGTGGCGTTCCATGTATTCCGACATGTCGAAGCGCAGCAATTCAATGCCCAGGCGTTGCGCCAGTTGTTTGGAAACTTCGGTTTTACCCACCCCAGTAGGCCCGGCAAACATGAAGGAACCAATCGGTTTAGTATCATCCCGCAAGCCTGAGCGTGCCATTTTGATAGCTGCCGTCAGTTGTTCAACCGCTTTGTCCTGCCCGAAAATAACCATTTTCAGGTCACGTTCCAGATGACGCAGGGTTTGCATATCGGAGGTGGAGACGGACTTCGGTGGAATCCGCGCAATCTTGGCAACAATGTCTTCGATGTCAGTGACATTGATAGTTTTCTTGCGCGAAGCAGACGGCTGCATCTGGCGATTGGCGCCCGCTTCATCGATCACGTCAATGGCCTTATCCGGCAAATGGCGGTCATTGATGTACTTGGCTGCCAATTCCGCTGCTGCTTTGAGGGCGGGCAGGGTATAACGCACGTTGTGGTGCGCTTCAAAACGTGATTTCAAGCCTTTGAGGATCTCGATGGTTTCTTCCACCGATGGCTCATTGACGTCGATTTTCTGGAAACGACGCGCCAGCGCCCGGTCTTTCTCGAAAATGCTGTGGTATTCCTGAAAGGTGGTGGAACCAATGCACTTGAGATCACCGTTCGACAATACCGGTTTGATCAGATTGGAAGCATCCATCGTGCCGCCGGAAGTTGCACCCGCGCCGATAATCGTGTGGATTTCATCAATGAACAACACCGCATGAGGCTCGCTCTTAATCTGCTTCAACACTGCCTTGAGGCGCTTTTCAAAATCACCTCGGTATTTAGTGCCTGCCAGCAAAGCGCCCATGTCCAGCGAGTAGATGACCGCCCCTTCAAGGATTTCAGGCACTTCACCATCGACAATGCGTTTTGCCAGCCCTTCAGCGATGGCGGTTTTACCAACGCCTGCTTCACCCACCAACAGCGGGTTATTTTTGCGGCGGCGGCATAGCACTTGAATGGTTCGTTCGATTTCCAGATCACGGCCAATCAAAGGGTCGATCTTGCCTTCCAGCGCCATTTCATTCAGGTTGCTGGCGTATTTTTCCAGCGGCTTGCTGTTATCGCCGCCGTCTGACTCGCCTTCTTGCTGGTTGCCGGAAGGTTGTTGCGATTCATCATCTTGCCCCTTCCCCATCGGCGGCTCTGATTGCCTGTCCTTGCGGATACCGTGGGAAATGAAGTTGATGATATCCAGCCGCGTCACCCGGTACCGTGACAGGAAGTACACCGCGTGTGAATCCGGCTCGCCAAAAATGGCCACCAGAATCGCATCACCCGTTACCTGCCCCTTACGAGAAGTCTGGGCGCTGTAAATAGCACGGTGAATCACACGAGTGAAGCCCAGCGTTGGCTGCACTTCACGGTGTATCTCATGCTCGGGAACCAGTGGCGTATTTTCTTCCACGAACATTTCCAGCTCGCGGCGCAATTGCGGGATGTCCACCGAACAGGCACGCAGCGCCTCCGCAGCACTAGGGTTGTCCAGCATCACCAATAACAGGTGCTCCACTGTGACAAACTCGTAACGCCTGCTGCGAGCATCGCGGTGCAGGGTCTCAATTGAATATTCTACTTCAGCGCTCAACATAAGACTTATGCCTCTTCCATTGTACACAGCAAAGGATGTTGATGTTCCCGCGCAAACCGGCTGACTTGCGCCACCTTGGTCTCCGCGATATCACGAGTATAGACGCCACAGACACCTTTGCCACGGGTATGTACGTGTAACATGATGCGCGTTGCACCCTCGTGATCCAGATCGAAAAACGTTCGTAGCACTTCGACTACAAAGTCCATCGGTGTGAAATCATCGTTCAACAGTATAACTTTAAAGCGCGGTGGCTCTTTCACCTCTGGGCGGGATTCCTGCACCGCTACGCCAGAATCCTGATCACTGCCATGATCTTCTTTATGCTTTTGCGCCATTCCTGATTTACCTTGCCCCAAACTGACGGGATGTGTGATGTTTATGTTATAAACGTTTTGACGGTCTGGTGTCACTATTCCACACCTAGATTGGTGCATCTTAGCCGAATACAATAGGGTAAACAAAAAACAGGCGACACCAAGGCCGCCTGTTTCGTGATTATTGAGCCATTTTCCGCAGCATTGCCTTACATATGCGCAATCACGTTATCGCCAAATTCAGAACAAGCAATTTCTTCCGCGCCATCAATCATCCGCGCAAAGTCAAAGGTGACACGCTTGGATGAAATCGCCCCCGCCGTGCCTTTATTGATCAGATCAGCCGCTTCCAGCCAGCCCATGTGACGTAACATCATTTCGGCGGAAAGCACCAGTGAGCTGGGGTTTACCTGATCCAGACCCGCAAATTTCGGCGCAGTGCCGTGGGTTGCTTCAAACATCGCAATGGTATCGGACAGGTTTGCACCCGGCGCAATGCCAATTCCGCCAACCTGTGCTGCCAGTGCGTCGGATACGAAGTCACCATTCAAGTTCAAGGTTGCTACCACAGAATAATCTTCCGGGCGTAACAAAATTTGTTGCAGGAAGTTATCCGCGATCACGTCATTGACCAGAATGTCTTTGCCCGTGTTCGGGTTTTTCATCTTGCACCATGGGCCACCGTCGATTTCGACTGCGCCGAATTCTTCTTTTGCTAGCTCGTAGCCCCAGTTTTTGAAAGCACCTTCGGTAAACTTCATGATGTTGCCTTTGTGCACCAGCGTGACAGAAGGGCAATCATTGTCAATGGCATACTGCATCGCTTTACGCACCAGACGCTTGGTGCCTTCACTCGACACGGGCTTGATACCGATACCGGACGTTTCTGGGAAGCGGATTTTGGTGACACCCATTTCCTTCATCAAAAAGTCGATGACTTTGTTGGCTTCAGGGGAGCCAGCCGCCCATTCGATACCCGCGTAAATGTCTTCGGAGTTTTCACGGAAAATCACCATATTGGTTTTTTCCGGGTGCTTGACCGGGCTGGGCACGCCATCGTAGTAACGGATCGGACGCAGGCACAGGTATAAATCCAGATCCTGACGCAATTTAACGTTCAGGGAACGGATCCCACCACCAACAGGCGTGGTCAACGGGCCTTTAATGGAGACAACATATTCTTTAACGGCATCAACTGTTTCATCCGGCAGCCAAACATCTTCGCCGTAAACTTGCGTAGCTTTTTCACCCGCGTAGATTTCCATCCAGGAAATGTGGCGCTCACCGCCGTAGGCTTTTTGTACGGCAGCATCGACCACTTTGATCATGACCGGGCTAATATCGACGCCGATACCATCCCCCTCAATGTAGGGGATAACCGGGTTGTTCGGCACATTCAGGGAATAGTCGGCATTCGTTGTGATTTTCTCGCCTTGTGCGGGAACTTTGATATGTTGGTACATCAATTCTCTCCATTTTGCTGTGTGTCTCTCAGAGCGCTGGGGTGGAGTATAAACAATTCCCCCCACCTTGGCATACACTCCTTAAACGTGTGAACATGGCGTTTGCAAGAAGGAGGCCAAAAAACATGAAACTTGCCACGTTTAACCTTTACCAATTCGCCATGCAAGGCTATTACTGGCATGACCGCATTGAGCACAACACCTTTAGCATAGCTGAGTGGGAACAGAAGCAAGCCTGGGTCAAAACCCGCCTGCACCAAATGGATGCAGATATCGTCGGTTTTCAGGAAGTTTTCAGCATCCCGGCGCTACAAAAGCTTTGCCATGCCGCCGGATACCCGCATTTTGTTTACGTGGATGATTCAGCCTGCCGTGAAGATGATCCCGCCGTGTATTGCAAATCGGTCGTGGCGCTGGCCTCGCGTTTCCCCATCGAAGCAGTGCACTCGATCACCGTAGCGGAAGATGTGCGTGCTGAACTGCCGATTCCTGATGACTTTCGTTTCAGCCGTGCCCCGGTTTGTGCCGATGTGCGTGTACCCGGCATTGGGCTGCTGACGGTTTATGTGCTGCACCTCAAATCCAAACGCCCCGCCTCCCTCGATATGCGTTACCCTGCGGACATGAGCTGGCCCAAACGGGTGCTGGATACGTTTCAGCAAATGTCACGCGGCACGATTGCTTCCTTGCTGCAACGCGGGCTGGAAGCCACCCTGCTCTACCACCACATCACTGCCCGGCTGGAACAGGATGCCAATCACCCGCTGGTCGTGCTGGGTGATATGAATGACAGCGAAGATTCCATCCCGCTGGCTGCCCTAACTATGCAAGAACGTGTTTACAACATCGGCGGGGTGGAAGCCAATCATTGGCCGGAAAACATCGCCCCCTGGCTGTATGCTTATCGGCTGGCGGACAGTTTCCGGCTGGCTCCCAATATGCGCCAACGGGTGCGACCGTTTACCAAGATCCACGGGGGCAGAGGTGGCGTGCTCGACTACATTCTGGTTTCCAACGCACTCAACCCCAAAAACACCGACGCCAAAGCTGAAGTCGCCCACTACGAAGTCTGGAATCAGCACCTCGAAGCCGATGGGGTCGACGACCGCTTGCAATCCGATCACGGGCAAGTTTGCGTGGAATTACTTCCCTGTGATGCCCAGCCCGACTATGCCGATACCATCAACCAGCGCCCTGCGCATACGGTGCGCACTTTGGCGGACATCCACACCCGTCAGGATTTGGTGCAATACGCGGGCGGGGTATACCAGTCGCATCACCATTTCAAGCAGTGGGACAGCGGCGACAAATGGAAAAACTTCTGGTCGTTTTTCTTCGATAATGAATACGGCTGGGTAACCTCCATTTACGGTACACTGCCCGTCAACGAGTTGTATCAGAAACAGCATCACAGCATTGAACACATTATCCCGCGCGACTTTCTAGACCGTTATCTGGCTCGCAAGCGGGCGCCGCGTCATGTACGCAATGGTGCTACGGTCAACCCCTTCAATTTTGCCCCCTCGGAACGTGGCCTGAATGCCAAACGCTCCAACTTCCCGTTTGATATGGATGACGACCGTATTGTGCGCCCCTATAACCTTGAACTGCACCCGGACAACTTCTCGGGCGGCACCGGGTTTGACGCCGACCACGAATGGGTTATCCCCTCACGTAACCGAGGCGATATTGCCCGCGCCATTCTCTACATGGTAATGACCTACGAAATCGACGAACTCTATGATCGGCATATTGCGACTCTGGTACACTGGGCCAAGATTGACAGCCCTAGCGCTTGGGAACTTGCTTATAATAACTGGGTGCATTCCCGGTTGGGAATCCGAAATCCCTTTATTGATACGCCTGAAAATGCCTTACAATTGCTGAATAACCGTGATCTGATGAATTCGATTGAATACCAGCAGTAGCGCAAGGCTAGCTAAAATGCCACAATTTGATGAATCGTCCGCTTTCGAGGAAAACAATTACATGACTACACGCAAACAAGCGTCTGGATTTTTAGTGCTTGGCTTCTGTGCAAGCATCTTCTCGGTACAAGCTGCTGAAATTATCCAGGTAGAAACCACAGGCTCCCGTTCACAATCCGTATTGGGCAGCACGGTTATCCCGTACAAAGAAGTCTCTTTGAGCGCCCAAATCCCCGGTGTCGTGAAATACGTTGCAGGGCCTGTCGGCACCAATCTGACAGAAGGTGGTGTCGTCTTCAAGATTGACGAATCCCAGTTAATCGCAAAGCGTAACGCCGTCATTGCGCAAATTTCCATTGCCCAGGCTGCGCTACAAAACGCCCAGGCACAGTATTACCGCGAACTGACCTCCCCGCGCAGCAAAGACATCGGCGCAATGCCCGGTTTCGGGATGCCCGCCATGTTCGACCGAATGGCTGTCAAACCGTTTGCCGAATCCTTCATGGGTGGTTACGACACCGATGCTGTGCGCCAAGGTGACCTCAGCAATGTGATGGCCAGCGTTTCGCAAGCACAAGGCCAGCTTCAGCAAGCCAACTCGCAATTGCAGGAAATTGATTCTGCTTTGCGTGATGCCAGCGCCCTTGCCCCGTTTGAAGGCATCATCATGGAAAAGATGGTGGAAGTCGGTGACACCGTACAGCCGGGTCAACCCCTGATCAAATACGGCTACGTCAAATACAAGCGTTTGCAAGCGGATGTCCCCTCTGGTCTGGTTGGCAACCTGAGCAAGGATATGCTGCTACCGGCACGAATCGACGGCAGCACCAACACCTCGGTACGGGTATCGGAGATTTCACCAGTCGCCGACCCGAATCGCCACACCGTCACCGTGAAATTCGACATTCCGATGGAAATCAATACCGCCCCCGGCATGTATGCTGAAATCTATGTACCTGAAAATAAAAAGGGCAATAATCAAGTAACCATTATCCCACGCACCGCCCTGATGAAAGGCAGCAGCTTGCCCGGCGTACTCGTAGTAAAAGATGACAACACCTCCGAATTGCGGATGGTACGTTTAGGCTCTGAACAGAATGGCGGCAGCAAAGTCTCCATCATTTCTGGCTTGAACCCCGGCGACAAGATCATTGACAATCCACCTGTTGGGGTCACTTCAGGTTGGATGCCAACTTCAACCAACGCACAACCAACCACTATTACGCATTAACAGCTAAAAAAATCCTTCCCTCACCCCTCCTTTTTTTTGTATAAAGGAGGGTAATAATAAAAGAATAATGAATAGATAATGAGACTGGACACTACTTACACCGTCAATACACCAGAAGGCATCGCCTTGGAGCTTTCACCGGCAGGCCCCGTACCACGGTTGTTGGCATGGTTACTGGATTTACTGTTGCGCTCGCTAGTCAACATCCTCTTGTTTTTGATGCTCTCGACACTGGGAAAAACAGGGGCAGGCATCGCCCTAATCCTGGCCTTTTTGCTGGAGTGGTTTTACCCGGTTTATTTTGAATTGCGCCAGCAAGGGCAAACACCCGGCAAAAAAATGCTCGACATTTATGTAGCACAAGCCGATGCCAGCCCCATCACACCTTCCGCATCGCTGGTACGCAACCTGCTACGCGTTGTCGACTTTTTACCGCTGCTGTACGGTTTCGGGTTTGCTAGCATGATGCTGAATGGGCGTTTCCAACGCTTGGGCGATTTGGCGGCCAATACCGTGGTACTCCACAAAACCCCGCGTAACCCTCACTACAATCACGCCATCGACACCGATCCAATACGCCCGGAAGTCAGTCTGAGCCTGCCCGAACAACAAGCTATCATGTTGTTTGCCCAGCGCAGCTACACACTAACCCCAGCACGCCAAGACGAACTCGCCCGCATGACTGGCCCCTTGGTAGCACAACAGGAAAACCCTGCCCACTACCTGCAAGGTATTGCCCGCTGGCTGACAGGAGGCAACCGGACATGAAACAAGAACAGTTTATCCAGCAATACCAGTCGCAGTGGGATCAATTTGGGGAATGGCTAGATTACCAGCAAACCCCAAAAAAACAACGCAAAGCATTGCTTGAACCCACGTTGGATTTCCCACAAGCCTATCGCCAACTATGCCATCATCTGGCCTTGGCACAATCGCGTCTGTATAGCCCCTTACTGATTGGCCAGCTCAACGAGTTGGTGACACGTGGGCATAACCACTTATATACCTCACGACTGCATTTCGCACATCGCTTTATTAATTTTTACCTGCGAGACCTGCCGCAACTGGTGCGTCGCGAATGGCAGGCGGTATTGCTGGCTGGTTTGCTGTTTTTCGGCAGTTTTTTTGCCATATTGATTGCCATCCAAATTCAGCCAGATTTGGTGTATTCCGTTATTGATGGCTCCCAAGTCGCCGACATGGAAGACATGTACGACCCTACACGTACCTCTCGATTCGGACGAGAACGCGAAGCCGACAGCGATATTTACATGTTCGGGTATTACATCAAAAATAATACCAGCATTGGATTTCAAGTATTTTCTGGGGGCTTGCTGTACGGTTTAGGCAGCCTGTTCTTCCTATTTTATAATGGGCTGGTGCTTGGCGCAGTTGCTGGGCATTTAACCCAAATGGGCTATATCAGCACCTTCTGGGGATTCGTAGCAGGGCACAGTGCGTTCGAGCTAACCGCCATCGTGCTATCGGGTGCGGCGGGTTTCAAACTGGCCGCTGCTTTGATCATGCCTGGGCGTAAATCACGGGCGCTAGCCTTGCATGACAATGCACAAGATGCGATCAAAATAGTGTACGGCTCTGCGACCCTATTCATTATGGCTGCGTTTGTGGAAGCCTTTTGGTCATCACAAACATGGATCCCCTTAATGGTGAAATACAGTGTTGGTATTGCCTTGTGGCTGTTGGTGATTGGCTACTTCACTCAGCTCGGACGCGAGCCATCGACCGCATTCAGCCAAGCGGAGTCACAGCCATGAAACTGGACGAGATCACAACCAATATCCGCCTACGTTCACCATGGGAAGCTGTTGACCTTGGGTTTGCCATGGTACAACACAATATCCGCTGGATTTTCTCAGCGTGGGCGCTGCTATTCGGTGGGTTTGCACTAATAATTTGGGTTACCTTACCTGAAGATTACCAAACTTACACCCCCTTGATACTATGGTGGTTTAAGCCCCTCTATGACCGGGTGTTGCTGCATATTTTCAGCCATCAACTGTTCAATCAGCGCTTATCGACAACCGATATTTTCAGTGCCATACCTAAGCTGATACTGCACACTGGTCTACTCAGTGCGCTGACGTTTCGGCGGTTTTCATTCTCACGAGGGTTTAACCTGCCCATTTGGCAACTGGAGCAGTTACGTGGCAAACCTCGGTTGGAACGGCAGAATTTATTGCACTTACAAGCACATTCTCAAGCAATATGGCTGACCATTGCCTGCCTGCATCTAGAATCCGTGGTCATTTTTAGCCTATATCTCCTCATTATCATGCTAGACCCTAGCGATGGTTCATGGAACTATATCCTTAGTGCATTCACCCAAACCTTTGATACTGAAACCCAATACTGGGGAAGTCTACTGTATCTGGTGTTGTATACCCTGACAGTACTGGTCATCGAACCGCTCTACGTCGCCGCCAGTTTCAGCTTATACCTCAATCGCCGCACTCAATTAGAAGCGTGGGATATTGAACTCGCCTTCCGCAATCTCGGCACACGGCTCAGTCAATTGGCGAGAACACCGTTAGCATTACTACTCGCAGCGTGCTTGCTGATCGGTTTGCCGGGTATGACCCCAACCCCATCATGGGCAAGTGAGCGCTTGCCGCCCGAAGACGCCAGCGCCCAAATAGCGGAAGTGATGCAACGCGAAGAACTCGCGGGTATGCGCACTCGGATGCAATGGGTTCCACGCTCATCAGACAAAGAAACTCACGACGACAAACCTAAAGAATTAGCCGCATCTTGGCAATTACTGTTCGCTAACTTCACCAAATCCCTATTGTGGATTGCCCTCATCGTGCTACTTATTCTCGGTTTTGTGTACCGCCAGCGGATTCTGACCTTGCTGAAACCCGCCCACCGCAAAGCAGCGCCTCCAGCACCGCCCGACATCCTGTTTGGGATGGACATTCGCCCCGAATCGCTTCCTGACGATATTGCCAGCGCCAGCCGCCGCTTGTGGGAAGCAGGCCAGCACCGCGAAGCCCTCAGCCTGCTGTACCGGGGGGCACTGATGCAACTGACCCGGCATGAGCAAGTGGCGGTACAAGACAGCCATACCGAAGGCGACATCCTGCGGCTCGCACACCCCCACCTCGACAGCGCACGCATGGCATGGCTGACGGCTGTTACCCGTGTCTGGCAAGAAATTGCTTACGCCCATCGCATTCCGGCAGATGCGCAAGTCATGCCCTTGTTTGGCTTCGACTTCGCAGGGAAGCCCGCATGAAACTTCAGCACATCCTCATTAGCCTGTTCGTTGCCCTCGTCATGACCATCGGGGCTTTCTGGTTTCTGAAAAACTATGAATACAAAGAAGTCGATGAATACATCGGTTTGCGGGGTGAAGCCAAAAGCAATCCGCTTTTCGCTGCCCGGTTATTTTTGGAACGCATGGGTATTCCCGCCGAACGCAAAGACAGCCTGCAAACCTTACCCGCTACCGACACTGTGCTGCTGATCGACACCGAACGTTACACACTGTCACGGCAAAAAATCGATGAAATCCTCGCGTGGGTAGAACGTGGCGGACACTTAATTACCCGCGCTCACACTACCAGCAGTGACACCCTCTATGACGATACCGAGGATACCGATAAGTCACCCGTGCCGCCCCCAAGCAACAACGACATGCTGCAAAGCACCTTGGGCGTCAGTATCGGCGAACACATCATGCCGGAAGATGATGACCTGCCGCTGGATGCGCAACTCTCCAACATGAGCCACTCGCTGCAAGTAGACCCTGCGTTTTTCTACGCACTCAAGACCACCACAGCAAACTACCCGCAAAGCTACAACGACGCCGACTGGTTACAGGAAATCGAACGCGGCAAAGGTTTAATCACACTCGCAGCCAACCTCGACTTCATCGAAAACCACTCGCTTGAAGATTACGACCACGCCGCCTTCCTGTGGTACATGCTGCATAGCTTGCGGGATGAACCTGCGGGCGTCTGGCTGATACATACAGATGATATGCCACCGTTGTGGAAGCTCATCTGGGAACACGCCTGGGCATTGGTACTCACTTTGGCCTTACTGATTCCGCTAAGTATTCTCGCCCTTAGCCCACGCTTTGGACCGATGATCCCCAAACCAGCACTGGAGCGCCGCCGCATTCTGGAACACATCCACGCCAGTGGTCTATTCATGTGGCAACGTCACCGCCAACACGGCGACACCCAATACAACAGCTTCATCGCAAGCGCCGAACAACTTAACCCAGGCACAAGGAAACAACATGACAACAGCAACCCTGACGCTTGAACAAGCCAGCCAACTGGCTGACAGCATCCGCCACGAAATAAGCAAAGCGCTGATCGGGCAAAAACAAGTCGTCCGCGAAACCCTCATCGCGCTACTCGCCGGTGGTCACGTACTGATCGAAGGTGTGCCGGGCTTAGGCAAAACCTTGCTGGTACGCGCCCTCGCCCGCACCATCAGCGGACAGTTTGCCCGCATCCAGTTCACCCCCGACCTGATGCCCGCCGACATCAGCGGTCACGTCCTGTTCGACATGCAGAATCAGCGTTTCAACGTGCGTAAGGGGCCAGTGTTCACCAACCTGTTACTGGCGGATGAAATCAACCGCGCCCCCGCCAAAACCCAATCTGCCTTACTCGAAGTGATGCAGGAACAACAAGTCACCATCGAAGGCCAGTCATTACCCGTCCCCCTGCCCTTCATGACGCTCGCCACTCAGAACCCGCTGGAACAAGAAGGCACTTACCCCTTGCCGGAAGCCCAGCTTGACCGTTTCCTGCTGAAAGTTTTCATCGACTACCCTGCGCTCGAAGAAGAGGCTGAAATGGTCAGTATTGTCACCGACAAGCAAATCGGCGACCGTTTCAATCTCAACAACCTGCAAGCCATTGCTACCCCCGAACAAGTACTGGCGATGCAAACCGTCACCGCTGACATTGCGGTGGATGTTCACGTACTGGATTACGCGGTGCGTATTACCCGCGCTACTCGCCACTGGCAAGGCTTGCGCTTTGGGGCAGGGCCACGCGGCAGCATTGCGCTGATCCGTGCGGCACGTGCCAATGCTTTGCTGGCAGGCCGCGATTTTGTCCACCCGGATGACATCAAGCAAGTGTGCCTACCGATCCTGCGCCACCGTGTTTCCCTGTCACCGGAAATGGAGCTGGAAGGCTATAACGCCGACCATTTGCTCACAGCACTACTCGACAAAACCGAAGCACCACGCAGATGATGTTACCCGCCCGCCGTGCTTTTCAATTGCTGGGCGTGAATGCGGCGATAGCCTTGCTTGTCAGCGTGTTCCCTGAACGGATTGTCCTGTGGTATGTGGCAGTGGGGGCAAGCCTGCTGGCGGTCTTCATTGACTTGCTGCTCGTGATGACAGAACCTGCCCCGCGTGGCGAACGCTTCGTGCCCCATTCCTTGCCACTGGGGGTGAAACGCAGCGTGCGCCTCAAGATCCACAATACCAGCAAGCGCCCCCTAACCCTCGACGTTTTCGACCATTTCCCGCTGGAAGTTAGCGCCCGTGGTTTCCCGCTGCGTATCGGGCTGGCAGTCGGCACTTTCGCCGAGCCGCTGTATGAAGTGACCGCCAACGAACGTGGTAAGCTGTTGTTCCCTTGCCTGCAAATCCGGGTACGCTCACCGCTGCAATTCTGGTGGCATGACCTCAAGTTGCCCGTGGTATCTGAAGTGAAGGTTTACCCCAACTTCGCAGCCGTGGCGCAATACGCGCTGATGGCAACCGACCACCACCTCAGTCACATGGGTATCATGAAAAAGCGTCGTCGGGGTGAAGGTCAAGATTTCCACCAACTCCGCGAATACCGCGCCGGGGACAGCCTGCGCCAGATCGACTGGAAAGCCAGTTCGCGGATGCGCCGCCCCATTTCCCGCGAGTATCAGGATGAACGTGATCAGGAAATCATTTTCCTGCTGGATTGCGGGCATCGAATGCTAGCGAAAGACGACAGCCTGTCGCATTTTGACCATACCCTGAACGCGATTCTGCTGTTGACCTATGTAGCACTCCGTCAGGGCGATGCGGTGGGGTTGGGGAGTTTTGCCGGGCAAAGCCGCTGGTTGCCTGCCCACAAGGGGCAACACAATGTCCAGCACATGCTGGATGCGTTGTATGATTTGCAGCCTACCACCCAAGCGCCCGATTACGCTCAGGCCGCGACTGAATTACTGGTACGCCAGAAAAAACGTGCCCTGGTGATCCTGCTGACCAATTTACGCGATGAAGATCTGGATGACTTGCTGCCTGCGGTACACATCTTGCGCAAGCGCCATCTGGTGTTGCTGGCGAGTATGCGTGAACAAGCCATTGATCAAGCGCTGGACAAACCAGTCGACAATCAGGAAGATGCACTGCACAAAGCCGCTGTGCAGCATTATCTGGCAAAACGGGAAGCAACCTTACAACGCATCCGTGCGACAGGTATCCGTTGTCTAGATGTCGCGCCCGCAGCACTATCGGTTAATCTGATTAACCATTACCTTGATATCAAGCGCAGCGGGATACTGTAAGACATTGGGAAAACAAAGGAATACACCATGATGAGTTTACTGGCGGCCATCGGTTTTGTGCTGGTGTTATTTGGCATCACTACGCTGATTATTGGCACAATTCGCTACTTTTTTCCGTTTGTAGACGAATACATTCCCGAAGAATTCAAAAAGCCGTTAACCATACGATTTGCGGCGTACTACCTGCTGGTCGGGTTATTATTACTGCTGATTCAGCCAACACCGGCTTAGAACTTATACTGCCACTCCACCCGGTCACGTTTCAAGCGCCAGTGTGTCTTGTGGGACAATCCGCTCTTAGCAAACAATTTATCGGATAAGTTATCGTACAGATTGCCACGCACATTATCTTGCCAACGTTCTTTCAGGTGGGATTCGCTACGCACCACCGTTTCGCAATCGCGCATCAACAGATTGCTGTTGGCACATAGACGCTGTTCTAACAACATATCATTGCGTATTTCATTAGGACGCAATGCAAACGGTTTTGCTATCAATCGGATAGACTCATAAGGCAAAGATGCCGTTGGCGTACCACACGCCGTTACACAGAACGCCATTGCCAGTAGCATCAAACCTTTTGCCATCATACTTTTTGTTATAGTCTTTATCACAAACACCTCGCCTATCAGGGAACTTATTTAAACGAATAGTTTTTCCTCTATCGCCAGTAGAGCCATCACCACCGGCTGCAATTGCCGCTTTTCTTCCTGAAACTCACCCAACGTCGCCCGCAAGAAACTCAAATGCTCGTTAATGAAACGTAATTGCCGAGGCGCTATTCCATAACTGATCGCCTGTGCGTACCCCGCCACTACTTTTTGCACCTGCGTCGACTCGCTTAAACGTGAGCCAACGATGTAATACAATAAGCTGTATTCCGCACGTGTAATCCCCGAACAAAAAGCTCCTGTACCGTTTACTGCTTCAGAACATTGCCGTGCCTGCTCCAGCCAGTGCTTTAACTCCGCTCGATCCAATTGTTTCACATCCCCACGCAAGTAACGCACCACCTTGCAGGTCAGCCAGTTGATGAGCGGATACCCGGCCACCCGATGGGTTTCTTGCAAGGCAAACTCATGCGCTCGCTTATACGCTTTCTCCATTTCTTCCAAAGCATTGGCTCGTTCTTGTCCTGTCACCATCAACGCCTGACGTTTCCAAAACTTACCCACCTCTTCAAAACGTTGCAGGCTGTTACCCAATCCATCCAATAACTGGAGTGTTTTCAGGCTGCTTGCCATCAAATCAGCTGGGGAAGCCGCCACCCGCGCATCGGGTGGATCCGCCTTGCCCTGTGACCATGCCAATGCCCAAGCAGTTTGCAAGCTTACCTTGTCTTCCAGCAAAATGACCGGATAATCGGCTTGTGGCGAATCGAGAGCGGCTGCATACGCTGCAAGCGCTAGTGCGAACATATCCAGCTTGCCATAAGCCCGACCAAGCGCATATAAAATTTCTGCATGGCCTAGCCATTCGGCAGGAATGGCCCGATGTAATTGCTGCAAGCGTTCCTGCAACCACGCGACATCCCCAGCCTGTGCGGTATCGGCAGCATTAATCAGGTTCTGTAATTCAGCCACCACCTCGACTTCGGCAACGAAACGCCAAGTATCCGCTGTCGCGTCCTCCCCGCTATTACTGGGTTGACGGCTCAATAATTTGTAATCAGGGTCGCCGTAACACTGGTACGCCCCCCAGGTATTACCGTTCGGAAACTGTTGCCAAGTTTCACGACGCGCCATCAAGACCGCCATACCAAAGGGGTAACCTTGTAACAGTGCGTTGTAACACTGTTCCGCAAACACCTTGGCTGCATTATCATCAATCGCCCAGCCTGCCGCGATAATAGCTCTTACCCCCATGCGGATTAATTCTTGCGCCAAACTCGCCGCCAATTTACTGCGATCCTGCGTCAAGGAGGCTTGCACGTCGGCCTCCATGAAATCCATTTGCGCCAAATGGCAGCAATTGATGAAGGCCAGTTCGGGTACTTTGCGCATTTGCCCGATTTCTACCGGGGTCAGGAAAATACCATCGCCCAACACCATTCCGCTAACTTCCAGATCACTGTCCTTATCCGGCTTGTAGCGATACACCCCATGCCCAGCCAGATGTAGCACACGATAATCCTCAATATTCAACGCTTTGAGAATGGATTGCGGGTCTGTGCCAATCTCGCGTCTTACCTTGGTAAAACCACCCGCTTCTAGCAGGCTTGCTACGGTTTCAGCTTCGTGTTTAGCCGCTGGCAAACGCACAAACTCCCCACCGACCGGTGGGTCGCCAATAACCAACGCGGAACGGTCAACCGGATTCACCACTCGTTGGCGATATTGTCCCACCTGTAACTGGCGCAACAAGCCAAAACGTACTGCCAACGGTTGTGATTCGTGGTCAAGGCGGTTGTACAGCAACTCCCACGGGTAAGCCGATGAAGCACTGTCCAGCACCATCACCAGATTTTCAGCATTCGGCGCTTGTTCCTTCATTGCCGCTGGCAACAGCAATTCAAACAAGATTTTGCCAATATCCGGGTCATCACTGCTGGAGCTAATCGCCTTGTCGATGAACTGGTCAACCAGCTTGCGCTGGGTAGGCTGCAACACCATTTCTGCCCGTGCCTTGTCAGTCAAGGCAATGTATTTCAGGCCGCTGTCACTGGCTTCCACCTGAAGACGCCGCCACCAACCGGGCGGATCGTTGTACATCACGCGGCGACGTTTACCCGGCAAGCATTGCATCAGGCTCTTCACAGCAAAATCACTGCGGAACTCCGGTAGCAGCACAAAATCCTGTACCAGCCTTGCCGCCTCCACCGCACGATCTTCATACAACTCGATGAATTCCACCACCTGTAAACGCAAACGCAAACCGCGCTCACTCTTATCCAGCGCTTGATTCGCCTGAGCAATCGCCCGCAAGATAGCGGTAATCGAATCTGCCAGCGTCACGCTACCACCACCCACCGTACCGATCAGCAAAGTTGCCACATGCACCGGCACACTGTCACCCTCAATCGGCAGTGGGGTCGACGTATTCGCGGTGGTTTCCAGCGCCTCGCGAATTTTCAGGGAATAATCCATCATCGCCCGTGTAAAACTGGCGGTCATCTCCCCCGGCGTCAACTTACCGACTTCCCCCAACCCTACAATGACTGCGCCCCCCGGTTTCCTACCCGGATTCAAGAACACATGCGACGTACCCGTTGACCCCGGATACAAACCCATGCGGTGCAATTCACTCATGCGCCCATCCAGACGCTTGTCCAGCAAGGCTTCCGCACTGAGAATGGAATCCCCCTCGTAATGCCCCACCACCACCGGGTGCGCCACTTGCTCCAGATTGCCATGCACCACGCGTACTTCCACCTGTGGGCGTACCTCCTCTTGCGTCATGCGGGTGTGGTAGCCCAACGCCGCAGCCAGCAATTCAGCTTCATCCGGGAATAATTCGCTACGAATCTCAGGCAACCACTGATCCCCCGCCTTGCCAATCGCTGGCGGTTTCCGCTCCAACTGACGCGATACGCCATCATCCAGCAAGTATTGCAAGGTCTGGAAATACTCGCTGTGGCTTGCCATGTGCCCGTGTTCCACCGGCATGAACCAGGTCGGCACAGACTCAGGCAGGCTGCCCCACAAACTCACCCCGTCACCTTCCCCGCTGGCATGGAAACGCCACCCGCCCTCCTGAACCTGCACATCATCCGGCGTCAGTGACGAACGCCCGTACAGGTAAATCAGCCGCTGAGCATCCAGTTCCAGCGCCCGCCATTGCTCACGCACCTGAAGCGCCCCCGCCAGCAAACCACGCCCCGGCCATTCCGCAAAAGCATCACCCAATAACGCTTGCCAACGCGCTTCCTGCAAATACGCCGCAGGCAACAGCTCCAGCACACCGGGGTAACGCGCAAATTGTTGCGCCAGCCGTTGGTTTTCGCCCTCATCCATACTGCCGTCAAGCAGGTTTAGCAAACGCACCAAACGGTGTTTCCCCAACAGGATTTGCACCGCCGCATACGTGCCCTGCAACGGCGTGCCCAACATCACCACGCGGCAATCGGCTTCCTCACGCAAACGCCGCCACACAGCGGGTGCTTCGCTCATCATCGCCAGCGCCACCAAGCCGCCGCTCGAATGTGCTAGCAGGCGAATCACCAGCTTGTTGCCCGCCGCTTTCGCCGCATCCAGCTCCTGTTCCAGCGCATCCCCCAGACGGCGGCCTGTTTCCGCGTAAGAGCGCCGCCAGTCGTAGTCAAATTCGACCAGCTTGTGGTTATCGTCCAGCATATCCAGCAAAGGGCGGTACGGCGTTTCCAACACGCCAGCCGCTTGCACCCCGGCACTCTCCATCCCCAACCGGGAAAAATCGCCCCAGCCAAGAGTCGACAAATCCATCCATACCGGGTTGCCGCCGACCTGCAAGGCCGACCCCATGAAACCGGGCAGGAAATACACCGTGCTGCTTTTGACTTTCTCTTGCGCCCGGCTGGAACGCGCCGCTGGACGTGCGACAGGCGCTTCCGGCAGCAACGGGCGCAAGCGTAAATCAGTATCCGGGTGAGTCAATGCACTGATCAGGCGTTCGCGCACCTCACCCTTGCGGAAATAACCAAAATGACTGCTGTCATCGCTTTGATCCAGATAGAAACGCATTCCCTGCAACCGCCGCGCCCCGCCGTACATCCCGGCGGTATTCATCACAAAGTCGTTTTCCTCGCCGAAAAAACGCTGCATCACCCACGCATTGAAACTGCCCAACAGGTTGGATGCCTTCATATCCCCGGCAATCACGGTAAGGTCAGAATCCAATTGCACATCCGGGCGATTCAACAAACGGATCAGGGGCGAACCGGGCATCATGGCCTCTATCCCCGGCAAGGCGTCTGGCTTGGTACGCTCGGGGGCAGTCGCCATCAACACCATGCGCACCCATTCCGCCAACTGCTGGAAACGCGGCGCGGGGATGGCACCCAACACATTGAACATGACCGAGAGGTTATCTTCCAAAGATCCCGCCGCCAGCACCGTGCCACGCCCAGGGCAGGCGACCCGCGCAAAACGCTCCACGCGGATTTGCTTATCCTTGAGCAGGATTTCGATTTCCTGCAAGCCTTCCTGGTCACTACGATGAGCATCGCTGGCGAACATCTGGCGTTCATCCGGGGTAAAAATGTCATCGCTATCCAGAAACTGCTCGGCGGAATCGCGGGTTTTGCGTTTCAGCACCCCTTGGCACAGCAATTCCCCGACCAGACCGCCGCGTGAATGGCTGATCACATGCAAACGGGTATGCGGCGGCAACAAGCGCAACACTTGCAGCGCATTTTGCACCGGGCTAACTGCGAGGGTGTGGTGTTCCAGCGTGAACACTTGCTGGCAATAAGGGGCAAACAAACGCTGTAACCACGCAGGCGCGTTGTAGCCTTGGCGCGATTCCCAGAGTTCGCCGAAACTGCCATCCGTGTTAGAAAACGTACCGTGCAGGAACAGCAGCACCGGCTTGGTGGTGTCGATGTCCGCCGCTTGGGTGATCCGTTGCAAATCGAGCTTGCCGGGGTTGGCGCAACGGTATATGCCGGGCTGGGCAATCTTGCGGGTTTCCAGCTTGGTCATCAGGGCGGTCAATGTCTGCGTAGCGTCGCCTACTGGGTCGACTTGCAGCAGTCGCAGGTATTTCAGCACCAGACCGACCGTGTTGCGCTGTTTGCCTACGTCAAAACTTGTGGGAGTCAGCGGGGTCTGCGCCTGCAAATCCCCCGCCCGCACCCAGCGTTTGAAACCGCTCTCGAATTCGAGTTCTACCAGCGTTGCATCCGCCACATCCTTGAGTTCGAGCGTTGCGCCCGTGCTGCGCACGGCTTCCAGCGTCACCTCCCGCTGGCAGGTGATTGTCAGAATGTCGGCGTAAGCATTGCTGGTTTTGTATGACAAGTCTTGCCCGGTTAACTTGCCACTGATCGTGATGGAATCCATGCGTCCCCCGCATTATTTTTCGGCGTGCTTAATGTTTAGTACAAAAAGGGGGGTTGTACAATAGAAACCGCCATGCGGGGATGACCTCGATAGTGCCAAAGTGTTCATAATTCTGAGCAGTTTCAGGGGAAAGTGTTCATTAGATCTGCCCACCTACTTTGCAAAAGGCTAATCCTGCCCGGCACAGCCGACGTTCGTCTGGAAATCATCAGGTAACAAACCGGGGTGAATAGCAAAACACCCCGGCAAGGTATACAGTAATCAACATAATAAAGATTATTACCGGAGCACAAGCCCATGAAAACGCCTTTCCCGCAGGTGTTACAGTTGCCGTCAGCACGCAGCTTTAGCGCCCTACCCGTTATCCTCGTAGTGCTCGGCATTATTGCGTGGTCATCGTGGTATACCGTCCCCAGTGATTCTGTCGCCATCCTGCAACGCTTTGGCAAACTTCACGCGGAAGTCCCGCCCGGCCTGCATTTCAAGATTCCGTTAGGCGTGGATATTGCCACCATCCTGCCCGTCAAGCGCCAGTTGAAACAGGAATTCGGCTTTTATACCGAAGGTGCCAGTAACCCCGATCAGTATTCTGATACCCCACGAGATGAATCCCCGATGGTCACCGGCGACCTGAATGTCGGGCTGGTCGAATGGGTGGTGCAATACCGCATATCCGAACCCACTCACTACCTGTTTGCGGTGCGCGAACCCGGCGCAACCCTGCGCGACGTGTCCGAATCGGTAATGCGTGAAGTCGTCGGCGACCGCACTGTCGATGAAGTGCTCACCATTGGGCGACAGGAAATCGAAGTCGAAGCCCTGCTCAAGATGCAAAAACTCGCCACCCTCTACACCATGGGCATCAGCATTGACCAAGTACAACTGAAAAACATCAACCCACCCGCCCCGGTGCAGGAATCCTTCAACGAGGTCAACCAAGCGCAACAGGAAAAGGAAAAGCTCATCAACGAAGCCCGCCGCGACTACAACAAAGTCGTGCCCTTGGCAGAAGGTGAAAAAGACCAGCGCATCCGCGAAGCTGAAGGCTACCGCCTCAAACGCATCAATGAAGCCGAAGGGGATGTTTCACGCTTCAATGCCGTATTTACCGAATACCAAAAAGCCCCCGCCATTACCCAGCAACGCTTGTATCTGGAAACCATGCAGGACATTTTGCCCGGCGTCGAAAATAAGGTGGTGGTCGATGAAGGCATGAAAAACCTGCTGCCCCTGCTCAACCTTAACCAAAAACAAACAACCCCAGCGGAGGCGCAACCATGAACCGCTTACTCATTATTGTTGCCGGGCTATTGGCCTTTGTGCTGTTCAACGCCTTTTATACCGTGGGTGAAGCCCAGCAAGTCATCCTCACCCAGTTTGGCAAGCCGGTGGGCGAACCCGTCACCGATGCCGGGCTAAAAATGAAAGTGCCCTTCATTCAGGACATTAACCGCATCGACAAACGCATCCTCGAATGGGATGGCAGCCCCTCTGACATGCCCACCAAGGACAAGCTCTACATCTCGGTAGACCTGTTTGCCCGCTGGCGCATTGTCGACCCGCTGGCGTATTTCTTGCGTTTGCGTGACGAACGCAGCGCCCTGTCACGGTTGGATGACATCCTCGGCAGCGAAACCCGCAACGCCGTCGCCAAACACGAGCTGATTGAAATCGTGCGCACCACCAAAGGCCGCGTGCCACTCAAAGACGTGGTGCTGACCGAAAGCGACGTGGCGAATGCCAACCCTTCCGTGGGCGCATCCATAGGCGAACTTGTCCCCATTAGCAAGGGGCGGATCGTGGTAGAGCAGGAAATTTTCAAAGCCGCCGCCGAAAAGGTAAAAGTCTTCGGGGTGGAATTGCTCGACATCCGCTTCAAACGCATCAATTACAACGCCAGCGTCGAACCCAAAATCTACGAGCGCATGATCAGCGAACGCCGCCAGATTGCCGAACGTTTCCGCTCCGAAGGTAACGGAGAAGCCGCACGGATTCGCGGCAATATGACCCGCGATCTGGATCGTATCCAGTCCGAAGCTTACCGCAAAGTGGAAGAAATCCGGGGCGAAGGCGATGCCAAAGCCGCTGAAATCTACGCCAATGCTTACAACCAAAGCCCAGCAGCCGCCAGATTTTATGCGTTTACCCGCACAATGGATGCTTACAAGTCCATCATGACGCCGGATACCAGTTTGATATTGTCCACCGATAGCGATGTCTTCAAACTGCTTAAAGACATGGGTTCCATGCCGAATGCGGTGCAAAATGCTGCGCCCCCGCCCTCAGCGTTTCCCCAGTAACAAAGCCTCTTCAATCGGCACGAAGCGGGTAGCCGCATTGATCAGGGAATTAGCCGTCAAACGCGGCACACCATACACTTCGGTTTCCACGCCGTAGCGTTGGTATGCCCGCAGCAGCAACTGGTCGAAATCACCATCGCCGGACGCCAGCACGATAATATCCGTGCTGGCGGCGGCTTCGATCACATCCAGCGTAATGCCCACATCCCAATCACCTTTGGCGGAACCGTCACTGCGCTGGATGTAGGGTTTGAGTTTCACTTCAAAGCCAATCGCCCGCAGGATATTCTGGAATTGCATCTGCTTTTCATCGCCGCGCCCAATGGCATAGGCACACGCCTGCACCACTTCACGCCCAGCGGTTGCCTGCGCCCAAAAACGGTTGTAATCGAAACTGCGCCCATAGGCGTCGCGGGTGGTGTAGTAGATGTTTTGCACATCCACAAACAGGCTAACTTTTTTCACGGCATTCCTTGGAGAGTGGGTATAAGATTATTTAACTGCAAGCATCATAACCATACGAGGGCACACCATTATGCAGGACATCACTCCCAACCCCAACCGTCGGCGCTTTTTGCTGGACTCATTGGCAATGGCTGTCAGCATTCCGGCCTTTTATTACCCGATCGCAGCACTTGCCGATACCATCACCCCGATTTCCAGCGGCAACGTGCGTTTCTTGCAACGCCATGATGCGGACTACGCTAAACACCGCCAGATTTTCAACAAGCGTATCACCAACATGCCCAAGTTCATTGCAGTGTGTGCCAATGAAAAAGGCGTGCAGGAAGCAGTGGCCTTCGCCCAAACCAGCAAACTGCCGATGACAGTCAAAAGCGGCGGGCATAGCTTTGAAGGTTTTTCCACCAATGACGGCGGCTTGATGCTGGATTTGTCAGGCATGAACAAGCCCACCTACAACAAAACCAGCAAACGCCTAACCATCCAACCCGGTGCAAAATTGGGTGGCGTGTACGAATACCTCAACCAATACGGGCGGCTGATTCCGGCGGGGTCGTGTGCAGGCGTAGGGGTGGCGGGGTTAACTTTGGGCGGGGGTTACGGCTTTTTTGCCCGTCAACGGGGGCTGACCTGCGACAGTTTGCAACGGGTACGCATGGTCGATGGCCAAGGCAAGGTACACGATTCCAAGGACAATGCCGAGTTACTGTGGGCGTGCAAAGGCGGCGGCAATGGTAATTTCGGCATTATTACCGAGCTGGAATTTAAAACCCACCCTGCCCCGGCATCGTTCAGCAGTTACCGCTACAAGTACAAAAACCTGGCACCGAGTAGCGCAACCCAACTGGCGGAACGCTGGTTTGAACTGACTAAGAACTTGCCCAACAGCGCTTACTCAGCCTGGGTATTGAATGGCACACATTTGACCATCTTGCTGACCGACACCAGCGCAACACCTTCCGCTGCCTTGAAAACCATTCTCGCCAAACTGAAGCCGGGTGCAACCGAGATCATGACACCGCGCAAGGATGCGTTTCTACGCGGCATCCAGCGTTACAAAGGCGGCACTGAGCCGATGTATTTCAAAAATGTGTCGGCGGGTTATTACAGCGGTTTCAGTGACCTGAAGGCAATGTTGCCGGAGATTTGCAAGAAAATGGCGGCCGCCAAGGTCAACACCATCCTGCAAATCAACACATTGGGCGGGGCTATCAATGACCCGGCGCTGGAAGCGACTGCTGCCTACCCACACCGCCGGTTCGGCTATCTGGGCGAGCTTCAAACTTATTACGACAAAGCCAGCCAAACCAGTACGGCGGAACAGACCGTGCGGGAAATTCAGGGGATGCTGACCACAGGCGGCATCAAAGCGCATTACCGCAATTACCCTGATGCCGAATTACCTGATTGGGAAACGGCCTATTACGGCAAAAACCACCCGCGTTTGCAGGCACTCAAGCGCCAGTTTGACCCGCACAACCTGATCCGCCACCCGCAAAGCGTTAAGCTGTAAGGCTTACACCTTGAGGATGTCAGCAAGCTGCCAGATACAAGCGTCGGCATTGCGTTGCTGGATTTCAAGGCGCAAGCCCAGCTCTTGAGCGGCTAGCAGGTTTTCCAGCAAGCGGATGTGGCGTACCCGCAGTTTTAGCAGGTCAACACTTTGGCTCATCGGTGACAGCAAGGCTTCAGCTTCACTGATATTGTCGTAAACATGGCGTCTAACTTGCTCAGCATAACCAATGATGCTGCCACAATCATCGTATTGGGCAGCCACTTTGCTGGTGTGCAACCCGTGGCTATCAGCTTCCTCTTCCACATGCGGCTCGCGCTTGCTGATGGCCGATAAATCGCGGATTTTCTGGCGAACTTCAGCCAGTTCCTGCCGATGGGTTTGAATCGCCTGTTTATTGGTTTGAATTTGTTGCACTAAATCGCGGTATACACCCAACGCGGAAGACAACACTGTATCGTTAGTTTGAGCAGGTGCTGGAGAGGGAGCAACGGCTTCGATAACGACTTCATGCTCAGTAGATTCTACCGATTCCACGGGTTCAATAGCATCAATGGGTTCAACGATGTCAATGGATTCAGACGCGGCTTCAGTCTGTTCAGCAGGGGTAACATACATTTCTTCTGTGGTATCGGACATGGACAATTCCTCGTTAAAATTTATGTCCATGATGTAAGCCACAATAAATTTTGTCAGCAGGCTTATACCTGAGCTATCGCGATATTCAGATAACTGGCGATGCACCAAAAAAAATCCCCGTCACGGCGATTGCGTATCCGTTGACGGGGAAAGTGGCTTGGAGTGTGCCAAGAGAGTGTCGAGAGTGAAAGTGTGTGTGTGTTTACCTTACGGTTTAGTAATCGCAATAAAGCGGGTTTGCTCCCCTTGCATGATCAACAAGGCAATGGGTCTGCCTGATGGCGCTGACTGTACTGCTGTTTTCAGGTCTGACGGGTTCGTCACTGGCTGGCTATTGACCGACATAATAATATCGCCGGTTTCCAACCCTGATTTTTCAGCCACACTGCCAGCCAATACTTCTTCAACCATCAGACCATTGCTCAGTTTACGATCCTTGAGATCGGCACTGCTCAGGCCGGAAACCGCCAACCCCAACATGCCACTGTCGCCACCGGCAACCACCGGCGCAGCTTCTTCATCGCCGCTATCGAGTTTGGCAATGGTGACATCCAGCGTCTTTTCGCCACCGGCACGCAGCAATTTGAGCGGAACCTGTGTGCCAATCGGCGTATTGCCTACCAGCAAAGGCAAATCGGCAGAAGATTTCACCTTACCCGTGCCAAAGCCGACGATAACGTCACCGGCTTGCACCCCGGCCTTGTCTGCGGGGCTACCCGGTTGCACGCTGGAAACCAATGCGCCATCCGGTTGGCTAAGGCTGAAGGAGCTTGCCAGATCCTGACTCATGTCCTGAATCGCGACACCCAGCCAGCCACGCTCAACCTTGCCCTTGTTCTTGAGTTGCTCCACCACGGTTTTCGCCACATTCACCGGAATGGCGAATGAAATGCCCATGTAACCACCGCTGCGGCTGTAAATCTGCGAATTCACCCCAATGACACGTCCGCTCAGGTCAAACAGGGGGCCGCCGGAGTTACCGGGGTTCACCGCAACGTCGGTCTGGATGAAGGGCACGTAAGTACCATCCGGCAAGCTGCGTGACAAAGCACTAACAATCCCTTGGGTTGCGCTATGGTCAAGGCCGAACGGCGCACCAATCGCTACCACCCACTGCCCCACTTCCAGCGCACTGGAATCACCCATTTGCACCACCGGCAGGTTGTCGGCTTTCACTTTTAACAGAGCTATGTCGCTGAGGGCATCCACCCCAATGATTTCAGCGGGCAAATCGCGGCGGTCGCTCAAACCGACAGTGACGGATTTGGCATTTTCAATCACGTGGGCATTGGTGACGATATAACCATCAGCGGAGATAATAAAACCCGAACCTGTTGCCTTGGCACTGCGCGATTCCGGCTCGTCCATTTCAGGCATACCCCGGAAAAAACGCTCCAACTCTGGCGGCAAACCTTCTGGCAGACCACCGCGCCCGCTGCTTTTACCTTCAACGCTGATATTCACCACCGCTGCACCATTTTGTTTGATCAGGGTCGTCAGCTCAGGTAAACCACTGGTAGTTACTGGCGTTGTTACCGCTGGCGCTGTAGCCGGTGCGGGCGACACAGGTGCCGGGCTGGCTATTTCAGCCATCACCGGCAAATTACCCAGCACCAATGCAGAACTCATCAGCACACCGGCGGCCAATACCAACTTGTTACGTGTGAACATGAATTGCAAACTCCTTTATCAAATACTGTGTTTATGCCATGCATGATGACAGAGGCAACATTACCGGGGGTTTGCGATAACGTTACGGAATGTTCATGTTTTATTTTAACGTGCCATAATGACACGATCAGCATTATTCACCCAAGGCAGCTATCCATGACGACATTTGGTATCTCCCCCGAAGACCTTGCCGATCTGCGCTACGCCAAAAGCCTGCTGGAAAATCCGGGGCTGGCGGCGCGTATCACCAACGTTGTCGGCACACCCATCGAAAAAGGGCTGGCAATGCTGCCCGAAAGTGCCCATGCCATGATTGGCAAGGCGACCCACAAGGCGCTGCAAACCGCGCTGGATATGGCGGTTTCCACACTGGAAGAGCAGCCACAACTGTCTTCCAACTGGCTGCACAAAACCTTCGTGGGAATCAGCGGTGCGGCGGGCGGGGCATTTGGCTTGCCTGCGCTGGCGCTTGAATTGCCGGTTTCCACTACGATCATTTTGCGCTCGATTGCTGACATTGCCCGCAGCGAAGGGGAGTCCATCAAGTCACCGGAAGCGCGGTTGGCCTGTCTGGAAGTGTTTGCACTCGGTGGCCCATCCAGCCTTGATGACGCTACTGAGTCCGGTTATTTCGCGGTGCGGGCAGCACTGGCAAAATCGCTGTCGGATGCGCTGGAATACCTCGCCAAGCAAGGCATTACCCAACAAGCCGCCCCGCCGCTGGTGCGCTTTGTTTCGCAGATTGCGGCACGTTTTGGCATTCCGGTCACGGAAAAGGCGGTGGCGCAATCCCTGCCGGTGGTCGGTGCTGCGGGAGGGGCATTGATCAATACCTTGTTCATCGACCATTTCCAGAACATGAGCCGGGGGCATTTTATCGTGCGGCGCTTGGAGCGTGGTTATGGGGCGGCGGCGGTGAAGGCTGCGTATCTTGCGCTACCTTAAGTAAGCTACAGAATATGGCTTCGACTACGCTCAGCCATCGCCTCTGTCAAAAGAAGGCTGCGTATCTTGCGCTACCTTAAGTAAGCTACAGAATATGGCTTCGACTACGCTCAGCCATCGCCTCTGTCAAAAATCACTCATGGTAATCAGAATACCTATGTTATTATATCACCATGCCAAAAACATCACCCAAAGCCGAACGGCTAAGCTACTTCAAAATGCGTTATCCCGATGACGCAATCCTTGAGTATGTCGTTTGGAAATTGCTACTGCCGATAGGCCGCATGGCTACAAATACCGCTACTACTATGGCAAAGATGGCAAACGGCTGGTTGGTTATGACAACGAATCTGGCAAAGGCGACCACAAACATATTGGGGATGCAGAATACCCCTATACATTTGTGAGCCTTGAGCAATTGACCAAAGACTTTCTCACTAACGTAGTGGCACACCGAAACCAAGGAGGTATCTGATGACAAATAATACACTGGTAATCAGCGTACTCGACCCTGAAGAAGCCATGCAACAAATGTTGGCTGATGCCCGTCAACTTGACCAAGGAGGGTGTAGAAAAACCCGAATCTGATCATCCCATCCAGATCGGGCAGTCATTTTTTTGAACATCCCAAACGACCGGGCGTTTTTTTCAGCGTTGCCGACTTCCTGCTTCCCCATAACGCCCTGAATGCCACCTGATACGCTCAATACGGTGCATTTTTGCGTGTTTGGCAGCATCATTTCCCCCTTCATGCGACATACCCGTAATGTGCCAGCTTTTCGAGGTTGTGCATCAGGCAAAACAGTTTCCATTGCCCGTCCACTTTGGCTTTGCTGCGCAAGGTGAAGCGGTGCAGGCGTTTGTTGCCGCGCAAGTTCCCAAACACGGGTTCG
>NZ_JHYQ01000030.1 GCF_000621325.1 Thiothrix lacustris DSM 21227 | reverse complement strand
CGTCGTGGCTGATCGGTTTTTTGCCTCCAGCAAAACCTGTTCTGCTTCTGGCTGTGGGCATAAAGTGGACAATCTGCCGCTGTCGATACGTCAATGGACTTGCCCTGTTTGCGGTGCAGTCCATGACCGTGACGTAAACGCCGCCAAGAATTTGCAAGAATACGCCGTGAGTTACACGGTGTCTGCCTGTGGAGGGGAAGGCGCTGGCTCTCGGTGTAAGCCGAAAGCGAAACCAGCCCCCGTGAAGCAGGAATTCAACACCATGACTACTTTTAGCTAGCTATAGGTATATTTGGGTAGGTTTGAAATAACGGTGATTACAATCTCGAAAAGAAACGCTCGAATGTGGTGTTGTGGAAGCAGAAGCTGTATTACCGTTATGAACGCCATCTGGATTTGCACGCGCTGATTGATGCGGTCAAGCAAGATGCCACGATTGCGCGTCATAGCCCGCGTTTTTTGATTCTGACCGATTTGCAGCATCTGGTGGCGGTGGATACCAAAACGCAGGATACGCTGGATATTGCGCTGGCGGATTTACCCAAGTATTTCGATTTCTTTTTGCCGTGGGCAGGCATGGAGAAACAGCAGTTCCAGAGTGAAAACCCGGCGGATGTGAAAGCGGCGGAGCGCATGGGGCGGCTGTATGACCTTATCCAGCAAGACAATCGGGCGTTTGAGCGCCACGCGCTGAATATTTTCTTGTCGCGCTTGTTGTTTTGCTTTTTTGCGGAAGATACCGGGATTTTTGGCGACAACCAGTTTACCAATGCGGTGGGTTCGCATACGGCGGAGGATGGCAGCGATTTAGCGGGCTATTTACAGAAGTTGTTCCGGGTGTTGGCCTTGCGGGAACGTGGGGATTTTCCGGCGTTTTTGCAGGCATTTCCGTATGTGAATGGCGGGTTGTTTGCGGAAGATTTTCCGGTGCCGCAGTTTAGCGTGAAATCGCGCAAGCTGATTCTGGAATGTGGGGCGTTGAATTGGAAGGCGATTAACCCGGATATTTTCGGCTCGATGATTCAGGCGGTGGTGCATGATGAGCAGCGTAGCCACATGGGGATGCATTATACCTCGGTGGTGAATATCATGAAGGTGATGGAACCGCTGTTTTTGAATGAGTTGCAGGAAGAATTGGAAAAGGCGGCGGGGAATGAGAGTAAGCTGGTTAAATTGCTGGATCGGCTGTATCACTTGCTGATTTTCGACCCGGCGTGTGGGTCGGGGAATTTCCTGATCATTGCGTATAAAGAATTGTGCCGGTTGGAAATTGCGATTTTCCGCGAATTACAAACCTTGAATGCCAAGTGGAAGACTGCCCAATCCGGCATCCGTTTGACGCAATTCTACGGCATCGAGCTGGACGATTTTGCCCACGAAACGGCCAAGCTTTCGCTGTGGTTGGCAGAACACCAAATGAACATGGCCTTCCGCGAAGTCTTTGGCGACGCCAAGCCCACCTTGCCCTTACAAAGCGGCGGCAACATCGTCTGCGGCAACGCCACCCGCCTCGACTGGGCAACCGTCTGCCCCAAAGACCCCGCCCACGAAACCTACATCCTCGGCCCCCCCCCCTACCTCGGCTTTTCGATGCAGGATGATAGCCATAAACAAGATATGAAAAGAGTCTTTCATGGGCGAACAGATTATAAACGCTTGGATTATATTGCTTGTTGGTTCTGGCTAGCTTCAAATTACATTAAAAATGGAAAAGCATCATTTTCATTCGTTTCAACAAACTCCATTAGCCAAGGTGAACAAGTTGCTTTACTGTGGAATCCAATTTTGTCTTTAGACTTAGAAATTAGCTTTGCTTACCAATCGTTTAAATGGGAAAACAATGCAAAAGGCAATGCTGGTGTTACCTGTGTAATCGTGGGCTTACGCAATAAATCCAATAAAGACAAAGTTATATATTCTGGATTTTCCAAAAAAACAGCAGGGAACATAAATCCTTATTTGGTTGATAGCTCAGATATTGTAGTTTCAAAACGCAGTTCCGATTCCATTTCAAAACTTCCTCCGATGTTAAGAGGTGATATGCCTATTGATGGCGGTCATTTTATTCTTTCTGAAATCGAGAAGGATAATATTGTAAGAAGTTATCCTGAAAGCAATAGATTTCTTCGCAAGTTTATTGGCGCAAGTGAATTCATGAAAAGTACACACCGTTGGTGCTTGTGGCTTAAAGATGATTGTAGCGCCGCACTGAAAATCAAACCAATTAGTGATCGCGTTCAAAAAATTAAGCATTTTCGTCTAGATAGCAAAAATGACTCAACTTTAAAATTGGCTAACACTCCTTGCCTATTTGGACAGATTCGACACATAGACAAACCTTCCATTATTATTCCAAGAACCACATCTGAACGTAGAGTTTATATTCCATCTGGTTTTTTAGATGAAACCACAATAGTTTCTGACCTTGCCAGTTCAATACCTTATGACTCAGTTTGGATATTTTCGGTGATTTCGTCGCGGATGCATATGACTTGGGTGCGGGCTGTGGCTGGACGTTTAGAAACACGAATTCGGTATTCGTCGTCGCTTTGTTATAACACGTTTCCGTTCCCGGATATTTCGGAGAAGCAGAAAGAGAAGCTGGAAGAGCATGTGTTCGCGGTGTTGGATGAGCGTGAAAAGCATCCCGAAAAGACAATGGCGCAGTTGTATGACCCCGACAAAATGCCCGCAGGCTTGCGCCAAGCCCACCACGACATGGACATCGCCATCGAGCAATGCTACCGCGCCAAACCGTTCAGCAGCGACGAAGAACGGCTGGAGTATTTGTTCACGTTGTATGAGGCGATGATCGCAGCGGAGAAAAAACGGGGATGATCATGGAAAAATGATGGCATCAGTGCTACCATTTAACCCATGAATATTATCCTAGACACCAATATTTTCCTTGGCGCATGTATCGGTCAAGGCAACGCCAATAAGCTGGTTAGTCGTTGTTTACAAGGCGATTTCTCCCCACTAATGGGGGCTGCACTATTAGCAGAATACGAAGACGTACTAGGGCGTGATCACCTATTCTCCAACGCGCGTCTAAACCATGACGAACGGGCAGAATTGTTAGACATCTTCCTCTCCAATTGCCAATGGGTGCGGATTTATTACGCATGGCGACCCAACTTAAAAGATGAAGGCGACAATCACTTAATTGAACTAGCCGTTGCCGGAAATGCCCGTTATCTAGTGACTTACAACCTTAGGGATTTCAAGCAGATGGAGTTGAAATTCCCCGAAATCTGCATTTGTTCACCCGAACAATTTTTTGAAGAGGTGCAATCATGAGCGCAATTACTTTACGTTTACCCGATGACAACCATCAACGCCTGAAAACACTGGCGGAAATGCGTGGGATGAGCATCAACCAGTTATTGAATGAAATGACGACCCTGTTATTGGCTGACTTTGACGCAGAAACACGCTTTCGGCTACGTGCAGCACGCGGGCGCGGCAAAACCGAACGCGGCTTAGCACTGCTGCGCAAAGCGATGGGTTGAAAACGGGTTTGGGTGATGACTACCTATGGGCGTTGGACACTGAACGGGAAGACATCAAGAATTACCGTTACAAATTTGTGGTTGAAGGGGCTTAGAATGAAATGTTTAATGGTACGCCAACCGTGGGCAAGCCAAATTGCCAACGGCAGCAAGACCGTGGAAATTCGCAGTTGGCACTACGCCCACCGTGGCGATTTGCTGATTGGTGCAAGCAAAAATATGGCAGGGCAGCGCATGGTAGATGGCACGCCCTACCCCTCTGGCATGGCGATAGCCCACGTTAAACTGGTGGATTGCATCCCCTTCAACGCCAAACAACACGGCAAAGCCGCTGGCTGTGACCGCGACACCGCGCAAGATTGCGAAGACTCCGGCGACTGGGCATGGATTCTCGCCGATGCCCGCGCCATCGAACCCTTTCCCGTCAAAGGTCAGGTCAAACCGTTTGAAGTGGATTATGATGAAAGAGGGCGTATGCAATACACCCCTACAGAATCGCCACGTAGGGGCGTATTGCATACGCCCTCTTTGGTGACCCCCACCAACCTCGTCAACGTCACCTACGCCCAAACCAGCGCCAGCATCAACACCAACCCGCAGGGAATGCGTGACATGCAAGCCCGCGCCTTCGCCGCCCGTGATGCGCAATACTTGCTGCTCAAAGCGCCCCCTGCTTCCGGCAAATCCCGCGCCCTGATGTTTTTGGGGCTGGATAAACTCTACAACCAAGGCGTGAAAAAAGTCATCGTCGCCGTGCCCGAACGCTCCATTGGCAGCTCGTTTTCCAGCACCAAACTCAGCGAACACGGCTTTTTTGCTGATTGGGAACTCAACGATGATTACAACCTGTGTACCCCCGGCGGTGAAACCAGCAAGGTTAAAGCCTTTCAGCAATTCCTGGATGACAACGCCGCCACTCTCCTGATTTGTACCCACGCCACCCTGCGCTTTGCCTTTGAAGGCTTGGAAACCAGCCGCCTCAATAATACCTTGCTGGCCATCGACGAATTTCACCACGTCTCGGCGGATGTCGATAACCGTTTGGGTGAAGTGCTGCGAGCCATCATGAACACCACCACTGCGCACATCATTGCCATGACGGGTTCGTATTTTCGCGGCGACAGCGTACCCGTGTTACAGCCGGACGATGAAGCGCGTTTCACCAAAGTGACCTACAACTACTACGAGCAGCTCAACGGCTATACACACTTGAAAACATTGGGGATTGGCTACCACTTTTATCAGGGGCGTTACCTCACCGCTATCGGGGAAATTCTCGATACCGACAAGAAAACCATCCTGCACATTCCCAACGTTAACGCGGGCGAGTCCACCAAAGACAAACGTAACGAAGTCGACCGGATACTCGACATTATCGGGCGTGTCACCCATCAGGATGCCACCACAGGCGTCATTTTTGTAGAACGTACTGACGGCAAGATCATCAAAGTCGCCGATTTGGTCAATGACACCCCCAAAGACCGCGACAAGATCGTCGCCTACCTGCGCGACATTAACAGCGCCGCTGACATGGATCTGATCATTGCGCTCGGCATGGCTAAAGAAGGCTTCGACTGGCCTTTCTGCGAACACGCCTTAACCGTGGGTTATCGCGGTTCACTCACCGAAATCATCCAGATCATCGGGCGAGCCACCCGCGATAGCCAAGGCAAACCCCACGCGCAATTCACCAACCTGATTGCCCAACCCGATGCCGCCGATGCACAGGTCAAGCTTTCGGTGAATAATATGCTCAAAGCCATCACCGCCTCGCTGTTGATGGAACAGGTACTCGCCCCCAATTTCACCTTCAAAACCAAACGCTTTGATGATGAGGAAGACACCCCACCGGGCACGATCAAAATTCGAGGCTTCAAAGAACCCAGCTCCCGGCGCGTGAAAGACATTGTGGAGTCCGACCTCAACGACCTCAAAGCCGCCATTTTGCAAGACAGCACCCTCCTGAAAGTCTTGCCGGGTGAATTTGTCGAACCAGAAGTCATCAACAAAGTGCTGATCCCCAAAGTGATCCGCCTCAAATACCCTGACCTGACGGATGCGCAAGTGGAAGAAGTGCGCCAACACGTTGTTGCCGATTCCGCCATCAAAAACGGCGAAATCAAGACGGTAGGTGACAAGCAATTTGTGCGCATGGCGGGTAAATTCGTCAATATCGAAGAGTTGCACATCGACCTGATTGACCGCATCAACCCCTTCCAGAAAGCCTTTGAAGTGCTCTCCAAATCCGTCACCAGCAAGCTGCTGAAAGTGATTCAGGAAACCATCGACGCGGGGCGCATTGCGATGACGGATGAGGAAGCGGTGATTTTGTACCGCGACAAAATCGGCGTCTTCCTAAAAACCCACGGACGCGAACCGGCCATCAACGCCCCCGATCCACTGGAAAAGCGCATGGCGGAAGCCTTGGTTTACCTGCGTAATAAACGTCGCCAACAGCAGGCCGCCGCAACGCCTGCCACGGAAACACCTGCATGATAGATTTTGATAAGGAACTGCAAGCGATTCTTGCCGATGACCCATTAGGTTTACTGGAAGTAAAACCACAAACCAGTCATGTAGTGACAGCGGATGAACGTTTGGTGGCGGCATTCGAGGAAATCAACACGTTCGTGGAAACCCACGGACACGAGCCAAGCGCCAGCCGCGATATTCAGGAACGCAAACTGTATAGCCGTTTGCAAGGCTTGCGCGAAGATACGGAAAAAATGGCTGCGTTATTACCGTTGGATCGCTTCCTGTTGTTATTGGGCGGCGATTTAGGTGAAAAGGATGACGACAATATTTTCAAGCTCAAACACGTCACGGCTGCCGAACGTGCCAGCGCCGAACTGATTGCTAAACGCAAACCCTGCAAACATTTCGCGGCACATGAGGCCGATTTCGCGCAAGTGCAACAAGAACTCAAAGCAGGCACGCGCCAATTGCTGCGCTTCAATGACAAAGGTGAGCAACTGGTTGCGGGCGCGTATTACGTGTTGGGTGGCGTTTTGCTGAAACTGGCAGCGATTAACTTCACCTCAGAAGAAAAAACCGTCGCGGGCAAACGGTTTCGCAAAGATGGGCGCACCTACTGCATTTTTGAGAATGGCACAGAATCCAATATGCTGTACCGTTCCCTAGCCAAAGCCTTGTATCAGGATGGCAAGATCGTTTCTGACAGCAATACCCAAATTCAACAGGACTTCGCGAAACGCTTTGGCGGTGTCACGGAGGAAGATACCGTGACAGGCTACGTGTATGTGCTGCGTTCTTTAAGCCAAGACCCCGCCATTCGTGGCTTACCACACCTTTACAAAATCGGTTTTTCCAGTCAAGCAACACAACAACGCATCAAGAATGCCGCGCAAGAACCGACCTATTTGATGGCAGATGTTGAGGTGGTGGCAGAATACCAAACCTATAACCTCAACCCGCAAAAAATGGAATGGCTGCTACACACATTTTTCGCGGAAAGCTGTTTGAATCTGGATGTGTTTGATAGCAAAGGCAAACGCCACATGCCACGTGAATGGTTTATTGTGCCGTTCCCACTGATCGAGACGACGATTGGGCTGCTGTTGAATGAACAGATTAGGGATTACCGTTACGATGCGGTTAATCAGCGAATTGTCGGGCTGAAGCCAGACCCACTCACCTGAGCGTTAATACAACATCCCAAACAACCACAACGGAATGCGCTTACCATCGCCCATCACCACATCATCCACCGCTGCATAACCGTGCGGATTACCCGCTAGCTGTTTGAGGGTCTTGTTCGCCCCGCCAATTTCAAACACCCATTGGTCATCCACCAAGAAATCACCCTTGTCGTGGTAATGCACCTGATGCTGGTACGCCAGTTGTGAAACAAAAAAACTTTCACGCAGGGAACCCACATTCGGGGCGGCGCACAAAGCATAAAACAGGTTGGTATTATCCAGTAACAGCTTATCGGGTTTATTCACGGTGCGCATCCCGCTGCCACCGCGCACAATATGCACCAAACTGCCCGCACTCATGCGCTCAAGGTATTTGGACAGCGTTGCCCACGAAGCCCCAACCGCCGCACTCAGTTTGGAAACATTCAACTCCACCGGGTCGGTGCTGCACAGCATGTACAACACCTTTTTCAGCTTGTCGAGTTTGAGCGGGTCAATGTTGTAAATGCCGCACAGGTCGGAATCAATCGTCAGATTAACCACTTCCAACAGCTTGCCGGTATAGTTATCCCGTGACTCGCGGTAGAACGGGTATGCACCGTATTGCAGGTAGTTTTTGAATTGCTCAATCGGGCGCAACGCGGGCATCACTTCCGCCGCAATCGCCAGGTGATTAGCGAGAATATCCGGCAAGGCATGGGCGGCAAAGGTCTGCCCGGTTTCAATTTCCATGAACTCACGCAACGACAACACCGGCAAGTCATACAGCACCGCCCGCCGCGACAAATCCCCCAATTCATGCTCAATCCGCAGCGCCGATGAACCGGAAAAAATTACCCGTAAATCGAAGGTATCGCGGATCGCTTTCAGGTGGGCCGCAAAACCGCGTACCTTGTGGATTTCATCCAGCAGCAGCAACTGCCCGCCTTCTTGGTAAAAGGTTTGCGCCAATTCGTACAAGCTGACATCCACCATCGCCGGGTGGTCGCAGGCGATATACAGTATCTGCCCCGCTGCCAGCCCGCTGCTTTGCGCATATTGCAGCAGCAAGGTGGTTTTGCCGCAGCCGCGTGCGCCCTTGATGCCAATAAGCTGTTCACCAAAGTCGATTTTCTGGTGCAGGAAACGGCGGTAGCCCGGTTGCGGGCGGGCAAGGATAAAGCCAGAAGCTTGGCGCAGAATCGCTGAAATCATGGTAGTTGCTATTAAATAGAGTTCATAACAAAACTAATTTTACTCTACATTAGATGACATACCAAATGTCGTTAGCCAGTGGTAACATTACAGGATGTTCACCACACAAAACCCCACAGTGTTTTATCCTTAAGCCTATGAATATCCTGATTGTTGAAGATGACCGCCAAACTGCCAGTTTCATCCAGAAAGGTCTGATGGAAAGTGGCTATATTGTTGACCACGCCGCTGATGGCGAGGACGGCTTGCACCTTGCCCTGCAAGGCAATTATGACGTGCTCATCGTCGACCGGATGCTACCCAAACGCGACGGGCTTTCGCTGATCCAGACGCTACGGGCGCAAGGGCTGCAAACCCCGGTGCTGATCCTCAGCGCCCTGGGGGATGTTGATCATCGGGTGGAAGGCTTACGTGCCGGGGGGGATGATTACCTCGTCAAACCCTATGCGTTCAGCGAATTGCTGGCACGGCTGCAAGCGCTGTTACGCCGTACCCAACCCGTACAGGAATTCACCACGCTGAAAGTCCGCGATCTGGAACTCGACCTGCTGAAACGCCGCGTCACCCGTGGCGGAACCGTCATTCCCTTGCAACCGCGTGAATTCAACCTGCTGGAATACCTGATGCGCCACGCCGGGCAGGTCGTCACCCGCACCATGCTGCTGGAAAAGGTCTGGGATTACCACTTCGACCCGCAAACCAATGTGATCGACGTACACATCAGTCGTCTACGCGGCAAGATCGACAAGGATTTTGACACGCCACTGTTACACACTATCCGTGGTGCGGGATACTTGCTGCATGATCCGCAAGCTGCTTAATACCTCGGTTTTCCGACTCTCGCTCATTTACGCGCTGCTGTTCAGCACCGTCGCGGCAGGGGCATTGGGTTTCATTTACTGGATGGCGAAAGGGCAAATGGAACAGCAAACTGATGCCCGTTTGCAACTCGAAACCGATGCCTTACTCAGCATGTACAGCGAGTTGCCTGTGGATCGTCTCACCACGATTATCAGTATGCGTAACAGTGAAAACGGGTCACGTTACCTGTTTGCGCGGCTGATTCACCGCAGCCAACACGATTTTTCCCAGGATATTACGTTTGAACCTGTTAATAACAATCCCCTGCAAGGGGTCGCCACCCTCCCCTTAAGTGCCATACTGAAAGGTAAAAACAAACATGAAGAACCTGCACGGTTGATGCTGACCCGCCTTAGCGGCGATTATCAATTGCTGGTTATTACGGATCTGAAAGAACAGCACATCCTGATGGATCGTTTGTTGCAGACGGTGCTGGCAGCCATTGGCATTATTTTCGCGCTGGCACTGGCAGGTGGTATCGTCATGAACCGTCACGTGCAACACCGCATCAATGCAGTCGGGCGCACCGCCAACAATATTATCAGCGGCGACCTGTCACAGCGGATGCCCGTCACCGGGCGCAACGATGAATTCGACAGCCTCAGCCATGTGCTCAACACCATGCTGACGCGAATCGAGCAACTGATGCAAAGTATGCGCGAAGTCACCGACAACCTTGCCCACGACTTGCGCAACCCCTTGAATCGCTTGCGTAACCGGCTGGAGTCCAGCCAATACCACCCCAACGCAAGCACTGATTACCCGCAACTGATTCAGGACACGATTCAGGATGTGGATGAACTGATCAAAACCTTCAACGCTCTGCTCAGCATTGCACAGGTAGAATCCAGCAGCCAACGTCAGGACTGGGAACAGGTGAATTTAAGCGCCCTGACCGAAGAACTTGCCGATCTATACACCGCAGTGGCAGAAGAAGACAATCTCACCCTCAAGCACCATGCCGACACTGATTTGCACATCCACGGCAACCGCCAATTGCTGGCGCAAGCCATCACCAACCTGCTCGACAATGCGGTGAAATACACCCCGGCAGGCGGTATTATCCAACTGGACGCTAGCCGCCAAAACGGCAACATTATCATTACTGTCAGCGACAACGGCCCCGGCATTCCCGCCGAACAACGCGAACAGGTCTTCAAACGTTTTACCCGGCTGGACAACGCCCGCAGCACACCCGGCAACGGGCTGGGTTTAAGTCTGGTTAAAGCCGTCGCCGAATTGCATGGCGCAAGCGTGCAGTTAGCGGATAACCAGCCCGGTCTCAAGGCCAGCCTGAAACTGCCTGTATCGCGTTAACAACAGTTAATTAATATGGATTACTACCATTGAGTTTTTGCAGCGCATCCTGACCAATACCTTGAGCCGTATCAGCAGTCGCACGATTAACCGCTTGCACCAGATCGCTGGCGGGGATAGGCATTCCGTTGATCATCATCGAGGTGGGAGTATTCGTGTATTCACCCATGGTATTCCGGTAATCCATGTCCGTGCTACTGAGACCGTAAACACACACCGCCTGAGAAACATCGGTATCTGGCTGGCCTTCTAAAATAAACTCGAGGGTCACTTGCAATTGCACACCTTTCTGTTCGGTCTGCTGCTCCTCCTTCCACACCACTGCTTTATTCCCTGCCAGTGCAGCGGTGACAGCCTTACAAGTTTTCAGTGGCGAATCCAACCCATGACCGCCGGAACACCCGGCCAACATACCCACTATTGTTACCATTACCAGTCTGCGCATTTCTTACTCCATTACGTCTACTACACCATGCCGAAAACCCGACAATGCGTTATCATCATCCTTTAGATTTCCAATGAGAACAGAAAACATGTACGAAGAAAAGCATAAGCACCTAAAAGAACTGGAAAAAGTGCTAACAACACGCATTGAAAATATCAGTCATGACCTAAGCCATGAACACGACGCCGATTCTGCTGAACAAGTAACCGAACGCGAAAATGAAGACGTGCTACGCAACTTAAAGGAAGAAACCCGACTCGAACTAAAACAGGTGCGCAGCGCCCTCAAGCGCATTGAAAGTGGCGAATACGGTACTTGCGCGACTTGTGGCGAAGCCATTAGCCCCGCACGCTTGGATGCATTACCGTATGCCACCCTCTGCATCCGTTGTGCCAGTTAAGTTCCGTTAGATCAGGAGTCAATATGCGTTTGAAAATAGGTTTTACCCTGAGCATGGCAATATTGCTCAGCGCTTGTGCCAGCACCCCACCCCCTGCGGTCGCCCCCCCCCAAATAGCACGAGCGGCTAGCCCTGCTTCCCTCAATTGCGTTCAAAACCATGGCAAACTGGAAATATACCAAACCCCAGAAGGCGAAAAAGCCAACTGCCTACTGCCCAGCGGCAAAGTCTGCGATGAATGGGAAATGTTCCGGGGCAACTGCCCTACCCGAACAGTCAATGCTAATATGAAATTTCTCGGACTTTAATCAGCGCAAGCTATTGGCATAAATCCATCACCGCTCTACCCAACATGTTAGGGCGGCCATACAATTTCAAGAAAAATATAAAAATAACTAATGACTAAGTGGAATTTTAATTCATAATCGTTGTCCAACGATAAACGGACAAAAACCAATAGAAGGCTACATCATGAACACTGGAATCAAAGGGGCTCTCTCGCATTACCTATTCCGCTTACCGAGCCTAACAGTGACTGCGCTATTGCTGTTGCTTGCTGGTTGTGGCAGCAATAGCGGCGATAGTAATAACACAAGCTCTAACAACACCAATAACACGAATACGAATGTTACCAGTGGTCGCCTAACCCTGCTTGACCCCACTCGGAATAATGCTGTCACCGCCATCAGTAACTTACAATATGCGGATAACGGCAGCGTCAGTGGCGCAGAGGGTAGTTTTACCATCCCCAGCGGCGGCAACCTGTTACTTTACTTAGGCAGCAATACCCCACTTACTGTCCCCAGTAAAGCCAGTATCACCCCGCAAGATATCGCCACTGCAACCTGTAGCAGTAACGCAGACCCAACGGCCTGTACCTATAATGTCAGTAAGAATCTGGAACGCTTTTTCCTGAGCATGGATAGCGACCGCAATGCGGCTAATGGCATCCAACTTTCCAGCACGGCCAACAGCCTTAATCTGGCATGGACCGTTTCTATTGATCAATTTGAAGCAGTGCTGGCACAGCAACTAGCACTTTATGGCCAAACCCCCGCTGCGCTCTTTCAGCCTTCATTGGGCATTAACAGTGAAGCGCCGCAAGCTGAACAAAACAGCATCTCATCGCCCATTCCCTTTGCTGATATTTTTCGTGTTGCCCGCCCTTTGCGTGAGTATTCCTGTCAAGACACCGCTTATGATGCATACGGCTGGGCAACCACACCACCCAGCTCCACCTGTCTTGTCCGCACCTTCCTACTGGATAGCGCCACACAAGGCCAAGTGCCTAACGGACGCTACAGCGTATTGTATGAAGGCACCGGCAAAATAGACTATTCTGGTTACGCCAAAATAGTCAGCAGCACAGCAGGGCGTGATGAAATTGATATTAACCTACCCGCCAAACTGGATAGCGTCGCCACCAATAACCGCATCGGTTTGCGCATTACCAGCGGCACTGTCAAAAATATTCGAATGATCATGCCGGGTGGCATCTGTGAAGGCAAACCGTCCACGCGGGTAGACAGCGCGGCGAATTGTCCAGCGGGACAGTACCGTAGCTTTGAAGATACCTTACGCGCTGACCGCAATGCTATTGTATTTAACCCAGATTACTTGCGTTTCCTCAAAGACTTCCGCGTCGTGCGCATGATGAATTTGATGGAGGCTAGCCCCAGTTACCTCACCTGTGCACAAACCGAGGTCGGTAAGCCGAATAGCTTTATCCGAGATACTAATAACAATTTGATCTTCGACCAAACCTGCATGACTCAAGAATTCCTCTGGGATCAACGCAGCAAGATGAGCGATGCCGTATGGGGTGCATCCGGCAATATCGCGCGTCTGGAGCGTTACGGACGGGGTGTACCCATCGAAGTACAAGTCGAACTAGCCAACCAGTTAAACGCGCACCCGTGGTTTAACATTCCGCACAATGCCTCCGAAACCTACATCAGGGAATTTGCTCGTTACGTTGAAGCACACCTCAACACCGGTCTAAAAGCCCATGTCGAATACAGCAATGAAACTTGGAATGGGATCTTCTGGGCATATCATTACGTCCTCAAAAAAGGTGAAGAACTGGGTAGCCCTACCGATCCGTGGCGCGGCGCTAACTTCTATGCCAAACAAGCCAGCAAAGTCTTTCAGATTTGGGAAGATGAATTTGGTGGTACACAGCGCCTTGTCCGCTTGCTAGCAACATACCAAAACGATGCCAACCGTACCGAAAGAATGCTGGCCTATAGCGATACTAAAAACCATGTCGATGCTATTGCCACTGGTGGCTATTTTTACGCTTGCTGGCGGAATGATGATACCAACTTACCTGCCTGCAACGACAGCAACAAAATCCCCAAACCGTTGGTGAATGCCACCTCTGTTGATGATATTTTTGCAGCCATTGATAATGCTAACGACCCCTTTGGCATGGAAGGTCTCAAGAACCAATTCACTAAACAATCGGCCGTCGCAAAAAAGTATGGTAAAGCCCTGTATGCGTATGAAGGCGGACAACACCTGACCATTGGTGGAGAAATTGCCACCGACCGCAGGCAAAATATGTTGGATTTACTTCAAGCTGCCAACCGTGACCCGCGCATGGGCGAACACTACCAACGTCTACTAGACGCATGGAAATCGGCGGGTGGGCAAACCTTCATGTTGTTTAGCGTGCCACATACCTTCAGCCAGTATGGCAGTTTCGGTATTAAGGAAAGCCTGAATCAGCCCCGTAGCAGCGCACCAAAGTATGATGGAGCGATGAAGTTTCAAGAAAGCCAAGGGCAATGTTGGTGGAGTGGGTGTTAATATCCCTCATGTCAGGTCGCAGCACTGCGACCTGACATTCCCTTCAGACAACTACAAGTATTAAAACTTAACGCTATTTCATATGATACATTGGGTATATCAATACTCAGGCGAGTACACGGAAAACCCAATGCAAAAAGTTGATCGACACATTATTTACGACGATTTCATTAAAGCAGTTTTAGAGATTGAACGTTCTGATATTCCCCAAAAGGAAAAAACACGCCGCCTACAAGCTGCGGCTAGCCGGGTACGTAATGCCTTATTCTATGATAAGCGCAAGTTTGGTAATCAAAAAAGAGCAGGCATTGCACGAAATGAAGGCAAAAGGTTATTAACAGAACTGCCAGCTTATGCAACACTTCTCAATCAACTCATTGCTGCTGATACAGAAGAACAAATTGACTTCATCACCCAAGAACTCATTGAAACCAGCAAAGAAAACCACGATCACACGGCATTAAATGCCTTTGCCGAGTTCAGGAAACGCTCTGATCCACGTCTTGCGATTTCAACATACCGCAGCTATATCACTGAATTAAAAAATAAAATGCGTGACAAAAACATGCGTCATCATTCACTGCCCATCGTCATCGCTCGTTACAAAAAACAGTATCCTGCCTATACAACGCTACTAGACAGACTAAACACTGAAGATGCCAATACCGCTGGCCTTATCCGTCTTAAATTGATAGAACTTGCCCAAGAAAATACTGATCAAATGGCTTATGCAGCCTTCACTAAAATAAAAACGGATCATGAAGCCACACGCCACCTCTTTGTTGATCACATGGAAAAAGCAATACTTGAACGCGAACAGGCAGAGTCCCTCAACTACCGCAAAACACATACCATCAAGATCAATCCCGACAGTGTCACCGCCCTAATCACCGCATTATTAACAGAGATGACGTGGAGGAAAAATAAAAAGCCCCCCTACAGTCATCTTGCTATTGGCTTAGCACTCGCAACTGGGCGACGTGCCGTTGAAGTACTTTATACGGGTGCATTCGAAACCACTGATAATAACGCCCTACTGCTGTTTACAGGACAAGCCAAAAAAAGACCGGGGATGGCGCAAACAGAAAAGATGCTGATTCCTATTTTAGCTGATGCCGACATCATTTTGGCTGGGCTAGCACAACTACGCGCAAGCCCTGAAATGGTATCCTTACATAAACGGGCAAAGGCGCAACCAACCGAACGCGAGGGACGTGCTGAAATCAATAGAACCGCAGCTAATCTCAACAGTGCCATCAAGCGTATGTTTGGGGATAACTTCACATTCAAAGATACCCGTGCCATTTACTCACGTATGGTATGTGACCGCTTCTTCCGCACAGGAATATGGAAAGATGTGGACGAAGACGAGTTCTTCCGCCAAATATTAGGGCATGATGACTACGACACCATTAAATCGTACAAACGCATTCAGCTGGATAAGGATGGCATTAACTTATCTACCTTCGCCAATCAGATAGATATGGCTGATGACCTCGTGGATGCTATTCAAAACCTTGACCTAAGTAAGCAAGGACGAGGCATGAATAGCATCCATCAATTTGTGTGCTTTATTGTAGAAAATGCCCCCGGAACGCCTATCACTCAAACACTGCTCAACAAAAAAGCCGGGGAGCTACTACAACGCCTAAAATCGCAAAACATAGCTATTCCTGAACACTTGGCCAGCGTAAAAGCCTTCGGCAGACCGACTGTACAAAAATACTTGGATTTTTCCGATGCCGTTATTGCACCCTACAACACCGCCTGCGTTACTGAGTGACCAAACGTGTGTAGCAAATCCAGTTAGCATTAGGGTAGGACTTGCCATCTTGTACTTCACCCGAGAATCTCAGCGCGACCATGCTATCTCCACGGGGGTTTTCGGCACGTATTGTCGCGCCGTAATCAACACCTTGGTAATTGCATTCTATGCGACCATCGGCATTATAATTTACAGAAGTACCCTCAGCATATTGACAGTCTGCGGGGTTAGTAATCGTATTTTCAGAGCAATACGCCCCTTTTCCGATTGTATCCGCGAAGTAAGTACGGTCAATATTGGGAGGTTGACCATCAGCATGGTACTGCACCAAATCCAGCAACTCACCCATTGTGGGCAAACGCCAATCAGCTTTACCACAAAGACCTGAGCCTTTCAGGGCATTAACATAGCTATAAGCATCACAGGAAGCTGTACCTAGATTTTCGCACAACACATTATTGTTATAATCCAGAGAGGAGGCATAACCGCTAAAGTTATGGAAATGGCGATAACGCCAATCCCTATCCTGCAAGCCGCCATTATCCGTTTTAGCTTCCCAAATCAGACCCGTTTCCTTGTCTTTTACGCAACTCCAACTTTGTGCATCCGCTGGCAGTGCATTACCACCGCCATCCAGCTTGAGATAGCGTGAGGATGCTGTAACAACAACCGCTGCTGCTGCTGGGGCTACTGTTGCAACACTTGCAGAAGCTACTGTACTCGCCGTTACGGTATTACTGGTATCAGTAGAAACGCTTTCTGTTCCAGTACTACCACCGCCACATGCCACTAATAAAGAAGATACTATCATTCCGCTTGTGATTAACAGGGCTGGATGACTATTCCTGACATTCATAAATAAATTTAATCCATTGATTTAATTAAGAAGATTCCCCAAGCCATTATAAATAGCATTTTGGATATGTCTTGTTTTTATCGAAATAAGGTTAAAATTTATTCAAAATAGGCTAATTTAAAATGCATTATCAGCGATGACGGATCAGCCAACAGCCATGAATTTTAGGATCACGTTCAAAATCCAATGGCAATGACTGCTTGCGATAATCCTGCACCGCATACTTCTCCCCAACTTCAGCATCCAGCTTGAACTTACGGAAATTATTGGAAAAGATCAGCGTACCCTCTGCCGACAATACCCGCATGGCATCATCAATCAAGGCCAAATGGTCACGTTGTACATCAAAGGTATCCTGCATCCGCTTGGAATTGCTGAAGGTTGGCGGGTCAAGAAAAATCAGGTCGTAATATTCATCGCAGTCATACAACCACTCCAACACGTTAGCCTGAATAAAGCGGTAACGCCGGTAAGGGTCATGTTGCAAATCATTTAAGCTGAAATTCTCTTTTGCCCATTCCAGATAAGTGGCGGACATATCGACACTATCGACCCGATTAGCTCCACCCACCGCCGCATGGACGCTAGCAGTACCGGTATAGCAAAACAGGTTCAACACTCTCTGACCCTTGGCGTGTTGCTGCAACCAGTAACGTATCGGGCGATGATCAAGAAACAGGCCAGTATCCAGATAATCGCTCAAGTTAACCTTGAAACGCACCCCATGCTCGCTGACGATCAAGGCTTGTTCTGCCCGCCCCTGTTTCTCATACTGATTCTTGCCTTTTTGCTGACGACGTTGTTTTAACACGACTTTTTTAGGGTCAACACCAAGAGCCGCTGGAAGCGTCAACAAGGCTTGCTGCAAACGTTGTTCCGCTGCTTTTTCATCAATACTCTTCGGTGGCGCGTACTCCTGCACATGCAACCAGTCCGCATAACGGTCAACGGCAATGGCATATTCGGGAATATCCATGTCATAGACACGGTAAGCATCGGTATGCCCTTGCTTGATGAAGTTTTTCAGCTTGCGCAGGTTTTTGGTAATGCGGTTAGCAAGATCGTCTGAAATCCACTCCGTCGGGCGTTCTTTCTGCACCAGCTTGTCGAAGGTATAAAGTTTGCATTCGGTTTCGCTGTTGAGGAAACGGTATTCCTTACTGTAAAACAGATTGGTCAAGGCAATCGGCACATCTGCTTCAGCAAACAGTGCACCCCGGTATGTTGAGGGCAGGCTTGCCATCCACGTCCCCAATGCATCAAACAGTGGACGCAAGGTCACCACATTGGCACTGGCTTCAATCGTTGGACTGTTGATGACCAACCCCACCTGTGCCAACGTTGGCGCAGGCATTGCCTTGAGATCACATTGCGTCCAGCGGGCGGCGGGTAAATCGGTAGAACGCCAATCGGCACGCGCGGCCATCACTGCTGCTGCATGGCTGTCATTACCCCAAAACTCGAAGCGTTCGGTGTGTGCAAGTCCGGTAGCACGGCGTTGCTGCGCTTCTTCCAATAGCTCTTGCCACAAATCGGCATCATGACCCAGCCAACGTTCCGCCACCGTGTGTTCGCGCAATAAGCCGGGGGCAATATCGAAGGCCATCAATGCGCCTTCGATCAGAAAAGTCGCAGCCGCACATTGCGGGTCAATCAACGCCACCGTTTCTGCATCGCTGGCAATCAATTCAGGCCACCCGGCACGTACCAGTACCGCCGCCGCCAAATTTTCACGGATCGGCGCATGAGTACCCAAATCACGGTAGCCACGCTGGTGCAAACTGTGCTGATTAAGCTCGATACCAATGCTGGCATTGCCTTTGTGCAGGTTAACCACAACCACCAAATCCGGCGTATTGCTGACACTGGGGCGTACCCCATGCTGGCTGCGGAATTGGTCGCCGATCTGGTCTTTGACCCACTGTGCCCCAAACTGAGTATTGCGAATATCGTCGTTCAGTCCAAAGAAACGCACCTTCAGCGTACCCTCCGGGCGCAAATGCTGTTGCCAGTCGATGGAATCAATCAGTGCCTGCAATTCGGCCTGATCTTTACCAAAGCCTTGCGCCAGTTGTAAGGTAGCGCGGGAAGCCAAACGGCTCCACAGCATTGCACGATAGCCAAAGCGTAAATCCCCCAGTGCTTGCACCCCGGCATGACCGATTTTGACGGATTCAGCACCACAATGGGTTAGCTCATCCGCCAGTAACGGCTCGATAAATTGTGGGCAAGCGAAAAACCACTGCAAGGAGGTTACATTGTCTGACTGCATGTTTAATAAACCGGGGTTGCGAAGCAAAGCGGGATTCTACCACTTTTCACGCTTGTGCTAACATCTTCCAGACCTTAACCACCTAAAGGATATACCGTGTCAATGACTACCCAACCCAAAATCGGCTGGATCGGCCCCGGCATTATGGGACGCCCCATGTGCAAACACCTGATGAGGGCTGGCTTCCCTTTAGCCATCTATGCCCGCCGCCCCGAATCTGCCCAAGAATTAACCGATTTAGGCGCTAAATTCTACGAAACACCCGCAGCCCTCGCCGCTAACGTCGATATCGTGATCTCGATGGTATCGGACACACCCGATGTAGAAGCGGTGTTACTCGGCAGAAATGGCGTCATTGAGGGTGGCAAATCAGGCTTACTGGTAGTGGATATGAGCACCATTTCACCTGTCACCACCCGAGAAATCGCCACAAAACTGGCAGAAAAAGGTATCCGAATGCTGGATGCCCCGGTGTCAGGCGGTGATGTTGGGGCAATCGCCGCTACACTCACCATCATGGTCGGTGGTAATGCTGATGATTTAGCCTACGCTCGTCCAGCACTTGAAGTCATGGGAAAAACCATTACGCACATCGGCAATCATGGTGCGGGGCAACTGGCAAAAGCGTGTAACCAACTGATTGCCGCTCAAACCGTCATCGCAGTAACAGAAGCCTTTGAGATGGCAAAAGCTGCCAACGTTGACCCTGCGAAAATCCGGGCAGCGTTATTGGGTGGATTCGCCTATTCCAAAGTGCTGGAACTGCATGGACAACGCATTTTGGATGAAAACTTCCAGCCCGGTTTCAAAGCACATTTACACAACAAGGATATGCATATCGTGACGGATACCATCGCAGCGTTTGGCCTGAACCTGCCGGGAACGCAACACGCCGCCGCTTACATGCAAGTGCTAGTAGATGAGGGAAAGGGCGAACTCGATTCATCCGCCCTCGCAAAAATCGTGCAGCAAAAAGCCAAGGCTATTTGATAGCTTGCAAACGTAACAGGAGGAGGCGCACGGCTTCACGCCGTAGCTCTTCCTTAATAACAATTTCTTCTTCGGCTGTGCCCAATACGTACTCGCCATCATACACTTGAGAACGTTCTGCATTGACAGAACGCTTGAGACTTTCGGATTCAGCTTGGGTTTTCACCTCAAAATCAACGCTAACCGAATGGGCAAATTCACGCACCTGCCGTTCAGAGGAATAACCAGACACTGAACGGTTTTCTTTAACGCTGATAATATTCAGAATCGTTGCTGCTGCCTTCTCATCCTGTTTGACGCTGACCCCCGCATCTTCCAGTCCCTCACGCAAAGCGAGGGCGAAATCACTACGAGGGTCAATGCCTTGCAGGTAAATACCTTGACTCATCAATGTATTCAGTTGCTTACTGCCTCTCAAATGGAAGGGCTCACCACCACATCCTACCAACAACAGCACAAAACTCAGGAGAATCAGCGGTATTTTCATCAGATTGCCACGATATTAACCAGACGACCCTTAACGACAATGACTTTCTGCACAGTCAGACCATTGAGTAATTTCTGTACATTTTCGTTTGCCAATGCAGTCGCCTTAATTTCCTCATCGCCAGTGCTAGCGTTAACTTGCACTTTGCCACGCACTTTACCATTGACCTGCACGATAAGTTCCAGCGTGTTTTGCACCAAAGCACTTTCGTCGATAGCTGGCCAGCGAGTGTCAATGACAGCTTCGTCATGCCCTAAGGCTTGCCACAACACATGGGATATATGCGGGGTAATCGGTGCCAACATTAGCACGACCTTTTCCAATGCTTCTTGGCGAACTGCACGCCCCGTAGCACTCTCATCGGCAAAGCGAGCAATGTCGTTCAACAACTCCATATTGGCCGCCACCGCTGTATTGAAGGTATGACGACGTGCCATATCATCCCCAACTTTTTGTACACTTTGGTAGACTTTACGGCGTAACGCTTGCTGAGTATCGTCCAGCGTAGTGGTATCCAGTGGTGCAGCCACACCTGAAGAAACGTGCTCAAATACCTGTTTCCACAAGCGACGCAAGAAACGTTGTGCCCCTTCCACCCCGGAATCCGACCATTCCATGCTCTGATCTGGTGGTGCGGCAAACATTGAGAACAGGCGTAAGGTATCCGCGCCGTATTTCTCGATCATTTCCTGCGGGTCAACGCCATTATTCTTGGACTTGGACATTTTGGTAATGCCACCCGATTGTACCGGTAGGCCATCAGCCATCAAGGTAGCACTCAGTAAGCGACCTTTCTCATCACGCATCACATTGACAGCAGTCGGCTGGAACCAGTCCTGCCCACCGGTATCTTTCTCGCGATAGAAGGTATCCGCCAGCACCATGCCCTGCGTCAGCAATTGAGTGAATGGCTCATCAGAATCCACTAAACCATTGTCACGCATCAATTTGTGAAAGAAGCGCGAATACAACAAGTGCAAAATGGCGTGTTCGATCCCACCAATATACTGATCCACCGGCAGCCAATAATTGGCACGTGAATCCAGCATTGCCTCGTTGCTATCCGGGCAGGTATAGCGAGCGTAATACCAAGAAGACTCAAAGAATGTATCAAACGTATCGGTTTCACGTGTCGCTGGTTTACCGCACGTTGGACAAGTCGTTTCGTAGAATTCTGGCATTCGCTTAATCGGCGAACCGCCTGTTTCATCAAACGTCACGTCTTCTGGTAAAACGACGGGTAAATCTTTCTCAGGAACGGGCACAGCCCCGCAATCATCGCAATAAATGATCGGAATCGGACAACCCCAGTAACGCTGACGGGAAACACCCCAGTCACGCAAACGGAAATTCACACGCCGCCGACCTTTACCCTTTTCAGACAAGTAGTCAGCGATGGCATTAAACGCATCACCTGAACTGAGACCCGTGAAGTCACCCGAATCAACCAGCACACCTTTGTCAGTGAAGGCAGCCACGCTCAGGTCAACCTCAGCACCATCAGCCGGGGCAATTACTTGCTTGATGGGCAAACCGTAAACGTGGGCAAATTCCCAATCACGCTGATCGTGCGCCGGAACCGCCATCACCGCACCAGAGCCATAAGACATCAGCACGAAGTTGGCGACCATCACCGGCACACTAGCGCCCGTGATCGGGTGCTGCGCCATGATACCTGTCGCCATGCCTTTCTTTTCCATGGTCGCCATGTCAGCTTCAGCAACCTTAACCAGCTTGCATTCTTCGATGAATGCCGCAAGTTCAGGGTTAGAGGCAGCAGCTTTTAAAGCCAGCGGATGCTGAGCTGCCACCGCTACATAGGTCACGCCCATCAACGTGTCAGGACGGGTGGTGAATACACTAAGCTTGTTGTCGCTACTTACCAGACCGAATTCCAGTTCGACACCTTCAGAGCGCCCGATCCAGTTTTCCTGCATGGTGCACACTTGCTGCGGCCAACCGGGCATCTTACCGATTTCTTCCAGCAATTCATCCGCATAGGCGGTGATTTTCAGGAACCACTGGTCGATTTCACGTTGCTCAATCAAGGCACCGGAACGCCAGCCGCGCCCATCGATCACTTGCTCATTCGCCAATACAGTCTGATCAACTGGATCCCAGTTCACCGTGGATTTCTTGCGATAAACCAAGCCTTTTTCGTATAACTGGGTGAAAAACCATTGTTCCCAGCGGTAATACTCAGGGGTACAGGTGGCGATTTCACGCGACCAATCAATACCTAAGCCCATGGATTTCAGCTGACTACGCATGTAATCAATGTTTTTGTATGTCCACGCAGCAGGTGCTGTATTGTTTTTGATCGCCGCATTCTCAGCGGGTAGACCAAAAGCATCCCACCCCATCGGTTGCAACACATTTTTGCCCTGCATCCGCTGAAAACGCGCTATCACATCCCCAATGGTGTAATTGCGAACATGCCCCATGTGTAACACGCCGCTAGGGTACGGAAACATGGAGAGGCAGTAATACTTTTCCTTGTCAGGATCTTCCGTCACTTCAAACGTGTGGTGCTGTTCCCAGAATTGCTGGACTTCCGGTTCCAGAGACTTATGTTGGTATTGTTCCTGCATATTACTCATAGCTAAGGCATTCATTTCACTGGTTATCGAAGGAGCGAAGCATACAAAGCCTACTGGCATATTACCAGCGGCTTAACGGGTAAACGCGGGATTATAGCCGATTATAATTACTTACGCATTTTTGCCATCGCTGCGGCCAAAGCATCGCCCATGGCAGAGTTTGTCGCAAGCATGGCATCTTTCCCAGATTTTTTAGGCGGTGACTTTGGAGTATCTGCCCTACGACTCGATTCTGGCTTAGAAGAATGCGGCTGCGGGCGACGCTCTTCACGATGACCAAACTTTTGGGCGTGCTTTTGAACCGCACTTTGTTCAGGGCGAGGCATAGCCACTTTGGTTTCCGTTGGCTCCAAACGCATGGTCAAAGCAATGCGTTTACGTTGCACATCAACCTCTTCCACACGGACTTTGACCACATCACCGGTGCGCACGACTTCTCGCGGGTCTTTGATGAATTTATTGGTCAATTGCGAAATATGCACCAAACCATCCTGATGCACGCCAATATCAACGAAAGCCCCAAAATTCGCCACGTTAGTGACTACACCTTCGAGGATCATGCCTGCTTCCAAGTCTTTGAGTTCATTGACGCCATCACGGAAGGTCGCCGTCACAAACTCAGGACGCGGGTCACGACCCGGTTTTTCCAGCTCCGTCAGAATGTCGCGGATGGTCGGCAAACCAAACTGCTCGGTCACGTAATCTGTCGGTTTGAGGCTGCTCACCAGCTCGCTATTACCGACCAATTCTTGTAAGGGATGGCGGTTTACAGCAGCAATTTGCTCAACCAGCGTGTAGGCTTCTGGGTGGACTGCGGAAGCATCCAGCGGGTATTCACCGTCACGGATACGTAAGAAACCAGCAGCCTGTTCAAAGGTTTTCGCCCCCAGACGCGATACTTTTTTCAACTGATTACGGTTGCGGAAAGCGCCGTTGTCGTTGCGGTATTCCACGATATTTTCGGCGATACCGCTGTTTAAACCTGACACCCGTGCCAGTAACGCGGCAGAAGCCATGTTCACATCCACGCCTACCGCGTTTACGCAGTCTTCGACCACTGCATCCAGTGAGCGTGCCAATTCAGGCTGATTCAGATCGTGCTGGTATTGGCCTACACCAATGGATTTCGGGTCTATTTTCACCAGTTCGGCCAATGGGTCTTGCAGACGACGGGCAATCGATACCGCGCCCCGGATGGATACATCCAGCAACGGAAATTCTTTCGCAGCCAGTTCGGAAGCGGAATACACCGATGCACCGGCCTCAGAAACCACCACTTTCGACAAGTTCAGTTCAGGATGACGGCTGATCAGATCCCCCGCCAGTTGGTCGGTTTCGCGGGAAGCCGTGCCATTGCCGATGCTGATCAGGTCAACGTGGTATTTGGCGCAGATGTCGGCCAGCGTGGCAATCGACTGATCCCACTGCTTTTTGGGCACATGCGGATAAATGGTCGCAAAATCCAGCAGCTTGCCCGTCGCATCGACCACCGCGACTTTCACACCAGTACGCAAGCCAGGGTCAAGCCCCATCGTTGCGCGTGCGCCCGCCGGTGCTGCCAGCAGTAAATCCTTGAGGTTGGCGGCGAAGACACGAATAGCTTCGGCTTCAGCCTGTTCGCGCAGACGCAAGTTGAGGTCAGTGCTGAGACGGCTGTGCAGTTTAACTTTCCATGTCCAGCGCACCGTATCCAGCAACCAACGGTCGGCTGCCCTACCCTGATCGTAAATATTGAAAGCTTTAGCAATTTTTTCTTCACAAGGGTGCGTCGCACCTTCTGCCACGGTGACATCCAGTTTCAGGTCAAGAATGCCTTCATTGCGTCCACGGAATAGCGCCAAAGCACGGTGAGAAGGTATCTTGCTCAGGGCTTCGTTGTAAGCAAAGTAATCGGCGAACTTCTGACCTTCTGTTTCCTTGCCCTCCACCACGCTGGATTCCATCCCACCCTGCTCCCACAGGTATTCGCGCAAACTGCCGCTAAGCTCGGGGTTCTCGGCGAAATCTTCCATGAGGATTTGGTGAGCACCATCCAATACCGTTTTGGTATCGGCAAACTCCAGCGCCGGATTCAGGTACTTGGCGGCTTCAGTTTCAGGGTCAAGCTGCGGATTCGCCAGCAAAGCGTCTGCCAAGGGCTGGATGCCAGCTTCGCGGGCAATCATCGCTTTGGTACGGCGCTTGGGCTTGTAAGGCAGGTAAATATCTTCCAGCTCTGTGCGGGTTTGTGCCTGCAACACCCGCTGTTCAAGATCTGCGGTAAGCTTGCCTTGTTCACGAATAGAATGGAGCACCGTCTCACGCCGCTTTTCCAGTTCACGCAAGCTACCCAAGCGGGTTTCGAGGTAACGCAGTTGAGTATCGTCCAGACCGCCCGTTTTTTCCTTACGGTAACGAGCGATGAAAGGAACCGTGGAACCCTCGTCCAGCAAGGCAACAGCAGTAGCCACTTGCTGTTCTTGAACCGCCAATTCGGTGGCAATGCGTGAAAGAATACTTTGCATACTAAACTCATTGTTGTGATCGATGCCGTACATCATAACAAAGTCGGGGTTAGCCTCAAAACAAAGCGAATTTCATGGCATTGGTGATGACTATCACAGCAAAAACCTAAGCACACAGTGATAATTCAGTCATGAAGTAATCAGAACAACAACATTTAACGATTGTCTTTGGCATTGCCAATTTTCACAAGGGGTCTATTATCATGGGTGTCCACTTACATCTTTCAGCCACTTCCGACTTAAATATCAGTCGATTAAAGAAAAATCCAACACTGATTTGGAATGTGGTGTTTGCGGATCAATTCAACGCGATGCGCACCAACCCAAACTACCTAGCACCACGTCATGCGCTTGAACCAGAACCCCTTCACTTACGAGAAACATTGGGAGAATACTGGCACGGCATCCATTACTTGATGTGTGGGCAGGTGTGGAACGGCGATTTACCCGATGCGTTCTTGATTGATGGCGGTAGTTACGTAGGGGATGTTGACATCGGTTACGGGCCTGCACGGGTATTTGAATCCTGTGAAGTTAAACGCATTACTCAAAGTATCACCAAGAAAACGGCCGCTGATCTCACAAAGAACTTTGATACCAATCAAATGCTTGATGATGAGATTTATCCACAAATCTGGGATGGCAATGACCATGCCCTGGATGCTTGCTTGAGTCGATTCAAAGCGATGCAGCATTTCATGCACCATGCCGCTGAGAATAACCTTGGCATGACCGTGTATCTGAGTAAAACACCAGAATTGACAGCTGGAGTCTGAGCGTAAATCCCCGTAACGTTTACACACGATGCCGGGGATTACGTCAGATTGAACAAGGTAAGGAAGGGCTTAATCAGCCCGACCTGTAATCATTGAGAGACGATTCTGTGCATACATATAGTACATCAATGGAATCAGCACCAAGGTCAGTACCGTTGAGACCATAATCCCGAAGATCAGCGATACCGCCAATCCCCCGAAGATGGGGTCATCAATGATAAAGAATGCACCCACCATAGCTGCCAACGCTGTCAAGGCAATCGGCTTGGCACGCACCGCACTGGAATTAATCACCGCCTGTTTCAGCGCCATACCACTGCGTATTTGCTCATTGATGAAGTCCACCAGCAAGATCGAGTTGCGCACGATAATCCCCGCCAGTGCAATCATCCCGATCATCGAAGTCGCGGTAAACTGCATTCCCAGCAAAGCATGACCCGGCATTACACCGATAATGGTCAATGGAATTGGCGACATAATAACCAGAGGAACCATATATGACTTGAACTGTGCCACGATCAACAGGAAGATCAGGATCATCCCTACCCCATAGGCAATCCCCATGTCACGGAAGGTTTCGTAGGTCACCTGCCATTCGCCGTCCCACTTCATCCCGTACAGATACGGGTCATCAGGCTGGGCAACGAAAAATTGGTTAATCGGATTACCGTATACCGACAAGTCCTTGATGCCGGAGAAAATATCAAACATGCCATACAACGGGCTATCCGTCACCCCAGCCATGTCACCCGTGACATAAACCACCGGCAGCAAATCCTTGTGATAAATGGAATGTTCGCGGGTAGTCTCTTCCACGCTGACCAGTTCTGACATCGGCACCAGTTCACCGGCGTTACTGCGTACCCGTAAAGCTAAGACGGAATCCATCTTATCTTTGAGGGCAACGGGGAACTCCACACGGATAGGTACGGCGTACTTGATCCCCTTGCCGTGCAAGAACACCACATCTTCACCGCGCAACACCGTATCAATGCTGGAAGCAATCGCATCTTGCGACACACCTAACAACGCCGCTTTGCTGCGATCAACCTGCACCACCAAACGCTTCTGCGGCGCTTCCACGCTGTCGTCGATATCCACAATGTCAGGCGTTTGCTCGAAAACACCCCGAATTTGCTTGGCAACACCAATCTGTCCAGCATAATCCAGCCCATACACCTCCGCCACAATCGGCGACATCACGGGCGGGCCGGGGGGCACTTCCACCACTTTCACATTGGCGTTGTACTTCTTGGCAATGTCCTGCAACGGTGGGCGCACCGCCAGCGAAATCTCATGGCTTTGCCGTTCACGCCCGTGCGCATCGGTCAGGTTGACCTGAATATCGCCAACGTTAGCACCTTCCCGCAGATAGTACTGGCGCACCAAACCATTGAAGTTGATCGGTGCGGCTGTTCCCGCGTAAATCTGGTAATCGGTCACTTCATCAACCTTGCCCAGATAATCCGCCATCTCATTGAGAACCCGCGAAGTTTGTTCCAGCGAGGTGCCTTCCGGCATATCCAGAATCACCTGAAACTCTGACTTATTGTCGAATGGCAGCATCTTCAGCACTACCAGCTTGAACATCGCCAAGGATGCCGACAACACTATCAATAAGGTGATGACCGCAAACAAACCCATGCGACGTTTACCGCCCTTTTTATCGTCCAGAAACGGCGACATGATGCCGCTGAAAAAGCCAAACAGCTTGCTGTTGTCTTCTTTATGGTGGCTGAAATCGACATTACCGAGCATCTTGCCTGTCATCCACGGCGTGACCACATAAGCCACTGCCAATGAAATCAACATCCCCAAACTGGCATTGATCGGGATAGGTGACATATACGGCCCCATTAACCCGGAAACAAACGCCATCGGCAACAAGGCCGCGATAACGGTAAACGTCGCGAGAATCGTTGGGCCACCGACTTCATCCACTGCCAGCGGAATGACCTCTAATAGTTTCTTCCCACCTTGCTGCATGTGGCGGTGAATATTTTCCACTACCACAATCGCATCATCCACCAGAATCCCGATAGAGAAAATCAGCGCAAACAACGATACCCGGTTCAGGGTAAAACCATACGCCCACGAAGCAAACAAGGTCACTGCCAGCGTAATCACCACGGCTGCACCAACAATCAAAGCTTCACGCCACCCCAGCGCCAACCAGATCAGGATAGCGACCGCGATGGTTTCAATAATCAGTTTGTGGATCAGCTTTTCGGACTTGGCCTGTGCGGTTTCGCCATAATTGCGGGTCACGGTGACATTCACCCCTTCCGGCACAAACGTTCCACGTAATTTCTCAAAGCGGTCGATGACATTATTAGCAATATCCACCGCATTGGTTCCCGGCTGTTTAGCAACTGCAATCGTCACTGCTGGGGTATGAATACCCGTTGGCAAACCTTTATGCTCTGCCGCTGCACCCGTGCCAAAACTGACGTAGGCTTCCGGCGAATCAGAGGTACGTTTCACATCCGCCACGTCGCTGAGGAATACCGGCTTGCCATCGAAGACCCCGACCATTAATTCGCCGACTTCTGAGGCATCCATCAGGAAAGTACCGGCTTGCACCTGAATTTCCTCGTTATTATTCACCAGCGACACCGCGTCACGTGCTGAATTGCTGGCCTGTAACGCATTGCGCAAGTCCGCCAAAGAAATGCCATGCCCGGCAAGTTTTTCGGCATCCAGTAATACATGCACCACCTGTTGTGGCCCACCGATGGTGTAAATGTCACGCGACCCCGGCACGCGCTTGAGTTCCGACTCGATCGCATGGGCAACCTGATTCAGCTCATACGCGCCGCGCTTGTCATCCTCTGTCCACAAGGTCAGCGCCACAATCGGCACATCATCAATGCCTTTTGGCTTGATCAGCGGCGTACCGACCCCGAGCTTTTGCGGCAACCAGTCCTGATTGGAAGCGACCTTATTGTACAAGCGCACCAGTGCAGCGGTGTTGTCTTCACCCACCTTATACTGCACGGTCACAACCGACATACCCGGCATTGAAGTGGAATAAATATGCTCTAGCCCTTCGATTTCCGACAGCACCTGTTCGGCAGGCGTGCTCACCAGACTTTCCACCTGTTCTGCACTCGCCCCCGGAAACGGGATAAACACATTGGCAAAGGTCACATTGATCTGCGGGTCTTCTTCACGGGGCGTCACCATCACGGCAAACAACCCCAGCAACAAACCGACCAATGCCAACAGCGGCGTGATTTCCGTGGTCAGGAATTTTTTCGCAATCCCGCCAGAAATGCCCAACTTTGGCTCATTCATCGTGCTTTACCCCCTCTTGCTGCTTGAGGGAAATGGCTGCCTGTACCGGGTCAAGCGCAATAGTTTCCCCTGCATCGACACCCGCCAATACACTGATGGTATTTTCATCCAGCTTTTTTCCCAGACGGATCTGACGTAAAGCAGGTCGGCCTTGTGCATTGATTACATACACACCAATAACCTCGCTACGGATTACCACTGCACTTTCCGGCACACTGACCACACCTTGCTGCTTACCGATCACAAACGCTACTTTCACAAACATACCAGGGAACAGGTCTTTCGCGCCTTCCGTGAGATCAATCCGCACCTTGAATGCATTGGTTTTGGGGTCGGCATACGGGAAGAATGTTAACGACTTGACTGCCAGTGATTTGTTGGAACCATCCTGAAACACGAAGGCTTTCTTTTCCTCACGTACCTTGCCAATCAAACGTTGTGGCACTTCCACCACGACCCGCATTTGGTCGAGTGAAATACCCGTCATGATCGGCGTACCGGGGTTGACGGTCTCGCCCAGTTGCACATGACGCTTGGTCACAATACCCCCGAAAGGTGCAACCAAACTGGTGTAGCCCAGTTCTTCACCGGCTTGGGTAATTTGCGCTTTCGCCGCCGCCAAACGCGCTTCAGCAGCCCGCAGGTTGGCCTGAGACGTATCATAATCGGCTTTTGGAATCAGACGCTTAGCATAAATATCACTGATACGTTTGAAGTCAGTTTGTGCTTCGGTGAAACGGGCTTGCGCCTCATCCAGAGATGCTTGCGCCTGCGCCACGCCAGCTTGTTGATTATTTGACTTGATGCGGGCAATCATCTTGCCCGGCTCGACGAAATCATCCACATCGTAAAATAATTTCTCAATCACACCACTGGTCTGGGCAGACAAGGTACTTTCATTCACGGCTTCTACATGACCATCCAGATAATGCAATTCAGGTGTACCGACCTCACCGACCTTAACGGTTTGCAAGGTCGATTTCACAGGTGCATCTGTTGCGGTAGCCGTTTGCTGCTCTGCTTTTCCGCAAGCAGACAAGGCTGACAATCCGACGATCAGTACCCACTTTGGTAACATTTTCATGGCATACTTACCCTCAACAAAACTAAAAGTTAATGTATCCTAGCAGAGAATATTAGAAAACACTAATACATACTCAAATGATAACAAAACAAGGTAAATCATGCACAAAGCCATTCTTACGCCAGCCGTGGTACTGGTAATATTGTTTATTGCCCCCAATGTTTCTGCCGAAATGTACAAATGGACAGACGCACGGGGCGAAACCCACTATACCCAAACGCCACCCCCACCCGATGCCAAGGGTAAGAATATTGAGGACGACATCCGCCTTTCCACCGGCAAACTGGGTAATACCCTCCCCGAACAGGCCAGCAAAGCAACCGGCAAAGATGATATGGAGCAAGCCCGCAAAGCTGGCGAGAAAAGTGACCAAAAACACCGGGATTTCTGTGCCCAACAAGAAGCAGCCTTAAAGCAGATGACCGCTAATGCACTGATCAAATGGAAGGATGATAAGGGCGAGCGCTTCCTGACGGCCGAAGACAAAATCACTAAAATGAAAGAAATGCAGAGTAATATTGACAGCATGTGCAAACCGGAAATGTTCAGCAGTAAAGACAAGACACCGACAAGCCAGACAGAAAAAGCGGTCGATGCCCGCCATTCGACTGAACAGGGTAAAACCGTGGAACGCAGTAGCGGTAGTAGCACCCCGCATGGTAGCGAAGGCAGCACTGCCAACACCAGCAGCACTGCTGGTGCGGCGGCTTCCGCCACCGCCATGCTTCCAGCAGCGAATTAATTTATTGACCTGTATCAAGGAATAGCGTTCAGGCCTAGTGAAAACCCATAATCTTTAGTGGGGAGCCAGATTACTCTGGCTCCCCACTTTTTTTGGATTTTTTGGTGCATCCACATCTGCTATTATCCTCTTGCGTAAACAGGGAAGAAGCCATGACGACTGATAGAGAATCAGAGCAAACCGAACAAAAGATCGACGATAACCGCATGATTATCGTAGGGATTGGCGCATCGGCGGGTGGACTGGAAGCACTCCGTGCACTGGTTCCCAACCTGCCGATTGATGAACGGGTCGTTTACATCCTTGCCCAGCACCTTGATCCCAAACACAGCAGCATGATGGTGCCGATCCTGGCGCGTGAAACCCAGCTTCCCATTGCCGAATTACAAGACAAGCAAGCGCTGAACGCGGGTACGTTTTATATTATCCCGCCAGCAATGGACGCTTTCTACGCCAACGGGCATTTTCACTTGGAAAAAGCCACTGGCATTGGCCCCAAACCCTCGGTTGACCGCCTGTTTGCCTCACTCGCCGAAAACCACGGCAGGCATACAGTGGGCATCATCCTCTCCGGTACGGGCACTGACGGCACGCACGGCATCCGCGCCATCAAGGCCGAAGGTGGCATTACCCTTGCGCAGCTGGAATCCACCGCCCGTTTCGACAGTATGCCGCATTCTGCTATTGGCACGGGGCATGTCGATCTCGCACTTCCCCCCGAAGATATTGCCCAGCAAATCCACGATATGCTGGCACAACCTGATATTTCCTTTCTGTTTGCTAGCAAGCCCGAACCCAGCGAAGACGAGATTCAGGAAATCCTGCGGATGCTGCTTGACCAGACCGGCACGGATTTTCGCGATTACAAACGTAATACGCTGTTGCGCCGCATCGAACGGCGCATGACCGTCCACAAATGCAAACAACTGAGTGAATACGCTGCTTTCCTGAAGCAAAAACCTGAAGAACTCTATGAGCTGCATAACGACATCCTGATTTCGGTCACCAGCTTTTTTCGCGATACCGATGCGTATCAGGCACTACGCCGGGTGCTGGAAGATATCGTGCCACAAGGTGGTCATGAAATCCGCGTCTGGGTTGCCGGGTGTGCGACTGGCGAAGAAGCCTATTCCATCGCCATTATGTTGTCGGAATACCTTGGCAACCGCATTGCCCGTTACAAGGTGCAAATTTTTGGTACTGACCTGTATGACGGCGTGCTGACCATTGCGCGTCAGGCGCGTTACTCCAAAGCCTCGGTTGCCGGTATTGAACAGCGAATCCTCGACAAATACTTCATCCAGAAAGACGGTGAATACCAGCTTACCCAAACCATCCGCAACATGGTGCTGTTTGCCCGCCACGATCTGGTGCGTGACCCACCATTCTCACACCTTAATTTAGTAACATGCCGTAATGTACTGATTTACTTCAACCAAACCTTGCAGCGCAATGTGCTGGAATCCTTCCACTACGGGCTGGAACCGGATGGCATTATGTTTCTCGGCAAGTCCGAAACTATCGGTGGTAGTGATCGCTTGTTTATTACCGTTGACCGCAAAGCACGCATTTACCGGCGGCGCAGTGATGTCAAAGGTCACCTGCCCTACTTGTTACAAAGCCGTTCCTTACGGGAACAACGTAACCAGCCATATAACGGCAATGCGCGTGATAAACCACGAGCCAAGCTACAGGACTCCATCGACAAATTGCTGGTCAATATTTACCAGCCTGCCTGCATCATGCTGGATGACCGCCAGGAAATTGTCTATGTACGTGGTCAAGTTGACCCTTTTCTGGGGTTTGCCGAAGGGCGGGCGGCATTAAGCGTGCTTGACCTGATTCGCCCCGAATTGCGTCAGGACTTGCGCGGGCTGATATACAAAGCCCGGCGTACCGATGAAACCATCAGCAGCCGCCGCATCAATTTCAAACTGGGGGGTGAAGCCGTGCGCATCGTCATGCGTACCCGCCATTTCCCCGCCGGAAAATTGACAGAAAGCGAAGTCAGCATTGTCATCTTTGAGGTACTGCCGCCCAGCGACTACCCCAACAGTGCCGAGCAGGATGCCCTGCATGTCAGCGATACCTTGCGCCTCAAGGAACTCGAAGAAGAATTGCGCGAAGTCCGCGAAAGCCTGCAAACCACCATTGAAGAGCTGGAAACCTCCAACGAGGAACTGCAATCCACCTACGAAGAAGCGCAGTCCACCAACGAGGAACTCTACACCTCAAGCGAAGAATTGCAGACCTCCAACGAGGAATTGCAATCCACCAACGAAGAATTACGCACCGTCAATCAGGAAGTCAGCGTCAAAAGTAGCGAGCTGGAAGCTGCCAACCTGCAACTCAAAGCCAGCAATGACCAGTTGCTCCACGAAATTGAGGAACGCAAATGGGCCGAAGCACGTCTGGAAATCGAACGCGCCAAACTCGACACCATTTTCCAGAGCCAACCCAACTGGATTAATATTTGCACGCTTGATGGCATGATTGAGGAGGTCAACCCGGCAGGCTCCATCATTATGGAAGCCAAACATCCCGGGCAATTGATCGGACACTCACTCAAAGACTTCATGTTCCCCGAATACCAGCACGAGGTTGATACATGTATCAACCAGATTGCCAAAACAGGGGAGTTTCATGCCCGTGAAGTGAAAGTCAAAACCTTCAAAGGCAATGTACGTTGGCTGGAAATTCGCCCCGTGCTCATCCATCTCGATAATCACGAACTGCGTATTATGTCGATTATTGTCGACCATACCGAGCGCATGATTGCCCAAAACCTGCTGGCTGAACGCCAACAGGAACTTGCACACATTATGCGCCTCAATACGCTGGGAGAAATGGCATCCGGTATTGCCCACGAACTGAATCAGCCGCTATCAGCCATTGGCAATTATATTCGTGGCTGCGAATTACGCATGAACAGCAAAGAATGCAGCATGGAAGACATTGCGGATGTCATGAAATTAGTGAGTACCCAAGTGCGACGGGCAGGCGAAATCCTGCGTTACGCTAAAGACTTCACCCGCAAAGATCAGGATGTGGAATGGCGTGAACATGACATCAACAGCATCATTAAAGAAACACTACACCTGTTGGATACCACAGAACAATTCAAACAGGTCAAACTGAACACAGCGCTATCCCCGCATCTGGGTTTGGTAAACGTCAATAAAATACAGATTGAGCAAGTATTGGTTAACATGATACTCAATGCGCTGGATGCAATGGCTGAAACGTCAATAAACACTATCGACTCCCTGTATATCCGCAGTGAACCGCTAAGCAATCAAGAGGTGCGCGTATCAGTCATTGACGAGGGCACGGGTTTGCCCGATGATTTTGCCAGCAAAATCTTCCGCCCATTTTACACCAGTAAAAAGAATGGCATGGGCATGGGGCTGCCGATCAGCAGTTCCATTATTGAAGCACACGGTGGTAAACTTGAGGCCAGTAATAACAATACCAAAGGCGCAACGTTCAGCTTCACGTTGCCAATCAAAGGAAACAACCATTCATGAATTATCAACCAACCGTTTTCATTGTTGATGACGACCCTGCTGTGCGCGATTCATTGCGCTGGTTATTGGAGTCGATGCGTTTGAGGGTCGCCACCTTCGGCTCGGCTGAGGATTTCCTGAAGTTTTACACCATGCACATGGTTGGCTGCCTGATTCTAGACGTGCGGATGCCGGGTATGAGCGGCCTGCAATTACAGCAGTTTCTCACCAAGCAAAAATACTCGCTACCGATTATTTTCATCACCGGGCACGGCGACATTCCTATGGCAGTACGGGCGATGCAGGCAGGTGCAATGTATTTTCTGGAAAAGCCTTTTGAAGATCAGGTGCTGCTCGACTACGTACACGAAGCCTTGGCACTGGACAATGACAACCAGCAATCCCGCATCCGCCTGACCATGATTCAGGCGCGTATTGCCAATCTGACCGAACGCGAACGCGAAGTGATGGATCTGGTGATCGACAACCATTCCAACAAGGAAATTGCCAGCAAACTCGGTGTCAGCATCAAAACCGTCGAGTTTCACCGCAGCCACATGATGGACAAAATGCACGCCACCTCCCTCATCGAACTGGTGAACATGGCGCGAGAAGCTACCAGCAACGAATAACCGCTGGCAGCCGTATGGGTGGAATCAGTTCTGGTGCTCACCCACCAAATGATAACTGCGCACGGTGCGTCCAGTGGGCTCTACCGAATGCAGGTGTACGTCGTACCCCCACAGCCGATAAACGTGACGCAACATTTCGTTCACCTCGTCATTCAAGGGACGACGTTCATTCAGTACATGCTGCAAGGTCAAGGAACGGTCGCCGCGCAAATTCACCCTGAAGATTTGAATGTCCGGTTCCTGCTGACTCAGGTTGTATTGCATGGATAAGGTTTCCCGTACCCGCCGATAACCTTCGTCATTGTGGATCGCGGTCACGTCGATGGTGTTTTTGCGGTCATCGTCTTCCAGCGCGAAAAAGTGGAAATCGCGGATAATTTTCGGTGACATAAATTGCAGGATGAAGCTCTCATCGCGATAATTGCGCATCACATGATCCAGCGTGGTCAACCAATCACTCCCCGCCATATCCGGGAACCAGTGCTTATCTTCCTCCGTTGGGTTTTCGCAAATACGGCGGATGTCGGTCATCATCGCAAAACCCAGTGCATAAGGGTTAATGCCGCTGTAATACGGGCTATCAAAACCGGGTTGCATCACCACATTGGTATGGGAAGTGAGGAACTCCATCATGAAGCCTTCATTCACCAACCCCTCATCATACATCTCGTTGAGGATGGTGTAATGCCAAAACGTCGCCCACCCTTCGTTCATTACCTGCGTCTGGCGTTGCGGGTAAAAATATTGTGCTACCTTACGCACAATGCGGATAATTTCACGCTGCCAAATCTCCAGTGACGGCGAGTTTTTTTCGATGAAATACAGCAGGTTTTCCTGTGGATCTTCAGGAAAGTTATGAACAGCCTTTTCTTCTTCGCGCTCACGTCCACGGTGCGGCAAAGTGCGCCACAAATCGTTGATGTGTTGCTGAATATACAGCTCACGTTCCTTCTGGCGGTTTTGTTCTTCCGCTGCTGAAATCGGGGCGGGACGCTTATAACGGTCGACCCCGTAATTCATCAAGGCATGGCAAGAATCCAGCAACAACTCGACCTGCTCTACCCCGTAACGCTCCTCACACTGGCTGATGTACTTTTTCGCAAACATCAGGTAATCAATAATGGCCTCAGCATCCGTCCAGGTACGGAACAAGTAGTTACCTTTGAAGAACGAGTTATGCCCATAACACGCGTGCGCAATCACCAGCGCCTGCATCGTCATGGTATTTTCTTCCATCAAATAGGCAATGCAAGGGTTTGAATTGATGACGATTTCATACGCCAACCCCATGCGCCCCCGACTGTACTTCTGTTCAGTGTCGACGAAGTGTTTACCATACGACCAGTGATTGTAAAACACTGGCATCCCGATGGACGCATAAGCATCCATCATCTGATCAGAGCGGATCATTTCAATCTGATTAGGGTAAGTGTCCAGTTTGAACTTGTCGTGGGCGATGCGGGCAATCTCGCGCTCATAAGCTTCGATGGTGGCAAACGTCCATTCCGAACTGGTCGAAATATACTGTTTTTCAGGGTAATCTTTTTCAGGATTATGCTCAGTCATCAGTCAAGCTCCTCACACGTGTGGCGTTTAAACAATTCACGGAATACTGGGTAGATTTCCGCATTATTGCGCACCCGCTGGATAGCAAAACGATCCATAAAATCACGTTGCAGATGCTCGTACAGATACCACAAGCCTTGCGGATCACGGTCGCCAATTTCGATATAGGTGTAATACTGCACAAAGGGCAGAATATTGCTGATCAGGGCATCATGGCAGCGCTGGTTATCTTCATGCCAATTGTCACCATCCGAGGCTTGCGCCACGTAGATATTCCACTGGCTGGGGGAGTAATGCTCTTCAATGATGTCGCCCATCAAGTTCAAAGCGCTGGACACCACGGTTCCGCCGGTTTCACGGGCGTAGAAGAAGGTGTTCTCATCCACTTCCTGCGCTTGGGTATGATGACGGATAAACACCACCTCAATCTTCTCGTAGTTCTTTTTCAAGAACAAATACAGCAGGAAAAAGAACCGTTTGGCGGTGTCTTTTATATCCTGTGTCATGGAGCCCGATACGTCCATCACGCAAAACATCACCGCTTTTGGCGACGGCTTCGGGACTTTCACCTTGAGGTTGTACTTGAGGTCGAAATCGTCCAGCCACGGAATCGCGTGAATCTTCACATTCAGGTGGGTCAACTCAGCTTTTAGCAGCGAGCGTTGGGCTTCCGTTTCCGGGCTGTCACCTGCCTGCTCCAGCGCTTCGAGTGCTGCCAACACTTCGCGGCGACGACGGCGTTCCTTACCACGCAAGGCAATACGACGACCTTGGGCGCTGCGCATCGAACGCACAATATTGATTTGCGCCGGATTACCGACTTCGCTGACACCCGCACGGTGATAGTCAAAGGAATCGGTACTCAATAACTGGCGCTTGACCATATTGGGCAAGGCCAAATCTTCAAACAGGTATTCGAGGAATTCCTCTTGCGAGATCTGGAACACAAAATCTTCCATACCCTCGCCATCGGCGGAGGCTTGCCCAGAACCACTGCCACCGCCAGCCCCACCGGGTGGACGCTGGATGCGGTCGCCTTCGACAAATTCCTTGTTACCGGTATGCACAATGCTGCGCTTGCCACCTTGACCGTGACGGAACCCAGGTTCGGAAATGTCGCGTTTGGGGATAGTAATACTCTCCCCCTGCTCCATATCCGTGATGTTGCGGCGGCTGACAGCATCCGATACTGCCCGACGAATCTGTTTCTGGTAACGCTTGAGAAAGCGCTCCCGATTCACCAGACTCTTGTTTTTGCTGTTCAGCCGACGGTCAACGATGTAGGCCATACGGCACTCCTTATGGTTGTTACCGATTACTGCGACTTGCGTACCCGCAAGTACCATTCAGCCAGCAAACGTACCTGCTTTTCGGTGTAACCACGTTTCATCATGCGCTCCACGAAGTTGTTGTGTTTGCGCTGTTCATCTGCCGTGGATTTTGCCCCGTAGGAAATGACTGGCAGCAAATCTTCGGTGCTGGAGAACATTTTCATCTCGATGACACGGCGCAGCTTTTCGTAACTCGTCCACGCTGGATTACGCCCACCATTATTGGCACGCGCCCGCAGCACGAAGTTGACAATCTCGTTACGGAAATCTTTGGGATTACTGATACCCGCTGGTTTCTCGATTTTTTCCAGATCAGCATTGAGCGATGAACGATCGAGGAATTCGCCGGTTTCAGGGTCACGGAATTCCTGATCCTGAATCCAGAAGTCCGCGTAAGTCACGTAGCGGTCGAACAGGTTTTGACCATACTCGGAATACGATTCGAGGTACGCGGTCTGAATTTCTTTGCCGATGAAATCCACATAGCGCGGCGTGAGGTATTCTTTGATAAAGCGGATATAACGGTCTTGCAGTTCCCGCTGATACTGTTCCTTCTCGATCTGGCGCTCCAACACGTACATCAAATGCACCGGATCAGCCGCGATTTCGGTAGAATCGTAGTTAAATACTTTCGACAAAATCTTGAACGCAAAACGGGTAGAAAGGCCATTCATACCCTCATCGACGCCCCCAGCATCCTGATATTCCTGGATGGTTTTTGCCCTTGGATCAATATCCTTGAGGTTTTCACCATCGTAAATGCGCATTTTTGAAAACAGGCTGGAGTTTTCAGGCTCTTTAATGCGCGACAGGATAATGAACTGTGCCAACATCTTTAACGTGTCTGGAGCACACGGTGACAGTGCCAGTGAACTGTTCACCAGCAACTTTTCGTAAATCTTGATTTCTTCGGTCACGCGCAGGCAATACGGCACTTTGACGATGGAAACACGGTCAATGAAAGCTTCGTTGTTGCGGTTGTTTTTAAACGTCTGCCATTCAGATTCGTTGGAATGCGCCAGAATCACCCCGCTGAACGGGATAGCGCCAATGCTTTCCGTGCCATTGAAGTTGCCTTCCTGCGTGGCGGTCAGCAATGGGTGCAGCACCTTGATGGGCGCTTTGAACATTTCCACAAATTCCATCAAGCCCTGATTCGACAAGCACAAACCGCCGGAATAGCTGTAAGCATCCGTGTCGTTCTGCGGGTAATCTTCCAGCTTGCGGATGTCGACTTTACCCACCAGTGCTGAAATATCCTGATTGTTTTCATCGCCCGGCTCGGTCTTGGAAACCGCAATCTGGTTAAGGCGCGAAGGATAACGTTTCACCACTCTGAACTTGGTAATATCGCCCCCGAATTCGTGCAAACGCTTCACCGCCCAAGGCGACATAATGGTTTTCAGGTAACGTGAAGGAATGCCGAAATCTTCTTCCAGAATCGCACCATCTTCTTCCACATTGAACAAACCCAGCGGGGATTCGTTGATGGGCGAGCCTTTGATGCTGTAAATGGGTGCTTTTTCAATCAAGGCTTTGAGGCGTTCCGCGAGAGAAGATTTGCCACCGCCTACAGGCCCTAACAGGTAGAGTACCTGCTTACTTTCTTCCAAACCTTGCGCGGCATGACGGAAGAAAGACACGATTTGCTCAATGCACTCTTCCATGCCATAGAATTCGGAAAAAGCGGGGTAACGACGCAGGACTTTGTTGGAAAAAATGCGGCTCATGCGTGGGTCGCGCGAGGTATCGACCAGTTCTGCTTCGCCGATGGCGTACAACAGTCGTTCAGCGGCAGTGGCATAAGCCATGTGGTCGCGCTTGCAAATGTCCAGATACTCCTGCAACGAGTACTCTTCTTCTTGTAAGGCTTCGTATCGAGATTGATAGTGATTGAAAATGCTACTCATATTGTACCCCTTCATGATAAATACGGGGGCAGGTAACTGCCCTGCGATTGTATATCCAGATGACTACCTTCATCTGATAGTGACAGCTTGCAAGTCAAATGCCAAATGACTGTAAACTGACTAATGTTGAATACCTGTACTTCCAACTTTAGACCACAGATAAGCACAAAAGTGTAATTAACAGACAAACGGATTAGCAGCTGCCTTTTCATGATCATGCACCTGTGGAATACAGGTGGCCATCTAGTGCTGATTTGACAGGGTGTCAGTTTACAGGCCGTTTCATGCTATTATCTGCGCCGTCAACATCAGGATAACAAACATGTCGGAGCAGCTCCCCACTCTTCTTACCAACTACCGTTTGCGCCCCTTACCGCAATCACTCGGCTTTCGTACCCTAAGCATTATGCTCTTGGGTTTGCTGATGCTCATTCCTTTATTCGTCGCCGCAAAAATTGTTAAAGAACGTGGCCTGTATTATCAAGAGATTCGCCACGAAATCGCTGAATCATGGGGAAAAAAGCAAACACTAACAGGTCCCGTATTGGTTGTGCCGTATGTCGAACATTTCACTAATGTCGATACAGTGACGGATGAAAACGGCGAAAGCCGTGTGGTCAGCAAAGACATTTACAACGATCGTACAGCCATCCTATTACCAGAAGCCCTAGAAATTCGCACTGACATAACAGAAGAACACAATCAACGCGGTATGTATGACGCCTTGGTTTACAGTGCCAATATCAGCCTCACGGGTAAATTCAATCACGCCAATGTATTGAAGTCCAATGAGGGAGAACGCCGTATCTTATGGGATAAAGCCTTCATTGCCATCGGGTTAGATGACCCACGCGCCATTGATACCGCCTCCAACTTCTTCTGGAATGACGGACGTATCAGCCTAGAACCCGGTACAAATTTAAATAAACTGCTTCCGGCGGGCTTTCACATTCCCCTCAGCGTGAATGCAGACAGCAACCCCAGTAACGAATTCAAACTTACCTTGAGCTTACGTGGCAGTGATGGGCTATATTTCGCGCCACTCGGTGAAAACACCAAAATCCTCATGACATCAGCATGGACACACCCCAGTTTTCACGGTGAACTCCAGCCCGACACCAATGCTGTGAGTGAAGAAGGTTTCCATGCTGAATGGGAAGTGCCGCATCTGGTACGTAGTTACCCACAATACTGGGTGATGGAAGACTCCGTCGATAAAGCTTATGATCTGCACGAAATCACCGCTGGTGTCAGCTTAGACGAACCAGCTCCGTTGTACTCCCGCATTGCTCGCGCCATCAAATACGGGGTGTTGTGCGTCACCCTGACTTTCGTGGCATTCCTTGCGTTTGAAATTAGCCTCAAACGGCGGCTACACGTGCTGCACTACGGCGTCGTTGGGGTAGCACTATCGCTGTTTTATCTCATTTTGCTCGCGTTGGCGGAACACATTGGCTTCTTTTACGCTTATATTGCCGCTGCATCCACCGTCGTTCTCAGCATTACGATTTACATCGGCACCATTTTACGTCATGCCCGCAGCACGGTAGGGCTATTCTTGTTGCTGACCAGCTTGTATGGCTTGCTTTACCTGCTCTTAGAGAGGGAGAACTATGCACTATTAGTGGGCGTTGGTTTATTGGTACTGGCCATGAGCATCATGATGTTTGTGACGCAGCATTTAAAACAAACTGACTAACCCAAGGAAGCTCATTTCCACAGCCACACCACATCATTACGGGCATCACAGTAATCAGCTTCGAGCTTGCTGACCGGCAGGGTTTCAAACAGACTGGGAATACGCCGAGGCGGTAACATGGGATGCCCGATTTTAAACCCCGTCTGAGCGTTCAACCAAGTACGTAACTGTGCGGAAGTTGACATGCCATCTCGATGAAACTGGCTGTTAGGCGCATGGATGTAAAGCAAGCCACCGGGTTTAAGTAATGACCAAAGTTTTCTAGCAAATACTTTGTCATTTTGGCAGTAATACCAACAGATTCGGTTAAAAATAAAGTCAAAACTGGCTAAGTCCAGCCCCTGTGTCTCTTCCAGATAGCCTAATGACCAGTGCAACTTTACACCGGCAGCCTCAGACTTTTCTTTGGCAATGTCCTGATAGGTCAGCGAAATATCATGCCAAGTCACCTCCGCGCCCCGTTGTGCCAACGCTACGCTGTATTGCCCTGCGCCAGCGCCCATATCTAAGACGCGCTTGCCCGACAAACCACCGAGCTTTTCCTCCAACTGATCCAGTAAGGCAATATCCACCATTTGCCATTCGGCTTCTGCGTATTCCTTTGCCCATACTGGATCGACGGGATCCCAACCACGTTCGGGACGATGCCATTTGCTGCTTAGCCAGTTAATCATGATTATTGCTATTTCGTTATCGTTTAATGGAAAATTGAGAAATTGAGATTATCTTAGATCCCTACCGCTCTCAACAGAACTCGCGTGAGCGGTATCGCTCGACAAACTCCCACGTGTTGCACTAGGCAAGAGGCTAAGATTCTGCGATGGATAAATTCACACTTAATTGGCAAAGCACGGTAGCAACCCACCGTGACCTGTTGTTTTCCAAAAAAATTACGGCAGGGCATTGCGCCCAACACAACAGCATCACCTACGCCCCCGGTGAAGCCAGCGCCCTGTTGCAGACAAACCAGCCGCCCGTCAGTTTTCCGCGTCACCAGTTTAACGGCAAGCAACGCCACCTGAACATCGACCCCAAGGTCGGGCGCTTTTACCCGCAAGGCTATGCGTGGGAAGCGCTGGATTGTGCCCGTAACGATTTCCGCCCGTTCCGCTTGATTGGTGCAACGGCTGACACCCTGACGGTGGATACCAACCACCCGCTGGCAGCCTATGCCCTGAGCTTGAGCGCCCCCTATGAGGGGGCGCAATGGCCGGATATTGCTGCGCTGCTCTGTGCCAATGGCGCCGGAATGCAAGCACCCTACCCCGGTGTCAGCCCTGACTTTTACGGCACTTACCCCTTCAAGCGGGCGGATGAACGGGATGACACCCAGTTCTACTACACCCCCCGTCTGGTCAACCATCTGGATAAAACCGCACGGGCGCAACTGACGGCACTCTACGGGCGGCTGTTACAACCGGGCATGAAAATCCTCGATCTGATGAGCAGCCATGTTTCCCATTTACCGGATGAGTTGAATGAGCTGCACGTCACTGGGCTGGGCATGAATCAGGCCGAATTAGCCGCCAACCCACGCCTGCAACAGCGGGTAGTACACGATTTGAACCTAAGCCCACAACTCCCCTTTGCTGACGCCAGTTTTGATGCGGTGATTTGCAGTGTTTCCATCGAATACCTCACCCAACCGCTGGCGGTCATGCAGGCGTTGGCGCGGGTGGTCAAAACAGGTGGCAAGGTTATCATGGCGTTTTCGACCCGCTGGTTCCCCAACAAAGCCATCAGCTTGTGGATGGAAATGCACCCCTTCGAGCGTCAGGGGCTGGTGTTGGATTATTTCTTAAAAACGTCGCAATTCAGCGACTTGCATACGGAATCTGTTCGGGGTTTGCCACGCCCGGCGGACGATCCGCATAGCCGGGAAACGGCGTTATCTGATCCGATTTTTGCGGTGTGGGGGACGAAAAGCTACCACACTTCAGCAGACAGATATTCTGCATTCAACTGACCCCGCAAGCTACGCCACTGCGGCAGGAACTCATCCATGAGTGCAGTAAAATTGGCGTTATGTTGCCGCTCCAACAAATGCGCCAATTCATGTATCAACACATATTCCAAGCATTCCGGCGACTTCTTGGCGAGTTCCAGATTCAACCAAATACGCTGCTCAGTGATATTGCAGCTTCCCCACTTGGTTTTCATGCGTTTGATACCCCAGTCCGTGACTTGCTTTCCAATACGCGGCTGCCATTTTTCCAATAAGACGGGAATACGTTGTTTCAATTGTTGGCGGTAATAATCGTGTAGCAAACGTTCGCGGTTTGCGGTGCTTGTACCGGGGGTGACGCTCAGGTGCAGGAACTCCCCTCTGGGCGCAATCTGATGTTTGCCGGATTGATATACCACCTCCAACCGATAGCGCGTTCCCCATAGGTAATGGGATTCACCGGACACCATTTCACGTAGACTTTGACGGGGTTGCTGCTGGAAACGTTGCTGTTGGGTTTTAATCCATTTCAGACGTGTTACCACGGCGAGGCGGATATTGTCGGTACTAAAATGCTCAGGTGCTGAAACCCGCACCTGCCCATCCGGTGGATATACCCCTAAATGCAGGTTTTTGATGGCTTTGCGTGTAACATACACGGGAATGTCACTGACAGTAAACAGAGGATTCGACAAGGAGCTAGTGGTATTCATACTGCGCTTTGATTAGCTTTAACAAGTCCTCTACTGTAGCAGAGTCCTCGCCTACTACCCGCGTGACTGCCTGACGAACCCGCTTTTCTTTCATGTGGGCGGCGGCATTATTGCCTGTCCAGCCTGCTTTTTTGTAGCTCATCACGGTTTCATGCACGGCAAGCGTCAGGCTTTCGTCACGCTCCAGATTCGCGTAGAGGTTGCGCATGGCTTGGGTTTTGAGGGTAGTGGGATAATCTTGCGGTATTTGGCCTTGGCGCATTTGTTCTGCCAATGCCTTGAGCTTTTCCAGATATTGCTGGTATTCCTGCACTTCGGTCTGACGTTGTTGGATCAGGGCATCCAGCAAGTCAGACAAATTATCGTAGTAAGCCGGGTTGACGCTGCGAGTATCGCTAATATTTTTGCGGATGTTGTTTTCGATGGTTTCCGCCACGGCTGTTTCGCTTTTGCGCACGCTTTCCGGCAAACGGCTTTCCAGCGCGACAATGCCACTGTCCACCAACACTTCGATCAAGCCTTTGTCGCCGAAGTCTGCCAACATATCGCTATCATCGGCGCGGATAAACTGGTCGAAGATGTGACGCATCGCGGGTTCGAGGTCTTTGGCATCCTTGTAATCACCACTGGCCAGTTTCACCGCCTCCCTTGCGTCGTGATAGTGGCGCACTTCCACCCGGATTTTTTCTGCTTCACTGGCGGAATAGCCCACCTCCTGCAACTCCCCAGCAATCTCGGCATACGCCCGTAGATAAGCACCGCTCAGTTTGTAAAATGCGAGGCGTTTGGCTTCGTTCTGTTCGGCTTCGTCACGGTTAAGCGTATTGCTGGAAACGAAATAAGCACGGTAATCGTTAGTGCCACGCGGTAATACTACTGGCTCACACAGGGCTTTAATCGCTTCGCGGGTTTCTTCCAGTTTCAGCTTGGCTTGTTTCAGGCGGTTTTTCAGCAAGTCTTGTATATCGGTACTGTCATAGTCGGCAAATGCGCCACCCGTGTAATCGCCCATCGCGTCTTTGATGCTGTTGAACAGGTCTTTGTAATCGATGATGTAGCCGTAGGTTTTTTCCTCACCATCCAGACGATTGACGCGGCAAATAGCTTGAAACAGCCCGTGGTTTTGCATTTTCTTGTCGATGTACAAGTAGGTGGCCGATGGCGCGTCGAAACCTGTCAGCAGTTTATCCACCACAATCAGCAGGCGCATTTGTGCAGGTTGTTCCTTGAACTGCTTTTTGACCTTTTTCTCGAACTCCTCCACGCGTTTGACGGCTTCATCTTCGGGTTGGTTGAAATACGTTGCCAACATCTTGCGGTAAATCTTGTATTTGTGCAGGTTTTCGGTGTCGCCCTCGTCGCCGCCCTCGCCTTTAATACTGGCAGCCGTGGGTTGGTAACTGGTGATAATCGCGGATTTACCCGCCAGACTGGCATCCGTTGCCGCAAGCAACTCATACACCTTGCAGGCTTGGTACACGTCCGCACACACCAGCATGGCATTACCACGCCGACTCTCTAAACGCGGCTTGGTTTCCATATCCAACACGATGTCGTTCACTATTTCCTGCAAACGTGATTTGCTGGATAACACGCGTTGCATATTCAGCCATTTCTGCTTGACCCGAGCCTTGGCAATCTTGGATAAGCCCTTGGTTTTTAGCTCGAAAAACTCATCTATTTTGGTTTTATTACCCACGTATTGGCTAATGTCCCGCGCTTCGTAACACAAATCCAGCACCACCCTGTCATTGACGGCTAGGTCAAAGGTGTAGGTGTGGATGAATGAGCCAAACGTAGCCATGCTGGTTTGCTTGTCGTTATCCAGCAAAGGTGTACCGGTGAAACCGATGAACAAGGCATTCGGCAACAGCTTTTGCATCGCCTTGTGCAGCTTGCCGGACTGGGTACGGTGGCATTCATCCACGAATACAAACAGATTGCCTTTGGCGGAAAAGTCCTTGGGGATACTGCTCAGCAATTCCTTGATGAAGCTGCTGGTCTGTTGTTCGCTGCCTTCTTCGCCCGCGCCGAATTTGTGGATCAGGGAGCACATCAACCATTCAATCGGCTGGTTCAACACACCCAGCATGTCGCGCCCGCTGTTGCAGCGGTAAATGTGTTCGTCGACACCTTTGAATACACCTTCGATCTGTTCATCCAGCTCGGTGCGGTCGGTAATGATCAACACGCGGCTGTCATCAATATTTTCGCGTAGCCACTTCGCCAGCCACACCATGGTCAGGCTTTTGCCTGAGCCTTGCGTGTGCCAGATAATGCCACCTTCGCGTTGGTAAATACGGGCTTGCGCCGCTTTGAGGCCGAAATATTGGTTATGGCGACACAGCTTTTTCACGCCAGCGTCAAACACTACAAAGTCGTGGATGAGCTCCAGCACACGGTGTTTGCTGGCAATGCGTAACAGAGCGCAATCCAGTGGGCTTTCTACCGTACCGCAGTTGTATTGGGGCAAGTATTGTTGGTCTTTGCTGTCGGTTTTAGGGTTGTACGCGGGGTTTTCTTCTCGCCATTCCAGATAATATTTGGATTTGGTTTCAATGGTGCCGTAACGCAAGCCTTCGCTGTCATTGCCCGCCATCACCAACTGCATGGTGGTGAAAAACGGGCGGATGAAGGTGCTGCTTTGGTTATCCAGATTTTGCGCAATGCCTTCCGCCACACCCACGGTAGCGCGTTTCAGCTCCAATACGCCCAGTGCGATACCGTTGACGTACAGCACAATATCGGGGCGCTTGTCATACTTACCACTAATCGTGACTTCTTCGGCTATGGCAAAATCGTTATGGGTGGGATTTTCCCAGTCAATCAGGTGGATGGTACGGGTGTGTTCGCTGTGATCAGGTTTGATTTTAACCCCATAACGCAGCAAGCCGTACAAGGTCTGATTGGGGGTATAAAGATTGTCGCCATCCCCCAAGGCATTATCTCGCGCCAATTCTTGCAGGGTTTTGTCAATCAGGGCATCACTGACGTTTTGCTTGCGTAACCACGCGCTCAGGTAGTCGGGTTCGATATTGCGGTTGTTAGCGCGTTTTTCCCAATTGCCGAGGTACTCGTAACCGAGTTTGTCCTGAAACAAACGGACGACGCGGTTTTGGGTGATGCGTTCGCGGTCACTGACGTTACTCATGCTTGCCCTGTTTAGCCCGTGGATAACAAGGGTTTATTATGCCGAAAAGTACGTCACCCTGCCTGTGTTTTCAATCACAATGCTCGCAAAATCCGCGCAAAAATCTTCTCCATCCTGCCGTATTCGACTTGCACACCGTCGATATTTGCCTGAATCCACTCGGCAAATGATAAGGAGGTGCTTGTTGACATCCTCCCCACGGCTAAAGCCGGGGGATTCCTCCTGCGAGACGGCAATGTCCTGCCGTGAGAATGTTCCGGGCTGCATTGACATCTCTGTCGTGCAGCTCCCCACAGTCGGGGCATGTCCATTCTCTTATTCCAAGTCCTGCTCTACCTTTCGGACTGTTGACGGAAATGCTTCCGCAACACGAACAGGCTTGGGTACTGTACGCTTCGTTGACTTCGAGAAACACGCCTTGCATCGCTTTCGATTTTGCATCAAGTTGTGTTTTCAGCATTGACCACCCTGCATCCAATACAGACTTAGCCATATTGGTTTTGACGAGCGCCTTGCTGCTGACGTTGCCGACAACGATTAA
>NZ_JHYQ01000029.1 GCF_000621325.1 Thiothrix lacustris DSM 21227 | reverse complement strand
CGTGTTTGGGAACTTGCGCGGCAACAAACGCCTGCACCGCTTCACCTTGCGCAGCAAAGCCAAAGTGGACGGGCAATGGAAACTGTTTTGCCTGATGCACAACCTCGAAAAGCTGGCACATTACGGGTATGTCGCATGAAGGGGGAAATGATGCTGCCAAACACGCAAAAATGCACCGTATTGAGCGTATCAGGTGGCATTCAGGGCGTTATGGGGAAGCAGGAAGTCGGCAACGCTGAAAAAAACGCCCGGTCGTTTGGGATGTTCAAAAAAATGACTGCCCGATCTGGATGGGATGATCAGATTCGGGTTTTTCTACACCCTCGTTATGAGAATTACCCGTTTTTGGATTATCCAAATCCTCATTATCGCATCACTATTTAGTATCCTGATCGGTAGCTACCTGTTTTCGTTTGGCTGGTTTGCCAATAAACCCACGCTGGAGCAACAGGCTGAATTCAGCCCGCCAGCCAGCGTTGCACTAACCGAACCCACACCTGCTCTGGCACCAACACGGAGTGCAACATGCAGCACAGCAGAGGGAATTCCCTCGCTAAGCGACATTGAGGACAGTTTGGGCAGTCATGATACGGAACGGCAAGCAAGCTGTTTCAGCTTCTTACAAGCCGAAAGCATGGCAGGCGACAAGGGTGCGGAGTTGTGGCTGGGGCGGGCATACCATAATGGCTGGGGTGTAGCGAAAAATCTGGCAGAAGCCGCCAACCATTATCAACAGGCAGCAACGGCTGACGACGCCGCTACCCGTGATTCTGCTCGGCAATGGTTGTTACAGTTGCAGCAAGAACAGCGGCAACCTTAACCAGCTTTAAACCTGCCAGTTAACAAAGTTTTCCAGCAGTTTCAGGCCATCATCGGCGGACTTTTCAGGGTGCGCCTGAATCGCGAACACATTCTCGTGGGCAATCGCTGACGCATAGCTGATGCCGTATTCGGTAGACCCGGCAATCAGATCCGGCGTTACTGGCTCGACGTAGTAGCTGTGCACGAAGTAGAAGCGTGCCCCGTCGGGGATGCCTTTCCACAGCGGGTGTTCCATCTGCTGCCACACCTGATTCCAACCCATTTGCGGAATCTTCAGACGCACACCGATTTCCTGATGCACGGTGCCGAAATAGCGCACGTTACCTTCATACACACCGAGGCATTCGATACCGCTGTTTTCTTCGGAATGCTGCATCAACACCTGCATTCCCATGCAAATGCCGAGGAAGGGTTTGGTCTGGATGACTTCGCGCACCACGTCCGCCATGCCACGGGTTTCGAGTTCGCGCATACAGTCACGCGCCGCACCTTGCCCCGGAAACACCACTTTGTCGGCTTGCAGGATCATGTCAGGGTCAGCGGTAATCACCACGCTGGCAGATGTTCCGGCAGCGTGGGCGACGGCGCGTTCCACCGAGTGCAGGTTGCCCATGTTGTAGTCGATGATAGCGATTTTTTGCATTACAGCGACCCTTTGGTGGATGGCATGATGCCCGCCATGCGCGGGTCGAGTTCCAGCGCCATGCGCAGCGCCCGCCCGAAGGCTTTGAAAACGGTTTCGGCAATGTGGTGAGAATTGCGCCCTTTGAGATTGTCGATGTGCAGCGACACTAACGCGTGATTCACAAAGCCTTGGAAAAACTCGTAAAACAAATCCGTTTCAAAAGAACCAATGCTGGAACGGGGGTATTCCACCTGATGTTCTAGCCCCGGTCTGCCGGAAAAGTCGATAACCACGCGGGAAAGCGCTTCATCCAACGGCACATAGGCGTGCCCGTAACGGCGGATGCCTTTCTTGTCGCTGACGGCTTTCGCAAAAGCCTGCCCCAAGGTAATGCCGATGTCTTCGACACTGTGGTGGTCGTCGATGTGCTTATCACCCTTGCATTCGATGTCGAGGTCGATCATACCGTGGCGGGCAACCTGATCGAGCATGTGTTCGAGGAAGGGGATGCCGGTGTCAAAGCGGGCTTTGCCGGTACCATCGAGGTTGATGGTGACGCGGATTTGGGTTTCGAGTGTGTTGCGTTCTACGCTGGCGGTACGTGCGGTCATAGCTAAACCTGTAACAGTGAGTTTGCCCAGATTCTAACACAGTGGGTGGCTTGCTCTCTATGTTGCGTAGTGACCCACGTGATGCCAATCATTAAAACTCGTAATTCACGCGGGTAAGCAGGCGTTGTCCATCGGTATTCCCCATGCCGAAACCGATAGCTGTCCCGACTTCCAGCCCCTTGGCGGGTTTCCAGAAAATGCCCTGTGTTAGCTGCTGTTCTTCTTCGCTCCAGTTGTATTCGCCCGTCACCACTTTATTGCCGATAGTATGAAATACCGCCAGATTAGCAAAACCTTCATTTTGCCCCGCGCTGCGTTCATTACCGATTTGCAGAGATGCTTGAGTGTTACCCGCTTTATCCAACTCACGTGCTACAGTGACGGACATTTCATCGCTATCGCTGAATTCTTCAGCGTCGTCGTCCGCCATCACTTCCGCATCATCGTTGGCAAAAGTGTGTTCGTAACCTAGCGCCACACTGGTTAATGAATCACCAATGTGCATCCAGCCTTTTTTCAGTCCCACCGATGTATTGCCTTGTCCGCTGATGTTCTCTTCCGCATCATCCTTGGGCTTGATGTGCAGGTAAGGCATATGTTCCAACGCAATTTGTACACTGTTGGTGATACCATATTCCAAACCAGTGGATAACTCAGTGGTTTTGTGTGCGTCATCGTTGGTGAAATCTGTACCCACGCTCACTTGCCACTCACCCGCTTCCTGCATAAAGACCGATTCCGTCTGGAAAAAGTCATTCAGTGGCTGTGGGATTTCCATCAGTGCATCGTCATCAGCAAAAACAGCAGGGCAAAGCAAGGCACTGATCAAGCTAACCAGTACAGTACGTCGTTGATTCATTGGAACTCCTTTAGAATTTGCAGGTACTATCATGCTCGTCAAAGCCAAGAGTGTCGAGGTTGTTTTTTTCGTGCAGAAATCCTGTGACTGGAGCGCGTTCTATGACCCAATTGTGGGTTGAGAGCAGCAAGGGTTGGCGGAGTTGGTGATCCCACGGGCGAAAACTGCTGGCACTGCCTTTTGCACCATCCAATGTGGTGTCATTAGCGGTGAGGAAAGCCCGCAGCTTGTTGAAATCATCCCCGTTGGTTTGCTGAACAGCCGTGGCAATGGTTTTGACCGCGATCCACGCTGCCCAGTCGGGGTCGCTCATGCGGCGCGAGGCGATTTTTTCGAAACGTTTCTCCACTTGCGGTGCACCGTGGCGTTGCCATGCCCAGTTCCATGCCAAGGCATTCAAACCCTCTGATCCTATCACCGGGCGTGGTAGCAGGGTTTGGTAGGCAGCATTACGGGCAAATTCACCTTGGCTATCGGCGATATAAACGGCATCGTAATCAGCAGCACCTGTTAGCAGGGCAATATTGTTTTTGTCGCGTTCACGCGGGTCATTGCCCAGCACAAACGGGCGTTTGGCAACGATTTTTGCACCATAACGCTTGGCAGCCCGCTCGAATGCAGCGGTAAGCAGTTGGTCGGCGGGGTTGCTACCTTCCAACACCAGTACTTCCTTCCACTGGTGGGCGACCAGGTATTGCACCAGCGCATCTGCTTGCATGGCGTGGTTGGGTAGGGTGTGGAACACATTCGCCTGACATTGCGCTTGCCTCAAGCTGTCTTCAGGCGCAGAGACGTTGAAAAACACTACATCCTTGCCTTTAAACGCCGTGGCAACCTCACTTAAGGTTGTGGCGGGTAAATCGGTGAGGATAAAGCGCACACCTTCGCCTTGCAGGGCTTCAAGCTGTTTGATCAGATCGGCAGAAGTGGTGGCTTCGGCCGGTTCCAGTGCAAACTGGATGCCCGCGTTTTGCCCGTGAAATTTTACTTCCTTGAGCGCTACTTCCGCACCTGCATAAGGGCGGCCTAACGCTTGCCCCAGAAATTGTGCGGTGAGGTGTTTGTCGTCGTAACGCGGGTCATCGCTTTGCTGGGCATAGCCAATGGTGAGGGTCTGTTCAGCCCATACCGAGGTGCAGGCTAGCCAGCATAATAGTCCGTAAAGGCAAGCCTTAATCATCGACCACTACCATGTAAGGTACACGCCCTACGGGAACTGATTTGGTGACTTTACGGTCGTCAACCTTGACGATGGATACATCATCGCTCAAGCCGTTGGCGACAAACAGCAGGGATTCATCCTGATTCAGGGTGGCATTCCAGGCGCGTTCCCCGACAAGAATGTAGGTTTCTACCTTGCGGGCGGCAACATCCACGACGGCTACCCGGTTGGCTCGCCCAATGGTGACGAACGCGGTTTTGCCGTCTTTAGTCATGCTAATCCCGACAGGAGTAATGTCTTCCTTGCGGAAGCCTTCGGGGGCGAAGGTGAGTTTGTCTTTCACGGTATTGCTGGCGACGTCAATGATACTGGCGGAAGCATCCAGCTCGCTGGTGACCCACAGTTCCTTGCCGTCGGGGCTAAGGGCAAAACGGCGCGGGCGTTCGCCGACTACGATAGCGGCTTTGGCTTCGCCGCTGGCAGTGTCGATAACATGGACAGTGTTGGCCACTTCTGAGGTGACGTACACGGTTTTGCCATCAGGGCTAGCGAGTACACCTTCCGGCTCTTCACCGACTTCCACGGTTTTGGTCATTTTTTTGCTGGTAAGGTCGATTATGCCTAATGCGCCATCGTCTTCCAGTGAGATGTACAGGGTTTTATTGTCGGGGCTGATGTCAAAGGCTTCAGGGTCTTCGATGTCTGCAATTTTATCGGTGACTTCCAGTTTCGCAACATCGATGATGTCGATGCTTTCACCCTCACCACAGGCGGCGTATAGCAAGGTTTTATCAGGATTGAACTGCAAGTGGCGCGGGCGCTTGGATGTTTTTATATCTTTGATTTTTTCAAACGTTTTGCCATCCAGCACCGTGACGATATGGTCATCTTCGCTGCTGACGAATAGGTAGCCGGTATTTTTGGCAAAGGCGGGGCTGCTTGCCAATAAGCTGAACGATAATAACGATAGGGGAAAAAGTTTCACATTGTCCTCCTCAACAGTGACGCTCTAGGCGCACTGTAAGAGGAGGTTGGTTGGAAAAAGGTTGGTTGGGGCGTTAAATACCCAGATCCTTCCACATCCCATCCACGCGGGTTTTCACGGCTTCATCCATCACAATCGGGGTTCCCCACTCGCGCGTGGTTTCGCCCGGCCATTTATTGGTCGCATCCATGCCCATCTTCGAGCCTAAGCCGGAAACGGGCGAGGCGAAGTCGAGGTAATCAATCGGCGTATGTTCGATCAGCGTGGTATCCCGCGCCGGGTCCATGCGCGTGGTCATTGCCCAGATCACATCTTCCCACTTGCGGGTATCCACATCGTCATCCACCACAATGATGAACTTGGTGTACATGAATTGGCGCAGGAATGACCATACACCCATCATCACCCGCTTGGCGTGCCCCGGATACTGCTTCTTGATGCTCACCACGGCCATGCGATAGGAACAGCCTTCCGGCGGCAGGTAGAAATCCACAATTTCCGGAAACTGCTTCTGCAAAATTGGCACGAAGACTTCGTTCAATGCCAAGCCCAGAATCGCCGGTTCATCCGGTGGACGCCCGGTGTAAGTGCTGTGGTAAATCGGGTCTTTGCGGTGGGTAATGCGCTCGATGGTGAATACCGGAAAGCTATCAATCTCGTTGTAATAGCCAGTATGGTCACCATAAGGCCCTTCGGGAGCCATGTCATCGGGGTAAATATGCCCTTCCAACACAAATTCTGCCGACGCTGGAACTTGCAAATCCGCACCGATGGCTTTCACCAACTCCGTGCGCGAACCGCGTAACAAGCCTGCAAACGCATACTCGGACAGCGTATCCGGCACGGGGGTCACTGCACCCAGAATCGTTGCCGGGTCAGTACCAATCGCCACTGCCACCGGAAACGGTTTACCCGGATTGGCTTGCTGGAACTCGCGGAAATCCAGCGCCCCGCCGCGATGCGACAGCCAGCGCATAATCACGCGGTTTTTGCCGATCACCTGCTGGCGGTAAATGCCCAGATTCTGGCGCTTTTTTTCTGGCCCTTTGGTAATTACCAAGCCCCACGTAATCAAGGGCGCGGCATCCCCCGGCCAGCAATGCTGGATCGGCAGTTTGCTCAAATCCACCTTGTCACCTTCGACCACTACCTGTTGGCAGGCGGCTTTGCTGACCACTTTCGGTGCCATATCCAGCACTTTGCGGAAAATGGGCAGGCTGTTGAAGGCATCCTTAAAACCTTTCGGCGGGTCAGGCTGTTTCAGCAAGGCCAGCAGTTTGCCGACTTCGCGCAAGGCTTCGGTGGATTCCTCACCCATGCCCAAGGCGACGCGGCGTGGTGTGCCAAACAGGTTGGCCAGCACGGGTATGCGGTGTCCTTTCGGATTCTCGAACAACAGGGCGGGGCCACCGGAGCGCAGCACGCGGTCGGCGATTTCGGTCATTTCCAGATACGGGTCGACTTCGACGGTAATCCGCTTCAGTTCACCCATTTTTTCCAGTTGTTGGATAAAGTCGCGCAGGTCTTGGTATTTCATGGGAAGGATAATAGCGGAAATGTTGGGCGGGCGGCTATGGGCTTATCGGAATCAGGGGTTTGAAAAAAATTTACCCAAAAAAAAGGTTACAGGCGTAACGCGCTGTAACCCAATTATCAGATTGAGTAAATGTTATTACTTGGCAGCAGGAGCTGCTGCTTCAGCAGCATACGCGCCAACGCCACAGAAGAAGCCTTTGGTGTTTTTGATCACGTAGCTTTTCTTGGCTTTCAGTTCTTCAGTAACAGGGTAAGGCCACTTGTAGTCAACCCAGCCTTTGCCTTCAGCAGATTTGGCAGTCTCAACCATTTTCTCAAACAGTTTGTCGCCGTATTTGTCGAAGCTCAGTAGGTTTTGGCCAACCAGTTCTGGTTTTTTTGGATGAGAAAGCATTTTGCCTTCCAAATCCATGCAGAATACGTACAGGTCTTTGTCCTGGAAGCCACCGTCTGCTTTGGTGAAGGTGTCGAAGGCTGCTTCGCCGCTTTTGTCGACTTCGCCCATGGCTTTTTCGCTCATGGCTTGTGCTTCTGCTTCAGTGCCCATTGCTGGGGCAGCAGCGTCAGCAGCGAAAACATTCAGGCTGAAAGCCACCAGTGCAGTACCTAGAACGTAGCTTAATTTTTTCATTTACAATCTCCTCCATTTAACCAACAACACAAGCCGCTCACCGTTGGGGTGTTCCTCTAGCGCCTTGTACATGAATGCGCACTTAATTTGCACATCGGCCGATTGTAGACAATTATGACTAATAATGGCAATGTTTTAGTGTAAAAATTATTACTTTGTCGACAAAATTGGATTTCTAAAACTAATGACACAAGAACCTGACCTGATACGCTTGAGTAATCCCTTGCTGCGTTACTGGCTGGCAACCCGTCCGGCTTTCCTTGCCGCCAGCTTGATTCCCGTGCTGATTGGGGTGGCGGCAGTCGTCCATCAAGGTGGAAAAGTCAGCTTTTTACTGCTGTTGTTGACCTTGCTGGCGACAGCTTTGGTGCATGGCGGGGTGAATGTCCTGAATGATTACTACGACGATGCTAATGGTACGGATGGTTGTAATACCCAGCGGGTGTTTCCTTTTACCGGGGGCAGCCGCTTTATCCAGAACGGGGTGTTGAGCGCCGGGGAAATGCTGGTGTTCGGTGCGTTGCTGCTGACGGTGGCGATATTGCTGGGGATCGCCTTGGTATGGATAAGCAGCCCGGATTTGCTGTGGATCGGTGTGGCGGGTTTGTTGTTGGGTTGGGGATATTCTGCCCCGCCATTACGCTTGAACAGCCGGGGATTGGGGGAACCTGCCGTGGCCTTGGGGTTTGGCATCCTCACCCCGCTGGGGGCATGGTTGGTGCAAACCGGGGAAGTGGCAATGTACCCGGTGCTGATCAGTGTACCTGCTGCCTTGTTGGTGATGAATATCTTGTTCATTAACCAATTCCCTGACCGTGAGGCGGATGCGGCGAGCGGTAAACACCATTGGGTGGTGCGTTTGGGTGTCGGGCAAGCGCCGTTGGTGTATTTGGTATCGGTGGCGTTGGCGGCCAGCATTGTGCTGTTGCTGGTGAGTACCGCCCTGTTGCCATTGTGGTCTTTGCTGAGCCTGTTACCGTTGGTGCTGGCGTTCAAGGCGGGGCTTAGTTTGCGTGACCATGCCGCTGAACCCGCTTTGCTGGAACCGGCGATTAAAATGACCATCGCCAGCATGATCTTGCACGGGCTACTGTTAAGCCTCACCCTCTGGCTGGTATAGTTCCCACATGAATCAAACCCCATACGACACTTCAGGCTTTCCGACAGCCTACCCCGCGCCCTTAACCGGGCATTTTCGCGTCTTGCCCGCTGATTTTATCGTGGATGAGCAAATGGACTTTGCGCTTTCCGGCGAAGGCGAGCACTTGTGGTTGCAGGTCCGCAAAACGGGCGCAAACACCGATTGGGTAGGCAACCAGCTTGCCCGTTGTGCCGGTATTTCGGGCAAGGATGTGAGTTACGCCGGGCTGAAAGATCGCCATGCGGTCACAACCCAGTGGTTTAGCCTGCAACTGCCGGGCAGGGATGACCCGGACTTTGCCGCCTTACCGCCTGAAATTGAAATCCTCGCCCAGTCGCGCCACGACAAGAAACTGCGCCGGGGGGCGCTCAGTGGCAACCGTTTTAGCCTGACTTTGCGTCATTGCACTGGCGATTTTGCCGAAGCGGCTGCCCTTTGTCAGCAAATCAGCCAGCAGGGGATTCCCAACTATTACGGCGAACAGCGTTTCGGGCACAACTTTGGCAATTTGCGCAAGGCGGAACGGTGGTTTGCGGAAGGCATCGCTCCCAAGCAGCGTACCCAGCGTAGCCTTTACTTGTCGGCGGCGCGTTCGTGGATGTTTAACTACATTCTGGCGGAGCGGGTGAGAACGGGGACGTGGAATCAGCGTCTGCCGGGTGATGTGTTTATGTTCGAGGGTGGTAATGCGTGGTTTGCCGATGATGTGGCGGATGCGACCATTCAGCCGCGTTTGGATGCGCTGGATATTCACCCCACCGGCGCATTGTGGGGGCGGGGCGAGCTGGATACCCAAGCGCAAGCCCGCGAATTGGAAGCGGCGCAAACAGCGTTGTTCCCGGTGTTCTGTGCGGGGTTGGAAAAGCAGGGTTTGAAGCAGGAACGCCGTGCCTTGCGTATCAAGGTGGGTGAGGTCGGTTTTGAGGTGCTGGATGCGGAAACCGTGCAGCTTTCCTTTGAGCTGCCGCCGGGGTCTTATGCCACGGTGTTTATGGAGCAGTTGGGGACGTTTACGTCCAAGTCTGTGCCATCACGCTAGGGGAGGCTGAGCATGACTTCAGGTGTTTGGCGTTGCCCGCTGTGCCACGAGCCACTCAGCCTTGTGGGGCGCAGTTTTGTGTGTAGTAACCGCCACAGTTTTGATCAGGCCAAAGAGGGCTATGTCAATTTGTTGCCGGTCAATCGTAAGCATTCTGCCGACCCCGGTGATAATAAGGAGATGCTGGAAAGCCGCCGCTATTTTTTGCAACAGGGTTTTTACGCGCCTTTGGCGGAGGCCTTGGCTGTGGCGATCCGCGAGTATTTTCCTGACAGTGCTGAAGCTTTAGATGTGTTGGATGCTGGTTGTGGGGAAGGTTATTACCTCAGCCAACTGGCGCAGCACCTCGGCGATAATACGCAGTTTATTGGGACGGATATTTCACGCGCGGCCATGCGCTTGGCAGCGAAACAATACCCGGCGATGCAGTTTGCGGTAGCTTCCAGCTTTGATCTGCCGTTGGCGGATGCCTCGGTGGATGTGTTGGTGCGGGTGTTTGCGCCTGCTTCAGAGGCTGAGATTGTGCGGGTATTGAAGCCGGGCGGGCTGTATTTGTGGGCTTACCCGGCGGCACAGCATTTGTTTGAATTACGCCGCCTGATTTACGATGACCCCAAGCCGCACACGGTGGAGGATTTGCCGCCGATTGTCGGGATGCGCGAAGGTACGCCCTTGCAGGTGCGTTACGCTGTGAGCTTGCCAGATCAGGCGAGTGTGGCGGCATTACTCAAAATGACGCCGTATTATTGGTCGGCGAGTGCAGAAAAACAGGCACATTGTCAACGCTTGCAAACGCTGGATTTGACGGTGGATTTTGCCGTCAGCGTGATGAAAAAAGTGTCATAGGCTTAGGGGGAAGTATGAGTAGTATTCAGGATGTGATCGAGGGGGTGGTGCGCCGTAATGCTGGCGAACTGGAGTTTCATCAAGCGGTTAGCGAAGTGCTGGCATCATTGGAGCCAGTGCTGGAACAGCGTAAAGATTTGCGGGATGCACGTATTTTGCATCGCTTGGTGGAGCCGGAGCGTCAAATCCTGTTTCGGGTGCCGTGGGTGGATGATGCCGGGCTGGTGCAGGTGAATCGCGGTTTCCGCATCCAGTTCAATAGCGCGATTGGCCCTTACAAGGGCGGGCTGCGTTTTCACCCTAGCGTCAATGCCGGGATTTTGAAATTCCTGGGGTTTGAACAAGTGTTCAAGAATGCGCTGACCACCTTGCCGTTGGGCGGGGGGAAGGGCGGCGCGGATTTCGACCCCAAGGGCAAGTCGGATGCAGAGGTCATGCGTTTTTGCCAGTCATTCATGACCGAGTTACAACGCCATATCGGGGCGGATACGGATGTGCCTGCGGGTGATATTGGGGTGGGTTCGCGTGAAATTGGCTTTTTATTTGGGCAATACCGCCGCATTCGCAACGAATTTAGCGGTGTATTGACGGGCAAGGGCGTGGGCTGGGGTGGTTCGCTGATCCGCCCGCAAGCCACCGGGTATGGCTTGGCTTATTTTGCTCAGGAAATGCTCAATACCCGTCATGTCAGTTTGGAAGGTAAAATCTGTGCCGTCTCCGGCTCAGGCAATGTCGCCCAATACGCGGTGGAAAAGATCAACGAATTGGGTGGTCGGGTGGTGACCTTATCCGATTCGTCCGGGGTGGTTTATGACCCGGAGGGGATTGATGCCGAAAAACTGGCATGGGTGATGACACTCAAGAATGTGCGACGTGGGCGCATCAGTGAATACGCCGCCACGTTCAAGGTTGAGTATTATGCGGGGCAACGCCCGTGGATGATTCCGTGTGATTGCGCGTTTCCCTGTGCCACCCAAAACGAAATTAACGCGGAAGATGCCGCAACCCTGTTGGCAAACGGCTGCACGCTGGTGGCTGAAGGTGCCAATATGCCGAGTACCCCGACGGCGATTCAACAGTTTCAGGCGGCCAATATCCTGTTCGCGCCGGGCAAGGCCGCCAATGCCGGGGGCGTGGCAACCTCTGGTCTGGAAATGAGCCAGAATGCACTGCGCATGAACTGGTCGCGGGAAGAAGTGGATGCTAGATTGCATGGTATTATGATCAAGATCCATCAGGATTGTTACAACACCGCCGCCGCGTATGGTCAGCAAGGCAATTACGTGGCGGGCGCGAATATTGCGGGTTTTCTGAAAGTAGCCGATGCCATGTTGGCGCAAGGGGTGATTTGAAAGCAGCGTTTGGGAGCAGGACACCTCTTAAAGAATCCCCTTGGAATCCTTGTGGAATGAACCTATGTTAAGCATATGTTATTCTTATACCAATCTGGAGCGTCCGAATAGAAAGTGGCGGATATTCTGGGTGAGCGTGTCAGGTATCCCGAACTCAGGTGCATTCATCAATTAATTATGTTCCAGAGTTCCATCCCGATCACGATTACCCATAACAATATAGATACGCCGACCGCCGCCGCAGCAATGTCTTTAATGACTTTGATTTTTTCATTGTGCTTATCTTCGACAAAGTCGCAGATTGCTTCAATTGCACTGTTGAACAGTTCTGCCATGAGCACCAAGGTGGTGGCTACCAATACCATGAGGAAATCCACCCAACCCCTGAAGGCAAATGCCACGATGAGTACAATGATCGACAGCACGAGTTTGTAGGTGACACTGAAATCGTATTTGACCGCGTAACTCAAACCGGATAGCACGGTGCGGAATTTTCGCAAGGGGTGATAACCCGCATCTCCAGTACCGAGGAACTTATTTTTCATGGCTAAACCTTTGGCAACAACATAACACGTAATAACAACGCAGAAGCAATCCCCAGCAGTGCGCCGACCAGCACATCACTCGGCCAATGCACTTGTAAATACAGCCTGGACATCATCACTGTGATCACAACACCCGCTAAGATAATGCCGCCACCGATTCGCAGCGTCGGCGGTAACAACAGCCACAGTGCCACAAAAAAGGCAGCGGCCTGCGCTGAATGCGCACTGGGAAATGCCGAATCCATTGGCAAAGCGGTCAAGGTATCAAACAACGCCGGGCGTGGACGCTGAAACCACGCTTTGAGCGCAAAAGCCAACGCACTTGCCAGCAGTAAGGCCGCAGGCAAATACATGCTGTGTAACGATAGCGCAGGAGCGTATCCTAAACGCCACATCACGATAACACTCAACACACTCAGCGGCACTAACAACCACAGCGACCCCAGCCAAGTAACCGATGCGAAAAAATGATCAAGGTAAGGGGTGCGCAAACCGTGGAAAATAGCCAAGATATGGCTATCCAAGACGTTTAGCATGTTATGTTTCCTGCCAATCCAGAGAAGAACCCCCTACCGAAAATACCGCATTAAGTCGTATTTCATGGTAGGGGGCGTGTGTGATACAAGGGGGGAGTCAGTGCGGTCGTTTACGCATCCTTCACCATATCGCGGTAAGCGTGCCAACTCGCATGGGCAATCAAAGGCATCGCAATGATCAAGCCGAGATCAAAGGTCGCAATCCCCAAGCCAATCACAACCGTAATGGTGAGCGCCCACAACAGCATGGTTAAGGGGTTTTTCTGTACGGCACGGATACTGGTAGCCGCCGCTGTCACAATATCAACCTTACGTTCCAGTAACATGGGGGCTGTCACCACACCTGTCATGAACGCAAATAACGCAAACAATAGCCCGACGCTGAAGAAAGCCAGAATAAACATCCAGCCCTGTTCCATGGTGACTAAGGCATTCCATAAACCGGCGTAACCTTCTATATCGACGGACATTTGATTAAAGAAAATACCCGTGATGACGGCGGATAAGCGTACCCAAAAGACCATTATCATTCCCAGTATCACGGCATATAGCCCAAGGCTGATAGCGTTTTCCTGGATACTGCTGAGGGATGACCAGAAACGCGGGGCTTGCCCTTGCTCCAGTTGACGACTCAAGCCATACAAGCCTAAGGCAAGGAAAGGGCCGACCAGCAAAAAGCCGGTGCTGGCCGCCACAAAAAACGCTGGATTAGCGGCTGAAACCATGCTCATGAGGATGCCGACTAAGGCAAAGATAACCCCGTAAGTTAAACTGGCGGAGGGGTTCGCTTTAATATCTGCCCAGCCTTGCCTCAACCAACGCATAATCGCAGCAGGTTCAACGTGTTGGACGGGGTAACTTGTGAATAATTGTTCGGCATGAGGAGCGGTAGAAACGCTAGCCGATTTACTGGCGATCTGTGTCATGATAAACCTCCTTTGAGAACGCTTGACTTTATAATACCCTAGTATTTTACTAGGGATTGAGCTTAATTTAGTGCAGAACATTCTCAACTACAACAAACCCTTATAGAAATACGGAAAAGTTATGTCCAAAAAACGCGAAATCCCGGTCTTTGACCACCCGATCATCGAAACCCATTGCCATCTGGATTATCTGGAAGGCGAGGCGCTGGATGCTGCGTTGCAGGCCGCCCGTGCGGTGAATGTTGAACGCATCATGACGATTGCCGTTTCACCCGATAACCTCGATAAGGTGATGGCGTTGACGCAACAATACCCGCAAGTTTGGGGCACGCAGGGCATTCACCCACACGACGCCAATGATTATAGCGATGCTGTCGATGCGCAAATCCGCGCCAATGCTTTACACGCCAAGATACTGGCGGTTGGCGAAATCGGGCTGGATTACCATTATGACTATTCCGATCGTGCCAAACAGCGAGATGCGTTTGAGCGCCAGTTACAGATTGCGATTGATCTGGAACTGCCGATCGTGGTGCATACCCGCGAGGCCGACGAGGATATGGAAGCCATCTTGCGCAATTTCGTCGGGCAAATGCCCAAGCGCGGGGTGATTCACAGCTTTACCTCTGGGCAGGCGCTGGCGGAATACTGTTTGAGCGAAGGTTTCTGCTTGGGTTTCAATGGCATTAGCACGTTTAAAGCGGCGGAAAATGTGCGTGAAATCATTGCGCTAACGCCAGTCGAACAAATCCTGTTTGAAACCGATGCGCCGTACCTTACCCCGATTCCTTACCGTGGGCATAAGAATGAACCGAAGTACCTACCGTTCATTGCGGAGCATGTGGCATTGGTGAAAGGTGTGCCACTGGATACCTTATTACCGCAGGTGTGGAAGAACAGTGTGGAGGTGTTTTTTGCTGGGCATTGAACCCGTGGGCTTGTGTTGTAAAAAACACAAAATTAGTTGTAAAAATCACAAAATCAAATGAACCTAATTTGATCACCCTGCGACTTACTTAGCGCTTTTTGTGACTTTTCTTGCAAAAACAGAATCCAAAAGCAGACATTGCTTCGTAATGTCTTAACAACGCCGAAACCCATTGTGATTTTGTTGAAGGAACTTTGCCATGTTGAAATTTGCTCTGATCGCTACCGTCTGCTTGCTGCCAACGTTCGCTATCGCTGCTGACCATAATGCAACTGCTCCAGCGGCTGCAACGGCTAGCCACAGTTTGCCGGTGATTGTTAAAAATGAAGTAATCGACTTTAATTTGTGTCGTTTGTCTTTTGAGAATGGCACATCACAAAATGTTAGCTGCGCGTCTGGCAAGGAATCTAGCCACTAAGACGGCGATTGTGTGGTGGTCATGGGGCTAAGTTCAAACATGGCGTAGGTTCAATACGTTGGGGGCTTAATCCGGTTATAATCGCTCCTCGCCCATTGACCGGAAGCTACACCTTGAACCAAAAGCAAATCAAAGCCCTCGAAACGCAATTGTGGGATAGCGCCAATTCTTTACGCGCCAACTCGAAGCTCACCGCTGCGGAGTACAAAGACCCGTTGTTGGGCTTGATTTTGCTGCGTTATGCGCAGAACCGTTTTGAGCAAGCCAAAGTACGGCTGGAAGCTAATCTGCCGCCACTTGCGCCCGGTCGTACTCGCAAAGAACCTACCAAAAATCAATTCTTGAGTGAAGGCGCGATGCTCATTCCGCCACAAGCGCGTTATGACCACCTTGCAGCGTTGCCGGAAGATGAGTCCATCAGCCAAGCGGTGAACACCGCGATGGCGCTGATCGAAGCAGAATACCCAAATCTGGATGGCGTGTTGCCAAAGAATTACCACGAGCTGGGCGAAAAAGGGCAGAGTGAAGCGCTGCTGCGGGAATTGATCCGCGTATTTAATCAGGATGCGGTGAAAGGGCTGACCGGCGATGTCTTCGGGCGCATTTACGAATTTTTCCTGATGAAATTCTCGATGGATGGCGCGGGGGCGCAGGAAGGTGGCGAGTTCTTCACACCTCCGGCGTTGGTGCAATTGATTGTGAACTTGATCCAGCCTGATCATGGGGTGATCCATGACCCTGCGTGTGGTTCGGGCGGGATGTTCGTACAAACCGGGCATTTCCTAGAGGAAAACCGTGGGTTGAAGTCCATCAATGCCGCGATCAAATGTTATGGCACGGAATTGAAGTCCAATAACGTGCGCTTGGCGAAAATGAACCTCGCGATTCACGGGCTGGAGGGCAAGATTGCTGAGAACAACAGCTTTTACGCTGACCCGCATGATCTGGTGGGGCAATGCGATTTCGTGATGGCGAATCCGCCGTTCAATGTGAAAAAAGTCGATAAAGACCGCCCCTATGTAAAAAACGATCCACGTTTGTTCGGCAAGGTTGAGGTTGAAAACGCGGATGAGGACGCGGAGAAGAACAAAAAGCCCGTGCCGCGCCTTGGCATCCCCAACGCCGATAATGGCAATTATTTGTGGATTCAGTATTTCTACCATTACCTGAATGCGAAAGGGCGGGCGGGGTTCGTGATGGCGAGTTCCGCTACCGATGCGGGCAATAGCGAAAAGCTGATTCGCCAAGCCTTGATCGAAACGCAGGCGGTGGATTGCATTGTGTCGGTGGGGAATAACTTTTTCTACACGCGCTCGTTGCCGTGCCATGTGTGGTTTTTGGATAAGGGCAAGCGGGCGGAGAACAAAGACAAAATCCTGATGATTGATGCGCGGAATACTTTTCGTGTCGTCACCAATACCATCAACGACTATTCGCCGGGGCAGTTGGTCAACTTCAGCGCGATGATGGAGGCGTATCGTGGTAAAGCGGGGGCGATTTGTGAGGCGGCGGAGCAGCATGAAACCAATATTGCGGATGTGGCAACCACGTTGCTGGCGGAAGCGGAAGGGTTGCGGCGGGCGTGTTTGGGAGTGTTGAAAGAAGAATCCCCCCTGGGTGAAAGTTTGGCGTGGGATATTGCTGAATTGCAGGCTGAAATTATTGTTGATGAGGCGCTGACGTTGGCAAGTAGTCGCGCTTTGTGTGGCGTGTTTGAACAGCCCGTTGCGGTGTTGAGTGGCTTGTTGGAAGGCTATCAGGCGCAATGGGAACAGGCGCGTAAGGCGTTTGCCGCGTTGGAAAAATCCGCGCAAAACACCGATGACAACAAGGCGTTGAAGAAGCAACTGGACGCGCAAGGCAAACAGTTAAAAGCCTTGTCCGTTTTGATCAAGGGCTATTTTGAGAAAAACAGCGAAGAGCTGGCGAGCTTGAAACAAGCGGTGAAGGATTGGCAGGCGTTGGAAGACTATTTCCCGGATGGTGTGTATCGGGATGTGGAAGGCTTGTGCAAAATCGTCGATTTGGCGGAAGTTGCCGCGAATGATTACAGCCTTACGCCCGGTCGCTACGTCGGCTACACCGTCGATGTCAACGCAGCCTTCGACTACCAAAAACGGATGCAAGAAATCCATGCTGAACTTGCCAATCTGAATCAACAGGCAAATAGCCTTATGTCATTTATCCAAGGTATAGATTTATGATTGAAAGTCATTCGGAAATAAATCTAGGCAGTGTAATAAGTACATTGAAGGGAAATGCTTTTAAGAGCAAGGATTACGCTGAAAATGGATTTCCCTTAATAAGGGTCTCTGATTTCACAAGTAACTCAGTTAGTAAGCAAGCCATTGTTTATGTTCCATATGAGGTGGCGGAGAAAAATTTAAAATATCAACTAAAAACTGGTGATATTTTAATTCAAACAGTTGGTTCTTGGCAGCATAATCCGGCATCAATCGTTGGAAAAGTTGTCAGAGTTCCGAAGAACTTAGATGGCGCATTACTTAATCAAAATGCTGTTAAATTAATTCCATCTCCATTGATTAATAAAGCATTTCTTTATTATAGATTAAAAGATGAATCATTTAAGTCGCATGTTATCGGTTGTGCGCAAGGTGCAGCTAACCAAGCCAGTATAACTCTTTCAACAATTAATGCTTTTCTGTTCTATTTACCACCGCTGCAAACACAGCGAAAAATCGCGGCGATTCTTTCGGCTTACGACGATCTTATCGAAAATAATCTGCAACGTATCAAGCTCTTGGAAGAAATGGCGCAAATCACCTACGAAGAATGGTTTGTTCGGATGAAGTTTCCGGGGCATGAAACCGCGCAGTGGGATAAGGCAACGGGATTGCCGGAGGGGTGGGCAAAGATACCATTAGGCAATATGATGATCTTTCATTATGGCAAAGGCTTAAGAAGCCATGAGAAAAGAGAAGGCAACGTACCTATTTACAGTTCTGCTGGTATTTTTGGCTACCATGATACAAGTTTGGTTGATGCGCCCGGTATTATTGTTGGCAGAAAAGGTAATGTTGGCTCAGTATTTTGGAGTCAAGAGCCTTTTTTCCCGATGGATACAACTTACTACATTGAATCCAAGGAGTCGCTTTACTTCGCTTATTTCGCGCTCAAAAGTGTAGAATTTATTAATAATGATGCCGCTGTGCCGGGATTAAATAGAAATGCTGCGTATGCCATGAAAATAATATCACCTGTTTCTGAACTCATCGAACGCTTTGAAGAGAAAGTTAAGCCTGCTTTTGTAACCATCTTTAACTTGAAAAAACAGAACGAGTTATTGCGGGAGGCGCGGGAGATTTTGTTGCCGCGTTTGATGACGGGGGTGATTGACGTGGATCAGGTGGAAGTGCCGGAGGCGTTGTTGGCGCGGGTGGCGTAACACTCCATAAATTACCTATGCTACACTTTTGCTATCTAATCACCATAGGTAACAGACCATGCCGACGGTTCAAATAACAACACAAGCCTCTACTGAAGAGCTATTACGCAGCGTTGCCTCATTGCCTGCTGCCGAACTTGAGCAATTTGTCACCCGCGTACTAGCACTACGTGCGCGGTTGAAAGCACCCACTATTCCCGATCAAGAAGCGAACTTATTACGCAACATTAACACCGGACTCTCCGCTACCCAGCAGCAACGTTTCGCAGACCTCAATCACAAGCGTCAGGAGGAAACCTTGACCGACGAGGAATACCAAGAGCTGTTGCTATTGATCGAGGAAATGGAAACAAAAAACGTAGAGCGAATTCAAAACTTAAGCCTGTTAGCGCAATTACGGCAAGTTTCACTCACGACTTTGATGCAAAATCTCGGTATTAAAGCGTTGCCTTATGCCTGATCAACGTGTCACTAACCAGATCCGCCAGCAAGTCGGTGATCGCGCCAAAGGCTGTTGTGAGTATTGCCTAAGCCAAGTACAGTTTTCCCCACAGGCTTTTAGCGTGGAACATATTTATCCACGCTCAGCCGGTGGCAAAACACAGTTGGATAACTTGGCGCTTGCTTGCGCGGGTTGTAATGGGCATAAGTACAACAAGACACAAGCCTTTGATCCCATTACTAATGAACTGGTCGCATTGTTCCACCCGCGTCAGCAACAGTGGGCGGAGCATTTTACATGGAACAAAGACTGCACCGTGATTATCGGTTTAACGCCAACCGGACGCGCTACCGTTGAGGTATTGCGCTTAAATCGTCCTGCACTACAGAATTTGCGAGAGGTTTTATACCCTGTGGGCAAACATCCTCCTGAATAATGTGCCGGAGGCGTAGAAAGCCCCCCCATCCCCAACCCTTCCCCCGCAAGGGGTGAAGGGAGCAAGAGGCGCATTTTGTCAGTGTGTGTTGCATGGCAAGACAAAGTTGCTGACACTGGCAGAATGGAAAGACAAAACAACAAAATTCACCGTGACCTTGCCCGTAATTTACGCAAGAACATGACAATGCCAGAACAACAGTTGTGGGATGTTTTGAGAAAACGCCAACTCGACGGCTACCGTTTTCGCCGCCAAACCGTATTAGGGCGTTATATCGCTGATTTTGTTTGCTTGGAAGCACGCTTAGTGATCGAGTTGGATGGCAATCATCATCACGAGCAGCAAGGTTACGATCGCGAACGCGACAACTGGATGCAACAACAGCAGTTTCAGGTGCTGCGTTTCTGGAATCACGAAATCTTGAGCCATCAGGAAGCCGTCATACAACAAATTCGCCACGCTCTCCAAAAGCAGTCGCAGCACCTCTTGCTCCCTTCACCCCTTGCGGGGGAAGGGTTGGGGATGGGGGAGAAGTTCGGAGTGGGATGACTAAGGTATGTCGTGAATTAGAGTGAGGTGAGAGGGTTTGCAAGGCTTAAGCCGCTATCATTCCTCGCAGGATGCCGATAAAATCACCGTATTCAGCAACCTTGGGCAAGGCTGCACATTACTGGGGGCGGGCATGAGTTACGAATATTCCGAAGACAAAGCGGTGGAAGACCCTGCCGAAGAGATTTTGCTGGACTTGCATTGGCAGGTTGTCACCGCATGGACTGAGCCACTTTCCAAACTACCCGACCGCAGCGACGGCTTATTAGGTCGTGCCAACCTTTCCGAAGTCATCTTGTACCGCCACCTGATGACTGCGCTCAAAGCACTCAACCCCGGCTTGCCTCACGCAGCCTACCAAAGCGCGATTGACCAAATCCAACAAGCCGAAGCCGGAAAAAAGCTGGCGGACATCAACAAAACCAAACACGCGCTGTTCATTCACGGGGTCGAAGTCAGCTACCAAGACGCGGATGGGGCGCTGCAAACCCAAAAGCTCAAGGTATTCAACTTTAACCAGCCAGAACAAAACCACTTTCTGGCGGTGCGCCAATTAACCATCAAAGGCGCGTTGTACGAACGCCGCCCGGACATTATTGGTTTCGTGAACGGCATTCCCTTGGTGTTTTTTGAGCTGAAAGCCCCCGGTGTGGCATTGCGTAATGCCTACGATCAGAACCTCACAGATTACAAAGGCGGCAAAAATCACGATGGCGCGATTCCAGAACTGTTTCACCACAACGCTTTCATTATCCTCAGCAATGGGGTGGATGCAAAAGTCGGCACGATCACCAGCCCGTTCAAATTCTTTCAGGAGTGGAAGCGTTACGAAGAAGATGACGAAGGTGTTGTCGATATCGACACTATGATTCGCGGCACGTGTGAGAAGGGGCGTTTGCTGGATTTGTTCGAGAACTTCCTGTTATTCGATGGCGACGGTGACGACATGGCCAAGATCATGGCGAAAAATCACCAGTTCCTCGGCGTGAACAAAGTGCTGAATCAAGCCCGCAACATTGCCGACCTGCAAGGCAAACTCGGCGTGTTCTGGCACACCCAAGGGTCGGGCAAGTCGTATTCGATGGTGTTTATGTGCCAGAAATTGCTGCGCAAATTCGGTGGCAGTTACACCTTTTTGCTGGTGACAGACCGCAGCGAACTGGAAAATCAGCTTTATGACACCTTCTCCAGTTGCAAAGCCTTGCCCACTCAATTACCCAAACGCGGGGTACGCGCCAAAAGCCGCGAACATTTACGCGAATTGCTCACCGAAAACCACCGCTACGTATTCAGCCTGATTCACAAGTTTTCCATCGACCCGAAAAAGGAAACGGCGTACCCGCTGATCACCGAACGTTCTAATATCATTGTGATTTCTGACGAAGCTCACCGCACCCAAGGTGGCACGTTTGCCCGCAATATGCGTTTTCAGGCGATTCCCAATGCGTCGTATCTAGGGTTCACCGGCACGCCGCTGATTGATGAAGAGGTGGAAATCACCAAGAATATTTTCGGGGATTACGTGTCGGTGTATGACTTCAAAAAGGCCATTGACGACTACGCCACACTGCCGTTGCGTTACCAAAACCGGGGTGAAAAACTGGCATTGAACAACCCCAAGCTCGATGAACGCATGAGTGCCATCATCAACGCTGAAGAATTGAACGCGGATCAACTCGCCAAACTCAAGCGTGAATTTGCCCGTGATTACCCCATCCTTACCGCTGAAGATCGCTTGAAGAAAATTGCTAAAGATTTGGTGTGGCATTTCAACGAACGCGGTTATCAGGGCAAAGCCATGTATGTGGCTTTGGATAAACCCACCGCCGTGCGCATGTACAACTTGATCATGGAACATTGGCCTGAGTATGTGCAGACACTCGAACAGCGCCTAAAGCACGCTGAGGATGAGCAACAAGCGCAAAAACTCAAGCGCCAGTTACAACGGGTGCAAACCACCGAAGTGTGTGTGGTGGTCAGCCCTGAACAAAACGAACTGAAAAGATTCGCGGATTGGGGTTTGGATATTCAGCCACACCGCAAAAAGATGGTTGAGCGTGATCTGGAAACCGAATTCAAAGACGATGACAATCCGTTCCGCTTGGCAATTGTGTGCGCGATGTGGATTACGGGGTTTGATGCGCCGTGTGTGTCAACGGTGTATCTGGATAAACCCATTCAAGGTCATACCTTGATGCAAACCATTGCCCGTGCCAACCGCGTGTACGACGATGAAAAAGAAAACGGCCTGATCATTGATTACGGCAATGTCTACCAGCAATTGGAAAAAGCCTATGCCGTTTACGGCAAAAGCGGCAAAAACACGGGCAAGGGTACAAAAGGCGGTGGTGATAAGCCAGTTGAGAAATTGGAGGAAATGGAAACTGAGTTGCGCAATGCGATTCTGAGCGTGCGCAATCACCTACAAGAAGTTGGCTTTGAACTGGATACGTTGGTGAATCCTCCCAGTATATTGCACAAGTTAGCCAAGCTGAAAGAAGCGAGGAACGCCGTATCGCTGAATGAAACCACCCGTACTAAGTACGAGTTTTACGCCCGCGACGTATTCCGCAAATACAGTGCGCTTTGTCTAGAGCCATTGGTGAAACCTTACACGCCCGAATTCAACGCGATTGAAGCTATCTACGACCAGCTTAACCAGAAAAAGGCTGCGGTTGATATTACTGCCGTGATGCGCCGCTTGCAGCAGGAGGTGAACTTGAGCGTTACCACCTTGGACAGCGTGGGCGAAAATGAACGCCCAGATGATGATTATGTCGATCTCAGCACCTTGGATTTCGACAAATTACGCGCAGCGTTTGCCCAATCCACTGAAAAGAACACCGTGGTGTTTGACCTGCAACAAGCGATAGCACAACGGTTGGCGCAAATGATGCGGCAAAACCCTACCCGTTTGGTTTTTTACGAGAAATACCAAGCTATTATCCAAGCCTACAACGATGGCAAAGACCTACAGGCCGTGCAAAAAGCCTTTGATGAGCTGAATGTTTTCCTGAAAAAAGAGCTTACCCCAGAAACCGAACGCGCCATGCGTGAAGAGCTGGATGAGGAAACGCTGGCCATTTTTGATCTACTCAAAAAGCCAATGCTCAGTCTTGAGGAGCGCAAAAAGGTTAAGGAAGTCGCCAAAGAAACCCTCGACATCCTTAAAGCCGAGAAATTGAGAATTGAACGCTGGCGTGAAAGCACACAAGTTGCTGCGCAAGTGCGGGTAATCATTGATGAGCGCTTGCAGTGGCTACCGGCTGACAGTTATCCCGATGATGAGCTGGATCTCAGAGGCTTTCAGGTTTATCAGCATGTCTACAGCCATTACCAAGGGGGTGGGGTGAGTGCTTACGGGCAGTTTTAAGCCGTTGCTACCTGATGCTGCAACCAATAACCCAATTTTTCGCGTAACTGCGCGACATTGAGCGGTTTGCTAAGGTAGTCATTCATGCCTGCGGCGAGGCAATCCGCACGAATTTCTTCTGCGACATCGGCACTCAGGGCGATAATGGGGATGGGTTGGGCTTCATTGGCTTCAGCCTCCCGTTTGCGGATGGTACGGCTGGTTTCTTGCCCTGTCATACCCGGCATATGCAGATCCATTAAGATAAGGTGAATAGTTTGCTGTTCCAATACCGCGAGCGCCTCTGTGCCATTGTCGGCAAGAATCACGTCTAAGCCCAGTTCTTCCAGCCATAAACGCGCCACTTCGGCATTGATAGGGTTGTCTTCGACCAGCAATACCCGCCCCGCCAGAGTGCTATGGGTGGATGTTTGTTGCGGCGCTTCCGGTAATGGTGGCGTAAGCGCGTCGGCAAGCGTAAATGGCAATGTAAAGTAAAAGCGGCTCCCGACGCCCTGCTGGCTACTCAGTTCCAATTGGCCACCCATTAGCCCCACCAAGCGTGCTGCAATGGGTAATCCTAGGCCTGTGCCACCGAACCGCCGCGTCGTTGAGCCGTCTTCTTGGGTAAAGGCTTCAAAGATGCGTTGTTGGGCATTTTCTTTGATACCGATGCCCGTATCCCTGATGCTGAATTGGACAAGTATTTGATTTTCATGACGCTGTTGTAGGCAAACATCCAGTGTTACGGTGCCACTGGCCGTGAATTTGATGGCATTGCCGATCAGGTTAAACAGCACTTGGCGTAAGCGGTGGGCATCGCCTTGTAGCTTGGTCTTGTTTTGTAGTGTTGTATGCAACGTTAGGTAAAGCTGCTTGCTGGTCGCTTGTTCAGTTAATAACTCAATAATCTCTTCTGCCAGTATTTGCAGGTCAAAGCTTTCTTGCTGTAGCTCAATTTTATTGGCTTCGATCTTGGAAAAATCCAGAATGTCTTCAATAACGCTGAGTAAGTGTTTGCCTGAAGTGGCGATAATGTCGGTGTAATGGTGCTGGTTTTTGGTGAGTTCGGTCAGTTGCAGGAGTTCGACCATGCCTAATACACCATTCATTGGCGTGCGAATTTCATGGCTCATTACGGCCAGAAACTCGCTTTTGGCTTTACTGGCAGCTTCGGCAGCTTCTTTGGCACGTTGCAGTTCCAGTTGGGCGTGTTTACTGTCGGTAATATCGACCACGCTCCCTACTAGGCGCAAGGGGTTGCCATCATCATCCCATTCCACCACATTGCCGCGATCCCGTACCCAGATAATGCGGCCGTCTTTACGGCGCATTTGGTGCTCGTGGAAATACGCGCCTTTGCCTTGTAGGCATTGGTCAATGGCTGCCATGACATCGGCGCGGTGTTCTTCCAACAGTAGGCCAGTGAAATCTTCCAGCGAGTGTTCGATTTCGTCGTTAGGAAACCCAAACAATTCACACCAGCGGGCATTATTGAACAGGTGATTGGAACCGACGGGCCAATCCCAAATGCCTTCAGCCGTCGCTTCTAACACGTGTTTCAGGCGCTGTTCGCTAGCTTCGGCAAGGGTGCGTGCCTCGTACAAATCCGTAATATCACTGGCAAGAATGAGTAAGTTTTTGGTGCCATCCACGCGTATAATCGGTTTTTTTAGCGATTGGTAATGGCGTATTGCCCCCGTGTGAGCATCAGTGGATTGCTCCATGACGACACAGGTTTCACCTGAATTTAATATGGCTTGTACATCCTGCTGATAGGCTTCGACCTGTAGGGGATTAGGGTTGAAGTCACTGTCATCTTTACCCAGTAACTTATCTGGTGTCGTGCCATACAGTTCGGCTAGGCTACGATTGCCGAACAGGAAATGGCCTGCTTCGTCCTTGAGAATAATGACTGTCGGACTTTCATCAACAATCGTGCGTAATAAGTTTTCCCGTTCTAGCGTTTCTTGCTGGCAGCTTGTTTGACGGTGTTGCTGTCGCCACAGCAAGTAGGCCATGATTCCCATAGCCATACCGGAAAGACAGACAATGCTAAGCAGGTAGCTTAGTGGAACCATGGTTTAATACTCATTAGTATGATTGAGGCTGTTGACTGGCTGGAACATACATACCGCCAAAATACTCACTGTTATTAACGGCTGTCCCGTAGGCCGCAGCCCCAGTGTGGCCAGTGCCGTTGAGTGCCCAGTGCAGGGTTTTATCCTGATTGAACCACAAGAGGGCGCGGATACGTGGAAAGCTCAGCTCTATGCTGGTAAACATATCGCTTATCCAAGCTTCTTTGCTTTCATCTGCATCGCTGTTATCCCCATCTAGCCCTGCCGTAGGGTTAGGCAAATCGCTGGCTTCAGCGGAGGCAACTTCGGCTATCATGACCGGTTTGCTGGGGTACTGTGTGGTCAATAGGTTATAAGCAGGTTCGACCAATTGACTGAAGCTGCTCCAACGCGAATATTTCATGTTACTACCCCAGTTATAGATGTCGATAGCAGTCCAATCCACATAGGCATCTCCAGGGTAGTAGCGTGTGGGATCATTAATATCATCAAAGCTGAAGTTATTCATGCACCATACCCACTCCACATTTTTCACCTGAGCGGCGTTGAAAAGATCATGAATGTGCTGCCATGCCAGCCGGTAATTCTCAGGATCATTGCCCCAAGCGTACCATTTGCCGTTGAATTCATGGCCAAAGCGTATCAGCAACTGCGGTTGTTGATCGGTTGGGTAATTGGCTTGCCAAGTTTCTAATCCGGCAATCCAGGTATTGATGTAGGTATCCCACTTACCCGCGACGATAGCGGGCAGCAGGTTGGTCATGGGTTGGCTTTGCGATTCTGGCATCCACGTAATCAGTGGGGTGGCATTACGGCTATAGGTTTGTTGGGCAAGTACGCCGAGGCTTTGCCAGTTACTATCAAACGTGCTGAAAATATTGACTAAGCTGAGCGGCGTGTTGGTGTCTGCATTAAACTGATCGATTATTTGCGTATTCCATGCATCCCCCGGAATATAAGCGCCTAGGGCGACACGTGATTGACCGCTGAAAGGTTTGAGCGTCAGTTTGATGGTGTCCGTAGCGCTGTTGCCCTGAGAGGTTTGTACGGTCAGGGCAAAGGTCAGTATTGTATCTTGACTAACGGCCGGTGTTTGTAGGCGTAGGGTGGGGGAATTGGCATCCATTAGGGTAGCCTGTATTCCAGTGTTATCTGTTTGTTGCCAGCGATAGGTCAGGGGCAGTTTCTTGCCACTGGCATCATAAGCGCTTGAACCCTCGTTGTACCCCTTGCCGGATAGGTTGATTGTGCTGTTTGCATTCACCATCTGGTCGCCACCGGCATTGGCAATCGGCCAGCTATTTGACCAGTAAGTGAGTTTGACCGTTGCCGGGAGGGATGTCAGGTCGCCATCAGTAGCCGTAAACGTGAAGCTGTCTACGCCGATGTATTTGATGGTAGGCGTATAGGTGAAAGTGCCCGGCTTATTACTCACAGGGCTAAGTTTGCCATAATGTGGCTGGCTGGTAATGGTGTAACTCAGGGCATCATTATCGGGATCAGTCGCGTTGACTGTCAGGGTTTGTACGCTGTTATAGGTCAGGGTTAACGGGGTACTGTTGGCGACAGGTGTCCGATTATCTGGAGTGGCAAGGTTTTGATCGGACGTGATATTGGCGTCCGAGTTAGGTAGGTTGGTAGCGCCACCGCCGCCGCAAGCGGTCAACAGGTGGCTAATAAAGAGTAATACGGTCAATAGTTGTATGCGCATAACTTGGTCAATCTTCTGTGTTTTTATTATAATTAGACTTTAACGTATTTATTTGTGATTGATCAATTCGTCATGATGTGTGGTTAGTCACTTTAGAGATTCTGCCGCTGCAACCACATCTCCAACGCCGCCATGTGCCACAGCTTACTGCCCTGAATCCGCGTTAAGTGTGCCTCGGGTGAGGCCAGCACTTTGTCGATATAGCTACGCTGATACAAACCCCGTTCGCGACACGCTTGCGAATCCAACAAATCGCGCATCATATCCAGAAATTCGCCGCGTACAAACTTGAGCGCAGGCACGGGGAAGTACCCCTTGGGGCGGTCGATCACGCTATCCGGCACGTGCCCGCGTGCAATCTGTTTCAGCACATATTTGCCGCCGTCGCGCAGTTTCAATTCAGTCGGCATTTGCGCGGCGAGTTCCACCAGTTCGTGGTCGAGGAACGGCACGCGAGCTTCCAAGCCCCATGCCATCGTCATGTTATCCACGCGCTTGACTGGATCGTCGACGATGAAGGTGGTGGTGTCGGCGCGTAATACCGCATCCAGCGTTTCTTCCGCATCGGGCGATTCCAGCAGTTCGCGCACCAATTCGCTGGTGTAATCGCGGGTCTGGAACGGGGTTTGCAGCATTTCTGCCATTTCAGAATGGTCGCGGTCGAAATAATACGGAGCGAGGCGTTGCAGCATGTCGGGGTGGGTCGAGGCGTGCGCTTGCGGATACCAGAAATAGCCGCCGAAGACTTCATCCGCGCCTTGCCCGGATTGCACCACTTTCACATGCTTGGATACTTGTTCGGAAAGCAGGTAAAAGCCAATCGCATCCTGCCCGAACATCGGTTCCGCCATATTTTCCACCGCTTCCGGCAGGCGCGACAGGGTTTGTTCGTTGGGGATGTGGAATTTGTGGTGGGTGGGGTTGAAGCGTTCTACCACCGCGTCGGAATATTCGTATTCGCTGCCTTTTTCTTCCGGCTGGTCGTCGAAACCGATGGTGAAGGTGCGAATGTCTTTGATGCCAATTTCGGCGAGCAAGGCGACCAATAGGCTGGAATCGAGGCCACCGGAAAGCAGCACGCCCACGGGTACGTCGGCGATATTGTTGCGGCGGCGCACGGCGGTTTTTAACGATTCGTGTATTGCGTCGATCCATTCCTGTTCGGTGCGCGGCTCGGCGGGGCGACGTGCCACCAGATTCCAGTAACGTTTCAGCTCTTGGCGTCCGTCAGCGTGGATGGTGAGGCTATGCGCGGGTTGCAGCTTGCGGATGCCGTTCAGCACGGTGCGTGGGGCTGGCACAACGGCGTGTAGGGAAAACAGGTTGTGGATTGCCAGCGGGTCGAGGCTGGTATCAATCCCCGGCGTGGTCAGCAGGGCTTGCGTGTTGGAGGCAAAGCGGAAACGTTTGCCGTCGGCGGCGTAGTACAGCGGCTTGATGCCCATGCGGTCACGTGCCACGAATAGCGTTTTCTTGTGCATGTCCCAGATGGCGAAAGCGAACATGCCGTGCAGGTGTTTGGGCGCGTCTTCGCCCCATTCCGCGTAGGCTTTGAGGATGACTTCGGTATCGCCTTCGGAGAAGAAGTGGTGGCCTTTGGCTTTCAGTTGCGCCCGCAGTTCGGGGTGGTTGTAGATCGTGCCGTTGAACACCAGTGCCAAACCCGATTCCGCGTCGACCATCGGCTGACTGGATTTGTACGACAGGTCGATGATTGCTAGGCGGCGATGCCCAAACATTAAGCCACCGTCGGAAAAGCTGCCTGCGTGGTCGGGGCCACGCTTTTCGAGCTTCGCCATCATGCTGTTGAGGTATTTCAGTTCGGGGAGTTGCCCGTCGAGGCGTAGTTCACCGCAAATTCCACACATTTTTTGAATTCCGAGTTAAATAATCATATATTAATTTAGAAAGATCAGATTCTATCGGGCAAGAGATAAGCTTCTGACATTATTATGCTTTACTTGTTTTGATAAATCGAAGCCAGTTAATTGAGCAATGATTTTCTCAGAAATTCCAAGTTTTTCAGCGATCCCATAAATTGAAATATTCATGTCTTGATATAAGATATCCAATGCTGCCGATAATATTTCTGGATGCTCATTGGGTATTTTATCATCGAAGTGCTCTGTTTTTGTTTGTCCACTTTTATTTAAATAGACATTGGCGCTTCGAAATTGCTGTGCTGTCAACAAACCAAGATAGTATGCTCTATACATAATAGCTCTAACACTCATCTTCCAGCGTAGTTTCAGAGCATAGACTTTATCCCAGTTTATTCTAATGTTGCCAACACAACCGTGAAACTCCCTTATGAATGCTGCACGTGGAAAGAGGAATGCACTTGCAAAAGCATTTGCTTCAGATTCAGTTTTTGAACAGCCTGTTTCTACACCCTGATGCAGAACTATATGGGCAGTTTCATGTGCTAAATCAAAGCGCATTCTGCATATGCTTTCCTTGGCATTATTACGAACAATAATAGGTCTGTTTCTATTTATTGACAAGGCATCTACCTTATCTGAAACACCATCAAAACATGTAATTACAGCACCTGCATTTTCCAAAACTCTAATCATATTTGAAATAGGAGCATCATTTCCTAATCCCCAGTATCTCCTGCATTCTTCAGCAGAACGTTCTATATCTTCTGCTGTTAGTACATTCGAAATATTGATATCAGGAAAGTCAATATGAGGTAACTCTAGATTTCTATCGAGAATATGTACTAATTGCTCAAAAATGGTTCCTAATGCAAGCACCCTATTTGAAAGGTTCACGGGCGTAGTTCTTCTCTTTCTAAAGTGGCATTGCTCAGGCTTTACATCATTTGCCAATGGTATGTAAAAAAATTTTTGAGTTACATGTAAAACTTCAGCAATAGCCGCTAATGTATCATCTGCGGGTTGCTTAATGCCACTTTCTAATTGGTGAATAAATTGCCTGCTAACAATAACTAAATCGCCTAACTCTTGCTGAGTTAGACCATTCATTAATCTTGCCAGTCTTACTTTTTCGCCAAAAAATTCTTTATTCATTTTTTATTGCATCATCCTTGAATATTTTTGCTCTTAAACGATTAGCGGCTGAGTCAAGCTCAATACCATCAGATGGCATGTGGTTTACATCAGATATTAATGTGATAGAACCACGAATAGGAATTTGCCAATTGATAACAATTTCCCCTATCTCCGTATAGCCAACAAAATAAGCGCGTTCAATCAATCCTTTAAAGTTTGCATCTAAAATACAAAACCAAATTAGCTCATTGTCTGAATTTTTAGGGTGAAAAAGCTCAATTTGATTGAGTGCTTCGGGTGAGCGTAATAATTTCCCTGATGGTAGTTTTTCTGGTTCTCCTTTCCAAAATCGAACAGGTATCGAACCTACTTTGAGCGTAAATCTTCTATCTTCTGTTAGAACACCTAACCATTCAAAACCTAGTTGTCCAGCTTTGTCTATGCAGTGGCTTCTTGAGCACTCGTATGCCCTGAAGCCTAAAGATTTTCTCGTATCACCGAGTTCTGGGTTATGTAAATCAACAACATCAGCCCTCACCTCAGCTAGCATATTTGCAAGCTGGATCAGTCGTTCTTGTTGAAGATCTGGGTTAACGTCCCATGGGTTCATCATGCTTTTTTACCTTAGTTGTGTCGCATACGCATATAGATAGTGTATCTGGATGATAGTATGCTTTTTTGTTATTTTGTCAACCATTGTTATATTTGTAAATCGAGTTATGAGGTTGCAACTAGATTCTCCAGATAGGCGTTGATGATCAAGTTATGAATTTGCACTTTGATATTGTGTTGACTATACATCTAGCCTATAGTTTACGTACATTATCACGTACAGGTTGATTGACCATGAACGCCATCTCCTACACCGCTGTGCGAGCGGAACTCGCCAAAACGATGGATCGGGTCTGCGAAGATCACGAACCCATCATCATTACCCGCAACCGCGAACAAGCCGTCGTCATGATTTCGTTGGAAGATTACAAAGCGATGGAAGAAACCGCCTATTTGTTGCGTAGCCCAGCTAATGCCAGCCGCTTGCTGGAATCCATTGCTGAATTGGGGCGTGGGAATGGGCAAGCGCGAGAGTTGCTGGAATGAGGATAGTTTTTTCATCCAAAGCGTGGGAAGACTATTTGTACTGGCAGCAAGCCGACAAGAAAATCCTGAAACGCATCAATGAGTTGATCAAGGCGATTTCCCGCGAGCCATTTGAGGGTATCGGTAAGCCCGAACCGTTGCGGCATGGCTTGTCCGGCTATTGGTCACGACGGATCAATGATGAACATCGCTTGGTCTACAAGGTGGAAGGTGAGGATTTACTGATCGCTATGTGCCGCTACCATTATTAAAGATGTCGGGCTAGCTAAAGCCCGACAGTTTCTTTAATTCGTCAAATGTTTCTGCAATTCTTCCTGCAACTTCTGCATCAGCATGTCTTCGACATTTTGGGGTTGCTGCTGCTGTTGCTGGAGGTTATCCATTGGTGGCATTTGCGGCTCTGGCGCTTGGCTTTGCCCGCTTACACCTCGGATATTGAAGGTGTGTGTGCTAATTTGTCCCGGTTGTACAGTTAGGGATTTATAGCCTTGAAATCCTTGGAAATCAAAGCTGACGACAAATTCTTGTGAGGGCAGTGTAAATTCTGCTAGCGAAACATTATTGACCCGCTTAACCACGCTGCCATCGAGCTGGGCAATCGTAAAGTTTACCTTGATAGGGCTGCCATCATCCGCAGAGAGTGCAACGACACGTAGTCTTCCTTCTCTTTGGCCGGGTTGTTGTGAGGGGCTGGGTGGAGCACGCGTGATCGGTGGTGGTGCAACAGGTGCGGGGGCGTTGCTAGCAATGGCTGGCAACGGGAAAATTTCGTTGACTACTGCACCATCCGGTACGTTGATATTGCGTGATAAGCTGCCATAGCCTTCCGCCCGTACCGTGATTTTGTATTTGCCGGGTTTGAGGCTAAACACCGCTTTGTTGGTGTAAGTGGCCTTGTCGATATTCGCGCCATTGGTTTGCTGCACGTAAACATTAGCCTTGAGGGTTTTACCGTTCTCGGTCTGGGCGACGATTTCCAGTCTGCCGGTTTGGCCTACGATAGGTTGTTGCACGGGTTTAGGTGGCGTAGTTGGTGTTGGCGTAGCAGCAGGTGCTGTGGTGACATCAGGGGTGGAGGGTTCTGGTGCTGTCCGCGTGGTGGCGGCAGGAGGGGGTGTTTCCTCGGTAGGCGTGCTGGTGGGGCTTGGCTCTTTGGTCTCGGGTTCGCCGACCAGTTCAACCTTGGTATCGTCTTCCACCGGCTTGTCGTTTTGTGGACTTGTTAGGCGTTTGTTGTCCGTCAGGGTGTCGGGTGAGGGCAGATTGGCATTGGGCATGAGCATGGGTTGTTCCCAACCGTCGGCGCTGGGGGGGGCGTTTGCTGGGTCGGTGGGTAGCAGGCTTTTGATTCCCAGCAGGGCTAGGACGATCAATAAACCGCCCAATATGAATTTTGTCATTCCGCTCATGTCGCTTCTCGTTCATCATCAATGTGGGGAGGATAGCAGAAAGTTTCTGCTTGCCCATTCCATTGATGGGCTGAAAGGTATTTTACCGCCGCTGGTGTTCCGTGTTACACCTGCTTTTTCGACTTTAGGGACGGACTGTTATGTTGTTACAGGCAACACACCTTCATTATGCTTATCCTGAGGCAGGCCGCGAGCACACCGTGTTGCGCGATGTTAGCCTGAGTTTGCAAGCAGGTGAACACGTGGCCTTAGTCGGTAGCAGCGGCTCGGGTAAGTCTACTCTGTTGAACCTGTTGGGGGGAATTGATGTGCCTGCGACAGGGGATATTTACCTCGCGGGGAAGTCTCTGTCGCGTTTGCAAGAGCCGGAATTGACCTTGTTTCGCCGCCAACACATTGGGTTTATTTACCAGCAGTTCAATCTGATCCCTACCTTGACGGTGGCGGAGAATATTTTGTTGCCACTGGCTTTGCTGGGAATAGCGGCGGATGAGCAGCAGCAACGTTTACAGCATTGGCTGGAAGCGGTGCAATTGCCGACCCGTGGCGCGGCGTTTCCCGATCAGTTATCGGGTGGGGAACAGCAGCGCGTGGCGATTGCGCGTGCCTTGATTCACCGCCCCGCATTGGTGCTGGCGGATGAACCGACCGGGAATCTGGATGCAAAAACCGGCGCGTTGGTGTTGGATTTGCTGTTTTCATTGGCAGATGCGGCGCAACAAACGCTGCTGGTGGTGACGCACAGCCGTGCCGTGGCGGAACGTGCTGGGCGTATTGTGGTGATGGTGGATGGTTGCTTGCAGACAGGTGAGCAAGCCTTGGCGTGGTAAGGCCAAACAAGAAAACGAGGAATTTTATGACATTAAATACATTGCAACATTCGATCAATGCGCACCGTGCCTTGCTGTCGGATTTATTAGGCACGGCACTCAGCGATTATGCAGGCAGAATTTTGCCACATATCGGTGAGTCTGAGCGTCTGGATGAGTGTGTGCGCCGGGTATTCGGTACGCTGGACTACTGTAAGTACGTGTACGTGCTGGATGCCAATGGGGTGCAAATCAGCTCGACCGCCAACCGTTATGGCGTGGATGCTGAGTCGCGCGGGCGTGACCGTTCTGAGCGGCCTTACATGCAGCACATCAAGGATGCGAGCGTTGATTTCAATTTGTCGGAAGCCTATATCAGCCGTAATAAAAAGCGTCCGTCGGTGACGGCAATCCAGACGATTCGCGATGAGCAAGGGCAGCGCGTCGGGTTTCTGGGGGTGGATTACGATTTGCGCGAATTGCCGCATTCGGACGTGATTTACGAAGAACCCAGCCAGTGGCGGCAAATCAAGGGCGACCCGGCCATTCGCAGCGGTTTGTTCGCGCAGCAGCGGGTGGAAAGTGTGATGGATCGGCACATGGATACGGTGATGTCGGTACACGAGGCGCTGGTTCTGGATCAGGGCGTGCATCATTTTCAGGTGCACTTTTCCAGCAGCCGTACCACGATCTGGCATCGGGATGACCCGTATGTGTACCGTCTCTTGTCCAATGAAGAATTGATTGACCCGAATATTTGCTTGGCTTACCCGCGCCGCCCGTATTTTGAACGTGCCATTGTGCCCAAGGTGGATGTGGGTAAAGTGTTGCATCAATTCAAAGCCTTACGTTTTGCAGATGAGACCATTTACTTGCGCTCGGCTTCGCTGAATATTGTGAATGGGAAGGTGGGGCTGAATTTTTCCTGCGATGGTACGCATTATTTGGGGTATGACGAGTTTCTCGCGAAAGGGTTAGATTTCTGGTTTGGTGCAGATGATTTCCCACAAGCGGTGGTGCCTGCCGAGCCATTGGATAAGCCGCAATTGGATCATGTGGTGGAAGAAATTGCAGGCACAGGCTGTATGAAAGTCAACAAGGTGCTGTATGCGCTGGAAAAGGGCGATACCCCAGCACGCTTGGAGGCTTTCACCCCGGAGGAGCGTGATTATATTTACCACGAGCTTAAGTCGGTGATGGATGTGTACGACGGTGGCGTGTGCAGTATTTGACATGACTAGCAGCTTATTGACCCGTTCCAGTTGGCGGTTTTTCACCCGGCATCCCTGGCAGTTGTGGCTGACGCTGTTGAGCATTGCCTTGGGTACGGCGGTGATTCTGGCGGTGGATTTAGCCAACCAGAGTGCGGGGCAATCGTTCCGCCAGTCGGTGAATGTGTTGTCGGGGACGATGACGCACGAAATCACGGCAGTGCGTGGCACTATTCCCGATGATTTTTACCGGCAGTTGCGGGTGGAATGGGGTTATCGGGATGCAGCACCGGTGGTGGAAACCACGCGGGAGCGCGATGGGGTGGCGTATACCTTGCTGGGCATTGATCCGTTTGCCGCACCATTGCAGCAGGCGGCGGGCATGAAGGTGTCCAGCGAGGAAGCGCGGCGCTTGTTGAATGAGCCGGGGGCGATGCTGGAAGTACGGGCAGGTTTGCTGGTGACGGATATTGCCACGGCGCAAGGGGCAACACCGGGGCTTACCCGCATCGAGCTTACCCTTAGCGACGCCCAAGCGGCGGCCTTGCAAGCGCGTTTGCCGCCTTCCCTGAAGCTCGACTCTTTTGCTTCTCGCCAGCAGGTGTTTGCTCAGATGACGCAAGCGTTTAGCACCAACTTGCTGGCGATGAGTTTGCTGGCGATGCTGGTGGGGGCGTTTCTGGTGTACAACACCATGACGTTTTCGGTGTTGCAGCGGCGTTCGGGTTTTGCGATTGCGCGGATGGTGGGGGTAACGGGCGGGCAGTTGTTCCGTCATTTGTTGCTGGAAGCCGTGGTGTTGGGGGTGGTTGGCAGCGCTTGCGGGGTGGTGTTGGGCGTATTGCTGGGGCAGGGTTTGTTGGTGCTGGTGACGCAAACCATTAGCGATTTGTACGTGAGCGTGCGGGCGACGGATTTGTTGCTGACGCCAGCCTTATTGCTTAAAAGTGTGGGGATTACTTTGCTGGCGGTGTTGGTGGCGACGCTGGCTCCGGCCTTGGAGGCGGCGCGGGTGTCGCCAGTGCAGGTGCAGCGCCAGTCGACGCTGGAACAGGCGGGGCAGCGTGCCGGGGCAGGTTTAGCTTTGCTGGGTGTGCTGTTGATGTTGGCGAGTGGCGGCTTGATTGCGTATTCCGGTAAGCAGTTGGTGCTGGGGTTTGTGGGGCTGTTTTTGCTGATTGTGGGGTATGGTTTGGTCGTGCCATTGGTGTTGCGTTTTGCTTTGCGGGGTTTGCAGCGGGTGCGGGTGTTGCAGGCTTCCTTGTTGTGGCGCATGGCAGTACGTGGGGTGCAGGCGAGTTTGAGCCGTACCAGTTTGGCGATTATTGCGCTGACGGTGGCAGTGTCGGCAACGGTGGGGGTGAGCATTATGATTGGCTCGTTCCGCACCAGTGTGTCGGATTGGCTGGAAATGACCTTGAGTAGCGATTTGTATGTGTCGGCCACTTCAGAAGAGGCTTCGCGGGTGGATGGCGCGTTGAATCCGGCGTGGTTGGCGCGGGTGCAAGCCTTGCCGGGGGTGAAGGCGTTAAGTACTGGGCGCACGGCGCGGCTGACGGTGGAAGATTTCCCGATGCCGGTGCTGGTCTTGCAACCCAGTACGCACAGCGGGCGCGGTTTTGCGTTTCTGGAGGGCGATGCGGCGGCGATCTGGCAGCGTTTTCTGGCGGGCGAAGGTTTGCTGGTGTCGGAGCCGTTTGCGTACCACCAAGGCAAGCGGCGCGGCGATACGGTGCAGGTGACGAGCGAATTGGCGGGTAAGGTGAGGTTGCCGGTGTTGGGCGTGTTCCGCGATTACAGTGCAACGCAGGGCATGGTGGTATTGCCGCGCCCCTTGTACGAGCGTTATTGGGCGGATCGGGGGATTTCTTCGATCGGTATCCAAGTGGCTGAGGGGGCGGATGTGGCGGTCATCAAACGCCAGTTGCAGGCTTGGGCGGGGGAGTTGCAGCAGGCGGGGCAGCCGTTGGTGGTGCGTTCTAACCGCGATATTCGGGAGTTTTCCTTGCAGGTGTTTGACCGCACCTTTGTGATTACCAATGTGTTGCGGGTGTTGGTGATTATGGTGGCGTTTGTCGGGGTGTTCAGTGCCTTGATGGCCTTGTTTCTGGAAAAGGGGCGTGAGTTTGCGATTTTGCGGGCGACCGGGTTTACCCCACCGCAGTTGCAGCGGCTGGTGATGGGGCAGGCAGCCTTGATCGGTTTGCTGGCGGGGCTGTTGTCGTTGCCGCTGGGCTGGCTGATGTCGGTGGTGTTGATCGAGATTATTAACCAGCGTTCGTTTGGCTGGACGATGCAAACGCATGTGTTCGCGCTGGTGCCATTGCAGGCGATGGCGCTGGCGATGGTGGCGGCCTTGTTGGCAAGCCTTTATCCGGTACGGCGGATTGGACAGGCATCGGTGCGGGAGGGGTTGGATGGGCGTTAGGCTTGTTCTATTGGCTATGTTGCTGTTGGCGGGGTGTAGCAAAACACCCGAACCGGCGGCACTTGACCTGAATGCGGCGTTGGGCGGGGTGGCCGATGCTGGTTTCACCCGTGCGCTTGCCCCACGAACTTTTCAGTTTCCGCAAGACCACGCGGCACACCCGGATTTCCGTAATGAATGGTGGTATGTGACCGGGAATGTGCATACTGACTCGGGGCGACAGTTTGGCTATCAGGTCACGCTGTTCCGCATTGCGCTGTCGCCGGACAAGCCCGTTAGCCCGTCGGCATGGGCAACGAATCAGGTGTGGATGGCGCATGTGGCGCTGACCGATGTGCAAACCGGCGAGCATTTGCACGACCAGCGGTTTGCGCGGGGAGCGCTGGGTTTGGCGGGGCAGTCGTTGCAACCGTTCCGGGTGTGGCTGGAAGATTGGCAGATCGTCGGCGATGGTGCGGGGGAATTTCCGTGGGCAATTGCGTTGAAGGCTAAGGATTTCACCCTGAATTTGCAGTTACGCCCACAAAAGCCGCCCGTGTTGCAAGGCAATCAGGGCTTGAGCCAGAAAAGCAGTGAGGCGGGCAATGCTTCGTATTATTACTCGCTGACGCGCTTGCAGACTTTGGGTGAAATCTATCGTGATGGGCAGCGTTTCACCGTCACCGGCGAATCGTGGCTGGATCGGGAATGGAGCACCAGTGCTCTGGGTAAGGATCAGGCGGGGTGGGACTGGTTTTCGCTGCAATGGCAGGATGGGCATGACCTGATGTTTTATCGGCTGCGCAATAAGTCAGGGGCAACCGATCCGTACAGTGCGGGCAAGTGGGTGTTGCCGGATGGTACGGCGCAAACGCTGGGGCGGGAGGATGTGACGCTGAAGCCATTACGTTACTGGCAGGCGCACAGCGGCGTGAAATATCCGGTGGCGTGGGAAATGCATTTGCCACAGCAGGGGCAGCATGTGCGCATTGAAGCTTTGGTGGATGATCAGTTGATGCAGACGGGGATTACCTATTGGGAAGGCGCGGTGAATATCCGCGATGTTGCTAGCGGTAAACTGCTCGGGCAGGGCTATCTGGAGATGTCCGGTTACGAATGAACGGGCGATGACAATTCATCAAGCGAACACAGGCTTATTGCACGCTTGCCCCAAAATGGCCTATCTTACGCCCTGACCAAAAATCTTAACCATCAGAGGAGTAACAACTCATGGCTCATACATTGCCAGAACTGCCTTTCGCAAAAGACGCCCTTGCCCCACACATGTCGGCTGAAACGCTGGAATTCCACCACGACAAGCACCATAACGCTTATGTCACCAACCTGAATAACCTGATTCCGGGCACTCAGTTTGAAAACATGAGTCTGGAAGAGATCGTGAAGTCAGCTCCAGCAGGCGGCGTTTACAACAATGCAGCACAAGTTTGGAACCACACGTTCTTCTGGAACTGCCTGAAGCCAAACGGCGGCGGCGCACCCACAGGCGCACTGGCTGCGGCGATTGATGCGAAATGGGGTTCTTTCGACGAATTCAAGAAAGCCTTCACTGCGTCAGCGGTTGGCAACTTCGGTTCTGCGTGGACTTGGTTGGTGAAAAAAGCGGACGGTTCTGTGGAAATCGTCAACATGGGTGCTGCTGGCACACCTTTGACCACTGGCGACACGGCGCTGCTGTGCGTTGATGTGTGGGAACATGCTTACTACATCGACTACCGCAACCTGCGCCCTAAGTTCGTGGAAACCTTCCTGAACTCACTGGCGAACTGGGATTTTGCAGCGAAGAACTTCGCGTAAGCGTTAGTCTCACGTATGCAGTAAAAAGCCGGGCTTGTCCCGGCTTTTTTGCGTCTGTGGACACTACGTAGGTAGTCTAGTCATGATTACTTACGTGTTTATGGTGAGTGCATTACGTATTAATTATTATGTTTTTCAGTTAGTTATCTGTGTAAAACAGGAGGTGTATCTCAAGCCGATAACGGAGGTTTACCATGAACACTACTTTTCCTGTTGCGTTACAAGATCATCCTGAGTGGGTGGATTTATACCAACGTCTACACGCTTTTCAGGTCAGTACCTATGAGGATGTGCCACTGGCATTTCTGGGGAAGCTGGCGCGGATGAATGGCTGGACGGTCGCTTATACCGAACGGGTGTTTACTGAATATAAGCGTTTCTTGTTTCTCACCATGACGGCTGGACATTTTGTTTGCCCCTGTGAAGCGGTTGATCAAACGTGGCATTTTCACCTGATTTACACAGAATCCTACTGGCAGGATTTGTGCGGCACAGTATTGGGTAAACCGTTGCATCATATTCCTTCTCGTGGTGGGCTGGATGAGCGCAATGCTTTCTACCGTGACTACGCAGAAACCTTAGCGAGTTACGAACACTGGTTTGGTGAAAAGCCACCGGCAGATATTTGGGAATCCCCCGGTGAGCGCTTACGTGACACGCCTTACTTACGCTTGGTGAATACCCGTACTCATGGGGTGATCAAGCGCCTGATAAACAAGGGTTCAGTGCATCATGGTTGGGTACGTAAAGGGCTGTGGTTCGGCACGCTGGGGTTGGCGGGATTTATTGGTGTTACGCAGGCTGGTGATATGCCAACCCTAGAGGATGTTGAGGTGGCAGCAATCTGGCTGATGCCCTGGCTGATTCCGCTGATTATTGTTTTGTGGAGCTTGTATGGGGTAGTCAAAGCTGTGTGGAATGATCCATGGGGGTGTTTGTTGCCACTGGCTGGCTTTGGAGCATTCTTTATATCCTTTTTCTTTTTGGGTGGATGGAGTTGGATTTTGTTGTTGATAGGCGTGATTTCCTATGCTGCTTGGAGTAATCAGCGTTGCCCGCAGTGCAAGGCTCGGCATGTATTTAAACCAACGGGGGTACAGAATAAGGATGCGCAAGAAGCAGAGCATCAGTGTAGTAGCTGTGGTTATACCGCATGGATTTCCACACGTAGCAGTAATGGCGGCGGCGGTGGCGGTGACGCTGACGGCGGCTGCGGCGGAAGCGGCGGAAGCGGCGGCAGTGGTGGTGGTTAATTGATGGTAATTTGAATCACAATAGGGTGCTGGGGTGCTTATTATCCGCTAGATAGACTAAACTTCTAGCGGATAATCGGTTTCAACAGGAGCAACCAATGGGGCAGTATCGTACTCTGAAGCTTGGTGTGTTGGGCGTGATGATGTTGGGTAGCAGTGTTACGGTAAATTCAGCTGTGGTGCCAGAAAAAGTAGTGTTTGGTTACAGTATGGATGGCTGGCCGGTAAGTTCATCTCATTGGGTGCAAGGGGAAACTGCGGGTATCGGTGCGGGGTTTTGTGCCGATTTATGGGATTATCTTGAAGAGAATGGTTACTCGCTGGACTGGAAAGAGTTGCGGTTTGATACGCGCTTTGTAGCTTTTGCTGAAGGCTTGCATGGCAGAGCGGGTATTGAGTGTGGGCCAACTTCTCGTACCCCTGAGCGGGAAGCGCTGCTACAGCCTGCTGATGGTCGGTTCAAAGGGGTATTTTCACAGCCATTTGCCGTGACACCGACCAAGTTATTGCTGAGAAACACCAAGCTAGAGACGTTTTATACGAATCCAGCCTCGATCAGGATTGGCGTTCTGCAAGCCAGCGGGGATGTGTCATTACCTGTAACAACTACCTCACTGCTTGCTAAAGTATTTCCCACTGCACAAATCAAGCCGCTGGCCAGTCGTAAAGAGGCTGTTGAGCGTTTGCTGGAACCCGTTGAGGCAGAGAGTGCCTTGGATGCTTACGCCAGCGATGAAATCTTGTTGAATGGTATTCTGATGAATCCTGCTGAGATACCCCAAGAGGTACGTGATCAATACACGATTGAGCCACCTTTTGGCGGCTTTTCGCGGGAAGAATACGCCATTATTGTTTACAACAATCCTGCTCTACTCGAAAAAGTGAATGTTTGGCTGACATTACCCACCAGTTTGGCGGCAGCCGCCAACTTGCAACCAGAAATGGATACTTTCACGCGCCTGTTGGTTTGGTTGAATCGTACCGACCATTTGGTTAAAGCTCGCTTGTCACTCACCGTGATAGCGTTATTGGGTGCAATCAGCATTCTGTTGTTCATGGGGCGCTCGCGGCTGCGGGTAAAATCATTGAGGGCGCAAACCTCCGAGGAACCTTCCGCTGTTCCCGCTGAAACCAATACCCTGACCCCTCAGCAGTTGCGTGTTGCGCGTTTATGGGCAAATGGCCATCAGGCGGGAGTGATTGCCAAAATGTTGGATATTGGTTCATCCCGCACGGTTGAAAGCCATGTGAGAACCATTTACCAAAAAACAGCGACAACTAATCGAACTGAGTTGCTCAAAAACCTTCAAGAACGTGATCTGCTTTAGTTCGCTTTAATCAGCTCACGACAGGTATTTGACCCCTGAAAAATCCGCCTGACAGAAAGCGCTTGACAAGGCACTAATTTGGTGATTGACAAGCGCAAGTCGATTGCCTATAGTCTTCGGCTTTCTCGCAAAGGCAGCCTGTCTGGGCTGCCTTTCGCATTTTTGGCTGTTATGGCTATTTTTTGGAGGTTTTGCCGTGACTAATGCAGTAATGCCGACGTATGCACGTTTGCCGGTCACTTTCGCGAAAGGCGAAGGTGCTTTCCTGTGGGATACCGCAGGCAAACAATACTTGGATGCCCTCAGTGGCATTTCCGTTTGCAACGTTGGTCATGCGCGACGCGAGGTGGCAGATGCCATTTGTGCGCAAGCCCATGAGTTGTTGCACACCTCCAATCTGTATCAGATCGAACACCAGCAGGCGTTGGCAGAAAAGCTGTGTGCGTTGTCCGGTTTCGAGAACGTGTTTTTCGGCAATTCCGGTGCGGAAGCGAACGAAGCCGCCATCAAGATTGCGCGTCTGTATGGCCATAATAAAGGTGTCGAAATCCCCACGGTGGTGGTGATGAGCAATGCCTTCCACGGGCGCACCATGGCAACCGTGACCGCGACCGGCAACCCTAAGGCGCAAGCCGGATTTGGCCCTTTGGTCGAAGGTTTCGTGCGCGTTGAATACGGTGATGCCGATGCGGTAGCCGCTTTGGGCAGCAACCCGAATATCGTCGCGGTGCTGGTCGAACCCGTGCAGGGCGAAGGCGGTATCCGCATTCCGGCAGACGATTATTTGCCACGTTTACGCGCTATCTGCGACCAGCACGATTGGCTGCTGATGGTGGATGAAATCCAGTCCGGCATGGCGCGTACCGGCAAGTGGTTTGCGTTCCAGCATTCTGGCATTCAGCCGGATGTGATGACGCTGGCCAAAGCGCTCGGCAATGGCGTGCCGATTGGTGCGTGTCTGGCGGGTGGTAAAGCGGCCAATGTGTTTGGCCCCGGCAATCATGGCTCGACGTTTGGCGGTAATCCGCTGGCGTGCCGTGCGGCGCGTGCCGTGATTGGCGTGATGGAACAAGAAAACCTGCCAGCCCGTGCGGCTGAGTTGGGTGAATACTTCCTGTCGCAATTCCGCGCAAAACTGGCGGGTGAGACAGGTGTACGCGAGATTCGTGTGAAAGGTTTGATGGTGGGAGTGGAACTGGAACGTGATTGCGGCGAGTTGGTGAAACAGGCTTTGGAGAGTGGTCTGTTGCTCAATGTTACGGCTGGCAATGTTATCCGCTTGTTACCACCCTTAATCATTACGCACGAACAGGCCGATCACATAATAACTATGGTAACTGCATTGGTGCAGGCATTCTTGCACCCCGCTGCTGGAGAGAGACCCTCATGACAACGATGAATAATAAACCTGTCAGGCATTTTCTGACGTTAACTGACTTTACTCCGGTTGAATTGATCAGCCTGATTGGTCGTGCCATTCAACTCAAGGCGATGTGGAAACGTGGGGAAACCCATGAGCCGCTGCACCTGCGCACCTTGGCGATGATTTTCGAGAAATCGTCTACCCGTACCCGCGTGTCGTTTGAAGCGGGCATGACCCAATTGGGCGGGCATTCCATGTTCCTGTCGCCCAACGATACCCAGTTGGGGCGGGGTGAGCCGATTGAAGATTCTGCGCGGGTGATTTCGCGCATGGTCGATGTGGTGATGATCCGCACCTTTGAGCAGGAAAAAGTGGAGCTGTTTGCGGCGAATTCCCGCGTGCCAGTCATCAACGCGTTGACGGATAAATTCCACCCTTGCCAGTTGTTGGCGGACATGATGACGTGGATCGAACAGCGCGGACTGCCCAACGGCAAAACCGTGGCGTGGATTGGCGATGGTAATAATATGTGCCATTCGTGGATGAATGCGGCGATGCTGTTCGGCTTCCACTTGAATGTGGCTTGCCCGGAAGGCTACGACCCGGACGGGGATGTGATCTCAGCAACGGCTGGGCACGTGACCTTTTTCCGTGATCCTAGCGCAGCGGCCAAAGGTGCGGATGTGGTGGTCACGGATACGTGGGCAAGCATGGGTCAGGAAGCGGAAAAGAAAATCCGTGAAACAGCCTTCGCCGGGTATCAAGTCACCACCGACATGATGCAACTGGCAACGCCGGATGCGCTGTTTATGCACTGCCTGCCTGCTTACCGTGGCATGGAAGTTTCTGCTGAAGTCATGGATGGTGCGCAAAGCGTGGTCTGGGATGAGGCCGAGAACCGCTTGCACGCCCAGAAAGCCTTGTTGGAAGTGCTGCTGTGCGGTTTCCCGGAAGGCACTTCTGAGGCGGCATGAGAATAATTTCAGCCAACACCAACGGCATCCGCTCTGCGGCGAAAAAAGGCTTCTTCGAGTGGATGAAGCAGCAGCAGGCGGATGTGGTGTGCATTCAGGAAACCAAGGCGCAAATCCATCAACTGCAAGAAAACCCCGCGCTGTTTTTCCCGGAAGGCTACCATTGCTATTACCATGATGCCATCAAGAAAGGCTACAGTGGGGTAGCGCTTTATTGCCGTACCCAGCCGGATGACGTCATCATGGGGATGGGCAATGCGGAATTCGATGCGGAAGGCCGTTACATTGAAGCGCGTTTTGGCAAACTGAGCGTGATTTCCTTGTACTTGCCTTCCGGCTCGTCGAGTGAAGAGCGTCAGCAAGCCAAGTACCGTTGCATGGATCATTTTCTGCCGTTGATGGAGCAGATGAAAGCCTCCGGGCGTGATTACATCATCTGCGGCGACTGGAACATTGCCCACCAAAACATCGACATCAAAAACTGGAAGGGCAACCTGAAAAATTCCGGTTTCTTGCCGGAAGAACGCGCTTGGCTGGACAAGTTGTTCGGTGAGGTCGGCTTTGTGGATGGTTTCCGTGAAGTGAATCAGGAAGCCGAACAGTATACGTGGTGGTCAAACCGTGGGCAGGCGTGGGCAAAGAATGTCGGTTGGCGGATTGATTACCAAATTCTTTCGCCATCACTGCAAGGCAAGGTGAGCGCAGCGGCGATTTATAAAGATGAACGCTTCTCCGATCATGCGCCGCTGAGCTTGGATTACGTGTATGAAATTCCTTGTCAGTCTGTTGTTGCTGCTAACGCTGGGTCTGTCACCGGCTAACGCGGATACCGAGCCTCGTCCCAAAATCGGTTTGGTGCTGGGCGGCGGCGGGGCTGCCGGGGTAGCGCACGTCGGTGTGCTCAAAGTGTTGGAAGCCAACCATATTCCCATTGACGTGATTGCGGGCAATAGCATGGGCGCGATTGTCGGCAGTTTGTATGCCTCCGGCATGAGTGCCGATGACATCGAAAAAGTGGTGCACGATCTCGATTGGATCAATCTGTTCCGCGACGACCCTTCTTACCAAATCAAATCGTATGACCAAAAGCAGCAGAGCGCGGATTTTTTCAGTGCCTTCAGTTTGGGTGTGTCCAAGGATGGGGTGAAACTACCCGGCGGCCTGATTGACGGGCAGCGGCTGATGTTTGAGTTGCGCCGCTTGCTCAAGCCGGTGGATCGGGTCACTGACTTTGACCGTTTGCCGATTCCGTTTCGGGCGGTGGCCACCGATATCCGTACCGGCGAAACCGTGGTATTGAAACAAGGCAATCTGGCGACAGCGGTACGTGCCAGCATGTCGATTCCGGGGTTGTTTGCACCCGTGACTATCGACAACCGTTTGCTGGTGGATGGTTTGGTGTCGAACAACTTGCCGGTGGATATCGCGCGGCAAATGGGCGCTGACATTGTGATCGTTTCCAGCATTCCGCCTGAAGCCAACCGCAAGCTGGATTCGGCGCTGGACATCAGTTTGCAGTCGATGGATTTGCTGATGCGCAAGACCAGTGATACGCAGTTGGCGAGCCTGACGGATAAGGACATTCTGATCCAGCCGCCGGTGGGCGATATTGGCAATCTGGCGTTTGACCGGGTCGCTGAAACCATTCCGCGTGGCGTACAAGGGGCGAATGCAACATTAGGGGCTTTAAAGAAACTGGCCGTATTGCCGGAACAGATGCCGCGCCGCGCCAGTGTCCAGCCCAAGACAGTGGGTCGCCCGATCAAACTGGCACGGGTACAGCTTGAGAATGAGTCATCCTTGAGTGATAAGCTGGTGTTGCAAAAACTGGGTATCCAATCGGGTGAGGTACTCGACGACCAGCGTTTGCAGGCGGGGTTGGACAGAGTGTACAGCTTGGGGTATTTCAGTCTGGTAGATTACCACCTGACGCCACGCCCGGATGGTGATTACGATCTCAAGGTGATGGCACGCAAGGCTGACCAAGGCGATCAGCGGATCAGTACCGGGTTTGCGTTGAGCGATGACTTTAATGGCGACACCGGGTATCAGGCTGGGGTGAAATACGTGCGCAAGGGTTTGACAACGCAGGGGACGGAGTTGCGCCTGCAAGGGGTGATCGGCGAACGCATTCTCGCCAAAGCCGAATTGCACCATCCCTTGCAGGATGGCAAGGAAACCTTTGTCGCTCCCAGTGCGTGGTATCAGGAACGCGATGCCAGCATTTTGCAAGGCACACAACAGGTGGCAGAGTTGCGGGCGAGTGAAGGTGGGGCGCAGTTCGATGTGGGGCGTGCCCTGGGTAATAATGCCGAAGTCCGTGCTGGGGTGTTTTACCAGCACATTACGCCGGAGGTGAAAACCGGCACGCTGACTTTACCCGATGACTCGCTGGCTGAGGCGGGAGTAACCTTGCAATATCAGTCGGATACACTGGATTCGGTGAATTTCCCCACCAAGGGCGGGCGGGTGACGGCTGCATATACGCAGGGTATTCAGGAGATGGGGAGCGATACGGATTTTTCTCGGATTGAACTGAAAGGTGAGCGGGTTTTGAGTCGCGATAAACACCGTTTGATCGTGAGTGGGCAGGTCGGTGCCAAGGCCAATAACGATGATGGCTTGGTGTTCAGTGCCAGTAATGCGAGCGGGGATTTGCAAACCGGGCGGTTGTCATTTGTCGATAATGACCAGTTGGTGGGTAATTATACGCTGGATGGTTCCTTGACCTATATGCGTCAGCTTGCCGAAATACCGCAGGTAGCCAAAGTGCATGTGGGGGCGTCGGTGGGTGGCAGTCAGGCGTGGCAACAAGCGAATGAGGTGAGCCTGAGCGATTTACGGGCGACTGGTTCAGTCTTTTTGGGTGGGGAAACACCGATTGGCCCTGCATTCATCGGGGTACGCAAGACCGAAGGCTTTGATCATGAAGCTTATTTCAATTTTGGGCGGGATTTTTAAGAGAGATAGGGCGTGATCGCTCACGCCCTAGTACTTCTTATTTCTTCACGCCTTCTACCGCCAGAATCATCTCGACTTCTTTAGAGGCAGGCCCCAAATCTTTCTCGATGCCGAAGTCTGCCAAGGCAAACTTGGTGCTACCCTCAAAGCCTCGGCGGAAACCACCCCACGGATCAGCGCCTGCGCCAATTTCTTTCACGTCAATCGTGATCGGCTTGGTGACACCGTGCAGGGTCAGGTTGCCTTCCAGCTTGCCGCCGCTGTATTTTGTGCTGACGAATTTGGCTTCCGGGAATTTTTTCACGTCCAAAAAATCTTCCCCGCTCAGGTGCTTGTCACGCTCGGCGTGGTTGCTGTTGACGCTGGTGGTGTCGATGGTCACTTCGACCTTGGTGTCTTCCGGCTTGGCTTCGTCGTAGCTGAAGTTGCCGCTGAACTTGTCGAAACGCCCGTACAGCCAGCTATAGCCCAGATGCTGGATGCGGAACTGGATGGAGGCGTGCATTCCTTCGGTGTCGATAGTGTAGTCGTCCGCATACGCGGCATTGCCTGCCAGTAAACCGAGGGTTAGCAGTGAGCTTGCGATAATGGTTTTCATGAGGTTCTCCCAATGTTTGGTATTAACCTTTGCCCAACATGCGGGTCAAGGTCTTGTCTTTCCAGTAAAAATGGTGGATGAGTGCGGCGAGTGCATGTACACCCACCAGAAAAATGAACAGGGTGGCGACGATTTCGTGGATGTCGCCCGCCAGTTCACCGCGATCCTTGTCTGCGGGCAAGAGTGCGGGTAGCTCGAACAGGTCGAACACATTAATGCCATGCCCTTTCGCGGTGGAAATCAGGTAGCCACTGATAATGATCACGACCAGCAGGCCATACAAGGCGATATGCCCTAATTTGCCTGCGAGATGGGTGAGGTCAGGCGCACGGCTTACAGTGGGCAAAGGGCGCGGTTGGGCATAAACCCAAGCTAGCCGTACCAGCAGCAAGCCCGCCAACAGCACACCCGTGGCTTTATGCAAGGTAGGCAGGGTGTGGTACAAGCGGTCGTAATATTCCAGATCGACCATGTAAGTGCCGACGCAATACATGCCAATCAGTGCCACCGCCATCAGCCAATGCAGCAGGATTGAAACCCAGCCGTAAGCCTGTGGTGAATTTCTCAGTTGCATTTATTCCCTCGCTATGGGCAAATCAAATACCAAAAACTCTGCCGTTGAATCGCTGGAAAAGGCGAGTTCTAGCGGTGTTGCTTCGGGTATGGCTAAAGCATCCCCAGCCTGTAGGGTCATACCGTTTAGTATCAAGCTGCCGCGTGCCACATGTACATAAACCGCACGCTTGTCCGGTTTCGCCCAATGAGCGGTTTCCCCGGCTGCCAGAATGCTGGCGTACAAACAGGTGTCAGTATTTATGTTCAGTGAACCGTCACGTCCATCCGGCGTTACCAGTAATTGTAGTTTGCCACGCCGTTGCTCTAGCGGGAAATGCACTTGCGCATAACCGGGTTGGATACCCGTGACAGTCGGTAAGAGCCAGATTTGCAGTAAATGTACAGCCTCTGTTTCAGAATGGTTGAATTCCGAATGCAAAATGCCGCGCCCGGCACTCATGCGTTGCACATCGCCGGGGCGGATGGCGCTGCCATTGCCGAGGCTGTCTTTATGCGACAACGCGCCTTCCATCACGTAAGTGACGATTTCCATGTCACGATGCCCGTGCATCGGGAAGCCACCTTTTGCGGCTACCCAGTCTTCATTGATCACCCGTAGCGATGAAAAGTTCATGCGAGCAGGATCGTGGTATTCGCTGAAGGAAAAGCTGTGGCGGCTTTCCAGCCATTCATTTTTGAATGCGCCGCGTGAATCTGCGTGGATGTGTTCCATGATGTGCTCCTGATAACTTGTCTTTACTTGAGTAGCAGGATAATGTTTAATCTTATTTTGATAAAGTCATTATTATTACATTAACTATAAACAAGAGGTTGATAATGAGCCGTCTGGAATACATGGGTAATTTTGTCGCCATCGTTGATGGTGGCAGCATTACTGCCGCTGCTGACAAGCTGGAATTGACTGTTGCCGCTGTGAGCAAGCGCTTGAAAATGCTGGAAACGGAGTTGGGGGTGCGCTTGCTGACCCGCAATACGCGCCAGCTTTCCCTGACGGAAGCTGGGCAATATTACTACCAACATTGCCGTGAAATTCAGGAAGAGGTTTCGCGGGTTGATCAGCATTTGCTCGCTATGCAAGGCACGTTGAGTGGCTCGTTACGCATTAATATGCCGATGACCTACGGCAAAGTGCGTTTGTCGCACTGGCTGATCCGTTTTTTGCAACAACACCCAGATATTCACCTCACTGCGCATTTGGATGATGCTTATACCGATGCAGCGAATGGCAATTACGACGTAGTGATCCGCATTGGGGTGCTGGAAGATTCACGGCTGGTCGCCCGTAAGCTGGAAAATGTTTACCTGATGCCGGTGGCTTCCCCGGCTTACCTGCAAGCTCAGGGTATGCCGCAAACCCCTGCTGATTTGGCGCACCACCAGTGTTTGCATTACACCAATGTTAGTCACCGTGAAGGCTGGACTTTTTATGATGAGGTCGGCAAGGCGCATAACGTGCAGATACGGGGGCAACTGTGCGCCAATAATGGCGAAGTACTGAAACAGGCGGCGATAGCGGGGATGGGAGTCGTCATGCTACCCGATTTTGAATTGATCGACGCGCTGGAAAAGGGTGAGTTAGTACGCATTCTGCCGGAGTACTCCGCACAAACCATTTCGGTCTATGCGGTTTACCCTAGTCGCCAGTTTTTGCCCGAAAAGACACGGGCATTGGTGGACTTTTTGATGCAGTCCTTACAGGTGGCGTAATTATGCCGGGCGGCGTTTCTGCCAGAAATAATAGCCAACTAGCACCATCGCGACGAAGCCTAGGACACTAGCAGTGATCAGTAGCTTGTTTTCCTCAATCAGCGCTTGATTGCCACCGATGAAATAGCCAAACAGTGCCAATACCAGCGACCACAGCCCCGCGCCTAGTACGGTATACAAGGCGAATTTCGCCGGATTCATCCGGGTGAGGCCAGCAGGTAAAGAGATCAGGTGGCGAATCCCTAGCACCAAGCGTCCGGTAAACGTGGAAATAGCGCCGTGCTTGAGGAAAAACGTATCCGTTTTTTGCAGCAAGGCGGGGCGCACGAAAAAGTATTTGCCGTACTTTTCCAAAAACGGGCGTCCCACCCACAAGGCGAAGGCATAGTTGATGGATGCACCCACCAAACTACCAAAAGTGGAGGCCAACACCACCAGGGTCAAGTCCATTTTTCCTTGGTGTGCCAACATGCCTGCGGGGATAACCACCAATTCACTCGGTACGGGTAATACGGTTGATTCCATCGCCATTGCAATGAAAATACCCCAATAACCCCATGCTTCAACCGTAGCGAGTACCCAGTTGATAAAATCGTGCAACATATCAAACCCTTTTGTTGTTCCCTGAGCGTAGTCGAAGGGATATTTAATTAAAGATGATCAGAAGCGTAATCCGCCAGACGTGAACGTTCGCCGCGTTGCAGCGTGACATGCCCGCCGTGTTCCCAGCCCTTGAAACGGTCTACCACATAGGTCAAGCCTGACGATGTTTCGGTCAGGTAAGGCGTATCAATTTGCGCAATATTGCCCAGACACACTACCTTGGTTCCCGGCCCTGCACGCGTAATCAGGGTTTTCATCTGTTTGGGTGTCAGATTTTGCGCTTCGTCGATGATGATATAACGATTCAGGAAGGTTCGACCACGCATAAAATTCAGAGATTTGATCTTGATCTTGCTCATCAGGAACTCATCCGTGGCGTTGCGTCCCCATTTGCCACCGTTGGTCGGTTGGGTCAGCACTTCGAGGTTATCCATCAATGCACCCATCCACGGAGCCATTTTTTCCTCTTCCGTACCGGGCAAAAAGCCGATGTCCTCGCCGACAGGCACGGTGACGCGGGTCATGATGATTTCTTTGTAAAGCTGCTCGTCGAGTAATTGTGCCAAGCCTGCCGCCAGTGTCAGCAAGGTTTTGCCTGTACCGGCCGCACCCAGCAGGGTCACGAAGTCGATGTCAGGATCCATGAGTAGGTTCAGGGCAAAGTTCTGCTCGCGGTTTCGCGCGGTAATGCCCCACACGGCATGGCGTGGTTCGGTGAAGTCACGGGTGGTTTCAATAACGACGTGATCAGCGGTTTTTTTGCGCACAATGGCCTGAAATGGCTGATCCCCCGGTAGGGCGAGGAAATGCCCCGGTAGCCATTCTTGTGTCAGGGGGCCAAACAGTTTGTAGAAGGTATGCCCGTGTTCCTTCCACGATTCCATCTCCTTATTATGCGCTTCCCAGAAATCCGCCGGTAGTTCGTGGAAACCGGTTGGTAGCAGGTCGGCATCATCCAGCACCTGGTCGTTGAAATAGTCTTCGGCTTTCAGGCCGACAATCGTGGCTTTGATGCGCAGGTTGATGTCTTTGGAAACCAGAATGACATCCCGTTCCGGGTATTTATCCCGCAAACTCAGTGCAACGCTGAGGATGGTGTTGTCCGGCGAATCACCGGGCAGCCCGGTCGGGGCAGGGGCGTTTAGTGCTTCGGTCTGGAACATCAGCTTGCCGCTGGGTGCTTTGCTGCCGCTCAGTAGCGTATTGCCAGCCAGTGGTACGCCTGCGTGGATGGATTCAGTACCGGCAGCCGAAATCAGGTCATCCATGAAGCGGCTGACTTGGCGCACGTTGCGAGCGACTTCGGAGACGCCTTTTTTGCTGTGGTCGAGTTCTTCCAACACCACCATCGGTAGGAAAATATCATGTTCTTGAAAGCGGAACAGGGCGGTAGGGTCGTGCATCAGCACATTGGTATCGAGGACAAACAGGCGTTTTTCGTGTGTATGGGGGGCTGGTATCGGACTCATGTTACTCCTAGGGGTCATGATTAGGATAATGCTTGCGCCGCCGTCAGCACGGCTGCCACATGGTTTTTGACAGAAACCTTCCGCCATTCATGGCGCAGGATGCCTTGTTTGTCAATCAGGAAGGTACTGCGTTCAATGCCGCGTACCTGTTTGCCATACATGTTTTTCAGTTTGATGACATCGAAGCATTGGCAGGCTGTTTCTTCCACATCCGCCAGTAGCTCAAACGGAAAGGTCTGTTTTGCTTTGAAATTCTCGTGCGATTTCAGGCTGTCGCGGGAAATGCCAAAAATCACTGTATCCGCTGCCTGAAACTGGGGGTAGGCATCGCGGAAGTCCTGACCTTCTGTGGTACAGCCGGGTGTGCTGTCCTTAGGATAAAAGTAGAGGATGACATGCGCCTTGTCTCGAAAATCAGACAGACGGAAAGTCAGGCCGGATGTGGCTGCCAAGCTAAAGTCGTCAACAGGGTTGCCAAGGGTCGGTGTGGTCATGATAGGTTCCTTTTTAGACACGTCTTTCAATGCGCCAAGCGCGGCAATATGGTAATGCTTGTGTTTCATTACCCGCCTCAGTAGTATGCTGTCAAATCATTTTTTGGAGGCTTGCATGTTTCGCGGCAGTATGGTGGCACTCATTACCCCGATGACAGCTAACGGGGATGTGGATGAGGCAGCGTTGGAAGCCCTGGTGGCGTTCCATCTGGAAAATGGCACTGATGCCATTGTAGCTGTGGGCACAACTGGCGAGTCGGCAACCTTGGATTACAAGGAACACCGGCATGTCATGAAACGTGTGATTCAACTGGTGGCAGGTAAGATTCCGGTCATCGCCGGGACAGGTTCTAATAGCACGGCAGAAGCGATTGAAATGACGCAAATCGCCATGCAGGACGGTGCAGATGCCTGTTTGCTGGTCACGCCTTACTACAATAAGCCGACGCAGGAAGGTTTGTATCAGCATCATAAGCTGATCGCCGAACGGGTCGCGATTCCGCAAATCCTCTATAATGTACCGGGTCGGACAGTCTGCGACATGTTGCCCAGTACCGTTGAACGCCTTGCGGCTATTTCCAATATCGTCGGTATCAAGGAAGCCACTGGCAATTTGGATCGTGTCACGGAAATCCAGCAGCGTTGTGGCGACAGCATCGACATTTACAGTGGCGATGATGCGACTGCGATGGAGTTAATCCTGATGGGCGGCAAGGGTGATATTTCAGTTACGGCTAACGTTGCCCCCAAAGCCATGCATGACATGTGTGCGGCGGCGTTGGCAGGTGATCGGGAAACCGCCAGCCGTATCAATGCGACGCTGGAAGATTTGCACCGTGACCTGTTCCTCGAACCCAACCCGATGCCAGTTAAATGGGCATTGGCGCAGATGGGTTTTGGGGATGAGCGCGGCATACGTTTACCGCTGGTACCTTGTTCTGATGCCATTAAGCCCCAATTACTGGCAGCCATGCGTAAAGCCGGTATTGAGTGTTAGTTTTCTAAACGGAATAGACAATGAGTCCCATGAATATTCTTCCTCTGTCACGTTCAGTGGTAGTTCTTGGTTCAGTGCTGGCCTTGTCGGCTTGCTCTGGGTTGAACATTGATTCAGTCGGCGAACGGGTGGATTACAAAAACAATAAAAGCATCAATTCGCTGGAAGTACCCCCTGATCTGAGTGCGCCGGATTATGATTCGACGTATGCCACTATCCCCGGTGGCTCGGTCAGCGCTGCTGCCTTGACAAGTGGTGAGGTGCAACGTGATAACCGTGTGGTGTTGCCGACGAACCCAGGGATTCAGCTTATGCGTGAAGGCAATGTCCGTTGGCTGCAGGTAGGTGCACCAGCGGAAGCCGTCTGGCCAAAGTTACAAGAATTCTGGAGCACGATGGGGGTTGATATTAAGCGTGATGAGCCGAGAGTTGGCATCATGGAAACCGATTGGGCAGAAAATAAAGCGGAAATTCCCCTCGACTTTATTCGCAAAACCATTGGTAAGGCGTTTGAAGGGGCGTATGACGCAGGTAGTCGTGATCGCTTCAAAATTCGTCTGGAGCGTCCAGCAGCACAAGCTACCAATATTTACCTGAGCCACGAGCGTGCTGAAGAATCAGTAAGTGGTACGGGGACGAAATGGCAATACGTGCCTGCCAGACCAGAGTTAGAAGCTGAAATGCTCAACCGCCTGATGGTTTTCCTGCAAGGTGGTGATGCTACGGCAGCTACAACGCCGACGGCAGCGACGCCTAAGCAAGCTGCTGTATCGGCGGCAATGGTTGCACTGGATGGTGGTCAGCCAGCATTGGCGGTCGGTGGTACTGCGAATGATGTCTGGATTCGTTCTGGTGTGATGCTAGGGCGTATTGGGATGAGTATTGAAGGCCAACAACGTGCTAATGGTATTTACCTTACTTCTTATAGTGGTGGCGCTGATGATGGTAAGCAGGGCTTCTTTGGTCGCCTGTTTAGCACTGACAAAGATGCGCTGAAAGTTGGTAGCAAGTATCAGGTGAAAATTGCTGATGCAGGTAACCGTAGCCTGATCACTGTCAGTGATGCTGGGGGTAATCCTCTTAAGCCTGCCGTTGCTACTGCTTTGCTGGAACGCCTCAAGTCTGAATTTGAGCGCTAATGTTGCGTTTTGCTTCCCTCGGTAGTGGTAGCAAAGGCAATGGAGCACTGATCGAGTCCGGCAAAACACGCCTTTTGCTGGACTGTGGTTTTAGTCTTAGTGAAACTGAACGACGTTTGCACCGTTTGGGGTGCTCGCCCCAATCCCTTACTGCCATTCTTGTTACCCACGAACACGGCGATCATGCTGCGGGGGTGGGGCGGCTTTCACGGCGTTACAACATCCCTGTATGGCTAACCGTTGGTACCTGTCATGCCATGCGTGACGTCAAGTTTGCCGAAACCCGTTATATTAATGTTCATCAGGCACTGGAAATTCAGGATTTACAGGTCACGCCATTCCCGGTTCCTCATGATGCCCGTGAACCCTGCCAGTTTGTATTCAGTAATGGTAATCACAAGCTGGGGATTCTGACGGATGTGGGAAGTCATACGCCGCTTATTCTGCAAATGCTTCAGCGGCTAGATGCGTTAATGTTAGAGTGTAATTATGACGCAACATTGCTGGCTGGTAGTGCTTATCCACCTTCATTAAAGGCACGGGTTGCTGGACGTTATGGGCATTTGGATAATAAACAATCAAAACATTTGCTGGAGCAGCTTGACTTAAGTCAATTGCAACATCTGGTTGGGATGCATTTGAGTGAGAATAACAACCTTCCTTCTTACGCGTATCAGGCGCTTTGTGAAGGAGTCGGTTGTGATAAAAGCTGGATTCAAGTTGCAAATCAAGCGGATGGCATAGATTGGCTAGAGATCCGATAAAAGCTTTCAAAAAAGTTTCATAAAAGCAGTTGACGGGCTGAACGTGGCCTGTATAATGCGCCACTCACTCAGGGCAGAAACGCTCTGAAACGAAAGCAGAATCAGTAACTTAGGTCATTATTCAGCTTTCGGAATCAACGAAAAGTTTTTGAAAAAGTGTTTGACACGAACTTCGAAAGCCTTTAAGATTCGCCCCTCGCTGCTTAGAGAGTAGCGCGCAGATTAACAAAAGAAGCCAGAAAACTTGTGTGGGGGCTTGCGATTGTGTTGAAAGGCACAGAAGCAAGCAACCATTGAGTTCACGTTAATATATTTTATACGTAATTTCGATGGATTTGCTCTTCAATTTCAAAAGATGAAGATTGAACTGAAGAGTTTGATCCTGGCTCAGATTGAACGCTGGCGGTATGCTTAAGACATGCAAGTCGAACGGAATCTTCG
>NZ_JHYQ01000028.1 GCF_000621325.1 Thiothrix lacustris DSM 21227 | reverse complement strand
GTCACCGGAAATCGCAATGAACAGCATATTTTCACGGCACGCTGATTCGATTTTGCGGCTACTGATAATGCCACGGCTGTAAGCTAACAGGATGATTTTGAGTAACACCGCTGGGTCAAAAGCGGCTGCACCTTGCACATCATTCTTATAACGTTGGTGGAAGTCTTCAAGGTCGAGTTCCTTATCCACCAAATGACGTAGCGCGTATTCAAACGTACCGGGCAGGATTTGCCGGTCAAAGTCCACAGCCAACAGTTTTACGCCTTGATGGATCGGTTTGTAGCGTGCCATGCCTGCCTACTCATTCTGGTGCTTGTGATGCTTGATTATCCCACAAAATGGCGGTTCGGAGGGTTTTTCTACAGCCTCAACGTCCAGCATGACGGGCGCGGCGCGGTGTGAATTGTGCAAAGTCGCGGGCTGTCCCCGCGTATCAATGAATCTTTGGTGAACGAAGTTAGGCTGCCATTTTCATGGGTATAACTGGATAAAGTCCCTTTTCTTTGGCTTCAAGTATAACAATCTGCACGATATTGTTATCTTTATCGTAGCTGACGTTGATGTTCCAGCCTTGCGAGACTTCCCGAACAATCGGGTTATTGCTAAACCGCTGAACTAGGATGTCATCGTCTTCATAGTATTTAATGTTCATCGCTTAACTCCCAGTTGATCATGACAGTTTTGATGATCAAATTGTTACGCTCAATCGCGGCGGCACACAGCATATTGTCTTCACGGTTAGGGTATGCCTTATAAATCCACAAATGCTGCTCATCTTTGTACTTCACATCACCCGATTCTATCAGGTCAGTAAGTGTCTTCTCGTCTATCTGCCGTTCAGCCATCTGTTCTGTTGCATGATGGGTGAGTATGACTGGCTTGTTGAAACGCTTGCTGATCATCTAGGTGGCTTCTGTTGTGTTACCTGCCTAGTTTCGCCTTACAGGTAAGGATCGTCAAGCATTCCCGAGCCTCAGCGAGCCGCCCCAATGCTCTAAATTCAGGCTTTGAATCAAGCACGGCATTTCCCGCGTTAGCGCATGATGAAATAATCTTCATTCGGTCTGTCAGTTTTGGATAATCATATTTGTCATTTGAGAAGCCAACGCTTCACATCACCGGCAGCAAAAAGGGGTGCGGGTGTAGCGGAAGCCGCGCCGCTTTTTGCTGTCCGAGTGAATGTGATTGTTAGGTGATTTCATAACAGCGTTTGCTGGCTTACCATAATAGAATCGCTATTTAACGAGCCTTGTGCGAAATTAAATATTTTTTCAAGAGTTTTTATACCTATCCCCTTTACCCTGCCAAGTTGGTTTAGCTGACGAATGTCTTGTGACTGCATCGCATTTAATACTTTAGCCACATAATCTTTCCTGAGCTTTGTTGATTGCGATATATATTCAACATCTTGAGTTAGTAACCATTTTTTTGTCGCCTCATATAAGTCATCATTTGCACTTGATGAATAACGATATACTTCAATTTCTATATCCAATGGCTCAAGGTAGTGCTGAATTATAGAAAGGCTTTCTTCCTGAGGTATTCCACCTTTATCCGCGCCAAGCAAAGGGAATGCAATTGACACGATGCCCCTTTCTTTATATGTAGACACAAATTTTTTAAGCCCAGAATGTAAATACTCTTTTTTTGACGGAAACTTCCAATGTTTTTTTGTTGGAAAGTTCAAAATCCACTTTTCTGATGACTTATAAATCCATAACTTCCCAATATCAATCTGATTTTTATCGCACAGTTCGATGTACCTTTCATGCATATCTGGATATCTCAAACGGCACTCCAATGCTATACCCGCCCCCATAACACCAACACAGTTAATTGTGTTAACTATCGTTTGGCAATTGGTCGTAAAAATATTACCTGTAATTACTTTTAGGCTCATAACATTCCTCAAAAAGGTATATCATCATCGAACGATGAATCTTTTGATGTTGCGTCTGAAAAACACCTTCCAAAAAACAGATTTTCTGAAATTTCAACTGGAACTCCAAGCTGAGACAAATACTTATAAGCCGAACTTGAACAACAATGCAGTTTGGTAATATGTTTTCGTTCAATCCTTGGGTAAATTAATACTTCACTACATCTTTTTCTTTTTCCGTCAGGAAAGTCATTCCAATATGATGCATTTAAAACATCCCATGGAAGTTTCTCTAAATCATTTGTCTCGTTATAAAAATGGGTGTTACGTGCAGCCGCATTACCATCAGTAAAAATGAAGTTATGATCCAACAACGCAGATAATGATATTTCAATTAAGCACAAATCATTTTGTATATTGCGCCTCACATAAAGCATCGGATTTTTAATGTTTATATAAGTTGGTGCATATTCATGTAATTTTCTGCCATAAATCGGATCTTCTTGCTCCCTCAATCTTTGAACGCCATGATCTGAAATATCCATAGGATTCTTGATTTCATATGCAGTTTTATTGCTAAGTATCCCTGATCTTAAAATTTCTCTGACATTATTTTTATGGGTCATGTGCCAAACCGATACGACTCCATATTGATTAAATTCGTTCGATATATCTGAGTATGAATCATCTTTAAGCCAAGGCGGTACTTCGTCCCAAGGCGGTACTTCGTCCCAAGGCGGTACTTCGTCCCAAGGCGGTACTTCGTCCCAAGGCGGCGGCTCCTCATCAACTGTCTGTCGTACAGGCGGCAAAGAAAGTTTGGCACGTTCCCGGCGCGATCTACACAACACCGTCTGTCGTACAGGCGGCAAAGAAACAGAAACATCTGGACGACTAACTTTTGTTTTTTTATTTGATGCTCCATCGACTTCAATCTCGAGTTTTTTTAATAAATCGTCTAAAGACTCCCTATTCGCCTTCTGAAGGCCTTCCTTTTTCTTGGAGTTTCTTGTCGTTGCAGAGTCATTTGTTGATTTAGATGAACCACCTGATAGAGTCCCAATTAGCCACAAAATAAAAAGCCCAACAATCCATTCCATCGTTCACCTCTGTTCTTGCGTCACCTAACGTTAAAGCATTTTATGCCGTGTGCGGCAGCACTGGGCATAAATGCCTTGTTGGACGGAACCGCGTGCTACGGAGTCCGACACCTTATCTATAAGAGGATTGCTTTTTCTGCCCATCGCCCCGCCAGCCCCTGTTTCCTGATGATTCCCCACCAACCGTTGCCTACCCATTGCCGTCCTGCCTGTTTCCGCCCTGATTGTGGTCAAACATAGCACAGGGTTCTTGGTGTTTCGAGCCATTTTTCCATCGGGCGCAACAGCCATATGTGACAGTTCGGGACTGTCTATTTTTCCTTGCCAAGCTCACTCATCCCCCGCCAAGGTCATCACTTTCTGCTGCCCATCGCGGTAATCGTGGTAGTGGAAGCTGACCGTTTCCTAGGTGATGTCCAGCAGGCGGGATTCGCTGATGGCAATCTTGCGGGTGTAGCGTGCCGGGCTTCGACTACGCGCAGCCCTCGGTTTGTCCCTTGAACGCTACCGCCCTGATCCGTAACGACCAAGAACTCGATGAGCTGTCGTTTTCTTCTGGCTGATGGCGGTAATTTATACTAAATCATGGCCTATTACAAAAAATCATGATGGCTAAATGAACACAAATCCAACCATTTTCAGGGTATCTTATGCACCTGATTTGGCTTTGGCAGATGTGTAATGCTCGAATTTTGGAACACTATCCTTTTTTCCCTGTCGGTCACAGGGCCGATTTTTATCCTGTTGGCCTTGGGTGCGTGGTTGGCGCGGCGTCGCTCCGTCAACGATGCCTTTGTGGAAGCAGGTTCACGACTGGTGTTTAACTGGGCGTTGCCTGCCTTGCTGTTTGTCAGTATCGCGAAAAACCACATCGACGCGACCACCAATTTCCACCTGATCGCCTATGGCTTGGTGGCGATGAGCATCCTGTTTGTATTGACGGAAATCATGGCGCATTTCACGGTAAACCCGCCAGAAGACCGGGGCGTGGTGGTGCAGGGGATTTTTCGTTCCAATATGGCAATTATCGGGCTGGCGTATTGCGTGAATGCCTATGGCGATGTCGCGCTGGTGGCAGCGTCCTTGTACGTGGGGATTTTGAGCATTCTGTTCAATATTCTGGGGGTGATCACCCTGAGCCGTTCCTTGCATAAACAGCAGGGAATTGGCGGCATCCTACGTAATATCGCTACCAACCCGCTGATTATTGGCATTGTGTTGGCCTTGCCGTTTGCCTGGTGGGATGTGCGCCCGCCTGAGCTGCTGATGAAGGCGGGGGAAACGCTGGCGGATATGGCTTTGCCGCTGGCGCTGTTGTGTACCGGCGCATCGCTCGATTTCCATACGCTGAAACAGGAAATGAGCAAAACGCTGTTGGCAACCTTCAGCAAGCTGGTGCTGATCCCCTTGCTGTTTACCGCTGGCGGCTTCTGGATGGGTTTTCGCGGGATGGATTTGGGTATTTTAATGCTGATGTCTTCCGCACCCACCGCCGCCGCCAGTTACGTGATGGCGCGGGCGATGGGCGGCAATGCCACACTGGCAGCCAATACCGTGGTGTTGACGACCTTGGGTTCCTTGTTCACCACCAGTCTGGGCGTGGTCATTTTGCAGGGCGGCGGCTGGATGTGAGCAGTCACAGGTGACAGGCCGGGCCTTGCACCTGTTGGCGGAGCTTTTCCACATCCGCATTCTGGATAAACGCAGGAATATTGCTGAACACGCTGTGATAACCAAACTCACCCAGTTGCATTTCATCAATCGCCTGTTGTTTGCTCCAGCCCTGACACACCACGCGGTACAGGGCGACCACCAGCCCGGTACGGTCAGAGCCGTGCAAGCAATGCACCAGCACCGGCTCTTTAGCATTGGCAATCACCTGCAAGGCGTTGACAACTCGCACCGGGTTGATGCCGCTGGCAAACAGCGGGGCATTGTGCACGGTTAACGCCATGTCCGCGCTCGGCAGATCCTTGTGGTAGAGGCGCAAATCCAGCACTTCGCCAATGCCATGCTGTTTTAGCTCGCCGAAACCTTCCGCATCGGGCTGCGAGGAACGGTACAGCATTGGGCTAACCTGATAGAAATTTTCCAGCTTGCTATCGTTAATGGGCGTTGCCCAAGTCGCCGGACGGGCATCAGCAAACGCCAAGCCCGGCAACAACAATACCCACAACCCATACATCTTCAACACGTCTATTACCTCCGCTATTTTCAGGGTGCGTTATACTCTGACCGTCATTTCCCAATCAATACACAATCCTATGCCTACAAAAATTTTACCCATTGTTGATTGCCGCCATCTTACGGCTTTTTGTGAAGGGCATCATCAGAATGCTTGTTCGCTACCCGCTGCTGAATTGCCAGAACGGATGCACGAACTGCCGAAAACCTCCGAACCCATTATCCTGTATGGCGATACCGTCACGTTGCTGGAAGCCAGTGCTTTTTTGCAGGGTAAAGGCTATCAGGTGGTGCAGCAAATCGAGTGGACGCCGAGCGTGCAAGCCGCGTTGCAGGCAACAGGTGAGTTGGCAAGGGGGGCACATTCCCAACGTTTGTGGCAGCCTGCGCCGCTGATCGCTCGTTTTGTGGCAGAGCTTGCCCCGGCACACGGTATTACGCCGGGTACGGGGCTGGATATTGGCTGCGGGGCAGGGCGGGATATGGTGTACCTTGCTATGCACGGCTGGCAGATGTGTGGCATCGACTACATTCCCGCTGCGTTACAACGTGCCCAGAATCTGGCCGTTCGCCATCAGGTGGGTATCCAAACGGAGTGCCTGAACTTGGAAACCGGTAGTGACCCGTTCAGTGCTTATGCGAGTGGGCAATTCGAGCTGATTAACGTGGCGCGTTACCTGCACCGCCCTCTGTTTCCGTGGATGAAACGCTTGTTGAAACCCGGTGGCGTCCTAATTTACCAGACTTTCATGCAGGGTTCGGAACAGTTCGGTAGCCCGCGTAACCCCAATTTCTTGCTGAAGCCGGGGGAGTTGGCGCAGGTGTTTGCCGGGGCTGAAATCCTGCTGGATGCGGTGGAAACACTGGACGATGGGCGTCCAGTGTCAGCTTTTATTGCGCGTCTGTAGCACGATAGCCGTTATCAGCGGTTATTCAGGCCATCTTTGATGCTATCCAAGGGTAATTCCATTAGATTGGGTACATCAGGTGTGAAGGTGTTGTTAGTATCGTTGGTAGGGGCTGCGGGTACTTCAAAGGTCACTGTATCCGGCGCTGCGGGTACGAACGTTGGCGCTGGTGGCGGGGTGTCGAGCCTGACAGGGGGTAATTCGATGCTATTGGATAGCACTGGTGTACTTTGAACCGGGATATCGGCGGGAATATTGATTTCGAGCGGTGCGGGATCTGATTGCGCCGCCGTTTCGGCAGCTTCAGGGTTTTCTGTTTCTTGGCGTGGCGTTGCGGTAATCCCTTGTGGTATTGGCGCGGGTTTTATTTCAGTCGGGCGCGTTGCGGTAATTCCTTGTGGTATTGCGGTGGATGTTGGCGTTGCTTCTGGTTTACTCGCCGGGGTTTCTGCTTCTGAAGTGGGTTCATCTTTCGTGGATTCGATACCCATGGCTAAGGTTTCACGGTAACGTTTTTCTAGGGATATTTGCTCTTCTACCTGATCGTCTAGTTTGTATTTGCCAATCAGACCCTGGCTGTCATCCAAGAGTGAACGCGCTTTTTCTGTATCATGTTTTTGCAGCATGGCGCGTGTTTCTTCTTGTTGAAGGGTGACAACTTTCTCCAGCAGCTTTAGTGCCTCTGGGTGTTCGGGCGTTTTTTCTAATAATGTACTTAAGTATGCAACGGCACTTTCACTGCGTTCATCGCTGGTATTGATGTTGCCATAGTTGATGGCACGCTGGGCGCGTTCGATATATTGTTCGGCATTGTCGCTAGTGTTTGCGGTGTCGCTAGTGCTTGCGCTGGTGGTCGGTGTTGTCGGGGTATCCGTTGGGGTGGTGGTTGTGCCAGTGGATGATTCTTCTGACAGTGCTTGCTTGCGTTGTTCTTGTTTGACATCGCTTTCAAGGCTCACTTGGCGTTTGAGGCTGTCCGCTAGCGTGAATTCGGAGATGAGCTGGTCCGTGGTTAATAGCAATTTATTCGCTTCTTCGAGTTTGTTGGCGGCCAACAGTGATTCAACTTCGGTGTGTTGGTCGTCTATCAATTGTGCTAGCAGTTTTTGTGTCTTGATGTTGTCTGATTCTAGGGCACGAGCTTTGCGTAAGTAGTCGATAGCAGCGGGGTATTCTGGGTCAGTACTGAAGAGGTTGCCTTTGCGTATGGCATCAGCAGCATTGTCTTGAAGCGTTAATAAGTCATTTTCACTGGCCAACTTGATTTGGGCAGAGGCTGCAATATCTTGACGCTCGGCGGCAGCACGTGCAGCCGTTTCTGTGGCCAGTTTATCAGCTTGGGCTTGTGCTTGGGCACTTTCTTGGTCAAGAGCGGGTGGGATATTGGCTTCGCCAATTAATGACGCAGACGTGTCTTCCTGGCGGGCAGTCTCGCCCTTATTTGGCTGAGTTGGGGCTGGGTTGGATAGTTGTGTTTCGACGGGTTTGGGTGGGGTATTACCATGATGGGATAATAAGGTGTAGGTAGTCATGGCAACGGCTCCCGCTGCTACTAAGGATGCAATGGGTAGTATGAGTTTTTTTTGTTGTTTACGTTGCAGGGTGCGTAGTAATGCTGTTGGGTTTTTAGGGCGTTCGTCCCGTTTTAGGCTTAGTCCTTGACGTAATGCATTCCAGGTGTCAGGGCGAAGTTTACGGATACTGCCAGGGAAAACGTTGCGGATAGCCGCTTCGAGTGTGCTGTGTTTTCCGAAGGGGGGTTCGCCTTGAAACATATGATAGGCAATGCAGGCAATCGAAAAGGTATCGTCAGTGGCCGTGGGGGTGTCGCCAAGCAGTGCCTCTGGGCTGATATAGCCTGAGCGTAAGGGCTGATTTGAGCGATCATTGGCGCTGTTGTTATACGTCACCCGTAAAGCGGCGGCGACAGGTGCGGTGAGGAGGCAGGGTAGTTTGTCACCTAGTAAGATGGCATTGGGTTCCAGATAACCAAAAATGCCACTAGGACGTTGATTGGCGAGTGTGTTGTTGATGCTATCAAGCAGCTCCATCGCTTCAGGGATTGGCATTCCCCGTTCATCAAGTTCTGCTAGGCGTTCAGAGAGTAACATGCCACCGATATTACGCATGACCATCCATCGAGTACCATCGGTTGTGGTGCCATCGTCAATGACGTGAGGCATTCCTGCGATGGGTTTCTGATAGGTTGGTAGTATGTGTCCAAACGCTTGTTCAAAAGCAGGGTTATTGGCCAGAGCAGGTAATAACGTGAATACCAACACGTTAGTTTGCTCGTTGCTTTGCGGCATTTGCTTTTGATCTTGTGCCCAATAGAGTTTGCCAAGTGCGGTATCTGCCATGCAACGACGCAAGGCGTAGCGTTCCTGAAGAATTGGCAAGTTCTGCACTGGGTTGGGTTCTCTAGTCGGTCGATTTGAAAATGGCATAGTGGCAAGGCTCCCGCGAATTACCGCCGGTGGTCATTAAAGTAAAATGCAGTGATTATAGAGGATTACTGGGTTTTGAACACGCCTTCATCGCTTAGGTTGCCAGCGGAAGTGTCGTAAATTGATTTTGCCATTGGCCTCGAACACAATGCCTTCTGCTTCTAGTAAATGGCGTTGCTGTAGTTCACCACCCGGAAATGTTTTCCCTAAGCTGATCTTGCCTTGTGCATTGATGACGCGTTGCCAGGGGATGTCTGATAGTGGTGGTAGGGCGTGCAGGGCATACCCTACTAATCGGGCATGACCGGGTAGGTCAGCCAGTATGGCTATATCGCCGTAAGTGGCGACATAGCCTGTTGGAATTTGCTTCACGATGCTGTAAATGCGTTGATATTTTGTCAGGCTGTAGCCTCCACAGGTTCTGATTTTTCTATGGCGTGCACTAGATGAGGGATTTGTGAAAGAGCGGGTGCTCCATCCATCAGTAAAGCAATCGGCATAACTTCGAAGATTTCTTCAGGGCTTGCGCCAAATTCTCGGGCAGCTTTGACGTGTAGGTCGATCAGGTATGAATCTTGTTGCACTAATGCAATGCCTAAACCGACAAGTTCACGGCAACGGCGGTCGATACAGCCTTTGCTGAGGGAGAATTCACGCCAAGAATCTATCCATGCTTTCCATAATTCCGTGTGGTGATGCTCTGGGCTGGCTTGTACATAGAGTGCTACACGGCGTACTTGTAGCATTTCAGTATCACTTGCGCCCAGTTTAATGGCCGCTGCCGTGTGGATTTCGATGCAGCGGTGACAGCCTTTCGCTAGTGCAATTCCTAAGGTAATCAATTCTTTGTGTTTTCGATCAAGCACACCTTTTTTGGTGCTTTCTTGGGAAAGTTCACTGATTATTTCTAGGAACTCACCTAGTCCATAGGTGCGTGCTCTTTTCAGGGATTCCATGAAGTCGGTGTCTATCATTGTCATTTACTCATTTATGTTGCAGTGCAACCAAATTTTACCACAAACTGTTGCTTGGGCATTGTGTAAATAGGCTAAAGGTTAATTTGCGTGAATGTGAAAAAAAATTGAAATTTTTCTTGACGAGTTATAACCAAATTAGCATAATGTGCACCTCGCTACAGCGCATCCGTAGCTCAGTTGGATAGAGTACCTGGCTACGAACCAGGTGGTCGGAGGTTCGAATCCTTCCGGATGCGCCATATATCAAAGGGTTGACCATGTGTCAGCCCTTTTTTTTATCTTTTATTTTTTACTCTCGTCTGTCTGTCTATTTTGGTTGAACGTTGCTAATATGCTTGGCTTATGGGTTCATCAATAAATATACAAAAAGATGCTATGAGAACAGAAAGCACAAATCTCTATCAAGGTGACGCCTTCGTCACTCGCTATATCGTCTATATCTTAACGTTTCTATTGGTTATTGGCTCAACTTTAGTATTTTGGCTTAGCTATCAGACAAGCCGTTCAGTCAATGAAGAAATTGCAGTTTATGAGGCGAGTCAATTTACATCGTCCGTAGCGCGTTTTCGCACTTTTTACTCCGAGCAGTTTGTACCGCGTGTTAAGAAAGGTGGTCTATCTGTTACACATGATTACTTATCTAGTGATAATGCAGTGCCGCTTCCAGCGACGATGATGATTGATTTTTCTAAATTTCTCACGGATAGCAAAGATAGTAACTATAAGGTGCGTTTTTACAGCGATTATCCGTTCCCATGGCGTGAGGGTAAGGATGGGGGGGCTAAGGATGATTTTGAGCGTTGGGCGCTTCAGGAGTTGCGAAAAAATCCTGAAAAAGCAGTTTGGCGTTTTGAAGGTGAGGATGGTGCACAAGTGTTACGTTATGCTCGTGCTGATCGTTTAGGTGAAAGTTGTGTCAATTGCCACAATACTTATCCGGGTACACCTAAAGCAGATTGGAAAGTAGGCGATGTCCGTGGTGTTTTAGAGGTAAGCCGCCCTATCAGTGGTTTTGAAAAGGCTACTAAAGCAGCACTGATGGAGTCATTCATGATGCTATTTGGTTTGGGCATTTCTATGCTGTTCGTGCTGGTATTGGCATTACGAGGTTTACGTGCTTCTTTAAAAGCATCACGGGCTTCCGCTGAGTCTGCACGCGTCGCTAATCGAAAACTTATGTTGGGGATCGAGGAGCGCGAAAAGTTGGCCGAGGAACTCAATATTAGTCAGATCAAAAGTCGTACGATTGTGGACTCTGTATTAGATGCGATTATAGTGATTAACGCTGAAGGCATTATCATTGAAGCTAATGAATCCGTTTACTCAGTGCTAGGGTATACGCAAGCGGAGTTGTTAGGGGAAAACGTCAATATATTGATGCAGGCTGAGCATCATGCCAATCACGATGGCTATCTACAGCGTTATTTACAGACAAATGAACCCCATATTATTGGCAAACCTCGTCAATTAATGGCACGGCGTAAAGGTGGTGCTGAACTTCCCATTGACTTGTCGGTAAGTGAAGCCCGCTTTGGTGATAGTGTGGTATTTACTGGGATTATTCGTGATATTAGCCATCGTATTGTTGCCCAGAAAGAATTAGCCGCAGCGCGAGATGCTGCGTTGGAGTCTGCTCGTCTTAAATCTGAATTTCTTGCCAATATGAGTCATGAAATTCGCACGCCTATGAATGGGGTGATTGGTATGACGGGATTGTTGTTGGATAGTCAGTTGAGTCGCGAACAGCGTGAGCAAGTCCTCACGGTACAGCAAAGTTCTGAATCGCTGTTGCGTATTATTAATGATATTCTAGATTTTTCAAAAATTGAAGCAGGTAAGTTATCAATCAGTAATAGTCGTTTTGAGTTGTTACCAGTGATTGAAGGTGTACTGGATTTATTGGCGGAAAATGCCCACGCCAAAGGGATCGAGTTGGCCTTCTTCATTGAAAAGGATGTGCCTTTTGCTATTGTTAGTGATTCGATTCGATTACGTCAGATTCTGATCAATCTGATGAACAATGCAATTAAATTTACGGATAGGGGTTATGTCATCCTCATTATCAGTGTGCAAGGTGATCTTTGGAAACAAGAGGGTGATAAACAAGGCTTGCGCTTTGAGGTACTTGATACGGGTTGTGGTATTCCTGACGAAGCACAAGGAAAATTATTTTCGGCATTTTCACAGGTGGATGGTTCTGTTACTCGTCAATACGGGGGTACTGGTTTAGGTTTGGCCATTTGCAAGCAATTAGCTCAGTTGATGGATGGGGATATTGGTTTATTAAGTAAAATTGGGACTGGCTCGAGTTTCTGGGTGACGATTAAGGTGGAAGTTGCTACAGGGCAGCAAACACTTAACTTGTTATCAAATATTACATCTGTATTGATGTTAGGGGCTAAACCATTGTTGAATGCGTATTATGATAAGCAGATTAAACAGTGGGGTATGGAGCCGGTAACGGTTGATACACTCAATAATTTGCTACTAACATTGGAGAGAAATAGTCATTACGATGTCATCATGTTAGATGCTGATATGTTCTACTATAAGCCAGATCATCCATTAAGTATTATTCCAGTTATTAAAACCGTGCGTGAATATACGAGTGCATCTCTGATTATTTATGGCAGTGCCAAACACACTGCTTTATTAGAAGCAATGCGTTTGGATCAGAATGTCAAACTATTAAGTAAGCCTATTAAACATTCGGTTATTCGGAAATATTTGAGCCGTCAGCACGTACCGGTTAATCCACTGAACCCTGAGGCAACTCCAGAGCCTCACGTGAATTTATCACCTTCACCTTCTATTCAGTCAAAGGGAGGTGTTCGTATTTTGCTGACAGAAGATCATGTCGTGAATCAGAAAGTGGCATTAGCTCTGTTGAAAAAACTGGGTTATACCTATGTTGATTGTGCTATCAATGGTGAGGAAGCTCTCAAAGCGGTGCAACAGCAAACCTATGATCTGGTATTGATGGATTGCCAGATGCCAGTTATGGACGGTTATGAGGCAACCCGCAAGATTCGTCAACTGGAAGATGAGCGTTATCAGGTGTTACCTATTGTCGCGCTGACAGCACATACCATGAAAGGTGACGACGAAAAGTGTTATGAAGCGGGCATGAGTGATTACTTATCTAAACCAGTTCGCGTGGATGAGCTAGAGAGCAAGTTGCAAAAATGGTTGAAGGTGGCGCATCGTCAAACCGTTGAGGCATGATAGTTGTTAGACGTTTACTGCAAAAATTCGCCGCTTTGGTGTTGCCACATGTCGTAATATTTGCCGCGTAACGCTAGCAATTCGTTGTGTGTTCCTTGCTCAATGATTTGCCCATTTTCGAGTACGATGATCCTGTCCATACGTAGGATGGTGGCGAGGCGGTGCGCAATCACTATCGCGGTTTTGTGCTCAATGAGCTCGAAAATGGCTACCTGAATTTGTTGCTCGGTGAGGGAATCTAGCGCACTGGTGGCTTCATCGAGTACCACGATCGGCGCATGGTCGAGGAAGGCGCGTGCAATGGCTATGCGTTGTTTTTCACCGCCTGAGAGTTTTACGCCGCGTTCCCCTACCATGGTGTCGAAGCCTTGCGGTAATTTTTCGATGAAATCCAGCGCCCGTGCTTTATATGCTACATCACGCAGTTGTTGGTCATCAACCTGTCTGCCCAGCGCGATATTGTCACGGATACTGCGGTGAAATAGGTCAGGCTGTTGTGGAACCAGAGAAAGCTGTTGCCGTAAAGACGCGAGCTTGAAATCCAGCGCATCTATGCCATCGAAGAGGATTTTGCCTTGCTGTGGCTCAACAAAGCGGAAAAGCAATTTTGTCAGTGAGGTTTTACCCGACCCAGAATGCCCTACTAGCGCAACTTTTTCCCCCGCCTTGATGTGTAAATTGAAATTCTCAAATAATCCCATCCCCTGATGGCTAGTCTCTGTCGAAGCATAGGCAAACCCAAGGTGCTCGAAACGGATATCACCGTGAGTAATCGTATGCATTTGACCTGCGTGTTCTTCTTCCAGATCCGTTTGACGGAAGACTTCTGCCATTTCCCGCGCATCGGCCAGTACACTGAAAAAACGCCTGAAATTCATTCCGAAATCCCACAAGTGTCGGATCAGGATCAGCAATACGGTTTGGAATAGTACAAATTCGCCAATCTCGAAGGCGCCATTTTTCCATTCACCAATCATCCAATACAGCAGCAGTAGTTCAATACTGAAGACCAACAAGCCTTGTACGGCAAAGGATACGAAGGTGAGTAGCCAAGCCACATTGCGCTTGCGGTAAGATTCATCTGCCAAATTGCTGATATTGGTGCGTTCTTGTTGTTCCAGCGCGAAACTTTTGACGATGGCAATATTACTGATGCCATCGGCATACGCGCCGCCGAGTTTGGAGTCCATTTCCGCCACTCGCAGGTCGAATTTTAGTTTCCACACCAGATAGCCACCGCTCCAGCCTAGAAAAATAGCCACCCAGATAAGGAAGTACAGCGCAAAGCGAGGTTGCTGCTGGTAAAAAATCACAAAGGCGATGCTGATTTGTAGCAAGTTGCCATAGCACTGGAAAATCAGCCAATCGATAATGGTTTCAAACGCTTTGATGAAACGATTGGCCTGTTTGACTAAGCTGCCAGCGAAATTATTCTCAAAAAAGTGATGACGCTGTTTGACGAGAACATCGAAGCAGCGTTTGTCGAGTTTGTTCAAACCCCAGCTTTGGAACATGATCATGCCCAGTTCCAGCGCCCGCCAGCTTAGCCATATAATCCCATAGGTTATGGCAATGTAGGTGAGGTTTTGCAGTAATAGCTCGTGACTGTTTGGGGTAAACGGTTTGGATAAGCCGTTGGCAAGTTCCTTGTAAAATAAGGGAACAAGCAATTCCAGCCCCGCACCCCCTGAGATGCCCAGCACAACGATGACAAACCAGCCCCATTTCTGACGAATAATGGCGCCATATTCACGAAAGATAATATCCATGTGCGGATGTTAGCAGATGGTTCAAGTATAGTGATTATCTTTTGCCTCTGCTGCTTTGGTGTAGGCTTCAATTTCGTAAGGGTTATCCCAATATAAACTACCGCCGCGTTGCCGTGCTTTGATACCAGCCAGCAGGTAAACCAGTGGAAAGAGAAATCCCCAGCGTTCAAATTGCGCGACATGTACCCGTTCATGTATACGGCTGTTGCGTAAGTGTTCTGGCGAGATGCCTGCCACGATATGCCCTAAGGTAATGGCATTGACTGAACCTAGAAAGGGGATGCCACGATTGAGCCTATTGCCCACCCAGCCACCCCAGATTTCGAGAACACCTGTATGCAGGTTGTAGCCTCCCCCCGTCAATTTTGCCAGCAAAGCCAAAGGTAGGCAGAGCGCTGTGATGGGGGCTACCCACAAGTAAAGAAGCCATTGCCACCAGAATGAATTTTTTTTCACTGTTTGTTTCCATTAATTCTGTGTAAGAACTTAACCCTTACCGTGTGTGTAGGGGCAGAAAGCCGTATACTTAGTTAAAACAACTTAAGTAAATTGTAGGAAATTACGTGGAAGAACACGATCTATTGCGCAGTATTTTACTGTTGTTGGTGATGTCTGTTGGTGCTGTCGCCGCTTTTCGCACCTTGCGTTTGCCGCCTATCCTTGGCTATTTGTTAGTCGGGGCAGTGATGGGGACGAATGGGGTGCAATTTATCCCAGAAAGTGAGGGCTTAGCCTTTATGGGGGAGGTCGGCATGGTCTTCTTGCTCTTTGCGATTGGGCTGGAGTTTTCGCTGAAGCAGTTCATGGCCATGCGCAATACCATTATTGGTTTGGGTGGGTTGCAGGTGGTGATTTCCACGTTGTCGGGCATGGCGATCCTTTCTTATTTTGGTTCATCGTGGGAGAGCGCTTTGGTGGCGGGTGGGGCGATGGCGATGTCTTCTACCGCTATTGTCGTCAAGCAATTGAATGATCAGGCTGAAATGCGTGCCCCTCATGGTCAATCGGCTTTGGGTATCTTGTTGTTTCAGGATATTGCTGTAGTGCCTTTTTTGGTGGTTATTCCATTGTTGGCGGCCAGCGGTGGCAATGAGATTGGTAATACCAGCGAATTTTTATTCAAAGTGTCGTCTTATGCCTTGCTGTTCTTTGTGACATTGCTGGTCGGGCACTATACGTTGCGGCCACTGTTTCAGTACATCGCTCGCGCAGAATCCCTAGAATTATTCAATATTACGGTGCTCTTGGTGGCATTGACGGCGGCGTGGATTACGCAGTCTTTGGGCTTGTCTCTGGCTTTAGGGGCTTTTCTAGCTGGGATGTTGTTGAGCGAAACCGAGTATAAACATCAAATCGAGAGTGAGATACGCCCGTTTCGGGATATTTTAATGGGGCTTTTCTTTATCACCGTCGGGACTAAGTTAGACATTGAGATCTTGTCTTCCTTATGGCTGCCCGTGTTGCTGCTGGTATTAGGTCTGACGGTAGGCAAAGGCTTGTTGATAGGTTTGTTGACACGATTGTTCTCTGACAGTAATGGCTCATCCTTGCGGACTGGTTTGGTGCTAGGGCAGGGAGGAGAGTTCGGATTCGCATTGCTAGCATTGGCGTTAAATAATAACGTGATGTCCAATGGTGAGGCTCAGACAACCTTGGCGGCTATTGTTATTAGTATGGCTATTTCACCGTTGATTATCCGTTACAACGAGAAGATCACCACGATATTGTTGGCGGATACTTATACGCATCAACAGTTTAAGGATGCGGCTGAAGTCAGCGTGGCCGTCAATGAAGTGAGTGATCATGTTATTTTGTGTGGCTATCGGCGTATGGGACAAAATATTGCCCATTTCTTAAAGGAGCAAGGCGTTCCTTATCTTGCGCTTGATCTTGATCCTAGTATCGTGGAAAAGACCTGGGAAGCCGGTGACCCAGTGCATTACGCAGATGCTACACGCCCTGAAATTCTGATTGCGGCAGGTTTGCTTCGCGCCAGAATGGTGGTGATTACTGTGGTGGATATTGAGGTTGCTAAACGTATTATCGAGGCTATTCGTTTGAAACGGGTCGACATTCCGGTGTTAGTACGTACCCGTGACGAGCGTCACTTAGAGGCATTGGAACGTTGTGGGGCAACGAGTGTGCTTCCTGAAACACTGGAGGCGACTTTGATGATTACTCAGCGCATTTTTGAGCAATTGGGATTTAGCCCGGATGAAGTGTTTCAGATGACTGAAAAGATTCGTAGTGATAGTTACCGTTCTTTACATAGCTATTACCACGGTGATCAGGATAAGCCTCAGCAAGGTAATAAGGCAGCATTTTTGCATACGTTTACTTTGCAGGAACATGACTTTAGTGTCGGTAAGCGTATTGCTGAGCTGAAATTGGAGCGCTTTGCTGTGAATATCAAGGCACTACGTCGAGGTGAGATTCGGGGGGAACAACCTTCGCCCGATATTTTGTTACAAAGTGGTGATGTGCTGGTACTGGAGGGCGGTAAGGCAGACTGTTTCCGGGAAGTAGAGATTGTGCTGAAATCAGGTGGCAAAACTGCAAAGAATAGCGTTACTGCTGCCACCACTATACAGGATGGTAATGGATAAGTGCCGCCCAATGAAGAATAATGTTGTTACTGATTTTTTTGAGGGAGAATGGATCCTGTGAATAAGCGTCCCCACTACTTATTTGTGTTTATTTTTTGTTTGATGTTATTGGGAGCAGCACTGTTCTTTCAGCTGGTGGTTGGCTTGGAGCCCTGCCCGCTATGTGTGCTACAGCGATTAGCTTTGATGGCGATTGGGTTGGTGGCAGTGTTGGCGTTCTTGCATAACCCATCAGGATGGGGAGATAAGGCATATGGTCTGTTGCTGGTTTGCGGTGGATTGTTCAGTGCGGGGATTGCCATTCGTCAGGTTTGGTTGTTAAGTTTGCCACCTGAGGAAGCGGCTTCTTGCGGCCCAGGTCTTGAAGTTTGGTTGGATAGTTTTATTACTTATTTGCCGCAAGGTTCTGTGACTGAGATATTATTACGTAGTGGTGCTAGTTGTACTGAAGTGAGCTGGTCAATATTTGGTCTAAGTTTACCGCAATTAACGTCTCCACTGTTTATATTGCTGGCTTTTTACTTGATATGGTTGTTTTTTAGGCGAGGCAACAACCATGTAGGTACTTTTTCAATGCGTTAATTGCAGTCATTTTATTGCATCACATCGAAGATAAACTACCGTTTATCGAACCGACATACTGGGTATATTTCACTCTGTGGTATTCTTTTATTCAGGATATGCGTTTGGTTATTTGGCATAAGAACTTTCCTTGTGCCAATCTTTAACTGAAGGTATGCCGATAACCGTGCTTGGTCGAGCAGCTTGGGGTGGTCAAAGATATTCTGCTAAAAAGATTTTCTCTTTTAGAAAACTTTTTGTACAGAATGATGTCTATGAACGTTGCTGAGTCGTTTTAGATCAGACAAGGTTATTCACGACTTCTATGGAGCGGATCCAAGTATCCGTAATGCACGGAAGCATATCGGGTGATATCTGGATCGAATCACCTTCTGAGAAAAATTTGATAAAAAGGATTTTTGCGATCACGACTCCTGAAAAACAGTTGGCTGCGGTTAATGATACATTGTGTAGAATCGCATCAACAAATATTAAAAAGGTTGCATGAATATGACGAATACATCTTCTCGTACCGGTCTGGACTCTTCATTGTCTGAAACGGTCTCTCGTACTTTACAAGATTATCTGGATACCTTAGGCGAGCATGAGGCATCAAACATTTATCGTCTTGTACTAGATGAAGTGGAACGCCCAATGTTAGAAATCATGATGCGTTACACTCACAGTAATCAATCAAAAGCAGCTCAATGCATGGGGATTAACCGTGCAACACTGCGTACTAAGCTGAAACGTCATAATCTGCTCTAATTAAGATATGATGACATAAAGGGGGGAGTTAGAAAAACTGCCCCCTTTATATATTTAACCTTTTAAAGCAGACTGATAAGTTTTTAAACCATCCCAATCATTCTCTTTGGCTAATTTAGCCTGAGTAGCCCAACTTTCTGCTGCTGCTTTACTGTAACGAATCCCACTAGACGCTAAACTTGCATTCAGATCTTCCACACTCAATTTAGCTAATTGGGCATAACTGTTTATGCCTGCTAATTTCATCGCTTCTTCTAATTTTGGGCCAATACCACTCAATTTTGTCAAATCATCCTCTTCTTGTACCTGCTTGCTAACGGTTATTGCTGTCGGTGTGGGTTCAACCACTACCAGAGCTTCAGATGGCTGCACCAGTGTTTTTTCAGGTGCTGTTGCATGAGTTTTTTGGCTTATATTGTGAGCCGTTTGTAGTGCATCATTCTGTTTCTGCAATTGCTCATTTTCTCTGCGACTAGCTTGTAAAGCTGCTTCGAGCTTTTTCTTGGGATTGGGGACAAATAGGCGAACAAATATCCACTCTGCCATCCATCCCGTAAGTATGCCAAGCATAAAGATACCGACTAATTGATACATTATGAAACTCCATTGATTTAACGTATATTTACTGCTGTTTTTACAAAGCAGACTCTAAAAGGATTCTAAACAGGTAATGCTACTGGCAGAATACACCAAATGGTAGGGTTCAGCAGACAAACCTCCTCTCAGGTTGACCGATGGCAGTGCGATAATAGCGTTACCCCATGGTTATTAGTGTTGCTTTTGTCATGCAGTCGAGTTCTATTACATTGCTATGTGTGCTGTTGTTGTTGCAAGGTTGTGAAGATGATGCTGTTAACAATAACATTTACCGACCAGATAACGGTAGCGCTCTAGTATTACGTTCTGAACTTGATGCAACGCTCCGTGAGTTGATCCGGCAGTATGGCTTGACGGGTGACCCGTTACAAGGCGTGTCGCTTCCAGATATAGAATCACCGCTGGCACAATTGGGCATGAAACTGTTTTTCAGTAAAGCGTTGTCGGGGAATAAGGATGTTGCCTGTGCGACTTGCCATCATCCCTTGTTGGGCGGGGGAGATAACCTTTCGCTGTCGATTGGGGTGGATGCCGCCGACCCAGATAGGCTAGGTCATAAGCGGCTGTTAACCGGTAATCTCATACCAGGCGTGCCGCGTAATGCACCTACGACCTTTAATAGTGGTTTGTGGAAGCAGTTCATGTTCCATGATGGACGGGTTGCACAAGTTGAGGGGGGGATTACTACACCTGATAGGGCTTATGGGCAGCCTGATCCTCGGGCTGGGGCGAGCCTGGTTCATGCTCAGGCGCGGTTTCCGGTGACGTCCAATCATGAGATGCGTGGTGCAGCCTTTGATCCTGATGGCACGACACAATCTTGCCGTGACCGTTTGGCGGAACGTTTGGGGGGGTATGGCAACAACATCCCCCCAAATGATGCTTTGTCTGTGGCAGAAACGGGCTACTGGTTGGATGCTTTTCGTCAGGCTTATCAACAACCCCAAGAGCCAGCAGAAACCTTGATTACTGAGCAGAATATCGCGGCTGCTTTGGCCGAATACGAACGTTCGCAAGTGTTTGTGAACCATGCTTGGAAGCAGTATGTGCAAGGCAATCTTGTCGCTATCAGCGAACCTGCCAAGCAGGGAGCTGTGTTGTTTTTCAAAGAACGTGGCGAAGGGGGCTATGCGTGCGCATCATGCCATCGCGGGGATTTTTTTACGGATGAGCAGTTTCGCAATGTGTTGATGCCACCGATTGGCCCCGGTAAAGGCAATCGTGATCCGCAGCTTCAACAGGATTATGGGCGCTGGTTGGTGACGCAGCAAGCGGATGACAAATTCCGCTTCCGTACCCCAAGTTTGTTGAATGTCACGGTGACAGCGCCGTGGGGGCATAATGGCGCTTACACCAGCCTTGATGCCGTGGTGAAACACATGCTCAACCCGTTTCAGGCAGCGCTCGATTACGACCCGCAGCAACTGCAACAAGCCAATATTCCGACGGCACAGCTTCAGCCGAACTTGCGTGAAATGTTGGGGGGTAATACCGATATTGCTGGTCAGGTGTATAACGAGGATGATGTGCAGTACTTGATGGTTTTTCTAGAAACCCTGACCGACCCTTGTGTGACTAGCCCGGATTGCCTGAGCCGTTGGATACCTTCATCAGACCCTGCTCAGCAGGATCCGATGGGCTTGCAATTGAATGCGCGGTTTTAATCAAATACCGTATTGGTTGCGGTAAGCCTGTACGTTTGCCAGTAAGGTGGCATCGTGCAGGTGGCTGCTGACGTGGTTGATGACTTCATTCAAGCCGACGATGCTGATGACGGAAATACCATACAGCGCTTCAACTTCTTGCACGGCAGATTTTTCACCTGTGCCGCGTTCCTGCCGATCAAGTGAAATAGCCACGCTTGCTAGTTTTGCGCCATGCGCTGCTACCATATTGGCAGATTCGCGGATGGCTGTACCGGCGGTCATCACGTCATCAATCACAAGTACCCGGCCTTGCAGGGGAGCGCCGACGATTGTGCCGCCTTCGCCGTGATCCTTGGCTTCCTTGCGGTTGAAAGCATAGGGGTAATCTTTGCCATGATGTTCATACAAAGCAATGGCAGTGGCAGCGGCTAACGGAATGCCTTTGTAGGCAGGGCCAAACAACATGTCAAATTCCACCCCAGAATCGACAATGGCTTGCGCATAAAATTTGCCTAAACGTGACAGGGCAGAACCTGTCTGGAACAAGCCAGCATTGAAAAAATAAGGGCTGATACGCCCCGATTTCAGGGTAAATTCGCCAAAGCGCAATACGCCTTGCCCGATAGCAAAATCCAGAAAATCCTGTTGATATGTTTTCATTGCCTTGATCCTATGCTTGTAAATCTGCGAATGCTTGTCCCAGTTGTACTGCTACGTCTGCGCCCAGCGCCTTGTCCCAAGGAATTTGCCCCTGTTCCAGCAGCAGGATAACGGTTGAACCCATGTTGAAACGCCCCATTTCTTCACCCTTTGCCAAAGAAACATCAGGGAAGGTTTGGCGTTTTACGCCCCAACCTTGCGGGGGAGTCACCAGCCCATCCCAGACGGTTTCAATCGCGGCAACATTGATAGCACCCACCAGCACCATCGCGAGTTTGCCGAAATCAGTATCAAACATCGCCACGACGCGCTCATTACGGGCAAATAGGCGTGGAATGGTGCGGGCAGTATGCCCAGCAACACTGAACAGCCGTCCTGGTACATACACTTGTTCGGTTAGGGTGGCCGTCAGCGGCATGTGGATGCGGTGATAATCGCGAGGTGATAGGTAAATGGTCATGAACTGCCCATTCATAAAGGGTGCAGCACGGTTTTCATCACCACCTAGTAATTCCAGCGCGGAATATTCGTGGCCTTTCGCCTGAAAAATTCGCCCTTCTTCAATCCTGCCCATTTGGCTAATACGCCCGTCGACAGGGCTAACCAAGATACTATTGCCTGCGGCGAGGGGGCGTAATGCCGGTTTCAGTGGTCGGGTGAAAAAGGCATTGAAGGTCGGGTAGCTGGAAGGCTCAGGGTTGACAGCTTCTTCCAGGTTCACCTTGAAAATCTTGCTGAATAGACGGATAGCAGTGGGGACGACGCGGGGGCATTGCACCCGTGTCAGGCGAAACACCAAGCGGGAAATGAAATGGTGCGGTAATAGGTAAAGCGGCCAAGATTTTAGAATATCAGATAGATTCATGCGGTAATACGTCTGTATCAGGGGGTAAAGGCGGGATAATACGGGAATTTGGAGGAGAATAAACCAAAAAAGGCGCCCCGAAGGACGCCTTTAGCAAACTGTGATGCTTGCAGATTACTTTGCAGGTGTTGCAACAGGTGCAGTTGCTGTTGGAGCAACAGGTACTGGTGCAGCTTGTGGGGCAGCAGCCGTTGGCATTTGTGGCATCATCTGTGGAGCCATCATTGCCGGAGCGCCGTAACCATTGCCATTCTTAGCTGTGTTGCTGTAGCCGTAACCGTTGCCAGCACCATTGCCGTAACCGTAGCCATTGCCAGCGCCGTACCAGTCACCGTTGCCTTTACCGTTAGCAGCCATGTCTGTCGCCATGTTGGTTTTGCCTTTGCCTTTGAAGGTAATCGCGAAATCAACTTCGCCGTCAGCGTCGCCTTTACCACGACCCCAGCCGTTCACATCGCCATTACCGTTGCCGTAGCCGTTACCATTCGCAGCAGTAGAACCCGTGCCATTACCATAGCCGTTGCCGTAGCCAGAACCGTTGTCAAAGCCGTCGGTGAAGTCAGCGGAAGCAGCACCAGATAAAGCGATCAGGGTAGCGAGTGCGATAGTTTGCAGTTTCATAATAGTGTCTCCTAGCGTTGGTAGGTGAGAAATCCTCAATGTGTGAATATCATAATATTAGTACTTTCTAATGTAAAGGGCTAAAGCATGATTTTTGTTATTTTTTTGCAAATAGTTGAAAATTTTGTCAGTTCGGTTGCGATATAGGCGATTTTTGGTAAATGGTTAATATTTCCAGCAAACCAATAATGGCTGCATTGTAATCAATTGCGTACTCATTCACCGAATAGGCGCGTTCATCATCTACATAACTGAAAATACCTTGATCACGAGGAGCAATGTTGTCCTGAGCTAACACATTGGGTCCACCAACCAATAAACCCGGAATAGTGCGTTTGATGGCAGTGCCAAATAAGTGCAAGGGGCTTTGTACCGAGTGTGCGCCCACGGTTGTGACAAACGACAGTGCAAATGGGTTACGCCCGAACAGAAAATCGACTTGATCAAGTGCAGCATCCAGATAACGTGCTTCCCCGGTATAGTGCCAAGCCTGTAACAGGGTAATCCCTTCTTCTGCCAGCATTTTGTTGGAACCCCACACCAAACGTTTGTTAGCCATATGTAGGGGGCAGTCTTCCACCGTTGCCAATAGCGCATCAGCTCGCTCCAACAGTTTGGCCTTGATGCTGGCGCGTAAGGTAGCCAGTTCAGGGGTCTTATCCCACGTCAATAAATGCCAGAGGGCAAGGGCAGAGGGGTCTTTCCACTCAAATAGGGTATAGGGGGTGTTAGGTGCAACGGCTTGCAGGTAATCCCGATACTGGCGTTCACCCGTGGTCAGGTAAAGCTCGATGGCGGCTGCCAGCCGGTCATCATCATCGAACTCAAGGTTGGTTTCGGTATCCGTGCCAGAGGAAAGGTATTTGCCGGAACCGCCATCGTCTGATTTCCGCCAGTCGATCTCCATATTGGGGTGTTTTTCCAGCCATGCCCAGGCATTGATGGCTGCAACTTGATACAGCTCGGCATCTTTGGGAGAAACTGTGCGGTAAGTTCGTGCTGCTAATGCCATGCTCGCCGCAAACTTGGCCGTTTCGGGGGCTGAAATGCCGTAAATATAGCGTTGGGCAGTGTCATCTTCCGGTTTGCGGGCTGATACCCACTCAGTTCCAGCCAGTTTGCGATAGACCGCGCCATCCATACGCTGCATCTTCAGCATCCAATCCAGCTCAAACGCCACCTCGTCCAACAGATCGGATTTGCCATTGCCAGATTCGGGGATGTTTAAGGCGTTATCCTGATAACGCTCAGGCTGCATCAGGTATAGGCTCATCAAGCGATTGACGGTCACGGTAGCTGTCGCCATGTATTTACCGAAATCGCCTGCATCGTGCCAGCCGCCGGTTGCCGGGTGCGGTTCATTGGCCTGATTGATGTCATCGCGGCGGGCGTAAAGGGCATCGCTGGTGTGGCAAGCGGCGTGCTCCAACCCTGTGAGCGTATCCTGCAAGGCTACTCCGCAACGTTGCAGGTAGTAACTGCGTTGCAATAGCCATGAGGGGTTATCGTAAATATCCACACCAATACGGAAGGGGGCGGATTTGAGTTCCCCTTGGCGCAGGTAGTATTCACCGGGCAGCTTTACTTTACTGAAATCGACCCATGTCAGATGCAAGTTATCGCTGTCTGGCGGTGCTGTTTCCAGTGGTAGCTTTTCCATCAGCAGATCGCCGGGGGTTTGCACTAACTCCAGTGGTTCGGTGGAATCAGCATTCAGCAGGATGGCGCGTTTGGTCGCATTGGGCAAATAGCCGACTTGGTTGACGGCAATACGCGGTTCTTCTGGCTGTGCCAGTGCTACGGTTAACCAACAGCATAAGAGCAGCGGCAACAGGCGCAGGTTTTTACATGTCATGATAGCTTCCCGTTATTGTTGTATTGTGGCGCTATAACGAAGCCCCGACCGGCGGGGCTTCGTTCAAGGATTCAACCTTAATCTTTAATACGATACTCCGCCGAACGCGCATGGGCAACCAGCCCTTCGCCCCGTGCCAGCACCGAGGCAATCTTGCCCAGCGCTGAAGCACCTTCCGCCGAGCAATCAATCAGCGACGAACGCTTCTGAAAGTCATACACCCCCAGCGGGCTGGAAAAACGTGCAGTACGTGAAGTCGGTAAGACATGGTTCGGCCCTGCACAGTAGTCACCCACCGCTTCAGCCGTATAGCGCCCCATGAAAATGGCTCCGGCATGACGGATTTGCTTCGCCATTTCACGCGGATTTTCCACGGAAAGTTCCAGATGTTCTGGTGCAATGTAGTTCGCCACTTTCACCGCTTCAGCCATATCTTGCACGTGGATTAGCACGCCACGGCTTTGCAGCGAGGTGGAAATGATGGCCTTGCGCGGCATTTCTTCCACCAGACGGTTGATACTGGCTTTCACCTGTTCGATGAAATCAGCATCGGGGCAAACCAGAATGGATTGCGCGTCTTCGTCATGCTCGGCTTGTGAGAACAAATCCATCGCAATCCAGTCCGGGTTGGTTTTGCCGTCGCAGATGACGAGGATTTCGGAGGGGCCTGCAATCATGTCGATGCCGACCGTGCCGTACACCATGCGCTTGGCGGTGGCGACGTAGATATTACCGGGGCCGACGACCTTATCGACCTGCGGAACGGTTGCCGTGCCGTAAGCCAATGCGGCGACAGCCTGTGCGCCACCAATGGCAAACACGCGGTCAACGTTGGAAATTGCGGCAGCGGCCAGCACCAGTTCGTTCACCTCACCATCCGGCGTGGGTACGACCATGATCAATTCCGGCACACCAGCAACTTTGGCAGGCACGGCATTCATCAGCACGGAAGAGGGGTAAGCTGCCTTGCCACCGGGCACATACAAACCCACCCGATCCAGCGCCGTGACCTGTTGCCCCAGCAAGGTGCCGTCGGCTTCGGTGTAGTCCCACGATTCCATGATCTGGTGTTGCGCGTAGGACTTAAGGCGAGCCGCTGCCTGTTCCAGTGCGCTGCGCTGTTCCGGGGTGATTTTGGTCAGCGCTTCTTGCAAACGTGAAGCAGGGATTTCCAGCTCCGCCATGCTGGCAACGCTCATGCGGTCGAAGCGGTTGGTGTATTCGACCACAGCAGCATCGCCACGCTTGCGCACGTCTTTGAGGATGCCGTTGACGGTGTTGAATACCGCGTCATCGGAGACGCTTTCCCACGCCAGCAGCTCTTGCAGCTTTGCCCAGAAATCGCTAGCGTTGGTGTTCAGTTCGGTAATATTGAGCATGTGTTACTCCTCGGAATTTAAGAGGGCGTATGCAATACGCCCCTACGGAGGAAATGTAGGGGCGTATTGCATACGCCCTCTTCATACCTCGGTTGTGTTAGCCTGCCCGTCGTGCTTTTACTGCTGCTGCTAACTGACGCAGCACGCTATCCGTGGTGTCCCAGTTGATGCAAGCGTCGGTGATGCTTTGTCCGTAGACCAGTTCTTCGCGTTTTTTGCCATCAGCTTTCTGATTGCCTTCCACCAGATGACTTTCGATCATTACGCCGGTAATGGCCTTGCTGCCAGCGGCAAGCTGTTCCGCAACGCTGGTGGCAACTTCCGGCTGGCGACGGTAGTCCTTGTAGCTGTTGGCATGGCTGAAATCGACCATCAGGTACGGTGGCAATTTGGCTTTTTCCAGTGCAGCCACAGCAGTCGCAACGCTGGCGGCATCATAGTTCGGCTCTTGCCCGCCACGCAGGATTACATGGCAATCCTCGTTACCTTTGGTGGCAAAAATCGCGGTATTGCCTTCCTTGGTAACCGACAGGAAATGGTGGGGGCGGGAAGAGGCACCAATCGCATCAATCGCAATGTTCAGGTTGCCATACGTGCCGTTCTTGAAACCGATCGGGCAAGAAACCCCGGAGGCCAGTTCGCGATGCGCCTGACTTTCGGTGGTGCGTGCACCAATCGCCGCCCAACTGACCAGATCAGCCACGTATTGCGGGCTGATCAGGTCGAGGTATTCCGTTGCGGCAGGCATTCCCTGATTGTTCAGATCCAGCAACAGTTTACGCGCCATGCGTAAGCCTTTGTTGATGTGGAAGCTGTTATCCATATCCGGGTCGTTGATTAGCCCTTTCCAGCCAATGGTGGTGCGGGGCTTTTCAAAGTAAACGCGCATGATGATGTGTAACTGGTCTTTCAGTTCATGGCGCAGGTGCTGTAAACGTGCGGCGTATTCCATCGCAGCATCGACATCGTGGATGGAACAGGGGCCAACAACGACCAGCAGACGGTCATCTTCACCGTGCAGGATGCGGTGAGCTTCTTCGCGGGCGAGGTGTACCGTTTCGGTGGCGGTTTCATTGAGCGGGAACTCGCGGTGTAGTTCGACGGGTGGGGCGAGTTCGTGCATTCCGATAATGCGCAGGTCGTCTGTTTGGTATTTCATGCCGGGTTCCTTTGTTCTACCGCGTGCTGGATATGGGCAATCAGTTCACGGATAGGGGCGTGTTTAAGTTTCATAGAGGCTTTGTTGACGATCAGGCGCGAGGTGATGTCGGCCATGTGTTCCAGTGGCTCTAGGCCATTGGCACGCAAGGTGTTACCGGTATCTACCACGTCGACGATGCAATCCGCCAAGCCGACCAGCGGGGCGAGTTCCATCGAGCCGTAGAGTTTGATGACATCGACCTGACGGCCTTGTTCGGCGAAATATTGACGGGTGCAGTTGACGAATTTGGTGGCAACTTTCAGCCCGGTAGTGGGTAGCGGGCGATTAGCGAACCCGGCGACCATCAGTTTGCAGCGGGCAATTTGCAAATCAACCAGTTCGTACAGGTCTTGACCGCCGTGTTCCATCAGCACGTCTTTGCCTGCCACGCCGAGGTCTGCCGCGCCGTATTGCACATAGGTGGGCACGTCGGTGGCGCGGATAATCACCAGCTTCACGTCGTCGCGGTTGGTGTCGAGGATCAGCTTGCGGCTGGTTTCCGGGTCGTCCAGTGGTTCGATACCGGCAGCTTTGAGCAGCGGTACGGTATCTTTAAAGATGCGCCCTTTAGAGAGCGCAATCGTCAAGGTATCTTTCATAAGTGTCCAGGTTTGTTAACCAGTTGCTTAACCATTGACCCGCTGGATTCGCGCACCCAGCCGGGAGAGTTTTTCTTCAATGCGTTCGTAGCCACGGTCGGTATGGTAAATGCGGTCAACCGTGGTTTTGCCCTGTGCTGCCAAGCCTGCCAGTACCAGCGAGGCGGACGCACGTAAATCCGTTGCCATGACGGGCGCACCTTTGAGCGTTGGCATTCCCGCCACGATAGCGGTATTGCCTTCCAGACGGATGTTAGCACCTAAGCGCATCAATTCAGCGACGTGCATCATGCGGTTCTCGAAAATGGTTTCGACAATGACGCCAATGCCACGCGATACTGCATTCATTGCCATGAATTGCGCCTGCATATCGGTCGGGAATGCAGGATACGGGTCGGTGCGAATGTCGACCGCTTTCAGGATGCGGTCGCGCATATCGACTTCGATCCAGTCTGCCCCGGTGGTGACCAGTGCCCCGGCTTCGGTAAATTTGTGCAGTACAGCATCGAGTGTATCAGGTGCGGCTTTTAATGTCCTGACCCGCCCACCAGTGATGGCGGCAGCAGCGAGGAATGTGCCTGTTTCGATACGGTCAGGCAGTACGCTGTAATCAATGCCTTTGAGGCTGGTCACGCCTTCAATGGTAATTTTATCCGTACCTGCGCCTTTGATGTTCGCACCCATCGCGATCAGGCAGTTAGCAAGGTCGACAACTTCGGGTTCACGTGCGGCATTTTCCAGAATCGTGGTGCCTTCCGCCAATACCGCTGCCATTAGCAGGTTTTCTGTGCCGGTAACGGTCACGATGTCCATGACGATTTTCGCACCCCGGAGGCGGTTGGCGGTGGCACGGATGTAGCCTTCTTCGACCACGATCTTCGCGCCCATCGCTTCCAGACCCGAAAGGTGGATATTGACCGGGCGTGAACCAATCGCGCAACCACCGGGCAGGGAAACTTCGGCTTCACCGAAACGCGCTACCATTGGCCCCAATACCAGAATCGAGGCTCGCATGGTGCGTACCAGATCATAAGGCGCAACAAAATGCTGAATGGTGGAGGTGTCAACATGGACATTATTCTGTTCGTCAGTCTCGACACTGACGCCCATGCCTGCGATGACGGCCGCGAGGGTGGATACGTCCTTCAGGCGTGGCACGTTGCGGATGGTCATGGGCGTTTCTGCCAATAAGGTGGCAGCCAGCAGGGGCAGGACAGCGTTTTTTGCGCCAGAGATGTCTACATCCCCGTCCAGTGTTACGCCACCTTCGATAATCAGCTTTTGCATGGTATTAAGATCCGATTCAGTCGCTTGTCAGCAAAAGGATGGAATAATAGCGAAAAATGCAGGTGGATTCACCGCATCCTGCAAACTTTCCTGCAAACCGTGGGTATAAGGGCTAATGCAGGGAACTTAATAGGCGAAGTTGTTTTCCAAAAAGAACAAATTGGGGAATAAGGCGGCGTCAGCGCGAGGCTAGTGCTGCTTTCGATAACATGGGGTTTAGATAATCATGATAAAAGCTTGTCATTCAGGGGGAAGCCGCTGGGCTTTTGCTTGCCTATTGTTGCTGGGTGTGGCGATGGCCAAACCTGCTGCGGCATTTTACAACAGTTCATCGGCACTGGGAACGAATACCAACGAAATCATGGACGACGATTCCAGTGCGCCGTTTATTGATTTAATGAAAATGTCTCTGCCCTTCCGGGAAGCGCGACAGCTTAATAAAGGTAATATCGAATACGACCGTAATGGTTGGCCTACGCGTATTTCCACAGGCGGGCAGGTGGGCACACGTTTTGTCAGTAAACTCCCGGCGGGAACCATTCCCAGCGGCCCTTATACGGTGCTGTACGAGGGTGAAGGCAAGCTGGAATACGGCAATGATGCCACCGTGCAGAATCAAGCGCCGGGGCGTGACGTGATCATCCTCGATCCGGGTAAGGATAATGAGTTGAATGCTACCTTGTTTATCAAGGCGACCAACCCAGCCAACCCGCTACGCAATATCCGCATTTTGCCACCGGGTGGGATTTGTTCCAGTAACCCGTTCCAGCGTGTTGCCGCCGCAGGGCAATGCCGGGGGGACTACCTGTCCTTTGAGCAGCATTCTGGTAAAATTATTTTTAACCCGGATTACCTGACGTTTATGCGCGATTACCGGGTCATTCGTTTCATGAACATGAGCGGGATTACCCGTAACCCGGTGTATGCGTGGGAAGACCGTGCCAGCATTGACCAGCAGACCTGGGGTGGGGCAGAAGGTATCCGGGGTGCGCCGATGGAAGTCATGGTGGAACTCGCCAACCGCTTGCACGCTGACCCATGGTTTTCCTTGCCACATGCTGCCAGCAACGACTTTATCCGCCGTTTTGCTGAATACGTGCAAGTGAATCTCGACCCCAGCTTGAAAGTGTATGTGGAATATTCCAACGAAGTTTGGAACGGGGTGTTTACCCAACACGCTTACGCCAAGCAACAAGGCGTACAGATGGGGCTTGACCCCGATCCGAATCAGGCCGCTTACAAGTTTTATTCCAAACGTTCGGTGGATGTGTTCGGGATCTGGGAACAGGTTTTCCAAGGCAACAAGCGTGTGGTGCGGGTGATGTCGGGTTTGGTGGGGAGTACCCAGATGACCAAAACGATCCTGTCCTACAATGGCGCTTACCGTTTTACGGATGCTTATGCGGTTGCGCCGTATGTGTTCGGGGATGCCAAAGCCTTGCGTGCGGCACGTAGTGTCAATGATATTTTCAGTGTCATGACAGACCCGAAATACCCACATTCCTTGCCGGGCGAACTGAAGTTGGTGGGCAAGCAAGCGGAACTGACCAAAAGTTTCGGGGTGGATTTAATTGCCTATGAAGGTGGTCAGCATTTGGTAGAAATGACCACCAAATCGGATGCGCAACACCCGAACAACCTGTTTTATGCGGCTAACCGCGACCCACGCATGGCATCCATTTACCAACAATTATTGACTGGCTGGAAGCAGGCAGGTGGTAAATTGTTTGTACATTTCAGTTCGCCACGCATTTACCGTAAATACGGTAGCTTTGGTACTAAGGAGTACATTACCCAGCCAGATTCACAAGCGCCCAAGCACCGTGCTTTGCTGGCATTCACTAAAGCTAACCCGTGTTGGTGGAGCGGCTGTGCAGGGAATACGCTGGTGCGTCAAACCAAGCCGGTGAGCACACTCGAAGCGATGAAAACCCAGTCCGAACCGCTGGATGCGACTGCGCCACAATACGAGCCTATATCCGGCGAAGCACCGCCATTTCCGATGGGGAATATTCCACCGGAAGCGGCGGCATCACAAGCGCAGCCAGACAGCACACTGATTTCCATGCGTAGTGCGCCGAATGAGCAATATGTTGTTGGTGGTAATGCCTTGATTCGGAAGGTGCTCAATAGGGCGAATGTTTGGCAGGGAGCCTCGGTTTACCAGCTCCGTAATGTGGTGAATGGCAAGATTGATGGTAAGCAGGATTTGGCAGCCTTGTGGCAAGCCAGTTGGGATCAGCAAAACCTCTATATGCGTATTGGAGTTGAAGATGACCGGCCTGCGGTCAATGATTCCACCGTGCCGTGGGAGGATGATGCGGTTGAATGGTATCTGGATGCGGATGCCTCGATGGCTTCCCAGTATGACCAGCGAAATGACTTTCACTTCATTTTTAACCTGAAAAATGGAACGGTGATGTTGGGTAAAAACTCGCCCCGTGGAGCAAGTTTATCGCTAAACCAAAAACTTACCCGCTCAGCCAATGGCTACGTGCTGGAGGTGACGTTACCTTGGTCAGCTTTAGGGGTTAGCCCGCGTTCCGGTCATCGCTTGGGGTTAGATGTACACGTTGATGATGACGATGACGGCGGCGACCGTGATGGTAAATTGACTTGGAAGGCCAAACAGGATGATGCTTGGCAGAACCCTTCCTTGTTCGGTGGGGCGATTCTGGGCGAATAACGATTTCAATAAATTGGGGACACAACATGATGACATCAGAACTGTTGGCGGCGTATCACGCTGCCCATTACCGGGTACAGCATCCACGTGGGGCTTTTACCCTGAAAACCGATAGTCCTTCTACGGAGCTTGCGGCGTTGTTGCAGGAAAGCGGGCATAGCTGCGCGGCATTCATTACCGCATGCAACCCACATAGCTGGCCGCAAAGCGAGGCAGATAATGCCCGTGCACAGCAGCAACTCGCGGGGGAATTGGAACAGAATGGTTATACTGCGATTCCCGCGATCGGGCTTGACCCGGCGGGCGAATGGCAGGGCGAAGAAAGCTTTTTAGTGCCGGGGTTGGATTTAGAAAATGCCAAGTTTCTGGGTGAACAATATGCGCAAAATGCCATTTTGTGGGCAGATGCCGAGACAGCCGTACCACAATTGGTGGTGTTAGCGTCATGAAAAAAAATATTCAAGGTTTCTTGTTAGGCGCGGTGCTGTTGCTGCCGCTGCACAGTTATGCCGCCAGTTTTAACTGCGCCAAAGCTAAAACGTGGTCAGAGAAAACGGTCTGTAATACCAAGCAATTATCGCATCTGGATGAGTTGTTAGCTGCGTCCTTCCAGAAAGCACTCGACGGCACCCGTGACAAGGCTGCGTTGAAAGCGGAAGAAGGTGAGTGGCTAACGACTGAGCGTAATGCGTGTACAGACGTTGATTGTCTGAAAGAGGCTTATACCTCCCGGCTGGCTGTGTTGAATAACAAGATTGCCAATGCGGAAGAGGCGCCAGCGACAGAGAGTGATACCAGTACGGGTTGGTATAAAGCCATTGCGCAACCTAATTTGACTGTGCGTAACAGCGCCGATGTCACGGGCAAGAAGCTGGGGAATGTTCCCTATGGCGGCAAAGTGAAGGTGTTGGCTCGTACTGATAAAACCGATTCGATTGGGGGGCGTGATGGCACTTGGGTAAAAATCGAGTGGCAAGGCAAAACCGCTTACACCTTTGACGCTTTTCTGGAAAAACTGGCTGCCAGTGAGAGTAAAGCTAAAGCGGCGGGTAAAACCCTCGAAGGCACGATTACCGCGTATGAATGCGGGGATAACTGTTATCTGACCATTACCGACAAGCAAGGGGTGGAGCATTCTGGCTTATGCTCAGCACCCTTGTGTGACGCATGGAATGAAGTGGCGGAAATGCCCGCCAAATTCAAGAACAAAAAGGTGAAAGCCAGCGTTGGTACGGGAACCCAATACGACGGCAGTGGCACTACTGCTATGGGCGAGATGGATGCGTTTGAGGCGATTACGCTGCTGAAATAGCGGTGGATACTTGACGATAGAGCTTGTCGGATATTCTAAATCCGTTGGTGATTGCCTGATCCAGCATGGATTGGGCAACGACGGGTTGCAGTACCTTCCTTTTAATCGCCAGCAACAGTAAACCCGCAAATCCCGTCACGATCAGGTGTTTTTGCAAGGCAATTGCCCGACCCTTGCGTTCGTCGATCAGGATCGGAAGCTGGCGTTCTAATGCCAAGGTGATGGCTTCCGCTTCGCCGGGGTCAAGTACCAGTTGCAGGCTGGTGAGTTGTTCGGAAGGCTCCAGCCGGATGATTTCAATGCAACCTGCTGCGTTGATTTTCTTGATAATGTCGGGCGAGCCTGCGGACAGTTCATTCAAGACGGCCTGTGGAATCAGAATGCTTTCAAACACGGCACACAGTAAGTCGATGGATTGCAAGCCTTCCAGCGCAATCAAGCTGGTGGTATCACTGACAATAACTTTCATGCTGCCAGCATCTTCTCAAGTGCTGCCAAGTCTTCGGCAAAGTCATAATCTGCTACTGGCACACCCAACAGCCCCAGCAACTTGATGGTTTCGTGCTGGTTTTTACCGAGTGCTTTGCTGAGTTGTCCCAGGCTCAAATCCCCGCTTTGAAAGCCTTTGATGGCAAACCACGGCAGTAAACCTTGCTCCATGATGCCTTCGGCAAAGGGTAGGGCAAGACCTAGCGGTTGACCGTGTTTAGTGATCAACAGGTAGTCGTGGTTCTGGAAGGCTTTGGTTAGCTTGCCGGGATTGGTTTGGAGTTCTTTGATGCCGATGACTTGCATAAATAATACTACTTTTTAGATGTACACTAATGATCATAGAGTAGCCATTGTCTGCTTTCAAGTGATATTCTGTGTTCAACCTGTTTTTGCAGGTAGGATATTAATATTGCTACAGGGGCAGTAAATTGAAAAAGAAACCAGTTTATGGAATTAACGCTTTTCCCGTGGAATTAGAAGCAGAAATTCGGGCATTAGCTGATTTGGCTTGTGGGAATGCTCAAACATTACTTGAAACAGAAAATATTCATGAAAAATGGACAAAGCCAGAGTTCCGTTACCAATTTTATACGTTGGCTCACTATGGTTTTTATCAAGCTCAAGAAATGGCAATTATATCTCTGATGGATGAGTCAAAACTGATAGCGGGCAAGCAAGTTTTGTATCGTAAAGTGATCGATTCTATTGCTTGGAAAATGATTGCAAATCAGTTGTATATTGCCCGTCGACTTTATAGAGAGAAAAAGCAACCATCATTAAATCACTCTAATGTTGAGTCAGTGCGACAAGCAGCTAGAAGTATGACTTCTGATGATTTTTATCAATTTTCTTTGTTATCGGATCTGACTGCATTTATACAAATAGGTGATTTACTTACAATCAATCCAAGTCAAGGAGTTTTCGCTTCTGAAGTTAAAGAAGGTGAGGTTAATGAGAAGATTGTTAATTTTATCAACCAAAGTCCAGATGAAATTTCTATCTATAATTTTCGCGAAAAAGAAGGATTAAAGGTTTCCAATCAAATGGATAGAGTTATTAGGCAAAAAGCTCGATTACAACATGTTTATGAAATATTGACTGATAATCAAAGTGTTGACCCAGATTCCAAGCATGGCGTTATAATAAAACCTGATCCGGTGAAATTAGAGCTATGGGATGATGAGTTGTCAAAACTAATTGATGAATCAAATAGTAAGGGATATGCACTTGCTCATATAGATAATTGTTTATTTGTCGGTGTTTATCGAGATAGGAGTCGTTTTATTAGTGCGGAATTATTTAAAGGCTGGTTTGAAATGTGTGTGGGTAAACCTAATTATCCACGATGGAACTTGATTTCTGGAATGAATATTCCACTTGCTTTGCCAATTTTTTCTAGGCAATTACCAATTGAGCATATGTTCGGCATTGTATTTGGTCGCGTCGTTGTTCATCTTGCTCTTAATATGGATGCGTTTATTGAATTGTGTAACGAAATGGGCTTGAAAGCGTGTTGGTCAACTCGAAAAGAGGCGGCTGGTTATAGAAGAGGAAAAGATTACCCATGGTTTTTTGATAATCGAGTGATTTTACTGGGTGATGAAAAATCTAATGTTTTAGATGAAGGGATTTTCATGAGGATTTTTTTTCACGGTACAAAACCAAAATCGGCAGTAAATATATTTCAATCGTTCGATGAGCTTGTCAAAAGTAATGGGAAATAAAGTCTTCTTCCAGAAGCATCAAAGAATAGATGCTTCTGGAAAATCCAAAGACGAATTATTTACGCCTCATACCCCAACACCGGAGCCAACCACCGCTCCGCTTCCGCAATCGTCATCCCCTTACGCTTGGCGTAATCGTCCACCTGATCCCGCGCAATCCGCCCAATACCGAAGTAACGCGATTCCGGGTGGCTGAAATACCAACCAGACACCGATGAAGCCGGATACATCGCAAATGAGCTGGTCAGTTCCATGCCCGTATTCGCTTCCACATCCAGCAACGTCCACAACGTGGCCTTCTCGGTGTGATCCGGGCAGGCAGGGTAGCCGGGCGCAGGGCGAATCCCCTGATATTTCTCGGCAATCATCGCGTTGTTATCCAGCGTTTCATCGGCTGCATAGCCCCAGAATTCCTTGCGCACGCGCTCGTGCATCCGTTCTGCCAAGGCTTCCGCCAGACGATCACACAAGGCTTCCAGCATGATGGCGCTGTAATCGTCGTGCTTTGCGCGGAAGGCTTTCAGGTGCGGCTCAATGCCAAAGCCGGTGCTCACGGCAAACACGCCCATCCAGTCCGCTTTGCCCGATTCGATTGGCGCGACGAAATCGCCCAAACAGAAATTCGGCTGCTGCCCGTTACGTTCCATCTGCATCCGCAAATTGTGCAACACGGTCAGTTGCTCGCTGCGGCTTTCGTCGGTGTACAGCACCACGTCATCGCCTTGCGCATTCGCCGGGAAGAAACCCACAATCGCTTTGGCTTGCACCCACTTTTCATCCACCAGCGTTTTCAACATCGCTTGCGCATCGGCATACAGCTTGGTGCATTCTTCGCCCACGATTTCATCGGTGAGGATGTCGGGGAAACGCCCCGCCATTTCCCAACTACGGAAAAATGGTGTCCAGTCAATCCGCTCCATCAACTCTGCCAACGGATAATCGTTGAACACCAGCGGGGTGAGGGTGGTCGGCTTCGGCGGCGTGTAATTCGCCCAATCCACCTTGAACTTGTTTTCTCGTGCCGCTGCAATGCTGATTAATTTGCGTTCGGTCTGATTCGCTGCCCGCTTGACGCGCACCTGCTCGTATTCGGCACGAATGCTGGCCACGTAATCCGGTTTCTGTTCCTTCGACAGTAGCGCACTCGCCACACCGACGGCACGCGACGCATCCGCCACATACACCACGATGTCGTTCTTAAACTGCGGCTCGATTTTCACCGCCGTATGAATCTTGGACGTGGTAGCCCCGCCAATCAGCAAGGGCACATGAAAATCCTGCCGCTGCATCTCTTTCGCCACATGCACCATTTCATCCAGCGACGGCGTGATCAGCCCGGAAAGACCGATAATATCCACTTTCTCATCGCGTGCGACTTGCAGGATTTTTTCGGCAGAAACCATTACGCCGAGGTCAATCACTTCGTAGCTATTGCACTGCAATACCACGCCGACGATGTTCTTGCCGATGTCATGCACGTCGCCTTTCACGGTTGCCATGAGGATTTTGCCGTTGGCTTGCACTTCGCACCCGGCCTTTTCCAGTTCCATGAATGGGTCGAGGTAGGCTACCGATTTTTTCATGACGCGGGCGGATTTCACCACTTGCGGCAGGAACATTTTGCCCGCCCCGAACAGGTCGCCGACCACGTTCATGCCGTCCATCAACGGGCCTTCGATGACCAGCAGCGGACGCCCGAGTTTCAGCCGTGCCTCTTCAGTGTCTTCGTTGACGAAGGCATCAATGCCTTTCACCAGCGCGTGTTCGAGGCGCTTTTCAACCGCCCATGAACGCCATTCGAGGTCTTCTTTCTTAACCTCGGTCATGCCGTCGCCCTTGTATTTGGCGGCAATATCCAGCAAGCGTTCGGTTGCACCCGCATCCTTGTTCTGGATCACGTCTTCGACCGCATTGCGCAACTCGGCGGGAATGTCGTCGTACACTGACATTTGTGAGGCGTTGACGATGCCCATGTTCATGCCCGCTTTGATGGCATGGTAGAGGAACACGCTGTGGATGGCTTCGCGCACCGGGTTATTGCCCCGGAAGGAGAACGACACGTTAGAAACCCCGCCGGAAATACTCGCATACGGCAGGTTCTTGCGAATCCAGCGGGTGGCTTCGATGAAATCCACCGCGTAATTATTGTGTTCGTCGATGCCGGTTGCGACGGCGAAGATGTTCGGGTCGAAAATAATGTCTTCGGGCGGGAAGCCGACTTGTTCCGTCAATATCTTGTAAGCGCGTGTGCAAATCTCGATTTTCCGCGCTTGCGTATCGGCTTGGCCTTGCTCGTCGAAGGCCATTACGATCACCGCTGCCCCGTAACGGCGCACCAGCTTGGCTTGGTGGATGAATTTTTCCTCGCCTTCCTTCATGGAAATCGAGTTGACGATGCCTTTGCCTTGAATGCACTTCAAACCGGCTTCGATAACTTCCCATTTGGAGGAGTCGACCATCACCGGCACGCGGGCAATATCCGGTTCGGAAGCGATCAGGTTGAGGAAACGGGTCATTTCCTTTTCCGCATCCAGCAAGCCTTCGTCCATGTTTACGTCGATGATTTGTGCGCCGCCTTCGACCTGTTCCAGTGCGACTTCGAGGGCTTCGCTGTATTGGCCTTCCTTGATCAGGCGCTTGAATTTGAGCGAGCCGGTGACGTTGGTACGTTCGCCGACGTTCACAAACAGGCTGTTGGCACCGATGCTGAACGGTTCCAGCCCGGAAAGGCGGCATTCAGGGGTAATGTCGGGCAGTTGGCGCGGTGGAATCCCGGCGACAGCTTGCGCAATCGACTTGATGTGTGCTGGCGAGGTGCCGCAGCAACCGCCGACGATGTTCAAAAAGCCGCTCTGCGCCCATTCTTTGATGTGGACGGCCATTTCCGCGCCATCCATGTCGTATTCGCCCATCTCGTTCGGCAACCCGGCATTCGGGTGGGCAGAAACGTGGGTGGCGGATACGCGCGACATTTCTTCGACATACTGGCGCAGCAAATCCGGCCCTAGTGCGCAGTTCAGCCCGAAGGAAATGGCATCGGAATGTGCCAGCGCATTGTAAAACGCTTCGGTGGTTTGCCCGGAAAGCGTGCGCCCGGATGCATCGGTAATTGTGCCGGAAATCATGATCGGCAACTCGATCCCGTCTTCGTCGAACACTTGCTTGACCGCAAATACCGCTGCCTTGGCATTGAGGGTGTCGAAAATGGTTTCGATCAGGATAATGTCCGCGCCGCCTTCGATCAGGCCACGGGTGGATTCCATGTAGGCTACCACCAGCGCATCGAAGGTAACGTTGCGGAAACCGGGGTCGTTCACGTCGGGCGAAATGCTGCATGTACGGCTGGTGGGGCCGAGTACGCCTGCGACGAAACGTGGTTTTTCCGGCGTGCTGTATTCGTCGGCAACCGAACGCGCCAGCTTTGCCGCCGCCACGTTGATTTCATACGATAGCTCTTGCATGTCGTAATCGGTCATCGAAATCGTGGTGGCGTTGAAGGTGTTGGTTTCCAGAATATCCGCACCAACTGCGAGGTATTCGCCATGAATCGCCCGGATAATCTGCGGTTGGCTCAACACCAACAAGTCGTTATTGCCTTTGACATCGGTGTGCCAATGGGCGAAACGTTCGCCACGATAATCGGCTTCTTCCAGCTTGTAACGCTGGATCATCGTACCCATCGCGCCGTCAAGAATCAGGATGCGGTCGGCAAGGGCTTGCTGGAGTTGGGTTGTGCGGTTCATGTTTACATCATCAGCAGTTTAAATAAGGTGGGTATCGTACCAGAATCTAGCGGGGAGAACATAAACCGCCCGATGTTTTCATGGATCGCCGTGGGGTGACGGGGCTGCAAACAAGGTCAGCAAAAGCTCGGCATCATCAATCAGGCGATAGACCGGGCGTTTGCCGGATAACTGTTCGCTTTCGGTGAGGATAATCAGTTTCAGCTTGGATAGAAACTCGCGGTCATCTTTGGGCGATAGGGGTGAGCGGAAACGCTGCCATAATGGGGTTTTGAGGTCGTCGAGGGAGGCTTGTACAATCGGTATCAAACGACACGAAACACCATCTTCGACCCACTTCCGCTATACTTGCCTTGTATCCTCGAAAGGCACGGCAACGCATGAAAAAACTCCCTATCGGTATCCGCCGTGGTGCTAATCGACGAATGCGACAAGCCCATGAACGACCAGATCGACCACCCAGAACGGGCTATCTAACTGCGTGACGGCCTGAAAAACCTGTATTCTGTGTTGAAAGGGGGCGACACCCTGCTACGCTTCGTGTTACTAACTGGCGTCTCGAAATTCTCGCAAGTCTCGCTGTTCAGTGATTTGAATAACCTGCAAGACATCACTCTGCGTTCCACCTATTCCAGTCTGTGCGGTTACACCCAAGTTGAATTGGAACAAAACTTCGCTGACTATCTGCCGGGGGTCAATCTGGAGCAAATGCGCCGTTGGTACAACGGTTACAACTGGCTGGGCGAATCCGTCTACAACCCCTTTGACGTGCTGCTGTTTCTGCAAGAAAAACGCTACCGCAGCCACTGGTTTGCCACAGCCACCCCCACGTTTTTACTTAAACTGCTCAAAGCGGGGCAATATTACCTGCCAGAACTGGAGCACTTTGAAGTGCATGAAGCCAGCCTTGGCAGCAGCTTGCCCCTCAATAAGGGTAGGTATCGAACCCAATAGGCTGGTGGTATGCTCCACTTCACCACGTTTTTTAGGAGGAGGATTCATGTCAGCAGAGCATCCTATTGTTGCCATTACCGGCGCTATGGAATCGGGTTCAGTATCGGTTATCCAAGCATTGGAGCGGATTTTTTACCGGGAGCGGGTCAAAGCGGTCTACATTGACGGCAGTGCTTTCCGCCGTTATGACCGTAACACCATGCGTGAAGCGGTGCGTGAGGCCGAACAACAAGGCAAAACCCTGGGGCATTTCGGCCCTGAAGGCAACCATCTCGAAAAGCTGGAAAGCCTGTTTTTTGAATACGCGGCAACAGGTGGTGGTTTGTCTCGGCACTACTTGCACACCGACACCCAAGCACGCAAATTCGGGCAGGAAGTCGGCACGTTTACGCCGTGGGAACGTATGGATCCTGACAGCGATTTATTGTTGTATCGCGGTTTGCATGGCGCTGCTTCGGTCGACGAGATTGATTTGTCACAATACCCCGACTTGTCGATCGGGATTGCGCCGAATGCGAATCTGGAGTGGATGAGTAAAATCCAGCACGAAGTCTACAACCGTAGTGTGCCGTTGGAGGATGCGAAAGAAGCTTTGCTGAAGCGTCTCAACGATTATGTGAGCCACATTACCCCGCAATTCATGCGCACGCATATCAATTTCCAGCTTATTCCCTTAGTGGATACGTCTGACCCGTTTGGGGCTGAAGCGGTGCCGTCGGCGGATGAGTGCTATCTGATTATCCATTTCATCGACAAATACTGGCCTAATTTCGTCCCGTTGCTCGCGGATATTCCGGGGGCGTTCATGACGCGCCGCAATACCATGGTGGTTCCCAGCAGCAAAATGCTGATGGCGATTGAGCTGGTATTAATGCCGATTATCCACGACCTGATCAACGCCAGCCGCCAGTTACGCGGTATTACGGATGTGCCAGAAGATCGAGGCGCGGGTGTATTGGGTCTGGTAGAATAAGCGCTTTTGGGTAAGCGCCAACGTGATTTACAGAAAGGAAATTGACGGGTTACGCGCCTTGGCGGTCATCCCGGTGATCTTGTTCCATGCCGGGTTTGCGGCGGTGAGCGGCGGCTTTGTGGGTGTGGATGTCTTTTTTGTCATCAGCGGCTACCTGATTACTTCGATCATTCTGGAAGAACTGGCGGCGGGACGTTTCACTGTCGCCGGTTTCTATGAACGCCGTGCCCGGCGCATTTTACCTGCTTTATTTTTCGTATTACTCGCGTGTTTGCCGTTGGCGTGGTGGCTATTGCTGCCCGCCGAAATGGTCGACTTTGGTAAGAGTATGGCAGCGGTAGCGGTGTTTGCTTCCAATATCCTGTTTTGGTTGCAGACCGATTATTTTGCGGCGACGGCGGAACAGATTCCCTTGCTGCATACGTGGAGCCTCGCGGTTGAGGAGCAATATTATCTGGTGTTTCCACTGTTCATGCTGTTGGCATGGGGCTTGGGCAAGCGCTGGTTGGTAGGGTTGATTTCGCTGGTCGCCTTGCTGAGCTTGGGCTGGTCGGAATGGTTATGGCGCGGTTCGGTGGAAGCCAATTTCTACCTGATTCCCAGCCGGGCATGGGAATTGATGCTGGGGGCATTGGCGGCGTTCTACTTGCAAAATAAAGCTTCTCCACAAGGAATGCTGGCACAAGTGGGCAGTCTAGGTGGTCTTGCCTTGCTGGGTTATGCGGTGTTTTTCTTTCATGACGGCATTCCGTTTCCCAGCTTGTATGCGTTAGTGCCGACCGTCGGGGCACTGCTGCTGATTGTGGCGGCGACGCCAGCCACGTGGGTGGGCAAGTTGCTGGCCAGCCCGCCGTTGGTGGGTATCGGGCTGATTTCCTACAGTGCTTATTTGTGGCATCAGCCCCTGTTTGTGTTTGCACGGATGCAGGCGCTGGATGAGCCAAGCACGGCTTTCATGGCAGGCTTGAGTGTGCTGACGTTGGTGCTGGCGTGGTTTAGCTGGCGCTTTGTGGAAAAGCCGTTCCGTGACCGCAGCCGTTTTACTCGTACCCAAATTTTCAGCGGTGCGGTGATTGGCAGCTTGCTGTTTATCGCCTTGGGCGCAGCCTTAGTGCTGACTGATGGGCTGGCAAGCCGCTTTGCAGAGTGAGAAAATGATGATGAAAATGTATATACCATTATTTGTGGGCTTGTTGTGTTTTGGCAGCATGATGCCTGCATCAGCCGATAGCCGCGAGGCATTATTGAAAGCGACTGATACCGAAGTCAGCGGCGAATACACCCGCCAGCGCTTCCTTGCTGTGCAAAAAAAGCCGTTTGACCCTGCCGACAAGCGTAAAAAAGCGCTGATTATCGGCGACAGCCATGCGCAGGATTTCTTCAACAGCGTGCTGGAAAATGGCTACTTGGCGAATTACCAACTGAGTACCCGCTACATTCCCACCCGTTGCCAGATGTTTTTTGGCGAAAAGGGTGCAGAAAATATCCAGCCTAAGGATACCGCTTTATGTGAGGCATCCGATAACCTGACGCAGGCAGCCGCGCAGATTGCTGAAGCTGATGTGGTGATTATGGTGGCTCGTTGGCAAGAATGGGCAGCAAAACTGTTGCCAGAAACCCTTAAAAGCATGAACTTACGCGCTGAGCAGTCTTTGGTGGTGTTGGGGGCAAAGGATTTCGGCCGAGTGTCGGTCAGGAATTACCTGAAGCTATCCGACGATGAATTACGCGTCTTGAGCAACAAGGTTGACCCCAAGCCTTTGGCAACCAACCAGCTATTGCGTGATAGCTTGGGGGATAAGGTTTTCGTGGATCAGCAACGCCTGATTTGCGGGGAAGGCGCAAGCTGCCGCCTGTTCACGGATGATGCGCAACTGATTTCCTACGACGGCGGGCATTTGACACCCGCCGGGGCGAAATACGTGGGGCAGTTGCTGTTTACTAACTCACTGCTCCAGCGGTTTCAGTAAGTCCATCAAGTCTTCAGAGCTGAAGCGCACGCTTTCTTGCGCTCCAGCTTCTGAGTACAGGCTATTGGCCAACATCTGCTTTTTCTCTTGCAGCTTGAGGATTTTTTCCTCCACTGTGTCTTCCGTAATCAGTTTATAGACGAATACGGGTTTGTCCTGACCGATGCGGTAAGCGCGGTCGGTAGCTTGCTGTTCCGCCGCTGGGTTCCACCACGGGTCGTAATGAATAACGGTGTCGGCAGCGGTGAGGTTTAGCCCGGTACCGCCTGCTTTGAGGCTGATCAGGAATACTTTGGCATCGCCTTCCTGAAAGTCGGCAATGACTTCATCGCGGTTTTTGGTTTGCCCGGTCAATTTGGTGTATGCAATTTTTGAGGCAATCAGTTCTTCTTCGATCAAAGCTAACATCGAGGTGAATTGCGAGAACAGCAAGACCTTGCGGCCTTCTTCGAGCATTTCTGGCAATAAGGTCATCAGCAGTTCGAGTTTGGCGGACTGTTTGACCTTGGCTGCTTTGTCGAGCTTGACCAAACGTGGGTCGCAGCAGACTTGGCGTAATTTCAGTAGTGCGTCGAGAATCATGATATGGCTGCGGGCGAAACCTTTTTTGCCGATTTCTTCCTGTAACTTGGTGTCCATCGCGAGGCGCACGGTTTCGTACAGGTCGCGTTGTTTGCCTTCAAGTGCCACGCTGCGGATGATCTCGGTTTTGGGGGGCAATTCGCTGGCAACCAGTTCCTTGGTACGACGTAACATGAAGGGCAATACCCGCTGGCGCAATTGCTGTTGCCTGCCTACATCGCCTTGTTTTTCAATCGGGGTGCGGAACAGGCGAGTAAATTTGTCGTGCGCACCCAAAAAGCCGGGCATCAGGAAGTGGTACATTGACCATAATTCGCCGAGGTGGTTTTCCAGTGGTGTGCCGGTCAGGCACAAGCGGTGGCGTGCTTTGAGGGTGTAAATCACTTGGGTGGTACGTGAAGCCGCATTCTTGATGGCTTGGGCTTCATCCAGTATCAGGTAGTGGAAGGTTTGGCGCAGGTATTGTTCTTCATCACGCACGATCAGCGGGTAAGTGGTGAGGATCAGGTCATATTCACCCAGATGCTCAAAGTGCTTGTGACGCTCATTACCGTGGATGATTAGCACCCGCAAATCAGGAGTGAAGCGAGCTGCTTCGCGGCGCCAGTTCCCCATCAGGCTGGTGGGAGCGATGACCAGCGCGGGCTGTTCCAGTCGCCCGGTCTGCTTTTCTATCAGTAAGTGCGCGAGGGTTTGCAGGGTTTTGCCCAAGCCCATGTCGTCGGCGAGGATGCCGTTGAACTGGTATTCGCGCAGGAATTGTAGCCAGTTCAAGCCGTCGTGCTGGTAATGGCGCAATTCGGCATTCAAACCTTCCGGTAGTGTAATGGCTTGAATACCTTGGAAATCCTGCAATTTCTGGGTGAGGATGAGGAGTTCTTCCGCGCCTTTCCATTTCATGCCGGGGGCGTTGAGCAGTGCGCCCAGTGCCGTCCCTTGGTATTTGCTGAGTTCCAGATTGCCGTTGGCATTGAGTGGCTGGTGGTCGTAGAGTTCGACCAGCGTGTCGAGGATTCCACCCAGGCGCTGTGATTCGAGTTTGGCCCAGCGGTTGCCGGATAGCGGTACGAAAATGTAGGGCTGGCGTTCCAGTAAATCACGCAAGGCTTGTGGGCTTTCCATTTGCCCGAGCATGTCGACCAGAATTGGCAGCAGGTTAATACGCTGGCCTTCCACCTCAAAGCCGAGGCTGATTTCAAACCAGTCGTTGCCGTTGGCACTTTCCTCCCACGCGGCATCGAGGTCGCCGACGATATCAAAATTCAGGTCAAAGGCGTCATCCAGCGTGACGTTCCAGCCGTCCGCACGCAATGCCTCTACCCCGTGGTCGAGGAAATCATTCCAGCGTAATGCTGTCAGTGCTGGGGAGTCCGGGTGCATTAGCAGTTCAAGACGGTGTAGGTCAGGAAATCGGTTGTTGGCTGTTTCAAAACCGTAGTCCTCAAGGGTGTCGAGTGCTTGTTGTTCAGCGTCAAGGTCGCGGTGGATGCGGTAGCGTTGTTTGCCCGTTTTCAACAAGGTGCTGGGCTTGTGTTGGGCGGGCTGTAGCAGCTTGTCAGCGTAATGGAAGCGCAGGCTGGCAATGTGAGTTTCAAGGCCGGTTTCCGGCAGCGTGACGGTGCGTAGGTACAGGTCGGGTATGGGTGTGGCGTGCACATCTTCGATTTGCTGGTGCACTTTTAGGGATGGAGCGGGAATTTCAGCATCCGGTAGGACTTCTAATAAGCGCTCACTGACACGTTCGGCTTGTTCGGCGGGTATCGGTGGTGCATTCAGGAATTTTTCAACTTGTGCGAAGCTAAGGTCAGGGTGTTGTAACCAGCCGCATGTTTGTGTTTCCGTGTCAATGTACCAGAGCTTGTTATTGAGCCAGAAATAGCGGGTGATGGGGCGTTCAGGGGTTAGGCTGACCGTGAATGTGTCATTATTTTTTTGCCATTCAAATTGGAATTCTAGCGACTTTCCCCAATGCAGCGGTTGTATATCGCGTTGCCATGTGTCGACATTTGCCCAGAAAGCTCGCCCAGTTTTGAGAATTTCGAGAAGTACTTGTTCGCCAGTTTTACCGTTTAAAGTGCCTTTGTTCCAGTGATGCAAAAAGCGCATTCCTGGCATCGCGAGCAGTTGGGCAATCATCAGGTCGTGAGGTTCGTAACCGAAGTTGCGGGCGCGGTAAGGGGTTAGGAGGGCTTCTAGTTGGACGTGGGAGGGCTTGCCATAACCACCTTTTTTCAGCACATTGGCTTTGTATAGGCTCAAACTAGGGTGTTCGTAGGCATCTATGTCAAGTAGGTAAAGCAAATGGGTGTTGTTAATGTCGGCCTCACCCTCAAAGGCTGGGAGAGAGGGTTTATCCGCATTGCTTAATGATTGCAGCCATAAATCGACAGGTGAGTGTGTTGCTGCTCTGGCTGTCGGCATGGTTGCGGCCATAAAAGCGGGAACAGCTTTGCGTTGAGGTTCTTTGGCTTTTTGTTTTCGAGCGTGGTCAAGGTATTCAAACAGGGTGGCAACAGCGTGTTTACAGGCCATGGTGACAGGGCATGTACAAACGCCAGTCACCCAACGCGGGGAGTGCTCGTTGTAGTTGACTACCGTGACATAAGGTTCTTCACCACTACCCTGCACTTTGGCTGTGATAGAAATGTTACCATTGCCACTTTTTTCTGCTCGAAAATGAGTGACTTTTCCCGTTTCACAATAATCAATGCCACGTTCGATGGTCGTGGTATCGAAAACATTAAACAGAACAGTTTGGGGAAGATGATTGTCAGCAAGTAGGTCGAGGTATTTGGCTGTTAGGTGCATTTCGTTCGTTTATTTACCAGACTGAATTTTTAGTCGGGTCACATTGTGCAACGATGTGTTGAGTTTGTCACGGCAAGATATGAATTTATAAGTGATTGGTAGAGGGGCTATGTGTTGCCCCTCTACCGGATATTTACTTTTGCTTAAGCAGATCGCGGATTTCGCTCAGTAATACTTCTTGGTTAGAAGGCGCAGCAGGTGCTTCTGGTACGGCTTCTTGAGTACGTTTCATTTTGTTCATGGCTTTAACTGCAATGAAAATAGCCAAGGCTACAATGATGAAGTCAAAAATGGTTTGAACAAAAGCACCATACTTGAGGACAAGCGCTGGTACGTAATCGGGAGCCCCTTCAACACCGACGGCATCTTTGAGTTTGTATGCCATGTCACTAAAATCGATGCCACCTGTTAATAACCCCAGCAGTGGCATGACAACGCCATCTACCAAAGATGAAACGATTTTGCCAAATGCTGCCCCAATGATTACGCCGACGGCGAGATCCACAACATTACCTTTCATTGCAAATTCTTTGAATTCACTGACAAAACTCATAAACTATCTCCAATTAATAAAAAACATGCCCGCTGGTTTGACGAGGCACTAGTCACTTTGGTTCACCATGAGTAGCTTATATTTTGAACTATAATAAGACTAGCCTTTTCAGATAATAGTTATTGTTTAGGCTATGAATGCAGATATTTTGCTTTTGAAGAATTAAACCACCTGGATTGCTGCCTAGATCAGGAATGGTGCGGGTGACACACCGGGCAGTTTGCATCCTGCTTCAGGCGCATTTCCCGCCATTCCATGTACTTGGCATCCAGCAGTAACAGCCGTCCGCTCAAGGTGGGTAAGCCCAGCAAAACCTTGAGTGTTTCGGTGGCCTGCATACTGCCGATAATGCCTGCTACGGGGGCGAGGATGCCGGTGGTGCTGCACGTATCGTCGGTTTCGCCTTCCTCACCATAAAGGCAACGGTAACAGGCGTTATCTGGCTGGCGAAAATCGAAGGTGGTGATTTGCCCTTCGAGACGGATCACCGCCCCGGAAACCAGTGGCTTACCCGCCGTTTTGCACGCCAGATTGAGGTTGAAACGGGTAGGGAAGTTATCGCTGCAATCCACTACCACATCATGCAAGGCGACCGTTGCCAGTAGTGCCGCATAGTCCAGTCGTTGTTGGATAGTATCAATCTGGATGGTGGGGTTTAATGCCCGTGCGGTCTGCGCGGCAGAGGCGACTTTCAATTGCCCGATACTGGCGGTGCTGTGGATCACCTGACGTTGCAGGTTAGTCAAATCCACTGTATCGAAATCGACGAGTGTCAATTGTCCCACTCCAGCAGCGGCAAGGTAAAGCGTCACCGGCGCACCCAAGCCCCCCATGCCAATAATCAGGGCTTTGGAAGCCAGCAAGCGTTCCTGTCCGTCAATGTCAACGTCGGGTAGCAGGATCTGGCGGCTATAACGTAGTAAGGTTTCATCATTCATGCAGGCATTTTATCGGAAAGTGACTGGCTATTCATCTACGGTTTGGCTGTTTGCACTTATAACTCCCTGAATAGTGACTTAGCGTCTATCTAACCTATAACGATAATATTCGGGGCTACCATGACAACCACCCATGCACCACAACGGGCATTTTTCCTGTTTACCTCTCCAGCCTTGTTGCTTGGTTTTGTCTGTGCGCTGATACCTGCTGTTGCGGGGGCGGATCAGCTTGTTGCACCCGCTAAGCAAGTGAATATGAATGAAGCTCCGCCACCGTGGCAGGGTGGGGCAAGTACTTCAGCACCGGCTGTGGAACAGGCTGTATCTAGTGGTTCCAGCGTCGAAAGCTGGTATCGTAACCGCCGAAAGATGGAGGCGAATCCCGCCAATGAACAGGCAACACTTCAGGCCGCAGCCGAGCAGGGGGATGCTAAAGCCCAGTACAAGCTGGCGATGCAATACCGCAAGGGTGACAGTTCCCCTGCCAATATCCAACAGTCACTGGAGTGGCAAAAAAAGTCTGCACAAGCAGGTTATGTAGAAGCCCAGTATGGCCTTGGTTTGTTGTATGCCAACGGACAATACGTGGCAGAAGATGCGCAGCAGGCACGTAACTGGTTCCAACAAGCGGCGTCTCAGGGGCATGTTGCCGCGCGTTTGGCATTGCTTTCCTTGAATAATGGTGCATCTGCTCAAGCGGTTGCCACTGCACCTGTGATGGTAGAAGCGCCACAGGCGGTTGCTATCGCCCCGCCACCGCCAGTATTACGCCCGCAAGCAATGGCTCCTGTGGTCGACCCTGCCAGCTACCCGGAGCCAGTGGCTACCAAAGTATCTTTGTCCGAGCCTGACCCCGTACCCGCCTCAGAACCTGAGCAAGATACTGCTAGTACGTCTGGCAATGTTGACCTGACCGGTATTGAACCGGAAGTATTACGTCAGTCGGCGGAAGCAGGCGACAAGCAGGCACAGTTGATGCTGGGAACCATGTATGAAGACGGCCTTGGCGGTTTACCTTCCGACTTGCGTGATGCGGCTTACTGGTATGAACAGGCTGCGAAACAGGGGTATCCGAAAGCCCAATATAACCTTGGCCTGTTGTATGAGGATGGGCGTGGCGTGAACCAGAATTACAATCAAGCGGCTTACTGGTATGAGAAGGCTGCCACTGCCGGTTTCACCGAAGCCCAGAATAACCTTGGTGTATTGTACGTGTTGGGTAACGGCGTCAAGAAGGATGCAAAAAAGGCTGAACAACTGTTTTCTGGTGCAGCTCGTAGCGGTAGCAGTGATGCACAACGTAACCTGGATATGCTGCGTAAGGGCTGAAGCTATTAGGCATTAACGCGTAATACTTCGTAAAAAACGAAGTATTAAGGTGTAAAATTCGACTTTTCCTTAAGTTCTGCGCATCGTATAGTTCTTGTCAAGGATCAGCAACAAGAATTCATAGGAGACAGACATGAAACTATCCACGCAAGGTCAACATGCCATTATGGCGATGCTGGCATTGGCTATCCACGACGATGAGGGTGCAGTGCGCTTGGGTGATCTTGCAGCGCAGCAGGGCATTTCGTTGTCTTACTTGGAACAGATATTTGCCCGCTTACGTAGCGAAGGTTTGGTCGAAGGCATCCGTGGCCCTGGTGGTGGTTATCGCCTGAGTCGCCATGCCGATGAAATTACCTTGGCAGATATCGTTTTGGCAGCCGAAGAAGAATCAGTCGCTGGGCGATTAGGCTCTACTCGGACAGAGTCTCTGGATCAACATTTGGTACAACAAATGTGGTTAGATCTAAGTGCGCAGTTTCAACAGTTTATGGAAGATATCACGCTGGAAAGCCTGATGGATGGTCATGAACTACCACGTAAAACTTACCAGATGGGTGAAACGGCCAGCATGATTGCTCGTATGTTCCCCGCACGGGAACTAAAACCCGGCATGATGCCTCAAATGGCTATGTAACCATACACACAATAATGTAAATGTTTTCGCACCGCTGCCCATACTCCTCCGAACACCGGGCAGCATCTCCCTAGCGGGGTTTGCCTTGAGCCAGCAACCCCGCTTTTTTTATGCCTACAACATCTGATTAGCGTCGAATTGGCGGTTGTCATTCATAAATGCGGGCTTATTTCGAGTATGCCTTTAGATGGTGTAGAATCGCGCCCAGATTTTCACGTTTATTGAGGAGACCAGAATGACAGATATGACACGCGAGCAAGTTGAAGCGTTACTGAAAGGCATCAAAGACCGTTATTTGGAGCAGGACATCGTATCCCTGCATCAAGTCAAGGACATTGCAGTGGATGGCGGCAAGGTAACGGTCAACATCGTGCAAGGTTATCCGGCGGGTGAGTATCGCGATGAGCTGGCCGCCGAAATCAAGGCAGCGCTGACGGCTGCGGGCGCTGCTGATGCCACTGTCAGCGTTACCACGCAGGTAGCTGCTCATGCCGTGCAAAAAAGTGTCAAGCGTAAGGATGGCATCAAAAACATCATTGCGGTTGCTTCTGGTAAAGGCGGCGTTGGTAAGTCCACGACAGCCGTCAATCTGGCGTTGGCACTCAAAGCCGATGGCGCAACCGTCGGGATGCTGGATGCGGACATCTACGGCCCCAGCCAACCACGTATGTTAGGTATCTCGGGTCAACCGGAGTCTTCTGACGGTAAGAGCCTGGAGCCTATGGTAAACCACGGTATCAAAGCGATGTCGATCGGTTTCCTGATTGAAGAAGATACCCCGATGATCTGGCGTGGCCCTATGGTAACGCAAGCACTGGAACAGTTACTGGGTGACACCAATTGGGGCGATCTGGATTACCTCGTGGTGGATTTGCCACCGGGCACGGGCGATATCCAGTTGACGCTTTCGCAGAAAATCCCGGTATCGGGTGCGATCATCGTCACTACCCCGCAAGACATTGCGTTGCTGGATGCGCGTAAAGGTCTGAAAATGTTCGAGAAGGTCGAAGTGCCTATTCTTGGCATCGTCGAAAACATGAGTATGCACATTTGCAGCAACTGCGGCACGGTCGAGCACATCTTCGGCGAAGGCGGCGGTCAGCGCATGGCTGAGCAATTCGACGTGAATTATCTTGGTGGCTTACCACTGGACATTAAAATCCGTGAGCAAGTCGACAACGGTAATCCAACCGTCGTGTCTGACCCGGATGGCGCTGTGGCGAAAATCTACAAGGATATTTCCCGCCGTGCTGCGTCACGTTTGGCACAAAAAGCCAAGGATTACAGCACCAAGTTCCCGACTATCAAGATCATGAACGTTTAAACACTTTCACGCTTTCGTGTGAGTCACTATTAAGCCGTGGTATCTGCCACGGCTTTTTTGTTAGTATTCAGCACGTCCAACTAATATGAAGAACAATCCATGCTGAAACGAATTTCGATCCTGTTATCCTCTGCCTTACTGTTGCAAGCCTGTGCCAGCGGCGTCCCCGGTGTTATTGAACAACCCAAGATTTCCATCCAGAACATCGGCTTACAGGATATTTCCCTGACCGAAGGGGTTGCGGTTGTGACGCTCAATGTCGCTAACCCGAATGCTTTCCCTATTCCGTTGAAAGGCATCCAATACGGCTTAAGCTTGAATGGGCATCCGGTTGCCAGCGGCGATCAATCTCAGGATATGAGCATTGGCGCACGTCAGGAAATGCCCATCAATATTCCGGTGAAGCTGGATTTCATGCAATTGCTGCAACTTGCACCGGAAGCGATGAAAACCCGTAGCCTGCAATACGACTTAACGGGGGCGGTGAAACTACCATTCATCAGTGTGCCATTCCAGCGTCAAGGCGGGGTAGGAGTACGTCAATGAGTATCAAATCTGACCATTGGATTCGCCGTATGGCGGACGCACAATGCATGATCGAACCCTTTGAGCCGGGGCAAATCCGTTCGGTCAATGGGGAAAAAATCGTTTCCTACGGCACATCCAGTTACGGTTACGACGTGCGTTGTGCCAACGAATTCAAGATTTTCACCAATATCAACAGCACTATCGTTGACCCGAAGAACTTTGACGAAAAGAGCTTTGTCGACTTCAAAGGTGATGTCTGCATTATCCCGCCCAACTCGTTTGCCTTGGCACGCACGGTGGAATATTTCCGTATTCCGCGCAGTACGCTGGTGGTGTGTCTGGGGAAATCGACGTATGCGCGTTGCGGCATTATTGTGAACGTAACGCCCTTGGAACCCGAATGGGAAGGGCATGTGACGTTGGAGTTCTCCAACACCACCACCTTGCCCGCAAAAATCTACGCCAACGAAGGCGTGGCGCAAATGCTGTTCTTTGAGTCGGATGAAGTCTGCTCCACGTCCTACAAAGACCGTGGCGGCAAATACCAAGGGCAAACCGGCGTTACCCTGCCGAAAACCTGAGTTTCATGACCCGGATCAGGCGGCTGTTTCCGGGTCTTGCTGCCATTCATCGCCGATAATGGTTTCCCGGTAGCCCCGCCAACTGGCGTAGCCAATCACCGGCAAGGTGACGATAAAGCCCAGAAACAGCGTCAGAAAGCCCACTAAAACGGACCCCAGAATAATCAACGCCCACAGCAGCATGGCAGCCTTGTTTTTCAGGACAGCATTGATACTGCTCAGTACGGCGGTAATCGCATCCACATCCCGATCCATGATCATGGGCAGGGAAAACACGCTGGCAGCGTAAACGATCAAGGTAAACAACAAACCGACAACAGAGCCGATGATCAGGAATGTTAGCAATTCCGAAAAGTCAGGGCTTCGCGCCATGGGTAGGAAAATATTGACGATGGCGGCAGCTCGCGCCCAGACCAAAAAGATGACCAACAGGGCAAAAGCAAACACCATCTGGTTGCCGAGGCGTTTCCTGCCCTGTTTCAGACAGAACCCGATGCGGGGTTTCATGCCGCGATCAAGTTGGCAACTGACGGAATACAAGCCCATGGCCAGTGCGGGGCCAAGAAACACAAAAGCAGAGAACAAGACGATGAGCATGGTGAAACTGCCCACTTGCCATGACCATAAGGCAATCACCCAACTGGCCAGCATGAAAAGCGAACCGTATGCCATGCTCAGTAGTGGAGTCTGCTTAAAGTCCTGCCAGCCTTGTTTTAACCAGCGCAGGGGGGCGGTTGGGGTAAGCTGACGGCAAGGGGCAACAAACGGCCGCAAACGGGGGCTTTCTGTTGCTTCAGGTTCATGAATATTGTTGTCGGTTTTTTCTGTGGGTGACATAGCGTAATTCTCCTCCTCTGGTTTCTATTGCTGAGAATACACCAGAAAGGGCAGGTTCGCTTACTTAGTGGGCTGCCAGCTTGCCCAAAACATGGCTGACAGCGATGAAAGCAAAACTCGCCGTCACTGTCGTTACTGAGCCGATGCCTCCCGCGCAACTCAGGTCACAGGCGCTTGCACCATCCGCTCGTTCGGGCAAGGTCATGGCTTCTTCCGACCACACAGCGGGCACGTCAAAGCGGCGTTTGGGGTTGCTGCTGAAACCGTAATGCTGGCGTAGTTCCTTGCGCACTTTCGAAAGCAAGGGGTCTTGCACGGTTTTGGTTAGGTCGGTCAGGCGGATTTTGCTGGGGTCTTTTTGCCCACCCGCGCCACCGGCAGTAATCAGGCGGATTTTGTTGCGGCGGCAATAAGCAATCAGGGCGGCTTTGGTGCGGGCATTGTCGATGCAATCCAGCACGTAATCGAATTCCGGGCGAATGAGGTTCGCAAGATTGTCCTTGTCGATAAAATCTTCAACAAGATGCAGTTGGCAGTTAGGGTTTATGTCGAGGCAACGTTCCCGCAATACCTCGATTTTGGCACGGCCTATGGTGCTGCTGAGTGCAACTAACTGACGGTTGATGTTGGATTCGCTGACATTATCCAGATCAATCAGGGTCAGTGTACCAATGCCACTGCGGGCAAGGGCTTCAACGGCCCAGGAGCCTACGCCACCCACACCGATGATGCACACATGGGAACGGGTGAAGCGGTTAAATGCCGCTTCACCGTAAGTACGGACGATGCCACCAAAACGGCGGTTAACATCCATGTTATCCATTATGCAGCGTAAGGGTCGCGCAGGATAATGGTCTGGTCACGGTCAGGGCCTGTGGAAATGATGTCGATCGGGGTTTCGACCACTTCTTCCAGACGCTTGAGGTAGGCTTTGGCGTTGGCAGGCAGCGCGTCATAGTTGGTAACACCAAAGGTGGATTCACTCCAGCCCGGCATGTCTTCGTACACCGGTACGCAACGCTCGAACGCATCGGTATCTACTGGTGGTACGTCGATAATCTTGCCATCCAGCGTGTAGCTGGTGCAAATGCGCACAGTTTCCATGCCGTCGAGTACATCCAGCTTGGTGATGCACAGGCCGCTGATGGAATTGATATTCATGGCGCGACGCAGGGAAACCGCATCGTACCAGCCGCAACGGCGCGGACGCCCCGTGGTGGAACCAAATTCATTGCCTTGCTTGGCGATGTAAGCACCCACGTCATCAAACAACTCGGTCGGGAAGGGGCCAGAACCAACACGCGTGGTGTAGGCTTTGGTAATGCCGAGGATGTAATCAATGTGGCGAGGGCCAATACCAGAGCCAGTACAAGCGCCGCCAGCCGTGGTGCTGGAGGAGGTCACGAATGGGTAAGTACCGTGGTCGATGTCCAGTAACGTGCCTTGTGCACCTTCGAGCATGACATCTTGACCGGACTTACGCAGTTCAGATAAACGGTTAGGGATGTCGGCAATCATTGGCTTGATGATTTCGGCCATTTGCATGGCTTCAGCCAGTACCGCGTCTACGTCAACTGCATCGCACTTGAAGTAGTTAACCAGTGTGAAGTTGTGGTATTCCATGATGCTGCGCAGTTTGATTTCAAACTGTTCCGGGTTCAGCAAATCGCCAACCCGCAGACCACGGCGGGAAATCTTGTCTTCGTAAGCTGGGCCAATGCCGCGCCCGGTTGTGCCGATCGCTTGTTTGCCACGGGCTTTTTCGCGGGCAGCATCCAACGCAATGTGGTAAGGCAGGATCAGTTGGCAGGCTTCGGAAATTTTCAGACGGTCACGTGCAGGTACGCCACGCGCTTCCAGCATTTCGATTTCCTTGAGCAGCGCATCAGGGGCGACGACGACACCGTTGCCAATCATGCACTCGACACCTTCACGCAAAATACCGGAAGGCACCAGATGCAGCACGGTTTTTTCACCGTTGATGACCAGTGTATGCCCGGCATTATGCCCACCCTGAAAACGAACTACGGCGGAGGCATTTTCAGTCAGCAGATCAACGATCTTGCCTTTGCCTTCATCACCCCACTGAGTGCCCAATACAACGACGAATTTTCCCATGTCAGTCTCGCTCAAATATGCCAAAAGATGTTAGTAAGTTTCAAATAGCCACGATGCGCCATTGGCCATCGTGCTGGGTTATTTGTTGGGTGCAACCCAGTGCAGCCGGGTCGTGTACCTGGCCTTCCAGTGCACGGATTACCCGTTGCTGCTGTCCGCGCAATTCACGAATCAGTTGTTCCAATGCTGCATCTTGCGCTGCTGGGGCAAAAATGGCTGCTGGTTTAGCGGTCTGCTGTAAGCCAAAGGTGGCCAGCGTGCGCAAATCAGTACTGAAACCCGTCGCAGGCCGGGTACGTCCAAAGGCTTCACCGATGCCATCATAACGCCCCCCGCGTGCGACTTCACGCCCCATACCAGGTGTATAAATGCCATACACAATGCCTGTATGGTAGTCGTAACCGCTCAATTCAGCCAGATCAACATGAATATTGCACTGGGGGAAGTGGGTGGTGATGCGTTCTGTCAAGGTACGCAGATAAGCCAGTGCCTCACGAACTTCTGGGTGGGCATTGGCAAACAGGGTTGTGGCTTGATCTAGCACTTCGACAGAACCGTTGAGACGTGGCAATTGTTGCAGGCAAGCACTCACCTCAGTCGGGAGCTTGGCTTGTGCCAGCCATGCGTCAATCTCGGGCAGGGATTTGCGTACCAGCATGTCGTAGAAATCAGTTTCCTGCTGCTCGCTCATACCCGCTTCCCGCGCCAGCGTGCGGAAAATGCCAACGTGACCAATATCGAGCAAGGGTTGGGGTACTTGGCAATGCGCCAGCGTTTCGAGCAATAAGGAAATGACCTCGAAATCGCTGTCCAACCCAGCATGACCGAACAATTCTGCCCCGACTTGCAGCGGGGAGCGTGAGCCGTCATGGATGCTGCGGGTACGCAATACGCTGCCCATGTAACACAGGCGGTTGGGGTGATCGGTTTGCAGCTTGTGGGCATCAATGCGGGCAATTTGTGGGGTCATGTCAGCACGTACCCCCATCATGCGCCCGCTCAACTGGTCGGTCAGCTTGAAGGTTTGTACATCCAGATGCGTGCCGTGCCCGGTACGCAGGGATTCCATGAACTCCACCAACGGTGGCATAACCAGACGGTAGCCCCAGGTGGCATACAGGTCGAGCAGGCTGCGGCGCAGTTGCTCCAGCGCTTCGGCTTCATCGGGCAGGGCTTCGCTGATTCCGTCAGGAAGTGCCCAATAGTGGTGAGTATTCAGCATGGTTTCAGCTATTCAGTCAAAAAGAGCAGTAGGATACCAGCAATTACACTTACCAGACCAATGGTTCGTAAGGTTTTGTCAGGTAATTTGAGTAATTCGCGGTAGGCTTGTTTAAGGCTGGAAGGGCTTAAGAATGGCATAAGCCCCTCCAGTATTAGCAGGAGGGCAAGGGCAGTTAACAAATCGTTCCAGTTAAATGCCACGGATCAGTTTATCGAGCCGCTTGATTTTTGAAATAGCGGAAGAACTCGGAATCAGGTTCCATGACCATAATATCGCCGTTTTTACCAATGGAGTTACGGTAAGCGCCCAGACTCCGGTAGAAGGAGTAGAACTCTGCATCCTGCTGGTAAGCACGGGTGTAAATATCAGCAGCTTTGGCATCACCTTCACCGCGAATAGTTTCCGATTCCTTGTAAGCTTCTGCTTTGAGGATGGTAGCTTCCCGGTCAGCCGTGGCTTCGATCTTGGCAGCTTCTTCCTTACCGCGTGAACGGAAGTCCTGCGCTACCCGTTGACGGTCAGAACGCATCCGGTCGTAAACGGAGTCGCTAACTGTATCCGGGAAGTCGATCCGGCTGACGCGCACATCGATGATTTCTATCCCTAGTTGCTTGGCAACTTCATTGGATTTGTTTTCCAGCCCTTGCATGATGTTGCCACGTTCGGCAGACAATGCTTGTTCAATCGTGCGGCGGCTGAATTCGTTACGCAGGCCATCTTTCATGAGCTGTTCTAGGCGGTTTTCAGCGTCGCCGATTCGTCCACCGCCAGTCGCACCATAGAAGGCAGCTACATTTTGAATACGCCATTTGACGAAGAAATCAACGGTCACATATTTTTTCTCGCCTGTCAGAAATTGTTCTGGTTTAGAGGTGAGTGTTTGGATACGTGCCGGGAATTTGCTGACGGTATTCACAAAAGGTAGACGGAAATGTAGCCCAGGTCCAATGTCTGCATTCACAATTTCACGGAATTTGAACAGGATGGCTTTTTCGCGCTGGTCAACAGTGTACAGCGTGTTATAGAGCAGTAAGGTAATCAGGCCGATCACGCCTACAATCATATTTTTAATATCCATTAGCGGCTCTCCCTGATGACCGGTTCACGGGCTTGGCGCACAACATCATTATTACTACCACCAGTTAAGGGAGCCGCAGTGTTGTTGCTGTTGTCGAGGATCTGTGCAGCTTGTCCCGCCACTGCGGCGGGCACGGTGTCGTTAACGGGTGTTTCGGTTTGTGAACCTAGTTTATCCAGTGGTAGATACATCAGGTTGTTGCTGTTTGTGCTATCAATCATGACCTTGCGGCTTGCTGACATGACTTCTTCCATCGTATCCAGATAGAGGCGCTCACGGGTAATCTCTGGTGCTTTGCGGTACTCACCTACCAATTGGGTAAAACGTGCTGAGTCACCTTCGGCTCTGGCAACAGTTTCCTGACGGTAAGCTTCTGCATTGGCCTTGACACGTGCAGCTTCCCCGCGTGCTTCTGGGAGAATGCGATTGGAATAGGTTTCAGCTTCATTTTTGTAACGATTAGCATCTTCCCGTGCTTTATTGGCTTCGTCAAAGGCTGCTTTAACCGCATTGGGGGCTTCAGCATAGGTTAGGTTAACCGTGATGACTTGTAAGCCTACTTTGTAGCTGTCTAGCACTTGTTGCATCTGACTTTGGATCGCAATAGCGATTTGTTCCCGTCCTTCTTTGAGGATGAAGTCCATATCATTGCGTCCGATCACTTCACGGGTCGTGCCTCGCAGCACTTGGTAGAGTGTTCCCTGTGATTGATCCGTTGTGGAGTCAGGGTTTAGAACGTTGAATGCATAGTCTTCTGGGCTACGTACCTTGTATTGTGCTGAGACGGCGATTTCAACGATGTTTTCGTCTTTGGTCAGCATGATACTGCGGTCTTGTGAGCTACGGTTTTGTTCAACGTCGATGACTTCAACCGTTTCGACAGGGTAAGGCACGCGCCAATGTAGACCTGCTCCAGTGGTTTCCTGATACGCGCCAAAACGTAATACTAAACCTTGTTGGCGGGCATCAACGGTATAAAATCCTGATAGTAACCAGCCAGTGACTAGTACACCTGCCAGGAATATCACACCTTTGCCACCTTGATTGCCAGGGTCGCCATCTCCACCTGAACCACCAAATAAGGTGCCAAGTTTTTGGTTGAGTTTGCGAATCAATTCTTCGGGATCATTGCCACCTGATCCGCGCTTTTTGCCAGACCATGGATCTTGTTGATTACCACCCGGTTCGTTCCAGGGCATAGTGTCAGCTCCTAAATAAATTTCAACGCGGATCATAACAGATTAGGAATGACAGTTCCCAACTCACCCTGAAAAAATGGGTTGAAATGTAGATGATGTTGTCTTTTTAGTAGTGTAGTGGTGAATATGGCAATATAAGGAAATGATTGAGTGTGATGAAGTTTTAATGGTGAATGTGATGGACGTCATGGAAATCTACCCAGAACAGCTATATTATTTGTCGACTTAACCCTAAGTGTCATTATCTGGATACCATTATGATGTCCGAAGCATTACTTGCTCAGCAGATGCAGGGGACAATCTCCCCTATCCGTCAGTGTCCTACTTTTCATCGCCTTAATCTGGAGTATGTAGCCTTTTTACGGGGGTTGCAGCCACCCAATATTGCTAAGCTATTGGATAATGGCATACGCGGTAATTTGCACCAGTCAAGTAAGAGTGGTGAGGAGATGTCAAGTTTGCATGCGGAGATGGAGTGGCAGGCAACCACTATCTTCAACCAGAGCCTGCAATTATTACAAGATAAAGAGCATTTTCGTAAACGATTATTGGCTAATAGTAACGGCAGTTTTGTCTTGTATCGGGCTGGGATGAGTGCTGATTTAGCTAGTAAGAAATTATCTGAATCTTTGGTTGTGTCTGATACTGGTGTATCACAGCGGATTTTGTTGGCAGAACAGTTGCTTATAGATGCGCTGAGCGTTAATGAACATAATTACCGTGCCCATTTTGAGCTTGGCTGGATATATTTGTTTTTGTTGGATAAGTTGCCGGAATCTACTTTTCACTTGACGTTTGCCATGCAGCAGGCTGATGTTTGCAACCCACAATTTGCGCAGTTTGTACGACGTCATCTAGCGGATGCTTGGTATGGTTTGCAGAAATTTGGAGAGTCTGCTGAGCTTATGATGTCTGTTCTACCACATGCTTTGCCTGGTGATTTGGAAGTTCGTTATGAACTGTCGCGTTACTTAGCAGCTAGTGGTGAAACTCAGGCTGCTGCACAGCAGTTAGCGCAAGTGGTAGGTCGCTCTCCATTATATTATGTGCAGGCTCAGGTAGAACCGGACTTTGCTGGGAATTCGGAGTTGGTTGGTGTATTGCAAGATCTACGCAGTGTGCGAGTGCAACGCATTCAACATTATGTTCATGCTCAATGGCAGCAAAATGCGTTGGCGAGCTTGGCTTTGCCAGATCAGATTGATTCTGGTGCACTGTTTCAGCAAGTTGTTGAGCAGCATGAGCGGGTTATGACGCATTTGCCATATGTGACCCTTAGCCAGCGTGAGCAGCAAATTGGCGCCAGAATTCTGGCTGCCTCACAGCAGCGTATTATCCGCGAAGTGCGTTTGCGTTCACGTCATTACGAACAAGTGGCGGAGAAGGAGCGGCAGCGCTGGTCATGGATAAATCAGACTGGTGGATTATTAGTGCATTTGTCTACTATTTTGTTGCTGGCTTCTTTAATGTTTTATTTGCTGCGTTTTGTGTTGGATCTATTCGGCATCGGTAATTTACTGGATGCCGATGCAATGGTCAGCAACATTCTTGGTAGTATGTTGCTGTTGGGCAGCGCTGGCACCATGCTGCTTCAGTTTGTGCCTTGGGGCATGAAAAAGTTGTTAGTGAAGCAGATGGAATTGGATAATACGGTTAGTTTTTTGAAGTCTTCTTCCTAGCCATCAATAGACTTAGCATCAATAACATGTTTATCCAACCAATATTGCTTGAACCTGCACCACCTGGATAACTCACGCGTGGGTTATCGGATTGTGCGACTGTTGCTTGTGCATAAGGTGGAGGTGCGTATTGCTGTATCCAGTTTGCGTAGCTGGAAACGCGGGTATAAATGCCGTACTTTCCTGGGATGGCACAACCCTCACCTTGACTAACAATACCGATCTGACGGTAAACGCCATTCTGTTTGATCATTAATGGGCCACCGCTATCACCAACGCAGGCATCCCGTTCACCTTGTGGATACCCAGCACATAACATGCCTGATTGAATTCTGCCATTATATGAGGCAGGGAGATTACATACCTCGTTGGGGACAATCGGAAGGGTGACTTGCTGCATCTGCGTGGGGTAATTGCCGGGATAACCATTGGTGGCTTTGGCTGTACGTGCTCCCCAGCCAACGACTGTGGCGGCTGTGCCTGGTAATGGATTGTCCGCATAGGTTGGCATGGTTGCCCCTTCCTGTGGTGTTTCTAGCATCAAGAGGGCAAGGTCGTTAGTGCCGTTGCTCATGTTATAGTTGGGGTGAACTATAATCCGCTGTATGCGTATGTGACGGCCATTAGGTGAGTCAAGCCCCGTTGCTCCTGAAAATACGATCAGGTCAGGTGTGCCGTATTCATAATATAAGCCTTCAGCTTCACCTTTGATGCAGTGTGCGGCAGTTAGTACCCATAATGGATGGATTAGGTTGCCACCACAGAGTATTTGCCCATCCCGTGCAGTTTTAATGGCAATCACTGATGGCCAGGCATTCTGTCCAACTTGATTACCCCCTACAATACGCATAGTAAGGTCGTTGGCGTTTGCTGGTTGCAGGTGCAACAACACTAGGAAAAGCAGCCCTAGTAATTTATACATTCGAAATCCCCTATTAACGTTATCATTTAGCCCAACGATTACGACCATCAGATTCCACAAAATACTGCACACGGATGAAAAATTATTATGAGTTTTATTCTAATAACAGGTAATGCTACTCTGGATATTGTCAATGTGGTTGATCATTACCCACATGAAGACGAGGAAATGCGTGCCTTGCAACAGTGGACAGAAACGGGTGGTAACGCCGCCAATATGGCGCAAGTGCTGGCTGCTCATTTGCACCGCTGCGATTTTGTCGGGGTAATAGCGGATGATGCCGATGGTCAACGCATTGCCACGCGCTTGGCGGAAAAGTCGGTCGGTTTGGATCACGTCCGACATTTACCTGGTTTATCGCCAGTTTCCTACGTTACCCTGAACCAGAAAAATGGCAGCCGCACCATTGTGCATCACCGTGAGTTGGCTGAGTTGTCCGCCGAGGATTTTTGCGGTATCCCGGTGGAACGTTACGACTGGCTGCATTTTGAGGGGCGCAATGTGGCAGAACTCAGCAAGATGCTGGCATATGCCCGCGAGAATATTTTCGATCAGCCGATTTCACTGGAAATTGAAAAAGTCCGCGATGGTTTGGAGGATTTGATTGAACAGGTGGATCTGGTGATGTTTCCGCGAGCGTATGCGCAGGCACAAGGCTTTGTTGATGCGGAAAGCTTTTTGCGCGATCGGCAGGAAAAGCATGGCAAGGTGTGGATGACGTGTACGTGGGGTGCGGCGGGGGCGTGGGCGATTGACCAGCTTGGAGTGGTATTCCATGCGCCTGCTTTGCCTGTCAATGTGGTGGATACGCTGGGGGCGGGGGATGTGTTTAACGCTTGTTTGGTACATGCGCTAGCTACCGGGCAATTGTTGGAGGAAGCCTTGCGCCATGCGGTCAAGATGGCAGGGCGCAAGGTGTCACAACAGGGTTTAGGCGGTTTCCTGTTGCCGTAGCGCGTAGAATTCGCGCACAAATACCTCAAACGTTCCGGCTGCAATCGCTTCGCGGATGCCGCGCATCAGTTCCTGATAGTAATACAGGTTGTGGATGGTGTTGAGGCGGGCGCTGAGGATTTCCCCGCATTTGTCGAGATGGCGCAAATAGGCACGGGAATAGTGCTGGCAGGTGTAGCAGCCGCACTTTTCGTCAATTGGGCGGGTGTCATTTTGATACTGGCTGTTGCGGATCTTCAGTGTACCGTTGCGGGTAAACAGGAAACCGTTACGGGCATTGCGGGTAGGAATCACGCAATCGAACATGTCCACACCGCGCTTCACCGCTTCCACGATGTCTTCCGGTTTGCCAACACCCATCAGGTAGCGGGGGCGGTCGGTTGGCAGTTCGGGCAGGGTGCATTCCAGCACTTTGTCGCGTTCGTCTTTGGGTTCGCCGACGGATAGGCCGCCAATCGCGTAGCCGTCGAAGCCGATGTCGAGCAGGCCGTGGGCGGAAACCTTGCGCAGTTCTTCATACATGCCGCCTTGCACGATGCCGAACAGGGCGGAGGGGTTGCCTTGGTGCGCATCCTTGCTGCGTTTTGCCCAGCGCAGGGAAAGTTCCATCGACTCGCGGGCTTGGGTGTGGGTGGCGGGAAAGGGCGTGCATTCGTCGAAAATCATCACGATGTCTGAACCGAGGTCGCGCTGCACTTGCATGGACGATTCCGGGGTCATTAGCACTTTGCTGCCATTGACGGGGGACTGGAAGCGCACGCCTTCTTCGGAAATCTTGCGCATTTCTGCCAGTGAGAATACCTGAAAGCCGCCGGAATCGGTGAGGATCGGCTTTTCCCAGTGCATGAAGTTGTGCAAATCGCCGTGCAATTTCACGATCTCGGTGCCGGGGCGCAGCATCAGGTGGAAGGTGTTACCGAGGATAATTTCTGCACCTAAGCCTTGCAGTTCTTCCGGGGTCATGGCTTTGACCGTGCCATAGGTGCCGACGGGCATGAAGGCGGGGGTTTCTACCGTGCCACGCGGGAAAGTGAGGCGTCCGCGCCGGGCGGCTCCGTCGCTGGTGAGCATGTCGAACTGCATGTGGGACATGGGGGTTCCTTGGTTTGCAGGGAAAGAGGGGGATTTTAGCGAGTTGGGGGTGACGGAGCAAATTGGTTTGATTGAGGGCATATGGCGCTTACAGCAATTACTGGCGAAGGATGGATGGTGTTACAACCGTAAAACCATTGCCAACAGCATGAAACGTCAAGGACTAGTAGCCAAAGCTGCACGGAAATTCAAGGCAACCACCCATAGCCGCCATTCGTTGCCCGTGTCACCCAACCTGCTGGAACAACAGAGTGATTGGTTGGGCAATGGATCAACTCATGACCGCTGACTTGGTTTGTGATGCCCTGCAAATGGCACTCTGGAAACGTAAGCATCCCAAGGGCGTGATTGTCCATTCCGACCGTGGCAGCCAATATTGCTCCCACGCTTACCAACAACTGATACAACAGCACCAACTGCATGGCAGCATGAGTGCCAAAGGCAATTGCTATGACAACGAGGGTGTAGAAAAACCCGAATCTGATCATCCCATCCAGATCGGGCAGTCATTTTTTTGAACATCCCAAACGACCGGGCGTTTTTTTCAGCGTTGCCGACTTCCTGCTTCCCCATAACGCCCTGAATGCCACCTGATACGCTCAATACGGTGCATTTTTGCGTGTTTGGCAGCATCATTTCCCCCTTCATGCGACATACCCGTAATGTGCCAGCTTTTCGAGGTTGTGCATCAGGCAAAACAGTTTCCATTGCCCGTCCACTTTGGCTTTGCTGCGCAAGGTGAAGCGGTGCAGGCGTTTGTTGCCGCGCAAGTTCCCAAACACGGGTTCGACGGTGGC
>NZ_JHYQ01000027.1 GCF_000621325.1 Thiothrix lacustris DSM 21227 | reverse complement strand
CGAAGATTCCGTTCGACTTGCATGTCTTAAGCATACCGCCAGCGTTCAATCTGAGCCAGGATCAAACTCTTCAGTTCAATCTTCATCTTTTGAAATTGAAGAGCAAATCCATCGAAATTACGTATAAAATATATTAACGTGAACTCAATGGTTGCTTGCTTCTGTGCCTTTCAACACAATCGCAAGCCCCCACACAAGTTTTCTGGCTTCTTTTGTTAATCTGCGCGCTACTCTCTAAGCAGCGAGGGGCGGATCTTAAAGGCTTTCGAAGTTCGTGTCAAACACTTTTTCAAAAACTTTTCGTTGATTCCGAAAGCTGAATAATGACCTAAGTTACTGATTCTGCTTTCGTTTCAGAGCGTTTCTGCCCTGAGTGAGTGGCGCATTATACAGGCCACGTTCAGCCCGTCAACTGCTTTTTTCAGGTTTTTTTACATCACGCCAACGTTATTCTGGCGAACTTGCGCTTGCCCACCTGAAACACGGCAGAAATCCCTTTCTCAATCAAAAGACTACGGTCTTCGACCTTCACACCATCAATTTTTACACCACCTTGCTGAACCATGCGTAAGGCATCGGAAGTACTACCAACCAGACCCGCCGCTTTCAATAATGAAGCGATTGGCATCCCCGCACCTTCTGCTACCAGGCTAATCTCATCCATCTCATCTGGCATCGCGCCTTTCTGGAAACGCGCAATAAAGTCTTCACGCGCCCCCACCGCCGCCGCCTGACTATGGAAACGTGCAATGATTTCTTCAGCCAGCAGGAATTTTAGGTCACGGGGGTTCGCCCCCTGCTCCACATCTTGCTTAAAACGTTTAAGCTCACTCAATGGGCGGAAGCTGAGCAGTTCAAAGTAACGCCACATGAGATCGTCTGAAATCGACATGATTTTACCGAACATATCATTGGGCGCATCAGTAATACCGATGTAGTTGCCCAACGACTTGGACATCTTATTAACGCCATCCAAGCCCTCCAGCAAGGGCATCGTCATCACAATTTGCTGTTCCTGACCATATTGACGCTGTAGGTCTCGCCCCATTAACAGGTTGAACTTTTGGTCTGTCCCACCCAACTCAACATCGGCTTTCATGGCAACCGAGTCATAACCCTGCACTAAAGGATAGAGAAACTCATGAATCGCAATCGACTGCCCAGACTTGTAACGCTTGGTGAAATCATCACGTTCCAGCATCCGCGCCACAGTTTGCTTGGCCGCCAACTGAATGAGTCCAGCACTGCCCAATTGATTCATCCATGCCGAATTGAACATGATCTCTGTTTTATCCGGGTCAAGGATCTTGAAAATCTGCTCCTGATACGTCAGTGAATTTTGTTGTACCTGCTCAACCGTCAAGGGTGGTCGGGTACTCGATTTACCCGTAGGATCACCGATCATCCCGGTAAAATCACCGATCAAGAATAAAATCTGGTGTCCGGCTTCCTGAAACTGTCTCATCTTGTTAATGAGTACCGTATGACCAAGATGCAGATCAGGAGCCGTGGGGTCGAAACCAGCCTTCACCCGCAGCGGTTGGCCTTTTTTGAGCTTTGCCACAAACTCAGCTTCAACAAGCACCTCTTCGCTTCCACGTACCAGCTCTTGCATTAGGTCAGCAACATAATCCATTTAACATGCTCCAGAATTGACAATTCTTTAATTTTGATCTACATAGACGGGTAAGTTTATCAGTTTTCTCAGATGTATAGTCAAGCCAACATAGAGAGTCTCGTAATTCTTGGCTGATAAACGTGGTGAGTCAACCTCTATTGAGTTCAGGAATGATTCAGTACATACTCGCTAACCTCCGCCGTATTAGCGGATTTCTGTGTTGTTTTTTATACAGAAATGCATAACTTGATTACAAGTATGGAGTGAAAACCTTGTTATCATTTACTCGAAGGCAGCAATCCCAAAAAAGTTGGGATGATGCCATGAAAGGCTTTAACTTTCCCGGTGGATATATTCCTGCGGACCATAAAGCTGAGTTTGCCAAGTCATCTTCTAAACCAGTGAAGAGCCTTTTCAAACCAGCGTATACCAACGTTCGGATCAAACCAGCCAAAAATAGGCCAGACAAGACCCCACCCAACGAAACATCCGAAGCCTCAACTAAGAAACCTCTGCGTTATCTTGCTACCCGTTCATTGCTGTTGGCATGTGGCCTCGCCACCTTAGGTAACTTACCCGTCTATTCTATGATCAATACTTCGGATAGTGGTAAAATCATCAACCTAACTGATCCCTTGCTTGATGGCAACTCACCCGCCCAAGTGATCAAAACGCTGAACTTACCCGCAGTCGCCGTTGAATCTTTTTCTGGATATGCGCTTGATATACTGCCAGATGTTACCCAAGGCAGCTGGTCAATGCACACTATTGACGCAGACGATACATTAGCAAGCATTCTCAGCGAATTGGAATTAACCAAGACATCAGAAAAGTTACTGAAAGACTCCGCCATCAAGCAAACACTCAATACACTAAAAACGGATGGTCGCGTATTCACTCAAGTAGTCGATGGCAATCTACAACAACTCATTTATGCCAAAAACAAGAGTGAAACCTACATTGTCTCCGCCACCGATGATGGCTATCTTGGGAAGTGGGAATCCAATGCGCTGGAAAGTCGCAATGCCAAAATTTCCTTTAAAATCAAACACTCGATCCTCCGTGATGGCAAAGATGCTGGCTTAAGCACATCACTCATTCGCCAAATCAGCCAAGTGTTCCAGAAAGATGTGGATGTCAACAAAAGCGCCAAAGTAGGTGACAAAGTCGGCGTAATCTTTGAAGATTTCCGCTACCAAGGTGAAAGCATTTATACCGACAAGGTACTAGCTGCTGAATACACCACAAGCAAAACCACGTATCAGCGCATCCGCTTCACCTTGGGAGAAGGTAAAACAGACTACTTCAGACCCGATGGTGATACTGAGCTGAAACGTGCTGCTTTTGACCGCAAACCGCTGACGGCCGGACGTTTAAGCTCTGGCTTCGGAATGCGTAACCACCCAGTGTTTTTCCTGCGCAAAAACCATGCAGGCACAGACTTTGCCGCACCACGTGGCACGCCGATACATGCCACCGCTGATGGTGTTGTGAAAGAAATGGGGCGCTTAGGCGGCTATGGCAATCTGGTTGAATTACGCCATAGCGACAACATTACGACCCGCTACGGTCACATGTCAGCTTTCAATACGGAGTTCAAGCCCGGCAGTCAAGTCAAACGCGGCGACGTGATTGGTTATGTTGGCTCCACTGGCACATCCACCGGTAACCACGTACATTACGAATTCCGCATCAATGGCGAGCCGCAAAACCCGATGGCGATTGAACTGCCTCAAGTAGGCATTATGTCAGCCGAAGAAATGCAGACATTCAAAAACCGTGCATCAGCGATGGTGCAAGAACTCGCCGACTTGCGCAAACTGGCCTCAGCAGATCAGTCAGGGCGTAACCAAAACGGCGGTTAACCCTCCAAAAGCAACGAGGCCGGGCAGATTACCCGCCCGGCCTCGTTCTTCATCTTCAGAATTCCAGCTTATTCAGCCTCTTCAATCCACGCCATCTGGATCGCTTCCAGAATCTTTTCGTTGGATTTTTCCGGGTTATCGCTAAAACCATCCAATGCCTGCACCCAAGTGTGCAAGTCGGTGAAGCGGATGTACTTGGGATCAACATCCGGGTGTGCTTCCAGCAATTGAATGGCAATTTCCAGCGTATCTGTCCATTTGAGTTCGTCCATCACCCAGCCTCCTTAGTGGTTTTCCGACACCATATTGATGGTGTATTTGGGTATTTCGATGACTAGATCGTCGTTCCCTACCTTGGCCTGACAGCTCAGGCGTGAATCAGGGTCGACACCCCACGCTTTATCAAGGTAATCCTCTTCCAGATCGGTCGCTTCTGCCAGCGTGTCGAACCCTTCGCGGATGTAAACGTGGCAAGTAGTACACGCGCAGGATTTTTCACAGGCATGTTCAATCGCAATGCCATGCGCCAGAGCCGCATCGCAAATGCTGGTTCCCGACTCAATATCAAGCACTGCACCTTCAGGGCAAATGTCTTCATGCGGTAAAAAAATCAGTTTTGGCATGGTGTTATCCTTTGAATTCATCAACCCGATGGCCGGTCATGGCCGCACGGATACTCGCATTCATGCGCCGATCCACATAGGCTTCGGCCGCTTTTTCCAGTGCTTTGGTGCCATCTTCGATAGCGCGGGCATCGGTTCCCTGGCGCAGCAACCCCAGTTTATCGCGGGCGGCCAGAATCGCAACACGTTCTTCCGTTGCCAGCAAGGCATCGCCATCGACCAACAACGCTGCATCCAGCGCTTCAATCGCACGATCTGCTTCTACTTGCTGCTCACGCAGCCGCCGCGCATCCATATCCTCACGGGCATGGGTCATGGAATCACGCAGCATGGTTTCAATTTCGTTATCACTCAGGCCGTAGGAAGGTTTCACTTCCACGCCCGCCGTAATGCCGGTGGTCTGTTCTTGTGCGGTCACATTCAGCAAGCCATCGGCATCCACCTGAAACGTCACGCGGATACGTGCTGCCCCCGCCACCATCGGCGGAATGCCGCGCAACGAGAAACGCGCCAGTGAACGGCAAGCTTCCACAGTATCACGCTCACCTTGCAGGACATGGATCGACATCGCCGTCTGCCCATCCTTGAAGGTGGTAAATTCCTGAGCACGAGCTACCGGAATAGTGGTGTTGCGTGGAATCACTTTTTCGACTAAACCGCCCATGGTTTCCAGCCCCAAGGAGAGCGGAATCACGTCCAGCAGCAGCATATCGGAATCGGGCTTGTTGCCCGCCAGCACATCCGCCTGAATCGCTGCGCCAATCGCTACGACCCGATCAGGATCAATATTCACCAGCGGCGGCTTACCAAAAAACGCACTGACTTGTTCACGCACCGCCAAGACACGGGTGGAACCGCCCACCATGACGACATCCTTAACCTCTTCCTTGCTCAGATTCGCATCACGCAAGGTACGGCGGCACGCCATCAAGGTCTTTTTCACCAAGGGGGCAATTAATTCGTTCAGGTGACTGCGGCTCAACTCCCCCTGCCATGCGCCCAAGGTCACGGGTGTCGTTTCCACGGTTGTCAGCGCTTCTTTGGCATCACGGGCAACCACCAAAGCAGTACGTAATACCTTTTGATCAGCGCTACCCTGCAAACCGGATGCCTGCAACAACCATTCCGCCACCACATGGTCGAAATCATCGCCACCCAGCGCGGAATCGCCGCCCGTTGCCAATACTTCAAACACACCTTGGTGCAAACGCAGGATGGAAATATCGAAAGTACCGCCACCGAGGTCATATACCGCAATCACGCCTTCGGCATTCTGATCCAGCCCGTAAGCAACCGCCGCCGCCGTGGGTTCATTCAGCAGGCGATAAACATTCAACCCCGCCAAAGTCGCCGCATCGCGGGTAGCCTGCCGTTGCGCATCGTCGAAATACGCCGGAACCGTAATCACCACCCCCATCAAATCACCGCCAAGGGCAACTTCTGCCTGACGTTTCAGAGTGCGCAGGATTTCCGCCGACACTTCCACCGAAGACACGTCGCCCGTCACCGTCTGGATGCGTGGCACACTTGAATCCCCAGTCACGAAACGGTAGGGCAAATGCCCACCAAGCTGCTTCATATCCTCCACCCCGCGCCCCATCAGGCGTTTGGCGGAAGCAATGGTGTTAAACGGGTCTTCAGTCATCGCGGCTTTAGCGTCATGCCCCACGACGGGCGCAACACCCACTTGATAGCGCACCACAGAAGGCAGTAAATGCCGCCCCTGCGTATCCGCCAAAGTATCAGCGTGCCCACTGCGCACGGTTGCCACCAAGGAATTGGTCGTGCCGAGGTCAATGCCTACCGCCAGCCGGTGCTGGTGGGCAGTTGTGGACATGCCGGGTTCGGAAATTTGCAGTAATGCCATGAGTAATCCTAGAGACTTTCTTCGAGACGTTCTTCGCGATGGCGAATGTCTTCCAGCAGGCGCTCGAAAAAGCGCATTTTGAGCATCGTATCTTTAGCAGTGACGTAGTTCTGCTGCGACCAGCTTTCTGTAAACTCGCTTTCCAGATCGCGTATCGCCAAGCGCACCTGCGTGCTGAGCGTATCCAGCACTTCAAACGGTTCGTCGCTGCTTTCCGCTTCTTCGATCGCTTCGCGCAATTCCATCTGCTGCATTAAAAATTCGGGGTCGGAAGAGGTATCGCGGTCGTCGTTGATTTCCACACCCGCCAATACCAACAGGTAACGGGCACGCAAGCGTGGTTGCCGCAAAGTATCGTTGGCTTCGTTCAGCAATGAGGTAATTTGCACCGCCAAGCGCCGTTCCTGATCGCTGCCACTGGCAAAGCGATCAGGGTGATACTGCGATTGCAGTTCACGGAAACGTTGGCTTAAAGCAGCGCCATCCACCGCAAACTGCCGGGGCAAGCCGAACAGGGTGAAATAATCCTGTTGCAGTTCCGGCAGCAGCGTCAAACCGTGAAGCTCTCACCACACCCGCAACGCGCTTTCTCGTTGGGGTTGGTGAATTTGAAACCTTCGTTCAAACCTTCCTTGGCGTAGTCGACTTCAGTGCCGTCCAGATACACCAAGGCTTTGGGGTCAACAATCAGTTTCACGCCAAGGCTTTCAAATACCGTGTCTTCCGCTTGAAGGTCATCCACAAACTCCATGACGTAAGCCATCCCGGAGCAACCATTGGTTTTGACACCCAAGCGTAAACCCAACCCTTTGCCACGATTGGCAATGAATTTGCTAACGCGGGTAGCAGCGGATTCAGTCAAGGTAATCATAATTACGCGCCTGCCTGTTTCTTTTGGTAGTCTTCAATCGCGGTGCGGATCGCATCTTCTGCCAGCACCGAACAGTGGATTTTCACCGGGGGCAAATCCAGCTCAGCGGCAATATCCGTGTTCTTGATTTGCTTGGCTTGTTCCAGTGTCTTGCCTTTGACCCATTCGGTCAACAAGCTGCTGGAGGCAATCGCCGAACCGCAACCGTAAGTTTTGAACTTGGCATCTTCAATAATGCCTTGCTCGTTCACTTTGATTTGCAGCTTCATTACATCGCCGCACGCAGGTGCGCCGACCATGCCAGTGCCGATATTCAGGTCAGCTTTGCTAAAGCTACCGACGTTGCGTGGATTTTCATAATGGTCAATGACCTTTTCACCGTATGCCATGATCTATACCTCTTGGAAATTTTAATGAGAAACCCATTCAACTTTGCTAATGTCGATGCCTTCCTGAAACATTTCCCACAACGGGGAAAGCTCACGCAGTTTATCAACTGCGGCGCGGATGCGCCCAATCGCGTAATCCACTTCTTCAACTTTACTGAAACGTCCCATCGACAAGCGCAGGGAACTGTGTGCCAATTCATCGCTACGTCCCAGCGCACGCAGTACGTAACTAGGCTCAAGGCTCGCACTGGTACAGGCTGAGCCGGACGACATCGCCAAATCTTTCAAAGACATCATCAGGCTTTCACCTTCGACGTAGTTGAAGCTGATATTGAGGATACCCGCAACACGGTGCTCCAGATCGCCATTCACGTAAACTTCTTCAATGTCCTTCAAGCCGTCGTACAAACGGTTGCGCAACATCAGGATACGGTCATTTTCAGCATTCATTTCCAGCTTGGCAAGGCGGAAGGCTTCACCCATCGCGACAATCTGGTGGGTAGGCAAAGTGCCGGAACGCATCCCGCGCTCGTGGCCACCGCCGTGGGTTTGTGCTTCGATACGGACACGCGGCTTGCGACGTACATATAACGCACCAATGCCTTTGGGGCCGTAAATCTTGTGGGCGGAAAAGCTCATCATATCAACCTTGAGCGCTTCCGTGTCAATGGGGACTTTGCCTGCACTTTGAGCTGCGTCAACGTGGAAGATGGTTTTGTTGGCGCGGCACATTTCACCGATGGTAGCAATGTCCTGAATCACGCCGGTTTCGTTGTTGACGTGCATGATCGAAACCACGGTGGTGTCCTCACGCATCGCCGCTTTCAGCTTATCGAGGTCGATCAGGCCATTGGGTTCCGGGTCAAGGTAAGTGACTTCAAACCCTTCACGCTCCAGTTGGCGGCAAGTGTCCAGCACTGCTTTGTGCTCGGTCTTACAGGTAATAATGTGCTTGCCACGGCGTTCGTTGAAGTGCGCCGCACCTTTGATGGCAAGGTTATTGGATTCGGTTGCACCGCTAGTCCAGACGATTTCTTTGGCGTCAGCGTTGATTAGCGCGGCGATATGACCACGGGCATCCTCTACTGCTGCCTCTGCTTCCCAGCCGAAAGCGTGGCTTTTGGAAGCCGGGTTGCCAAACACACCAGTCGGGGTTAGGTATTGCATCATTTTTTCGGCAACACGCGGGTCTACCGGAGTAGTGGCGGCGTAATCGAAGTAAATGGGCATTTTCAGTTCACTCATGGGGCTTGTCCTGCACTAGCATTAATGGGAATGTGAATGGGAGCGGAAATCGATGCGTTTGTCTTTTTGGCGGGCGGCGGTTTCTTGCACCTCCATTCGCGCTGTCATATCGGCTAGGGTAATTTCCGACAGGAACACACGAATCTGGTTACTCAAGTCCATCCACAAATCGTGGGTCAGGCAACGCTTGTTGTCCTGACAATCACCCATACCACCGCAACGGGTGGCATCGACACTTTCATCAACAGCACTGATGATGTCAGCAATCACGATGGCTTCCGGTGCACCGTTCAACTGATAGCCACCACCGGGGCCGCGCATACTCACCACCAAACCGGCTTTGCGCAACTTGGCAAACAGTTGTTCCAGATAGGAAAGTGATATATCCTGCCGTTCAGAAATCTCCGCCAGCGACACTGGCTGATCCCCATTATGCAAGGCCAGATCCAGCATGGCTGTCACCGCATAGCGACCCTTGGTAGTCAGTTTCATATTGATGCTCTCCATTCAAGCTGAGTGCATCCTACCAATACCCGACAAAACTAGTCAAGTATTAAGGTTTTATTTATCTCTTTTGGCGGAATCCTGATTACCACCACTCATACCACCAAACCCTTCCGTTTGTAATACAGGCAATGGCACAATGTCCAACTGGCCACCCAAACGGTGAACTTCTTCGCATAATTTATCCATGCGTTCATCCATTAGGTGGATGTGATCCAGCATTCGGTTAACTGCATTGGAGACTGGATCAGGCATATCCTGCGTTGCCCCATAAGCGTCAAAACCCATCTTCTGGGCAATTTCCTCGCGGCGTTTTTCTTGCTGCTTACGCGGCGTAACAATGCGCCCCGGAATGCCCGTGACCGTTGCACCTTCTGGCACATCTTTAACCACCACGGCATTAGAACCAACCCGCGCCCCTCTTGCGAGCGTAATCGGCCCCAGAATTTTTGCACCCGCACCAACCACCACATCATTACCCAACGTCGGGTGGCGCTTGCCTTTTTGCCAACTGGTTCCGCCCAAGGTAACGCCGTGGTAGAGGGTGCAATCATCACCGATTTCAGCGGTTTCACCGATCACCACGCCCATGCCGTGGTCGATGAAAAAACGCCGCCCGACGGTAGCGCCAGGGTGAATTTCAATACCTGTGAACAAACGAGCCACATTCGACAATACCCGCGCCAACCATTTGAAACCGTTTTTCCACAACCAATGGCTAAGATGGTGAATGAAAATGGCGTGCAAGCCGGGGTAAGTCGTAACAATTTCAAACACATTACGAGCCGCTGGGTCGCGGTCAAAAATGCAGTTAATGTCTTCACGGATACGCTCGAACATGCGGTTCCTCAGGCTGTGGCGAATTGGGCTGCTTAGTATGCCTACATCTGTGTCGTTGCGCCAATCACGGCCTGACCCAAGGCAATACCCCCGTCATTGGACGGTACGTGTTGGTGGGTCAATACCCGCAAACCAGCACTTTCCAAGCGCCGTTGCACCCCCACGAATAATGGGGCGTTCTGAAACACGCCTCCAGACAGCGCAACAGCCTGAATGTCCGGGTATTCCACACACACACGCTGTGCCAAATCCACGACAACGTGGATTAAACCTTGGTGAAACTGTGCGGCGATGGCTTCGCGGCAATAGCCGGTTTGCAAGTCCTTGAGCAAGGCATACCACAGCGGCGCAGGGTCAATTTCCCAACGGTCAGCAGCATTCTTAGCGATGGTAAAAGGGTAAGCCGGAACAATGTTAAGCAAACAAGCGGGGGCAAGCGCTTCAAGTTCAATCGCCGCTTGCCCTTCGTAGCTGATGCTAGCGCGGTTGCAATCCAGCGCAGCGGCAACTGCATCAAACAAACGCCCGCACGAACTGCTCAATGGCGCATTCAGGCCGCGTGCCAGCATGGTTTCCAACGTTGCCAGCGGTTGTTGTTGCAGGTATTGGATCAGCTCCAGATCGGCAAATTCCTCAACAACTTCAGGCCAGCCAAGTGCATGTAAATGCGCCCACGTATTGCGCCACGGTTGCAGAATGGCTTGCGTACCACCGGGCATAGCCATCGGTTTGAAATGCCCTACCCGCTGGTAAGTGGCGTAATCTGCCAACAGGAATTCACCGCCCCACAGCGTGCCGTCATCCCCGTAACCCAGCCCATCGAGCACGATGCCTAGCACTTTGCCGTCATCACGCCCCCAGCCGTTATCTGCCAGACACGCCGCGACGTGGGCATGGTGGTGTTGCACTTCGATCAGGGGTAAACCTTGCTGCTTTGCCCATTGCTGCCCCCATTGGGTGGAACGGTAGCCGGGGTGCTTATCCACCACGATCGCTTGCGGCTGGTGTTCAAACAAATCGCGATAAAGCTGCAAGGTGTGTTCATACTCACGCCAAGTACGAGCCTCTTCCAAATCACCCAAATGCTGGGAAAGAATAGCTTGACCATCACGTAGCAGCGCAAAGGTATTTTTGAGTTCGCCGCCCATCGCAAGGAGGGCGGTAGCCGTGGCGAAATCGGCAGGTAACGCCAGCGTTTCCGGCGCATAACCACGGGCACGGCGCAACAAGCGCGGTTTACCGGCGAGAATACGGGTCACGGAATCATCGACGCGGTTGACGATCGGGCGATTATGTAACAGCAAATAATCGGCGATGGGCTGCATCCGCTCACGGGTTTCGGCGACGCTGATGCATTGCGGCTCTTCGCTGAGGTTGGCGCTGGTCATGACTAAGGGCGTATCCCACGACTCCAGCAGCAGGGCGTGGAGTGGGGTGTAGGGGAGCATGAAGCCAAGGGAATGTTGCTTAGGGGCGATGGATAAGGCAACGCTGGGTATCGCTTGCACTCCACTCACCCTACGCTCCAGTAATACAATCGGCGCGTATTTGCTTTGTAGCAAAATGGCTTCAGCTTCACTGACATGGCAATAACGCTGGATCACATCCAAATCACGCGCCATCAGTGCTAATGGTTTCTGATAACGGCGTTTACGCTGCCGTAACGTCGCCACGGCTGTTTCATTACTGGCATCACACACTAGATGTACCCCCCCCAAACCCATTACCGCCAGAATATTGCCCTCGCGTAACAAACGGCTGGCAGTATCGAGGCAATCACGCTCCGTAATGGCGAGGCTAATGCCCTGCCCTGCACTATTTTCCAGCCAAACATGAGGGCCACAACTAGCACAAGCATTGGGTTGAGCATGAAAACGGCGCTCGGCAGGGTCAGTGTATTCGTGCAAGCATTCCGGGCATTGCGAGAAATCTGCCATGCTGGTATTAGCGCGGTCATAGGGGATGCGCTGAACAATACTCAAGCGTGGACCACAGTGAGTACAATTGGTAAAGGGATAGCGGTAACGGCGGTTTTTTGGATCAAAAATATCGGCACGACACGCCGGACACATCGCCGCATCCGCCACAATACCAGTATGAATCTCGCCGGATGCACTGGCGATAATACGAAAATCAGGATGCGGGCAAACCGTTGCCAACGGGCTAATGTGCAGAGCATCCAACCGCGCCAAGGGGGGAATATCTGTCTGGAGTTGTTGCTGGAAAGCATCCAGTGCAGCTTCACTACCCCACGCATCAATGAGCACACCCGCGCCATCATTACGTACTGTTCCAACAATACCGCACGCCTGCGCCAAGCGCCAAACATTGGGGCGAAAGCCGACGCCTTGAACCAAACCAGTGATGCGAATGTGGCAGGCTACCATTCTATTATTCCCCTAAGCGTTTATAAAACTGAGGGGATAGTACCGCACTGCACACAAAAAAGGCCAACCCACTAATGCAGGTTGACCCCTAGCCCTGTTATTTTGTGCCGAAAATTAATGCTTATATTGTACGTTTGGTGCTTTCTGGTTGTTATCGAACTTGGATTGCGCTTTATGGTCATTCTGATCGCGCTTGTCTGAACCTTTGTGATCATGATCCTGCTTTTTAACAACCACATTGTTGTTGGTCAGCTTGGTGATGTGCTTGTTCAACGCTGCTTCTTTATTTTCCAGGCTATTACGTTCCCACTTGCTGACTTGACGGTCTTTCATCGCTGCCTTGATGGAAACACCCAGTTGGCGCAGTTCGGTACGCAATTGGTGCTCTTCTGTCGAAGTCAGTTTGCCGGTTTTTACACCCGCATCAATGCGCATGTCCAGCTTGGGAATATTCACATCAATACGGTTATGGTTGCCTTGTGGTGCAGCCATCGCCGCAGAAGAGGCAAACAGTACGCTGGCAACCAGTGCGCCTGAAAAAATAGATGTTGCTTTCATGATATTACTCCTGTTGATTTCTATTAGGTTTCGTTTAAGGTTTCCCCTTTCGACAGGTGTAACTTTATGCGCCAATCAAGCAACAATTATGCGCGGATTGTGCAAAGATCAAGGAAGCGTTACAGCATTTTCAGGTGTCGATACGCGCTGCCAGATGCGCCCAGTCGATTTCCTGCAAGACCCGCGCCTGTTGTTGCACGTAAGATTGTTGCATAGCTGCTTGTTTCTGCTCAGGTGTCACCATTCCATGAAACGGCAGCATGGCTGCATAAGCGGCATCCTGATGAAACTTGAGCGGGGTCAGCACATCTTCACGGCGCGTGTAAAAAGCATCTTCACCCTCCGCGCAAGTTTTGCCAAACACATTGAAATGGCGGCACGCTAGCGGACGCATCGGGTGAACCGAACACGCCCCCTCCAGCAAAAACGGGCAAGGCGTGCCCGCCACATGATTAGCAAGTTGCGGCTTGAGGCGGGTACGGGTGTCGGCAGGCATGATTTTGGTCACATACCAATACAAGCCCAACAGTTCCAGCGGAAAAATAGGGATGGTGGTGTGGCTCTTGCAACAATTGGAACAACCCTTGGCGCAGGCGAGTTTCCTGCCATTATGCTCTTCTTGCTGGATACCTTTGGCGACGCCCACATCAGCATGGTAATAAGCCTCGAAGGCGTAAGCCAACCAAGGGTTAGCGGCTTGTTCGGCAGGAAATTTCAGGCGTTGGGGTTTGCCGTAGGCGGCTTTCTTGGCTTTCATGTCAGACTCCGGGGTGCATTCAGCAGATGCGGGGTAACTGCTCTCCCGGTAGCATATCAACAATCCGCTCCCCACCGAAGGCTGTTTTCAGGATAACATGCCCATCGCCCTCTTCCACCGTGCCGATGATGCAGGCGTGATAACCTTCGGGGATACGTTGCATCGCTGCCAATACGGCATCTGCTGCGTCTGCCGGAACCACCGCCACCAGTTTGCCTTCGTTGGCAAGGTATAGCGGGTCGAGGCCGAGGATTTCACACATGCCGCGCACGGGCGTGCGGATCGGCAATGCGGCTTCCTTGAGCAACATATCGACGCCGGAACGTTCCGCAAATTCATTCAGCACCGTCGCCAAGCCGCCACGGGTCGCATCGCGCAAGCAATGGATGTCCGGGCAGGCGGCAAACATGGCTTCCACCAGCCGATTGAGCGGGGCGCAATCGGTTTCAATGTCGGCATCCAACGCTAAATCACCACGGGCATTGAGAATCGCCGCACCATGATCACCCAACCAACCGTTGACGATGACCACATCGCCCACCTGTGCACCTCCGGCGGACGGGTTGAAGCCTGCCGGAATCACCCCCACACCAGCGGTATTAATAAACAGCTTATCCGCCCCACCACGTTGCACCACCTTGGTGTCGCCGGTCACGATTTGCACGCCTGCCTCATCCGCCGCCAAGCGCATGGCTTGCAGGATGCGGGCGAACGTTTCCAGCGGTAAGCCTTCTTCGATGATGAAACCGCAGCTCAGGTACAAGGGTTTCGCGCCCCCGACAGCGAGGTCGTTGACCGTGCCGTTGATGGCGAGTGTGCCGATATTACCGCCGGGAAATTCCAGCGGCGTGACGACGTAGGAATCGGTGGTGAAGGCCAAACGATCGCCTTGTGTAACCAACTTTGCCAACGGGATACGGGCTTGATCTTCGCCCTCTTCCAACAGCGGATTGCTGAAGGTGCGGCGGATCAGGTCGTCGACCAGTTGGTGCATGGCGCGTCCGCCGCTGCCGTGGGCGAGGGTGATGGTTCCGGTGAGGTTCATGCGGTTTCCTTACGTTTTGCCAATTTGCCGTAAGCGTAATACGCCGCACACGAACCTTCCGGCGATACCATCAGCGCCCCCAGCGGATGTTGCGGGTTGCAATCCTTGCCGAACGCGGGGCAATCCCACGGTTTGATAACCCCACGCAATACTTCGGCACACTTGAGGTGTTCCGGGTCGTGGGAACTGGCCGCAGCTTGTAGGTTGAATCTCTTCTCGGCATCGTAAGCCGCGTAGGCTGATCGAATCTGCACGCCAGCATCACCGATATTCCCCAAGCCACGAAACTCGCTGTGTTCCCGCGTTTCGTAGACTTCGGCAATGGCTTTCAAGCCTGCGACATTACCCGCTTCCGGCACAATCCGCGCATACTGGTTTTCGACTTCGCAACGGCCTTCGGCAAGCTGTTTCATCAGCATCCACAGGGCGTGCAAAATATCGAGCGGTTCAAAGCCGGTAATCACCAGCGGCTTGTGGTAGTCACGGGTCACAAAATCATACGGATGTACGCCGATCACCATGCTGACGTGTCCAGGCGCGAGGAAACCGTCAAGTTTCAAGTCGGGGTCGGTGAGGATCGCCCGCATGGTCGCAGGCGTAGTAATGTGATTGCAGAATAGCGAAAAGTTTTGCAGCCCTTCGCGGTGCGCCTGCAATAAGGTGAGCGCGGTGCTGGGCATGGTGGTTTCAAACCCCAGCGCGAAAAACACCACATCACGCTCAGGATTTTTGCGGGCAATGGTTAGCGCATCCATCGGCGAATACACCATGCGCACATCGCAGCCGTCAGCCTTGGCTTGCAACAGGCTTTTGCGCGTACCGGGTACACGCATCGCATCGCCAAAAGTGGTGAAGATCACGCCGGGCTGTTCCGCAATCGTGACGCAATCATCCACCCGCGACATCGGCAACACACACACTGGGCAGCCGGGGCCGTGTACCATTTCAATGTCGGCGGGCAACATGCCTTCGATGCCGTATTTGAACAAAGTGTGGGTATGACCGCCGCAGAATTCCATGACTTGCAGAGGCTGGCTTCGGCTACGCTCAGCCAGCGGGGAGCTCCGTTCCCTGAGCGAAGTCGAAGGGAACATGCCCGAAGTCAGTCGGTTGATTTCTTCCACCAGCTTTTTGGCGGTGGCAGGGTCGCGGAATTCGTCGATGTATTTCATGCCGAACGTTCCAGCGCATCAGCAATGTTGCGGATGGCTTCCAGCTCTGCATCCATATCGCCAATCGCCGCCAGATAAGCGAGGGTGCGGGCGGCCTCATCCTCATCCAGACGGCTCATGGCGAAACCGGCGTGAACCAGTACCCAAGCGCCGACGCACTCTTCCGCTGGGTGTTCGTCATCCACCACGCAGGTGATGATCACATCGCGTTTCACACCGCCGATGTCCACCTTGGCAACCAAGAGGTCAAGGTCGACCAATTCGGTGATTTGTCCGGGGATTCCAAGGCACATGATGATTTCCTGTTAGCTGAAAGTAATGTCCACGGTAAGTGGGTCGGGCATGGCTTCAAACACGCCACGTACATCATCTGCCGTCACGCCATCCGGCAAACCGAGGCGCAAGTTCGCATAGAACAGCATTTCGCTGGACATGGGCGCAGCACGTTGCTCACTTTCCAGCTCTTCGATATTGACGTTGAGCGCGGCGAGCTGGCGGGTAATGTCATGGATAATGCCAGAGCGATCCAGCCCCAAGAGTTCCAGTGTCAGCTGGGTAATCGTGCGCGGAACACTGACTTCACTGTGCGTCACCAAAATTTGCAGGCCGTTATTTTGCAAGGCTTGCAGGGCTTGTTTCAGGCCAGCCAGTTGTTCTTCCGGCAGGGTGACATGGGCAAGCCCGGCGAACTGTCCGGCAAGGTGCACCATGCGGCTTTCCTGCCAGTTACCTTGGTGGGCTTTGACGGCTTCGGCAATGGATTTGACCAGACCTGCGCGGTCAGAGCCAAGAACAGTGAGGACAAGAGATGATTGCATGGAAACTCCTTATGACAGTTGTTATGGCAAAATTGTATCAGTTCTTCCGAGGCGTTGCTGTTGCAGCCAGTCAAGCCAACCCTCCATGCCTTCGCCACTGGTGGCTGAAACATGTAGGATCTGGATAGACGGGTTAACCCGGCGGGCATATTCCTCACATTTCGCCACATCAAAGCGCAAATACGGCAGCAAGTCGACCTTGTTGAGGATCATCAAATCCGCCGCGTGAAACATATCGGGGTATTTGATCGGCTTGTCTTCGCCTTCAGTCACTGAAAGGATCACGACCTTGTGCGCCTCACCGAGATCGAAGGCAGCTGGGCAAACCAGGTTACCAACGTTTTCGATGAACAGAATACCGCCTTGTTCGATGGGCAACGATTCGAGTGCGTGTCCGACCATGTGTGCATCCAGATGGCAGCCCTTACCCGTATTGATTTGTAGCGCAGGAACACCCGTAGCGCGGATACGGTCAGCATCATTGCTGGTTTGCTGGTCGCCTTCCACCACTGCCATTGGCACGATACCCTGCAAGCGCGTGAGGGTTTCAGTCAGCAGAGTGGTTTTACCCGAACCGGGGCTGGATACTAAATTGAGCGCAAGGATAGAACGCTCAGCCAGCCACTGGCGGTTTTGTGCAGCATACTGGTTGTTTTTACCAAGAATGTCTTGCTCGATTTGCACCATGCGGGATTGGGTCATACCGGGTGCATGAGCGTGAGCAGCACCTTGCCCGTAATCGTGGGTATGTCCATGAGAATGTTCAGGTGCAGGCTGTAACCCGCGAATCAGTGTATGGCGTTGAGGTTGGCCTTCAATCTTGACTTCGCCTTCGCCGCAGCCGCAGACAGTACACATTATTCCACCTCCAGTTCTTTAATACGCATTTCCTCCCCGCTGGTCACTTGTAGCTGATAGCTGCCGCACTGTGGGCAGGCATCGTAACGCTGTTGCACAGTCACGGTTTGGGCACAATCCAGACACCATGCCTGCGCGGGGACTTCGATAATCTCCAGTCTAGCCCCATCTGCCAGCGAATGTCGCACGATTACGTCAAAACAAAAGCGCATCGCCTCAATGTCTACCCCTGACATCGTGCCGATTTCCAGCCACACGGTTTTCACTTTGGTGAAATGTTGACGTTTGGCTTCGCTTTCCAGTATTTGCAACACACCTTCGCACAGGGACATTTCATGCATCGCGGGTAATCTCCAGTTGGTATGTCACACAGGGATCAAGGGCGGCAATCAGGGCTTGAGCCTGATTGCGCAATGCCACTTCACTGGTCGCGTGCAGACCGGATAGCATGTGATACAGCGAACCCTGCGGGTGAAAATTCCACTCAGTGGGCGCAACAATCTGGTATTCGAGAATCAAGCCATGTTGCTGCACGACGCGATGGACTAATAGACCGCGTGCCGTTTGCAACAGCGCAATTCCCTCCCCTGCATGCCCTTCGACTCCACGCAGGGAAAAGCCAGCCTCGCTGGCTGAACGTAGCCGAAGCCAACACGCCAGCATATCCAATACCCGTGCAAGCAGGCGTGTCATCAAACCGCTGCCATAGCGTTCGCGCCAGACTTGCAAAGCGGGATTGTCCCATTGGCGGGTCAAACTGGACGTTTCACATGCCCTGCCCTCCACATCAGGCACTGCCATAAAGTGTTCCGCATCAGCAGCAGCCAAACGTTGCCGCCACCATTCGAAGGACTGTTCGGGCAAAGGTTGCTGAGGGCAAGCCCCCAGATGCTCCCAATCATGGCGACACACATTGGTCATCAGATTGCCAATCAGTCCACGAATGGAAAGTTTCTTAGCATCGCCACGGGTGCAGTAATCCAGCCAGCGTTGTAATGGCAAACCCAGTAGGCGGGCTTCAAACCAGCGCTGGATGTCATCCATTACAGCGGGGTTGGGCACTTTCAGCAGTTCACGTTTGAGTTTAAAGAGTGCTTGCAGTTCGTGGGCGGAAAGTGACTCATTGCCCAACGCCACAGGCCAGTCTTGCGATAAGCGCAACAGGTGTTCAAACAGGGTTTCGATACCAATCTGGCGAATGCGCTGCTGCTCAATGACCGCATCAGGCTGTTTTCCCGTGGCCTGTTCACAGGCTTGGGTGGAGGTAATGGTTTGTGCTGTACCGCACAAGCTAAACAATACGCCAGTAAGCTTAGGCGCCAGATCGACAGGCTTTCCCGCCAGTAAACCTGAATTCAGGCGCAAGCGCGTGGAACTAATCGTTAGGGTCTTGACCCGGCACAAACGACCCTCACTGACATAATGCAGCGCAAGTTGTAATTGACCGACCAATTGTTCCAAAGGCTGCATGGGCTGGATACTTGCTTTCCATCATAAAGACACTGACATACTAACAGAGCAAACACTGTGCCAGTGCGTCAATATTGAAATAGCCCTACACCAACTTAAATAAAATTCAGATGAATGATTGAACCTAATTATGATGATTGACGACTCATTTTTGATAAACCATTGATATTGTATAATTAATGTGCAACTAGAACGCCCCCATTCTGATTGTACTGTCGTAAGTTGCCTGGAGTTTCATAAAACTTCATTATTGAGTGGTACGCAATCTATGCAAGCTGTGCATGAAGAGCTTCGCAATATAATCCTGAAGCGCGGCATCCATCTGACGCTGAATCATAAGTCATGTACTGCACTACTGACTGAATTACCACGCCAATACCGTGAGGAATGTAAAATTTTGGCTCAAGGCGTACTCGCAGGCCAACCACTAGAAGCTTATCGTACAAGAAAAATTTTCACTTTTCCCAAACTACAACGCCCTTTCTTTTCCAGCAGAACGCAACAAACATGGGCTAAAGACACATGGAATTACGCCATCACCGGCAAGCATTCTACTTGGTCACAATTTAATATTATTGGTAAATACAAATACCCAGCACTTTTAGTAGTCGCACTTATCCCTATAACCTTGATGTTTATTGTTAATACTCCCAACAAATTAAAACAACCTGCACCTGCACCTGCACCTGCACCTGCACCTGCACCTGCACCTGCACCTGCACCTGCACCTGCAAAAAATACTATCGAAGAGGAGAATCAGAAAGCAGTTATCCTCGCCACTAAACTTATGCAAGACGCTATCTTTACATCAATAGATGCAGGCTATATGAGCCTTTCAATCTTCAAAAAAGAACAAGAAATCACTTCACTAAATGAACTATCCAAAGTAAGTCACGATAATTTTTATCAGAAGAAGAAAGACATCATTTCATCAAAGCTGCTAGACATAGAAAAAAAACTGCAAGACTCATCAACTGAATATACCAATCAACTAGAAAAAATTTGTTATATAAAAGATACATACACAGAAAAAGCATTCAAGTCTATCCATACTATCAACAGCCAAAGTCTAGGTATCGAAGAAGCTGCATTTGATATATTCACTATTCACTTAAAGCAATGCCAACCCTCTACATCTTCAGAGAAGATCACATTAAACCTCAAGCACGACTACTTTAAACAACTTAACCTTAAGAGTATCAAACCATGATCAAAAAACTAAATCATGCTAGTAAAATAACTTCTATCATTTTGGCATTATCTGTTAGTGCCGGTTGCAGCATGAATGCTACAAAATCAACAATCACACCTGAACAAGAAAAAGACATTCAAGCTTGTAAAACAAACCTACCCAGTAGCAAAAAAATAAAAAAAGAAGCAGTGACATACGGATGCTTAGCCAGCCTAGTGTTCTGGAAAGCAATAGGCCAAGAAAACCCTGCCGCACTGATGTGTGTAGCCGGTGGAGGTGCTGGGTTTGTATTGGGGGATAGCGTAGCAGAGAGAAAGTGTAGCTATCTAAACATTGCCAATCAACTGGATGGAGAAATTGCCCATACCAGCAAAACCAATGGTACTTTCGCATTATTCTTTATAGAGCAAGACCTAAACTTAAAGCTTCAACAAGCTCAAGCAGAAGCATTGCTAACGGCAAAAGAAAAAGCCAGCGCAGATAAAGTCGCATTGCAAAAAATGCAAGAATCCCTTACTGAACAACTGGAGAAAGAACAGTACTTATTGACACAAATGCAAGAAGAACGGCAATTCAAACAAGAAACCGTCAATAAAGCAAAGCAAGCAAAACTTGAGAAGGAAAAAATAGACATGCTCACCAATGAGATAAAATCACTTATCGACAATATCAAAAAACTACGTGAAAACAATAAGTCTCTGCGTGATATAAAAGAGACGTTTGCAGCTAATACACAGTGAAACCACAGAAGTCGCTGGTGATGGTAGTGTCTGCCATCATCAGTACATTTTTATCAGCCTGTACAGTATCTTCCTCTAAGCAGGAAGATGCTGGGCTAGTGGACACATTAAACAATATCTACAACCATGACTACGAAAAAAGCATTGAGGCAAAAAGAAGCCAATTAGAAACACTTAAAAATCAACAAGACATTGAAAAACAAAAACTCAGCCGAACCCAAAAAGAATACCAAATTCTTCAGGAAAAAACTGAAAATTTAATACCTAAAATCGATAATTTAGATAACAAAAAACAACAATTAAAAAAATCAACCACTGTTATCGAACAACAATTAAACTTTACTAGCAAGGAGAAGCAACGACTGCATCAAGAAATAGCCAAACTTGATAAACAAGAACAGCATTTAACCTCATCTAATAACAAACAAAAAACAAGCATAGACACGTTAATAAAGCAACGTGATCAACTCCGCAAAGAACTAGAGGAATTGTTACGCTAGATCAAACATCACCCATTGAAAACATCCATAAACAAGTACGCCAACCCCACAACAGCAGCTGAGACCAACACGATCAACAGGTAGCGCCCCAGATAGCTCAGGGTCTTACTCAGTAGCATCACCTCATCCACCCTAGCCTGCTGCTTGCGTGGTTGGCGTGGTTTTGGTTTGGCCTTAGCGGACAATGGCTTGGTTAACTGTTTTGGCGATTTCACCACCCGTTTGGGTGGCGTAGCAGCTGATGGGGCTTTACCCCCACGTTTGGGTGGTGTAGTGGCTGATGGTGATTTTACCACCCGTTTTGTTTTTTCGGTCATGGGCTAAAATGGGCTTCCAGCAAAGCGCGGATCTTGTCCGCCATCTTCGTACCACGGTTGGCACAACTCATCATCAATTGAATACGATAATACAATCTCCTGAATCATTTTGAAATACGCCGCTTGCCCGCCGACTCTGCCGTCACCAACACCTCAAACGCCCGCTCCACCCGATTGCCCGCCTCATCCACCACGGTCAGTCGATGTTTGCCAGCCAACGGTTGTACCGCTTGTTGATGGAACGTCTGCGTCGTACCGATAAACTGGTTATCCAAATGCCAATACAACAGGGCTTCCTGATGACTGGGAACGGCACGAAAAATAGTTTGCCCCAACTTACCATCGAGTTCACGCGGCAGGTAAATTTGCATTCCCTCTTGCGGGTAAACCACACTAAGCGCCTCCTGTTGACCACTTTCACTGCTTTGACAATCAGCACGCCACGGCGGTAACGGCAAATAATCGGCATGAAATTGCTGATAGAAACTGGCCTGATCCGGCGGCAATACAAACCAATCGCGGGTTTGCATGTTTGCCACCGATTCGCAATCACTGGTGACACGCCATTGGCCGCTGGCATCCAGATGGATCAGTTGGTGATAAGGCGTAATCCGTGCAAAGTGGCTACTGAGCGGCAGATGTAGCGTCTTCGTCACACAGCTACCATTGCTAAGATAACCATCATCACGGCAAATATCGACCTGACTCATTTGCCAATCAGGGCGTTGGAACCAGCCACGATTCGGCGGCAATAAGCTGAAAGTATTAAATAAAATCGGGGCGGCACTTTGTGTTCCGGTCAACCCGGCACGGCCTTCACCCGCCGCATTGCCCACCCACACCCCCACCGTGTAATCCGGGGTTGTGCCAATCGCCCACGCATCGCGCTGCCCATAACTCGTGCCGGTTTTCCACGCGACCTTACGGCTACTACTGAATTTTTCCCAATAGCCATCATCACCGGGGCGGGCAACATCCAACAGTGCGTCCACCGTCAACCAAGCGGCGGCACTGGACAAGGTGGCAATGCGCCCGCTGTCGGCCTTGTCTGTCAACAACACCCTGCCCTGCTGCCAAAAGGTTTGCTGATGCTGCTGGTCTTGTGACGCACGCTGCGCAAGATTGGCGTAGGCCACACTTAAATCCCACAAGGAAGCCTCCCCCCCACCCAGAATCAGGCTCAAACCATAATCCTGCGCTGAACGGGTCAGGTGCGTGAAACCCAATTGGCGCAATTGCATCAAAAACGGCTCGACACCCCGTAAGCTCAACAAATTGACAAGCGGAATATTCAGCGAACGCGCCAACGCTTCCCGCGCACTCACCGAACCGTGGTAATGACGATTGTAATTCTGCGGGGTAAAACCACTGTAATTCACCGGCACATCTGCCACCAGCGAATCGGGCGTGATCAACCCTTGCTCAAGCATATCGGCAAATAGCAACGGTTTGAGGGTACTGCCCGTACTGCGTGGACGTTGAATCATGTCAATCGCATGGCCTTGATCGGTGCTGAAATCCATATCAGGACGATTCCCCACATACGCCACCACCTCAAAGGTACGGTTATCCAGCACGAGCACCGCCAGATTTTGCACACCCTCCAGCGCCAACTGTTCGCCCGTGCGTTGTGCCAGCGTATTGAGTTGCTGCTGTACATTAACATCCAAGGTAGTGCGGAAACGTTGCCCTGTAGGATGTTGTGCTGCCAGCGTATCCAACAAATGCGGCGCAAGCCGGGGCAATACATGGGGCGCATCAGGCAACGGTTCAGCGACAGCCAACTCATAATCCAGCTTGGACAGTAAATTCCGGGTAAACAATTGCTTAAGCAGACGATTACGCTTACTCAGCAAACGCTCACGGTTACGTCCGGGATGAATCAGGGCAGGATTGTTGGGTAATACTGCCAACAGCGCACTTTCCGCCCACGACAACTGCTCAGGACTACGAGCAAAATAGCGCCACGCGGCGGCTTCCAGTCCAACCACATTACCGCCAAACGGCGCGTGACTGGCGTAGAGTTTGAGGATCTCATCTTTGCTGTAACGACTTTCCAGACGCCACGCCCGTAACAGTTCCACAACTTTTTCGCTCAAGGTACGCGGGGGATTGCTACGTGATAGGCGAATCACTTGCATACTCAGGGTGCTAGCACCGCTGACCACACGCTGTTGGTACAGATTATCGTAAGTAGCACGTGCCAAGGCGAGAAAATCTACGCCACTGTGTTGTTGAAAACGCTTATCCTCAAACTGAATCAAGGCGGTGGTAAATTTATCCGGTACGCTATCCATTTCAGGAAAACGCCACTGCCCATCGGCAGCAATGTGTGCACTCAACAACTTGCCGTGGCGATCCAACAGCAAGTGCGAGTGGGTAGTAAGGAATAACGCGGTGGGAAGGCTGTAGAAATACCACCACCCCACCAACCCCGTTACGACCAGAAGGACAATCCCCTTCAATACAAGCTTCAGTTGGTCAGCTCCGGCTTAACCTCCAAGGGTGCGCTCATGGGGACGACCTTCATGATTTTCACGGCCAACCCTGCTGTCCGCGCCCGGATGGCAGGCTGATACATGGCTTCGGTACTGATGGCTGGGAAATAAAACTCGCCGAGGAAGGCAGCATTGAGTTTGATGTTGACCGTTCTGGTTTCACCCACCGCCAAATCGAAATAACTCAATACGCGATCATCACGCACGTCCTGATAGGTCAATCCAGCCGTGTTATTGGCAGCGGGCTTTTCCTCTGAGGTCGTCACGGTTGTTCCAATTTCCATACCCGATGGCAGCAACGTAGACAGTGCCACATGCTTCAGGGCTGCACTGTCGGCGTTGGTCACCTTAACATTCAGGTCATAGTCCTGACCTTGCTGCAATTTCAAGGCTTCTGTCAGCGGTGTCTCGGTATCCCAAACCTTGTTACCTTGCTTGTCGAATAGCTCCGCTTGCAAGCTCATGCCCTGCGCTTCCGCCTGTTCATTGCCTGCCGGAGCAATACCGCGTTGCGTTACCGTGGCGTAGAGCTTGCGGTCGCCATCATTGTGCAGGGCAAGCTGGAAGGCTGCATCCTGCACAGTGAGCAACTGACTCAGCAGCGGCTGAGCACTGTTCAACGGCGTTGCGGCGGCTTGATCCAGGCTAAAACTCACGGCCAGCGGCTGCTGACTCGTGCTCAGGTAATGCGCGACGGATAGCAATGCCCAGCTAATGTCGTGGGTATTCTGCACGGTAGTACTGCCCAGTTCTGTCGCCATTTGCTGCACCACTAAATCGGCATCCTGCGTTTTTTGCAGTGCCAGCAAGGTTTCCAACTGCAAACCGAGTTGCCCCAGTGTCTGGCTGAAGGTTTGCTCAGAAGTGGGTGTATTCAGCTCAGTGGCGACCAATCCAGCCGTGGTTTGTTGCGCCGCTTCGGGTTGCCCCGCCAGCACATACGCGGCAGCAAGCAACCAACGTGCCTGCGGGTTAGCCTTGCCGGACTCACGCAAACGGTTCATCGCCCCCATCTGTGGTTTACCGGCGACGGCCAGCACATACAAGCGATAGGCTTGGGTGGAACTGGTGTCTTCGCCCGTGCTGGCGGTCCAGTTTTGCGACTGTTTCACTTGATAGGCTTGCCATGCGGTCATCATCCCCAGTGGCACGCTGTAACCCTGCTTTTGCGCTTCAATCAGGAAGTGCCCTGCGTACAAACTCGCCCAATCGTTGGCTTCAGTCGAACCCGGCCAGTACATCAAATTGCCATTACTGCTTTGGAAATCAGCCAATTTAGCAATGGCACGTTTCACATAATGTTCAATTTTCTGCTGGCGCTCAGGGTCAAGCTTGAGCAACTTGGGCAAATACAATTGCGGGAAGACTGCCGATGTGGTTTGTTCCAAGCAACCGTGTGGGTAGTTGATCAGGTAATCCAGATGTTGTTCCAGATTCAGATTAGGAATACTGGCTAGTTCCAGCATACTCTGATTTGTACCGGCCATGCCGTGTGGAGTAATCGCCGTTTGCCAATCCGCTTTCGGTTCCAACGTGTGGCTCACCGTGCGCAAACTGGGTAAATTGGGCGCTTGTATGGCCAAATCCACTGCGTGGCTGCTACTGAGTGTGCCGCTGGTCGCAGTAAATGTCAGCTTACCTTGCATCGGCTTGTCGCCTGCTTTCACAAACAGGGTCACCACTTTTTCACCCGCTTGCGTGAAGGGCACGGTGAGTGCGGGGCCAACACTGGCGAATGCGCCATCCGCCTCGACCTTGACTTGCACCGATGTAACCGCTGGGTCAGCAACGAACACGGTTAAGGGCACTTCGATGCGTTCACCGACTTTCAGGGTACGCGGCAAGGACGATAACAACATCAACGGTTGGCGCACGAACACAGGCTGTTCCGCCTTGCCATAAGCCGTGCCGTCAGAGGCCACCGCCATAATGCGCACTGCACCGAGATAGGAAGGCAACTCAACGCTGTGTTCCTTGGTTTCCCCGGCATTCAGATGGAAAGCCCCAAGGAAACGCACCACCGGCGGGAAACGCTTCGGCTTGTTGGCGGCATCGTCGATTTGTGCCTCGTCACCACCACCGATAGCCAGAATACGTTCCAGATTACCGCTGTATCCCCCTATCACGTTATCGAACAAGTCCCATGTTTTGATCCCCAAGGCTTCTTTGCGGTAGAACGCCTTGTGCAGATCGGGGGCTTCATAGCGGGTTAAACCGAGCAAACCCTCGTCGACCACCGCCAGGGTGTAATCCATAGCGTGACCAGATTGTTCGCTGATACTGAAGGTTTGGGTGCTTTCCGGCTTCCATTCTTCCGCTGCTTTCAAGACGGGTTGCAGCTTGGTGGCAGGGTCTTCGACCAAGAGCGGAATGATGCCGTACAAACGCAGCGGGCGGTCATTTTGCTTGTTCTGGTGCGCCTGCAATAACGTCACGCTAACGTAGGCGTTCGGTGCCATGGCCGCCGTAATAGGTAACGGAATTTGAGTGCGCTGGCCATTAAACTCAATCCAGCGTTGCTCCAGAATCTGGCTGCTGGTTTCGACCGTGAACAAGGCTCGCCCAGCTTGGGCTTCCGGCAATTGAATTTGCGCGGTTTCGCCCACCTGATAGTTGGTTTTGTCGCTGCTGAAACGCAACATGGCAGCAGCACCACTGCCTTCTTCCTGCGCACGACCTGCCCAACCCGGCCAATCGACGTACAGGGTTTTACCGGTGCAATGCTTGCCTTCCAAGTCGCAGGCGCGGATCAAATAACGCCCCCATTCCGGGTATTTGATTTGAAATTTCCACTCGCCTTTGCCGTTAGTGGTGTTGACGATGGACTGCTGCAATTTGCTGCTGTGGCTGGAATCGGCGTATTCGGCCAGCGAATCAGGGGTTTTATCCCACCACCATTTCCACTCGATTTTGTAGAGGGTGACTTCAACTTGCGGCAGGGAAACTTCCTGACCCTCCGCGTTCAGGCTGGCAATGTCGACAGTGTGTTCAGTGTCGGTGAGCAACATGCCACGCTCGTCATCGCCCTTGGGCAGTTTCATGCCAACGTAGTGTTCAAACGGGTGATAATCAATCTCCTGTTTACTGATACTGAAGCCGCCACCTTCTTCGTGTACGCGACTGGTAAACCAGGCGCTGAGCATACCCGGTGCAGGCTGCTTCGGTTGGAAAGCTTTATTAAAACGTAAATAGCCTTGCTCATCCGTGCGCCCTTCCAGCAATTGCTGCTCTTCGCTGTCCAGCTTGCGGGTGGGGTCGTCGAAGGTGTAATCGGCATAACGCCCGAATTCGGTGGTTTTTTCGCGCAAACGCACGCTGACATCGGCTTTCAGATGGCTGGCCGTGCCACCGTGTAGCCATTGGGCAAACAGGGTTGCTTCCGGCAGTTCGCGGTAGCCGTGCAACGTATCCACGCCGTAATTGAGTTCGACTTTGAGACGGTTGGGACGCACGGTTTCGATTTTCAGGGTTTTGTCGAACGTACTGCCGCCGAGTACCGCTTTCACCAACCAGTCGCCGGTGGGGTCACTGTCCGCTGTTTTCAGCGTGAAGGGGTAAAAAGCGCCCGTCGGCTGGTTGTTGGTGACGGTTTGCTTGAGTTTGCCGGTGGGGTCAAACAATTGCACGGTTACCGGGTGCTTAGGTGGCAAGGTGTTAGCACGATCCTGCAAAACAAAGGTGAGGTGAATATCATCACCGGGACGCCAGACACCGCGCTCGCCGTAGAGCACACCTTTTAAGCCTTTTTGCACAGTTTCGCCACCAATATCGAACTGACTGGTTTCGAGTGCGGTATTGGCGTTGAGCTTGAGATAAGCACGGTCGCCCGCTTTTTCCGCGACCAGTAGAAAACTGGTAGTGGGGCTATCAAGCTCCGCAAAGCCATCCCCGCCGGTGATCGCGGTGGCAAGGGTTTTGCCCTGAAAATTACGCAAGGTCAGGTTAACACCGACGGCTGTTTCGGCAGTGCGCAAATCGGTGGCGATCACATGCACTTTGCCGTTGCCGTCCTGTTTGGCAATCAGGCCGAGGTTGCTGGCCATGAAGTTGTGGCTCGCTTTGGTTTGTTCGCTGTTGGCAAAATAACTGTCGTTGCAAGCATCATCACGTTTATCCCAGTCGTAGTCTGGGGCGTCGCTGTTGACAGCGTATTCTTCAATGCCATCCCAACCGCTGGCTTGCGTGCCCTCGTCATCTTCGGCACTCGCCAAGGGTTTATCGGTAATTTGTGGCGCGGGTGTACCCGCTGGGCAAGGGTAGGTGGAATGGCGACGGTCTACCGATAATGCCAGTCGGTAGAGTGTGCCGGGTTTGGTTTTGAATAATTCGCTAGCATCAATGTCGTAACGATTCCACTGGTTGGCGTTGGCGGCGGTGAGCGGGATGGTTTTACGCCACAGGTAACGTCCGACCCGTTCTATTTCACGATCGCCCTCCAGCCCGTTCACTTGCAGGAATTGCTCGATATTCTCCGGGAACACTTCGATAGCGGTGATTTGTACGGCATTCACACCACGCGCTTCCAGTGGAATGGTCATCTGTTGGTTGTCGGGCAAAATACTGCCTTTGCCAACAAAGCGCACCGCAGGTTTGGGAGCACCGAGAGTAATGGATTGTTCAGTACGCTCGACCAGTTTGCCCAGAGAAGCGGCAGCGGCCTTGATACCCGCTTGCAGAATGAGTTTTTGTTCGCCCGGTTCCAGTGCACCGGTGGGGTAAACCAACAGGCGGTTGCCGACGATTTGGGTACTGACTTCGCCACTGCCGAGCTGTACCAAGCCCTTCAGGTCTTGCTGGGTATCAAGTGCATCAGAAAAACTCACCGTGATGTGCGGCTTACCTTCCGTGTCTTCGCTGGCGGTGTCGATGCGGGTAATGCTGAAGGTTTGTTGGCTAGGGATAGCGATGTCTTTAGAACCACTCGAAGTACCTTGCGCGTTCAGGCTTTTACCCTCCCAGCTCAGATGCAAATCGGTGGCGAAGGTTTCACGCGGAATCGCGTTGACAGTAAAACGGTGTTCTGTGCCCTTGTCGTTGTGTTCCCACGTCAGTGACAGCGGCTTCTTCTGAGAAGTGGCTTGCAGGATTTTTTCCAGCATCTCTGGGGCGACGTAATCAGAGGTGAATACCCGGCCTGCCAAACGCATTTGGGTCGGCTGATCGGGGATGGGTTCAAGCCCTTCAGTTTGCACATCCAACTCCAGCGGAGCGGTTTTGAAGGCGAAGTCGATCGGTGGGGTATCAGCAGGGATATTCAGCAAACCCGCCGGTTTCACGGTGAGCGTGTAGCTTTGCCCAGAAGCCAACGGCGTGGCGGGTACAAAGACGATGCTGCTGGTGGTGTCGAATTGTGCGTTGCCTGCGACATCTGGGGAGAGTTGCAAGTAAGCCGCTGCACTGCTGCCCACTTTATCAGCACTAATCACAGCTTGGCGAAAACCAATCGCCAGTGGCTGATGACGCAGTTGGATGCTGGGCGGGCGCTGGCTAAACAATTCGGTGAGTAATCGCGTGCGATCTTGTAGAGCGGCATCAGGCTTGGCCGCGACGGTATCAGCGGGCGTGTCAGTATTGCAACCGCTCAAACTTGTTATCCCTGCCAACAGCAGAAACAAGAATAAAGCACGCAGCATGAATGAAAGCTTCATCATGATGATCCCCAGCAAGTTATAAGTTTATTTATAGACCATCATTCTAACGTTTATTTTCAGAGAGGGGTAATTTTAACGAAAATATTTCCTATGGAGGCAATGCAACATCACCTCCACAGGACATTGGCAAGCGTTAGCTTTTAACCATTGCTTCACATTCAGTGATCAAATCATCCAATACTTTGACTGCGGTTTTGGCTTCTGCTTTGATTTCTTTCAGGAAATCCAGTTCGCTTTTGCTGACAGCACCGTCTTTCAGCACTAGCTCACGCAGCATATCAACTTCCTTGGTACTGATGTGACCATCACCCAGTACGAAGCCTTTTGCTACTTTACGCCATTCTGCCATGATCGATTCTCCTATGAAGATATTGTTTAATAAATTACCTACTGCGATAGTATCCATTAAGTCGCCGACTGAAACAATGTCTTGCTATCCGCTGGTATTTGGTTGCTGTTGATACTTCACGTTGTGCCATACGCAACTTTCCGCGTTTCCCTTGCATAACAAATCCATTAAACGCTATCGTTCAAGCATATAACAATGACATCAGAAACAAACATCAGAAGAGGAGAAGCAAACCCATGTTGCCAGCTATGCGCGTCTACGGGTTGATGGTTTTTATTGCCGCACTATTTTTCACCCCCATTCTTCAACAGTGGACGGGGCAAGCACTCGCAGTGCTCTTGATCACCCTGCCCTTTGCCCTATTCAGCGTCATTCAGTATCGGCGGGTAGGCTGTACCCGTAAGGATTGGCAGGGGGTGCGCCATCACGCTGATCTGTGGCTGACCATTATGGGCAAAGCGGTGTTCTGGGGCATTATGCTGGCGCTGCTGGCAGTTTACCCGGCACACTGGGCATTACTCGCGCTAACGGCTGCTGGCCTGTTGATCGGGATGCAAATTGCGCAACGTATGTCCGTCACCCATATCGAAACCGGGCTGATTCCGGTGGGCGCATTGGGCATCATGGCCAGTATTATCGTACTGGGCTGGCAATCTTCCGCCACCTTGCAAGCGGCCGTGCTGCTGTTTTTGGGCATTATGGGCGGGCTGTTTGTTGCACCGTTACACGCCTTGCTGCGCTACCACGTTCCAGAAGAACAATTACCCAAGGCCACGCCTATTGACCATCTGGCGCAAAGCGTGGTGATGCTGGGGTTTGTGGGGGCGGCTGCCCTGCTCTCTTGGCAAGACTTGGGCAGTACGCTGTTGATGACGGTACTGACCGCCACCACGGTAGCAGGTGCAGTGTATACCCTCTATCACATGCCACAATCTTTACTGCGCTTTGTATTCAGCCGCCTGTTCCGGGCGCGTTACCGCCTAAAAGTGATGGGTTTTGAACATTTACCTGCCAAGGGTGGCGTCTTGCTCTTGGGCAATCACATCAGCTTTATCGACTGGGCGCTGGTGCAAATGGCTTCACCGCGCCAACTGCATTTTGTGATTGAAAAAGGCTATTACGAACGCTGGTATCTGAAAGGTTTCCTCAACTGGTTCGGGGTGATTCCCATCAGCAGCGGTGCGAGCGCCGATTCGCTGGAAAAAGTGACCGAGATGCTGAAAGCAGGCGAAGTGGTTTGCTTGTTCCCGGAAGGTTCGATCAGCCGCACCGGGCAATTGTCCGACTTCAAACGCGGCTATGAGAAAGCGGTGAAAAATACCGGGGCGGTGATTGTGCCGTTTTACCTGCACGGTTTGTGGGGCAGCCGCTTTTCACGTTCCAGCGGCTTTTTGCGCGAAAACCGTCAGTCTGGGTTCAAGCGTGACATCGTGGTGGCGTTTGGCAAAGCCTTGCCTGAAAATATCCCAGCGCATGAGTTGAAGCAAAAAGTATTCGACCTGTCGTTTACGTCATGGGATACCTATTCACACCTGATCGACCCTATCCCTGTGAACTGGTTGCGCTCCGCCAAACGGCAGAGTTTCCGCATGGCAGCGGCGGATGTGATCGGCGAGCCGTTGAGCCACCACCGCTTCATGACAGCCGTGTTCCGCTTTGCCGTGCTGATCAAGAAACTTAGCCCGGAACAGAATATTGGCCTGTTATTGCCTACCAGTGCGGGCGGGGCGATTGCGAATATGGCCGTGTTGAGCCTGGGTAAAACCATTGTGAATTTGAATTACACAGCCAGCGCTGAGTCGATACACAGCGCGGTTCAACAAGCTGGTTTGCAACGGGTTTACACCTCCAAGCGTTTCCTCGACAAACTCAAGGAACGCGGCATTGATATTGTGGCCATACTGCCCAATACCCCGCTGACTTTTCTGGAAGACTTGAAGGCCGAAATCCCTAAACACCAATTGCTGCTCACACTTTTGATGTCTATGTTATTGCCGACCCGTTTGCTGCAATGGCTGTACATTCCTAACATTGATTTGGAAGCGACGGCTGCCATTCTGTTTTCCAGCGGCAGTGAAGGTGCGCCCAAAGGCATTGAACTCTCACACCGCAACTTGGCGGTGAATGCGCGGCAGGTGGCGGATGCGCTGAATACGCTGGATAACGACGTGATCATGGGCACATTGCCAACCTTCCACGCCTTCGGTTTGCTGGCGAGTACGCTGATGCCGCTATCAGAAGGCATCCCCGTCGTGTGCCACCCTGACCCGACCGATGCGGTGAATATCGCCAAAGGCGTGGCGCGTTACGAAGCGACCTTACTGTTTGGCACAGGTACATTCCTGCGTTTATACGCGAAAAATTCCCGTGTGCACCCACTGATGTTCCAATCGTTGCGCTACGTGGTCGCGGGTGCGGAAAAGCTTGCGCCGGAAGTCCGCCGCCTGTTCCTCGACAAATTCGGCAAGAAGCTGCTGGAAGGCTATGGGGCGACTGAAACCTCGCCCGTTGCTGCCGTCAACCTGCCCGACCAGCTCGATATGCGCTACTGGAAAGTGCAATCTGCTAACAAGGAAGGCACGGTAGGTTTACCCTTACCCGGCACTAGTTTCCGTATCGTTGACCCGGACACGCTGGAAACCTTGCCAACAGGAACAGATGGATTGATCCTGATCGGTGGCCCCCAAGTCATGAAGGGCTATCTGGATGCGCCGGAAAAAACCGCGCAAGCCATTGCCGACATCGACGGGCAACGCTGGTACAAAACCGGCGACAAAGGGCATGTGGATGAAGATGGCTTCCTCACCATCGTCGACCGTTATTCACGCTTCGCCAAGCTGGGCGGGGAAATGGTCAGTTTAACGGCAGTGGAGCAGCAAGTACGGCAGATACTGGGCGATGCGGAACTGGAAATGGTGGCGGTCAATTTGCCAGATGACAAAAAAGGCGAAAAGATCGTGTTGCTGATGGCTGGGGCACATGATGAAGCAGCAGTGAAACGCCAGTTGCTGGCGGGTGGGATGAATCCGCTGATGATTCCATCGACTATCCGCAGTCTGGCGGAAATTCCGAAGTTGGGGAGTGGCAAGACGGACTTCGGATCGGCGCGGAAAGTAGCCTCTGATTTAAGTTAACGCCAAATCTTTGGAAAAATAAAGCAAGGGGGCAAAGATAAGAAATGCCCCCATACGCCTCATCAGTCAGATCAAACCATTCATCCCTATCAGAAATTCATATCCTGATTAATCAGCTTTACAATCCATATTGATAAAAATATTTTTGGTTAAAAGCCATCAGGAATTATTCTCATGAAAAAATTACTGGTTGTAAATGCTGGTCTTGCTGCCTTGTTGGGCTCAGGCATGGCTGAAGCGGGATACTCACCCTACTACGTTGGTGCCGGTCTTGGTGCAACAGGCAATAACGGCAACGAAAGCCAGTTCTGTCCGGCATGTGAAGGCTCGCAGTTCAAGATGCGTAACGATAAAAGGGATAACCGAGGTTACAAGGTTTATGGGGGAGCCAATCTCACCCAAAACATTGGTGTCGAAATAGACTACACCGATTTAGGCAAAACCTACGATGCTGACATGTATCGTCCAACACTGGATGGACGCGCTGAACGCGCACATGCTTGGCAAAAAACCCGTGGTATTGGCGTGAGTGCCAAGGTTAACCGTCGTGTTACCCGCAAAACATCTGTCTACGGCAAAGCCGGGGCATTCGCTTGGGAAAACAAAAACCAAATGGATTACACCAACCTTGATGGTATTAGCGAAACCTACAAAACCAAGGATGAGGGGGTTAGCCCAAAACTCGGCATCGGTCTTGAGCATGAAATCACGGACCATGTGAGCATTCAAGTCGGTTGGGACCGCACCTTTAACAATGGTAAAGGCAACCAGTTCCTACACCTAGATCAGAATAAAAACTATGCTGATCTACGTAGCGTAAAAACAGACACAGACATGGTTTATGTTGGTGCAACCTTTAACTTCTAAGCATCAGGGGCAAACAAACACTTGCCCCCTGCCGCTTTGGTGATAGCGCTTAAGCGCTCGGCATGTGCGGCTAATTCGTCGCCACTCGCTGAAATAACACGCAAGCGACTCACATCAGCCGTCACGCGACGTATGCCAGCTCCACCAACGCTGCCACTAGTGTTATCTTCTTCACCACCGAGTAGCAGATTGACTTGCCCACCTGTCATAGCTAGATAGACATCTGCCAATATCTCAGCATCCAGCAAAGCGCCGTGCAAAGTACGATGGGCATTGTTGATTTCGTAGCGCTTACACAGTGCATCTAAGCTAGCACGCTGCCCTGGAAACAGTTGCCGCGCCATCCGCAACGTATCGGTGACGGTACATAAATCGGTAAGCGGCTGGTGTTTGGCATTCACCAAACGCAGTTCATGGTTGAGAAAACCGATATCGAAGGGCGCGTTATGGATAATTAACTCTGCCCCACGCAAGTAATCCAGTAGATCACCCATGATCTCGTCAAAACGCGGTTTATCCGCAAGAAAAGCATTGGTAATGCCATGGACTTCAATAGCCCCAGCATCAATTTCACGATCTGGCTGTAAATACTCATGGAAATTTCTGCCCGTCAAACGACGATTCACCATTTCCACACAACCGATTTCAATAATGCGATGACCATCTTTGGGGTCGAGGCCAGTGGTTTCGGTATCAAGAATAATCTGACGGCTCATAATTTTTTCTCATCAATGGCTTTGTTAGCCAGTTGGTCAACCCTTTCATTTTCATCATGCCCACTATGACCTTTCACCCAGCGCCAGTCGATTTGATGTTGAGCCGCTGCGGCATCCAAACGCTGCCAAAGATCCTGATTTTTGACAGGCTTCCCAGCGGCCGTTTTCCAACCTTTACGTTTCCAACCTGCCATCCACTCGGTAATGCCTTGGCGCACATATTGTGAATCGGTGGTCAGTATCACATCACAGGGACGGGTAAGTGTCTCCAACGCCTGAATAGCCGCCATCAGTTCCATCTGATTATTCGTAGAAACGGGCTGATACCCATAGAGTTCACGTTCTGTGCCATTATAACGCAGCAACGCACCCCAACCACCTGGCCCAGGATTCCCCCGGCACGCACCATCAGTGAAAATCTCAACTATCTTACTTGGCATCATTACTCTCTTTGCGGACAAAACGCCCTACTCCCGGATTAACGACCATTCCCGATCTCAGTACGGGCTTGACCTTACGGGAAGGCAAAAGCGGTGTCATATTGGAAACTTTCTTTTGGGCATGAATAATCGTCACATTCCCTGTCATCAGGCGAAACTTGCTGCCCAAACGATCTAACCAGCGATCCTGTTTAAAAACATAATGACCATTGAATACAGGGCAAAAACCTGTCGATACGATTTCGCACACCTCAAACCCCAGCACACTCAGCCATTCACGCACGCGAAAAGTTGAATAAAACTGACAATGCCGAGCATGAGGTTTAAATAGATAGCGTAATTGCCCCAAGCCCCGGAAGCTTATCGGATTAAAGGCAATGAGGATACAGTGCCCTTCTGGCACTAATACCCGCTCAATTTCACGCAATACTTGATGTGGATGATCCGTACAATCCAGCGCATGGCTAGCAATCACCAAATCAAGATTACTTAAAGAAAAAGGCAAATGCTCGGGGGTCCCTCTGACACTGACAGGCTCACCTTCTACTGCCCCCAAGGAGAACTGACTGGCGATACGCGACTCTTCCAAAAAGGAATGCTTACCTGCCAATACGCCGGTTTCCAGTGCATAGTAGCCGAAGATATCCGTACTCATGCCACTGACAATACGTTGTACTCGCGCCAAGGTAATCTGCCCAGCAGCGCTGGCATACCAATCGCGACAGGCATTGATAGCCGCTGGGGATAATGATGTTGTAGATGTAACGTTCAGCGATTTTTCCTTGTCCATCTGGATGATACATATTATATTCGCGTCAGTTCTATTCATTATAAAAACTTATACGCAGTACGTGGCTTGCTCCTACGTGATCCTCAGCAGCATTATAACGATGAATCTGAACCAATATAAGAATTACAAAGGTTCACGGGGTTTCAAACATGATAACAATAAGCAAATATACGCTCCTTGCGGCGTCTGCTATAGCAGTATTAACGACGTCAGGTTGCTCCAGCACGCTGGGGAAAGCGGATCAAGCCAGCAGTAAACCCATGCTACTTAAAGCATCGTTACACACCAGCTCCGAACAGGAAGCGTTAGAAAACACTCAAAAGCCCTTGGTAGATGAAGACTTTGATACATGGGATCGGGTTTTTCAAGGGTTCAAATTGAGTAATCAGTACAGCAAACACCCTACCGTTCAACGCTTCGTGAACTATTACGGGCGCAATCCTGCACAACTCAACCTATTGTCGGAACGCGCTAGTGTCTTTCTGCACATGATTGTTGATGAAACAGAGCGGCGCGGAATGCCTAGCGAACTGGCCTTACTACCCTTTGTAGAGAGCGCTTTTGACGCTGATGTATTTTCTCATGCGGGAGCAGCGGGTCTCTGGCAATTTATTCCAGACACCGGGCGACGCTACGGGCTGCAACAAGCCAAGTATTACGATGCAAGAATGGATCCTTTTGCAGCTACAGGTGCGGCATTGAGTTACCTGCAAAAACTCAATGCAGACTTTAATGGCGACTGGCTTCTAGCATTAGCCGCGTATAACTGCGGCGAAAACCGTGTTCAGCGGGAAATTGATCGCAATCGTGCTAAGGGCTTACCCACCACCTTCTGGCACCTATCATTACCTAAGGAAACCCGTGAGTATGTTCCACGCTTGTTGGCTTTCAAAGAACTGATCGGCAATGCCCCTCGTTATGGCATCACACTTCCGAACACACCTAACCGCGCTCGTCTTGCACAATTACGGGTTAATAAGCCTGTCGATTTGCGTCAAGCGGCCATACAAGCTGGACTAGAACCCGAGACACTTCTGGATTTAAATCCCTGCTTCCGCCGAGGTATCACTACCCCAGAATATTCCAATCGTATTGTCACACCCCGTCAAAATGCTAATACCATCGCTCAAGTGATCGAAGCGCTGCCCCCCGCTAACCGACAAGGTGTTTATGCCAGCAAATCGACAACCAACTACAATAAATTGGCCACCACTCGCATCAAGAAAAAGAGCCGCGTCTACGCCCAAGCAAAAACCAAAAAGACCATTCTCACTGTGCGTAGAGGTGACACCTTGCAGGCAATCGCGCAAAAACACGGCACAACAGTACAAGCCTTGATGCAAAATAACAGCAAGCATTCATCCCAAGTAAAAGAGGGAGAACGCTTAGAAGTCATAGCAACACTATCAAACGAGCGGCGAGCATCATGAATCAGCTAATTGTCATGCTGGAAAAGCAAATTCTTAAACGTGTTACCCTTAAAACGACCAGTATTACCTTGGGGCGCAATAATAAAAGTGACATTACGCTTCCCGATCGCACTATTAGTGCTCACCATGCCCGCATTACGGTGATACGGGATGACTGCTTTTTAGAAGACCTACAAAGCACCAATAACACTTACGTCAATCAGCACATAGTGGAGCGCCATCTACTGGAAGATGGGGATATTATTGGTTTAGGTAAGTACCATATTGTGTTTCGTTCAGAGCAAGGCTTATCTGCACAACTCAAACGACTAACCCTGCATCCAAAATTGATGGACTCAGGGTACGAGGCATGGCTACAGATCAGAGATGGCCATAAGGCAGGGTATATTATTCCCTTAAAAGAAGCCCGCATCGTGTTGGGTAACCAAACGCTTGGGCAAATCTTAGTTGAGCGGACACCATCAGGAGACTATATTAAGCGGGAAAATGGTACGATGAATAATCATCGCACACAAAATCTCTCCCCCGGAGATCTGTTCAAAGTGGAAGACACCACCTTCCAATTTTGCCTGAAGGAGTCAAACACTCATGACAAGCAGCACTCTCCCCACGAGTGATCAGGCTAAACGTTCCACACGACGCGCTTTACAACAGCAACGTGCCTCTCTCTCCACTCATCAACAAAAAACCCTATCGCTACAGGCCGTACAACACCTCAAAACACAACCTACCTTTCGTAATGCCAAACATATTGCCCTCTACTTACCGGTGAGAGGGGAAGCAGATCCCCGGCAGTTACGTTACCGCCCCTTACCTCATCAACAGTTTTACCTACCTGTGTTGTCACCTTTTCATGATAATCGCCTATGGTTTGTACGCTGGAATGCACAGACCCGCTTCCGCCTGAATCGGTTTCGTATTCCCGAACCTTATCCTTATTACCGACACAGTCGCCCTGCCCGCTGGCTAGATATGGTCATCACGCCACTGGTTGCTTTTGATATGCACGGCACACGCATGGGTATGGGCGGGGGCTTCTATGATCGGACCTTTGCATTCAAACGCACCCAACGACATCAAATGCGCCCTCGCTTGTGTGGATTTGCCTATGACTTTCAAAAAATAGATCATATCGAACGACAACGATGGGATATTCCACTGGATGATGCCACTTCTGATGCTAGTTTTTTGCGGTTTGGCACTGGAATATATTAGAATATGCTGATATAGTGTTTTCATCATCAGCAAAGACCTGATACTAGTAACCGCATAGGAGATCATGGAAATGAAAAAATTATTAATTGGCTTGAGCCTGTTGGCTCTGACAGCTACCGCAAGTGCAAACGACTTTTTTGGCGGTAACAATGGCGAATGGAAAATGGGTCCTTACGGCCCTTATTATGAAGAAAGCGACTGGCCAGAATGGACTCCAATGTATTGGATGGATGAAATGATGAACAGCTTTGATGACAATAATAACGATAACGGCTTCATGGGTGGTATGCCATTCATGGGTAACAATAATAACTTCCCAATGATGGGGAATAACAACTTCCCAATGATGGGTAACGGCGCACCAATGGGTTATGGCGCTCCGATGGGTTATGGCGCTCCGATGGGTTATGGCGCTCCGATGGGTATGGCGCTCCGATGGGTTATGGCGCTCCGATGGGTTATGGCGCACCTATGATGCAACCAATGCCAATGGCTCCAATGCAAGCACCTATGATGCAGCCAATGCCACAGATGCAGCAACCAATGCCAACCGCACCGGGCGCAACACCTGGCCCTGCTGCTAACTAATTCCAGCAAGAGCAGTTATACTAAACAGGCCGGTTTATCCGGCCTGTTTGCGTATTAGCAAGACCCACTAGAAGGAAGAGGAAAACCATGAAAAAAATGATTTTAGGCATCGTTTTGGCAGGCATCGTCAGTAGCGCCAATGCTGGCGGCTGGGGCATGGATAATTTTAACATGAACCCGAATATGAATTGGGGCAACAACCCATCATGGGGCAATAGCCCAAGCAATGGTTTCAACATGGGCAATGGCGGCCCATCATGGGGTAGCAACCCGAATATGGGCTGGGGTAACGGCTCCAATATGCCATTCAACTGGAACAATGGCCCATCATGGGGCAACAATAGTATGCCGTGGAATAATAACGGCTGGAATAATGGCTCCAGTATGCCGTTTTGGAACAACGGGCCAAGTATGCCTTTTAACTGGAATAATGGCCCATCCTTCAACAGTTCCAGTTTCCCTGGCATGGGTTGGAGCAATAACAACCCTCAGCGCTACATGCACCAAGCAGCACCAATTGGAATGCAGCCTATGAATGGGATGACTATGAATAATAGCTTACCGCCATTCATGATTCCTCCTACACCACCTGTCGCACCTATTGCTCCCAGTGCCATACCTTCAGAACCAGTAGCTGAGAGTAAAGTTTCCGGTGCACCAACACCTCCGGCACCTTTTCCTGCGACAATCCCGACGATGCCTCTGTTGGATGCAACACCTGCCACAGCAGCACCGAGCACAACATCCACACCCGGACCTATTGCACACTAACCCGGTAACACTGAGGGCGTGCAAATAAATACGCCCTCTATTTTCCAAGGAAGGAAATACCTTGCTAAGCTACCGACATGCCTTTCACGCTGGAAACCACGCTGATGTCATCAAACATGTGGTGTTAGTGTTAACGCTAGACTATTACCAGTGCAAAGATAAACCCTTTTGGTACATTGATACTCACGCTGGTAGTGGCCTTTATCGGCTAAACAGTGCGGAGTCTCAAAAAACCCAAGAATTTGCCCACGGTATTCAGACACTGTGGAATGCTAGTGATTTGCCTGACGCATTACTGCCTTATGTCAATCTGATTCGCTCAATCAACCCGAAACCCTCACTCGACTATTACCCTGGCTCCCCGTGGCTAGCGGCACAGTTACTGCGCAAGCAGGATCAGTTGCGTCTGTTTGAATTACACCCCAACGATTTCAACACACTAAACAACAATCTTGGGCATGATAAACGCATCCAGATTAGCAAACAGGATGGTCTGAAGGGGTTGCTAGGCTTATTACCACCGATTAGCCGACGTGCTGTTACCCTGATTGACCCATCCTACGAACTAAAAACAGATTACAGCGATGTTGTAATCACCCTTGCCAAAGCTTACAAACGCTTTGCGACAGGCACTTACTTGCTATGGTATCCGGTGATTGAACGCCAGCGGGTCAAACAAATGATTCAAGGCTTGCAGCAGACGGGTATTGCAGACATCTTGCAGATTGAGTTCTGCCCAGTAGCCGATAGTCCAGGGCTAGGCATGAGCGGTAGTGGCATGTTCGTCATCAATCCACCGTGGTTATTGGCTAAACAGATGCAAACTCTATTACCGTGGTTACACCAACAAATGGCGGATGCCAACGGGCACTTCACCGTGACTGACATCAAGCCTGCAAAAAATACCTGACAGACTAAAGGATAAATACATGCAATACTGGCTGATGAAATCAGAACCTGATGTGTTCGGCATTGATGACTTAAAAAGAGTCACTGTCGAACCGTGGGACGGAGTGCGTAATTACCAAGCTCGCAATATGATGCGAGATCAAATGCAAGTCGGCGATCAGGTCTTTTTTTACCATTCCAACTGTGACGTACCCGGCATTGTAGGTATCGCCGAGATTGTCACTCAAGGCTATCCTGACGACACAGCAGTAAATCCCGAAGCTAAATACTTTGACCCAAAAAGTGATCCAGCGAATCCACGTTGGTACCGAGTCGATGTAAAATTCATACGCAAGCTTTCACGTACCATCAGTTTGCATGAATTGCGCGAGCAAACTATTCTGGAAAATATGCCACTGGTACGCAAAGGCTGCCGACTTTCTATCATGCCAGTGACCACTGATGAATGGCAGGCTATCCTTACACGAGAATGATTTGATCAACCTCTAGGGTTTTTTGTCATCAGCGTCTGGTTTACAAGCGGCTGCACCGGGTCCAAACAATGGACAAAAGTCTGCGGGTAATTCAATCTTTGGGGCAGTTTTAGCTGCTGCATCGATCATCGCTTGATGATTATCAACCACCGCAGGTAAAGGTTCTGAGGTATTGGTCAATGTTGGTTGGGGTTCTGTCACTACAGTAAGTGGCGACTTACCTTCATTAAAACGCGATAAACGTAAATTCTGAAAAACACGTTTCGACTCCCAATAATCCTTTTGATATTGATGTCGAGCCAACAATTCCTGACGATTTTTAGAAGACAAATCCAAACTGTCTAGCAAACGATCCATGGTAGACAGCTGTAACAAAATAGCTTCCGCTTTAGCGACTAAGCTAGAATGTTTATCATAACCTTCTAACACCGTTTTATCTTGCGAATCAAACTCACGCCTCAAAACATCTAGGCGTTCATATTGTTGTTTATAGGCGAGTGGCAGCACTTTTATGTTGTATGGAGAATCCTGAACAATAGCTTCTGGCACCGTCGAATCTCTTGCCACATAAAGCGACAATGCAGTAATGACTACAATACCCAATAATAATAATGGCAGAATAACCCGCAAAACACCCTCCAGTTTTTCCTGAAAGGAAGGCACTGGAAGGTCTTGTTTAATAACTAATTTTGACATCGGGGTATTCCATCTGGTTGATCATGACTTACCGTAACAACATGATACCAACATAACATTTCTCTATTTTTCTGCCAGAGACTGACTGACAAAACGAGGCTTTTTACGTGTATACGGGATATAAGGCTTATATAAACCTGAATATGCAATGAATGCAATACAAATAAGCAAAGTCACCAGAGAAGACGACTTTTTGGTTAAATTATAATCTTAAATGGCGTGCCCATTAGAGGGAGGACTGGGATTAACAGGAGAACTGGGGGGAGAGGAAAGTTCATTTTTTAGCTCATCAATACCCTGTTTTAGGCTTTGATTTAACTCATCCACACTTTTAGAGAGTGCGCTATCTAAGTCTTTCAAGCCATTTTCCATAAAAATATTTAACTGATCTGCCACAGCATCCATTGCACCACTGACCATTGATCCCATCGTCTTTTGCACATCAACCTGCCAGACATCCTTATTACGCACTAACACTGTTCGAACAGGAATCGCCATGTCACCTTTTTCACCACCATATAATAAAGTGGCTACTTCAGCTATTGTGCCATCAATCTTGATTTCACCTGTTTCAAAACGTTTAGCAAAAACACTTTTACTATTGAGAAATTGCAAGTATTGAGTACTGTCCCAAGTTGTCAGATTTTTAGCTGTATCCATGTCATCATTAAGAACAGCTTGCCAGAACTGATTCACGACCTCGCGTGCTTGTTGTGATTCTGAAGAAAAAAGACAACCAGACAAACAAATACTAGCAGTGAATAAATAGACGATAGAAAACCAGTATTTGATATTCATGATTTAGACTCCAGTCAGCACAGCATTATCATCAACGCCCGTCAACAGAGTTTGCCCGACGGTGTTTTCCAAAGCGATATTATCCGCTACAGATACCCTCACCTTACAATAATTAGGCGTGTAACCGGTATAAATCTGCTGCCCATCATCACTTGACCGCCCATACTCCCACAATACGGGGACAGTCTGACCAATCTGCTGCTGCAACCAATCGTGTTTTAAGCGTTCACCAAGACTATGAAGTGCTTGGCTGCGAGCTTTCTTGACTGTTTCCGCCACTTGATCAGGCAAACGCCCTGCCTTAGTGCCTTCACGAATGGAGTAACTAAAGATATGCAAATGACCAAAGCCTACCGACTCAACATAAGCCAACGTTTGCGCCCATTCCTCATCCGTTTCACCGGGGAACCCCACGATAATATCCGTCGTCACATTAAAACCGGGTACACTGCGCCGTGCTTCTGCCACTAATGCCGCAAACTCGGTGGTTTTACAACGCCGCGCCATACGTCGCAGTACCGAATCTGCACCGCTTTGCAACGGTAAATGCATATGCGGCATCAAACGTGGGTTGGTAAACAAGGCAAAGAAATCGTCTGGTAAGTCCCATGGCTCGACTGAAGCAAAGCGGATGCGAGGAATATCCGTTTCTCGCAAAATCGCCTGCACTAAGGCATACAGAGAGGTACCTGTATCGCTGCCATATCCACCAACATGCACCCCAGTTAAGACGACTTCCTGAATACCCTGCTGATACAGTGTATTGATTTCAGAAATAATATCGTCTTCAGTGCGACTACGCTCATCACCCCGTGCCACCGTGACAATGCAAAAGGTGCAGCGATAACGACAACCGTCCTGAATCTTGATAAAAGCACGATGACGCCCACGAATGAACAACGGTGCTTCACCCGGCTCGGTTGCAATAGCAGGCATAACGGGTAATTCAAAATGTTGCATAACGGTTTGAGGAAGTTGATCTTTTTCGGTATTGGGGATAACCAAATCAACACCCAGCGTTTCGGCAACCTCGGCGGCTTGCAGACTAGCGTAACAACCACTCACGACCAATTTGGCAGTAGGGTTTTCACGGTAGAGGCGATGCATGAGACGCCGAGACTTACTCGACGCCTCATTGGTCACAGCACAGGTATTGAGCACCAGTACATCAGCATCAAGCGCATCAGGGACAATATCATGCCCACCGCTGCGGAATTGTTGTGACCACTGTTCCAACTCCGCCTCATTCAGACGGCATCCTAATGCTTTTAGATGGACTTTCATGAACCTACTTTACAAATTTTCAGGGTGAGTCTCAACCTTAGCTGTTTCCCGCAAGCCTTTAAAGAAGGCATCCAGTTCACGCGTACCGGTACTTTGACTATAAACAGCACCAGCATCGGAACCTAAGCTAGCATCACCAACTTTAACGGCTTTAACGGCAAGCAATGCATAATCACCATTCGCTAAAGCGACACTTCCCCATGTCAACTTATCCTTAGCTGGATGATCCAAAGAGAACGCTTGATCCAATATGTCAGGGGAAAACTTGGTATCAGTGCGTCCTATCAAACCAGATTTTTCAACCGCTGTTTCTGCACCCAAACCGGTAGCTGCCAAAGCAGCGCCCCAGGCTTGAGTCTCTTGTAGTTTTTTCAGCAACTCTTCGCCCTTCTGAGCAGTAAGCTTGCGGGCTTCCTGTGCCACTAAGGCGGTGCGAATATCTTCCCGCACAGTATCCAAAGGCTTCTGGGCGGCCGCTTCATGATTGATCACACGAATAACCACTGCACTACCATCTTCAAGCTCTAGCAGATCAGAGTTTTTACCCGACTTCAGCACATCTTCGCTGAAAGCAGCAGCACGCACTTTATCATTAGCAGCAATACCCTGACCTTGTACTGGTGTGATCCAATCAGTTTGTTGCAGCGTTAAGCCAGTTTCTTTGGCTGCCGGAGCTAAATCACCGTCTTGCTCATAAGCCAGACGTCCCAATACTTCACCTTTATCGAGGAATGCTTTTTCTGCTTGATCTTTACGATAATCATCTTCAACCGCAGCACGTGCTTCTTCGAACGTCTTTGATTTGCTGGGGTTAATCGTAGCAACACGGATAATTTCATAACCGGCTTCAGTTTTCACCGGTTCAGACATTTCACCTGCTTTCAAAGCGAAAACAGCTTTCTCAAACTCAGCTCCCCAATCGCCTGCGACAACAGCACCCATTTGACCGTCTTTCTCAGCAGTAATTTTATCGTCGGAATCCGCACGAGCAATCGCTTCAAAGGTACGGGTTCCAGCTTTGATTTCAGCATAGAGTGCATCAATGCGTTTTTTGGCATCGGCATCTTTGGCCGGATCATCAACAGCCACCAAAATATGGCTAGTGATATGCTCTTCGGGCTGTACGTAATGATCAGCATTGTTATCAAACCATGTTTTCAAAGCTGTATCATCAACCGTTGCCTTAGCCGCTAAATCATCACGCTTAAGCTCTACATAGGATAACTGGGCACGTTCATCGGTCATGTACGCAGCTTTGTTTTGCTCGTAGTACTTCGCAATCTGATCATCAGTCACTTGTGCTTTCGCCTGAAAATCAGCCTGTTTCAACGTAAATACTTCAATATCACGTTGTTGGTTACGCAATGCTTGATATTGCTCTGCCTCAGCTTTTGGCAGGAAAGCAGTATTCATCACAGCACCACGCAATTGCTGCTGAGTCAAATCAGTACGTACTTGCGCTTCAAACTCGACCGGGCTACGGCGTTGTATTTTGAGGAAATTTTCATAAGTCACTTGATCAAATTTTCCATCTTTTTGGAAAACTTCTATCTTGGAAATAGCATCTGCAACTTCTTGGTTGCTGGCTCGGTAACCACCTTGATGAATTTTTTGCTGGATGAGCGTCTGATTGATCACAGAGTCTAGGGCATTACCCTTCAATGCCTCATCCATACCCTCCGGTAACTTGCCGCCAAATTGTTGCTTTATTTGCAATAAAGCATTTTGTACGGTTTTCACCGGAATCTCTTCGCCGTCAACCACTGCCGCAGACAATTTACCACCACCTCCTTGCAGGTAATCATAAATGCCGGTCAGTGCGAATGGAACGATGATAATGCCTACGATAGCGTAAGCAATCCAGCCTTTGGCTTTGTCATGAATTGATTGCAGCATGGTCTTTTACGTTTTTGTGTTTAGTGTTGATTGATGAACGATTAATGCGCACGCCCCACGCACGCAAGAACGCAATCATACAGGAAGAAAGAGGGGGATGAAATGGAAATAGTTGGCGGAGCGGACGGGACTCGAACCCGCGACCCCCGGCGTGACAGGCCGGTATTCTAACCAACTGAACTACCGCTCCGCGATGTTGTAAACAACTTGAAAAAGGAAACAAAAAGGATGCTACATGAGCATCCTTAATCTAAATAGTTGGCGGAGCGGACGGGACTCGAACCCGCGACCCCCGGCGTGACAGGCCGGTATTCTAACCAACTGAACTACCGCTCCGCGATAAAACTGTTAACAATGATGGTGGGTAGTGAGGGGCTCGAACCCCCGACATTCGCCTTGTAAGGGCGACGCTCTACCAACTGAGCTAACTACCCGTCATTGAAAGAGCGCCTAGTTTACGGCATCTTTAAGTGCTTTACCAGCTTTAAATGAAGGAATTTTCGCAGAAGCGATAGAAATTGTTTCGCCAGTGCGTGGATTACGACCAGAACGCGCTTGGCGCTCACGCACGAGGAACGTACCGAAGCCAACCAACGCCACTTGGTCGTCATTTTTCAGTGTATCACTGATGACTTCAACGAACGCTTTGAATGCTTTATCAGTATCAGTTTTAGTCAAACCGGACTTCTCTGCTACTGCATCAATCAATTCTGATTTATTCATAGAAACTTTCCTTATGAATTCATTATAGGGGAAAACCAAAACACTCCTGCTACAACAGTCAGCAGAGCCACCCATGCGGATACGCCCGACAGTTATACCAGCGACATCTAAAATATGTCAACAAAATGACGGACTTCAACGACACAGAAGCATTTGAAGTCCAAAGTAAACATATTAATGCTGCCGAGCAGCGCTATTTTCCTCATCTTCCGCACTCGCAGCAACACCAGAAGGCGGATTATCCTCATCATCAAGGTCTTCATCAGCGGCCAATGGTATGGGTGCATGTTCTAAAGCAAGTGCCAATACCTCATCGATCCACTTAACTGGACGTATTTCCAAACCTTTTTTAACGTTGTCTGGTACTTCTGCAAGGTCTTTTTCGTTCTCCTTGGGAATGAGTACCAACTTGATGCCACCACGGTGTGCTGCTAACAACTTTTCCTTCAGGCCACCGATAGGCAACACTTCACCACGTAAGGTGATTTCGCCGGTCATCGCCACATCGGCACGTACCGGAATGCGCGTCATCGCTGACACCATAGCCGTTACCATACCAACACCCGCACTAGGGCCATCTTTAGGCGTTGCACCTTCTGGCACATGAATATGAACGTTATTCTTTCGCAGAGACTTGCGGGTAATGCCCAATGAACGTGCCCGGCTTTTTACCACTGTCTCAGCCGCATGGATGGACTCTTTCATGACCTCCCCCAAACGCCCGGTACTTTTGATCATGCCACTACCCGGCAGCAGCGCACTTTCAATCGTTAATAATTCACCGCCCACGGATGTCCATGCCAAACCCGTCACTTGACCCACTTGGTTGGTCTTGTCAGCACGGCCATAGTCAAAACGTTTCACACCAAGGTATTTTTCGATATTACGCGGAGTAACTGAAGTCTTTTTCTTGTCATTCAACAAGTGATCCTTAACAGCTTTACGGCACAGTTTGGAGATTTCACGATCTAAATTCCGTACCCCTGCTTCACGCGTGTAGTGGCGGATAACATCCATAATCGCACTATCGCTGATCGTCAACTCACCCTTTTTCAAGCCATTGGCTTTGAGCTGTTTAGGTACCAGATAATTTTTGGCGATATTGAGTTTTTCATCTTCGGTATAACCGGGGATGCGGATCACTTCCATACGATCCAGCAATGGACCAGGAATACGCATACTGTTAGACGTCGCCACAAACATCACATCAGACAGATCGAAATCCACCTCTAGATAATGGTCAGCAAACGTGTGATTTTGTTCAGGATCAAGTACTTCCAGCAACGCCGAAGATGGGTCGCCACGGAAATCGGTGGACATTTTGTCAATTTCATCCAACAGGAACAGTGGATTACGGGTTCCCACCTTGGTTAAATTCTGAACGATTTTGCCCGGCAATGAACCGATATAAGTACGGCGATGTCCACGGATTTCCGCTTCATCACGCACGCCGCCCAATGCCATACGGGTAAATTTACGCCCGGTAGCACGAGCAATGGATTGCCCTAAAGAAGTTTTACCTACACCGGGAGGTCCAACTAAACACAAAATTGGCCCTTTGATTTTTTTAACTCGCTGTTGCACAGCAAGGAACTCGAGGATGCGTTCTTTGACCTCTTCCAGACCGTAGTGATCTTCATTGAGGACTTTCTCTGCATCACCCAAGTTATTATTAACTTTGGATTTTTTCTTCCACGGCAGATTAACTAACCAGTCGATGTAATTGCGCACAACAGTCGCTTCGGCTGACATTGGCGACATCATTTTGAGCTTTTTCAACTCAGCTTCTGCTTTATCCTTCGCCTCTTTCGGCATACCAGCAGCATCGACTTTACGTGCCAAATCTTCCATTTCATTGGGCGCGGCATCATCCATCTCGCCGAGTTCTTTCTGGATGGCCTTGATCTGCTCATTCAAGTAGTACTCGCGTTGGCTGCGCTCCATTTGCTGCTTAACGCGTCCACGAATTTTCTTTTCTACCTGCAATAAATCGATTTCACCCTCGACTAATTCCATCAAGTACTGAATGCGTTCTTCCACATCCAGCATTTCCAGAATCTTTTGTTTTTCGGCAATTTTCAGACCGAGGTGGGCAGCAATGGTATCCGCCAAACGCACAGGATCATCAATGCTCGACAGTGAAGATAAAATTTCCGGTGGAACTTTCTTATTCAGTTTGACGTATTGTTCAAACAGGCTAACCAGTGAACGACTCAATACATCAATCTTGCGACTATCACCTGTTGCGGAAGCGCATACCTTAACCCGTGCAGCAGAGAAATCACCGTCATTATCAATAGAGATAATTTCAGCACGCTCCAACCCTTCTACCAATACTTTCAGCGTACCATCTGGCAGCTTCAATAATTGCAGAATGGTGGCTAACGTTCCCATGGTATGCACATCATCAAGATCTGGGGCGTCAACCTCAGCACTTTTTTGTGCAACCAACAGGATTTGCTTATTGCTATCCATGGCCATATCCAGCGCCTGGATGGACTTATTGCGCCCTACGAACAGGGGAATAACCATGTGTGGATAGACCACGACATCACGCAAAGGTAAAACAGGAACGATGATTGATTCAGCCATAATAAGCACTCACTGTGGAGGATAGAAGGGCGGTGTATCGGGGTGTCTAACCCTGATACACCCACAAATGTTACTGAGCGAAATTATTCGCCAGAAGCCATTTGTTGCTGCGGTTCGATATTTTCATAGATTAAGTAAGGTTGAGATTCACCTTTAACCACTGACTCATCTACCACTACTTTGCTAACATTTTGCTCTGATGGTAGGTCATACATGGTATCTAGCAAGATTTTTTCCAGAATAGAACGTAATCCACGTGCACCAGTCTTGCGCTCCATCGCCTTGCGGGCAATAGAATGCAGCGCATCATCACGGAAGACTAATTCTGCCCCTTCCATCTCAAACAGCTTGCCGTATTGTTTGGTCAAAGCATTACGCGGTTCAGTCAGAATTTGCACTAACGCGGTTTCATCCAACTCTTCCAATGTAGCAATCACAGGAAGACGCCCAACGAACTCAGGAATTAACCCATAGTGCACCAAGTCTTCTGCTTCGATTTCCTTGATCACTTCACCAAAACTACGCCCCTCTTCAGGTGGCTTAACTTTAGCAGAGAAACCAATGCTGCCTTTTTCAGTACGACGGCGAATGACTTTATCCATTCCCGAGAAAGCTCCACCCACAATAAACAGAATATTGCGGGTATCCACTTGCAGGAATTCTTGCTGTGGATGTTTACGCCCACCCTGTGGTGGAACAGAAGCAATCGTGCCTTCGATCAGCTTCAATAATGCTTGCTGCACACCTTCGCCGGAAACATCACGTGTGATGGAAGGGTTATCTGCTTTGCGAGAAATTTTATCGATTTCATCGATGTAAACAATCCCAGTCTGGGCTTTTTCCACATCGTAATCACATTTTTGCAGCAGTTTCTGGATGATGTTTTCCACATCCTCGCCTACATAACCCGCCTCGGTCAGAGTGGTCGCATCGGCGATAGTAAAGGGCACATTCAGTAAACGCGCCAAGGTTTCTGCCAGCAAGGTCTTACCGCTACCAGTTGGACCAATCAGCAAAATATTACTTTTTGCTAGTTCAACATCGTCCTTACCGCCGGATTTTTTATACAGGCGCTTGTAATGATTGTAAACTGCAACGGACAGTACCCGCTTCGCCAATTCCTGACCAATAACGTATTCATCAAGATTTCCCTTGATCTCACGCGGCGTCGGCAGGGAAGATTGTTCATCAGCCCCTTGGGCGGTGTGCATTTCCTCTTGAATGATGTCATTACACAGATCGACACATTCATCGCAAATGAATACCGAAGGGCCAGCGATCAATTTACGCACTTCATGCTGGCTTTTTCCGCAGAAAGAGCAATACAGCAATTTGCCGCTATCTTGATCGCCTCTTCTATCTTTACTCATCAGAACCTCTATCCTGTGCCGTTTCTCGACACATCAACGATGTAAACCAAAGGACTATGTTGTGTCCGTATGCTTATTTTCAAGCGCTATTATTCTAATAAACTTGTCTGGTGACAAGAATACTCGGCTTTCGCAAGTATTTTACGCTTCTTTTCCTGAAAAACACCTGTCCAGACACGAAAACAGCCTGTAAAGACAGGCTGTTTTCTGACAAATGGTGGTTAGTAACACCAAAATGACTACGTGCGAACCATCAAGACCTCATCAATCAAGCCGTATGCACGTGCTGCTTCCGCATCCATAAAGTTGTCACGATCGGTATCTTGCTCGATACGCTCGACCGTTTGCCCGGTATGACCAGCCAATACTCTATTCAATACTTCACGCATTTTAAGAATTTCACGCGCTTGTATTTCAATATCTGATGCTTGGCCACGTGAACCACCCGATGGCTGGTGAATCATGACGCGGGAATGTGGCAATGCGAAACGCTTGCCGGGTTCACCCGCTGCCAACAACACAGCGCCCATGCTGGCTGCCTGACCAATACATAACGTACTGACATGCGGCTTGATGAACTTCATAGTGTCGTAAATTGCCATACCTGCGGTAATCACCCCACCCGGAGAATTGATATACAAATGAATATCTTTTTCTGGGTTTTCGGATTCGAGGAATAACAATTGCGCCACAATGAGGTTCGCCATGTAATCTTCGACTTCACCCACGCAGAAAATGACCCGTTCCCGCAACAAGCGCGAGTAAATGTCAAATGCGCGTTCGCCACGAGCAGATTGCTCGATAACCATTGGAACGCCAACGGCGCGTGGTTCATCTGGGTTTCTTACAAACATTACAACCTACCTTATTTGCGTGCTGGAATTCAGGCTTGTGCCTGTTCTGGCTTTTTAGGGTTCATGACGCTATCGAAGTCGCGGGGTTCATCCGTCACAGTGGCTTTTTCCATCACCCAGTCCACAATCATTTCTTCCATGACAGCGGCTTCAATGGTCTGCATGGCTTGACGGTTGCTGCGGTAGTAGTCTTTCAGCTCTTGTGGGTCTTCGTAACTGGCCGCTACGGTTTCCAACATAGCTTCTACGCGTGCAGGGTCACGCTGTAGGCTGTTCTGGCGAATCACTTCACCGACAATCAAACCTAACTTCACGCGGCGCTCTGCTTGTGGAGCAAACAACTCGTCAGGGATATTATCAGGCTTAGAACCAGTGTTTTGCGAGAACTCATCACGAACGTAGCGGATTTCATCCGTCACCAGTGCTTTAGGAATATCGATGGTATGTAAGTCAGACAAACCATCCATTACCTGCTGCTTAAGCTGTGACTTGATAGCATTGTCGAGTTCACGCTGCATATTCTTTTTCACTTCAGCACGAAATTCGTCAACAGAACCGCCATCCAAACCAAACTTGGTAATGAAGTCAGCATTGACTTCCGGCAGTACAGATTCACGTACTTTTTTCAGGGTAAGCTTGAACTGGGCAGTTTTGCCTTTCAGGTTCTCAGCGTGGTAACTTTCAGGGAATGCCACATCAATGGTTTTCTCTTCGCCAGCTTTCATGCCAACCAGACCTTCTTCAAAGTCTTTCAACATGCGGCCTGCACCGAGTTCTACTGAGTAATCTTGAGCAGCGCCACCTTCAAAGGCTTCGCCATCAACAGAACCGTCAAAGTCAACATTAACCATATCGCCGACAGCAGCAGCACGTTCAACGTCGTTCCACTCTTGATTTTGCTTGCGAATGACATCGATCATCTTATCCAGATCTGCATCCGCAATTTCGGCAATGGGACGAGTAATGCTTAGTGTTTCCACACCCGCAATCACCACATCAGGATAGACTTGGAAGCTAGCAACGAACTCTAAGTCCTTGCCTTCTTCCATCGTTTTCAGGTCAATTTCTGGTAAGCCAGCGACACGTAATTTTTCTTGATTCGCCGCATCTTGAAAGCTGGAACCCAGCAATTTCTCAACCACTTCGTAACGCACGGAATCTGCATAACGTTTTTTCACGACAGTAAAAGGGACTTTACCTGGACGGAAACCGTCAATTTTGACCCGACCAGCCATCCCCTTTAGGCGCTTTTCGACTTCTTGATCAATCTGTTGGGCAGGAACTGCCACTGTCATTTTGCGGTCGATATTACCGGTTGTTTCGACAGAAAATTGCATGTAAAAACCTCGTTACGGGCCTGACATCCACCTTTTCAGGGCAGATTGTCATTAAAAATCAAAGGGATAAGGGTGGTGCGAAAAGAGAGACTCGAACTCTCACGCCTTGCGGCGCTGGTACCTAAAACCAGTGCGTCTACCAATTCCGCCATTTTCGCATGTATCTACTAACCGTGGAATCCGCCCCGTCAGCAACAGTGGGGAATCACGAAGGGGGCAATTATACACAGCCTTTAGGCTTTTGTATAATATTTGAAGCGGGAAAAAGTGGGGTGGCTGATGGGACTCGAACCCACGACCACCGGAATCACAATCCAGTGCTCTACCAACTGAGCTACAGTCACCACTAAAACTTTATTTTCTGCTGGGCTACAAAATGGCGCGCCCGGCAGGGCTCGAACCTGCAACCTACGGCTTAGAAGGCCGTTGCTCTATCCGTTGAGCTACGGGCGCAAGTAAGAGGTAAAAATCGAATGGTCGGAATAGAGGGATTCGAACCCCCGACCCCCTGTACCCAAAACAGGTGCGCTACCAGGCTGCGCTATATTCCGATGCTTAAAGAACAAATCAAGTGTTGTGTTGTTCTTCAATCAAGAGCGCGAACTTTACGTATTATTCCCATTCATGTCAAGACTTAATGTGGTTTTTTTTAAGCAGCTTTAGTTAATACAGACTTCAACGCCACAATATTCCCCTTCTCAAGTTCACCCTCTTCCTTCTTTGTGGAAGGGATAGCCTCTTCTTTGCGTCCGTGGCGCTCGTAGAGGAATTTCAGCACCGCATGACGGCAACGAATGTATTCAGGCAATTCCGCCATCTCCACACGATTACGCGGGCGCGGCAGATTCACTTCCAGAATATCACCCACAGACGCCGCAGGGCCATTGGTCATCATCACGATACGGTCGGAAAGCAGCACGGCTTCATCCACATCATGGGTAATCATGATCACGGTGTTGCCCAAGTCGGCTTGGATTTCCATCATAGAATCCTGCAAATGAGCGCGAGTCAAGGCATCAAGTGCGCCGAAAGGCTCGTCCAGCAGCAGCACCTGTGGTTCCATCGCCAACGCACGCGCAATGCCTACACGCTGCTTCATACCCCCTGAAATTTCATCCGGGCGCTTGTGCATGGCGTGATCCATGTGTACCAAGTGCAGGTTGTGCTCGATCCATGCCTTCATTTCGGCCTTGGACTTTTTGCCTTTGAAGACCTGCTTCACCGCCAACTCAACGTTTTCATACGCGGTCAGCCACGGCAGTAGGGAATGGTTCTGGAACACGACGGCGCGTTCTGGCCCCGGCTCATCCACTTCGCGCCCGTCGAGGATCACACCGCCCTCAGTGGCTTTGTACAGCCCCGCAACGATATTCAACACAGTCGACTTGCCGCAGCCGGAATGCCCGATGATGGACACGAATTCGCCTTTGTTAATACGTAGATTTACCTTATCCAGCGCCCGGTACGGCCCTTGTGGCGTTGGGAAGTCGATGGATACCTGTGAAATCAACAGATGATCTGCTTGGTTTGTCGTGGTTGTCATGTGTATTCTCCTTCAATCCATTAACGCAGCGCGGCGCTTTTATCCCAAGAAAAATGGCGTTGCAGCAGCAACATGCCACGATCCAGCGCGAAACCGATCAGGCCGATCACAATCACCGCCACGATAATGCGCCCGAGGGAATTGGAACTGCCGTTCTGGAACTCGTCCCACACGAATTTGCCCAAACCGGGGTTTTGCGCGAGCATTTCCGCCGCAATCAACACCATCCACGCAATGCCCAGTGACAGGCGCAGGCCGGTGAAAATCATCGGAATGGCGGAAGGCAGCACGATTTTGCGTACATGCGTCCACCAACTCAGGCGCAGCACCTTGCTGACGTTCTGCAAATCCTTGCTGATATTGGCTACGCCGACGGTGGTATTAATAATGGTCGGCCACAAGCAGCACAGCAGTACCGTCAGCGCCGAAGTAACGAATGATTTGGCAAACATCGGATCATCCGACACATAAACCGCGCTCACGATAATGGTCACAATCGGCAACCATGCCAGCGGTGAAACGGGTTTGAATAACTGGATCAGCGGATTGATGGCGGAATACACCGTCTGACTCAACCCCGCGACGATGCCGAGTGGAATCGCAATCAACCCCGCCAGCACAAAGCCCGTCATCACAGTGAAAATGCTCGTCCAAATCTGGTCAAAAAACGTCGCTTTGCCGGTATAAGGGCGAATCGTTACATCAGCTTTCGGGTCTTCTTTCAGCGCCTCGGTGTTACGTTCTTCCTGACGTTGATAAAAATCAGCCTCTTTCTGGCGGGCGGCCTGATGTTCAGCCACCAAGCCTTCAAACTGATCGAACACCTGCACCGGGCCGGGAACAGCGCCGAGCGAGGTCACGATTTTGGGTGCGCCTATCTGCCAGATCGCCAGAAACAACAAGATGCCGATGAAGGGCGCTGCATAGGTCTGGAATATGTGTTTGGTGTTCATGGGATTATCCTATGGGTGAGGAGGTGGGGAATACCCACCTCCTGTTGCTTACACGGCGGCGTCTTTCTTCAAGCCAATCTCAAACTCATCCAGATAATCATTCGGCTTCGTACCGTCATAGGTTTTGCCGTCGATGAACTCATTGGTAGCAGGCTTGTAACCGCTTTCTGCACCGAAATCAGGGAAGTCTTCCTGCTTCATCTTTCCTTCGGCGATCAGGGCTTCAGCCGCTTTCTTGTAGATGGCTGGCAGGTAAACGCTTTTCGCCGTTTCGTCGTACCACTTATCCTCTTTCTTATCAGCAATCTGCCCCCAGCGGCGCATCTGGGTCAGATACCAGACCGCATCAGAGTAATACGGGTAAGTCGCGTTATGACGGAAGAACACGTTGAAGTCCGGTATGTCACGCTTGTCGCCTTTCTCATACTCGAAGGTGCCGGTCATGGAATTGGCGATGACTTTTTCATCTGCCCCGACGTATTCCGGTTTGGAAAGGATTTTCACTGCCTCAGCACGGTTGGCGTTATTGTTTTCATCCAGCCAGTAAGCGGCGCGAATCAGTGCCTTGACGATACGGGCAGTGGTATTCGGGTTCTTTTCGGTGAACTCTTTGGTCAAGCCGAACACTTTTTCCGGGTTGTTTTTCCAGATTTCGTAGTCGGTAATGACCGGCACGCCGATGCCCTTGAACACAGCCTGCTGGTTCCACGGTTCGCCGACGCAATAGCCGTTGATAGTGCCAGCTTCCAAGGTGGAGGGCATTTGCGGTGGCGGGGTAACGGAAAGAATCGCGTCAGCCTTGATAGTGCCCTTGATGTCATCCTTTTTCGGTGCATAGAAACCGGGGTGGATGCCGCCCGCTGCCAGCCAGTAACGCAGCTCATAATTGTGGGTAGAAACCGGGAAAACCATGCCCATGTTGAACGGCTTGCCTTCCTTCTTAAAGTCCTCGACCACCGGCTTGAGTGCATCGGCCTTGATCGGGTGGACAGGCTTGCCGTCTTTCATTTCGACGTGCTTTTTCATTTCTTCCCAAACGGCGTTGGAAACGGTGATGCCGTTGCCGTTCAGATCCATCGAAAACGGGGTCACGATGTCAGCCTTGGTGCCGAAACCGATGGTGGCGGCGAGCGGCTGGCCTGCCAGCATGTGTGCGCCGTCAAGCTGGCCGTCGATGACACCATCCAGCAATACTTTCCAGTTGGCTTGCGCTTCCAGCTTGACGTACAAGCCTTCGTCTTCAAAAAAGCCTTTTTCGTAAGCGATGGCTAGGGGGGCCATGTCAGTCAGTTTGATGAAGCCGAATTTCAGGTCGGCTTTTTCCGGTTTGCCAATTTTGTCTGTATCCGCAGCAGCTTGTACGGTGGTATTGATCAGCAGGCCAGTGCTCATGCTCATACTTAATGCCAGTGCCAGCGTGGCCTTCTTGAGGAAGGTGCGGCGTCCGCTTGTTGGTGTCTTGCTCATCGTTGAAACCTTTTTCGTAACCAAAAAAAAGCCCTGACAACTGTTGGGGAGGAGGAACCAACAGCGGTCAGGGCAGCTTTACCCAAATGCCGTACTACATCGCACGGTTAGGAGGAGAGGAGTCACTTCATCACTACGCAGTCGCCGTTGACTGCTTACTCTCAGTAAAGCAAACAGTGTGCCAATCATATAAAAACAATATAAATCAAATACTTAATAATATCACCCTGAATATAACCATATTAATTTGCACTAATGCTGTTACCCCATAATCTTTTTTGGTGCGCCGCATCATAGTGCATGAGAAATCGCGGTACATCCCCATCACAGTGCTGAAAACACAGCTTAAGCCTATCGCTGGTGCACAGTTTTACCGACATTTACGCCAAATTGCCCTAGGACTGGGCTTTGCGCAGTGGCACAGTTTTTGCTTAATCACTATCAAGGGGTGTGTTCAACGGCGAATGCACCACAAAATCCGCACAACGCTTGTGCTACACCACTGGGTAATGTTGCCCCGCTAAACGTTGGAGTCCTCCTCCACCAACGTTTAGCGGGGCTTTTTTGTTTTTGAAAACGGAAATTTGAGGTGAAACATGGCCACTACAGCCAGCGAGCGGTTTAACCTGCTTGATCTATCGAAGGCGAATATCCGCACCCTCCACTTGGGATGGTTTGCCTTTTTCATCAGCTTTATGGTGTGGTTTGCCCATGCTCCGCTGATGCCTTTCATTCGGGAAGCCTTGCAACTGACCGATTTGCAGGCAAAAGTCCTGCTGACCTTGAACGTGGCGCTGACTATTCCCGCGCGTATCGTGGTGGGAATGCTGGTTGACCGTTACGGCCCACGTATTATGTTCAGCGGCATTCTGATCATTGGCGGCATCGTAAGCATTGGGTTCTCACTAGCACAAGGCTATGAACAACTGGCTTTCATGCGCTTTCTGTCAGGCTTCGTCGGTGCTGGCTTTGTGGTCGGGATTCGCCTAATTGCGGAATGGTTTCCGGCACGCCAAACAGGGATAGCGCAAGGCATCTACGGTGGTTGGGGTAACTTTGGCTCAGCAGGTGCGGCAGGGCTACTGCCTTTCATCGCGGTCACGATTGGTGGCGATAATGGCTGGCGCTACGCCGTAGCGGTGACTGGGGTGATTGCGATTGCTTACGGTTTGATTTTCTACTGGCGCGTCCGCAATACTCCCAAAGGCTCGACCTACTTCAAGCCGAAGAAAACCGGCGCGTTGGAAGTCACCAGCGGTTTCGACTTAGTGCTGTACATCATCATGAACATCCCCATGTATGCCGCGCTGGCCATGCTGACCTACAAGCTCTCCCCTACTGGCATGAAATTGTTATCAGCCAACACCACCACCACCATTTACATCGTATTACTGGCAACTTACTTGTTTCAGGTCTGGAAAATCTGGCAATTGAATTCGCATGTACTGAAAGAACCCGTGCCAGAACTGCAACGCTATTCCTTTACCCAAGTCGCGATTCTGGATCTGGCGTACATGGTGACGTTTGGAACCGAGCTAGCAGTCGTGTCGATGCTGCCCATGTTTTACGTGGATATGTTTGGGCTGGATAAAGTCACGGCCGGTTTGCTGGCGGGTTCTTACGCAGTCATCAACTTAGTGGCACGTCCGGCTGGGGGTTTGATCAGCGACAAGTTTGGGCGCAAGATTACCCTGATTATCGTCTTCCTCGGCATTGGTGCAAGCTTCATGCTGCTGGGGCAAGTCAGCCCGGAATGGTCAGTATTGATGGTCATTACGGCCGCCACCCTTGGCGGGATTTTCTCCAAAGCAGGCTCAGGGGCTGTATATGCAATGGTACCCCTGATTCAACGCCGTTTAACCGGGCAAATCGCAGGCATGACCGGCGCGTATGGCAATGTCGGCGGCGTGGTCTTTCTTACTGTATTGGCGAGCACTTCACCGCAAGGCTTTTTCATGGTGATCGGCGCAACAGCCATCGCGGTATTGGCGTTTGTACTGCTATTCCTGCGGGAGCCTAGCGGTAATATGGTCGAAGTACTGCCGGACGGCACGGTGCAAATGATTGAGGTAAAATAATGCAAACCACCCTTGCCATCACGCTAGGCCAACACTCAATTGCGGGTGTCAAACCCGTGAATGAGGATTTTTACGGCGCACTGACCCCTAAAGGAGCCAGCCTCGACAGCCAAGGCATCGCGGTAGTGATTGCCGACGGCGTGAGTGCCAGTGAAGGTGGCAAGGAAGCGAGTGAAATCGCGGTGAAGCAATTCCTCAACGATTACTACAGCACCCCCGACTCATGGTCGGTCAAAACGGCGATTAACAAGGTCGTGGGTGCACTCAATTTGTGGCTGTGCAGCCAAGGACAACGCCAGTATGGCGGGTCAGGCGGCATGGCCACCACCTTTAGCGGACTGATATTCAAATCGCATACCGCTTACATCTACCACATTGGGGACAGCCGCATTTACCGCTGGCAACAGCAAACGCTCGACTGTTTGACGCAAGACCATCGCGTGCAATTCAGTGGGGAACGTTCCTATTTAACCCGCGCCTTGGGCATTGATACCCGCCTCGACATTGACTTTCGAGTGCTGGAGTTGCAGCCAGGCGATATATTTATGCTCTCTACCGACGGCATCCACGACGTACTGAGTGATACGCGGATTGCCGAATTATTACGTGAACACCCCGACCCACAAACCTGTGCGGAACAGCTCGTGGAAGCTGCCCTGCAAGCAGGCAGTCAGGACAATATTACCTGCCAAGTGGTACGCATTGACCAATTACCCCGCGTCAACCGCGAAGAATTCTACCAACAGCTCGGCAAACTGCCCTTCCCCCCCGACTTGAAAGCAGGACAAGTCATGGATGGCTATTTGATTTTACGCGAATTGAATGCCACCTCACGCAGCCAAGTTTACCTTGCCGAAGACACCCTCGACCCCAGCAGTGACAAGGTGGTGATTAAAACCCCGTCGCAAAACTTCAACGATGACCCCGCCTACATCGACCTGTTTTTGCACGAGGAATGGGTGGCGCGTCGTCTGAACTCCCCACACTTAATCAAGATGCACGAACGCAGCGCCCGCCACCACACCTTTCTGTACAGCGTGGTGGAATACGTCGAAGGGCAAACCCTGCGCCAATGGATGCTGGATAACCCCGCCCCCAACGTGACGCAAGTACGCGCCACGGTTGACCAGATTGCACGCGGCTTACGCGCCATGCACCGTTTGGAAATGATTCATCAAGACATCAAGCCCGACAATATCCTGATAGACCATCACAATACCCTGAAAATCATCGACTTTGGCTCAACCCGCATTGCCGGATTGATGGAAATTCAAAGCGTGTTACAACACAACCATATTGTGGGTACAGCCAATTATTCCGCCCCTGAATATTTTCAGGGCGCACGCGGCACCAACCGTTCCGATATTTTTTCGCTAGGGGTAATGGCTTACGAAATGTTCACCGGGCAACTGCCTTACGGTGAGATCGAGCCAGAACGCGCCCACAAGAAGACCTTTAACTACACTTCCGCCTGCCTATTCAACGCCAAAGTACCAGAATGGGTAGATGCTGCACTGGAAAAAGCCACGCACCCCAACCCCGAAAAACGCTACGAAGTGCTCTCAGAATTTGTTGCGGATTTAACCAAACCGAACGATAGCTTATTGGCAAGCAAGCACAGCCGCCCCTTGCTGGAGCGCAATCCGTTGGCATTCTGGAAAGGGCTGGCGGCGCTGGAAGCCGTGCTTATTCTGGCTTTGCTGTATGCGTTGGCGAAGTGAGGCACTGCAACGCCACGTAATTATTCCCCATCGCCATCGGCTGGCTGGCAGCACGCAATACCCACGGAGCCATGCACTGCTGCGCGGGCAGATAATCCACCGTTGGGTACGGCAGGCTCAGGGTTTCAGCAGCCACACGGTACAAATCCGTGCGGTAAACCTTCGCCAATAATGTCGCAGGGTCGGCGGGCAGTGTTGGCAATTGCCCCGTGGCGTGCATTTGCGCCAAAAAATACGTGCCGTGCGAATGCCACGGGAAATTGGCGGCATAACGCGTAAACACATTAAAATCGGGCAGCAAACGTTCCGGCTCATCAGGGGCGTAGCGATAACGCCCCAGCAATGGCGGCTGCACCAAGCTCAAGGGCACATCCAAATATTCCGGGCGTGCCAGTAATTCGGCAATACGCAGCCGATTGTGAGCATTATCCAGCCACTGTGCGGCTTCGAGCAAGGCACACAGCAAGGCTTGATGCGTTTTCGGATTGGCTTCTGCCCAAGCTTGCGTCACACCCAGTACTTTTTCGGGGCCGTTGTTCCACAGATCGTAACTGGTGACGGCGACGTGCCCGATACCCCGGCTGACGGCTTGCTGATTCCACGGTTCACCCGCGCAATAACCATCAATTTGCCCTTGCGCCAAGGACTCGACCATTTGCTGCGGGGGGATAACACGGATTTCCACATCCTGCCCCAATACCAGCCCACCATCCTGCAACCATGCCTGCAACAGGTAGTGGTGCTGCGAAAAAGGGTAAACACAGCCGAAAACCAGTTTGCGCGAGGTTTGTGCACTTAAAAGACGCTTGAGACCGTGCGCCCGCATCGGTGTAGTGCATAAATCTTGCGGAAAATGTTCGCGAATCGCCTGCATCAGGGAACTAGCGAGGGTAATCGCGCTGCCATTCAAACCCAGACTGAAGGCTGCTTGCATAGGAATGCCCAAACCATCAATGCCCAACGTCGCGGCTAGCGGCATCGGGGCAAGCATGTGTGCAGCATCCAGTTCGCCAAACGCTACCCGGTCACGGATGTTTGCCCACGAGACCTCACGGTGCAAGGTCACTTGTAGGCCATGTTTCTCGAAGAAACCGCGTTCCAGCGCCGCGACCAATACCGCGCAATCGGTCAACGGCAGGAAGCCAATGCGTAATGCCTGCTTCATGGTTTATCCCCCAGCAAGGCCATTGCGGCGACGAAATTGCGAGCGGCTTCACCAATTTTCATGTTGCGATCCATCGCCATTTTGCGCAGCAGTTGGTATGCCTCATCTTCCGACAGGTTGCGGTGCTGCATGAGGATGCCTTTGGCCTTGTCCACGTCTTTGCGATCTTGCAGGCGGCCTTTGTAATCTTCCAGTTCTTCGCGCAATTTCTGGTGATCCTGAAAGCGGGCAATCGCCACTTCCAGCACCGACTTCAGGCGCTTACCGGGTAAATCATCAACGATGTAGGCGCTAACCCCGGCACTGATGGCCGCGCGGGTGGTTTCGAGGTCACTTTGCGCGGCGAAAAACACGATGGGCTTAGGCATTTCACGACTGACATTGCGCAGCGACTCCAGCGTGTCGCGGTCAGGGCTTTGCATGTCGATGAGGATAATGTCCGGCTGGTGAGTGCGCACCGCATTCAGCAGGTTGTCGTGCTGCCCGACGCGGATAATGTGGGCGTAACCCACTGCCAACAGTGCCGCTTCCAAGCTGGCGGAACGGTCGGGGTCATGATCGACCAGCATGAGTTTGTGCATGTGTACCTTGTGTGATGGTTGTTATCTCCCAATCGGTGCAAGTTACATGCCATCAAAAACTGCTTCGCCGCTAGGAATAACTGCGCAATCAGGCATTGTGATGACGACATTGCCCCGTTTACGCCCGCTTTCCACATAACGATGCGCGGCTACAATCTGCTCGAATGGAAAGCACCGATCAATAACCGGGCGATATTTCCCTGTTAAAGCCAAATTCGCGAGAAAGTGCAAGGCTTTGGCATCACCGAATGCAGCCCCCGCAATGATTTTCCTGTTGCCCCCCATCGCCACCCAAGGAATCGCCAGCATCTCTGGCAAGCTCGCTGCCACCAGTACAAGACGACCGCCTGCCCTGAGTATGGGTTTGCTGCGGGCGTATGATACCCTGCCTGTGGTGTCGAAAATGACATGGTAAGTTTCATCCTGCTGGGTAAAATCTTCTTGCGTATAATCAATAACATGATCAGCACCCAATGATTTCACCAAAGCCGTATTGGCGGTACTGCATACACCCGTGACTTCTGCACCGATATGTTTTGCCAGTTGCACCACAGCCGTACCTACACTGCCGGAAGCGCCATTGATGAGTATTTTTTCTCCGCCTTGCAAATTTGCTTTGTGGAGGAAATACAGAGCGGTCGTTCCACCAAAAGACAAGGCGGCAGCTTCCGCAAAGCTGAGGTTAACAGGCTTGCGTACCACTGCCCCTGTTGCGGGTACACAGATGTATTCTGCATAACAACCCATCCGGGTATCAGTAAAAGCAAACACGGGGTCGCCCACCTGAAACTGACTTACGTTAGCACCGATAGCAGCAACTGTACCGGCCAGCTCACTTCCCAAAATCGCTTGCCTGGGTCGGTTGATGCCCAGTGCCAAACGCATAAGCAACTTGAAACCCTTGGGGGTATTGAGACCACGCACCCGACAATCCACTGACGTGACTGTCGTGGTGTGTATTTTCACCAGAATTTCATTGTCCTTCGGAACAGCCTGCTCTACCTGTTGCAATTGCAGGACATCGGGTGCACCGTATTGTTCACACACTATCGCTTTCATCTGCTGCCTCCTGACGGCTGGCAGGGTGGAATTAATGCTGCCAAATCTTTGCCATCCACCTCTTGCTTGAGGTCGTAATCCACCAGCAAGGGTAAATAACCTGACTCCCTATCCAATTGCAGGTAAGTCGTTGCCAGTATTTTCCCCGCTGGTAACTCAGTTTTTCGACACGCATCCACACTCACCCCCATCGTGCTTTCCGGCTTCTTACCACCATCAGCTTTTTTCGCTTTCAGTGTGTCGCGGAAGTGTTGCAAGCGCGGAATGTCCACCGACGCAAGCCGATACGCATACAGGGTGTAGTCCGATTTTGCGGCATCGGTAAGTGTCTTGCCCTCCAACGCCAATGGGACGGCTTCGAGGTTGAAACGTTCGTTAATCGGTGTTTCGCCGTCACGCTTCATTCCCAGCTCCAGCTTCACACCCTCGGGGCGCGGCGCAACCCAGTCCGGCATTTGTGCGGCTACCCGCAAGACGCTCGGGTCAACCGTCATCAAATCAGCGGTCGCCAGTTTATACAAGGTTTTGACGGGGATGGAGGTGCAAGCACCCAGCAATAAAGCGGCTCCGACAGCAAATAGTTTCTTCATGAGAGCATACCGTTTCATTTGAAAAAATGATTGTATTACGATAATATTTTCACTTTCAACAAGAATCTCAGGTTACCTTCATGCGCTTTACTACCACTCGTCTGAAACACTGGCTCGCCCCTGTGGCGAAATGGATTGCAGTACTGCTGCTCTTGTCCAACGCCCTGCTGTGGTGGCTGCCAGATGGGCAAGCTATCGTGGTAAAAAACTTTGCAACATTGACCACTGAAACCATTCAGATGACGCCGTTTGCCGTGTGGATGGGTTGGGGAATTTCCACCCTGCATCTGTGCATTATGGCGTGTGGAATTTGGGCGATGGCGAGTGTGTTTCGCTTATTGGCGCAAGGCGAATATTTCCACCCGCAGGTTGCGGCACAATTGCGGCGTTTTGGTCTGGTGTTATTGGTCGTTGGGGCGACTAACCCACTGGTACGTTTATTGGTGGTGTTGGCGGTCACGCTTGAAAATCCGGCAGGCCATCAGGCTATCGCGATCAGTATCGTCATGAATGACGTGTTGGTAGTGTTAATCGGTACGCTAATGGTTATGCTGGCTCATGCCCTGCAAGAAGCCGCCGCCATCGCCGAAGACAACCGCCAGATCGTGTGACCCCTATGTCTATTATTGTGAACCTTGATGTGATGCTCGCCAAACGCAAAATGCGCTCGAAAGAGTTAGCGGAACGCATCGGCATTACCGAACAAAACGTCTCCCTGCTCAAATCCGGCAAGGTCAAAGGCATCCGCTTTGAAACACTGGCAAAGATTTGCGAGGTACTGGACTGCCAGCCGGGGGATATTCTGGTGTTTGAAGCGGACAATCCAAACGATATGAAATAAAGGAACAAGCCCATGATTTATGTCTTCCTCATTATATTGACGCTGGCAGTAGCCCTATTGTATTTGCGCTATCGCCTGCACCGCACCCCAGATAACGAGGGTGTAGAAAAACCCGAATCTGATCATCCCATCCAGATCGGGCAGTCATTTTTTTGAACATCCCAAACGACCGGGCGTTTTTTTCAGCGTTGCCGACTTCCTGCTTCCCCATAACGCCCTGAATGCCACCTGATACGCTCAATACGGTGCATTTTTGCGTGTTTGGCAGCATCATTTCCCCCTTCATGCGACATACCCGTAATGTGCCAGCTTTTCGAGGTTGTGCATCAGGCAAAACAGTTTCCATTGCCCGTCCACTTTGGCTTTGCTGCGCAAGGTGAAGCGGTGCAGGCGTTTGTTGCCGCGCAAGTTCCCAAACACGGGTTCG
>NZ_JHYQ01000026.1 GCF_000621325.1 Thiothrix lacustris DSM 21227 | reverse complement strand
TTCAAGACTTCAAGACTTCAAGACTTCAAGACTTCAAGACTTCAAGACTTCAAGACTTCAAGACTTCAAGACTTCAAGACTTCAAGACTTCAAGAAAAACAAGGCTGCCAGTGGTAGACCTAAAGATCTAGAAGACTTGAGGTGTTTGAAATAAAAGACTTTTCATAGCTTTCCAACTCAATGTGGCTCTCGTGTCACTGATGTGCCATAGACAAAAAGATTCTTTTGTAATTCTTTTTAAATTCTTTTAAGAATCTTCATTGACATTTCAGATAAATCTTGTAAACTTGCTGCTTCATTAGTCAAACAGGGAATTTTATGGACAGTCTTGAGAAACTTGTATCTACCCAGATTCGCAACAGAAGCACGAACACGAACATGACTGCTGTCACTTTACGTATACCAGATGAGGAGTTAATCAGTCTTGATGAGGTTGCGTCTGAGTTGAATATGACTAGACAAGATGTTTTGGCACAGTTTGTAAGTTACGGCATAAATAAGGCTCAAGAAATGATCGCAAAACACGGTAATCAAGAAATTACGCCTGATAATTCACCTAGCAATCAGACAAGCTACTATCTATTGAATACAAATACACAAGAAGGAATGAGAGATCAGTACAACATGCTCACACAATCCTGTGCTGCTGCGTTTTTTGATCCCGCAAAAAGAAATATCGACAGATTGAAAGAGGGTGACAGGGTATTCCTTTATCAAAATCGGGTCGGGATTATTGCAACGGGCATTGCTAGTGGCACAACAATTATCTCTGACTATATCCATGAAACTGATGGCAATGTGTATCCTAATGAAACACATTGCCAGAAACTGGATAGTTTATTAAAAGATTTTCAAATTACACTGAAATCCTGTAAGGAAATCACAAAGACAAATCTTCCCATTCTTCGGGCGATGAGCCGTATTAGTGAAGAGCAAGGTAAGGCATTACTGCAAGAAGTAGAGCGTCTCAAGAATCAAAAGTAAGTTTTATCCTTTTCCGCGACGCGGAATAAAACACCGCGTAGCTTGTTCAGACAAAAACAATCCGTAGGCTGTCGGCAAAATTATTCGTCAAAAATCATACACCACGCAAATATTCCAACTCCGCTTCGAGTTCGCCGGGATCGTAGTTAACCACCGGAATATCGCGTTTAGCACACTCATCATAAAAGCTGTAACGGTCTATACCTGCAAACTCGCAAGCGAACCCAGCGGATATTTTTCCTGCATGAAACAGTGCAATGCCCGCCTCCAGCTTGATTTGCTTTTCCAGTTCGGGAAGCGTGTCACGCCCGAAATCTTCGGGTATCTCCAGTATAATTTGCATGTCGGACACCTGTATTTGCGTTTCCATACTCCATCATAACGTGAGATTTTCGCATGACCTACCAAGAATTCTACGCCCACATCGACTGCCGTTTCCCCTATCACGACACAGCCGCATGGCAGCAACTCATTGCGTAATCCCTAGAAATCGGTGGCGATGCGCCGTTTCTGGTGTTGTATGAAATTTGCATCCTACCTTCATCCGTCACCTTGAATCTTGAGCAGCACTTAGCAATGTATGCCTACTAGAAAGCGGCGTTTCATGGAGCAATTGTGAGCTTACCCCCAGCAATATTCCGCGCTGCGAGTAGCACTGTTTGCGTGTGCTGATGAGCAGGGTTTGGTCAATGCGACATATGAGGAAATTGTCAGTAAGTGGCAGCGGTAGGCATTCACTGAATCTCCACATCCTGCATCATGCCCGCATGTTCCAGCAAGCGGCTTGTCTGTTGCTGAATACTGCACTGCAAGCTTGCAACAAACTGCCGTTCTGCCGGAGTCTGCAATGCACACGCCGCCCACACGCGGGGCAATTGTTCCACAACCTGCTTGCACATCGCGGTAAGTGTTGCTTGCACCAGTGAGCGCGGCAAACCACAACTTTCAGCAAACGCTGTCAATTGAAAAGCGGAGATACAGGTATCGAAATCATCCCCCAATGCCATCGCCAGTTCCTGCTGGTATTCGGGGTAGACCGCGATATTGACCAAATCGTAGCAAGGCGCAGGTTCGATACCGTTTTTACCGACGAAAAAGCTGATGTTTTTGCCGTGTGCATCCCAATTACTGATGATGAGGTTAAATAGCACCCAGTCCAGCACGAATTTGCGGGCGAGCGCGGGCGAACGGCAATGATCACAAAAGGCGAATAAACGCGGCAGGCTTGCGCCATCACGAATATTTGCCACATCCCGGCTATTGCCAAAATTGCGTTCGTATTTGTATTCGGGTGGTAAATCCAGCGCCTGACAACCGTCAATCAGATGGCGACGCAATACCGTATCACCTTGGCGTTTACGGTCAAAACGCGTCACCAGTAAGGCTCGATGTTGCCCGAAACGGCGTAATTCAACTGCTGCCACTGACAGGCCGATGGCCTTAGCAAGCTGCATCACCAGATATTCATTCAGCACCACATGGTTCTGATTGGCAGGCTCGAATTTGAGGATATGAGTGGAACACAAGCTGCCTTCGCCAAATGCCAGCCCGCCTTGCGCATCTGCCAACACATTGATTTTATGTTGAACACCTGCCACCGACAGGCGCGGGCGACCATCCCACACGATCAGATTACGGGCGGGTTGATTGTCAAGGCGCTCCAGCAATTCAGCGGGCAAGATCGGGCGTAACTGGGAAGACAGCATGAGTTGCGCCGTATCCGGCAAAAACTGCAATGCACCCGGCGTATCTGCCCCCAAAGCACGGATAATGCCAAAGGTATTGGCACGGCTGAGTTGGTAGTTTTCCAGCAGGATGTCGAAGCCCTGACCTTCGGGCAGCAGGTTACGCAGGAAACGTTGCACCACCTGATGGTTCGCGGCGGGCATCAACGGCAAGTGTGGCGAAATGGCAAAACCACTGGCTTGCCATGCGGGTGCGTATTCCAGCGTCAATTGCCCTTGCGAGTCAGCCAACAAGAAACCGATGGGTTGCTCCCCCAAGTAAATCCGCAGACGGTGTTCATACCCAGTCATCGCTTTCACCTTCTGTCCACGGCTCCACCTTTAACCCAATACCAAGGCCATTAAGCACTTGCAACAGCGTGCCGAGTTGCACACCAGAATGTCCGCGCTCCAGCTTGCTCAAGGTATCCTTAGCAACGCCGAGTAATGCGGCGGCATCATCAATCCGCAAGCCGGACTGAGTGCGTTTAGCTCGGATGAATTGCCCTAGCAGTTCCGGGGTGAGTGCGCCGGGCTGTTGCGGGGTGGGAAGTGGGGTCAGAGGTCTCGCCATATTCAGTCACCATTGTTCCTGCTATTCAAGGAATAATAGCGTATTAAGAGCCGGATGCAAGATTGTTCCTACCACAACAGGAATAATCAGCCACGGTCAGCCTCCTCCAACATCCGCCGAATTTCATCTTCCCCCAGCGGTTCGGCATGTTTGACGCGCAGGCTTTCGTTCCACTCGCGGGCGAAATCGCGTTGCAGCCACCCATTCATACCTGCTGTTACCAGCATCGCCAGCAGCGCCCCCAAACTTGCCAGCCCCATATCCTTGTGCGCATCCCACACATCGCCTTGCGTACCGAGGTAAGCCATGCCCAATTCGCCGCCAAACACTTCCGCCACCGCCCATTCCACCAGTTCATACAGCATCGAGGTCGACATGGTTAAATCCAGCGGCAGGAAATAGCTCCAGAAGCCTTTCACATCAGCCACGCGGATAAACATTTCCCGCACCGGATACGCCAGCAACAGGCCATACAAAAAATGCACCAGCCGGTCAAAATGGTTACGCTCAAACCCCAACGCCTCGTTCAAGGAATAGCCAAACGCACTCTGCCACCACGGGTCATACGGCACTTCGGCATAGGTATAGTGCGTGCCAAGCTCATGCAGGAACAGGAAAATAAAGATCAAGGCATAGGAAAGGCGTGACAAGGTGAACGACTTGCGAGTGCTGAACAGCAAGATCACCGCCGCCAGCGACAGCACATTTTCCAACAGCCAATCGTGGCGGTAGAGCGGCGCAATCCCCAACACCACCGCCCACACCAGAAACAAACCCAATAACAGCAAGAACCAAGTGCGGTGTGTCATCGTTACTCCCGGAATTGTTCGCGATCCAGCCCGTACTTTTTCAGCTTGTCGGTCAGCGTTTTGCGCGGCAAGTCCAGCGCTTCCATCACGGCACGGGTATTGCCCTGATGGTGGTTGAGCGCTTGCACCAGCAGGGTTTTCTCAAAACAGGCCACTTGTTGAGTGAGTGACAAGCCTTCGAGCTTGTCACCCGCATTCATCAGCACCGCCAAGTCGAAATTGTAAGCTTCACCCAGCAGCACGTAACGCTCGGCAATATTACGCAATTCACGGATATTGCCCGGCCAGTCGTGCCCCATCAACACATGCAGTGCCTGACTGTTGAGTGGCGGCACTTCGGTTTCACAGCGAGCGGCGGCAATCAACACAAAATGCTGGAACAGCAGCGGAATGTCTTCACGCCGCGCCCGCAACGGCGGGATTTCCAGCGTCACCACGTTCAGGCGGTAATACAAATCCTGCCGGAATTCCGCGCGTTCTGCCGCCCCTTTCAAATCGACCTTGGTGGCGGCAATTACGCGAATATCAAGCGGAATCAATTTATTAGAACCCAGCCGTTCAATCTTGCGTTCCTGCAATACCCGCAGCAGCGGCGCTTGGGTCAGCAATGGCATTCCTTCAATTTCATCCAGAAACAGCGTGCCACCATTGGCGTGTTCAAACTTGCCGATTCGCTTACCTTGTGCCCCGGTGAAAGCCCCCGCCTCGTGCCCAAACAATTCGCTGTCGAGCAAACTGGCGGGGATCGCCGCGCAATTGATTGCCACGTAATTGTGATCACGGCGCAGGCTTTGTTCGTGGATGGAACGCGCCACCAGTTCCTTGCCCGTGCCGGTTTCCCCCATGACCAACACATCTGCGTTAACGTTGGCAATGCGGGTAATCATTTTGCGCAAGTTCATGATCGAGGGCGTTTGCCCAATAATGCGCGGGCCGGGGCGGGTCTGGTTTTCCAGCGCTTCTTTCAGAGCGCGATTTTCCAGCGTCAGGCGGCGTTTTTCACCGGCGCGTTTCACCACTTCCACCAATTGGGTGTTGGAAAACGGTTTTTCCAGCAGGTCATAGCCGCCCTTGCGGATGGCGGCTACGGCGGTGGCGACATCGGCGTGCCCACTGATCAAAATAACCGGCAAATCACGGTCAATTTTCAAGACACGCTGAAGGAATTCCAAACCATCCATCTCCGGCATTCGGATATCGGAAATAATCACACCCTCGAATTCCAGCGTGATTTTATGCAAAGCCTCGGCAGCACTGCTAAAGGTTTCCACCTCATAACCCGCCAGCATCAGCGATTGCGCGGTGGAATCACGCACGGCTTTTTCGTCATCGACCAGAATAATGTTGGGCGCGATCATGCTTGACCTCCGTCAGCGGCCTGTTGCAGGGTTAGGGTGAAAACCGCGCCACCTTGCGGGGCGTTCGTCACACTCAAATGACCATTCATGTCGCGGGCGAGTCGGTAGGAAATCGACAAGCCCAGCCCTAAACCTTTACCAATGGTTTTGGTGGTAAAGAAGGCTTCAAATACATGCGGCATGGCATCTTCGCTAATCCCCGCGCCATTGTCACGTACACTGACGCAGACTTGCCCATCTGCCGTTTGCACCAGAATCCAGAGGCGTTGTTCATCTTGTTCCAGCACCGCTTCAGCAGCATTGCTCAACAGGTTGACCAGAATCTGTTCCAGCCACACCAGATCGGCCTGCACGTAACGGGTCTGCTCGGCACGGTATTGTTCCAGCACAATTCGGCTTTGCGCGAGTTTCGGCTGGACAATGCTGAGGGCGGAATCCAGCGCCCGGTGCAAATCGCAGGTTTCAATCTGCCCGGCACTTTTGCGCGAAAAGGTTTTGAGTTGGCGGGTAATCGCGGCCATGCGTTCGGTCAAGCCAACGATTTCCACCAGATTGCTGCGGGCAATGTCCGGCTTGCCAATGTCGAGGAATTGCGTGGCATTGTCGGCGTAAGCACGAATCGCGGTCAGCGGGTTATTGATTTCGTGGTTGATCCCGGCGGAAAGCTGCCCCAGTGCTGCCATTTTCGCGGCTTGTACCAATTCTTCCTGAGTGCGGTGCAATTCACGGGTACGTTCGACCACTTTAGCTTCAAGTTCTTCACGAGCTTGTTGCTCGTAGTCACGGCGTTGGCGCTGGTTTTTCCACAAAACATACAACAGCAAAAGGGTGAGCAGCAGCATAAAAGCCGTTAACAGCACCGTTATCAGCACACTACGGGTGACGCTACTCCAATCGGTGAGGACATAGACATCCCAATCAATGAAAGTCATTGCCCTCTTGTGCACCAACGACTGCCGCCGCTCAACAGGTACTTGTTGCCACTCGGTAGTTGGGCTAATCGACCATTGCCCCGGCAGCGCTTCAATCACTTGCTGGTCATAACGCTGATTTTGATACAGAGCGGTTTGCGTTGCCTCAGATAAGGGCTGCAAGGAATGTAAACGCCACGCGGGTTCGCTAGACATGAACACCACCCCGTCACGGTCAGTCACTATGAAATCAGCGCTTTCCTGCTTCCATTGTTCTTCCTGAGTATTGATGTCGACTTTCACCACCATCACCCCCAACGGCTCGCCTGCGGCATCACTCACCGCATGGGCGAAATAGTAACCGCGTTTTTTGGAGGTCGTCCCCAATGCGTAGTAACGCCCCAACTGCCCCTGCATGGCTTGTTTGAAGTATTGGCGAAACGCAAAATTCTTGCCTACAAATGACGCGCCCGTATTCCAGTTACTCGCCGCAAGGGTGATACCATCCCGACGCATCAGGTAAATGTCGGCTGTTCCAGCAATACGGTTGGTGGTTTCCAAGGTGTGGTTGAGGGTTGCCAAAGCGGCAGAATCAGCGTTTGAAGAACGTAATACGGGGCGCAGATCAAGGGTTTTCGCCAATAATTCAGGCAGGTAACGGTGTTTTTCCAGTTCGGCAGTTAACTGCCCGACCAATTGCTGTGAGAGAGCAAGGGTTTCCTGACGCAAGCGTTGTTCGGCGCTTTGCCGCACCGCGTAGTAAACCGTCAGCAACGTTAAAGCCACAAACAGCACTACCAAGGCAAAGGCTACCGCACGGTTATGTGAAAGTAGCCTTCGCTGATGGTTTATTGCAATACCTCAACCTTCACCTTGGCAGTGCCGGTTCCCATCATGCCAATTTCTTTGGCCGCTGCTTTGGATAGATCGACGACCCGACCACCCTGTTTACTGAAACCACCGCGATCATTGACTTTAACTTCCACTGCCTTGTTGTTACGCAGGTTGGTGACGCGAATACGGCAACCAAACGGTAAACTACCATGCGCACAGGTAAGATCATCTTGGTCAAAACGCTCGCCACTGGCGGTTTTACGACCGTCGAATTTATCACTGTAATAAGAGGCTGTACCCACCTGATGCACTTTGTCGGATTCAGCGGATTTTTGAACAGAATCCGTAGAAGGTTGCAGGTATTTAGGTGGCTGTTGCGGCTTGCCCACAGCGCCCTCAAATGCGGTTGGCATCACATAATAAGCTTGCTTGGAGTCAGTGGATGGATTCCACGCTAACGAGGATGAATGTTGCTTTGGTTGGTAGCTAACACGCTTGACGGCAGATTTACTGTGCTTTTTACTGGCAATCTTACTTTGACTTGTCTTGGTTACCTTAGTTGTTTTAGTCGCTGATGTTTGAGTGGATTTTCCAACTTTATCTGACTTTTTTATATTTTTTATCAAAACTTTAGACTTGCTGGTTTTTTTGCTGACTCTTTTATTGCTTTTCTTACTTACTGTCACCTTACTAGCGGATTTTTTCTCTTTCGCTGCAACGGATGTTGGTAAGCTGAACGTGACGGCAAGAGCCAAAGCCGTTATGCCAATGCCGACAGGCCGAGTCCAACCTGATAATATATTATGCTTTACTATTTTCATTTTTTTCTATAATCCTCCGACTAAGATTAGCGTCGTTGCTAAGGATAACACGCACATTCTTATTGTAAAACACTCCAGGAAGTTCCATTGTCAAGCCCTATTCAGAAAAATCACTGAACTTTTCAAGGGTATTAAGTCTCTATATGATCGACATTGTGAAAGACTTATCCAATAACTGGGCTTACAATAACTTTTTATCTAACCTGTTTGTGAACGGGGCACTAGACTCATATTAGGTATGGAATTATGAAAAACGGGGAATCAATGCGAATTTTACATATTGGCGCACTATTAATGCTAGCAACGTCGCTAGCGGCCTGTAGCTCCCAAAATGTTCAGCCAAACACAGCGCTGGCTAGTAATGGGGATACACATGCGCAACCTGAACTTTTTGAGGTATCTCAGCCTCAACCCACTACACGCAGCACACAATCTCAACCTTACATTCAACAACAAAATCAGCAGATTGCCTCAACAAATAGAGAAAATAACAGTACACCTGCTGCCCAAATAACACCAACCCAACTAGGTTCAGCAGGGGCTGACAAGACCTATCGTGGCCAAGGCCGACTGAATAGACTACCTGACAATATCGCCAGCAGTCTGCGGCTGCGTGGCCTACCAGAGCAAAACCTTGGGGCGTATGTCCGCCCGGTTAGCGGGGCACAACCACTACTAGTAGCCTATGCTGATACTCCCCGTAACCCCGCATCTACGATGAAACTTGTTACAACCTATACAGCCTTAGGTGTACTAGGCCCAAACTACCGCTGGCCTACAGAAATTTATACAACCGGCAACCAAATGGGTGACACGTTGCAAGGGGATGTCGTTATTAAAGGTTACGGCAACCCTAACTTCGGTGAACAAGATTTCCGTCAATTGCTACAAGCCCTACGGGCACAGGGTGTGCGTAATATCAACGGTAACTTCGTCGTCGATAAAAGTTACTTCAATGTGCCACAGCAAGCGGCTATCGATAACAATGTGAATGCTGATTACAACGCCCAGCCAGAAGCATTGCTCTATAACGAACGCGGCAGTTGTTACGAAATGCGCAACAAAGCAGGGCAAGTTGAGCGCATGTGCCCGATCAAACCGCGCAACGGTAGCGATCTAAACGCCAATCTGTTCGCCGATTTCTGGCGTATCTGGGTGGGTGAAATGAGCGGCACGCTAAATGGTGGCCTACAAGTACAATCCGTACCGGCGGGCGCAAAACTGGTTAATACGCAGTATTCATCTCCCCTGCGCGACATCATTGTTGAAATCAACAAAGAAAGTAATAACGTCAAAGCCCGCCAATTACTCCTTTCTGCGGGAGCGAAACAATTCGGTGCACCGGGTACAACCCAAAAAGGGGCTGGTGCAGTGGGACAGTGGCTAGAAAGCCGGGGACTGCGCTTTTCTAACCTAAAAATCGAAAATGGTTCTGGCCTCAGCCGGATAGAACGTATTTCAACGCGGGAAATGGGGGAGATGTTAGTCGACGCCTATAATAGCCCTTATCGTGATGATTTAATGCGCTCAATGGCGGTACTTGGTACAGATGGTACTGTAAAAAATCGTCTGAAGAATTTGACAGGACGCGGTAAATTCAAAACAGGAACATTGCGTGATGTACGTGCATTAGCTGGCTACTTGACTGCTGCCAATGGACAAACCTACGTCGTTGCCCTATTACACAATGATGCCAATATTCGTGCTACTGCCAAAGAAGCACATGATGATTTGGTAGAGTGGGTATACTATGGTTCTCAAAATAATGTCGCAAGCGCACAATAAATAAACAAAACCGATTAATGATCGAATAAAAAAACCCGCTTACGCGGGTTTTTTTATGTCTACTTTATAATCATTCTTATATTTTATATAATCATAATCATTCCAAATGATATGAATAATACCCAGCCTAACATTTCGACTATTTCTTGAATCGGTATTTCTAAAACCGTCATTTGATAAAAAACAATGATAAGAAGCATTGGTAATGCGTCATGCAGATTCTCGACAAGAGAATTGCATAAGTTATTGATTTTTTTAGTCATATTTATTAACCCTTATACGGGTGCCTTATCAAATGGCAATTAGTTATAATAATCAGATACACTATAACACATACACTAGCATTACGATAATGATCAGCACCTGAATCCATTTAACTATTGTTAGCCAGCTCTCAACCCCGAAAGCTTCTTTATCAGAGTAAATAAATAGCAAAAATCACGCAAACTAAATTATCTTATCAATAATGATTAAATTTCCCCCCAGAGATCATGTTCATCAGCATGAGTAATGCGCACTTGGGCAAACTCTCCAACGGGTAACTCCACGCCTTCAATAATAACCTGCCCATCAATTTCAGGCGCATCACGATGGCTGCGAGCAATACTTTGTCCATCACCAGCTTCATCCACCAGTACAGTCATGGTTTTACCGATCAAACGACTAAGCTTTGCCGCACTGATCTCCGCCTGTACTTCCATAAAGCGCTCTAAACGCTCCTCTTTGACTTCCTCAGGAACAGCGCCGTCGATAGCATTGGCGGGCGCACCGTCCACTGCTGAGTACGTAAAGGCGCCCACTCGGTCAAGTTGCGCTTCCTGCAAAAAGTCCAACAGCATCTCAAAGTCGTCCTCGGTTTCACCGGGGAAACCCACAATGAAGGTACTGCGCACCGCGATATCCGGGCAGGTTTCACGCCAGTTTTTCAAACGATCCAAGACTTTCTCTGCATGAGCCGGGCGACGCATCGCCTTCAGCACCGAAGGACTGGCGTGTTGGAAAGGAATATCCAGATACGGCAAAATTTTGCCTTCCGCCATCAACGGAATCAGGTTATCAACGTGTGGGTAAGGGTAAACATAATGCAGACGCACCCATACACCCATGTCGCCCAAGGCTTCCGCCAATTGCTGGGAATGGGTTTTGATCGGGCGGCCTTGCCAGAAACCAGTACGGTATTTCACGTCAATGCCATAAGCACTGGTATCTTGTGAAATCACCAGCAATTCTCTGACACCGGCATTCACCAGATTTTCAGCTTCCTGCAACACATCACCGATCGGGCGCGATACCAGATCACCCCGCAATGACGGGATAATGCAGAAGGAACAACGGTGGTTACAACCTTCCGAAATCTTCAGGTAAGCGTAATGGCGCGGCGTCAGGCGCACACCCTGTGGCGGGATCAAGTGCATATACGGGTCATGCAGCGGCGGCAGATGCGCGTGTACCGATTGCATGACCGCTTCATAAGCATGGGGGCCACTGACCGCCAGCACGTTAGGGTAAGCATCCAGCACCTTGTCGGCGTTTGCCCCCAGACAGCCAGTGACGATCACCTTGCCATTTTCATGCAAAGCTTCGCCAATCGCATCCAGCGACTCTTCCACCGCCGAATCAATGAAACCGCAGGTATTCACTACCACCAGATCGGCATCATCGTAACTGCCGCTGATTTCATAACCTTCGGCACGTAATTGGGTAAGGATACGTTCGGAATCTACCAATGCTTTGGGGCAACCGAGACTAACGAAACCGACACGGGGCTGAGCTTGCTTCATAACTAAATAGGGGCTAAGTAATTGGAAAGGCGGTAATGATAGCTGATCCCTACGCATTATGCTTCTAGTGTGGAAAAAATCCCTGTCACACAACATATTGTGTCAAGACTTTTCAGTGATGATTTTCAAAGTTATACACAACCCCTCCACACCAACAGCAAAAATTGACATTACACAAAATAATACCACGAAAAACAGAAGCAAAATGGCAACACAATGATTTAAAAAGGATTTTTCATTGTTGTTTTTTTACACAATGTGGCAATAATCCTTATAAAACAAGCCACCTAGCATCCTTCAAACAAAACTTTCCACATAGTTATCCACAGGTTCTGGGGATAACTCACTTAAGATCATGATTCAGCTAATATTAAGATCACCCTATAAAGGCCTTGGGAGCATCCCTATCGAAAGGCATATACAGGCAAGCCGCCCGTTTGGTTAGAATGTTGGTCGATTGCGCATTCACATTCTAGAGAGGAGAATTCCAATGTCCCAAAAACACCCAGTTATCGCTGTAACAGGTTCCTCCGGTGCAGGCACCACCTTCGTCAAACGCGCGTTTGAGCACATTTTCTTCCGTGAAAAAATCACGGCAACAGTGGTGGAAGGCGATAGCTTCCACAGCGTTACCCGTGCTGAATTCAAGCAGCGCTCCGCAGTAGAAAGTAATTTCAGCCACTTTGGCCCTCACGCCAACGACTTCCACTCACTGGAAGCCCTGTTCAAAAGCTACGGCGAAACCGGCAGCGGCAAAAAGCGCTACTACCTGCACAACGATGCTGAAGCCGTGCATCACGTCAAGCGATTGGCGGATTTGGGTGTGGCTTGTAATGCGAGTTCTGGCGAATTCACTCCGTGGGAAGACACCGAAGCCAACACAGACATCCTGTTCTACGAAGGGCTGCATGGCTTGGTGAAAGATGCCAGTACCACTAAGAAATACGGTGGCTACGACGTGGCTAAATACGTGGATCTGGGCATTGGGGTTGTACCCAGCGTAAACCTTGAATGGATCCAGAAGATTTCCCGTGACCACGCTGAGCGCGGCTATTCACCGGAAGCGACCGTCGACACCATCATGCGTCGGATGCCGGATTACATTAACCACATCACCCCGCAATTCTCACGCACCCACATCAACTTCCAGCGTGTGCCGACCGTGGATACCTCCAACCCGTTCATTGCGCGTGATATTCCATCACCGGATGAAAGTTTCGTGATCATCCGTTTCGCTGACCCGAAACGTTTCAACGTGGACTTCCCATTCCTATTATCCATGATCCACGACTCCTTCATGTCACGCCGTAACAGCATCGTCGTGCCGGGTGGCAAAATGGTACTGGCCATGGAACTGATTCTGAACCCGATCATCCATGACATGATTGAAGCGAAGCATAAAGCGTAAGCTCATCCCCTCGGCGTTACAGTTGCGAGCGCATCGCCTCGCAACGTAATGCTGCGGTTTCAGCGGCATAAGGTTCTGGAACAAACTTCCCCCATACCGGTGCAGGCCAAGCCGCATCACGCTGAAAGCGAGCAATGTGGTGCAAGTGCAATTGCGGCACCATATTCCCCAACGCGGCCAGATTCAGCTTGTCAGGCTGGAATAATGCCATCAAAGCACTGTTAACCTGATCCGACTCTGCCCACAACTGCTGGCGTTCTGCTGGCATCAATTCATGGATTTCACGAATACCCGCACGGCGTGGCACGAGGATGAACCACGGGTAACGCGACTCATCCATCAACAATACCCGGCACAGCGGCAAATCCGTCACCAAATGGGTATCTTGTGCCAATTGCGGGTGCAAGCTGAAACCCGCTTCGTGTTCACTCATGGCTGTGTTTCCTGCATGGCTTTGAGGGTATCAGGGCTAAATTCAAACGAATCGTAAAACAGTTGTGCTTCTGGCAGGCCATGCGCCAAAAATGCGGTTTTCGCAGCATTCACCATCGGCGGTGGGCCACTCAGGTACACATCATGACCGGATAACGCCGGGAAATCAGCCGCCACGGCCTCATGCACCCAACCAGTACGCCCTAGCCACTGATCTTCCGGCTGCGGTTCGGACAGCACTGGCACATAAGTCAGGTGCGGGTGGCGAGAAACCCAACTGCGTATAACGTTATCCATGTACAAATCCGCCTTGGCACGCACGCCCCAGTACAGATGCACCGGCTTTTCCAAACCTTGCGCCATCATCTGCTCCAGCATCCCCTTGAGTGGCGCAAACCCCGTACCGCCCCCCATCAGGATCAACGGACGTTCTGATTCGCGCAGGTAGAAACTGCCCAATGGCCCTTCAATCCGCAACAACGCCTTTTCCTTCATCTCATTGAACACATGGTTAGTGAAATACCCACCTGGCACATGACGGATATGCAATTCCAGAAACTGGTCGTTAAACGGCGCATTCGCCAACGAAAAGCCCCGGCGCTTGCCATCTTTCAGCAAAATGTCGATGTATTGCCCCGCCAAAAAGCGCAAACGTTCCGACGCAGGCAATTTCAGGGTCAGTTCCATCACATCATCCGCCAGCTTGCGCAGCTTTTCGACCCGCACCGGCAACGCCTTGATTTCAATATCCGGTTCTGTGCCCACACGCGGGGAATCAATTTCCAGATCGCTCAACGCCCCCGCCATGCACAGAAAGGCTTTACCGCGCTCCTCATCGTAAGGAGCCAGCCCTTGCGGCTCACCAAACGGGTAATGCACCTGACCACTCAGCACCGTTGCGGCGCACGAACCGCACACCCCGCCCCGGCAGCCATATGGCAAAGCCACGCCTTGGCGCAAACCCGCCTCCAGCACCGTTTCATTCGCCTCTGCCAAAAAAGTATGCCCGGAGGGCTGCACCGTTACCTTGAAAGTCATCGCATTATCCATTGAAGAATCAAATTGACTGATTTTAACCTGCTGGTGCGGCTTGTGCTATTCTCCAGAATTTTCATCCACTTGTTGCCCCGGAGAATACTATGCGTATCGGAACCCCGCTCTCCCCTTCAGCCACCCGCGTCATGCTGCTTGGCAGCGGCGAACTTGGTAAGGAAGTCATCATCGCCCTGCAACGTTTAGGGGTCGAAGTGATCGCGGTAGACCGCTACCCGAATGCGCCGGGGCATCAAGTGGCACACCGTTTCCACAGCATCAATATGGCCGACCCGGCAGCCTTGCGAGCCTTGGTGGAAGCCGAAAAGCCGCACTTGATCGTGCCTGAAATCGAAGCGATTGCCACCGATGAATTGGCCGCCATCGAAGCGGCTGGCCTTGCCGAAGTCATCCCCACCGCCCGCACCACGCAATTGACCATGAACCGCGAAGGCATCCGCCGTCTGGCAGCGGAAGAACTCGGCGTACCGACCTCGCGTTACCACTTCGCCTCCAGCCTTGCCGAGATGCAGGCCGCTGCTGATGATGTGGGCTACCCGTGTTTCGTCAAACCTGTCATGTCCTCTTCCGGCAAAGGCCAATCCATGCTGAAAAGTGCGGCGGATGTGGCTGATGCATGGGAATACGCCCTTTCCGCTGGGCGCGTCAATCATGGGCGCGTGATCGTGGAAGAATGCATCCACTTTGATTACGAAATCACCCTGTTGACCGTGCGTGCCGTGGGTGCGAACGGCGCAATCGAAACCCACTTTTGCGCCCCCATCGGGCATCGTCAGGTCAAAGGCGATTACGTCGAAAGCTGGCAGTCACAACCGATGACCGACAGCGCCCTTGCCAAAGCGCAAGACATCGCCTCAAAAGTCACCGGCAATCTCGGCGGACGTGGCCTGTTCGGAGTGGAATTATTCGTCAAAGGTGACGACGTATGGTTTTCGGAAGTTAGCCCACGCCCGCACGACACCGGCATGGTGACAATGGCAACGCAGTTTCAGAACGAATTCGAGCTGCACGCCCGCGCGATTCTGGGCTTGCCGGTGAATACGTCGCTGCATTCTACGGGTGCAAGTGCGGTGATTTACGGCGGCATGGACGCAGAAGGCATCGCGTTTGAAGGCGTAGAACATGCGCTGCAAGTGCCGGAAAGCGACATCCGCCTGTTCGGGAAACCCGAGTCATTCGAGCGGCGGCGTATGGGCGTAGCATTAACGCGTGGCAAAGATATCGATGAAGCTCGCGCACGTGCAGTGGAAGCCGCTCAGCGAGTCAAACCAGTCGTAGATTAACAATCTTACGAAAATTCAGCACAAAAAAACCCGGCACAAGGCCGGGTTTTTCTATTCGGTATAAGCCGTGGGGGGCTTCTTACCAACGACCACCGCGTGAACCGCCGCCGTTGCCGCCACCGAAACCACCGCCACCGCTGCGATTGTTATCGCGTGGTGCTTGTGGCTTCGCTTCATTAACTTTCATGCCGCGACCGCCCATATCAGCGCCGTTCAGGCCGTCGATAGCTTTTTGTGCTTCGCTGCTGCTAGACATTTCTACGAATGCAAAGCCTTTGTTCTGCCCAGTATCACGGTCAGTGATAACGCTAACAGATGTAACATCGCCGTATTGAGCAAATTTTTCTTGCAGGCTTTGTTGAGTAACGGAATATGGCAAGTTGCCAACGTAAAGCTTAGTAGCCATGAGAACCTCCTAAAGGTTTCAGTAAACCGCTCAAGAGGATGTAGGCGAAATACCCGCAGACTCGATAGAAACGATATTGTAAAAAGTGTGACTATACAGGTTTTCGGGTAAGAAGAAAGCCAAATATTTGGATTAACTAGCAACTGCTATGCAGATTGCCAGTTAATCTGTTCTTGAGTGCTCAGGCAGAGGCACCATCATCACTCACATCTAGTGCAGCCTTGCGCTCTGCTTCTGCCCGTTGCAGGTGCAAATCAACAGCGGCTTTGTGGCGTAACTCAATGATATCCTTGCGCTCTTCCCAACGCTTTTCCAGAATGTTTTCGTGGGTAGGAATGGTTTGCTCATCAAACAATACCTGACGCAACAAGCGGAAACCGAAGCGTTGCAGCACCACGTCATCTTGCCATTCGTGACGCATTTCTTCACTGATCACATAAACCTTGGAGAAAGCGGGGCTTTCCACAAAACGGCGGAAACGGTCAATGTCAAAACTGGCCATGAAATACAACTGGTAGCTAAGCGGATCAGGCTTGCCAATCGCGGGGCCTGCCGATTTCTTTTTCAGCATCAACTGCATCCACTCGCGGTTGATTTCGTCGTATTCCGGCACGCCTTGGGCAGCGCGGTAATCGCGGACGGTCATAACCTTTTCGGTATTCCAACCCTGGCAATGCGCTTCCTTGTTACGGAAATAGAATTGCACGTCTTGCGAGGAGTCCGCCGCACGGTGCGACAGCAAACCCAGCCCGTAATAGCGGCACGCCGCCGGACGGTCTTCGTAGACGCTGCAACCTTCCTCACGCACAAACAGGCAGGTTTTGTTGTCATCGGTACGCAGCTTGATACCGGGCAAGCCTTGCCCATCGACCTCAAACGGCACGGTATGTTTATCGAGGAATTCGCTGGATGTCATTCCCAAACGCTTTTTCAAACGCAGGATGTCATACGGCGCGAGTGTCACATCGGCCGCTTTACAGCAAATGTTGAAACAGGAAACACCAGGGTGACAGTCAAACTGAATGGTGGTGTCATCCGTCAGCAGTTCAGGGACGAGGGTGCTGTGGAATTCCTCAGGAATATTGAGTTTTTCAGCCATAATAATGGTTACCGGGGTGTGGTCTGTGAAAACAGAAAGTATAAAAAGAACACCCCTGCTATGCAAACAGGGGTATTCACTGCAAGGGTGTTGATTTACTTACAGTTCAAAGGCAGGCAACTTCTTCTCCAGCAATTCATGCTTGAGCGTCACATACTTCGGCATACCGTTTTCGTATGGCGGGTAATCTTCACCGTCGATCAGCGGCAGCAAATACTCGCGGCAAGCCTCGGTAATGCCATAGCCATCTTCAGTGATGTATTCCATCGGCATCATTTTTTCGACGTTGGCAATGTCTTTCAACTCACCCACACCGATGTGCCACGCATACGGCTTGTTGGAATCGCGGATAACCGCTGGCATCACCGAGTTCTTGCCTTCCATCGCCAGCTCAACCGCTGCTTTGCCCAGCGCATACGCCTGTTCCACATCCGACTTGGATGATAGGTGACGTGCCGCACGTTGCAGATAGTCCGCAACTGCCCAATGGAATTTATAACCCAGCGCATCCTTGATCATGTTAGCCACGACCGGGGCAGCACCGCCCAATTGCGCATGACCGAAGGAGTCACGTGTGCCCTGCTCTGCCAGGAATTTGCCGTCAGGGTAATGGCAGCCTTCAGACACCACGATGGTGCAATAGCCGTACTGTTTCACTTTCGCATCAACCGTTGCCAAGAATTTCTCTTGGTTGAACTCGATTTCTGGGAATAGGATAACTACAGGAATATCGTTATTGGCATCTGTCGCCAAACCGCCTGCGGCTGCAATCCAGCCTGCATGACGACCCATCACTTCGAGCACGAAAATCTTGGTGGAAGTCGCACACATAGACGCCACGTCATAGCTAGCTTCACGAGTAGACACCGCAATGTACTTGGCAACCGAACCAAAACCAGGGCAGTTATCGGTAATAGGCAGATCATTATCGACAGTTTTAGGGACATGAATCGCCTGAATCGGGAAGCCCATTGCATCAGACAACTGCGAAACTTTCAAACAAGTATCCGCCGAGTCACCGCCACCGTTGTAGAAGAAGTAGCCAATATTGTGCGCTTTGAACACTTCGATCAAACGATCGTACTCACGCTTATTCTTTTCCAGACTTTTCATCTTGTAACGGCAAGAGCCAAAAGCACCAGAGGGGGTATGACGCAGCGCCGCCACATCTGCCGCAGAAATTTTGCTGGTGTCGATCAGGTTTTCCAGCAGTGCGCCGATGATACCGTTTTGACCAGCGTATACTGTGCCGATCTTGTCGCCGTGCTGGCGGGCGGTTTCAATCACGCCACAGGCGGATGCGTTGATAACGGCGGTAACACCACCGGACTGGGCGTAAAAAGCATTCTTGACGGTCATAACACAAACTCCTCTATGCGGTCTCTCAAACTAACGTGTGGATTTAAGTCGTGGGGAAATTTTTATTGCGCTCACTCTCATGGTCTGCCTGCAAACGCAGCAGGAAGAGAACACAGTCACCTAAGTCGGTGTATTCTTCAATGCCGGTGTTGAATTGTTCTTTAGCAGAGTAGAAAAATTGTGAACGGTAGCGATTTTCACCCGTCTTAGCGACGAGGAAGGTACAAGCGTCATGTTCCCAATACATCGCCGGGCAAGCGGTTACTTCGCGGTCACCCTTGGAGAGCCGTAGCTCCACCTCGACCTCCTCCGCTACGATGCCACCTTTGCGCCAACGCTCATTAATACTTTGCTGGATAATGGATTTTTCGAGGTCGGTCAAATCAGGAATTGCCATGATGCTGCCTCATTAGTGAACGGTTGTACTGCCAAAGTCGGTAGGTGCACCGGATTCAATCCCGTGCAATAACTCTTCCTTGCTAGCATCACGAATCGCAATAACTTTGACGTGGAAAGTCATGGTTTGCCCTGCAAAGGGGTGGTTGCCATCCAAGGTAACGGACTCTTCGGTGACACTGGTCACGGTGAAGGTTTTAATCTCACCGTTTTCGCCTTGAAACTGTGCTTCAGCCCCCAGCCGACGATAAGGTGGTGGCACATGCTCAATGTCTTGCACCAGAATCAGGTCAGCATCGGCTTCGCCCCATGCGCCATCAACGGCCGGAACTTCAACCGACACTTCATCACCCACGCGACAACCAACCAAGGCTTTTTCCACCACGTCATACAAGCGGTTATGGCGCATAAATACCATGCTCAAGGGTAAGTCCACTTGTTCCATGATGTCGCCATGACGGTCAGCGATACGGTACGTAAACTGGACTACCTTACCGGCTGCCACTTTTTCGGGAGATGCAGTCATTGTCGCTCCTAAATAAATTGTTCCCTTCGACTTCGCTCAGGGAACGGGATGTCGTTTAACCCAATGCCACGAAAATCTGATCGCGGATAGCATCAACCGAACCAACACCTTCGACACGGATATAACGTGGCGCCCGAGTATCCCCAGATGCTGACCAATCAGTGTAGTAACCGATCAGGGGTGCGGTTTGTGCGTGATAAATTTCCAGACGCTTCAATACGGTTTCTTCCGCATCATCAGCACGCTGGATCAGGTCTTCGCCGGTTTCGTCGTCTTTGCCTGCAACCTTAGGTGGGTTGAATACAACGTGGTAAGTGCGGCCGGAGGCAACGTGAACACGGCGGCCACTCATACGGCGCACGATTTCAGCGTCATCAACCGCGATTTCAACCACCGCGTCAATATCAACGCCTTGAGTTTTCAGAGACTCGGCCTGAGCCAAGGTGCGTGGGAAACCGTCGAACAGGAAACCATTCGCGCAATCTGCTTCAGCAGTACGCTCTTTGACCAGACCGAGAATGATTTCGTCAGAAACCAAACCGCCTGCGTCCATCACTTTTTTAGCTGCAACACCCATTTCGGTGCCAGCCTTGACAGCGGCACGTAACATGTCGCCAGTCGAAATTTGCGGGATATTGTATTTTTCTTTGATGAACCCAGCTTGTGTGCCTTTGCCAGCACCTGGACCGCCTAACAGGATAATTTTCATGCAATGATTCCTCCACTTTACTACCGTAGATGTAAATCAGGGCATCATGAGATGCCCTGATTTGGCCTAAACCCGATAGTAAGGTTTAGTGCTGTTTGCAAGCAACCCTTTATTAATGGGCAGCGGGCTTGAACAGCTTGGACTTGTCAACCAAGTCTTTGTGGGCGCGTTTGAACACGTTCCAAGTCTTGGTGTTTTTGTCGTAAACAGAGTTTACGAAGCAATGCCAGTTTTCTTCGTCTACCAGGTTGTAGTCCATACGGTAGTAGAAACCAGGGTAACGGCTTTCCTTACGGAATTGGATGTGCTTCATGTGCGCTTCAGCCGTCAGGATACGGTGATAGTTTTCCCATGCGCGGAGCAGTTCGTGCAGGTCTTTTGCACGCATTTTCTGCGCATCTTCTTTCAACATACCCAGCTTTTCTTCCGCTACCGCCAGCATGTGACCGTTGGTAGTGTAGTAAGTGGCAACACCTGCTACATATTCATCCATGATTTTTTGCAGACGGAACTGCAACATACGTGGCGTGATGTAGTGTGGGTTTACGTCGATCGCCGTGGTGTAGTCCTTGTGCTCAAGGAAAGTACGCACTGGCTGATAGATTTCGTTAACCAGATCTTCAACAGGCGTGTCCAGTGTAGGCACCCAGTCTTTGTTGTCCATGACGAACTTAACCATAGACTGTGCACACATACGGCCTTCAGTGTGTGAACCAGAAGAGAACTTGTGACCAGATGCACCAACGCCGTCACCAGCAGTGAACAGGCCACGTACTGTCGTCATTGAGCGATAGCCCCAGTTCCAGCCTTGTGGCAGGTGAGCAGGGATTTTGTCTGCTTCTGGATGCTCTTCAGTCGTTGGAGCGCCCACGTCTTCAGGACCAGAAGCCCAGATACCACAGCAGCCTGAGTGTGAACCCAGCAGGTACGGTTCGGTAGGCATCAGTTCAGAGTTTTTCTTCTCTGGCTCGATGTTTTCACCCACCCAGATACCGCACTGACCGATACACATGTCAAGGAAGTCTTCCCAAGCTTCTGCTTCCAGATGCTTTACTTCACGAGGAGACAGTGTTTCACGCAGTTTAGCCAGAGCGGTAACGGTATCCATATAGATAGGACCGCGACCTTCTTTCATTTCCTTCAGCATCAAGTGGTTACGCAAGCAAGATGCTGGAACCGCTGCCTGACCATACGGAGGATAGTCGTTCAACAATTCTTTGTTCTTGGTCATGTAGACTTCGCCGTAGGCGTTAGTCGCTTGCGCTTTGAACAGCAGGAACCATGCGCCAACCGGACCGTAGCCGTCTTTAAAACGGGCTGGAACGAAACGGTTTTCCATCATGGTCAGTTCTGCACCGGCTTCAGCAGCCATGGTGTAGGTGGAACCTGCGTTCCATACTGGATACCATGCACGGCCTTGGCCTTCACCAACGGAACGTGGACGGAAGATGTTTACGCAACCACCGGCTACCAGCAGGCAAGCCTTGAATTTGTAAACGTATACTTTGTCTTCACGGGTAGAGAAGCCAACAGCACCCGCCACGCGGTTTTTGTCGTTAGCATCATTGACCAGCTTAACGATGAACACACGTTCCTGAATGTTGTCAGAACCCAGTGCTTTTTTCGCAGCTTCAGCAACGATCCACTTGTAGGATTCGCCGTTGATCATGATTTGCCATTTACCGGAACGAACTGGCTCGCCACCGTCTTTCAACAGCTTGCCACCTTCTTTTGGCCAAGTAGCGCCGTCAAAACGCTCGCCGTTGACTGTTTTCCAGATGGGAAGACCCCATTCTTCAAACAAATGCACGGAATCGTCAACGTTACGGCCTAAGTCGTAAGCCAAGTCGTCACGGGTGATACCCATCAGGTCGTTGGAAACCATGCGAGCGTAGTCCGCTGGATCTTGGTTTGGACCGATGTAAGTGTTGATCGCAGACAGACCTTGTGCAACGGCACCAGAACGGTCCATTGCTGCTTTGTCGATCAGCTTAACCGTGATGTCAACGCCTGCTTCTTTTGCAGCGCCGATCCAAGGCATGATTTCATACGCCGCGCCGCACGCAGCCATACCGCCACCGATGATGAGGATGTCAACTTCTTCTTGGACAACCTCTGGATTACCAAATGTACCTGCCATTTGTGTTTCCTCAATACTTAAGAGTTAATAACGAAGCGTGTCTTGTAATTTACCAATTACTTGCAAATCAGTTCAGCCGGGTTGCCAGCGCGGTAGCCACCCATGACATCACGCGTCAACAGGGCTTTACCGAGGTTAGCCAGATCAGCTTTCGGCTTGCCGCCGTAGCAATCAATGGAACCTTCTGGGGTAGTACGGATCGGGAACTTGAAACGCTTCATGGTGCCGTTACGGAATTTGATAGACCACATGATGGAATCCTGACCACGCAATGGCTGTACAGAACCGCCGAGTGGTACAACGTCAGCATAGTGACGTGCTTCAATCGCGTTGGAGGGGCAGATTTTAACGCAGGAATAGCATTCCCAGCATTGATCCGGCTCTTGGTTATACGCTTTCATCGCGTGGCCTGTCGCAGAACCGTCAACGTCCAGCTTCATCAGGTTGTGGGGGCAGATGTACATGCAAGCGGTGCGGTCGCCGCCTTTGCAGCCATCACATTTGTCAGTACGTACAAACGTAGGCATGGTGTAACTCCTTGAAATTGATTGTATTGCTACATATGGTCACAGAACTCAACCAGTGAAGCCTGTTGCCCTTTCCTCAAAGCTCAGACTGCACCAGAGATACTTTAAACAGACTTAACTATTCTCACTTTGATAATAATCGATCAGGATCTGGGCGACTTCAGGGCGCGAAAACTCTTTGGGTGGTGCAATGCCATTGCCAAGCATTTCACGAACTTTAGTACCAGAAAGCAGGACAAAATCTTCTTTCTGATGATCGGGTGCTTCACACATCATCACAACCTTATCCAGCTTTTTGGAGTAAGCGGTGTGGTCTGCGCGGAAGATTTCGATATCAAGGGCGTCTTTAGGCACTTCATTATCGAAAATTTCCTGAGCATCAAATGCACCGTAATGATCGCCAACACCGGCATGGTCACGACCGATAATGAAATGTGTCGCACCCATGTTTTGGCGGAATACGGCATGTAATACCGCTTCTTTTGGCCCCGCATACAACATGTCGAAACCGTAACCGGTGACCATCGCGCTGTTCGGCGGGAAATACAGCTCAACCATCTTGCGGATGGCGGCATCACGTACCGGCGCGGGGATGTCGCCTTTCTTCAACTTGCCCAGCAGCATGTGGATGACCAAGCCATCACAGCCGAGACGATCCATCGCCATGTGGCACAGTTCTTCGTGTGCTAAGTGCATCGGATTACGGGTCTGGAAGGCAACAACCTTCTCCCAGCCGCGTTCGGTAATTTCATTGCGAATTTCAACAGCAGTACGGAAAGTATCCGGGAATTCGCTTTGGAAGTAGGAGAAGTTGAGAACCTTGATCGAACCTGACAGGCAAAACTTGCCTTGGGAATTGAACGTATCTGCACCGATATGCGCTTCACCTTCAGCAGGACGATAAATCTGCTGAGTCATGGTAGCCATTTCTGTGTCAGTGAACTCTTCGACACCCTCGACATCCATCACGGCAAGTACCGGATGCCCTTCCACGTTGGGGTCTCTCAGTGCAATACGATCACCGGCCTTGATACTGCCAGCATCTTCAAGCAGGTTCAGCACGGGTGTTGGCCAAAACAGGCCAGAAGTGGTGTGCATATTGCTCGCGACTGACAGCGCATCTGCTTTGTTCATGTAGCCAGTCAGCGGGTTGAAGTAGCCACCACCGAGCATCACAGCATTCGCTGCTGTCGCAGAGCTGACTACGATTGAAGCAAGACCTTCTGCTTCTTTCAGCAGCGCTTCGTTTTCAGCACTGTCATATACGAATAATGGATTCAGTTCGTCAGAACCATGAGGCTTGATCATGCCAATCTCCCGTCAGTGTGTGGTACTCGCCAAATCTTGTGTAGATTTTTAAGTGACCAACACCAATTCTATTCAGTATAGAAAAATTTCATTAGCCACTTGCTTGAAATTTTGAACCACGAACACTTTATACACTTTTAGTGCGCAAACCAATGAGTTTGTTTCTTCTGTATCATAAGGAAATTGTATCAAATACGTCTGTAAATGCTTATATTTAAAGTATATTATAATATTTGCATATTTTTATATGCCGATGAACAATTAGTTGATTTTATTACTGGGTTATTCGTAATTACCTGAATATACTTCAGGTTTTGGCTTTTGCACGACGTTGCAACCAGACATCCAGCCCTTGAGCATTCAGGGTCGCATCCACTGCCAGTAATTCACGACTATCCCTTTCGGGAAGGCTTACCCCATGAGCAACTATCTCTTCAAGCCAGGTACAAAAAATCCGCTCTTTGAGGGTATCGACGCGTCTTTCTGGTGCATTTTCCTCCGCCAGCGCCAATTGAGCCAAATTCTCAACACTCGCACGCAATGTTGGCAGCAGCCCCTGCACATCCGTTACCCGCCCGTAATGCGTCAATAACATCGCCGCCGGGTTCAACGCCGCCAGCTTATCCAGACTGCGCTGCCAGTCTTGCGGGGAAAAGGCCACGGGTGTGGTGGGTGCAAATATCCACGCTCCCCGATCCGTCACAAATTCGCGGTAAGCGATCCCAAAAGTATCGCCCGTAAAGCAATAACGGCTCTGCTCATCGAAAATGCAGCCATGATGATTGGCGTGCCCAGGTGTGTCGATGAACATTAGGGTGCGGCCATTCAGATCAATTGCCTGACCATCTTGCGCAATCACCACCCGCTCCTCAGGCACTGGAATCAGTTTGCCGTAATCCTTGGCAAAGCCTTCCTCACCATAAACAGCCGTTGCCCCCGCCTGCAAGCGGGACGGGTCAATCATGTGTGGCGCACCCTTAGGATGCACAAGCATGGTGGCATTCGGGCAACGCGCCATCAGCTCACCCGCACCACCGGCATGATCCAGATGCACATGAGTGGGGATGACGTAACGCACCTGCTCAGCCGTTAACCCCAGATCCGCTAACACTTCCATCAGCATGGGAATGGTGTGGTACGTGCCCGTGTCGACGAAAGCGGCCTCATCACCTTCTCGCACCAGATAGCACGCCGCCATTTGCGGACGGTAGAGGTCAGTATCAATACAATACACACCATTGCCCAAGTCTTCGTAACGTGCCGCCATATCCACTTCCTCCACTCATCTATACTGCAGTGCAGCAGTATAAACAGAAAATCAGGGAATTTGTCACTTGTCCCTGCAATTTGCGTATAATCATTAATCCTCACCACCACAGTCAGAATTAAAGGAGGCAGCCATGGCTCGCACCCCTTCCACCATGTTGGAACTTGGTACCGAAGCACCCGATTTTGCCCTGCTAGAACCAGCCAGCGGGAAAATAGTTACGCGTCAGGATTTTTCAGGCAAGCCCTTGTTAGTGGCCTTCATTTGCAACCATTGCCCCTATGTCATCCTGATCCGCGAAGTGTTCACACAACTCGCTAGGGATTATCAGGAACGCGGGGTAGCCATCGTCGCCATCAACGCCAATGACGTTGCCAATTACCCGGACGACAGCCCCGAAAAGATGGTCGAAGAAGTCAATAACCACGGTTACACCTTCCCCTACCTGTACGACGAATCGCAAGCTGTTGCCAAAGCCTATCAGGCAGCCTGCACCCCCGACTTATACCTGTTCGACGAACACCATACACTGTTTTACCGTGGGCAATTCGATGATGCTCGCCCCAGCAGCGATGTTCCGGTAACAGGTAATGACCTACGCCATGCACTCGATAGACTGCTGGACAACATGTATCCGCCTGCTGACCAAAAAGCGTCACTCGGCTGCAATATCAAATGGAAAGCCGGTAATGAACCGGACTATTACGGAACTTGAAACACATGAAACGCCCTGAATTGCTTGCCCCTGCTGGCACACTCAAATCCATGCGCCACGCCTTCGCCTACGGTGCGGATGCGGTGTATGCAGGCCAACCGCGCTACTCGCTGCGGGTGCGCAACAACGACTTCAAGAACGACATCCTTGAAGTGGGCATTGCGGAAGCACATGCCCAAGGCAAGCAGTTTTTTGTCGCGGCGAATATTTCCCCGCACAACAGCAAGATTGGCACGTTCATGCACGACCTTGCTCCGGTGATTGCGATGCAGCCGGATGCGCTGATCATGGCTGACCCCGGCCTGATCATGATGGTGCGCGAGAAATGGCCAGAAATGCCGATTCACTTATCGGTACAAGCCAACACCGTCAACTACGCTACGGTGAAATTCTGGCAAAGCATTGGCTTGACCCGCGTCATTTTGTCCCGCGAACTGTCGCTGGATGAAATCGCCGAAATCCGCCAGCAATGCCCGGATATGGAACTGGAAGTATTCGTCCACGGTGCCTTGTGTATCGCCTATTCCGGGCGCTGCCTGCTATCAGGTTACTTCAACCACCGCGACCCGAACCAAGGCACTTGCACCAACGCCTGCCGCTGGGAATACAAAACCACTGAGGCAGTAGAAGCCGCTGAAGGTAAATTCGTCCCCAAAGAAGCAGTATTGCCGATGGATTTGTTCAATCAGGCACAAAGCATGGGCAGTTGTGGCAATCAAGAACGCCACCCGCTGGCAGACAAGGTGTACTTCCTCGAAGAAACCAAGCGCCCCGGCGAGTTGATGCCAGTGATGGAAGACGAACACGGCACTTACATCATGAATTCCAAGGATTTGCGTGCCATTGAACACGTGCAGCGCCTAACGGAAATCGGCGTGGACTGCCTCAAGATCGAAGGCCGCACCAAGTCACATTACTACGTTGCTCGCACCGCGCAAGCTTACAAACAAGCCATTGATGACACACTGGCAGGCCGTGCATTCGACCCCAAATTGCTGGGCGTGCTGGAAAACCTTGCCAACCGGGGTTACACCGACGGTTTCTACGAACGCCACCACACCCACGACTACCAGAACTACATGCAAGGCGCGTCGATGGGGCATCAGCAACAATTCGTCGCCGAGGCCATGAATGTCGACCGTGAAAACGGCTGGATCGAGCTGGATGTAAAAAACCGCTTCAGCGTCGGCGACCGGCTGGAACTGGTATTACCTACCGGCAACCGCGAACTGGTGCTGGAACGCATGGAAAACCTCGAAGGCATTCCCGTCACCACCGCACCGGGCAGTGGCCACAAAATGCGCATTCCGCTCCCCGAAGGTGTGGATACCGACATGATTTTGGTCAGCCGTTTCCTGTAGGTATCAACAAGCAGCCAATCCGCGCCGTTTATCCCTACACTTACTGCCCCACTGATTAATTTCAGTAGAATCATTAGCGTATTAACCAACAATCGTGGAAATATATGCGCTTCGGTTTACTGTTTTTAGTCTTGGTGCTCGGCTTTTCCGTGTTTTCTGTGAATGCGGAAATTTACCGCTGGGTAGACGCCAGTGGTAACACGGTCTATGGCGATAACCCGCCAAAGCAAGGTGCTGCCAAACCTGTGAATTTACCCTTGCTGACGGTAGCGGATAGCCCTGCCCCTAGACAAAACACCCCCACCAGCGCCTCGGCAACTGATAAAAAAGCCGAAGCCACTGATGCAAACGCCGAAGCCTATTCCGATTTCAAGATCACCTCCCCGGTGGCGGATGAAGCCATCCGCGCCAACGAAGGTAACGTGACCATCACTGTATCCCTGAAACCGCAACTCAAACCGGGCGATGGCATAACCCTGTATCTGGATGCAAAACAGGTAGCCGCCGGTAGCTCGCTATCCTTTGCCCTCACCGAAGTGGAACGCGGCGAACACAGCGTGTTTGCCGTGTTGAGTGATGCCAGCGGCAACATTATCCAAAACACCGAACCTGTTAAATTCAACCTATTGCGGTACTCAGCCCTGCAAGGCCAATAGACCTACCCGCGCTATTCACGCACCCCGAAAATCGCCGTACCAATGCGCACGATGGTTGCGCCTTCGGCAATCGCCGCTTCCATATCATCTGTCATCCCCATCGACAGGGTATCCAGCGTGAAACCTTGCGCAATCAGCGCTTCTTGACACTCCCGCACTTGCGCGAAGACGGCGCGTTGCCTGGCAAAGTCATGTTCCGGGGCAGGAATCGCCATCAAGCCACGCAAACGCACGCCCGGTAACGCCGCAACCTCAGCCGCAAGCGCGGGCAACTCCCTCACTTGCACCCCGGACTTGCTGGTTTCACCACTGATATTCACTTGCAAGCAAATATTCAGGGCAGGCGCATCCGCAGGCTTTTGCTCACTAAGGCGCTTTGCCACCTTGAAACTATCAACGGAATGCACCCAACGAGCGGTTGCTGCAATTAGCCGGGTTTTGTTGGACTGGATAGGGCCGATGAAATGCCATTCGATATTGGCATCGGCCAATTCAGCCGATTTTTCAACCATTTCCTGCACGTAATTCTCGCCAAATAAGCCCTGCCCCGCAGCAAGCGCCTCACGGATATTCGTGGCGGGATGCTTTTTACTGACAGCCAGCAGGCTGACGCTGCCCGGCTCGCGACCGAAACGCTGTTCGGCAGCGCGGATGCGCTCGCCGATTGTCTGGATATTGTCATGGATTGTCATGATTTGTGTTACTTTCCTCACCAATTAACGACCTAAACAACCAACACGAATAATAACAACAATGGATATTACCCAACTGCTGGCGTTCAGCGTCAAAAACAATGCTTCCGACTTACACTTGTCGGGGGGGATGCCACCGATGATCCGTGTCGATGGCGAAATGCGCAAGATCAACCTACCCGTGCTTGACCACAAACAGGTACACGCACTGGTTTACGACATCATGAACGATCACCAGCGCAAAAACTACGAAGAACACTGGGAATGCGATTTCTCGTTTGAAATCCCCGGCGTGGCACGTTTCCGGGTCAATGCCTTCAACCAGAACCGTGGTGCAGGCGCGGTCTTCCGTACCATCCCCAGCAAGGTGCTGACGCTCGACCAACTCGGTGCTCCCGGTATTTTTCGCAAAATTTCCGAAAATCCACGCGGTTTGGTGTTAGTGACGGGACCCACAGGTTCAGGCAAATCCACCACGCTGGCAGCAATGGTCGATTACAAAAACGATACCGATTATGGGCACATCCTCACCATTGAAGACCCAATCGAATTTGTCCACGAAAGCAAAAAAAGTCTGGTCAACCAACGGGAAGTCCACCGCGACACCAAAGGCTTTGAAGCCGCCTTGCGTTCCGCCTTGCGTGAAGACCCGGACACCATTCTGGTTGGGGAAATGCGTGACCTCGAAACCATCCGCCTCGCCCTGACCGCTGCCGAAACCGGGCATTTGGTGTTTGGCACGTTGCACACCACTTCCGCCCCCAAAACCATCGACCGTATTGTCGACGTGTTCCCGGCAGCGGAAAAGGAAATGGTGCGTTCGATGCTTTCCGAATCCCTGCAAGCGGTCATCTCTCAAACCCTGCTGAAGAAAAAAGGCGGCGGACGGGTAGCAGCACACGAAATCCTCATCGGCACACGCGCAGTACGTAACCTGATCCGCGAAAACAAAATTGCACAAATGCGTTCCGCAATGCAAACCGGGCAAAGTGATGGGATGCAAACCCTTGACCAGTCACTCAAAAATCTGGTGCTGAAAGGGCTAGTCGATCGGGAAACCGCTCGCCGCAAAGCTGAAAACCCGGACTCCATTTAAGCAGAGGTAGATTATGGATCGCGATGCCGCCGTCAGCTATGTCCACAAATTGCTGGCCACCATGTTGGAAAAAAATGCTTCCGACTTGTATATCACGGCGGATGCCGCCCCCTCCGCCAAAATTGCCAGCGAAATGCTGCCACTGACCACACAAGCTTTGAATGAGCAAAATGCCCGCATGTTGGTACGAGCCATCATGAATGACCGCCAGCTCAAACAGTTTGAGGAAGAGATGGAATGTAACTTTTCCATCAGCCTGCCCGGCAAGGCACGTTTCCGGGTGAATGCCTTCACCCAGCGTGGTTGTGCAGGCATGGTACTGCGGCATATTCCCAGCCATATACCCGGCCTGAAAGACTTGGGTCTGCCACCGGTATTACGCGACATCGCCATGACCAAACGCGGGCTGGTGATCATGGTTGGTGCGACCGGCTCGGGTAAATCCACCACGCTGGCGTCGATGGTCGACTTCCGCAATACCAACTCCAAGGGTCATATCATCACCATTGAAGACCCGATTGAATTTGTCCACCAGCACAAAGGCTGCCTGATTACCCAACGGGAAATCGGGGTCGATACCGCCAATTACGAAATAGCCATGAAGAACACCCTACGGCAAGCGCCCGACGTCATCCTGCTCGGGGAAATCCGTGACCGCGAGTCGATGGATTACGCGATTGCCTATGCTGAAACCGGGCATCTGTGTCTGACGACCTTACACGCCAATAGTTCCAACCAAGCCATTGACCGCATTATCAACTTTTTCCCGGAAGAACGCCGCAACCAGTTATTGATGGATTTATCCCTCAACCTGAAAGCCGTGGTATCACAACGGCTGGTGCGCAAAGCCAAGGGCGAAGGGCGTTTAGCCGCCGTGGAAGTGATGATCAATACCCCGCTGATGGCTGATCTAATCCTCAAAGGCGACGTACCGGGGATGAAAACCCTCACCTCCAAGTCCCGTGAACACGGGATGCGTACCTTCGACCAAGCCCTATTTGATCTGATCGAATCCCGTCAGATTACAGTGAAAGAAGCCCTGCGCCATGCCGACTCTCAAAATGACCTACGCCTGCGCCTCAAGCTAGAAAGCCGCTTTGCCCAAGACAACGACTTTTTCAAGGGTCTGGATGATCTTGCTATCGAACCCATGGAGAATGCCCGCTAATGACCATCATCACCGAAGCTGATCTACGCATCACCCCCTTGCTAAACGTGATGGTCAAACAGAACGCATCTGACCTCTATTTGACAACAGGCGCTCACGCAACCATAAAAGTACGCGGGCAATTACGACACATCAGCCGTGAACCGATGAAGCCGGGTAATATTCGCCAACTAGCAGAAGAAATTCTCACTGCCACTGAAATTGAAGCCTTCTTTGCCGACCGTGAATTAAACAAAGGCTTTTCACTGAAGGGTATTGGGCGCTTCCGCATGAATTTCTACTTTCAGCGCGGCGAAGTATCGATGGTCATCCGTCACATTCGCTCCGACATCCGCAAGCCCGAAGAGCTCAAACTACCCGAAGTGCTAAAAAAACTGGTGATGCAAAAAGAAGGCATGGTGCTGTTTGTAGGCTCTACTGGCTCGGGTAAATCCACCTCAATGGCCTCCCTGATTCAGTACCGCAACGAAAACCACTGCGGGCATATTCTCACCATTGAAGACCCCATTGAGTACACCTTTCGCCACAGCAAATCCATTATCGGGCAGCGCGAAGTTGGCTTTGATACCCTCAGCTACGCCAACGCGATGCGCGAAGCTATGCGGGAAGCGCCAAACATGATCATGGTAGGGGAAGTACGGGATACCGAAACGATGGATGCCGTATTAGGCTTTGCCGATACCGGGCACTTGGTGTTATCGACACTACATGCCACCAATGTCATTCAAGCACTAGAACGTATGCTGTATTTATTTTCTAGCGAAAATAAAAATCGCGTATTGATGGACTTATCACTGAACCTGCGCGGCATTGTGGCACAACGGCTTATTCCCGATGAGAATGACGGCTTACATCTAGCAGCAGAAGTACTAATCAACACCCCCTATGTCGCAGAACTTATCCGTACTGGTCAATTCGGTGAGCTGAAAAGCATTATTGCGAAAGGCGCAGTCGATGGAATGCAAACTTTCGACCAAGCGCTATACCAACTTTACAATGACAACTACATCAGTAAATCCATTGCACTAGAATATGCCGGTTCACGCAACGACCTCGAATGGCAAATCAATTTTGGTCGCAGAGATGAGCTTAACAATACCATCAATCACGATTTACCTGAAATGGCTTGAATTAAACGGAAAGCGTAATAGGGGTACATTCAAATAACCCAATAAATCCGTCAGATTATCCATGCCCTCAACTGGAGGCTGGCGGACATTCAAAATAACACCCGCTAACTGAAGATGGCGCTGTTTAATGGCTTCGGCCACCAATAAAACCTGATTAATGCACCCGACCCGATCTTCTGCTACCAACACAACAGGCAGACCAAGAATTTGCGCAAGATCGGCATTCAACCCATCATTCGCCAACGGCGAATAGAAACCACCTGCCCCCTCCACATGCAAAAACTGCTGTTTATTCCAATGCAGAGGGCATGTAGCCGCAAGATCACGTAGCAACAACGTTTGCTTGGCCATATTGGCCGCCCGTGGTGGCGCAAGTGCTGCCTGAAAACGATAGGGACAAATCGCTTTATCCAACGGTACACCAGCGGCCTGAGCCAGTTGCCCTGCATCCGTCAATGCCTCATCTTTCAACCAGCCTGACTCTACCGGTTTACGCGGAATCACTTCTCGTCCCAACACTCTCAAAGCGTGTATCAATTGCACACCCACATGGGTTTTACCTACGCCAGTGTCAGTCCCAGTAACAAAGATACCCGGCGCATCAAACACGCCAGTAGCCTCTAGCCACTGAGCGAGTGACGGAACAATCATACCCATGCCAGCATCCTCCATTACGTATTTAAATACGTCACTGCAAACGTTCATAATCAGGAGCAGCATAATGGATAGAGTATCAACCTGAAATCAAGTAACAACGCTCGAACCATTCTCAACCTCTAGTTAATACACCTTCTTTATTCGCCACACTAAAGCTGAATACAAGATGATACTAGTAACAATCATCAAGCAATGACCAACATTACGCCGATAAAAGAGTCAGATGATTCTATTCAAAATAGATCAAAGATAAGCATCATTTTAAAAAATAGCCACTTGATATAAACATAAAAAAACCCACAAGAAAAATACCCGTAAATCATGCTTTACCCAAGCCAAGGCAAGCCTACGTTAAGGAAGCTCCAGCAAAATTAAATGAGAAGCTCTTTAAAAACTTATCATTATCCGTAATATTTTACCCCTAGCAACCTACTATTTCTCACGAAAAATACACAGACAAAACAAAAAATAAAATAGTATAACAATCTGATATTAAGGGCGCTTTCTAGGTTACTCACCAACAATACCAAAAAATGATACTTACACCACGCGCCGCCTAGTGATAGATTTATCTTATTGACTTGAACCGTTTTGACTAAATACACTACTAATAGATCAATAATTAATCGACTTTCGATTATGGTCAATAAATTTAACGAATAGATTGCTTGGTAAATAAAAATATGACAATGAAAAGGTTCACTTTTATCGTAGGCGCCTGCCTGCTAATCGCTAATCCTATAGCAGCTATCGCTAAACAAGATTGCAACCCTGACTTAGCCTCATCAACACCAACCCAACGCTTCAATCACAACGATAACGGCACACTCAATGACACTCAAACAGGCTTAATGTGGAAAACGTGCCTAGAAGGGCAAAGAGGCAGTAAATGCAAAGATGGCTCCCCCGAACGGATGCAATGGCAGATAGCAACAAATCGAACGCAACTCACCAATCAACGCAAATTTGCAGGCTACTCTGACTGGCGCCTACCAACGCTAACAGAACTAAAAAGCATCATAGAACAACGCTGTATAACACCAGCCAGCAATCTCGAAGTATTCCCTAACATGCGGGCCGTTAACCTGTGGTCAGGCAACCAGTCTGATCCTAAAGCATGGAGCATGGATTTTACTAAGGGTAAAATCCTCAATAACTTCAAAGGCGCTGGCAATTATGTTCGTCTGGTGCGCGACTCACGGTGATCCCGTCGGTAGCATCAGACTCACCCAATACTGGCTGCTGGTTTCGGTGATATTCAACATCCCCTGTGGGTAGAAACCGAATACCAGCACCAGTATACCCATCAGCAACAGGACACCGAGTTCCCGTTGCTTCAAGTCAGGCGCGTCACGGATAATGTCGTGACGTGCTTCACCCAAAAATGCCTTGCGATAGAAATTAAGGAAATACGCCGCCCCCAAAATCACCACAAACAACACCACCAAACCTGCACCCGTATGGGTTTCCAACACACTCACGATCAGCAAAAATTCCGCCGGAAAACTGCTAGTAGCAGGCATACCAATACTCGCCAAACCTAGGAAGAAAAACAGCGACGCCAACACCGGCATCGACTTCGCCACCCCGCCCAGACTCAACAATTCCGTTGACCCGGTACGCTGATGCAAGAAGCCGGTCAGCAAGAACAGCCCACCCGCAATCAAGGTAAAATTCAACAACTGGAACACGGCTCCCTGAATCCCCTGTGGACTAAACGCCGCTATTCCCAGCACCACCAGCCCCACATGACTCAAGGATGAAAACGCCAGCATCCGCCGCAAACTGGTTTGACTCAACGCCGCCACCGCTCCATACAGCACCCCGATCATCCCCAGCCCCACCAGAACCCAGCGGAACTCCAACGCCGCCTCTGGCACTAATGGCAAGCCAAAGCGTAACAAACCATACGCCCCCACTTTCAACCCCGTCAGCAGAGCCACCGTGGTCGCAGGGCCTTCCTGCGCCACCACCGGCAACCACGTATGCAGCGGAAACAACGGTATTTTCACCCCAAACCCGACCAACAGCAGGAAAAACACCGCCACCTGAATCTCTTTACTACGGCTTCCCTGCAACAACTCGGGATAGGAAAAGCTCATGCCTGTGGAATTATTCAACGCCAACAACACAAACCCCAGCAAGATCGGCAAGCCCCCCGCCAGCATGAACAAACTGTATTTCACCCCCGCATAACGCCGGTTCGCCCCACTACCCCACAAGCTGATCAAGAAAAACAGCGGCAGCAAAGTCATTTCCCAAAACAAGAAAAACAGAATGGTATCCAGCGAAGTAAAAATCCCCATCATGGTACATTCCAGCACCAACAACAAAGCAAAGTACAAACGCGGCATGGTACGGATTGCATTCCACGAGGCCAAAATCACCCCCACAAACAGCAAAGCCGTAAAGGGCAAAAACAATACCGACAGCCCATCCACCCCCATAAAATAAGCGATGCCCAGACTAGGCATCCACGCCGTTTTTTCCACAAATTGGAACCCAATCTGCTGCGAATCAAAGCCCGCCAGAATCACCAACGTCACCCCCAACGTTAGCAACGCCGTAGTCAAAGCCGCCCAACGTGCCTCTTTAGCTGGCATCATCGCAGTCAACAGCGCCCCCAACGGCAACATCAGCACCAACAAGCTTAACCACGGAAAATCAACACTCGTTAAACTGACCATCAGTGACCACCTCTCTGTACTTCGCCCGTATAGTCAGTAAATAACCCCGCCAGCCCGCTGATCGGTTGATCAATTAACGCAATCCACGGCGCAGAATAAAACCCTACCGTAACCGTTACCAGAATCACGATTCCCGCCATCAACTTCTCCGCCGGATAAGCAGGGCTGGTATCCCAACGACTAGTATCCCCACCCGGTGTTGCCAAAAACGCCTGCTGAAAAGCCCGTAACAGAAAACCCGCTGCCACCAAATTTCCCAACGCCGCCGCCACCGTCACCACCGCCCCAAAGCTTTTAATAGACCCTTCCAATACAAAATGCACCGCATCAAACCCCGGTGTACCTGGCATCCCCACAATCGCCAAGCCTGCCACCAAAAATGCCAAGCCCACAATAGGAATATAATCCAGCAACCCACCCAACTTACTCAAACGCGTCGTGCGAGTACGCTGCCACACCATACCCGTCATCAACAGCAAACCTGTAATCGCCAACCCAAAATTCAGCGTCAGCAATACTGCCCCCTGAAACGCCATCTGATGCAAACTAAACAAACCAATCGTCAAAATCCCCGTATGGCTGATCACCGCAAACGCCAATAACTCCCGTAGCGTCTGTTGGCGCATCGCCAAAAATGCCGCGTAAAACACCCCGGTTGCCGCAAATGCCGTCGCCACCACATGCCATTCCCACACCGCATTCGGCAAGATCGGAAACACAAAGCGCAACAAACCGTATACCCCAACTTTCAACCCCAACAAATAAATCGGTGCAACGGCCACATTGCCATGCAACATAAACGCCGGTAACCAACCATGAAAAGGGAACAAGGGAATCCGTATACCCAGCGCATAAAACAACGCAAAGAACACCAGCGTTCCCACCATGTCATGCTTGCCAAACCCCAATTGCGACAACTCATACAGATTAAAACTCCAGCGCCCACCATTAGCATCCGCATAATGCCAGCCCAGCACCAGCGTACCGAACACCATCAGCAACACACTCACCGCCATGAATTGCAGGTAACGCGCCAAGGCGGGCTGCACATCATTGGAGGTTGGCCAACGCTTAATCAAATACCCCACCAATACCATTTCAAGGCAAGACATAGAGGCAAACCACAACAAATCCACCGTCACAAACTGACTAGTCACCACCGCCTGAAGCAACATCATCACAGACAGCATCAAACTCTCATGCAAACGCATCACCAGAATGAAGGCCACACTCAACAAACTAATCAGACTGGTTAACAACACAAACATCACACTGATGCCATCCACCGCCGCGTGGTAATGGAAAGCCCCCAATACCTGCCTATCTTCAGCAAACTGCATCACCCCCGCAGGCTGATGCACATCAAATTGCACATACAAATTGATAGCCAAAAACACCTGCGCCAGTGACATTATCCCACCCAAGGCTACCGCAGCATTGCCGCGCACCCGAATCAACACCAAGCCGGTCAACAAAGGTAGCAATTGCAACGTAGCCAACAAAGGCGTAGGCGCCACCATCTCAACAAAGTTCATCCTAACTACCCTCGGAAAATAACAACCAGCGTTGCCATAATCAGCAACACCAGATAACGTGGCTGAGTTAGCAACCGTTCAACCTTATCGACATAACGCCCCAACGTATCAAGACTCGTCTTAGCCTTACCGCCATCCTGTTGCAGCAGCAAGCGATTTTCAAACCACTCCAGATGCTCCGCTACCCACTGCATCAACTTACCGAACACCCCAGAACCGACGCCGATACTACTTTCCACCCGCAAACGCCCTTGTTGCAACGCCTGCATATCCGCCAGTGTCTCAATACTGCTGTGCGGCCCCGGCGCCCCACTAAGCTTATCCAGAATCTGTCCATCGAATACCTGCGCTTCCTGCGACAATGCCAACGTTGGCTTAGCCAATAACCAGTCCGCCAGCGGATCCAGCCAGAAACGCTGCAAGGCTGCATTATGCAGCCAGCGTTGCCTGCCCAACCACACCGGGGCAGCAGGTGCAGGCTGCCATTGCGTATGCAGCGCGAAAGACGGCGAATGCAAAAACTGATAAGCCCGCCATACCGCGTGCAACAACAAATGCACCAACACCAACGTATACCAGCCAAAGCTAATCGCCACCAACATCAGACCTGTTTGCGCCAAGGTCGCAAACATCAGCGACGTTTTAATGTCGGTTTGCACCATTCCACCCAACCAACCATACAACACTGTCAGAATGCCCAGCACCAGCAACAACCATTGCAGCGCAGGTGCTTGCTCCAGCAGCGGATGAATCCTCAGCAGCAAAAAAATCCCCGCATGAACCATCAACGAACCATAAAATACCGTACTTGAGGGTGTTGGCCCCTCCAACGCCCGCGTGATCCACGCCGAAAACGGAAATTGCGCCGACTTCACCAACGCTGCCGTCAGAAAACCAAGCGCCACCACCCCAATAAACAAGCTCGATGTATCTGTTTGCGTCACCAGCATCACATTCCATTCCGTGGTACCAAACAGCACAAAAGCCATGAATATTCCCAGCAAAAACCCAGCATCACCAATCCGATTGGTCACAAACGCACGGGTAGCATTAGTAGCGGCAGTGCGGCTCTGCCAGTTATAAGCAATCAGCAAATAAGAACTAACCCCCGCCAACTCCCAGCCCACAAATGCCAGCAAGGCACTACCAGACAACGCAATTAACTGCATCGCAGCGGTAAACAGCGCCATCACCATAAAAAAGCGCTGAAACCCCGCTTCCCGATGCAAATACGCCACCGAAAAACGCGTCACCAGCAACGTGATGACCCCTACTAGCGTCGCCATACTCAAGCTCAAAGCATCCAGCATAAAACTGATATTGACGCTATACATAGCACTGTGCAGCCACGACCCCACCACCACATGGCGACTACCCGCCAGCACATATTGCACATCTGCCCACAACACCAGCAACAGGCTCAAGCCACCCGCTGCCTGCAACAAACGGGCAGTGAAACGTTCACTATCTCCCCGCTTGCTCCAACCGAACAAACGATCCAGCACCATCAGCACCAGCGCCAACAAAGGCAGGCCGGGAATCAGCAACAACATCATCTCAGGCATGATTCACCTCCGTCATACCGCGCACCGCCGCAGGCGACAAATGCCCATGATGCCCCGCATACCACTCCCGCGAATGTTGCACTTGCGGCAAGGGATGCACCAAGCCCTGCCATTGCACAAACCCCCGACCGGGCTGGAACACATGAATTTCATTACGCCCCGGCGGTTTCGCCGCCAGCAACACCCAACCATTATCCAACAGCCGCTGCAAGTAAGCATGACGCTGATGAATCGCCCCCAACGTTGCCAATTCCGCCTCCACAATCACCAGCAGCCGCATCGGCTCATGTAACTCCACCATTTGCTGAGCAAGCCCAGTACGCAAATCGCTGGAACCGCCCTCCATCACCCCAAACATTCCCGTCAGGTTGTGGGTCGCTTTGCTACCGGAACCGAAGTAACCGCTTTGCATCCGCGAAAAATAATAATCCATCTGGATACCAACCCCGACCACGCCATTGCCATTCAATTGTGCTTCTAGCAACTTGCCTGCCGGATCGTTGTACGGGTCATAGGAAATCAGGAAGGAACGCCGATCCCAAAACACCCCTTTACTCAAACTACGCGGTCCGATAAACGCCACCGCACACCCCTGATGTCCCAACTCGGCACGCACCTGATCGGGGGAAGCCGCTCGGCCTTCCACATGACGCTTGGCCTGCGCCGGGGTCAAATGCGGGCTGGCCGAGGCAAACTTGCGGCAACGTTCCAAGGATGACTCACAGGCGGCCTGTTCAGTGGCCTGTTGCACCCGCTCGAATACCGCCTGATGGCTGTCAGGTATCAAGTCAGTATCAAACCAGTCAATGTCATCGCTGGTCGTGTCATGTTCACAGGCAATGAACCAGCAACCATCAGGAATGTGAATATCATGCTTCTCAAGCAACTGGATTCGCACTTCCGGCTCATTGCAGATACCCGCAAACGCCCGCGCATTCGGCCCCCCGAAACGCCCGCTACACGCCCCGCAGCCATAACCAAGAATATGCGGATTATTCAAATGGTGTGAACGGTGCGCCATCAACACCACTAAGGGTGCAAATCCACGGGTAAAGCCCGTCAACTGGAGGAAAGCCGCGACTTTGGCGACCTTTTCGGCGGCACTCAAACCGATCTGGTTATGCTCCTTGCTGGGGCATTCCAACACCTCGCTAGCCGTGTAAGCCACACGGGTTTTGAGGGGCAGGCTGGCGCGGTGTTGCCACTTGCCCATGAAACGCTGGTAAGCGGCGGGCATCAAACCGCGCCCCAACAATTCCAGCAACGCAAACGGTGCCAGCAGAGGCAAAGCCAAAGCAGTGCCCAACACGCTGTGGCGCATCCAATGGTTTTTCAGCCCCTTCAGCCGCCTGAGGAAACGCTGACGGCGCTGATGTGCAGGCAACAAGGATTCGGTGCTGCTATCCGGGGTTTCGCGAAGTTCGTGTACTGCCGTCACCACCGGCTGTGCCAGCTTGAGCGGGGCGGGCGCATCCAACCCACGCCAGTTATTGGGCAAACCGAAAACACCCGCAGCGCCCAGTGTTTCAAGGTCAGGGGCGATTTCTTCCAGATGGCGACGCACGCTTTCCTCACGGTCATCCATGCAAAAAATCAGTTGAGCAGCGGGTGGGGAAGAGAGAGCATGAGGAGTATCATCGACATGCTTGTTCAGTACCGCACTGAAGATTTCTTCCTGATAGTGGTGTTCATAGGCTTGCAGCCACAGGTAGCCACTGGTATTGGGGTCATCGAGTTCTTCCAGAATGGCCAGCAAACGCTTGATCCGTTCTGGTTCCAATTGGGCAACACTGGCAGCATCCAGCGCCAAATGTTGCGCCAGATGAAACAAGCGCCATGCCTTGCGGTAAATGTCTGTACCGACCGGGATAACGGTTTGTGGCGCAAGGTTCCACGTCAGAATCTGATGAGCAAGCTGATGCCAGTCTTGCGGTTGGATGTCCTCTTCACTTCCCAGAAACTGCTCGGCGAGTTGCTGCAAGAACTCAGGCAGCGTGGTGTTGTAAGCGTGGTAGCGGACAAAAAACTCGTCCTGATGCTGATGGAAATAACCCCGCAAATTGCTAGTGCTGGCGTTGATTTTCCAATGTTCGCTGGTATATCGACGGCAATACAGATGTTCTAATACCAACCTAACTGCGAGGTAATCTGCCATGCTGACAGGTACTGACAAACCATCATAATCAGGGTTTTTCGAGCGCCAATTGAACATGCCAGACCAGCCCGGCAATTCCAGCGCCAACACCCGCAGGTAGCCAGCCCAATGCTCCCGGTCGATACCGATGCGCATCAACTCTTGATGAATCGTTTCCAGCGGGTCATCGTGCAGAGAACTCAGGTAATCTTCCCAATCATTCATCCCCTCCAGCGTCAGGGTGATGTCATGCAGGGTGGCTTTGCGCCAGTAGGCATAGAAACCCTCCCCCTCTGCCCTCAAACTCGCCACCCCCTGATCCAGCCAGCTTGCCAGATGCCGATCCAGCAAAGGCAACAATTGTTCCATCACATCGACATTCACCAGCTTGTGCAACAGACTGCGCATGGTCAGGGTTTCGCCCACCTGCCCCAGCAAATGATGTAACAGGCGACGGCTTTCGGTATAGATGAAACTTTCCGCATCCGGGATGCTAGCACCGATCTGGCCTTGTTGCTTGATCTGATCCCAGATGCCATTGATATCGGTAAGGCGTAAATTCAGCAAGGCTTCCGGGTGCGGCAAATCGTACTGAAGCTCCAGTTTTTGCAAACACATTTCCCACAAAGTGCGGATAGCGACAGCCTCATTCTGCCCAGCAGCTTCCAGCAGCTTGTCACGCTGTTCGTAAGCCACATCTGCCTGAAAGCGTTCCAGCGCATGATTTTCTTCCACCTGCCAACGCATTTGCTGGAAGCTGATCGCCTTAATGTCCGTCGCCAGTGCGGTAAGGTAAATCTCGCGATCAGCAAACTTGTCCGGCTCACTCGCCAGTACGCTGAAAATGTCATGGCGGTTAATGCGCCCTTCCCGGAAAAAACGCCGGTAATCGCTAGCAGGTAAATAGCCCAGTGAACCACTGTCGGCATGGGCAGCGCGTAACGCCTCCGCAAACGGAAGGTGTTCGTAATGCATCAGCGGATTAAAATGCACAAAATCCTGTAATGGCGCTTGAATCGGTAACACTGCATCCAATGCTGCAATGGCTTCGCGCAATTGTTCGCGCTGTTCGTGGTGTGCCTGACTGCTGTTACTCATAGACTACCCCCTGAAACTTGTGCCATGGTTTCCAGCGCAAAGCGGCTAATGAGTTGCTGCACGGACATATCCACCATGTGTAACAAAGGTTCGGGGTAAAAGCCCAGCAGAAACGTACCCGCAATCAAACCACCTGCCGCGAGCATTTCCAGCGGACGTAAGTCTTCAACCTGCTGCATATCCAACCGTACCGGCCCAGTGTAAAGCTGCTTGACAGTGCGGATACTGTAAGTGGCCGTAATCAGCATACCCAGTGATAACAGCACAATAGACCAACTCCAACGCTCAAAGCCACCGATCAACACATGCAATTCCGCCACAAATCCAGCAGTACTAGGCAAACCCACGCCCCCCACAAATGCAAGAATAATCAGGAAGGCAAAACGCGGCGTTACCTTGATCAGCGAACCGTAATCATTGATGTCGCGGGTATGGGTACGCTCATACAACAAACCGATCAGCATGAAGGTTGCCCCGGCCACCAAGCCATGCGCCACCATCTGATAAACCGCCCCAGTCATGCCATGGACATTCAGAGTGGAAATGCCTATTAGCACCACTCCCATGTGACTCACCGACGAATACGCGATCATTTTTTTCATATCGCTTTGCCGCCACGCCAACAAGCCACCGTAAAGCAAGCCAATGACACCCAAGGCAAACAACAAGCCTTGCAGAGCAAGTGCGGCGGCGGGTAAACCATCAATCGCCCGCAGCAAACCATATGAACCCATTTTTAAGAGGATACCGGACAGCAAAATACTCACAGGACTAGGCGCTTCCACATGCGCCAGCGGCAACCAGCCATGCAATGGAAACAACGGTATTTTCACGCCGAAGCCTATCAACAAACCTGAGAAAATCAGCACCTGTTCGGCGGTACTCAAACCTTTCGCCCCTTGCGCCATCGCCGCAAAGGTGAAGGAATGCTGCGGTGTGGCATCAAATAGCACCAACAAAGCCAACAGCATGAAAATTGAGCCACCCATTGTATACAGCACGAAATTTAACGCAGCCGTCTGACGGTTTTTCCCACCCCATCGGTCGATCAGGAAAAACAGCGGGATCAGCACCAACTCCCAAAACACGTAGAACAAACCCCAGTCCTGCGCCATGAACACGCCCAACGTGGCAGCCTCCAGCAATAACATCAGCAAGTAATAGCCTTTGATGTGATGAGTAATCATGTGGGAAGCCAGTAAGGCCATCAACACCAATACGGTAGTCAGCAAGATCAGCGGAAACGATAAACCGTCCACCCCCAAAGAAAATGACGTACCCAATTGCTTATTCCACACCACACTGGTTTCTAATTGAACCGCTGCACTGGCGAAATTCATCTGACTGGTTAAAATCAGTGTATAAACAAAGGTTAATAACGCCACTGCAATGGCTGCATTACGTATCAGACCGGGGCGTTCACTAGGTAATAGCGCCAAGACACAAGCACCCAAAGCGGGTATTAACAATAATAGGATTAAAGGGTGCTCCATAAGATCCAATACGCCTTAAGGTTGGGTCAGGGGAATGTAGGCGAATGATACTACATAAGTTTGTCATTTTAGGGTAGGTGTTATACGGTGGGGGAATAGATACTCCCATGCCATAGAGATAAGTAAATGCAGTATTCCCGTCATCAATTGGTATTGTTTCCCACCTCCTCTGAAACAACACCACTCACACCTTCGGCATTACATACGTGCTTACGCAAGCTGGGGTTATTAGGGGAAACATTGGGAAAGGGCTACTACACAACAGGCAAGGATTTTCTATCACTGCTGTGCTTTTTAGGGTGCTCGCCCGATATTGAGCTGAAACCACACCCAGATAAAGTATTTTGCTATGTGCAATTACCTGAGAATGAGACAGCGCTGGATTTGCATTTAATCCGCAAACCCACCCTCAACGTGACGAACTGGGTCATTATCGGCAATATTCATGAGGCAGAAGCTGTCCCGGATGCCACCTTGCTCAGTGCGCTGGAGGCCGCATCCGGGGAGCGTTGGAAATACGCTTATCGCTTATTAGCAGATGGCGCTGTCTGTTCCACAGTTTTATCAGCAGGTACGGCACTATAACGTTCGAAACTGCCGTTATCTTCTAGATCCGTGGGTGATTCGCTTGGCTGTAACGCTGCTTCTATTTGCTTGGGTGATGTCGTCATAATGGCGTTCATCGACGCAATATCCTGCTCGGATAACGTCCCTGCTGCCTGACGCAGTTTCAGGGTATTCAGCAAATAAGTGTAACGGGTCTGTGAATAGTCACGGCGAGCGCTGAACACATTTCGCAACGCCGTCAGCACATCAACGGCGGTACGCGTCCCTACCTCAAAACCTGCTTGGGTCGCTTCAGCGGCAGTTTCAGCCGAAGCAAGAGCACGTTGATTGGCTTTTACCTGACTAATGCTGGACTGCACCGTGAGGAAAGCATTACGTGCCTGCTGCTCAGTGGTGCGATTCAGAAAGTCATACTGTTGCTGTGCCTGCCGGAAATTGTGTTGAGCCGCACGGATTTTGGAATCCGTCGCACCACCCGTGTACAGGGGCATACTCACCTGAACGCCAACACTAGCGCCATAGCTTCGTGGGTCTAGCGCCGAATTACTTTGCGTCTCACTGCCTGTTTGCTGGGCTACAAGATCCACGACCGGTTTTTTGGTGGCACGCTGAATATCAATAGCCGTTTGTGCAGACTGGATCGCATGTTGGCTAGCAATGAGTTGCTTGTTATTGGTCTTAGCCGTTTTAACCCATTGCTCAATGTCTGCGGGTGTTGGCATGACAAGAGGCAAATTGGCGGCTGGTGCATTCAGGCTTTGGTAAAAACCACCTGTTAGTACCCGTAACTGCTCCCGTGCCAAATCAAGCTGGTTAACCGCATTGATTTCTTGCGCACCGGCAAGATCATAACGGGACTCTGCTTCCTTAACATCCGTAATAGCCGAACGACCTGCATCAAAATAAGCACGCGTCTGCTCTAATTGACGGCCAATGGCTGTTTTCTCAGTACGGGCAAATTCCAGACTATCCTGTGCCGACAGGAAATTGAAATACGCTTCTGCAACCCGCAAGATAAGCGCCTCACGCTCCGCATCCAAACCTGAACTTGCCTGCGCAATAACCGAATCTGTCTGCTTAACCTGCTCATCCAAGGTTTTATTGTATAGGGATTTGCTCAAACTTAGGCTGTAACTAGCATTACGACTGCTAGAGGAACCATCTGGGTCAAGCAACGAATAATCATAGGTTGTCCGCTGATGACTTTCGGTAATCGAACCAGAAACACCCACCTGCGGCTTGAGTGCAGCCAGAGCTTGCGGCTTACTTTCCAAAGTCGCCAGGTAATTACTCTCCAACGCTTTAAATTGGGCATCGTACCCTTTTGCCTGTTGGTAAACCTGAAGCAAATTTTCAGCCTGTGCCTGTTGAGCAACCAGTGCCAAAGAAGTTGCTATCAAGAATGCCAGTGTCTGTTGTTTCATAAAAACGATTCCAATAATGTAGTTAGCCACATACGGATGCTGCATGTTCATCCAAACGCGAATTATAGCCCTAATTCGTATTAATAGAGTGACATATCATGGTCAACCTCTCGAGCCCAGCGGTCAATACCGCCTGTCAGATTGATCACGTGGAAACCATTACGCTCCAAATAATAACCGGCATGGGCACTACGAATACCATGATGGCAGATTATCAACCACTCACGACTACTATCCAACTGCGCCAAATTTTCTGCCAATTTCCCTAAAGGAAGCAAGATAGAGCCTTCCAAGTGGGCAATATCGTATTCCCACTCTTCCCTAACATCCAATATCGATAAAGATTGAGATGATTTTAAATAATCAGCAAGCTCAGTAGGTGTCCAATGACGCATAATCAGAAGACAAAAGCGTGCTGGGTATCGCTATCAGCGCCCAGTAACGCTTGTAAGCGGGTTTCAAATAAAGGTGTACGTGTAAACTCATCCCCTTCTTCACGCTTAACGAGCAGTGCCTGCATCGCAGAACCACTGCCGACCACGATGAATAAACGTCCACCGGGTGCTAGTTGCTTTTCAAACTGCGGCAGGTAAACGGGAACCGAACCAGTCACCGCAATGACGTCATATTCCTTGCCCGTTCCAGAGTCACGCAAAGCATCTGCTGTCACCAAGGTATGGTTACGCAGCTTCAGGGCAAACAAGCGTTCTTCCGTTTGTCGGATAAAGTCCTCATAAATATCCACACTGTCGACGTGTTTGCTAAGATGAGACAAACAAGCCGTTACAAATCCGCTACCTGTGCCAATTTCTAGACACGTATCTTCTGGGGAAATCGCGAGTGCCTGCAACATCCGCGCCTCTACTCTTGGGAACATCATGTGTTCACCATGCGCCAAAGGTATTTCGATATCAGCAAAGGCGAGGGTTTTATGAATTTTGGGTACAAACAGTTCACGTTGAATGAAACCAAAGGTTTTCAAAACACTCTGATCCAATACGTCCCATGGACGTATCTGCTGTTCGATCATATTAAAACGGGCATGTTCCAGATTCATGTGCAGGCTCCAGACAAAGGGTGGCACTAAGAGTACGGATTACGACGGCATGTCGCAAGTGATTGAGTACTGACCAAAAGCATCTAACACGAGGTTTTTTTATGAAAATGCGAGGAATGCTACTGTTCGGGGGGCTATTGCTGGCAGTGTCGTTGTCAGGATATAGCCGTTCTAATACGGCGGATGCAAAGACAACGCCTTTTCTACAATGTCAGGAACCACGACCTGATATTTGTTACGGAACGTTCGCACCAGTCTGCGCAACCATCAACACCCCAACTATCCGACAAGTAACCTATACCAACGACTGTAAAGCCTGTGCCGATTCTAGGGTACAAGGCTTTACACCAGGAGAATGCAAATAAGGTGAAGCCCTGATCAGTAGAGACGCAAAAGCTTGCGTCTCTACCTTAAACGTTTAAGCCAAGCCTTCGTTACCGTCGACGTTTTTCAGTTTCGGGGTATTCAACTCGATTTTGCCAATGGTCTTTTTGCTACGCAGGTAATCCGCGACCACTTCCCAAATCTGCTTATTCTCAGGCACTTCTTCCTGCACGCTTGCCCAACCCGCTACCGGGTAAGTTTTTGCTGCATCCAACGGTTTTCCGCCCAATTCCATGTCAGAAACACGCTGCCCCATCTTCGCAGTAGGGTCGAAGCTGAACTTCAAGCCACCTACACGCACCATGTCCCCCCCTTGCTGGTAGTAAGGGTCTTCGTTGAACAGGTTATCCGCCACGTCTTCGAGGATGGTTTTGATCATTTCACCACTCATCTCGTTGCGCGTGACCGTGCCGTAAGTGATCGCCGTTTGGTCAGCAACGTGTTCAAAGGTGATTGGCTGACCCGGCAGCACGCTTGTGCCCCAACGGAACCCCGGTGAGAAGGCCATCGGCGCATCCAACCCTTCCATCAGCGCGTCACAGATCAATTGGTCGAACGTACCGTTGAAGTTGCCACGACGGTACAGCACGTCGTCACATACAGCGAGTTCTTCCGCCAGCTCTTTCTTGTACGGTTCGCGGATCTTGTCGATCAGCGTTTGCATGTCCTTGTTGGCTTCCAGCAGATTGGAGAACACTGGCAACAATTTGTAACGGAAATCAGCAACTTTGCCATCTTTCACATCAAGGTCGAGGACACCGAGGAATTTACCGTTGGAACCGGCATTGGTTACCAGTGTTTTACCGCCACTGTTTTCCACGACTACTGGTTGGAACACGCCGTCGTGGGTGTGACCGCCCATGATCGCGTCGATGCCGGTGACTTTGCTGGCCATTTTCAGGTCAACGTCCATACCGTTGTGGGACAGCACGATCACGACTTTGGCACCCTTGGCACGGGCAGCATCCACCGCTTCCTGCATGTCATCGTCACGGATGCCGAAGCTCCAGTCAGCCACCATGTGTTTCGGGTTGGCAACCGGCACATACGGGAAGGCTTGCCCGACAATGGCCACCGGCACACCGTTGATTTCCTTGATCACGAACGGTTCAAACACACGCTCGTCAAAGTCATTACTGAAGACGTTCTGGGCAACAAAATCAATCTTGCCCGCGAAATCCTTCTCGACGATTTCCTTAACGCGGTCAGCACCGAAGGTCATTTCCCAGTGTGGGGTCATGACATCGACACCGAGGGCAAGCTGTGCGTCTACCATGTCTTGCGCATTGGTTTTCAGCGCCGTCCACGAACCTTGCCAAGTATCGCCGCCGTCCAGCAACAGCGAGCCGGGGCGTTGTGCCCGTACTTGGTCAACCAGCGTTTTCAGGTGAGCAAACCCGCCGACCTTGCCGTATTTTTTAGCCGCTTCCACATAATCCAGATAGGTAAAGGCGTGTGCATCCATCGTTCCGGCTTCAATGCCGTATTTTTTCAGGAAATGTTCGCCAACCAAATGCGGCACTTGGCCTTTCATGCTGCCAATACCCAGATTAACTGTCGGCTCACGGAAGTAAATCGGCATCAATTGCGCGTGACAGTCGGTGTAATGCATCAAGGATACATTGCCGAATGCGGGCAGTTCATAAGGATTACCGGGGGCTTTGATATCGGTTTTACTGCCTTCCTTGCTGGCACCATCGGCAGCAAAGGCATTATTCAGGCTGAAACCGGCAACGCTGGCAGCCGCCAACATTTGCATAAATTCACGACGGGTTAGACTCACGTTCTCTCTCCTCAAACGGGCTGAAGTTGTTCTCGCTACAGGTTTACTGACGGGCTTCAGCCCAAAATATTCCATCTTTTTTGGAATATTTTGCAAGTTTTCGGCATCATGTTTGACAGAACCGCAGGAGAATTTAAATAACTATTATGTTTAGCCATTATTTTCGTTTTAACCGACTCGACCACAGGTTAGCAGAATACCGCGCCAAACTACACCGCATGGCACTAGCGTGGTGCGGTGACCCGGTACTGGCTGATGATCTGGTGCAAGACACCCTAACTAGAGCACTGGAGAAACAGGAGCAGCTCAAAGACGATGATCGCCTCGGCGCGTGGTTGTACAAAATTCTGCATAACTGCTGGATGGAACATCTGCGCACCCAACGCCCGACAATGGACATTGACGAGATGGAATTGGCCTGCACCGATTGCCCAGAAAAGCAATTAGCCGATGACCAACTGGCTGAACAAGTACGTGCTGCGGTAGAGACCTTACCCGTCGGTCAATGCCAAGTCATGACACTGATCGATTTAGAAGGATGCAGTTACGAACAAGTGTCGGCCATCCTCGACATTCCGGTGGGCACGGTGATGAGCCGCCTCAGTCGCGCCCGTGACACCATGAAAAAACGCCTGCAAGGCATACGCAATACTGACAACGTTCACTATTTACGGAGAGTGAAATGAACCCGGATCAGCTAACCATCCACGACCGCCTACACGCACTGGCGGATGGACAACTGGATGCCGAACAAAGCCGCCGCGTGCTTGCCGAAGTGGAAGCCGATATTGGCTTGCAAAAAGAGCTGTGCGACATCCAGCGCATCAAACATCTGGTCAAATCCTCCTACCCCTTGCCCGCCATGAGCAGCATGGGCAAACAGCACCAACGCCCACAAGCATGGCAACAGGCAGCGGTATACGCCTTAGTATTTGGCCTAACCTTCCTCGCCGGGGCAGGCACGACCGAATACCTGCCACGCCTGTGGCAACCTGAAGGCTTAACGCTGGAAAATGCAACGGCGCATGACAACCGTTTCATCGTATTTATCGATTCACACGAGCCAGTCAAACTGGAAAAAGCGCTGGTAAAAGCCGAAACGCTTGCCCAACAGATCGAGCACACAGAGGGTAGCGTGTATGTTGTCACGAGTGCAGAAGGCATTGATTTATTGCGTTTGGGAACAACCAAGCACGAAGGCCGCATCCTACAAATGAGCGAAACATACCCACACCTAAAATTTGTAGCGTGCAGCAATACGCTTTATTCCTTCAAGCAACGCGGGGAACTGGTTGCCCTAGTGGACGAAACAGAAATTGCTCCATCAGCCGTAGAATTTGTCGTGGATCACATGCGTGCTGGGTGGCGCTATATTGCCATTTGAAGAAATTTTGTACCTCAACCGTTTATCGTAGCTATCAAACCTATTAGCTCGCTAACCCTCCACTTGCCATAAAACTAAAAGAGAGAATATAAACCTAGACTATAAACATGTGCAGATCAAACAGAGGATTGACAGATGAAGTTTCACACAACATGGTTATTAAGCCTGTGCATGTTTATATTACTATTACCCTTCAATACTCAGGCAGCCACGCATGAGTCTGGGCTGGCTCTAACATTTGATGACGACTATGTTGATCAATGGTATGACTATTTCATCACCAACAACCAACACATCGATCTATCGAATGTGAAGGCGACGTTCTTTGTCAGCAATTTTCATCTGCTATCCAGTAGCCAGCTCACTAAACTGCGAGCACTGGCCAATGCAGGGCATGAAATTGGTAGTCACAGCTATTCCCACGGCGAAGTCAACACTAGCGACCCCACCGTCAATGACCCAGTAAAAGTCAGTGCCTACCTGAACACGCAAGTACTCCCCACCCTAACCGAAATGGTAGCAGCGGGTTTTACACCGTTAAGCTTTTCCTACCCATCCAATGGGCACACGAATGCCTATGATGATGCTATTCGCCCCTACTTTCCCTTCCTGCGAGCAGGGTACGCGGATGGAACCCGGCCTCTATCGCAACTGGATCGGCTTTATCACAACAGCGACAAGTATTACACGTTTCTAGAAGGTGACAGCATCGATAGCAGTGGCCAAAACGAACTGCCAGAAATCGAAGCGGCTTTGACTCGTGCAAAAAACAACACAGAAATTCTGACGCTCTACACACACCGTATTCAGCCCGATACCCAACCTCATGCCTACGGCCTCAGTGTTAGCAAACTCAATGGCGTTATCAGCAAAGCCAAACAGCTTGGGCTGCGCTTTTATACCTTCAGTGAAGCGTATGCCGTTGGCCCTGCCCCCAATCCACAAGGGCAAACAGGTGACCCCAACAATATCAGCGTCAGTATTGAATCGAGTAGCCGAGTACGCGTCCGCTGGAACAGTATGCCCCTCAACGATTACCTCGGCATTGTGCCAGTAGGCAGCCTGTATTGGGCGGAAGGCGCGACAACGGAAGGCAGCTCTTCCGGCAACCTAGGCATCAGCGTACCGGGTGTTCAGGCTGGTCAGGCATATACTGCGATTCTTTATTATCGCGGCAACAAAGTCGTGACCTCCGCCCCCTTTGTGATTATCCCCGGAACATCACCCACCACACGAACCCTCACCATCAACAAAACTGGCACGGGAACAGGCACGATCAGCAGTCTGCCAGCAGGCATTAATTGCGGTGCAGACTGTACAGAAAACTACACCAGTGGCGTCAGTGTCACCCTGACGGCAACAGCCGCCGCTGGCTCAACCTTTTCTGGCTGGTCAGGCGCAGGGTGCAGTGGAACACAGGCCAGTTGCGTGGTAAGCATGACAGCAGCACAAACGGTTACAGCAAATATCACAGCGAATACTCCCCCGCCGCCTCCGCCCCCATCGAACGCCGACATCAGCGTCTCCATCGAAAACACTAACCGGGTACGGCTCAACTGGAGCAATATCCCACCCCACGATTTTGTAGGTATTGTGCCTACCAGCCAAGCCAACTGGCAGCCCGGTATGTCCGGGGCAACCACCAATGGCAGCGTTTCCGCTAAACTGGGTATTACTGTTTCGGAAGCTGTCGCGGGTCAAACATACTCAGCCATTTTCTACCTGAATAATGGTCAGGTAGCAGCATCAACACCGTTCACCATCATTCCTGGAAGTACACGCTAACAAGACTCTCAATCATTGATTCTATATGCATTTCCTGTATAAACGACCTACCCCATGTCATTGAAACATGAGGTATTTTTATTTATTGACACATAGGAATTTCAAATGAATAAGTTGCTTTGTATGACCGCCCTGATGTTGGCATTTTCTGGGTCTGCCATGGCTGGTACTGGTTTAGCCTGTAAAGATATGGCGAACTCTGAAAGTTTCGAGACCGATGCCCAATTTTCTCAATGCCTGACCCAAACTGATCAAGAGTTAAACGGCTCATTCCAGGCCCTCAAGAAAAAGATGAAAGACAGAAATGTCGCTAACGACCTCAAAACCATGCAACTGGGCTGGATCAAGATGCGGGATGCCCAATGCATCGTAGAAGCACTCACCGCAAATTTGGCCAATGGCATGGAATACAGAGAAAAAACCTGCAAAATCAGGATGACGACCGAGCGCACCGATCAACTAGACGCCATTGCAGACAAGTTATAATCGCTTAGAAACTACACTAACAGAATGCTTACGGGTGCTGCTGACTTTTGCTGGCAGCATCACCCCAGTCAAGGTTATTGCAGGCTTCGCACTCTTCTTCCAACACGCCCATCCACACCAGCAAGGCATGGACTTTGCAGCCCGCACAAAACCCCAGTACGGTTTCCATCCACATAAAGCCAAAGCATACCCACACCATCACCAGCGGAATCCATGACGGCATGTAGTTATAGGTTTCGGGCAATAATTCACTTCCGGCTACGGCATTGACCCAACCCGCAAACACTTCCGGGTTGAAGAAGATCAGGCAGGTAATAATAAAACTCGCGCCAATCGACCATGCAAAACGCTTTGGTAATAACGGTTTCCACACCGGGCGTAAATTTTTAGCCAGAAAACTACTGAGTAAGATGGTGGGTGACAAGCGTGATGTGCGCACGAACATACCCGAAATCATTTCAAACAACGCATACAGCAGCACCAAGGTTTGCGTACTGTAATCAAAGGTACGTTTAACCGCTTCGACACTGTAAATTATGCGTCCATCAAAATCGGTTTCCAGCGTGTCAGTAATCACCTCGCCTGTCACCACCCAATCTGCGCCAAAAATAGCATCGAATAGCGTAAACGCCATGTAAATCGGAATAGCAAGCAAAAGCCCCGCACGAATCCGCACCGCAGTATCATTAATATAGGGGCTGACTTCGTTGCGATCGCGGAACCACAAATCTTTACAGCAAGTAATAATCCAATTTATCATGAGTCACGCCCATCTGTGCCGATAGCCAATATAAAGCTGGCTTAGTACAACCCGCCTTATTCCCGCCAAACCGCCATTACGGTTTCAGTAGCTGATACCCTTGCGATTGCAAGCGCCCGGCCTCTGCTACACCGGACGGAATCACGTCTTCCGGCTTGGCATCATACAAGTCCTCAAACTTGATTTTACGCCCAATCAAAGTGTTGTAACACACCTCGAATTTCACGCCTTTTTCCTTCAGTTCGGCAATTTTGGCGGGCAGCTTGGCGTCGGCATTCATCTCCACCTGCTTGGCAGTGGTCAGCAAGCCGAGACCGTCGCCGTTCATCACAATGACTGCATCGGTTTTCTTGCCGGTTGCATCCAGTGCCTTGATGTAATTGCTGACGTTACCCAGCACGCCCATGTACTTCTTTTCGTCGCCATCCATGCTGACATGGACGATAACTTTTTCCGCACCTGCGTAATAATCATCGGCGACCTTGGGGGCTGGTACACCAGGGTCGAATTTCGCCTCCTCTGCGCTCGCCACCTGCGTCAGCAAGCTGCCAGCCATGAACATGCTGAATAGTATTGGTTTTAGCATGATTTTCTCCTCCTACGGTTGATAAAATTATCGTCTTATTCAAATTCCATCTCGCGAAACACCATGCCAGCATTAGCCAGCGATAGCTCGTCGAACGTATCAAGGTGGGCAAAAGCACTTTGGTCGATCTTATAGGCATCTTGTAAGGTGCCACCGTTTTCGAGAATCTCCCCGACCTTGGTGCGTAGGTATACCAAATAATCTTTAGTGTATTGCGTGACTTCTGCCAAATTGGTGGGGCTGCCGTGTCCGGGAATAATGTGAGTGGGTTTGAGCGCTTCGAGTTTTGCCCAAGTGTCGATCCACGCATCAGTATCGGTATCTTCAAACAGGGGCAACAGGCGTTCATGAAATGCCACATCACCGCTAATCAGCAATTGCTTATCAGGCATCCATAACATAATGTCACCGGGGCTGTGTGCTGAACCGATACGTAAGGCTTGTATTTTCCATGAGCCAAGGCTTAAGTCCATGCTGTCTTCGCTGAGGATAACATCAGGCTTGGAAAGCTCGGTGCGGTAGGCTTTATCACGGCTACGGGCACGCATTAAAGCAATCAGGTCAGCACCACGTTGCTCGACTTCGTGCCATGCATCTTGGTGCATAATGACCTTCGCCCCCTGCTCCTGCCAATAATTCATACCAAGCATGGCGTGGCCTTGCCCATTCTCCAGCAACACGTATTTGACGGGCTGATCGGTGCGTTGTTTGATTTCGTCATGCAGGGCTTGTGCCAACAGGTAATTGTCACCAGCATTCATGACCACAACACCTGCATCCGTAATCACGAAGGAAAGGTTATTGTTGTGCCCGCTATTGTCGTAGGAAGGCGGAGCGGTTGCGCCAATCGCTGACCATACGCCGGGAATGACCTCGACGGGTTTGCTATAAAGGAATGAATCGAGGGCTTTGTCGTTTTCTTCGACGGGCAACCCAGCGTCTTTCCATGCAAAAAAGCCATCAGCGTAGTTTTTAACATTGGTGTAGCCAAGTTTCATTAAAGTATCAGCGGCGAGTGGGCTGCGTTGGTTTACGCCGCAATACACCACAATCGGGATATTTTTATCGGGTAACTGCTCGGTGGCGTGCATTTCCAGCCAACCGCGCATGAGGTTACGGTGACGTGGCGCATCAATACTGCCACCCAGTAGCGTGATTTCTTGTGGGGTACGCACGTCAATAAGCTGGGTTTCGGGGTGCTTTTGTAGCAAGGCCTTGAGTTCAGGCGTATTGACATTGGTGATGCGTTGATTGACCTCATCCAGCAGTTGCTTGGCTTGTTCGGTGAGAGCCGGGGCTTCACGCAAGACGGGGGCGGCGGGCGTGTCGGCACTGACCTTTTCGGCTTCAGGCGGCTGCATCCCTTCCTGTTCCAGCGACAGGTAGACCTGATAAGCATTCTTGCGGTTGGCTTCTGCAAACGCTGGCATGTCGATAAACTCACCCCAGTCGGTAGCTTCATAGGCTTCATCAAACGGGGTCATATCTTCTACGGCCTTGCCCATTGTTTCACGCAAGAATTCGATGTAATGGGCGGTGGTTTTGATAACCTCTTGGGGTTTTTTGGACATCGGGCCGTGACCGGGAATCATTGCTGTCAGCTTGCTTTGCGACATTTCCTTAAGACGTTCCAGCCAAACTTTGGTATTGGCATCGCCGACATAGGGCACACGGCCTTCAAAAATCAGGTCGCCGATCAGCAATACGCCATCCGGCTCAACCAACACACTTTGGTCGCCGTCCGAGTGCGCTTTGCCATTGAAAATCAGTTTGAGGGTAACGCCACCGAAGTTAATCTCTTCATTGCCTTCCACATAACGGTCAGGTTTGACGATATGGGTATCGGCATTCACCCACGGGGCAAGCGAGGTACGGCGCTCTTCCAACAAGGTCTGGGTATTCTCGGCATTGAGATAGTCCTCAGCACCAGCGGGGGCAATGATTTCCGCACCCATGTCCTTGAACACTTGCAGGCCGTAAACATGATCAGCGTGGTAATGGCTGACAATGACCTTTTTTACTGGCTTGTCAGTCACTTTTTTGAGTTTTTGCAGGAATAGTTGTGCAAGTGCTGGTGAACCGAGGGTATCGAACAGGATCACACCCTCATCGGTGACGATCACCGCAGCATTGGAAATAAAACCGTGATTCTGGGTAGCTGCACCGGGCGCACCTTGAACATAGTAGACGTGCTCGGAAACCTTGATGAGTTCCATCACGACCGGCGGAAGTTTGTCATCAGCACGGGCATTCAGCCCCAGCAACAAACAGAAAATAGCGATAAATGCGGCAATGGCTCGCATGATTCCTCCGGTATTGAATGAGAGGAAAATGACACGGTAGAGACGCAATAGCTTGCGTCTCTACGAATTAACCAACAGTAGCGGGTTAGGCTACGTCTGCTTCGGCGGAATCTTTTTCGCCCTTGTTGTCTGTCCACGACAGTTTCACCTTGTCGCCCGCTTTGCCTGCGTAGCTGAACGCGAGGTAAGGGTTCTTGGAAACAGAGCCACCCCAGTTAGCCGTCAGGACGGTCTTATCACCCGCCGTGACAATGATTTCCTTAATGAAATGCGCTGGAACCAGTTCCCCGGTTTTTTTATCCTTGCGCTGCCCGGTTTCCATTGGGTGAGTCATCAAGGCTTTGACTTCGACTGCCCCATCTTTAGCTGAGGCTTTGAGTTTAATGCTAGACATGTGTTTGCTCCTCTGAATTAGCCGCCGCAGCCGCCGATGGTTTTTTCCTACAGTTGTACCCGCTACACCAGAGGTAACGGTCACCGGTACGACTGCACCATTTTCAGCAATTTCAGGGGCTTTGATTTTAACGTCACCGGAATCTTCTGGGGTAAGCGCCATCACTTTCAGGGCATCTTCCATCGACTTTGCATCGAATGCACCGCCGCCCTCTGCCATGACCATGCCCGGCGTCAACAAGCCAGCACTCACCGCAAGGCCAGCTGCACTAGCCGCTAATGTACCCTGCAAAAATGTTCTACGTTTCATAGGTTCCTCTCTAGAGATGTATTACTAACATTCAGGTAGTAAGACGTAACGTATCGTGAAAATATTCCGTTTTTTTGAAAAATTCTCATAAAAAAACCCGGCACGAAGCCGGGTTCCATCGATTGTCAGATCGAACGTAAGCGTGTTACTTACGTGAACCAGGGCCGTTCCATTCTAGGCCGTTGGACGTATAAGTAAGGAAATATTCCAGTGCTTTATATTCATCACTTTGTGGTTTGAACTTATTGGCACGAACCATGGTATTACAACCCATGAAACGGTTATGCAACGTTGTGATTTCACCATCTGCTGAACGGTACGTTGGCCAATGGGTAACATGCCCCAAGGATGGGCTGAGCAAATCCGCACGGATCATCTTACCCGCGTTGCTGGTATGGCAATCTGCGCAAGACATATTCAACTGACCACGCTTGGCGTAGTAGAAGGTTTTGCCTTTTTCGTACCAATCCACTGCCTTGCCTTCCGGTGTCGATACAGCAATTTTGCTGCCACGATTTTCCATGGCAATATAGGCCATCAGTTGGGCGATTTTGCCTTTATTCAGGAATGGCTTGCCATCTTTATCCACAAAGCCTTCGCCATCACCTGCTTTCTTACAGGCATCCAGCGCACCTTCTGCGGTAACAATGGTGTCTTTTTCGGCATCATAGAACGGGTATTTAGTACGGATTGCTTTGATATCACCCATGCAATCAGCGTAGGTTTTACCATCTTTAAACGGGGTTTCCCACATGGTCTTACCCGCATCAATATCCGGCTCATAAGGCGGGAACTCTTCCATAGACTGCCATTGCTCTTTCAAGCCAGCATCTAGGGCATAAGCACCGTCTTTGAAATCTTCAAAAGGTACGTCTTTAAAGGTTGTTTTGAAATAATCTTGATAGGCCGTCAAATCTTCTGCTGGACCAGCTTGCACGGTACCCAATGCAGAGATGCTCAAAACCAAGGCAACGGCTGCTGCTGTAAATACTTGTTTCATAAGAATCTCCTCCAGTTAGGCAACATCAGCTTCAGCGGAATCTTTCTCGCCCTTGTTGTCTGTCCACGACAGTTTCACCTTGTCGCCCGCTTTGCCTGCGTAGCTGAACGCGAGGTAAGGGTTCTTGGAAACAGAGCCACCCCAGTTAGCCGTCAGGACGGTCTTATCACCCGCCGTGACAATGATTTCTTTAATGAAATGCGCTGGAACCAGTTCCCCGGTTTTTTTATCCTTGCGCTGCCCAGTTTCCATTGGGTGAGTCATCAAGGCTTTGACTTCGACTGCCCCATCTTTGGCTGAGGCTTTGAGTTTAATGCTAGACATGTGTTTGCTCCTCTGAATTAGCCGCCGCAGCCGCCGATGGTGACTTTAACTTCCTGCTTCGCGGTGTAGGATTTATCGCCTGCTTTTGCGATTGCCACCACGTTGGCTGTTTTACCCATTTTGATACGGGTGGAAACTTCAGGGGATGTACCTTCTGCCAGAATAAAAGTCGCTGCCAGTGGGGTCGGGTTGCCATCAACCAGAATACTGATTTCGGTTGTGCCCGCGACACCTGAGGTAACGGTCACCGGTACGACTGCACCATTTTCAGCAATTTCAGGGGCTTTGATTTTAACGTCACCGGAATCTTCTGGGGTAAGCGCCATCACTTTCAGGGCATCTTCCATCGACTTTGCATCGAATGCACCGCCGCCCTCTGCCATGACCATGCCCGGCGTCAACAAGCCAGCACTCACCGCAAGGCCAGCTGCACTAGCCGCTAATGTACCCTGCAAAAATGTTCTACGTTTCATAAAATTCCTCTCTCCAAGAATTCAGTGAATATTTAAAAATTACAGGGTTGAAATGAAGTCAACGACCTTATCAAGCTGCTCATCGTTCAGGATGCCCATCGGACCAAAAGGAATCATGATGGTATTAGGATTGGCAACACGAGCATCATAGATTTGTGCTTTCAGTTTAGCCTTATCTGGGAAACGAGCCGCCATAGCAATCAAAGGTGGACCGATATTACCCGGCAACTCACCACCTGCAATCATGTGGCACGCCAAACAGTTGCCAAGAGCACGATCAAAAGCCAGATCCTTACCTGTTACTTCTTTTTTTTCTTCCGCCGGTTTTGCATCTGCTTTAGCAGCATCTGCTTTTTTAGCGCCATCAGCTGCATAAGCAGATGTGACACCGACACCTAAAGCCAACACCGAAACCGTTGTTGACATAACTAAAATGCGAAAAAATTCCCGCATAACTACCTCCTCTCTAACAGAACCATTATGATTAAAATCAAACCTCAAGCTTGTAAATTAAGATTGCACTCCTCATGTCACCTTAAAACTTGAGATATATCAATAGTCAGACATTGAGCTTAACCGATTGTGGTAAAACACGCAAAAAAACTTTAATAAAACCAATTGATTATAAGAATATAACGATATTCTTATATCATTTAAGGTCAATATATCAAAACTTATCCAATTGCTTCTGCTGGGACTCCATGCGCTCGATGTCACGTGCCATGGCTTGCAATTGGGCACTGGTCTGCGCGGGATTACCAGGCAAACGTGAAGCTTGTTCAAGAATGGCGCGAGCATGTTTGTACTCCCCCATTCGCAGGCTGCGCTCAGCAGCAGAGCGATAAGCTTCCACAGGTTGACCTGCTTGCTCAGCAACTCGCTGGCGGACTTCGAGGAATTCCAAACTGGTTTGCTCGGTCAGGCGGGCACGGCTCATGAGTTGCCAAGCTTTTGCCGATTGCTGGTTGGCTAGTAATGCCTCTGCCAGTGGCACGAGAATAGCCTCCTGACCGGGATAAGCGTTTGCCAGCGGAGTCAACAGGGCTTCAGTATCGGTATAACGTTGTGAGATATTGAGCGCCTCAGCAATGGTCAAAGCAACCGGAAGTTCCCGAGACTGTGTACCTAATAGTTGCAAGACAGCCTTGGCATTACCCCGGTGTAACTGACTGGCAGCTTCGGCATATTGCGCCAGTTGCGGATTGCCATGAGCCACCCGCGAGGAGCCAGACGTGGTAATAGCCCGCAGTTTTTCCCGTGCATAAAGGTAATCACCATCCTCGCGTACTGGGCGCTTGCCTAACTGGTTGGCACGCTCGCGAGTATCACTCAAGCGGTCGATGCTCTGTGGGTGAGTACGCAGATACTGCGTAATATCGCCATTCACATCGGAAGTACGCCGATCAAGCTTTTCCATGAACAATGGCATAGCCTGAGGATCCAACCCCGCTCCAGCCAGAATGCGCAAACCTGTCCGGTCAGCCTCGGTTTCCATCTGACGGCTAAAGCTGAGTTGGCGATGAAATTCACTGGCAATCGCCCCCGTAATAATAGCTTGGGCTGCTTCTGGACTTTTGCTGGCAGCAGCAGCACCCGCAAGGACACCAAGGCCGGTAAGCAGTGGATTACTCTTCCCCCCTGCCATCATTCGCGCAATATGGCGTTGGGAAACGTGGGCAATTTCATGAGCGATCACCGCTGCCAACTCACTTTCCGATTCTGTATTAAGGATCAAACCTGAATGGATAACCACCACCCCGCCGGGCATGGCGTAGGCATTGATTTCAGCGTTCTTGACGATCAGGAAATAGTAATTGCCAATGCCACCGGGAGCTTGTGCCGCTAAACGGTTGCCCAAGGCTCGTAACCAACCGCTGAGCTCAGGGTCTTCTACCACTGGCTCACTACCGCGTAATTCGCGGATCAGCTTTACGCCAAGCACAGACTCTTCGGTGCTGCTAAGGGTATTGTTAGCAAAATCGCCGAGATCGGGAAGGTTTAGGGTCGGCACGTCCAGATCAAGTGCGGCAAATGCGCTGGTACTTAGGCCAAACGCGACCAGACCGGTTAATATCAGGTGTTTCATCATCAAACTGACTTCCGTATGCGAGACCCTAACTATAATAGCAATGCAACGGAAAGTATCTTTTCCTGTATCCACACCGACATTCGGTCACGGGAAATTTGCATTATGGTGGTTCTATGCTGTAATCCCCGTTTGGCCTGAACAGGAACCTGCCCGTGTACCATCTGCTGGAACAACGCCTGCGCGAGATTGACACCAATCAACTGTACCCTTACCTGCGCAATGCCCGCACGGGGCTGGAAAAAGAAAGCCTGCGCGTCACCCCCGATAACCGTCTTTCCCAGCGTGATCACCCCAAAGTACTCGGTTCTGCCCTGACCCATCCGTGGATCACCACCGATTACGCCGAATCCCTGATTGAATTGATTACCCCACCGCAGGAACGGGCGGCGCAAGCGCTGGATTTCTTGCTGAATATCGAAACGTTTGTGTACCAGCAACTGGAAGACGAACGCCTGTGGACGACCAGTATGCCCTGCGTGCTGGCGGGTGAAGACGACATCCGCATTGCCGAGTACGGCAACTCCAACGCCGGGCGCATGAAGCATATTTACCGCGAAGGGCTGGCTTGGCGTTATGGCAAAGCGATGCAAGTCATCGCCGGGATTCACTTCAACTACTCCATCGACGAGGCATTCTGGCAACCCTGGCAGCAAGTGCAAGGTGATCAAGGTGAGTTGCGCACCTTCCGCGATGCACAATACATGGCACTGGTGCGCAACCTGCAACGTTACGGCTGGCTAATCATTTACTTATTCGGCACTTCCCCTGCGATTTGCAAAAGCTTCCTCGGCAATCGCCCCGCCCCAGAAGGCATGGAGGCTTTCAACGAATACACCCTGTACGAGCCGTTTGGCACCTCCTTGCGGATGGGCAATATCGGTTACACCAATAGCAAGGAAAACAAAACCGGCGTCAAGGTGTGTTACAACACGCTGGAAACTTACATCAGCAGTTTACGCCGCGCCATTACCACGCCCTGCCCCATCTACGGGGAGATTGGCGTCAAGGTCGCAGGCGAATACCGCCAATTGAACGCCAATACCCTGCAAATTGAAAACGAGTACTACAGCACGGTACGCCCCAAGCAGCCCTTGCAAGGTTTCGAGAAGCCGACCGATGCACTGGAAAAACGCGGCATTGCCTACGTGGAATTGCGCTCTATTGATGTGAACGCCTTCCACCCCGCCGGATTAACCCGCCGCCAACTGTTTTTCCTCGAAGTCTTCATGCATTTTTGCCTACTACAGGAAAGCCCGCTGGTCTCTGCCGAAGAGTTTGAGGTCATCAACCACAATCAGATGCTCACCGCGCATCGCGGACGTGACCCAGAAGTGCGCTTAAGCTGTCTGGGCAAGAGTGTATTGCTGCGTGACCATGCACGGGAATTACTGCAAGCCATGCGTCCGGTGGCCGAAATGCTCAACACCGTGCACGGAGAAGACTGTTACACCGACTGTCTGGATAGCCAGATCCAGCTTGCTTACAATCCCGACATTACCCCGTCGGCGCGAATGCTGGAAGAAATGCACGCCAATCAGGAAAGTTTCTTTGAATTTGCCCAGCGAAAATCTGACGAGCACCGTGATTATTTCTTGAAACGTGAGCTTGATCCTGCGTTGGCAGAGGAATTTCAGCAACTCGCGGCAACCTCGTTAATCCGCCAGCAAGCTATTGAAGACAGCGAAGAAATGGATTTTGACAGCTTCCTGAATGCCTACCTTTCGGGGACTTCGGCTGACATAAAAAATTAACCAAACAATCATCCGATTTTTGTTACAAGCGACAGAAAACTGGGGTACACTCTGAATAACTTGCCTGATACTTGAAAGTTTATTGTGTTTGCTTACTGCTACAACAGCCTAAACTTACAGGTTTCACAGTGCATAACCTATCGCACCACAATGGTCGATCGTTATCAGGTAATTTGGTGTGACTGATTATCTATAACGTAAATTCCCGAGCAGCACACGCTTTTATGAGATGACAAACAGTGAATATTTACGTTGGCAACCTGCCCTATAAAATTACCGAAAACGACTTGCGCGACCTGTTCTCCGCTTATGGCGAAGTAACCAGCGTTAGCATGATCAAAGACAAAATGACGGGGCAATCCAAGGGCTTCGGTTTTGTTGACATGCCAGACGGTGCTGAAGGTAATGCAGCTATTCAAGGTCTGAACGAGCAAGCTGTTCAAGGCCGCAACATCAAAGTTAACGAAGCAAAGCCACGCGAAGATCGTCCACGTGACGGCGGCGGCCGTGGTGGTTTCGGCGGCGGTAGCCGTGACGGCGGCGGTAGCCGTGGTGGTTTCGGCGGCGGCAGCCGTGATGGTGGCGGTAGCCGTGACGGCGGCGGTAGCCGTGGTGGTTTCGGTGGCGGTAGCCGTGACGGCGGTGGCCGTGGTGGTTTCGGCGGTGGTAACGGCGGCGGTGGCTACCGTTAATTCCGTTAAGCGATAACTGTTTCGCGGGGCAGGCTCAAGGTTTCCTTTAGCCTGCCTTTTCAATACCTGCTGGCAAAAGAACCGGACATTCGATAGACAAGTGCTTATTCCTGCCGGTTTCTCCGTTTATTATCTTCACCTTTGATTTAGCAACACCACACGTTTTTGCCAAAAATTTCACAAGGTGTGCGTTAGCTTTGCCATCCACGGGCGGGGCTGTAATCCTGATACGAATCCGATCTTCCTGCACTTCAGCAAATTCATCCCGACTCGCTTTGGGCTGCACCCGCACAAACAGGTGCAACACATCATCTTCCCAACGGTAAAATTCCGTCGCCATGCCTTACAAGCCGACTGACTGAAGCACAATCAATACAATGTACAACAGCAGCATAGCCGCCATCGGCGACATATCCACCATACCGATGGTCGGTACCACCTTACGGATCGGGCGTAGTAAAGGATCCGTCAAGCTATTCAATACATCGGCCATCGGATTACCATAACTGTTTCCTACCCAACTCAATACAGCCTGAATGATCAACGCGAAGATGTAGATCTGGATAACGGTACGCAATAAATCCACAATCGCATAAACCAGTACCACTGGCAAATTAGCATCACTGCCTTGCAAAGCCACGAGCAGGAGAACCTGAATAACTTTCAAGCCCAGCGCCAACACAATCGCCGCCGTATCCAGCTTGCCAATCGCCGGAATAAGACGCCGTAACGGCACCAACACCGGGTTAGTAATCTTGACCAAAAATTGTGACAGCGGGTTGTAAAAATTAGCGCGTGACAAGGCCAACAGGAAACGGATCAGCACCGCCCCGATATAAAGCGAGAATAAGGTTTGCACCAAAAAAACGCCGACATTCTGTAAGGCTTCCATGTAAAACGATCCCCAATAAATATGGATGAGTAATGATTAACTGTTGGCGGCTGCCAATTCTCGGGAACGGCTTTCTGCCGCCTGCAATGCCTGTACGAACAAGTCCTGCAAACCACCGCCGGTCAACACCTTGAGGGCTGCCTCGGTCGTACCGCCTTTCGAGGTAACTTTATGGCGCAGTTCGGCTGGCATATCGCCACTTTCCAGCGCCAGTTTGGCAGCGCCCAAGGCCGTTTGCATGATTAGCAAGTGCGCGTCTTCAGCACGGATTCCCAATTGTTCGGCAGCGGTTTGCATCGCCTCCATCACCAAGAAGAAATAGGCCGGGCCACTGCCAGAAATCGCCGTGACTGCATCCAGCTTGATTTCATCGTCAAACCACAAGGTAATACCGACCGCACGCAGGATGCTTTCCGCCACGCTACGCTGCTTTTCAGACGCCTGCGGGTTGGCGTAAAGACCCGTTGCCCCGGCTTGCACCAATGCGGGCGTATTCGGCATACAACGCACAATCGCCTGATTGCCGCCCAACCAGCGGTTCAGCGCTGCTTCGCGGATACCGGCGGCGATGGAAATAAACAACGGGCGGCTGCGTTGAGCCGCTTCAGCCAGCGTTTCGGTCACGGCGCACATGATTTGTGGCTTGACCGCTAGCACTACCACATCCGCGCCTTGCATGGCTTCGAGATTATCAGTCGTGGTCAGCACATCCGGCCAGTGTTTGTGAATAGCATCGAGTTGTTGCAGATCAGGGTCAGCCACGCGCAAGACGACGTTCGCCTTGTCTTGTAACAGGCCAACAATCAGGCTGCGAGCCATATTACCAGCGCCAATAAAGGTAATGGTGGTGGGTTTTTGTGTGATTTGAGGTATGTCCATGTGCGCTCTTTACTTTGTGTCGGTTAGCGGATTTCCGTAATAATGGGTACATTCTACTATTTTCAAGGACAATAATGGAAAATCTGCTTTTACTGGGGTTACTTGGCTTGGGTTTTTGGTTCTGGATCGACTCAATGAACGCCAAAGAACGGGCAGTGGAGGCTGCCATACGTGCCTGCCGCGAGATTGACGTGCAGTTATTGGATCAAACCGTGGCGCTGGAAAGCATGAAACCTGCCCGCAACCGTCAGGGGCATCTGGTCTGGCGGCGCATTTACGGCTTTGAATACAGCAAGCGCGGGATTGAACGGCGGCACGGACGAGCCATCCTGCGTGGTCGGGTGCTGGAACAGGTACAAGTCGACCGGGACGATGGCACAACGATTGAGCAGTTTGACTACTCCCCACGGCTAAAGCCGGGGGATTCCTAATTCACCGAGAACAGGACGACGACACCGAAATGCCATCGCCACTAACATTCTCTCCAAAGGCTAACACCGCCAGCCCGGCGGCTAAAATGTTACGTGCTGCATTCACGTCACGGTCGTGGGTTGTGCCGCATTCGGGGCACTCCCACGATCGCACGTCCAGCGGCATGTTTTCTTTCACGAACCCACAGCAGGAACAGCGTTTAGTGGACGGGAAGAATCTCCCTATCTCAACGTATGTCCTCCCGTACCAGCCAGCTTTGTACGCAAGCTGGCGAGTGAACTCACCCCAACTTGCATCCGCAATGTGCTT
>NZ_JHYQ01000025.1 GCF_000621325.1 Thiothrix lacustris DSM 21227 | reverse complement strand
GCAACTGGTGCAACTGGTGCAACTGGTGCAACTGGTGCAACTGGTGCAACTGGTGCAACTGGTGCAACTGGTGCAACTGGTGCAACTGGCGGTACAATGCCTGTAATGATCACTCCAGGGATGCATACTGGTAAAACCACGGATGGCTGCAATTCTGATGTGAAACTCACATGGAATGGTGGCACTACAGCAACACTGTGGACATCTAAAGGTGACATGACATTGACTGGTGTTCAAAAGCAAGCTGACGGTACACTGACTGCCACTGGCGGTTCCGGTACTTACAACGGCTGGTATGGCAACTTTGCAGACAATGACGGCGACGGCAAAGTCTTCAAGTTGAGCACCCAAGGCGCTGACGGCAAGTTCACCTTTGAAGCCGACCTGAAGAAAGGCATGGATCTAACCGGTAAGGTTTCCTAAGCCTAACGTTATCTACGGATAACAAGTGGTGGTTCTTCTAAGAGATCACCACTTTTCACCTAACAGAAAAGCCCGCCCTAGGTGGGCTTTTCTTTGACAATAGGAGGATTCCAAATAATGAATGCAAGAAAACCAAGCATCTGCCTAAGCATGATTGTCAAAAATGAAAGTGAAATCATTACCCGCTGTCTAGACAGTATTAAAGATCTTATAGATTACTGGGTAATCAGCGATACCGGCTCAACAGACGGCACACAACAAATCATCACTGACTACTTCAAACAGCACAATATTCCCGGATTACTCATCGAAAATGAATGGAAGAATTTTGCTCACAATCGCAATCTAGCACTCGAACAGGCCTTAGGCCGTGACGGCTATATCCTAATCATGGATGCGGATGACTACTTATCAAAATCTGAGGAATTTCGTTTTCACAAACTGACTGCTGACAGCTACGGCCTAAAAATGCAACGTAACGGCATCGAGTATTACAACGAAAGACTCATTCGTGCCAGCTTACCTTGGAAATGGCATGGTGTCCTACACGAATACCTAAGCACCCCAACAACCTATAGCCGTACAAATCTATCCGGGGATTACGTCATACAATCCACGACAGAAGGTGCGCGCAGCCAAAATCCAAACAAATATAAAAACGATATTAAGGTACTCGAAGAAGCACTTCGTGAAGAACCTGATAATACCCGCTACCAATTTTATCTCGCTCAAAGCTACCGAGATGACCATAACTTTGAACAAGCTAGCTTACAATACCAAAAGCGGGCTGACATGGGAGGCTGGCCGGAAGAAGTCTATTACTCCCTATTAGAAGTCGCTAAAAACCGTTACTTGTTAGGGCACGATCACCTAGACGTTATCAACGCCTTTCTCATTGCCCACACCTATCGTCCGCAACGTCTCGAAGCACTTCATGAGGCGATCAAAATATGTCGAATCAACGGGCATTATCACCTAGGTTTACAGTTAGGCTGGCCAGCTAAAGACACATCCTTACCAAATGACATCTTATTTGTAGAAAAATCCATTTACGAATGGCGATTTACTGACGAACTTTCTATCTGTGCTGCATATACCAACAAACATAAAGAAGCTGCTAAAATGATGAAACGTCTCTTAAACTCCCCCAAAACACCTGCTGAAGAAAAATCACGGCTAGAAGCCAATCTTCGATTTGCCCAAAGCCTAACATAAGGAATAGATTAACAATGGAAGAACTACTGCCCCTACGTGACCGCTTAAATTTGGAAACAGCCCGCATTACTTGGCTTGAATTGGAACGGTATTTCGCGGGTGGCAGGGTCATACAAGTTGCCCCGGAACTGGATTTGATCGACGTTGCAGCCTGCATCGCCGAAGACGAGGCCGCACGACTAAAAAACTGGCTGGATAGCCAACAGGTAGGCCAGCTAAATGACGATACCGCCCTACAATGGGCAGCCCAACAACCCGATAACCTGTGGGCAGTCGTGGTTGCACCGTGGGTATTGGTACAGGAACGTTAATCGCGCACACAAAAAAGGCCAGATCAACTGGCCTTTCCTGCATACTCCAACAATGGCATTACTTCTTTTCTTCTGCCTTGACAGCCGCTGGTTTAGCCGTTGTCAGACCGAGAATTTCCCAATCTTGCATCCCGCCACGGTACCACTTGATCTTGTCAGCCGGGTAGCCGAACTTCAGCAGTGTCTTGATGTTGGTCGGTGACTGACCACACCACATACCGTTACAGAACATGACCAGTGTTTTTGCACCGGAATAATCAAACACCTTGCTAACGGCATCGCCACCTGTCGTAACAGCTTCGTCAACCGACATGGCATCAGCACCATCCGCCAGTTTGACGCCGAACTCCTCGGTCAGCACTTTGATGATGCCATCAGTGGTTGCACCCCGGTCGGGAGCTAAGCTTTCCCACGAAATATTCACTGCACTGGGAATGGTACCTTTTTCCACCCAGTCAGCGGTACGGGAGTCGATCACCAGAATGCTGTTATCACCACCATTCATTTTTTCCAGATAATCCAGCATACCCAGTTCGGCAATGGTATCAACACCCTCAGCGACCTTATCCGGTTGGATACAGAATGGCGGGCAAGGGCGCGAAGTCTTCGCAAAATCTTCCGACACGACCGCCTTGTTATCTTGATTACGCTTGATTTCAACATCAGCACCACCATGCTTGACGGTAATGCTCATTTTTTCGGCGGTAATGCCAACAGGTTTCGCTTCATCAGCCGCAAAAGCGGCGCTAGAAATGCTCAAACCAGCAGCTAATACTGCAATATTCATCAATCGGGTAACATTCATAACAATCCTCCAGTTCTCAAACTATTTATTCTGCTTTGACGGCTTCAGCCTCCGCCACAGGGAAACGCTCTTTAACCTTACGAGCAGGATTCCCGGAAACAAAACTATTTTCTTTAATAGGGCTCATCACAATGGAATAAGGTGCCACAAAACATTCGTTTTCGATGGTCACCGCAGGCAAAATCACTGCACCCAGACCGATCCCAACGTTATTACCAATCACAATCGGTGCGGACAGTTGCGCCAATTCCCCACCCCAACTATAACAAACGCGACGATCAGGCTTCCCAGAATCCGTCGGCAAATTAGTCAGTGAGTAAATTTTTGCACCAGAACCCGTGCCACAATCATTACCGATCTGGACACCACCATGCGCCTGAATCAAGGAATACGGGGTAATGTGGACATTATTGCCGATATGCAATTCACCGATGTCGTGCTGATAATTCGGGTTAGTCAGCACTTTTGCGCCCTCTTCCAACGGAACTTTACCGGCCATCAAGATGCAATAACGGTCAATCCACACATCATCGCCCAAGTAAATATCACGCGAACCTTGAATAATAACGCCTTCATCAATAATGACGTTTTTACCGCAACCACCCAAGCGGCGGCTGTAATACATGTAGCGTAATGAACGCCCGACTGAACCGCCCAAATTGCGGATGAGACTTCTAAGTACGTTATCAAAAAACAGTACGATGGACTTAAACATGAGAAATCCTTTACTAAAAATCAGGACATAACCTGTCCGCCGTTAACGCGGATAGTTTCGCCCGTCAGGTAATCTGATTGGCGCGAAGCGAGGAAGGTAACGACTCCGGCAATATCATCCGGTTTAGCCAAACGGCGTAACGGCACACGTGCAGCAGCCATCAAGCGAATACGCTCAGGCACTTCTGACATTTGCGCGGTATCAGTCATGCCGGGGGCAACCATATTCACGCGGATACCACTGGAAGCCAATTCAATCGCCAACGCATGGCTAAAACCTTCCAAAGCGGCTTTCGCGGTAATAAACGGCAACTGATTCCCCATCGGGGTATCCAACATTTGCGCACTGATATGGATGATTTTACCGTAACCCACCGCTTCCATTTGTGGCGTGACATGACGCACCAAATGGAAAGCCCCTTGCAATGCCGTTTGCAAATGCGCGTCAAAATCTTTCCACAACACATCCGTCCAGCGGATAGGTGCCATGGAAGCTGTCGTGCAATTCACCAGCACCGTAATATTACCCAAGTGACGCTTGACGTGATGCACCATATTGGCAACAGCGGCCTCGTCACGAATATCCGCACTCACGATTACCGTTTTTTGCCCTGCCGTTTCGACTTCACGCGCAATGGCAGCAGCTTTATCCATTTGGGTAAAGCCATGTACGGCCACATCAAACCCGGCGGCTGCAAGGCTACGGCATACCGCACTGCCCATGCCACCTGAGCCACCCACCACCAAAGCAACCGGGCGCGGTGGTTCTGGCTCAATCGACACATCCTCTTCAAACTCCACCACTTTGACCTTGGCGATACCCGTGGTCACTTTCTGGCGGTTCTGATTGAAAATATCGGTTTGCAGTTCAATAACCTGAGTACGATCCGCCTTGCTCAGCACTTCGGCACGTACCAACAAGGTGTCACCGACCCTAACGGGCAGCAAAAACTCAAGGCTCTGGGAGAACCACAGCGCCCCGTCACCCGGCAAACGTGTCCCAATAATGGTCGAGATGAATGACACCCCTAACATGCCATGCGCCACCGGCTTCTTGAAGCTGGTGCGAGCTGCATAATCAGCATCCACGTGCAGGCGGTTATCATCGCCGCTCAACTCAACAAAGCGTTCCAAATCTTTTTCGGTGACGACGTGTTCCAGTTCGGCCACTTGCCCAACCAGTATTTCATCAAAACGAGCCATGCTTGCCCCTTAGGTAATTCATACAGTGCACTGGGTTTTAATAATAACTAAATAAGTCATCGTCAGGGTTAGGGGCTGAAGAATCCTCGTTACATTTACACACGGTCAATGCCACGATGTCAGCCGCCGTATCCAATTGCGCGAATTCTTCTTCGGTATAACGGATACCAAACTCCTCTTCCAGCATCAACAGGATTTCGACCTGCTTGAGGGAATCCCAGTCGCGGCGGCCATTCATTGTCAGCCATGCCTCTTCACCACTGGGTAAAGGCTTGCCCAATACAGCAACAATAGCTGCCTGTAAGGTAGCCTTAACTTTATCTGCATCCATATTTTGTTATTCCTCGGTTAATTTGACGCTTTGTACAGGCGTAAACTGTTCAAGTTTGTGTTTCGGGATACCGTTCAGCCCTTCTTGAACGGCATCAGGTGCCATTTCTAGATGCTCGGCCAACCATGCAATGGCTGGCTGGTTACGTGGGCCATGCTGGACACGGAAAGCAACCTGCTGACAGGTCTGGAATTGTGGCATCTGGCGGATAGTCCATAACACCAACGTGTCTTCCAATTGACGCCCTAATGCGCGGCAACTGATGCACAGTTCCTCAATAACCAGCAAATCACCGTGACGTTCGGCAACCATGACAGCGATAATACCACTATCTGACAGGCGGTCTTTCAATTGCACGCAAGCGACACAAGAATTATCACTCTGGTGACGCTCGGTGATTTCCGACAGGCTAAATCGCCGCATCGCCAGATTAAACTGATTAGTCTTTTTGCACAAATCAGCCAGACGCGACAAATATTCCTGTGGGGAATGATTGAAGGTCAACGACACTTGCAGGTTACGTAAATATTCTTCCGGGTCAGTCACTTCAGTGAGCAAGGACTCACGCAAGGCATTCGCCTTCATGTCCTGATTACGCTTCACATCATCGGCGGTGACTTTCCAGCGCCACAAACCGGGGTAATATTCCATCGCCCGCTGGGTCAGCTCGGCATTGTCGTGGGCATGAATCGCGTGAACGGTAGGCAACTGACTGGTCACCGCCACCAACTCACCGAGATTATCATCCACGAACAGCACCGCATCCGGGGCAATCCGCAAAGCTTGCGCCACCCGGGCAATCGCACTGGCTTTGTCGCCCCATGACACTTCTGTTGCCGCAAAATCATCCCATTTAAGCGGGAAATCATCACGTTTGGCAAACAGTTCCTCCACGTCGACCCGCTCATTGCGTGATACCAGCGCCAGAAAGATACCTTTCTGCTGCAAAGCTTTAATGGAGGCTTGCAAAGCAATGTGCTGTGGGGTCAGTTCCACACCCTGAACCCCATCTTCACCCAGAATCCCTTTGTGCAAGGTATTATCCAGATCTAGCGCCAAGGCTTTAATCGGCGGGGAAATTGCTGCCGGAAGCCAATGGCAAGCCAGCTTGCGTGCCAATACTGCCTGGGCAGCATTGCTGACTGGCGAACCGGTCGCAACTGCAATCCGCATATCCAGCAATTCAACCCCGGCTTCACGGCAAACACTGCCTATATCAGCGAAGTAAATGTCCGGCAAGGTATCAACCAATGCCTGCATCTGCTGGCGCTGCTCGGGATTTTGCAACCAAGTGGCCACAATAATCGGCGCGGTCGATGTCGAACGCAGTACACCCAAACGGGTCAGCAGCCATTCGCTCCACGACGCAAAATCCGTATTTTCCAGATAGCGGCTGCTATCTAACCATAATAGTTCAATATCAGCCGGGGCGTGCCCAGCAAACATCAGGGAATCATCGTAATCCCCAAAATTGAAGGCCACTTGCCAACGCCCAAACGCAAAATACGGGTTCGCCAAACTAACGATAGACTCCAGCGCATGGTTGCGCCAAACATTTACCGTGACCGCCCGATAGTGGTCTTCACCAAAGTTCAGTTGTTGTAATGACAAACGGGTGGGCCGTGCTGCAAACAACACCGGCTGCCCTTCCATCCGTTTGATAGTAGAAGACATTTCAGAAGACATTACATGCCGCTCCAGACAATTTCCATAAAGCATTGACACTTTTTAACATACATCCGTATACCTTACCTGATTGTCAGGATGTAGCAACAGGATGACCCGATCAACTGTAATAATAGCAGCCCCTATCACACCTGCAACCAGAATGTTACTGGTCCGTCGTTTGTCAAGGAGACCTGCATATCGGCGGAGAATACCCCAGTTTGCACGCTCTCAAGCTGCAATCTCGCCTTATCTGTAAAATATTCAAATAGATAGCGTCCCTGATCCGGCGGAGCGGCGGGGGTAAAACTCGGGCGCATCCCCTTGCGAGTATCCGCAGGCAAGGTAAATTGCGGCACAATCAACAAACCGCCCGCCACTTCCCGTAACGACAAATTCATCTTGCCCTGCGCATCGGGGAAAATACGGTAGCCCAGCACTCGCTCCAGCAAACGCTCAGCCGTTGCAGGCGTATCAGCCTTTTCCACCCCCAACAACAGCGCAATACCCCGCCCAATCTCAGCAACGGTCACGCCCTCAATATCCACCTGTGCGCGGGAAACGCGCTGGATCAGCCCAATCATTCCAGATGTTCCACCAAAGCATCAGTAGCCTGCACCAAGGCTTGCTGGATGCCCGCCTCACTCGCCGCATGACCGCTGTCAGGAATAATGTGGAAATCCGCATTCGGCCACACCTCATGCAAAGCCACGGCCTGTTCCAGTGGGCAAATCATGTCGTAACGCCCGTGGATAATGCTGCCCGGCAAATGCGCAATCCGCGCCGCATTTTTCAAAAGCTGGTCAGGCGCCAAAAAGCCCTTATTGATGAAATAGTGCGCCTCAATACGCGCCACACTCATCGCCGTGTACGGGTCAGTAAAATGCGACAGCACCGCTTCCTTTTGTTGCAAATTAGCGCAACGTGCTTCCCACGTTGACCAGGCTTTCGCCGCCTGCATCCGCGCAATCTCGTTTTCACCAATCAAGCGCTGGTAATACGCCTTCACCATATCGCCGCGCTCTGCTTCGGGAATCGGCGCAAGGTAATCCTGCCAGTAATCAGGGTAAATCCGCTCAATGCCCTGCCCCAACTGGTAAAACCAATCAATATCCTGCTGGCGGCACAGAAAAATACCGCGCAAAATCATCCCAGCAACCCTTTCTGGATGGGTTTCCGCATACGCCAGTGCCAGCGTCGAACCCCACGACCCCCCAAACAACACCCACTGATCAATGCCTAGATGTTCGCGGATCAGCTCCATATCCGCCACCAAATCCCACGTCGTATTACGCTCTAACGAGGCATGAGGCCGCGAACGCCCACAACCGCGCTGGTCAAACAAGATAATGCGGTAACGGTTAGGGTCAAAAAATTGCCGATGCCACGGCTCACACCCCGAACCGGGGCCGCCATGCAGAAACACTACGGGCAAGCCATCCGGCACGCCGCACTCTTCCACATAAAGCTCATGTACATCATCGACGCGCAGATAGAAATTTCCATTGTCACGAATGGGTGGGTAAAGTGCACTCACGCATGGTTCTCCCTAAAAACATTATTCTTGGAAAAATAGTATAAAGGAAAATTGCCCAGCAGGTTTGTAGTATGTCACCCGAAACCATCCTCTATTACGTTCACGACCCCATGTGCAGTTGGTGTTATGCCTTCCGCCCGATGTGGATGCAAATCCAGCAGCAATTGCCTGCCACTATCCGCGTGCAATACGTGCTCGGCGGACTTGCACCTGATTCTGACCAGTCAATGCCGCCGGAAACCCGCGCCTATGTGCAAAGCCAATGGCACAAAATCATCCAGAGTGTTCCCGGCACGGTGTTCAACTTCGCTTTTTGGGAACAATGCCAACCGCGCCGCTCTACTTACCCGGCTTGCCGTGCAGTGCTGTTGGCACGTAAACAGGGGCAGGATGGCGAAATCGCCATGATCCACGCAATTCAGGATGCTTACTACCGGCACGCACAGAATCCGTCCAACACCGACACCTTGTGCGCACTGGCGCAGCAAATTGGGTTGGATGTGGCGGCTTTCGCCCGTAACCTGAATGCGGAAACCACCCAACAAGCATTGCTGGCAGAGATGGCGCTGGCGCGGAGAATTGGCGGGAACAGTTTTCCGTCGCTGTTTTTGCAACGGGATGGGAAGATTCGGCGAGTTGCGCATGATTACACGAATGCCGGGCGGGTCTTGGCAGAAATTAAACGTTGATAGCGGATACTCAAATGAACAACATCAACTTCCACTGGAGCCGACTGGAAACCCTTTCCAGCCTCGAACTCCACGCCATCACACTCGCCCGCCAAACCGTCTTCATCGCCGAGCAACACATCTGCTGCCCAGATGCTGACGAACACGACACCCATTCCTGGCACCTGACTGCTCTGCATGATGGCAAAGTCGCCGCTTACCTGCGCATCATCGACCCCGGCGAAAAGTACCCCGAACCCGCCATCGGCAGAGTCCTGACCACCCAAGCCTACCGCCGCACTGGACTCGGCACGCGCATCATGCAAGTCGCCATCGACACCATCGCCGACATCTACCCCGGCCAGTCCATCCGCATCAGCGCCCAAGCCTACCTTCAGTCCTTTTACGAAAACCTCGGCTTCACCATCATCGGCGACGAATACCTCGAAGAAGGCATCCCCCACATCCAAATGCTGCGTCCATCTGCCCGTTAACACCACAAAACGTCAGGCATTTGACGTTAACGTTAAGCAGTTCTAGTATTCATCCAAAGGAGTGATTATGGAGCAGAAACTGTGGAGCATCTCCGAACTGGCAGATGAATGTGGCGTCACCACCCGCACGATCCGGTTTTACGAAGACAAAGGGCTACTCCAGCCCCAGCGGGTCGGTGCAAACCGCGTCTACAACTATCAGGACAAAGCGCGGTTGATTCTCATCCTGCGCGGCAAACGCCTCGGCTTTTCGCTGGAAGACATCGGCGAATTTCTCGCCCTCTACCACGCCGAATGCGACCCCGCCCACGCCAGCCAGTTGCGCTACCTATTGGACAAGGTACAAGCAAAGGTCAAGGTGCTACGCCAGCAACAGGAAGATCTGGCGCAAACCTTGCAAGAGCTAACCCGCATCGAAACCGAGTGCCTATCGCATCTGCCCGACTCCGAAATGCCCACCTAAGGAGGAGTCTTATGAAAAACGTCGTCATTGCCGGGTACACCCGCACCCCGTTTACCCTCGCCCACAAGGGCGCGTTTACCAAAGTCCGCCCCGACGATCTGGCGACTGCCGCCGTCCTCGGCCTGCTGGCGAAAACCGGCGTCGATGGCACTGAAATCGAAGACCTGATCCTCGGTTGCGCTTTCCCCGAAGGCGAGCAAGGTTTCAACATGGCACGGCTGATCGTGCTAATGGCAGGCTTGCCGCAAGCCGTCGGCGGCGTCACCGTCAACCGCTTCTGCGGCTCCTCGATGCAAGCCATCCACCAAGCCGCCGGAGCTATCCAGATGAACGCCGGAAACACCTTCATCTGCGCCGGGGTCGAATCCATGACCCGCATCCCCATGACTGGCTTCAACCCTTCACCCAATCCGCACCTCTACGAAAAACTGCCCGCCGCCTACATCGGCATGGGACAAACCGCCGAAATCGTAGCGAAACAATACGCCATTTCCCGTGAAGAACAGGAAGCCTTCGCCGTCACCAGCCAACAAAAAGCTGCTGCCGCCCAAGCTGCTGGCAAACTTGCCGCCGAAATTATCCCCGTCGCCAAGGTCACGCAAGACGGCTGCCTGCGCCCCGACACCTCGCTGGAAGGGCTGGCGGGCTTACGACTGGCCTTCGACGAACACGGCACTGTCACCGCCGGAACCGCCTCCCCGCTCACCGACGGCGCATCCGCCACGCTAGTATGCAGCGAAGACTTCGCCAACGCCCACGGCTTACCCATCCTCGCCCGCATTCGCAGCATCGCCATTTCCGGCTGCGCCCCAGAAACCATGGGGCTGGGGCCAATCCTTTCCACCCAGAAAGCCCTGCAACGCGCCGGGCTGAGCGTCGCCGACCTCGACATTATCGAACTTAACGAAGCCTTTGCCTCGCAATCCATCGCCTGCATCCGCGACCTCGGCCTCGACATGGCGAAAATCAACCTCGACGGTGGAGCCATCGCTCTCGGCCACCCCCTCGGCGCAACCGGCGCACGCATCACCGGCAAAGCCGCTGCCCTGCTCAAACGTGAAGGCAAACAGTTCGCCCTAGCCACCCAATGCATCGGCGGCGGGCAAGGCATCGCCACCATTCTGGAGGCTGTGTCATGAACATCCACAAAGTTGCCGTGATTGGCGCAGGTGTGATGGGCGCAGGCATCGCCGCCCACATCGCCAACGCTGGAATCCCCGTCCTGCTGCTCGACATCGTGCCGGAAGGCGCAAGCGACCGCAGCCAAATTGCCAACACCGCCCTCGCCAAACTGCTCAAGGCCGACCCCGCGCCGTTCATGCACAAAAAGAACGCCCGCCTCGTCACCCCCGGCAATATCGAAGACGACTTGCCGCAACTCGCCGACTGCGACTGGATCATCGAAGCCATCGTCGAACGCCTCGCCATCAAGCAAGACTTGTACCGCAAGCTGGCAGCCGTGCGTAAAGCCGACGCGATCATATCCTCCAACACCTCCTCCATCCCGCTGCACGAACTGGTGGCAGGCTTGCCGGACGATTTCGCCGCGCACTTCATGATCACCCATTTCTTCAACCCGCCGCGCTACATGCGCCTGCTGGAAATCGTCACCAGCGAGCAAACCGATCAGGACGCGGTAGAAAAAATCAGCCAATTCTGCGATTTCAAACTCGGCAAAGGCGTCGTACCGTGCAAGGACACCCCCGGATTCATCGCCAACCGCATCGGCATTTTCTGGATACAAACCGCGATTCAGGAAGCCATTGACATGGGGCTAACGGTGGAAGAAGCCGATGCTGTGGTTGGCAGGCCGATGGGCATACCCAAAACCGGCGTGTTCGGCCTTTCCGATCTGGTGGGCATCGACCTGATGCCGCACTTGATGCGCAGCATGAACCGCAGTTTGCCAACCGATGATCCCTTACGCGAAAAAGCCACGATTCCACCATTGATCCAGAATATGATCGACACCGGCTACACCGGGCGCAAAGGCAAGGGCGGTTTCTACCGCCTCAACCGCGACGGCGGGCAAAAGAGCAAAGAATCCATCGACCTGCAAACCGGCGAATACAACCCTTCCCAACCCGCCAAACTCGACAGCGTGAAAGCCACCCGCGATGGCGGTTTACAAGCGCTCATTGCCCACCCCGACAAGGGCGGGCAATATGCGTGGCGGGTGCTGTCGCAAACCTTGCGCTACGCCGCCGCACTCGTGCCGGAAATTGCCGACGATATTTGCGCCGTCAACACCGCCATGAAACTGGGTTACAACTGGAAATTTGGACCATTTGAACTGATTGATCAATTGGGCGCGGATGATTTCGCACAACGACTAGAAGCGGATGGGCAGGATGTTCCACCGTTGCTGACAATGGCGCGGGAACATGGTTTCTATCGCCATAACGAAAACGAAACCCTCTACCTGCAACCCGACGGCTCTTACCTACCGCTCCAACGCCCCCCCGGCGTCCTGCTCCTCGCCGACCTCAAACGCCACGCCGAACCGCTGCTAGAAAACGACGCAGCCAGCTTGTGGGACATCGGCGATGGCGTCGCCTGCCTCGAATTCCACAGCAAAATGAATTCCCTCGACCCGCTGATTCTGGAAATGATCGAGGAAACGGTCGAACTCATCCCCCACCACCACAAAGCGCTGGTCATCTACAACGAAGGCAGCAACTTCTCCGCAGGTGCCAACCTCGGCCTGCTCATGTTCGCCGCCAAACTCGGCGGTTGGGATGAAGTCGACAAGATGGTGAGTGGCGGTCAACAAGCCTACAAAACCCTCAAATACGCCCCCTTCCCGGTCATCGGCGCACCGTTTGGCATGGCACTGGGTGGCGGCTGTGAAATCCTGCTGCATTGCGACGCCCTGCAAGCCCATGCCGAAACCTACGTCGGGCTGGTCGAAACCGGCGTCGGCCTGATTCCCGGCTGGGGTGGCTGCAAGGAAATGCTGCACCGCTGGAGTACCAACCCCAGAATGCCGCGTGGCCCTTTACCACCCGTGCTGAAATGCTTTGAAATCATCAGCGTCGCCACCGTCGCCAAATCCGCCTTTGAAGCCAAAGACTACCTGTTCCTGCGCCACACCGACGGCATCACCATGAACCGCGACCGCCTGCTGGCGGATGCCAAAGCCCGCGCTCTGTCGATGGTCGAAGGCTACCAGCCACCCGAGCCACCCGTATTCCACCTGCCCGGCGCAACTGCCCGCGTAGCCATGGAAATGGCGGTCAACGACTTCCGCACCCAAGGCAAAGCCACGCCTTACGATGCCGTCGTCGCGCAAGCACTGGCAAGCGTCCTCAGCGGCGGCGACACGGACATGACCGATACCCTGAGCGAAGACGACCTGCTGGCGCTGGAATACGCGCAATTCACCCAACTGGTGCGCAAACCGGAAACACTGGCGCGAGTCGGCCACATGTTGGAAACTGGCAAGCCATTGAGAAATTAAGGAGGAGGAGATGGACAAACTATGGTTACAAAGTTACCCAAAACACGTCCCGGCAGAGATTGACACCCATCAATACCATTCACTCGTCGACCTGTTCCAGCGCAGTGTAAAACAGTACGGCTCGCTTCCTGCCTTCAGCAATATGGGCAAGGTGCTGACCTATAACGACGTGGATGAACTCACCCGCCAGTTTGCCGCCTACCTGATCCACGGGGCGGGGCTGAAGCCGGGCGAGCGCATCGCCTTGATGATGCCCAACCTGTTGCAATACCCGATTGCCCTGTTCGGCGCATTACGGGCAGGGCTGGTTGTCGTCAACACCAACCCGCTGTATACCGACCGCGAACTCGAACATCAGTTGAAAGATTCCGGTGCAACGGCCATCGTCATCACAGCTAACTTCGCTCACACACTGCAAGACGTGCTGGATAAAGTTCCGATTAAAACCATCATCACCACTGAAATTGGCGACCTGTTTGGCTTTCCCAAGTCGCTGCTGGTGAATCTGGTCGTCAAATACGTAAAAAAGATGGTGCCTGCCTTCAAGTTGCCAACTGCCATCAAATTTAATCAAGCACTGACGCTAGGCAAGCAATACGCCACACGCTTTCAGGATGCCGAGCCGGGGCATGAAGACATCGCTTTCCTGCAATACACCGGCGGCACGACCGGCATTGCCAAAGGCGCGGCACTGACTCACCGCAATATCATCGCCAACATGCTGCAAGCAGAAGCGTGGACAACGGCTGATTTGGTCGCTGGTAAAGAAATTGTCATCACCGCTCTCCCCCTTTACCACGTGTTTGCACTGACCGCGAACGCCATGTTTGCCCTGAAGATGGGGGCGAAAAACGTGCTGATCACCAATCCTCGCGACCTGCCCGCATTTATCAAGGATCTGGCGCACGAACCGTTTACCTTTATCACCGGGGTCAACACGCTGTACAACGCATTGCTGAACCACCCTGATATTGGCAAAGTAGACTTTTCCCGCCTGAAAATTTCCCTCGGCGGCGGCATGGCGGTACAAAAATCCGTGGCAGAACGCTGGAAGGCGCTCACAGGCGTAACCTTGCTGGAAGCCTATGGCCTGACCGAAACGTCCCCTGCTGTAGCCATCAACCCGGTTGATTTACACGATTACAACGGCATGATCGGGCTACCCGTCCCCTCCACTGAGGTTTCCATCCGCGATGTTGATGGCAACGAACTGGACATCGGCGCAGCAGGCGAATTGTGGGTACGTGGCCCGCAAGTCATGCAAGGTTACTGGCAGCGCCCCGATGAAACCGCCAATGTTATGGTGGAGGACGGCTGGTTACGCACCGGCGATGTGGCGGTAATCAACGAACTAGGCTTCATCAAACTGGTGGATCGCCTCAAAGACATGGTGCTGGTTTCTGGCTTCAATGTGTACCCAAATGAAGTGGAAGATGTACTCGCCAGCCACCCCAAAGTGCTAGAAGCAGGCGTGATTGGCGCACCAGATGAGCACTCCGGCGAAATCGTCAAAGCTTTTGTGGTAAAAAAAGATGAAAGCCTGACACTGGAGGAATTACGTGCTTATTGCCGCTACGAACTTTCCGCTTATAAATGTCCAAAACAAATTGTGTTTGTAACATCATTGCCGAAGAGCAATGTTGGTAAAATTTTACGCAAAGAATTAAGGGATTTATAACCAAAATGTACTGACAGTCATTCTCAAATTATCCCAAATGCCTTATACAATAGCGTACTATAGATGTGCTAAATTGTAACAGAGGGTATCATGGGGAGAGAGATAGCATGTCAGCATTGGATTTAGCTAACTATATGAAAGAAAGGCTGCAAACCTTAGACATGACATTGGTTACAGCAGCTAAACATTCTGGTATTTCCCGACAGACATGGCACAAACTGTTATGTGCCGATATTACGGAGGCACGCCTTTCCACGTTGATAAAAGTTGCAGATACACTAGAAACCCATCCGCTCAGTATGCTGCGCTTTTATTTTCATGGTAATGCTCTGCCCAGCCACCAGAGTAAAATGGGGGGCACTAAAGCCTTTGCCAGTGGATTTATTGCCGATATTACCTACCCCGATAACAGCATTGTCCAAATCGGCCAAACCTTCGAAAAAGTCTGGGAGGTCGCCAATCTGGGTTCACAGCCGTGGTTGAACTGGCGGTTGCAATGCGTGGACGAACACCTTAGCGTCCAAGCACTCCATGGCTCGGAGCAGTATCAGGGGAAAAAACTTCAATACGGCTTACAACCGTTGGAAAACAGCATTCCCATCCCCACCACGGAACCGGGCGAAAAAGCACGCCTGCATGTGATATTCCGCGCACCGGATCACCCCTGTACCACCATTTCGCACTGGAAAAGCGTCAACGAAACCGGCGAAATCCTATTTCCTGACTTAACCGGGCTGTACTGTATGGTCAAAGTGGTCTCCCTGTGAAACACAACACTTACACACGCCCATTGCTCTGCATCAGCGCCGGGCTTTGTGTTAGCGGCTACAGCGAAGCTGCCGACAATCGGGATGAAACGCGCAAGGACACGTTGATCGTCAACGTGCGCCCTAGCCACAAGCCACTCCAAGGGGTACAACATGAAATCGGCGTGCGCAGCAATGGAAGCTGGACTATCGTGCAGGGGCGCAAGCGGGCGGTGACGTTGGGGGTTGAGTTCGGGTTTTGAGCTTTTCTCAAGTCGCGTCCCCCAATAGCCTTGCCTGCAAAAAATTTGATGAAAATCATAAAAAATTTCACGAATGTAAACCACTATTTACATATTTTTTGTTAACCTCGTGTGAATTTGCTTATTAACCGAATAGGTTCGTGGGCAAATTGGGCTTACGGCGCTGCTATTCGCCGTTGTTACACCACACTATGGGGAATATTCATCATGACTCAAGTCAAATCACGTTTTGCAACTATTGCCTCCACTACCCTGCTGGCTTCCAGCCTTGTGCTGCTGACCGCTTGCGGCGGCGGTAGCTCCGGTACTGCTGCTACCACTACGCCCGACACGACTGGCGGCACAACTATCGCTGACACCAGCGTCAAAACCGGCGTATTCATTGACGCTCCGGTCAAGGGCTTGACCTACAAAACCGCCACCCAAAGCGGCGTGACCAACGACAAGGGCGAATTCAACTACATCACGGGCGAAACCGTCACCTTCAGCCTCGACGGCGTAGAACTCGGTTCTGGCAAGGCGCAAGCCAAACTGCCCGTCACCCTCATTTCCCCAGGAGATACTACTTATCTCGCCCAGTTATTACAAACGATGGATACTGATGCCAACTCAGACCTGATTGATGTTTCCAAAGTCAAGTTGGATACCACCACCAAAAACGGCTTGAAAGCACTGATTGCCCATGAAGGTGGTTGCGACACCATCACCATCAAGTGCATCGAAACCATTCTGGATAGTGCTACTCTGACGAAGATACAGGCTGATAGTCAGGTTGCCTTGGTCAATCAGACTGTTGTTACTGAAGCAGATGCTGCCAAACATGTCTACCAATCAGTCGGCTCGACTCCTTGGCAAAGCAGTGAAGTATCAGGCCAAACGTTTGCCACCCTTGAAAAATCGGGCTACATAGAAGTTGCCACTCTGAAAACCGATGGCACTTTCTCCATATACAGCTACGATAGCAGCGACCAGTCCGTTGAAAACAAGAGCGGAACTTGGCAATTGAATAACGGGGAGCTTCTGGCCACTTTCACAATAGGCGACCATGGGCAATATAACCTCCGCAAACTCAGCCAAGATGACAACGGTATTGATTTCTGGCCTGAAAACACCACTGATGGCGGTAGTAGTAGTTTCGTGACGTGGAATTACACCAAACCACTCACACTGGCAGCACTGGATGGCAAACACCTTAATTTCGACATGACAGGCAATGATTACTGCACTGCGATGACAATTTCCTTCAGTGGCTCAACAGCCATAGTCCGGGACAAGTGCAACGGCCAATATGAAGAAGGGACCGGCACGCTGGAAGCAGTAACAGGTGTTCAGAATATTGTTAAAATTAGCTCAGGCACTCAAGCGATGCTGCTTACTATGACGAGCGGCGACGTTAACAAAGGCAAGATGCTTCGCATCAATATCGATGGCAGTACGTTAGAAGAAATAGACGCCAGCGACTTCACTGCTGTTAGCGCACCGCTACAACCGTAAATCTTCTTGAGTCTTGGGGGTGCACTCGCACCCTCCTTCTTTCTTTTTTTTGATTTTATTGCACTTTTTGCAATTTGGGCTAACCAGCCCAAGGGCTGGTTTATTGATAATAATGTTGGAGATATTTTTATGAAAGCATCATACATCGCCATGATTGGCTTAACCCTGCTCGCTAATAATGCTTTTGCGGGTGGTTCCACTGGTATGGGTGTCGGGGCTAAAGTCGGGACGCTGGGTTTGGGCATTGAAGGCATCAAGCCCGTCGCCCCGAACCTTGACCTGCGCTTAGGACTAAATAAGTTCAGCTATGACACTGACGAAACACTGGATAACACCGACTACAAAGCCAAGCTGGACATGCAGACCGTTGCTGCGCTGGCTGACTGGCGCCCTGCCGGGAATGGTTTCTTTGTCAGCGGTGGTGCAATGCTGAACAACAACAAATTGGATGCCACTGCCACTGTCAGCGCTGCCGACCCTGTTACTATTGGTAACGCCACCATCAACAGCGGCACGGTCACCTCCGGTATCAGTTTTGACGACGTATCGCCTTATCTGGGTGTTGGCTACCGTAAACCATTCAGTGGCACCAGAGGCTGGACATTTGCCGCTGATGCCGGAGTTCTGCTCCAAGGCGACCCTAAAATCACCCTGACGGAATCTACGGGCACGGTCGCACAAAGCGATATTGACGCTGAAATCGCCAAGGTCAACGATGATGTGGATGCACTGAAAAACATACCCGTAATTTCACTCGGGGCTGTTTATAACTTCTAACTCTCATGGGTAGGCAATTTTATTGCCTGCCCACTTCCCCGCTATAGCTTATTCCCCAACAATCGTTTATGTTTCTGGAATGAATCAATTCGTCAAGCCCCCCAAATCCCTGCTGAGTAAAGTCGGCAAAGCCATCGGTGAATACAAGCTGATCCGCGAAGGCGACCGCATCCTGCTCGGCCTTTCCGGCGGTAAGGATTCATTGGCGCTGCTGCACCTGCTCAACCATTTCCAGCGCCATGCGCCGATCCGTTTCGAGTTTGCGGCGGTCACCATCGACCCGCAAGCCGATACTTTCGACCCATCGCCCATGATTCCTTACATGGAAAGCCTTGGCATTCCCTACCACTACGTGCGCGAACCGATCGTGAAACTGGCGGAAACGCACATGGACAACGATTCCTACTGCGCCTTCTGCTCGCGCATGAAACGTGGCTTGATGTACCGCACCGCCCGCGAACACGGTTACAACGTGCTGGCATTGGCACAACATTTAGACGATTTGGCAGAAAGTTTCCTGATGTCGGCCTTCCACGGTGGCAAATTGAAAACCATGAAGGCACACTACCGGATAGACGCCGGGGATTTACGCGTGATTCGCCCGCTGGTGATGGCGCGTGAACGCCAGACCGCTGATTTCGCCAAAGCTGCTGAATTGCCTGTAATTATCGAAAACTGCCCGATGTGTTTTGACATGCCAACCCAGCGCCAACACATGAAGGAATTACTCGCCAGCGAGGAGCAAAAAAACCCGACAATGTTCAAAAGTTTATTAACAGCGATGCAGCCATTGATTCGTGATGGCATAGAAAAAACCTAAAGTGTCGACAATCTTGGTTTTTTCCAGCGGCATCGCTGGACACTGGCAACAGATTGTATAAAGATAGAGCCTAATAACAAGGGATATAAGCCCATATTTCACCACGGAAGTTCTCACGTACCGATTAGCTAGAACGAGGAGTCAACAATAATGTCCGATGTCAAAACCTACCCTGTCCCCGCCGAGTTTGCTGCGCAAGCCAATATTAATGCCGAGCAATATGCCAGCATGTATGCGCAATCCATCAACGACCCGGATACTTTTTGGGGCGAACAGGCCGAGCAATACCTGACATGGTTCCAGAAATGGGACAAGGTACAAGACTGGAGCTTCGATCAAGATGACCTACACATCAACTGGTTTACCGGCGGCACACTGAATGTCTCCTACAACTGCCTTGACCGTCACCTTGACACCCGTGGTGATCAGGTTGCCATCATCTGGGAAGGCGACAACCCTAACGAAGACCGCAAAATTACTTACCGCGAGTTGCACGCTGAAGTCAGCAAACTCGCCAATGTGCTGAAAGCGCGTGGCGTCAAACGTGGCGACCGTGTTTCCCTGTACCTGCCGATGATCCCGGAAGCCGCCGTTGCCATGCTGGCTTGTACCCGTATCGGTGCGATCCACTCCATCGTGTTTGGTGGCTTCTCACCGGATGCCCTGCGTGACCGGATTCAAGATTCTGAATGCGGCGTGGTCATTACCTCCGACCAATCCATGCGCGGCGGCAAAAAAGTCCCCTTGAAAGGCAATGCTGACAAAGCGATGGATCAATGCCCATCCGTCCACACCTGCATCGTGGTTCAGCGTGGTGGCGATCCGGTCAAGTGGAATGATAGCCGTGACGTGTGGTATCACGAAGCCATCGCCGCAGCCGATGCTGAGTGCCCGGCGGAACCAATGGAAGCGGATGACCCACTCTTCATCCTCTACACCTCCGGCTCCACGGGCAAACCCAAAGGCGTATTGCACACCACGGGTGGCTACCTGCTGCAAGCAGCGATGACCCACAAAACCGTGTTCGACTACAAAGACGGCGAAGTCTACTGGTGTACCGCTGACGTGGGCTGGGTAACAGGCCACTCCTACATCGTTTACGGCCCACTGGCGAATGGCGCGACATCCCTGATGTTTGAAGGCATCCCGACTTACCCGGATGCAGGCCGTTTCTGGCAAGTCTGCGACAAGCACAACGTTGCTACCTTCTACACCGCCCCAACCGCTATCCGTATGTTGATGGGTGCTGGCGACCAGTTCGTCGAGAAAGCCCAACTGAGCAGCCTGCGCCTGTTGGGTTCAGTAGGCGAACCAATCAACCCAGAAGCGTGGGAATGGTATCACCGTGTTGTCGGCAAAAACCGTTGCCCAATCGTCGACACGTGGTGGCAGACTGAAACCGGCGCACACATGCTGACGCCGTTACCAGGTGCAACACCACTGAAACCGGGTTCTGCGACTCACCCATTCTTCGGCGTAGAACCTTGCTTGCTGGATGACCAAGGCAATGAAGTCGAAGGCAACCCAGCCGTAGGCAACCTTGCGATCAAGCGCCCATGGCCTTCCATGATGCGCAGCCTGTACGGCGACCATAAGCGTTTCTACGAAGCCTATTTCGCCATGTTCAAGGGTTACTACTTCACTGGCGACGGCGCACGTCGTGACGAAGACGGTTACTACTGGATCACCGGGCGCGTCGATGACGTACTCAACATCTCTGGCCACCGTTTAGGCACTGCCGAAATCGAATCCGCGCTGGTACTGCACCCGAAAGTCGCTGAAGCGGCTGTCGTTGGCTACCCGCACGAACTCACCGGCCAAGGCATTTACGCTTATGTCACCCTGATGGCAGGCGAAGAAGGCACGGACGACCTGAAAAACGAGCTGAACACGCTGGTACGTAAGGAAATCGGTCCGATTGCCAAGATCAACATTATCCAATGGTCACCTGGCCTGCCGAAAACCCGTTCTGGTAAAATCATGCGCCGTATCCTGCGTAAGATTGCCGCCAACGAAATCGACGGTCTGGGCGATACCTCTACGCTGGCTGATCCAAGCGTTGTCGACAACCTGATCGACTTCCGCGAAAACAAGTAAGGCTAGTTCTCTAGCGCTGGGGGGGAAGGACTCCTCCCCAGCATCTCGCCCAATGCCAAGCGCGTGGTGTCTGCCACCCGTTCGCGGCTAAAGCGCCGTGGCGCCAGCAAGACCTTTTCCACAAACTCCTGATTGATAAACGCAATATCTTCCTGCGCAGGTGCGTAAGCACTGCTGCGGCTGATCCGTGCTACCCGCCCCAGATTTAACCCACGCCCATCGTCCAGCACCAGCAGATGCGGGCAAAGCTGCCGATACGGGTCAGGCCGAGGGAAATCCACAATTGCCAGCAACACCAACGGCTTACCCGAAAAGTGCACACCTGCATTGATTTCGGTCGAGTTGATTTCCACCACATAAACCGGCTGCCCAATTAAGCAACGTAACTGCTCTACTTGCTGGTGATACGTAGAGGAAGGCCACAACACTTCTTCATTATTCATAAAAACTGCCGTTTTTTGTTAAATTTCCAGAAAGCCTGCCATGTTAGGATACACTCTTTAATAGCCTATTAACGAGACAGGAAAAGCCGAGGCTTATGACACAGGATACACGTCTTGAGCAATTAACCCAGTGGGTCAACAGCCTGCCAAACTGGGAATATAGCGTACTTGAACCCGCATCAGCGGATGCCAGTTTCCGGCGTTATTTCCGCGTTCGTGGCACGGAAGGTACCGCCATCTGCATGGATGCACCACCCGACAAAGAAGATATCCGCCCGTTTGTGGAAGTAACCCACCTACTGGCAGCCACCGAAGTACACGTACCAAAACTATTAGCCCAAAATCTGCTGGATGGCTTTTTGTTGCTAGAAGATCTCGGGAATACCAGCTACCTCAGCAAACTGAGCGAAGCAACCGCCAAAGACTTGTACGCCGATGCCTTACAAGCCCTGCTGCAATTGCAACAAGCGGATTGTGACAACTTACCCGCTTATAACGAAAAGACCCTGCGACGTGAAATGGAACTCATGCCTGAATGGTTTTTGAAAACCCATTTAGGGTTAAGTGATGCGGAAATCCCGTACCAACTCATCCAGCAAACCTTTGAACATTTGATTGAATCAGCCATCGGTCAACCTGTCGCCTTTGTCCACCGTGATTATCACAGCCGTAACCTGATGGTAACGACTGAAAATAACCCTGGCATTATCGACTATCAAGATGCCCTACTCGGCCCTGCCACTTACGATCTGGTTTCCCTGTTGCGTGACTGCTATATCGTATGGCCACAATCACAGGTTGAATGGTGGGTTGATTCCTACCGCAAAGAAGCCATCGCGCTGGGTATTTTACCGCCTGTTGATCAGCAAACTTACCGCCAATGGTTTGACCTGATGGGCTTACAACGCCACCTGAAGGTACTGGGCATCTTTGCCCGCCTCAACCACCGCGACGGTAAACCCGGCTATCTGGACGACCTGCCGCTGGTCTTGAGTTACGTACTGGAAATTGGTTCACGTTACCCCGAAACCAGTGAGCTGATTGAATGGATGCGTAGTGCGGGAATTCCTGAGCGCATTGGTACTGTCGACATTCCTGACTAAACGCACTATTGAGCACGACAATACCCATGAAAGCCATGATTCTTGCCGCCGGACACGGCACACGGATGCGCCCTCTGACGGATCACACCCCCAAACCACTGCTACAAGCAGGCGGTAAACCCCTGATTGTTTGGCATATTGAAAAACTGGCTCGCGCCGGATTCCGCGACATCATCATCAACCTCGCTTGGCTAGGTTGGAAAATTCCAGCAGCACTTGGCGATGGTTCACGCTGGAACGTAACCCTGCACTATTCCGACGAACAAAGGGAAGGTGCACTGGAAACCGCCGGTGGCATCCTCAAAGCACTGCCTTTATTGGGCAACGCACCGTTTTTGGTGGTCAATGGGGATGTGTGGTGTGATTACCCTTGCTTGCCTTATGCCTTGCCTGAACATGATCTCGCCCATCTGGTACTGGTTAACAACCCGGCACATAACCCACAAGGTGATTTCGCCCTGAGCAACGAGCGTGTCGCCAACGCAGGCGAACCCCGTTACACCTTCAGCGGTATTGGTTATTACCACCCGGCATTGTTTGCTGGGTTATCAGCGGGCAAGCACCCGCTCGCGCCACTGCTGCGGGCAGCGATGGACGCAGGGCAAGTCAGCGGAGAATGGTTTGCAGGTGACTGGCGCGACATCGGCACACCAGAACGGCTGGCAGAGCTGGATCGGGATTTAACCGCCAACGCGTGAGAGAAAATCAGCGACTTTTTCCTCAAGCAGCGACGTTTCCAGCTTGCACCACGGCGAGTAACGCCCAGCGGCATCAGCATCCAACACTTGTTTGAAATTTTGCCAGGGAATCCAGCGGGTAGCGGCAACTTCTAGCGGATTGGGGACGGGCTCATCCAGAGTACGCGCAAGCCACACCGGGCAGATTTCGTTTTCGACGACACCACCGTATTCGCAGCGATATTGAAAATACGGCAAAGCCTCAAACAAATCATAGACCTGCATCCCCAGCTCAGCACGGACGCGGCGCTGGATGGCCTCAGCCACCGTTTCGCCCAAGGCCGGATGCCCGCAACAAGAATTAGACCAGAACCCCGGCCATGTCACCTTGCCAAAACTGCGCTGTTGCAGCAGCAATTCACCCAACGCATTGAAAATAAAAACCGAGAAACCCCGGTGTAACGGGGTTTCTAGTGTGTGAACCTCAGCTTTAGGCAGCGTACCAAGCACTGCATTCTGCTGATCGACCAGAACAACGTGTTCCATGCAACGGTTTCAGGTCGGGTGCACGTATTCGCGGGGGTCGTCGCGGTAGCCGCCTTCCACGCCTTTCACCACCACGGATACCGCATCGTGAGCGTGCAAACTTTCCATGTGATTCACCCGCAACCAGAAGTCACGCACGGAAATATCATCATTCAAGGCAGCCTTCAAACGACGAGCGGCGTCTTCGCAGAACATCAGGTTGGCAGCGTTCAAACGCGCGAACTCCTGCTCATCTTCACGTTTGACAGTGGCTTGTACTGGCGTTTTTAGGGCATCTTCCACGCGATCGATCAGACTGGTGATCGGTAAGGTGCGAACTTTTTCTGCCAGCTTGACCCGTACCTGCGCAATGCTGCGCTGGCTGTGCGGTGTCGCGCTGATACCGTTAGCGGTTCCCAACCAGTCGTAAACGCTATTCGCATCCACCGCAGTGGTATCCTGACCAAAAGTTTCACGGAAACCTTCCTGAATCAACTGACGAGCGAGTGCAGCCGAACAAGGGCAGGTCGAGGAGTAAGGCACTTCGACGCTGACCTCGGTATCGATCTGGCCGTTGCGCAACGTCGCTGCCACTTTTACCGGGTAATTTTTCCAACCGCTGTTATCGCTCAACAGGGAATTGCGGCGCTCGAAGTAATCAAAACGGCATTCCAAATATGCAGCATCACTCAGACCAACATGTGTATCCACAAACTGGGTAATCGTTTGGCGCAAGACTTCGGGCGTCAAGTCATTCATGCCGAGAATCGTGTCCAGCGCCACGTAGAGGCGTGACATGTGGATACCCTTGCTGTTGGCGTCAGTCAGGTTAACGTAAGCTTGAACCCGCGCCAGCGTCTGTACCCGTTCCCCGTTGGGGCTGCGTAAAAATACGGGCAACTCAATCTGGCTCATTCCTACCCAGTCAAGTGTACCTTTGGCACCTGCGAGCGGTTGCTTGGCAACGTCCGGCATCACGGCACACGGCAGTTCCTGGCAGGCATTTGTAGACATCATGTGAATTCCTCTTGATCAGGGCTTGGCTTTCTGGCTACCACAGTAACAAAACGGCGGGCACTGCGATAATTTACCTAAACCAGACATTGATTAAAGCACCATTAAAGGGCTTTACGCTGCATATGAAAATACCCCAGCAGAGAGTGATACACCGGCCAAATAACAATACTGCTCAGTAAAGAGGCCCAATGCAGCAAACCAAGTGAACTACCGGTTGTTACCCGTTGCATCCACAAATTAGCTAGCATATACACCCCCAAAATCGCAAACAATAAAGCTAATTGTTGCAGGAAAGCCTCTGGCGTCATTCGTAAACTCAAGCGTACCGCTAGATAGGTTACTAGAACATAGCCAAGCGCATGCTGCCCTAATAAAGAACCGTATAAGGCATCAACCACCAAACCTAGAATGAATACCATCAAAAGGCTAATACGATCACGAATAACCAATGCCCAATGCACCAGGGTTAGAGCGATCCACTCAGGACGCCACAAGGCAATCGACTCACTCAGTGGAATAATGGACAATGCTATCGAAAATATCAGCGTCAATAGAACAGCACCGGGAAAGCGAGGATCCTTAACGGGCATTTATTTAGTCTCTTTTGGTGGTTCGCTGGGAAGCACGGTGGTAGAAGAAGCATCATCACCATCTTTTTTCCACGCGAGTAAGACTTCTCGTACTGATTCGTAGTCAACCAATGGCATTGCTAAGATAGTCATATTCCCCTGCTTAAATTCCACCTTAAATACTTTAGCAACTTCAAAACCGGCCGGAAATAAACCACCCAAACCAGAAGACACGAAAACATCGCCTTCCTTCACTGTACTCAGCGGCGCAAGGTTTTTGATTTCCATCGAAGTGCCACGCCCGTATCCATTCGCCAAGCCACGTTCGCCAGTACGCTGATTTTGAACAGGAATAGAATGATCACGGTCGATGAGCTGCATCACAGTCGAATCAAATGGCGTTACAGTCACCACTTGGCCATAGATGTTCTTACCATCCAACACGACCTGACTTTCCTTGACGCCATCACGCGAGCCTTTATTCAGCGTGACCAATCCCCTGACTGGGTCTTGGGCTACTTTAAGGATTTCCCCCATGGAGAACGTATAATCCGGGCGAGACGCAGCATTTAACATAGCACGTAAACGTTGATTCTCCGCTGTGACCACATTCATTTCTTGCTGCTGCGCTGAATACACTTGCACTTGTTGCTTGAGGGTAAGGTTTTCCTCTGACAACTGACTTTGTGCTGAAAAGAAGCCGCTAGAACGTTGATACACACGCTGAGGGAAATCAACACTGGTCAACAGTGGGTAGACCATCATCGTCGCAATCGTGCGCACAGGCGCAAGCGCTGCTGCATTGCGATTATCAATCGCCATCAGCAATAAAGCCCCTAGAACAAGCACCATAAACCGGAAGGAAAACCCCGGTGTGGCATGATAATTTATGTCGTTAATGACTGCCTCCGCTGCTGTTGTTCAGCTTTATGATCAGTCGGTAGCGAGGAAGTTGACGCCTTCTTCTTCCATGATCTCCAGAATCTTGCCGCCACCACGGGCTACACAAGTCAATGGATCATCAGCAATGACGACAGGAATACCCGTCTCTTCCATTAAGAGGCGATCAAGGTCACGCAGTAATGCACCACCACCGGTCAACACGATACCCCGGTCTGCCACGTCAGCAGCCAGTTCTGGCGGTGTTTGCTCCAGTGCAGTTTTCACAGCACTAACAATACCGAACAGCGGCTCTTGCAAGGCTTCGAGAATTTCATTACTGGTCAGGGTGAAGCTACGCGGCACGCCTTCAGAGAGATTGCGGCCTTTGACTTCAATTTCCAGCAATTCTTTGCCCGGATAAGCAGAACCGATTTCGCATTTGATGCGTTCCGCAGTCGCCTCACCGATCAACATCCCGTAGTTACGACGAACATAGCTGATGATGGCATCATCCAGACGGTCACCACCAATACGCACAGACGCAGAATAAACAATGCCGCGCAATGACATGATAGCAACTTCAGAAGTACCGCCACCGATATCCAACACCATCGAACCGATTGCTTCATCAACGGGAATGCCCGCACCAATGGCCGCTGCCATCGGCTCTTCAATCAAATACACCTTACGTGCACCTGCACCGAGAGCAGAATCTTTAATCGCACGGCGCTCAACCTGTGTAGCACCACAAGGCACACAAATGACCACACGTGGACTCGGGCGCAAGATACGGCCAGCATCGACTTTACGAATGAAATGTTGCAACATTTTTTCGGTATAAGTGAAATCGGCAATCACACCATCTTTCATTGGGCGAATTGCCGTAATATTTTCTGGGGTACGACCGAGCATTTTTTTAGCTTCAGTACCTACCGCCTCAATCGACTTAGGACCACCCGGACCACGATCTTGGCGGATAGCAACAACAGATGGCTCATCCAATACGATGCCCTTACCGCGCATATAAATCAGGGTATTGGCAGTGCCTAGGTCAATGGAAATATCGTTGGAAAACAAACCTGATAAGGCTCTGAACATAATCTAATCAATCCGACTTAAAGCTAAAAAATGGAGTATTTGAACACATCCCATGTGGCTGCCCTTTCTTTATGGACAGGCTAATTTTTCGGTAGCCCCAAAAAATAATTCGCTAAATGTAACAATCGCCACTACTTTGGGCAAGCCGCGTTGTGTGATAAGTTCACGTTCCGGCTAAAATGGGTGCTTTTTAGCAGATTAGTTCGCATTTAGAAAGCAATTATCAACCCGTAAGGTTAATGGATTATATGTCAGCAGATACATTAAGACGTTTTATGCTAGAGCAGGCACATGTGCGCGGCGAATGGTTACACTTGGATAACACTTGGCAGGAAATGCTGTCACGCGCCGACTACCCCGCCTTTGTCAAAACGATACTGGGAGAAGCCCTCACCGCAGCGGTGTTACTGGCAGCTACCATCAAGCACGATGGTGCTCTCACCTTGCAAATTCGTGGGGACGGCCCCATTCACTTACTGGTCATTCAGGCGACGGCAGAAGGTACGGTACGCGGGTTGGCGCAGTGGAGTCGCGATGCCGAAGACCTGACCTTACCCGCGCTGTTTGGTGATGCCCAACTGGCCATTACGCTGGAATCACGTAACAGCAACGAACGCTACCAGAGCCTGATTCCGTTGGAAGGTGACACCCTGAGTGCAGCACTGGAAGCCTATTTCGAGCGCTCTGAACAGTTGCCAACCCGCCTATGGCTGATGTCCGATGATACATCGGCAGCAGGCATCCTGTTGCAACGCCTGCCGCAGGAAGAAGTGAACCCGGAAGACTGGCAGCGCACCTCCGTGTTACTCGACACCCTAACTCGCGAAGAACTGGTGCATCTGGAACCGGAAGAAGTGCTTTACCGCTTGTTCCACGAAGAAGACGTGCGCCTGTTTGACGCCAAAGACATCAGCTTCCACTGTGGTTGCAGCCGGGAACGGGTCGAAACCATGCTACGCTCCCTCGGTCAGGCGGAAGCCGACACCATTCTGGAAGAACAGGGAAAAATTGAGATCATTTGTGAATTTTGCAATGCCAACTATACACTGGACGCAGTGGATACCAACTTGCTCTTCAAGCCTGCGATGCCCACAAATGACACTCTGCATTAATTCACAACTCACATTACTACTGGAAACCTCATGCGCGTTCTGATCGTTTACGCCCACCCCAACCCCAGCAGCTTCAACCATGCGATGCTGGATTATTGCCGCAAAGGCTTGCTGGAAGGCGGTCACGAAGTGCGGGTCAAAGACCTGTATGCGGAAGATTTCGACCCGGTACTGCGTGCCTCGGATTTGGCCGTGCTGCAAACCGGCACTATCCCCGACAAAATCAGCCGTGAACAGAAAGACCTGTTGTGGGCAGATGGTTTGGTATTCATTTACCCGCTGTGGTGGTTCGACCGCCCGGCCATCCTCAAAGGCTGGTTCGACCACGTGTTGACCAATGGCACCGCGTTTGAATATTCGCAGGAAGGTGTAAAAGGTTTGCTGAAACATCAGCGAGCACTGGTGCTGATTACCGCAGGCGGCACGGAAGATTATTTCCGCCAAACCGATGCAGAACACCTGATCTATCGCCCGGTCACGGATGGCACACTCGCATTCTGCGGTATCAAGGATGTACGCCATAGCATCTATTACAATGTCCCCGCCCTGAGTGCTGAAGAACGCAGCTCTATTCTGGAAGGCATTGCCACGATGGGACGACAATTCGCGTGCTGAATTACCGCTGGTTTGGTGAAAGTGACAGCGGTGTAACCCCGCTGGTAGTGCTACACGGTTTGCTGGGGTCGCTGGATAACTGGCAAACCTTTGCGCGTGGTCAAGCAGGTAAGCGCCCGGTACTGGCGCTGGATTTACGTAATCATGGCGACTCGCCACACGTCGAAGGCATGTCTTACCAGCAAATGGTTAGCGATGTACTGGCGGTACTGGATGCGCTAGGAATGCCAACCTGTGACCTGATGGGGCATTCGATGGGTGGCAAAGTCGCCATGAGTCTGGCCTTGCAACACCCCGAACGCATCCAGCGCTTACTGGTGGTGGATATTGCCCCCAAAGCCTATCCGCCCCGCCACCAAGCCTTGTTGCAGGCGATGGTATCCATGCCGTTGGCAAGTTTAAGCAGCCGCAAACAGGCGGATGAATGGCTGAGCACCACCGTCAAACACCCCTTCGAGCGTGGCTTTCTGTTGAAGAATCTGGGGCGTAAGTCCGATGGTAGCTTTTACTGGCAATGCAATCTGCCGGAAATTGCCCGACATTACCTGAAAATTTCCGGTTTCCCAGCAAATATGGCGAGCTACCCTGCCCCCTCACTCTTCATACGGGGCGGGCAATCAGATTATGTGGCAGACGAAGATTTGGCGCTGATCCGGCAAGCCTTTCCAGCAGCCGAGCTGATCAGTATCGAAGCCGCCGGGCATTTGCCACACGTGCAAACACCCGCTGAATTTACCGCATTGGTCGATGCGTTTCTGAACTAGACCAATAAGCGACGGTAAGTATTCACACGATTAGACCAACCTGCCAGCCAGCGGCTTTCACCGTTTGCAGGCGGGGAATTTCGTACCCGACGTTCCAAAACGCGCATGGCAGCATCGGCAAATGCGTGCAATGCCTGTTCGCCAGGGCGTGCCGGTTGCATTTCCTCCAATACCTGCAATAAACCCCAGTTCTGACGGTTATAACCACCACTACGGTTCAAGCCTTCGCCTTTGAAATTGGTATAATCAATCAGTGCATACCAGCCACCCTTTGTATTGGCAACAGCATTGAGATTGCTGATAACCTGTGGACGCAGGTGCTCTGGGGTATTATTCACCAATTTTGGCATGGCACGGCGGGTGCGGTCGACGATGAACTGGGTTTGCAAATCACGAGTTTGGTACAGGAAATTCTGCAATTCCCGCACCTGTCCAGTTTGTTTGGCCTGCATCAATTCCCCCTTACTGCGCCATGGTGCACCACCTGTTGCTGACAACCCTGCTGGCGGTTGCACACCCCGTTGCTGCATGTAAGCCAGTAATTCTGGGAAGGTACTACCAAAACGTTGCGTTCTACCATCGGCAGGATACCAAGTGAAATGCCCAATGCCCATTGATGCGAAATTCTCACCATCATTCCAATGCACTAAGTTATCAACATTCCCGCCACCTTCATTCTTGAAGATTTGGTCACCAATCATACGCAACTCTGTCGTTGACAGATCAGGCATACCATTACCAGCCTGACTAGGACGACTAATATTTTGTGAACCATAAGAAGAATGAACAGTGTTTTGTGCGGCTGGATTGTGTGCCCCGAAAGCCGACGAACCAGCGACACTAGCCTGTGGCATTGTGGATTTACCTGTGTCCCGTGTCATTTGAGCGCTTGGGCTACAGGCAGATAAACCAAGACTCGCAAAAGCAGCAAGCGCCACCACAGCTTTTATTTTCATGACGAATTCCCTCTTATTATTATTTTTAGGGAACTATAAGGGAAAATCGCTCGACATGGAGTATTAACCCGACGAGCGATACAAAGGACAATTACACGCCAGGGTAGCGGTAAGTATTAATCCGATTCGACCAACCAGCCAACCAGCGAGCTTCGTTCCGAGCAGGTGGTGAATTACGCACCCGACGCGCCAAGACTCGGCTAGCAGCATCTGCAAAAGAATGCAGAGCTTGCTGGCCAGATTGCCCAGTATTCATGTCCTCCAGTACTTGTAATAAACCCCAGTTTTGACCGTTATAGCCACCAGAGGTATTCAAGCCTTCACCCTTGAAATTGACGTAATCCACCAAGGCATACCACCCACCCGGCGTATTCGCAATGGCATTCAAATTTTGCGCAACCTTAGCGCGGGAATTGGCTGGGGCAGCATCAACTAGTTTCGGCATAGCACGTCGGGCACGCTCCACAATATACGCCGCTTGTAACAGGCGCGTTTGGTACAACAAGTTTTGCAATTCCTGTACCTGTCCGGTTTGCTTAGCATGCATCAACTCAGCCTTAGTTCGCCATGGCGCACCCTGATAACGCGCTTGTTGTACCCAAGCGGGTAATGCCACGCCATTAGACTGTAAATGCCCTAATAAATCTGGAAAGGTATTGCCGAAGCGAGCGGGTCTGCCTGCTGGATACCACGTGAAATGGCCTAACCCCATGGATGCGAAGTTCTCACCATCATTCCAATGCACCAATTTATCAGGGTCACTACCACTCTCATTCTTGAAAATACGGTCAGCAATCATCATGAGTTCATTACTGGACATGGTTGGCAATGCCGTACTGCCTGACGCACCACCTGCATAACTATTTGTATCGCGTCCGGCTTGATTACCCGTATATTTCGCCACTTTAGGACGTGTTTCACTTGTTTTTTTCGCAACAGAAACTTTTTTCTTCGCACCAAACAGCAATTCATCGGTTTCATCTTGTTGTGCTGAGTGGACAGTCTGTGTGCTACACCCCGATACCCCAATCGTGACAGCAATGGCAATAAGTGTTCCCCACGCCTGAATACGCATGTTGTTTTTCCCTCGTTATTATCAGCAGCTAATTTTTGAATAATTGCCGCGTATTAATAAGCCAGAACAACTTTACCCATGCTTAATTAATTTCCGCATTAAATAGAAGGCACAAAAAACCCGCAATATGCGGGTTTTTAAATGATTGTAGCCAGCAAGAATGAATAAATATTACTCAATCACTTTTGGTACCAGATACAAGCCTTTTTCCACTTCTGGCGCGACAGCCTGATACTGTGCGCGGTGATCGGTTTCCGTCACCACGTCTTCACGCAAGCGTTGCACCATATCCAGCGGATGCGCCATTGGCTCGACACCCGTGGTATCCACCGCACTCAACTGATCCACCAGATTGAGGATATTGGAAAGGCTTTGGGTATAAGCCGCCAACCGTTCCTCTGGCACGGCCAGACGCGCCAGACGGGCTACTTTTTTCACTTCATCTTCAGAAATGGCCATGCTCAGCCCTCCAGCTTTTGTTTGAGGATGTCGTTCAAGGTGTTGGGGTTAGCCTTGCCTTTGGAAGCACGCATCGCTTGTCCCACAAAGAAACCAAACAGCTTGTCTTTACCGCTGCGGTATTCCGCTACCTGCCCCGGATTTTTGGCAATGATTTCGTCAATCATCGCTTCAATCGCGCTGGTATCGGTGATTTGCTTCAAGCCTTTCTGGTCGATGACCGCATCGGCAGAACCTTCACCTTTCCACATCGCCTCGAACACTTCGCGAGCAATCTTGTTGGAAACGGTGTCGTCCTGAATGCGCTGGAGCAATTCCACCAAAGCCACACTGCTGACTGGCGCTGCGGTAATATCCAGATCGTGATCTGCCAAGGTTTTGCTGACTTCGCCATTCACCCAGTTGGCGGCGAGCTTGGCGTCACCGCACCCTTGCGCGACTGCCTCGAAATAATCCGCCACTTCACGGCTTTGCGTCAGCAGGCTGGCGTCATAGTCGGTCAGCGCGTATTCGCTCATAAAACGCTGTTTTTTGGCATCAGGCAATTCCGGCATCGTCGCCCGCACGGCTTCAATGTCTTCCGGGGTAATCACCACCGGCAGCAAATCAGGGTCGGGGAAGTAACGGTAGTCGTTGGCATCTTCCTTACTGCGCATCGAACGGGTTTCGTCGCGATCCGGGTCGAACAAACGGGTTTCCTGCACCACCGTGCCGCCGGACTCGATAATGTCGATCTGGCGTTCTACTTCGTGGTTGATGGCGCGTTCAATGAACTTGAACGAGTTCAGGTTCTTGATTTCAGCGCGTGTACCAAACGGCTGACCGGGGCGGCGCACTGAGACGTTGGCATCGCAACGGAACGAACCTTCCTGCATATTGCCATCGCCGACACCGAGGTAACGCACCAGCGCGTGCAGCTTTTTCATGTAAGCCACGGCTTCTTTGGCATTGCGCATATCAGGTTCAGAAACGATTTCCAGCAATGGCGTGCCTGCCCGGTTCAAGTCGATCCCGGTTTGCCCTTGGAAATCTTCGTGCAGCGATTTGCCCGCATCTTCTTCCAGATGGGCGCGGGTAATGCCGATGCGCTTGGTTTCGCCATTTTCCAGTTGGATGTCCATGTGGCCTAAGCCAACGATGGGCAGCTCATACTGGCTGATTTGGTAGCCTTTGGGTGAATCCGGGTAAAAGTAGTTTTTACGCGCGAAAATCGAACGTTGGGTAATTTCAGCATCAATGGCCAAACCCAAACGAATCGCCAGTTCCACCGCCTTTTTGTTCAAGACCGGCAAAACACCCGGCATCCCCAAATCGACCAGATTGGCCTGTGTATTGGCTTCTGCCCCGTAAGCCGTGGATGAACCCGAAAAAATCTTTGAATTGGTGGAAAGCTGGGCGTGAATTTCCAGACCAATAACGGTTTCCCATTCCATGAGCTTGCCTCCTTAGGCGAAACGGGCTGGCACTTGCGTATGCCAGTCTGTCCATTGTTGGTACTGATGCGCAATGTTCAACATCCGCGCTTCCTCGAAGTAGTTACCGACCAATTGCATCCCGACCGGCAAACCGTCAGCCGCAAAGCCAATCGGAAAGGTCATCCCCGGCAAACCTGCCAAACTGACCGGGATGGTGTACAAGTCTTCAAGGTACATCGAAATCGGGTCATCTTTTTTCTCACCGATACCGAAAGCGGTTGTCGGGCAAGAGGGTCCCATGATCACATCCACGTCTTTGAAGGCTGCTTCAAAGTCCTGTTTGATCAAGCGGCGTACTTGCTGGGCTTTCAGGTAATAAGCGTCGTAATAGCCTGCTGACAGCGCGTAAGTACCGATCATGATGCGGCGTTTCACCTCATCACCGAAACCTTCCCAACGGCTGCGCTCGTACAAATCCATCAAATCCTTGGGATTCTCGCAACGATGCCCGAAACGCACCCCGTCAAAACGCGACAGGTTGGAGGAACATTCCGCCGGAGCCACCACGTAATACACCGGAACCGCCAGATGGCTATTCGGCAAGGTCACTTCCTTGATGATCGCGCCCTTGGCTTGAAACTGCTTGATCGCACGGTCAATCACATCAGCCACCTGCGCATCCAAGCCTTCTGCGAAGAACTCTTTCGGCAAACCAATGCGCAAGCCTTCGAGAGAGCCGTTGAGGGTGGCGGTGTAATCCGGCACGGGTAAATCCATGCAGGTGGAATCGCGCCCATCCAACCCGGCAATGATATTCAGGGTCAGCGCACAATCTTCCGCCGACGCAGCCATTGGCCCACACTGGTCAAGACTGGAAGCAAACGCAATCATGCCGTAACGCGAAATGCGCCCGTAAGTCGGTTTAATCCCAGTGATATTACAGAACGAAGCAGGTTGGCGGATCGAGCCGCCGGTATCCGTGCCCAACGTCATCGGCGCAAGCCGTGCCGCAATCGTTGCCGCACCACCGCCGGAACTGCCGCCCGGTACTTTGCTCACATCCCACGGGTTACACACACTGCCGAAGGCCGAGGTTTCATTGGAAGACCCCATCGCAAACTCATCCATATTGTTCTTGCCCAGCAAGACACCGCCCGCCGCTTTGAGCTTTTCAGCCACATGCGCATCGTAAGGCGAAATGAAGTTAGCGAGCATGTTGGAAGCACAGGTGGTCAACACCCCTTCCGAACAGAACAAATCTTTGAGCGCATACGGCACGCCCGCCATCGCCCCAGTGAGTTCACCTTTGCGGATGCGGTTGTCAATGTCCACGGCTTGCGTTTTGGCAGTGTCGCGGGTCACGGTAATGTAGGCGTTCAATTCAGGATTGAAGCGTTCGATACGATCAAGGTAGGCATCCGTGGCTTCCATGACAGAAAATTTGCCCGTATGCACCCCGTCGTGAATGCCCTTCAAAGATAGGGTATGGATGGAATCAGCCTGCGACATGGTTTCTCCGTTCTTGCGGCTTATAGTCTTGCGATAAGCGGCTTACTATAGTGTAAGCCGCTTGCTGCTGGCAACCTGCGACACCGACCAACTAACGTGGCACACTGCCCTTAATGATAAAATTATTACTGAAGGTCAGATTATCTGGATGCACTAACACATTGCCTAATAATATATTGATGTCATTGTTAGGCCCGCTGTACAACGCGACACCATCCATATTAAGGTCAGTGGCGTAATACCCGACTAAACGGAACGATGCATTCACCAACTTATTATCAGCCGAAACCAAAATCGTCCCCAAAATAACATTACTATCACTGCCAGGCCCACTAACAATAATGCTATTGCTGTTATTCACATCCCCCGACCATAACAACGCCACTGTTTTACTTTGCAAACGTGCCGTCTCGCCGCCATAAACCTTGGTTTCAGGCTGGCTAAAATCAATCATCTTAGGAGGCGTTGTTAAATAAACAGGTGCTTCCGTCATCACGCCCAAATGATTACGGTGACGCACCACCACATAATAATCACCATCCAGCACATCAAATAGCTTTAGCGTTTTTGAACCTGTCGCAGCATCCACCACATTACCATCACGTTGTAATACAGCAGCAATGGCAGCCACTCGCGTCGCCGGGGCAGCTTTATCACGCAACTCAATCAATAGCCAATCAACGGGTGCTGCATTACCACTCGCACCCCATACGGCAGCACCAATGGTTTCCTTTCCATAGTACTTGAACGGTGACACCGTTCCGCCTGAATCTACATACCCAAATGCACTTTTCAGCTCACCATACGGCTGTAAAGTGGGCAAAATGCTCTGTTGGTGCAAAGCGCTACTCATTAGGCCCGTGCTACTGCTATAAGCACCTTGCAAGATAACGCGCAGCTGCACAGTCACCAAAAAGTCTTCGTCAGCATCAAGATAAGCAGCAATATTATTACCATTATTATCAATCGCATCGCTAGGATTACCATCACCATTGGGATCAGACTTTTCGGTTGATGTTGGTGAACCATCATTGTCATCATCCGTATCCAGATAATCTGGGATGCCATCCTTATCCGTATCACGCGCATCGCCCAGGTTACCGTCACCGTTCTGATCAGGTATCTCATAACGTGTCAGTACCGTATCACCATCATCATCCGTATCCAGATAATCTGGCTTACCGTCTGCATCTGAATCACGGGCATCTGCCGCATTGCCATCACCATTAGGATCTGGTATTTCATAGCGTGTGAGGATGCCATCATTATCATCATCATCATCTAACGCATCAATCAAGCCATCTTTATCGTGATCCAAAGGAGCAGTTAGATCACCACCCAGCTCATTCTTATCACTAATACCATCACCATCGGTATCAGCTTTCTTCGGATCAGTTCCAAGCACTTTTTCGACAGAATCCAGTAAACCATCCTTATCTGTATCTTCATCGACATCCTGCACGCTCACAATCACCACGCGATCATCACATGTTGCGTGCGAATCACAGACACGGATACCAACAATGTAGGCATTATCCGCATTAGCATCCAATGGCTGTTCATAATCCGGGGGTTGCTTAAACGATACCACGCCATTCACGGGATTTATCTCAAACAATGCATCATCTACCTGCCCAGAAAAGCTAAACACCAAACCCTTGCCCTCTGTTTCGGTTTTATGGGTGGCATTAATATCCATCACGAGAGTTGTCGCATTTTCAGAATAGCCAATCGCACTAGCGTTACTAATCACGGGCGGCTCTATTTCAACAACATCCGTCACAGAAACGTGTAAGGTCTGAGTCGTACTCAAGCTGCCATCACTCGCGGTTACTTGCACCTCGTATACATTATTTTTGTCGCTATCCGTTGGAGACTCATAATCCGGTGCTGACATAAACGTTAGAACACCACTGCTTGCATTGAGCGTAAATTTGGCGGCATCTGCACCACCACTGATAGTGTAAGTAACAGCACTGGTGTCAGTAGCACTGATAACCGTCACCACTGTCTGCCCTTCTGGAACCAATACCGTGGCGGTGGCTTTACCAGCGTTACTGGTCAGAACCGGTGGCAAGTTGATTGGCTTTTCCACGGGAAAAAGCGTCAGTACAGCAGTGTCATCTTCATTCGGGTAAATACGACGATTAAACGGCGTAGAATCAGAGTCCACATTGAAAGCAAACGTAATTTCACCATCAATGCGATAGCTGGCAGCTGTCCCCACTCGCGCCCGAACCTTGAGTGTTTTAGAACCATTCGCGGGAATCACATTCGCATTCCACTCCCCAGTCGTCGCATTGTAACTGCCCGCCGAATCATCACCCACCCAAACCAACCCGGCTGGCCATTCCAGATCTACTTGAACCAAGCTAGTCGGAATGGATGATGCATTTTTGACGGTATAGCTAATCTCCACCTCATTATTCCAAACCGGGGAAAGGCTACTCGTTGCGACGTGCAAGGACAAATCCACGGGGGTTGAATTAGTACTGGTTAACCATTTAAAAAAGGCACCAGAATCGTAGGCAGGGTCACCCGCATCCGCAATCGCCAGTTTGATATGATACGTCTGCCCCGCTATCAAACCGGGCAATGAAGCTGTCATCGCACGCGTGTAGCCATCCAATTGGCTCAAACTACTCCCACTGCCATTGCCGTTATCCACAAAGTAAGCGGCGTTACCCAACTGACAAGCAGAACCATCCGTGTTAGAACCTCTAACCCCTGCATTCACGTTATTGACGGCTATTGCCTCACCAGTATCCGGCATAAAGGCTGCGTTTCTCACACCATCCAACCCTGGCCCAGAAACAAACAAACCAAATACATCATTAAATCGGCTACACACATACTCGGGGTACTCTTCCGAACCGAATGCAAACACAAAATTCACTCGGTCACCAGCAGGTGTAATATCGAATTCAAGAATGGCGGGGTCATATTTAGCAGTGGTATTGATCTTGCCCAAATCAGCATCCAAATATTGTACTTTGGTATTGCTTGAATAATCGGCACTAGTGTTTGGCCCCTGAATACTTCCCAAATTTCCAGTATTCAAAAAAACGCCGGTATTGACCCCAAAGGCATCCCCACCCCCATTAAAAATACCATACTGTTGCGCCACACCCCGTGTGACGGACAAATTCCCCACAGACAGGCCTGGTCCATCCAGAATAGCCGTCATTTGCGTAATATTAGCACTAGAATTGTAAGCAGGAGCGGCGTGTACAGCAGTTACCCATAGCAACATAAACGCCATGCCGAATGGCACAAAAAAAGCGTAAATTTTTATTTTCATTATCAAAAAACTCCTAAAATCTTATCATTATTTTATGATGAATCGTTGTTTACAATTCTATCAATACGAAATACGACGAATAATATTTTTTATTAATGCCATAGCCCATTTATCCGAATATACCGTTTATGGCTTTCCGCCCCCACACACTAACCCCATAATACTAACAACCACACATACCCATCACATAACAACAATTTAAGGGTGTCAACATGTTTCAACGTCATATGGCGACCACATTACTGACTGTCGTAATCAGCAGCGTTACGACACCGTCCTTTGCAGAGGCTCCGCTATGGGAATCATGGGCGCAACCTTACCCACAACGCGGAGAATTTGCACCCAGTCGCCAAGGTTCATTACAACCACGCCTACAGTTAGCCGCTTATTCAACACCAGCTCCGCTGAGTAACCCAATCAAACAAGGCTTGCTTGATCAAGCCCGCTCACTAGAAAATAAGCCACAATGGCAACGCGCAGCCCCGCTCGGCAGAACCCTTGTTAATAAAACCTTGATGGAAACAGTACAACGGCTACTGAATTGGCAAGGTGCGTTATTACCCGACGCACTGGCACAGCAATTTGACCTCATTCCCATCTCATCCAGTAACGGCAAAGGGCATTTCACAGGGTATTACACCCCACTTCTAGAGGGCAGCCGAATACGTACTGCACGTTTTAATGTGCCTGTTTACAGTAAACCCCCTAACAATCTAAAAAATCTGTCTCATGCCGATATTGCCCGTGGTGCTTTGGCAAATAAAGGACTAGAGGTGGCATGGGTCGACAATGCCTATTTGCTTTATACAGCACAACTTCAAGGTTCTGCCCGCATCCACTATACAGATAACACCACGGCTACCCTCGATTATGCCGGTGACAATGGACGTAGCTTCAAATCGGTCGCCTCTTATTTAGTGAGTAAAGGTTACAAGATTGGTGCGATGAACCACCACAACATTAATCAATGGTTACAGAATCATCCAAGCGTTCTGTTCGAAGCACTGACTAGCAATCCACGCTACATCTTTTTCCATGAAACCCAAAACAGCCCTAGAACCGCCTCTGGTAGCTTAGTGATCCCCGGCCACACGATTGCGGTAGATAGTCGTTATATCCCTCATGGTTCTGTATTGTTGGCCGAATTACCTCGACTTGATGCGGCTGGAAAAAACCCAAATGGCACGGAGTGGCGTATCTTATTCGCCCAAGACAATGGTCCAGCCATCAAAGGAGACGGGCGTTTCGATTTGTACACGGGAGTAGGCGAGAGTGCCTCTTCAGCCACCTATTCGATCTCAGGCCTACACCGTGTTTTCATGCTCGTCAGAAAACCAACTTAAATGCTAAACAATCTCATCCGGCAATACCAGCATTGCCGGACAGACTGCACCCATCAATACCTACTACTCGTTGATCTGGCTTTACGTGACAACAAGAGAAAAATCGTGCACCATGAGTAGCGCTTATTATTAGCGATAGATTGGATGACAGGGGCGTCACCACAATATTATTAAAACAATGGCTCACAATATCTGCCATAGAATTGAACTGAACGAGCAATTCTGTTATCCAACGCTATACTAGATAGAATAAATTATTGGTTTAGATACAGGGTTTTTACTTATGCTGGGTTATATTGACTGGATCATCATCCTAGTTGCACTAATGGCTGCGATAGGAGCCGTTTTGCTTCTATTACCGCAAACGAATAGTAAGGAAACCCAAGAGTTAAGGGTCGTTCGCTTGCAAGCGGAAGCTGACCGCAAACGGGTAGCCGACGTGTTAGAAGTGACCCAGCATGGCGCTCAAGACGCAGAAGAGTTATTTAACAAACTCAAATCTCAAGTTGAATACGCAACCCGTAGCTATGAAGCCAGTCAGGCACGCGCGGAACAAGCCGAACGTATTATTGAACGTGTCACCAGTGCCGAACAAGAAATACGGGATATATCCAGTCAACTCGGCGACCGCTTGCAACACCTGCAAGGCTATTGGGATGAACAGCTCGGCGATTCAGTGGAAAGTGTCAAACGCATCCGCAGCAAATTACACGAAGGCTTAACACAAGTTGACGATAGCTTAGTTCGCTTACGTGAACAGGAAAAAATGGCGCAAGGCTTCACCCGTCGCCTGCTTGAACATCATCAGGAACAAGCACACAACCAGCAAGAAAATGCCCGCTTATCTGCTGAAGTTCATAACCGCTTAGAATCGATGCTCAAAGAATCCAGCCATTTACTGGAACAAATGCAGCACTACCAACAAGATGCCGATACTGTTTTTCTAAAATTCAACACCGAAATGGAAGGTTTAGAATTACAAGCCAACGAACACTTCAGCACCCTATTGCAAAGTACGGATCTTGCTCGCCACGAACTAACCTCCGGTTTAGAAGAAAGCCGTCAACATGTTGAAACCATGCGCCGTCGCGAAGAACAAAGTAATGACTTAAGCCGTCGCATCCAACAGCAATTCGAGCATATTGACCACATTCGTGTCGAACGTATTGCCAAGACATTGGACTTAACCGAACAAATGTCCAGCGATCTACATCAAGGCATGGAGAATGCACGTGATTTGCTATTCTCACTGGAAGTAGCCGTACAAAACGTCACATCCAGCTTAGAAGCAAAGCAACCTGCTGTTGCACTTGAGCATCACACTCCCGCCGAGCAGCCGAGCTTAAATCAGGAGCCGGAAGCATCCAATACCGATGATGGCCTAGAAACCACCAAATTGGCTGACATTGCCAGCATCAAGCCCATTAAGTCAGAAGAAGAGCCGACGCCGCATAACATAATGGCACTACGGGCTTACCGCTAAACCAAAACTAGCCCTCTTCCCTCGCTTGTAGCTCCCACATCCGCTGGTACTGCCCACGCAGTGCCAGCAATTCCGCATGAGTCCCCTGCTCCACCACCTTACCGGCATCCATCACCAGAATCCGGTCGGCATCGACAATCGTCGACAGCCTATGTGCAATCATCAGCGTGGTGTAACGCCCGGCGACTTCGTGCAAGGTCTGCTGGATCGCCTGTTCGGTCGCGCTATCCAGTGACGAGGTAGCTTCATCGAAAATCAGGATCGGGGGTTTCTTCAAAATAGCACGGGCAATCGCCACCCGCTGTTTTTCGCCGCCAGACAGTTTCAAACCACGTTCACCCACCATCGTATCCCACCCGTCTGGCAGGCTGTCGATGAAACGGCGGATGTGTGCCATATCGGCGGCTTTTTCCAACTCAGCCTGCGTCGCTTGCGGATTGCCGTATTGCAGGTTGTAGCGAATGCTGTCGTTGAACAGCACCGTATCCTGCGGCACGATACCAATCGCTTTGCGCAAACTGGCCTGACTCACCCCCGCAATATCTTGCCCATCAATCAGGATGCGCCCGCTCGTCACATCATAAAAACGGTACAGTAAGCGTGAAAGCGTCGATTTCCCCGCCCCACTATGCCCGACCACGGCGAGCTTCGCCCCGGCCGGTACGCTAAACGACACACCCTGCAAAATCGGGCGTTCCGGCTGATAAGCAAAATTCACGTCCTCAAAACGGATTTCACCCTGTGTCACCTGCAATTCGCCCACACCCGGCCTGTCTTGCACTTCCTGCGGGGTTTCGAGCAAGCGGAATACCATGTCCATATCTGCCAGCGTGTATTTTACTTGCCGATACACAATACCCAGCGCCCCCAGCGGCAAAAACAATTGCAGCATAAAGGCATTCACCATCACCAGATCGCCGATGCTCATGCTGCCCGTCGCCACGCCATTCGCGGCAAAAAACATAATGATCGTGACACCGATGCCGATGATCGACGACTGCCCAAAATTCAGCAAGGACATCGAAGTCTGGCTCTTGACCGCCGATTCTTCCCACTGCCCCAGCGTGCTGTCGTAACGCCCCAACTCCAGCTTTTCATTATTGAAGTATTTGACCGTCTCGTAATTGATCAGACTATCAATCGCCTGATTGCTGGATTGCGAATCCAGCCGATTCATTTCATGGCGATGATCCATGCGCCACTCGGTAATTTTGACGGTGAAAAACACGTAAACCGCCACCGTCGCGAACGTCACCAGCGCAAACACGGGCGCGTAGTTCTTCAACATGATCACCGCCACCAAGGTGAATTCCACCGCAATCGGGATAATGCTGAACACCATGAAATTCATCAGGGTGCTAACCGAGCTAGTGCCACGCTCAAGGTCGCGGCTAATCGCGCCGGTCTTGCGTTCCAAATGGAAGCGTAACGACAAGTTGTGCAAATGTTCCAGCACCCGCACCGACAGCTTGCGCATTGCGTGGTAGCGTACCCGCGCAAACACCGTGTCACGTAACTCATTGAACAAGGCACTCGCCAACCGCAATGCGCCGTAACCCAGCAGCAAAATGACAGGCAACACCAGCACCTGTTCAGGCTTGCCTTGCAACGCATCCACGATGTCCTTGAGAATGACCGGCACACCCACGTTCGCCACTTTGGAAAGGATTAGGCAAACCAGCGCAAACAGCGCCCGCCCCCGGTATTCCCACAAAAAGGGCAGCATGGATTGCAGATTATGCCAGTCACGGCGGCTGCCCACAGGGCGTTCAGTACGGTTAGGAACCATGGCGTTGCTGTATCCGGTTACAAGATGGCGAGGATAATAGCGTGAAATCACACAGCAATCGCGTTATTTCACACGTTTGCATTAGCAAATTAGCAATTAATAAACTTTTAAATCAATAACTTAAGCATTGGCATTTTACTTGCTATGCGTTAGCTAAGTAACAGATTTTGAAAGGTTTAGCCATGCAACACACCCTCGCCCGTTTGACACTCCTAAGTTCCCTGCTGATATTGAGCGCGGTGGCGAATGCCGAAGACACCTTGGTCATTGACATCAAATCCACCAAAAAAGCCCCCTCTCCCAACGAAGCCGCGCCACTGTCAGCGGAACGCAGCGCGGTGTTACCTGCGGATGGTGGCGATTTCCTCAAGCAATTGAACGGCGTATCCGCTAGCCGATTTGGTGGGCGTGGGCTGGAACCAATTATTCGCGGGCAATCCCAAACCCAGTTGAATGTGTTGCTGGACGGTGCTTACGTCCACGGCGGCTGCCCCAATCGCATGGACCCACCCGCGAGTTGGGCAGCACTGGAAACCTACGAAAAAGTCACTGTGGAAAAAGGCGTGCAAACCCTGCAACACGGTTCCGGCGGCAGTGGCGGCACGGTACTGTTCGAGCGCGATACCCGCAGCATCCTTGACCCGGACGGCGGCTGGAGTGGCAAAGCCTCCGCCACCACCATGAGTAATGGCGTCACACACGACGTTTCCGCCGATGTCACCAAAGCCTTCACAAAAGGCTATGCGCGTGTTTTCACACAGGATCGCGAAGCAAGCAATTACGAAGACGGCGATGGCAACGAAGTACGCTCCTCCTACAAACACAAGCAACAAGGCATCGTACTCGGCGCAACCCCCACCCCCGACCGCCTGCTGGAATACAGCTACGAAAACAATGACTTTTCCGACGCCCTTTACCCAGGCGCCAGCATGGACAGCCCGGAAGAATCCGGCACCATCCAGCGCCTCAAATATCAGGACAAGCTCGACGGCAAGGTCAACAGCGTGGAAGCGGAAGTTTACCTCAGCGAAGTTGACCACCTGATGGACAATTACAGCCTGCGCACCCAAACCGGCACAAAAATGGCCGTTCCCACCACCTCCGACACCACCGGCGGCAAACTGGCGCTAACATCAACCCTCGGCAAAACCGACGTTACCTATGGCGTGAACGTGCAAAACCGCGACCGTAATGCCACGATGAAAAACATGTCGATGGGCGGCACAGTAACTGGCCTGATGTGGCCAGGCGCAACCACCGACCAGACCGGCGTTTTCGCCGAAGCGGAAACCCCGCTTGGCACTGCGGACAAACTAAAATACGGTGTGCGGGTTGATCAGGTAAAAGCAGCAGCCTCCAAAGCCAGCACCGTCGCAGGCGGACGCACTGCCAACCAGAATTACACCGCCATTTACGGCTACGGCGCGACGGACAAGGAAGAAACCAATGTGGGTGGCTTGCTGCGTTACGAAAAATCCCTCAATGCCACCACCACCGCGTTTGCCGGGGCAAGCCGCAGCGTGCGCACGGCCGATGAAACCGAACGCTTCATCAACAAATGGGGCGCAACCGCCGCCGATCGCTGGGTCGGCAACCCTGACATCAAACCGGAAAAGCACGACCAGCTTGACCTTGGTCTCAGCCAGCAACGTGGCAATATTCGCTGGACAGGCACGGTTTTCGCCGACAAGGTAGACGATTACATCTTGCGTGACAAAGTAACCACCGGCGCACAAACGGGCGCACAGATTTACCGTAACGTCGACGCCGAACTGCTCGGCGCGGAATTGGGGGCAGAAACCAAGTTGACCCAGAAACTACGGCTTTCCGGCGATGTCGCCTACGTCAAGCGCACCAATACCACGGATGACCGCCCGATTGCGCAAACGCCTCCTGTCAACGGCAAACTGCAACTGGATTACAACGGTGGCAAATGGAGCGGCGGCACACGGGTACGCTTCGCGGCCGGGCAAGACCGCATTGATACCGCCATGATCGACGCAACCGAAGTCGGCGACAGCGCGGGTTACGGCGTGGTGGATGCTTACGGGCGTTATAGCCTCAACAAATCGACAAAAGTACGCTTTGGGGTAGATAATCTGCTCGATAAAACCTATTCCGAGCACGTCAGTCGCCGCAATCTGGACTTGGGTGGTACGATTGAGCGTGTCAACGAAGCGGGGCGCAGTGCCTGGCTGAAACTCGAAACCGAATTCTGATTAAGATTTGCTTCAAGAAAGGATAGAACCATGAAACCTGTTTACCGTATCGCGGTGTTAAGCGCCCTGATCTCCCTGTTGGTCGCTTGCGGCGAAAAAACTGCCGAGAACAAAGCCCCAGAAGCAGCCAGCCCAACCCCCACCGCCAGCACGGAAGCCAAGCCAGCCAGTGCCAGCAAAGCAGCGGATGGCATCACCGTTGAAAACCCGTTTGCTCGCGCCGTGCCGCCGGGTCAACCTAACAGCGCCTCGTTCATGACCCTGGTGAATACCTCTGACGTCGATCATAGCGTCAAATCGGCTGCCAGCCCGGTCGCTGCCACGGTAGAGTTACACACTCACACCAACAACAACGGCGTGATGGAAATGCGTCAGGTTGAGCAGATCGACATTCCTGCCAAAGGTCGAGTGGAATTGAAACCGGGTGGCCTACACATCATGCTGATTGGCCTGAAACAAGATATGAAAGTGGGTGAAAACGCACCGATTACCCTAACCTTTGAAGACGGTAGTACTACCATGACCAATGCGCCCATACAGGAAATCACCCCGCCAGCTCACTAAACCTTACACAACACTGTTTGGTACGAGCGGTTTACGTGCACCCGGAATGCGTCCGAAACCGACCAAACGGTGTTGCCAGTAACCACTCAGTTTACTGACCATAATGGGTTTGCCGGTGCGGGGGGCGTGGACGAATTTGTCCTCGCCCAGATAAATCCCCACATGGCTGACCCGTGAACCGCGTGTTTTGAAGAAGACCAGATCGCCGCGCCCGGCCTCTTTTTTAGAGACTTTCAAAGCAACTTTGTATTGAGCTGCTGCTGTGCGTGGAATCTCCACACTTGCGCCCTGCCCAAAGGAATACTGGGTCAAGCCGCTGCAATCAAAGCCCTTCATCGGGGTATTGCCGCCCCAGCAGTAACCTTTGCCACATTGCTTGAGCGCACAAAACGCCACTTTATCAAGCGTGGTACTGGCTACGGCTTTAGTAGGTAATGGTGCTGGCGCAGTTATTGAGGCGGAGACGGGAGCCGGGGCTTTCTGTAAGGTCGTGGACGGTGGCTTGGCAGGAGCAGGCTGCGTTTGCTTAACTCGAGCTTGTTTAACAGGGGCTGGTGCAGCTTTGGCTGGCTGGATGGTTTGCATAGGCAATATATCTGCCACACGAGGCGGGTTCAAACCACACCCCGTCAAGGTCAACATCGCGGAACCCAACACGGAATATTTCAACACTGACACATCACTAACGGACATCACTCACTCCTTCTCAGCTTGTGGCTTACCTACAAGGTGTGGCAGAGAAAGGGTGAGTGTGCCGAGCGTTTCCGACCTGAGGTCTAAAAGTGACGCTAGACTGCTTGCTTCTTCAAGCGGTAATTGAGCGCATCGCGGCTGATGCCGAGTAAGCGGGCAGCGTGGGTTTTATTGTTCTGGGTACGTTCCAACGCCTGATTCAGCAAGTCACGTTCCAAATCTTCCAGATTGATGCCTGTTTCAGGCAGGCTGAAGGGTGCAGCGCTAAATTGTGGCGCGGCGGAACGGATTTCCAACGGCAGATTGGTTAGACCGATGTCGCGACCTGCCAGCAGGATGCTGAGGCGTTCACACAGATTGCGTAGTTCACGCACATTGCCTTTCCACGCATGGCGTAACAGGTGTTGACGGGCTTCTTTGGCCAGACTCGCGACAGGCAGTTTGTGCTGTGCTGCGAATTGCGTGAGGAAATGCTTACCCAGCAGCTCAATGTCTTCCTTGCGCTCACGCAACGCGGGCAATTCGACCGGAATGATATTGAGGCGGTAGAACAAATCCTGACGGAATGCGCCCGTTTGCGCCAGCGCGTACAGGTCGCGGTGGGTAGCAGCGAAAACCCGTACATTCAGGCGTTTCGGTTGGGTTTCACCCAAGGGGAGGATTTCGCCGGATTCGAGGAAACGCAGCAGTTTGGCTTGCAGGGTCAAGGGCAATTCGCCGATTTCATCGAGGAACAGCGTACCACCCTCTGCCGCACCAATCAGGCCGAGGTGCTGGCTATCCGCACCGGTGAAAGCGCCTTTACGATGCCCAAACAGCAAGGATTCTGCCAAGGTTTCTGGTAAGGCCGCGCAATTGACGGTAATGAAGGCTTGTTTGCAGCGTGGGCTGGTCGCGTGCATGGCGCGGGCAACCAATTCCTTGCCCGTGCCGGACTCGCCGGTAATCAGCACGCTGGCGTCGGTCTGGGCAATCAAGTGTGCGGAACGCAACACGGCCTCCATCAGCGGGGAACGGGTGAGAATGTCGTCAAATTGCATAGTAACGCCTGCCATTTTCGTCTATGTTCAAGGTAATCTCGGGTAATTTAGCATTATTTTGCCAGAGTTCATCATGACTTAGCGCAGGTTTTTTGAAATTAGGAGGTAACGCGTGTTAATTGGCATTGACCTTGGTGGAACCAAAATCGAAGTATTATTGCTGGATGAGACAGGCCATGAGATTTTCCGTAAACGCTTACCCACGCCACAAGGCCAATACGCCGCGATTTTGCAGACCATCAAACAACTGGTGGATGAGGCGGAACAGCACGCTAGGCAAACCTGCACCGTGGGTATCGGCACACCCGGTGCGATTTCACCCGCTACAGGTTTGATAAAAAACGCCAATTCGGTGGTGTTGAATGGCAAACCCTTGCCGACGGATCTGGAGAACCTGCTGCAACGCCCAATAAAAACCGAAAATGATGCCAACTGTTTAGCCCTGTCCGAAGCTACCGACGGCGCGGGTGCTGGTGCGGCGGTCGTCTTCGCGGTGATTGTGGGAACGGGCACTGGCGCGGGTATCGTGGTGCACGGCAAGGTGTTGACGGGCGCGAACGCCATTGCCGGGGAGTGGGGGCATAACCCATTACCGTGGCCTACTGTGAGCGAGTTACCCGGCAAACCGTGCTATTGCGGCCAACAGGGCTGTATCGAAACTTGGCTTTCTGGGGTAGGTTTTGAGGCGGAATACCGCTTGGCAACGGGTAGTAAACGCGCATCGGCTGACATTGTGAGGCTTGCGGAACAGGGTGATACACAGGCTGAAGCCCTGATGCAGGCTTACGAGGAACGCATGGCAAAAAGCCTTGCCCACGTCATCAATATCCTCGACCCGGATGTCATCGTGCTGGGTGGGGGCATGTCGAATATCCAGCGGCTATATACCAATGTACCGCAACGCTGGGGGAAATACGTGTTTTCTGATCAGGTGAGCACCCGGCTGGTTGCGCCCCATTTTGGGGATTCGAGTGGCGTGCGTGGTGCAGCTTGGCTGGGCGCTAGCCGCCTCCCCGGTAAAAGTGGTTATTAACTCCGCTCGAAATAGGTGCGACGACTGCTTTGGGAGGTGGAATATTCACAGGTAAACGCACCACTACTGGTTTGACCGGCATAATCGGCTGGATCCCCAAACAGTCCAAACTCGCTTGATGATCAACCATCGCTTCGGCACGAAATGGAATTGACTGATTTTCCGAAAACGAGCAGGAACCGCCTTGAATATCGAGTAAGCTGCGCAGCGCCGCTGCCCCCTGATCACGGCGGTGGGTGCAATGGGTAAGTTTGCCAGCATTAACCGCAAAGCGGCAGGACGTATTATTATCCGTGGCGATATAAAACGTGCCCGTTTGTTTGTGCCCAAGCACGTTAGCCAACTGGGTCAGGATCTGATCCAAGGTGAGTGGTGAATGCCTTTCCATAGAACCCTCTCGTAGTAATCCGCTAATTATTGGTGGTTACTGGAGAGGTAGCAATAACCGTACCACATCACCAAAATCTTCTGGCGGAATCGCTTCAAGCATCAAAGCTTCATGGGTATGAGGGTGGGTCAAGTGCAGGCTGGACGCGTGCAACAACAGGCGCTGGCAGGCAAATTGCTCACGGAACAAGCTATTGTGCTTGCCATCACCGTGGGTAGTATCACCAACAATCGGGTGAAAAATATGCTTCATGTGGCGGCGCAACTGGTGCTTACGCCCGGTTTTGGGTTGTAATTCCAGCAATGAATAGCGGGCGCTAGCATAACGCCCTACAGGATAAGGCAGTTCCGTCGTTGCTAACCGTCGGTAATGGGTGATGGCTTCCTGCGCGAGCTTGTCCTGATCCGCATGGGCATCAGAAAGCTTATCCAGTTCTTCTTTCAGCGGGTAATCAATGATGCCACTGGCATCAGTATGCCCGCGCACCACCGCAAGGTAAGTTTTTTGCACCAACCCGGCAATGAATTGTGCATTCAACAAACGGGCGGTGTCGCTGTCGAGTGCAAACAGCAACACCCCGGAGGTGGGCTTATCGAGACGGTGTACCGGGTAAACTTTCTGCCCGATCTGGTCACGGGTAATCTGAATGGCAAACCGGGTTTCGTGGCGGTCAATCAGGCTGCGGTGAACCAGCAGCCCGGACGGTTTGTTAATGGCAACAAGGTATTCGTCACGGTAAAGGATTTCTAAAATATCCATATTGCCACACCACCTAAGACCTTAGGCATAACCCAACACGTTAATAGCAGCGATCAACACCACTAGGAACAACAGCGTCATGATCCCACCAGCACGGAGGAAATCTGGCACACGGTACCCCGCAGGCCCCATGATCAAAGCATTCACCTGATGGGTAGGGATGATGAAGGAATTAGAGGTTGCCAGCGCCACAATCAACGCAAACACTGACGGATTCGCCCCCACCCCAATCGCGATGTTCACGGCCAACGGCACCAACAATACCGTTGCGCCCACATTCGACATCACCAGTGAGAACAGGGTAGCCAGTACTGCAATAGCCGCCTGGATCACCCAAATAGGCATATCACCGACCACGGCTAATACGCTTTCTGCAATCCATTTGGCCGTACCGGTCGACTCCACCGCATAGCCTAGCGGGATTAAACTGGCCAGCAGGAAAACTGTTTTCCACGACACCGCTTTATAGGCTTCATCAATGTTCAACACGCCTGCGAGCACCATGCCAATCGCGCCCGTCATCAGGGCAATCGACAATTTCAGGTCAGTAAACAACACCAAGGCCAACGCAATCGCAAAAAAACTCAACGCCCAGCCCACTTTAGAAGGACGCATGTCCTCAGCACGAGGGAAATCATTGGTCACGACAATAAAGTCACGGTCTTTTTCCAAACGTTCTAACGCAGGCCACGTTGTGTACACCAGCAGCATATCGCCCGCCTGAAACGGAATCGCACGGATTTCAGCAACATTGGCATCCTCTGCATTCAGGACTTCACCATTACGCAAAATACCCATCAGGGAAATACCGTGGCGTTTGCGCAGCCACACATCAATGGCAGATTTGCCGATCAACGCGGAATGGGCAGGGATAACAATTTCAGCAATACCACCGCTCTTGTCAGACAGCAAATCACCAAAGGTTCGAGTGCGATTGTGTTTTTCCAGCCCAGCTTTCTGCACAACGGTGGTTTCACGCTGTGGCAGCGTTAGCAGGCCAAGGGTCTGACCCTTGCGGAATTCGATGTCACGATCTAACGCATCCACACCTGTGCGGATCTGATCGCCGTCTTTCAGAGCAATGACCCGTATATGGAATTCCTTTTCCACCTCAAGTAATTTACGACCCAACAGCGGGCTGTCATTCTTCAGGTGCATTTCAGAAAGCGTCAGCGAAATGCCATAATTACGCTTGAGATAATCCAGCGTGCTTTCTTTCTCAGTAGTACGGGCGGCAACATTGGGCAATACAAAACGCCCTGCTACCACGAAATACAGGATACCTACTGCAACCAACATCAAGCCAATAGGGGTCACATCAAAAATCTGCCAAGTATGCAGTTGTGAAGCTTCTGGCAAATGCTTATTGGAGTTCAGAATCAGGTCATTCAACAAAATCAACGGGCTGGAACCAATCATGGTGACAGTACCACCCAAGATCGCACAGAACCCCATCGGCATCAGCAAACGCGACATCGGGATACCAGAACGGTTAGAAATACGGTTCACCACTGGCAGGAACAATGCCGCCGCCCCCACGTTTTGCATGAAGGATGAAATGAACGCCACCGTACCAGAAATGATCGGGATAATGCTTTTTTCACTGGTTCCGCCTATCCGCAGGATAAAGGCTGCAACCTTAGTCATCAGGCCAGTTTTATCTAACCCCGCACCGATAATCATCACAGCAATGATAGACATAACCGCGTTACTGGAAAATCCATCAAACAAATGCGCGGCAGGCACTAGGCCACTCGACAGGCCGATAAAAGGCGCTACCAGCGTGCTCAATCCCAGCAACACCATAATGACAATGGCTGCCACATCAACGCTAAGCACCTCAAATGCAAACAGATAAACTGTCAGCATCAGAATAGTTACCACCCAAGCAACACCGGCTGACGGTGCAATATAAGCAAGTAACACCGCAGCCAATGGAAACAAAACGGCTGCGAACGTTTTGATCCTCGACGATTTAGTAGTATTTGGCATGAGCCCTCCCCAGAGCACAGAAAAGAGGGGTCATACTACGATAATTAGCAAGGCATTTCAGGTTAAAAAATAGCCTCGCACGTATTCAATCGCTTGCCAAGGTTAAGGTCGGATGAACCTTACGGTACGCTGCCAGCAGGCTTTGATGCGTCTCACAGCCATGCAACTCCAGCGTTGGGGCAGCAATCCCCCAGAAGCGCAAGCCGCCATCCAGCAAGCCTTGCGCCTGTTGCAGCGCTTTTGCACCATACAACAAACCAATATTGGGCGAATAACCTTCCATATCATCCATATCCAACAACGCTTCTATGCAGCGGTACACCCGACGACGCTCATCGCTAATCTGCTCGAAATGGCGAATCCATTGGCAACCTTCGCGAATAGCATCTTCATCATGCATCGCCAGTGCCAACAGGGTTTTCAACTCACCTACCCGCAAATCTGCCCACAAGGAACCCGCATCTGGCGCAAGTCCGATCAATGCCGCAACCGGCTGATGGTCATCCAAGCCCAACTCTTCGATCGTATCGAACAATTCGGTGCATTCCTCATCATCCAAATCTGGCAAGTGCAGGATAGCTTCACGCACCGCATTACCTGTACTGTTGTTATCCCACTCCAGATCTTCAATCTGATAAATCTCTGACATTTCCGGCACAATAATCCGGCAGGCATACACCCCCAGATGTTCATAATCCATGATATAAACGTCGAAATCTTCAGCGTGGATGCGCTCCAGCAAGTACTCGCATTCCTCCTCAGTCGTGCCGCTGAAATCCCAGTCGACGAATTCATGGTCAGGCTCACTCCACAGAAAATCCCAGTGAATCGGGCCACTGGAATCAATGAAATGGGTTTCCAGATTTTGTGGGCTAGCCACATCATCCTGCTCAAAGCTAGGCTCAGAGAAACCTGACAGTCTATCCAGCGCCCTACCCTGCAATAATTCGGTCAAGGCACGTTCTAGCGCCACCTCAAAACGGGGGTGCGCACCGAAACTCGCGTAACAACCTTGGTCATCCGGGTTTAGCAACGTGACACACATCACCGGGTACTCGCCGCCAAGTGATGCATCTTTAACCAGAATGCCAAATCCAGCATCACGCAATGCCTGAATACCCGCCTGAATCGATGGATAACGGGCAATAACCGCCTCCGGTACATCGGGCAGACAGATTCCTTCAGCGATAATACGAAACTTGATGTGGCGCTCAAAAATTTCAGACAGGGCTTGGGTACGCGCTTCCGTCTTGGTATTACCCGCCGACATACCGTTACTGACGTACAGGTTGCCGATAACATTGACCGGGAACCACACCACTTCAGCATCACGTTGGCGCACATAGGGTAGCGCACAAATACCGCGCTCTTCATTGCCAGAGTTTAGATCAACCAGCTTACTGGCATCCAGTGCAGATTCGGGGTCGTAAAAGCTTAAGGTATCGTCATCCAACAAGCCTGCTGGCAAGTTGCCACTGTCATCCAGTCCGAACCATTTTTCTTGAGGGTGGTGTACAAAATTGCTGGTCGCAATGGTTTTACCCAGATAAAAATCAGCCCAGAAATAGTTGGTGCTGAGACGCTCGAAGTATTCGCCCAAGGCACTCGCCAAGGCCGCTTTGGCTGACGAACCTTTGCCATTGGTGAACAACATCGGGCAGTCACGGTCACGGATATGCACCGACCAGACATTGGCAACAGGGTTCAGCCATGAGGCCTCTTCAATATTGAAGCCCAGCTTTTGTAACTTTTCCTGCATCAGTGCTGTCGAAGTTTCCAGAGCGGCGTCTTTTCCTGGAATAAAGGTTTGTGCTTGCATGGGGAACTCGGTTGGTGGTGGTTCATGAAATATTCAGTGAACCATTTTAGCGCACTGCACAAACAGGCGTCTTATTATTCGTTATAATCAGAGGGTATTGTTATGGCAACTTGTTGCAGTTTAGCTATAAAAACAGGCGAAAAGGGAGTCTGTATGTCATGGAGTGACTATTCCATTAAAAATTGGTTAATTACCATACTATCGATAGCAATACTGATAACAGGTTTAGTCTTGCTTGCTAATCAATTAAAAGGTGCGCAAGCAGAGACGTCGCCAGATGGATTGCGGGAATTACGGATCAGTTTATTGGCTGATCCAAGCAGTGTGAGTGGCAATTGGCTACGCACGCTCAATCCTGATATGAAAAATGTGCAGGGTGATTTGGTTTGGAACAGCACACAACAACAAGGTGTCATGAGACTGCTGGACTTACCCAAGCCGAAAACAGGTACGTTCTACCAGTTGTGGTTATATGATGCTCTGGGTGGGAATCAAGAGCCAGTGTCAGGGGGCATCCTACAGCAAGGCTCCGGCAAAACAGAACTGTTTGTACCTATCAAGACCACAGTAGCGGTACAAGAGCCCTACAAGTTTGAGTTAAAGCTGCAAACCAAGAATGATTCAACCAATGGGAAGATTCTACTAATGGTACAACCTTAAGGTTGCTGGTTTAATTTTACATGATTAATATTTTCATGGGATGATAAAATTATATTAATCCCAATGGAAAAAGCCGCTAAAATAGCAAACATCTGAATTATCTCAGAGACAGGTAATTGCAAGACACTTAATACATAAAATAAAGCAATCATAATAAAAATCAGAGAATCCACCCAATTATTGAGAGAAGATCGCACAATCTCATAAGCAGTACTAATCATAAATCAAACTCCCTCTCGCTTTTCCGTACCAACAAAACATCCAACAATTACACATCTAATAATCAGACTAACTAACGATGCTTTAACCTTACCTTAATGTTTCAATGAATTATTGTATACCCCCCATTAGGTGATTATGCTTAACTATTTTTTAGCAAAGCAGGGATTTCCAATGAGCGACAATACTCCAGTTGAATTCACGGCAAGTGATGACTCACGCCAATTACTAAAAAATGAACTAGCACAACGTCAGGCGCAGTTAATGCAGTTAACACCTGCTAGTCAGCCACTAGAGCGTGCGAATTTACAATACGAAATAGCCGAAATAATGCTCGACCTAGAAGAGCCAGGTATGCGTGAAGCTGCGTGGGGAATGACGCGTGAGTCATTTGAGATATTCCGTGACCATGAACAATGGGAGGATGCAGTACGGTGCTGTGATGTATTATTCCGTTGTGATTTGCCTGCATCCATCCCCGCACTCGGCAATGGTTTGTGGCTGGCTGTCACTTATCCTATTGATCCACAAGCCACTATCATCATGCTCAATCATTTAATCGATTCCACCCCACCTCAATCAGATGGTGCGGCGGTGGCGGCAACGGTCGCGCATTACATCGCTGATTTACGTCTAGAGGGTGAAAAACGCGACAGCATGATGTTTCTCACCAGTGCCATGTTGGCGAAAGTGGCCGAGCGCCATAGTCAGGTTAATTCACAGGAAGCCATGAATCTCTGGCTCAACAAATTAGATCTACTTAATCCAAAGGTATTTCTACCTCGGCTCGGCCAGGTGATTGATGCCATAACAGAAGGTCAATGGTGGTATAACCGGGACACACTGCGTGAACGTTTACCCGTCCATTAAACAATAAAAAGAGAAAATGACTGTTTACTATTCAATCAAATAAACAGTCATTTCTCTTATTCTTTTATCGTTTATTGCCAATAAATAACAAAACATCATCAATAGAACTATTCAATGAAACACTGGTGAGCTGATTGTTAGCCGGATTCAAATAAGCAGAACCTTTGCTATTATTACTTCTACCACTATTTCTTTCGCGGCAATTCACACCATAATCAATCGATACGTTATAAGCATTACCACGTACAAAGGGAGAAATAGTCCCCGTAAAGGTACACCCATCTATGCGACTGCCATTAATTTGACCTGCCGAATAAATAATAATGGTTGTATCTTGCCTGCCATTGACCAAACTCACGCTTGTTCCGCTGTATGTTCCACTAATCTTCGCAAAACTTGGCGTCAGATTATAATTAGAATCATGTACAGCATTCAGGGCAACAACACCCCCCGGAATATCTGTATAGGTCAAGGAAGCCTGTAAGCTAGATTTTGCGGTATACGTTCCCGTCCACGTAAGGGGCAATAATGCGCCCGTCTCGAAATTGAAATCTTTTCCGTTATTAGAGGTAATCTGACCATTGCTTGATAAACTATTACCCACTACGACACCAGCAATGTTAGTGCTACTGCCTGCTGATGAGTACAGCATCCAATAAAAGCTACTATCCGCAATCAATGTCGTCACAACCCTACTGGTATCAGCACGCCCCTGCCACAAGCCTTCAGCACTCAACACCGCATTACCTGCGCTAGCACTACTCGTGTTAGAACCAGCACCTGCGCCCGTCGTCACGGTTGCATCTAGTGTATTAGTGAGACCGATGGTATTACCCGAATTAGTCGCCGTACTAACAACTTGGGTAATTTGATCATTCGTTGCCGTTGTATTGCTGGATGTGGAACTGCCTAATGTTGAGCCACTTCCGCCACAAGCAGACACACCAAAAATAGAGAACAGAGAAAGTACTAATAGGCGAATTTTCATAAAGCGAGCCATCCTTAAGCTGTGTGATTTGCATAACATCACACAGTAGTACGATGACTCACCGCCGAAATGGCTTTACTGGCTAAAGTAGCGATAGTGTCCGATGATCGGCCAAAAGAACAAAGCATCCTCAATATTCGTGCCATAAGCAATATTGTGCCCCATCAGCGGACGTCCATCAGGTGTAACGTAATGGGTAACAAGGCCAATATGCGCCTGCCCTTTACCCAAATCCCACGCCACCACATCGCCCGGCTGGTAATCTGCCGGATTTTGGGTAATCGGCAACGACTTGCCTTGGCGCTCGAAAAACCGCATCAGGTTGTATACCCGCCGATGGTCGATATTGGTATCAGGTTTTTTCAGGCTCCACTTACGCGGGTATTCGCCGAAAGCCTTACGCATGTCTTCGTGCAATGCCTGCTGCAAATCAACGCCTTGAGCACGAAATGCCCGCACAATCACATCCGCACACACCCCGGTTGATTCCGGCACATCGCCACCGGGGTATTTGAGATTAACGTAAGCGGGGTCATACCCACGAGTTACCTCTACTTGTTGGTAGACCGAATCCAGCAAGTTCCTCACATGCGCGGGTGGCTTCGGCTCCAGCACATGCGGCGGTTCCGGCGGCTTGATAACGGGTGGCGGTATAATAATCTGCGGCGGCACGACGGGCGGCAACATAAAGCGCCGATACGCATCCCAGCCCAGATACAGGATCAACAGCAGCAAAAACAACCAGACAAAATACCGCATAAAACGCCGCATCTGTTTATACCGTCACGAAAATGTGACCGTCTTCGACACTGACCGGGTAAGTTTTCAGGGGAATTTCGGCAGGTTCGGCCATGGGTGCGCCGGTTTTAACGCTGAATTCTGCGCCATGCAAAGAACATTGCACTCGATCACCGTGCAAGCAACCGAGGTACAGCGAAGCATCTTCGTGGGTACACATATCGTCTACTGCGTAAAATTCACCATCCACATGGCAGACGAGGATGCGTTTACCATTGCCTACGTCGACCCGTTTCATCTTTCCGGGTTTGATTTCGTTTATACTGCCAGCATCGAGTCGGGAGTTGTTCATGAGTGCATCTAACCAAAATGTGTGGATTATGGGGTGTGGTGACATTGGTCGCCGTGTCGGACGGTTATACCAAAACGAGGGAACCAAGGCTATAGGCTGGGTGCGCGGTGAGGAATCCTTGCGGCTGGGTCTGGAACAAGGTTTAGCCATGCGTCAGGGCGATGTGGATCGCGGCAGCTTCTTCCCAATTTTCGCGTTGGATGAAGCGCCAGTCTACTGGTTCATGCCGCCACAACCCCGTGGGGAAACCGATGACCGGATACGGCGTTTCCTCAAAGCGGTCGATGCAGCCCCCAAACGGGTGGTATTAATCAGCACCACCGGCGTCTACGGTGATTGCGCAGGCCGCTGGATCGACGAAACCGAACCGCTGAAACCCGTGGCTGACCGCGCCAAACGCCGTGTCGATGCTGAAAACACCGTGCAGGAATGGGCGGCACGTTTTGGCGGTGACATCGTGATTTTGCGCGTCCCCGGCATTTACGCCCCCGACCGCTTACCGCTGGAGCGCCTCAAACGCGGCGAACCCGTGCTGCATGAGGCCGAAGCGCCATGGACCAACCGCATCCACGCCGATGACTTGGCAATGGTGTGTAAATGGGCAATGGAAACTGCCCCCGCCGGAGCGATTTACAACGCCACCGACGGCCACCCTTCCACCATGACCGATTATTTCAACCAAGTGGCGGATTACGCCGGGTTGCCGCGCCCCCCGCAAATCCGCATGGCAGAAGCGCAAGCTGCCATGAGCGCCGGAATGCTGTCGTATTTGCAGGAATCACGGCGTATTCGTAACGATAAACTGTTGACTGAATTAGGTATCCAGTTAAAGTACCCGTCCCTGACCGCTGGTCTGGGCATGTTGAAAGGATAAGACCATGATTGATTACGCAAACGACGACGAAGAAGACGATTACATCAGCCGCAGCCACTTCAAGCGCGAAGCCGAAGCGATGCAAGCCTTGGGCGAGCGCCTGATTACCCTGCGCAAAGAGCAGCTTGACCAACTGGATTTATCCGAAAAGCTCTATGATTCGATTTTGCTGGCACAACGCCTGACCGCTAACGGAGCCATCCGCCGCCAGCGCCAGTTCATCGGCAAGTTGATGCGTACTGAAATCCTCGAACCCATCGAAGCCAAACTGGCGGAATGGGATCGCGGCAGCAAAGCCGAAATTGCCCGCTTGCACCGCTTGGAACGCTGGCGTGATCGCTTGATTAGCGATGACAAGATGCTGAACACTTGGCTACAAGAGTATCCAGACACCGATGTGCAACGGATGCGCAGCCTGATCCGCAACGCACAGAAGGAAAGCGAACTGAAAAAGCCGCCGAAAAGCAGCCGTGAATTATTCAAGCTGATGCGGGAAATAACCGACCACGAATCGTTACGCTAAGCGGATTTTAATCGTACTCGGTATCTTTCCAGATACGTAATACCGCGAATACGTCTTCCGGGGTATGGGTTTCACGCCCCGCGATTTCTTCGGCTTTGGCGATGACTTCGGGAATGTGGGTACGCAGAAACGGATTGGTTTCAAACTCGCGCCCCAGCTCAAACGGCACGGTTGGGTAGCCTGCATCCAGCAGCGCCCAGCACTCTTCCATGCGGACATCCAGCGCGGCATTATCAGGCTCAACCCATTTGGCGAAACCGATATTGTCCACGGTGTATTCGTGGGTGCAATACACCTGTGTGTCGGTTGGCAGTGTGGCAATGCGTTGCAGCGAATGGTACAAGTCATGCAGTGTGCCATCGAACACCCGCCCGCAACCGTTGGCAAACAGGGTATCGCCACAGAACAAGCTACCTTCCCCGTAATACACAATGTGTCCGGCGGTATGCCCCGGCAATTCCATCACGCTGAAACTCAGCCCCAACGACTCAAGATTAAGCTGCTCGCCTTCCGCCAACGGGTGATCGACGAGCGGAATACGTTCATTCACCGGGCCATACACAGGTAAGCCGGGGTAGGCTTGCAGCAATTTTTCAATGCCACCCACATGGTCGCGATGATGATGTGTAATCAGGATGGCGACCGGCTGCATGTTCAAGCGCTGAAGCGCCTCAAGCACCGGGGCAGCATCACCGGGGTCGACAATCGCGGCTTGCTGGGCGGCCTCATTGCTGATCAGCCAGATGTAATTATCAGTAAAAGCGGGTATTGGGGTTACTTGCATCATAAAAAGACACCTTATTCAGGGTTTCAGCAGTTAGACTATAATGCTCACTGCCTTATAATCGCATATTTACCAGCACATCGGGGCGGATTTTCAGATGAATACACGCACAGGCCAGCTTTACATTGTTTCAGCACCTTCCGGCGCAGGCAAATCCAGTCTGCTCAACGCTTTACGCGAGCGCGTCGACCATCTGGCGGTATCGGTTTCACACACCACCCGCCAGCCGCGCCCCGGCGAACAAGATGGCATACACTACCATTTCACCCCAGTAGACGTATTCCGCCAACAAGTGGCAGATGGCAATTTCCTCGAATACGCACAAGTGTTTGATAACTACTACGGCACCTCGCGCCTGTCGGTGGATGCCTTACGCGAAACCGGCAAGGATGTGATCCTCGAAATTGACTGGCAAGGGGCACAGCAAGTCCGCGAACGCGCGGATGTCACCAGCATTTTCATCCTGCCCCCTAGCATTGCGGCCTTGAGCGAACGCCTGCACGGGCGCGGGCAAGACAGTGCTGAAACCATCCAACGGCGGATGCGTGATGCACAAGCTGACATGTCGCACTACCCCGAATACGATTACCTGATCATCAACAACGATTTTGAGACGGCACTCGCGCAACTGGCCTGCATTTTCCAGAGCGAACGCCTGAAACTCACCTCGCAAATCCAACAGCATCAGCCATTGCTGACTGATTTGGTCGGCTGATGGCTTTCAACGTCGTTAAATTCTCGCGGCGCTGGCTGGCTTTTCTGCCGGATAGTCGGCGGCTGGAACTCTACCCACCCTGGTGGATGATGCGCATCAAGGTGTTGAAGCTGGACAATGACTGGCGACACATCCGCATTCGCCTACCGCTGACGTGGATTTCGCGCAATATGGGCGGCAGCATGTTTGGTGGCTTTCAAGCATCGTTGGCTGACCCGATTGCACCGCTGGCCTGCTCGAAAGTCTTCCCCGATTATCACGTATGGACGCGGCATTTGAGTGTGGATTTCGTGCGCCCCGGCATTACCGATATGGAATTGCGCTTTGATTTTCCGCCCGACACCGAAGTCGCTATTCGGGCAGAACTGGAAAGGCGTGGGCGTAGCACACCGAGCTTTGAATATGGCTTATACGACAACCAAGGGCGGCTATGCACCAAGGTTGTGTGTGTAGTCGCCATCCGCCCAGCAGGGTATCTGGCGCAAATCGGCTCAGCCGCGTAATGGTGCAGGACTAGCGTGAGCGACCACGGGGTGAGGGTGGACGTTTACCACCACCCGCACCCGCAGGGCTGGCTGGACGCGCCAAACTCGCTCGCCGTGAGGAAGGATGGCTTCCGCCAATCACGCCACGACGACCAGATTCAGCCGGTTTCGCCGCAGCTCCCGGTCTTGGCCCGCCGGATGAGCGTGATGGGCGCGAGGAACGTTCTGGGCGCTCTGCATTGAAATCAGAACCATCTTCAAACTGCATATCGACCAAACCGTAGAGCTTGCGTAATTCGCGCACTTCCAGCTCTTTATAATGCCCGCTGCGTAAGTAACGTGGCAGCATCAGGTTGCCGTAACGTACCCGAATCAGGCGACTGATTTTCACGCCTTGCGATTCCCACAAACGGCGCACTTCGCGGTTGCGGCCTTCTGCCAGCACCACGTGATACCAATGGTTTAAGCCTTCGCCGCCAGCATCCTTGATGCGGATGAAATTGGCTTTGCCGTCTTCCAACTCCACGCCTTCCTGCAAGCGGATCAGCATTTCATTGTCAACCTGACCCATGACCCGGCAAGCGTATTCGCGCTCAATTTCCGAGGAAGGATGCATCAGTTTGTTGGCCAGCTCACCGTCGGTGGTGAACAGCAGCAAGCCATCGGTATTGATGTCGAGACGCCCGATCATGATCCAGCGCCCGGCGCGGATTTTCGGCAAGTTATCAAACACCGTGGGGCGGCCTTCCGGGTCACTGAGGGTACACATTTCGCCCGCAGGCTTGTGGTACATCAGCACTTTATGGGTGGCATGGATGCGCGAACTCAAGTGCAGGCGCTGACCGCGCAAGGTGACTTGATCGTTTTCGTCAATCGCCTGCCCGGATTCGGCACGATTACCGTTCACCAGAATTTCGCCAGCATTGACCATGCGCTCGATTTCACGGCGTGAGCCATAACCAGCGCGGGAGAGGAGTTTTTGGATGCGTTCTTTCATGGTTGGGAATATTACGCCTATTTCCCCCAGTAGTCTTGTAGGAGATTATGACATTGCACAAGCTGAGCTACACTCGCGCGATTAGACTACCCTGAGAGTATCCATGACTGCTGTTGCCCACACTGATACGCTTGTTAAAAGCACCACTTGCTACGAATGCGATGCCAATTGCCTGTTCGATGTCACCATCGACGCGAGCGGACGCGCCATCAAGGTGGAAGGCTTACCCAACTGTCCACGCGGACAGCTACAACTGGAACGCCAATACCACCCCGACCGCCTGCTCTACCCGCTGAAACGGGTCGGTGCGAAAGGCTCAGGCGAATTTGAGCGCATCAGTTGGGAGGAAGCGCTCGACACCATCGCCGCCCGCTTGCAGCAAACCAAAGCCGCACACGGCGCACCCGCTGTCGGTTTCTTCGCCGGATACACCAAGGAAGCCCGCCCGCAATTGCAGCGCCTCGCGCACGCTTTCGGCAGCCCCAATTACCTCACCGAATCCGGCTGCTGTTTTTCGGCAACGATGGTGGCGGAAAAACTCACTTACGGTTACAAGCTCAAAACCACCTCCACGGTTGAATCGCCCAAAACCCGTTGTGTGCTGGTGTGGTCAACCAACGCTTCTGGCTCGATTCCACCGTTTGAAAACCACCACCTTGCCAGCCGCAAAAAAGGCCGCAAGATGATCGTGGTCGACCCGCGCCGCACCGAAACCGCTGAACTGGCCGACATTCACTTGCAAATCCGCCCCGGCACGGATGGCGCACTCGCGCTCGGTTTCCACCACCTGATCTTCAAAAACGGCTGGCAAGATCAGGCGTTTTTGGATGAATGGGCGAATGGGCTGGATGCTTTCCGTGATTATATTCAAGCATTCCCGCCGGAACGGGTTGCGGCGATTTGTGGGATTAGTGAGGCGGATTTGTGTGCAGCGGTTGAACTGTTTGCCACCACCAACCCGGCGCAAATTGCCATGTCGCCCACCTCCACCGTGCAACACAGCAACGGTTTCCAGAACCACCGCGCGATGATTTTGCTGTCGGCGGTCACGGGTAATATCGACCGGGAGGGCGGCAACCGCTTCTTCAACGACAAAGTATTGCCCAAGCCAATTGAGCTGTTCGACGTGTGCAAAAACGAACTGCCGCCGCGCATTGGAGACGAAGTATTCCCGATCTGGACGAAATACTGGCCTGCCGCGCAAAGCATGTTGATGCCGGATTGCATCCTCGAAGGCAAGCCGCAGCCGCTCAAAACCTTGCTGGCAATGGGCATTAATACCGCGATGTGGGCAAACTCCAAACGCATGGAACAGGCACTCGGCGCACTCGACTTTTTCGCCGTCTCCGATTTTTTCCACAACCCGGCCACCTTGCAAGCCGATATTGTGCTGCCTGCCGCCACCAGTCTGGAACGCACTGCGCTGATTGCTTACCCCGGCTGCGCGTATCAAGGGGAAGTCAAATACCGCCACCAAGCCCTGCCGCCACGCGGTGAAGCCAAACCGGACGGACAAATCTTCCTCGAACTCGGCGTCAAACTCGGCATGGCTGAACAGTTTTGGCACGGCAATCTCGCCGCGTCGTGGGAAGAAATGGCCGAAGGCTTGCCCGACGACATCCGTAAAGAAGCATGGGAAAACCCGGCGGGTGTGACCGTTTACAGCCCGGTCATCGAGGAGTTGGTGGACATGGGCTTTTTGGATGCTGACCGCCAATGGCGTATCAACGGCTTCCGCACCGCGACCGGCAAAATCGAATTCGATTCGGTGGAGTTGAAAGCGCACGGTTACGATGGCTTGCCGACGTATCGCGAACCGATGGAAAGCCCGCTGTCGACCCCAGAATTGCTGGCGGATTATCCGTTAGTGCTGACGTCTGGTGGGCGACAAAAGTTTTTCACCCATTCGCAGCAGCACAATGTCGCGGCGATGCTGGCGTATGACCCGCATCCACGGGTACAGCTTCACCCGGATGATGCCGCAGCACGCGGCATAAGCACGGGCGATGCAGTGGAAGTACGTTCCGCGCGGGGGATGGTGCAATTTCGCGCCGATGTGACCGACATTATGAAACCGGGCGTGGCGCATTGCTTCCACGGCTGGAATGAGGCGAATGTGAATGAGCTGACCGACGATCAACACCTTGACCCGATTAGTGGATTTCCGCCGTTTAAGTCGTTGTTGTGCGAGGTGCGCAAGGTGGCGGAAGGTTAAAAAATTTCTGCGACCGCCGTGTAGGGCAACGCCGCAGCCCCATCACTAAACGCCATACGTTCGCCGCTATACACCACATAGCGGCGCGTCAATGCTGCATTCGTGTCTGAAAAGCGCTGTAAACCCTTCTTGAAACTGCTGTTCCACGTTGCTGCCGCCTTGATTTCCACGCCCGTCAACTGGCTACCCGCTTTGAACAGCAAGTCGATTTCATTGCCCTGATAATCGCGGAAAAAATACAGGTTTGCCGTCAAACCTTGGTTATAACGCGCCTTCAATGCCTCCAATACCACCAAATTTTCAAACAGGCTCCCCATGAGCGGACAACCACTGCTTGACCGTCTTGCTATCGACTCCGACATCACTCGCCAGCGATTGGTAATTGATAATCTGCCCCACTCGCCCTGCCAGCAATTTGATAAACTTCTCAAACAAATTGGCATCTTTAAGGTTGATGAGCTGACGAACATCGCGTTCCACATACGTTTAAATGCAGAATACCTGTCCGCCCTACCAGCGACTGTGTAATCGCTGCCCGTAATTCAAGCCGATGCGAACCCGTCAACACGAACTGCCCTTGGCGACCGCTCTGATCAACAAGTGCGGCACGCGCTGCACTTCGTCAAAAATGACGTTCCCCGTATAGCGTTTCAAAAATGCCTTAGGGTCATCGAGCGCAAAATCGGGTATTCACGCAATTGCGTCAGAAATTCATTGGTAATATCGCGTATAATCATGGCATTAGATAATATGTAATGACTATCTGGACTTCAACTCCAGATAATCTACAAAACATCAAACCAATTTTCTACCCGCAAGCCGTTGAACATCACAAAATCATCCACATTGCGCGTCACCAGAATCAGGTTATTCACCACCGCTACGGCAGCAATTTCGCTGTCGTATTTTGGTGGTGTTAATCCTAGACGCTTGAGGCGGACACGTTCCAACGCTAACCATTCAGCCGCTTGCTCACAGAACGGGAGGATGGGTAAACCGCTCGTTTTTAAAATCTCCAATGCGCCTACCAAGCCTTGTTTACGTTTGCCCTCATCCAGCAAATGTATGCCGTGCCAGAGTTCATGCCAGACGGTGGCGGAAGTACACGCAAAAATGCTATCTAACTCCCAACGACGGATGACGCCAACATTCGGCAGTGGCTTGGTTTGCTCAGAAATAACGTTGGTATCCAATAAGTAGCGCATAGCAAACCTCAATCCCAAACCGCAGCCGTTTCAGGGTAGGGTTCACGGGTACGTTGATGCATTTGCGCCTGCTCAGCATCCGTAAAACCTTGCGCATCAGGATACTGTTCACGCCAGCGCCGGAAAGCACTAATAATACTTGCCCCTCCCGTGAAGGCGCGTTGGTATTTTTCCAAGGAAATCATCACGGCAACAGGCTTACCGTGGCGGGTAATCTGAATATCTTGCCCCGTTTCAGCTAAATGCACCCATTCGGGCAAATGGTTTTTAAGCGTGGAAATCGCTGCTTCTGACATGGAAACACCTCATTACCGATAAATTATAGCCACAATTCTACCAAAAATAGCCAGAAATTTCAAAATAATGCGTACCACCGAAATCCGCCAACATAACCCCACAATCATGACGACCATCTGCTATCCGCTGCAAAACGTATTACAAAGCAGGGACACAGACTATGACAAGGATACCCGATGCCCTTCCACGGCGTTTTACCCCACCGCCACCACCTGTTTCAGCCGGAACCGCTGCATGATATTGGCGTTAATGATACCCATGCGTGGCGGCTTAACCCCCAACATCGCCACGTTTACGACAAATTGCAACTGGCACTCGCCCAAGGCTTGCTGGCTGCACCGTGTGGCATTGATCCACTCAGCATGGGAATAAACGCCGCCACGCCACTATTCGTCAAACCCATGACCAACTTGCTCGGTATGTCGCTGGATGCGCAAGCCACCACCGCAGGTAATTTATCAATGGGACAGACTCAGTGCGCCCCCGGCTGTTTCTGGGGTGAATATTTAGTAGGCGACCACACCAGCACCGATTGCTTGGTCTTGGCAGGCAAGGCGCTATGGTTTGCGCATACCCAAGGTGCTGCCGAAAAAGACCAGCAACGCCCGATATATTGGCATATCGGCGTAGACTTGCCGCATCTAGAACCCACGATTAGCGACATTATCCACACCCAACTCCCCGGCTACACTGGCCTATGCAATGTAGAAATGATCGGCGGTAAAGTCATCGAAATGCACTTACGCGGCTCGAACGGCTTTTTCGATTTTTACGGCAAGCACTTCGTCCCCGCATGGGTAGCACTGGTGGATAAACGCCTCTGGCAAGGGCTGGAACGGATACGCACAGGCTACGTTTACTCCTTGTTTGGCACTGCCCGTTATTTCAAACCTACCCAAATATACCTATAGCTAGCTAAAAGTAGTCATGGTGTTGAATCCCTGCTTCACGGGGGCTGGTTTCGCTTTCGGCTTACACCGAGAGCCAGCGCCTTCCCCTCCACAGGCAGACACCGTGTAACTCACGGCGTATTCTTGCAAATTCTTGGCGGCGTTTACGTCACGGTCATGGACTGCACCGCAAACAGGGCAAGTCCATTGACGTATCGACAGCGGCAGATTGTCCACTTTATGCCCACAGCCAGAAGCAGAACAGGTTTTGCTGGAGGCAAAAAACCGATCA
>NZ_JHYQ01000024.1 GCF_000621325.1 Thiothrix lacustris DSM 21227 | reverse complement strand
GCTCGAACGTCCAGCCCTGTTGGGCACAATAGAGTTCCAGCACTTGCTTTTGGCGTTCCAAATCGTCTTTTTGGTCGTGGCTGGATACGCGGGCGTAGGCAAGCGTCTTACGGCTATCTTCTGTGGCACGGAATAGCTCCGGCTTGAGTTTCAACATATCGTAACGGCGGTGGTTACCGGAGGTGTGTTCTGGGATTAACCGACCTTCCGCTTCCCAGCGGCGCAGGGTGGGAACTGACACACCAAGGAGTTTTGAGGCTTCACTGATCGGGACTAATCTATTCATATTGATTAGTATAGAGTAGATTTAATTAGATTTTAATCGAACTGTTCAAACCCCTTGCCAGCCAACTACGCCGAACGGGCAGCAACACAAGGCGTGACGGTTGTGCCGGATACGACAACCCTTGACCGCCGCGCCATCCTCTACGCCGATACCCTCGCAGCCGCGCAACACGTCGCCACAGCCCTGCGCCACCCGTAACCAGACCATCACATAAATACCCCACAATCATGGCGTACAACTGCCTTCAAGCCCGAAACGTATTACAAAGCACCAAACGATCAAGGAATATCGAATGACTGCTGCATTACTGCAAGAATACCAACGCATCCGCCACACCAGTGCCGCCATTTGTGCACCGCTGGCGCGTGACGATTACCAACTGCAAAGCATTGTCGAAACCAGCCCACCCAAATGGCATCTGGGGCATGTAACGTGGTTTTTTGAAACCTTCCTGTTGCAAGCCTTTGTGAAGGATTACCAAGCCTTCCACCCGGATTACAACTACCTGTTCAACTCGTATTATCAAACGGTTGGCTCGATGCAGCCTCGTGGCGAACGTGGCTTGATGTCACGCCCCACCGTGGAAGAAGTCTACGCCTACCGCACCGCCATTGATGAACGCATCGCCGATCTGATCACCCACGCCGATGCCAGCCAGTGGCCTGAGATTGCCGCACGGATCACGCTAGGCTTGCACCACGAACAGCAACATCAAGAATTGCTGTACATGGACATTAAGCACAATTTCTGGCGTAACCCACTACGCCCGATTTACCTGCCCAAACCCTTACCCGAACAAGACGCTATCCCGCTGACATGGGAAACACGCGAAGGCGGCTTAATCGACAGCGGCTTCGACGCCGCCAGTTTCGCCTACGACAACGAACGCCCCCAGCACAAAGTCTGGCTGGAACCGCACCGCCTTGCCTCACGCCTAACTACTAATGCCGAATACCGCGCCTTCATCGAAGATGGCGGCTACCAACGCGCCGATTTGTGGCTCGCAGATGGCTGGTATTACATCAAGCAGCACGGCTGGCAAGCGCCGCTGTATTGGGAAAAACGCGATGGCGTGTGGCACGAATTTACCCTACACGGTTTCGCGCCACTCAACCCCAACGCACCCGTCGCGCACACCAGCTATTACGAAGCCGATGCCTTCGCCCGCTGGGCGGGCAAACGTTTGCCACTGGAAGCGGAACTCGAACACCAACTGCGTGAATTGCCACCTCAGGGACATTTCACCGACAGCAACACCTTCCACCCCCAAGCAGGCAGCGGGCAACACTACGGCTCACTGTGGGAATGGACAGCCTCGCCCTACACCGCCTACCCACGTTTCCAGCCGCTGGAAGGCAGCATGGGCGAATACAACGGCAAATTCATGTGCAACCAATGGGTGCTGCGCGGCGGCGCGTGCATTACCCCGCCTGACCATATTCGCCCCACCTACCGAAACTTTTTTTACCCCCATGACCGCTGGCAGTTCAGCGGCATTCGTCTTGCGGAGGACGTATGAACGCTACTTGCCCCAACACCACCAACGTGAGTTTTCACGATTATCAGCCGGAACTGGAAAGTTTCCGCCACGCCGTGCTGCACGGGCTGGCTCATGAACACAAGCAGATTCCGCCTAAATTCTTCTACGACGAACGCGGTTCGCAGTTGTTTGAAGCCATTCTGGAACAACCCGAATATTACGTGCCACACGTAGAAAAGCAGTTATACCGCGACTATGCGCCCGAAATTGCCACCTTGATCGGCGCAGAGTCCGTGTTGATCGAACCAGGCAGCGGCAGTTGTGAAAAAGTGCAATTGCTGCTGGATGCGCTGCGCCCGGCAGCCTATGTACCGATGGATATTTCCGGCGATTTCTTGCGCCAGTCAAGCGCAGCGCTGGGTGAAACGTTTCCGTGGTTACATATCCATGCCGCTTGCCTCGACTTTACCCGTGAACTCAAGTTGCCGCAGCACGTGCCGCAAGGCCGCCGGGTGGTGTTCATTCCCGGTTCCAGTCTGGGCAACTTTGATCTGCCGGAAGCGCAACATTTCCTGTTCCACATTGCGCAACTGGTTGGCAAAGGTGGCGGCTTGCTGATCGGGGTTGACCGCAAAAAGGACAAGGCCGTGCTGGAAACGGCTTATAACGATGCCGCTGGCGTCACCGCTGACTTCAACCTCAACCTGTTGGTACGCATCAATAACGAGCTGGGCGGCAACTTTGACCTGAACCAGTTTGCACATTACGCCTGCTATAACGAAGCTATGGGTCGGATTGAAATGCACCTCACCAGCCTGACCGCGCAACGGGTGCAAGTCGCTGGCAAAACCTTCTCTTTTCGTGAAGGCGAGCGTATCCACACCGAAAACTCCTACAAATACCATCCAGCAGAATTCATCGCGCTGGCAAGCGCCGCCGGGTTTACGTGCGAGCAACATTGGACAGATCCTGCTAATCTGTTCGGACTTTACTACTGCACCGTGCGAGCCTGAACCTATGCCAAGCCCTGACAGCCTCTTTCCATCAATCAGTCACTGCCTATACCTCAACCATGCAGCAATTGCACCGTGGCCACAGGTAACCGCAGATGCTGTAAAAGGCTTTGCCATGGAAAATGCCACTCAAGGCTCACTGCATTACCCACACTGGCTGACGGTGGAACAAGCCCTGCGCGAACAAGCCCGCCAACTGCTCAACGCCCCCGCAGCAGGTGATATTGCCTTGGTAAAAAACACCTCGGAAGGCTTGTCGTTCGTCGCCTACGGGCTGGACTGGCAAGCCGGGGATAATGTGGTCGGCATCCGTCAGGAATTCCCCTCCAACCGTTTTGTGTGGCAATCGCTGGCCAGCAAAGGCGTGGAATTTCGCCAACTGGATTTGACCGAACACGCCGCTGACCCTGAACAAGCCTTGCTGGCGCTGTGCGACTCGCGCACCCGTTTGCTCAGCATTAGCGCGGTGCAATACACCAACGGCTTGCGCATGGATTTGCAGAAAGTCGGTGAATTTTGCCGCGCCAATGGCATCCTGTTTTGCGTGGATGCGATCCAGCAACTCGGTGCCATCCCGTTTGATGCGCAACACGTGCAAGCCGATTTTGTCGTCGCAGACGGGCATAAATGGATGCTGGGGGCGGAAGGCTTGGCGCTGTTCTACGTGCGCCGCGAGGTGCAAGCGCAACTCAACCTGACCCAATATGGCTGGCACATGGCCGAAGGGCTCAGTGATTACAGCATGGAAACCTTCCAACCGGCGGTTGATGCGCGGCGCTTTGAGTGCGGCAGCCCGAACATGCTGGGGATTCACGCCCTGCACGCCAGCCTTGGGGTCTTGTTGGAAGCAGGAATGGATGAAGTGTGGGCGCAACTTTCCGCACGCATACAGTACCTGCTGGATGGGCTGGCGACGCTACCCGACATTGAAATCCTCAGTGATACCCGCCCGGAAAGGCGCTCAGGGATGCTGACCTTCCGTTCACGTACCCTGACGAATGAAGCACTGTTCAAACACTTACAGGATAACGGAGTATTTTGTGCACTCCGTGGTGGTGGTGTGCGGCTGTCACCACATTTTTACACGCCATTCGCGCATCTGGACAAAGTTTTGCAAACACTAGCATCATGAGGACACTTTTTGAGCTTGCTATTTATTATAAAAAAAATCTATTATTGCTCGATATAAAATCAACCTAGCTAGCGCAATCCCCAACAGGATGCACTATATTCAGACTTGGCCTCGACAGGGGCGTCATGCCAAGGCGAAGTAATTTGATGGTTGCAACCAAGAAAGACTTAATGACAATGAATAAGAAAAAAACCAGTTCATCTTTGTACAGCTCACCCATGATCCTTCATGGGCAAATTACCTTTTTATCCCGCCACGGCTCCACTTGGTTTTGGGGAAATATCTTTGCTGCTAGCCTGTTTATTCTACTGCGCTGGACAGAGCAGGATAACAACCTGCTGTTACTATTGGTTTGGTATGGTTCGATATTCGCCATGAATGTCACCCGTTGGCTATACGGGCAAAACTTTTTACCCTCACAACATTACTCACCCGAAGAATTACAAGCTTTTGGGCAACGTTATCTAATTTATTCGACATTAATAAGCGCACTATGGGGCGTATCAGGATTTATTTTATTTTCATCAGAACCTATTACCCAAGCCGTGCATGTACTTTTACTAGCGGGAGCCATTGTTGCCGCCATACCCGTTTTGGCATTATCTAGCTTCGCTTTATATGTTCAAATTGGTGCTGTCCTATTGCCTATCATTCTAAATCTGCTATTGCTAGGTGCTTATGTCCAGCAAACCTTGGCATTAGCAACAGTGTTGCTAGGTGTACTATTAGCGATGGCTTCTCGCTCTATTACCAGCTTGCTGAATGATCTTCACAAAGCACAAATACAAGTTCAGGAACAAGCACATACAGATCCCGTGACACAAATTTCCAATCGGCGTTATTTCGATAGCACTTTTAAAACGGAATGGCGACGTGCTGCCCGCGAAAGCAAACCTTTATCACTGTTAATGATCGATGTTGACCACTTTAAGCGCTACAACGATCGCCATGGACATCAAGCAGGTGACCAATGCCTACAAATTATTGCCCAATGCATCAAGGCTGTCGCTCGCAGAGCATCTGATGTAGTAGCACGCCATGGTGGTGAAGAATTTGTTATTTTATTACCCGATACCACCCCGGAAGATGCTGCTTTACTCGCAGAACGGGTTCGTAAAAGTGTAGAAGCTCAACGTGTACCTCACTCTGATGGCGCTATCCCTCGTATTGTCACGGTAAGTATCGGCGTATCCAGCTGCACGCCTAATGCTCCCTATGAACCTCATAACGTGCCGGAAACAATGGTTATCTATCCCGCCATGTTACTTAATGCGGCAGATCGGGCGCTTTATCGCGCCAAGCGTAACGGCCGTAATCAGATTGCTAAGGAAAACTGCGGTGAAGGTATTATACAACTCACCACTCCTTCTATAGCAGCCACTCATGCCGCATAAATAAATATCATCCATCACAGCTGTTACATTTTGTGACAAAAAGTTCACACTGAGTGACGAAAATAGGATTTTTATCATGGAAAAACATGATATAAAGTAGGATTCTTCTTTTTAGTAGAATCATAAGAACTATGGGTAATGGCTGTGCTGCATGAATATTAATAAAGAATCGATTATTGATGAGTTAAACGCCATCCTTACCAGTTCACGTTTCCGCTCTAGAAAGGTGATTAAAACTTTTCTACAATACGCTGTCTATGAAACATTAGCAGGGCGCGGTTCTGAGCTAAACCAGCAAAAAATTGCCACTCAAGCGCTGGGGAAATCAGCAGACTTCTCCCCGACCTATAATCCTTTGGTGCGTATTGAAGCCGGTCGGCTGCGCAAATTGCTAAAAGAGCATTACGCAGACCCCAACAATATGAGCGCGGTCATCATTGTCATGCCCAAAGGTAAGTATCAAATAGATTTCCTACCGGGTAAATGTTCTAGCAACACCACAACACCATTAACCCATGAGTTAGTCCCCCCTTTCACTGAAGGTCCTAAATTATTCTTATCCTGTAACATTCTTGATCCGCAACAGCAAATGACAGCCCCGCTTTGTCACCGTTTGCACAGTGGTCTATTACTTACGCTAAGTCATTTCCGCAATATTCGCCTAGTCACACAAAAGCACAACACAGATTACGTATTAACACTCGATATTCAGTCAGTTCCTGATGGCATCGAACTCTTTTTGCTATTAACCCATGCTCCCAGTGATGAGCTAGTGTATGCCAACACACTACATCTTCCCGCCGCTCCCAGTAAAACTGATCTCAATGCCATGTATTTACACATAGCAGCCAATACAGTTGCCCTTCACTCCGGCAAGATTATCTATCACTGGGCACAATACCAATTAAGTTTGACGACGCCTTTGGCCTCTCAACATGGGTCGTTAGTGCACTACATCGCATTTCTGCACAATATTACCCAAGATAGCTTCTGCACAGCATTGAATACCTGTCAGCAACGCCTGAAACACTTCCCAAATGATGACAAAGCATTGGTGATTTTTGCGCGATTATGTGGTTATGACCATGTATTGCAATATCACCTGATTAACCATTTAGAAGCAAAATGGACCTATGCAGCCCGCAAAGCCATGCAACTTGACTCTGAGAATGCTGAAGCACACTCCATTTTCGCCCATAATCGCTACTTCCTCGGAGACAGTGAGCTATGCAGAGCAGAACTGGAAGTCGCAAGAAAACTCAATCCATTTGACACATCTATTGAGTACCTTTACGGCTTCGGACTTTATCTAATCGATGAAGCAGAACAGGGAATACAAATTATTCATTCACTGATGCAAATTCCGTTCCCCCAACCTGACTGGTATCACGTGCTACCTTTTATACATGCGTTTAACTCAGGTAATTATCAAGAAGCACTCACGCGAGCAGAACGCATACAACACTTTGGCTATTGGGGAGAAATGGCTCGCTGCATCAGTTACTTTAAACTGGGTCAACTTGAGCGTAGTCGGCAAGAACTCAAAGAATTACTAGATCATTCCCCCCTACTGCTAGACAACAGCAACATTGATAATCGCTCAATTTTTTCACATAACACATTGAAACCAATACGTGATACTCTGAAAGAAATAAAAAAAATGGCAGGAATCACCTAATATTTAAATTTAATTGGTCAAAAAAATCATATTAAATAATTATCACGACAATAACCATTAGATAAACTAATGATAATTCAAAAAAATTGATTTAATTAATTACGATAAGAAGCTTATAAATCAATTTAGCTTATCTAACGCTGAATGGCGGGGACATTTTTCTTATGAATAGGATTTCGCAAGCCCAGATGTTAAGGACTCGGGCAGCAACAGTAATATTAATCGCAACCTTTTCTCTTGTGGGATGTAATAGCAGTAGCAGTTCTGTAGACAGCACACAACAAGATACCTCAGCAGCCAATACAACAGTTGTAGCTGCCAGCACAATAGACAGCGCATCAACAGCAACACCAGCCACAAACAGTACAGTTCTAGCCGCCTCTACCAATACACAATATAGCCTTGTCTCCAGCAGTGGACAAGTGACTGACTCCAGCACTATTCAACAAAATAGCTCGCTATCCTTCGGGTCAACCGGCTCAACAACCAATACTGAATCTAATGGCGCCGATATGACACCTCCCAGTGAGGCCGAACTAGCTGCCATGAAAATTTCCACCATGCCTACCGCACGGATTATTCAAGAATCCATACTAGGCTTTGATACACGCTACCAAATAAACCCTCCCAACACGTATCCAGAACGGGCTGTTGCCCTAATCACCTATAACAATAATAGCCATTGCACCGGATGGCTAGTCAGCAAAGACACCTTAGTAACCGCTGGACATTGCGTGCATGGCGGAGGAAGTAACGGGCTATGGGGCACGCTAAGTGCTTTCAAAATCTATCCTGGGTTTTCTGATGGCAATGCCCCTTATGGATTTTGCACCCCCAAAGAGCTGTATTCTTCTTCAGGCTGGATAAGCTCAGCAGATAGTGACTCCGATATTGGTATCATCAAATTAAATTGCGAAGTAGGCAACTCAACAGGGTACTTCAGTTATTTTGTTGCTAACCCAGTCGATAATACGGCCATTACCATCAATGGTTATCCCGGCGATAAAGCCAGCGGTACACAGCAATGGGGCAGTCAAGGAACAGTCTCGAACTCCACTGCATCCAAACTGTATTACGACAACGACACCATCGGCGGCATGAGCGGCTCACCTGTGTGGGTTAAGAATGGTGAAACCGCATGGGCTATCGGCATTCATACCAATGGTGAAAGCATTTTATCCCCCAACGCCAACTCAGGGCCACGTATTTCCCAAAATGTTTTTGACCTAATCACTGCGGTCAAAGCATTGCCGTAAACATACCCGCATCGGTAGGTGAATCCAGCAAGGCGGCGCGTTACAATGCCCGCCTTGCTTTTTAATGTATAACGCTGGATTCCTACCTGATTGTGAGCAACCTTATTCAAAAACGCGCCCTGCGCCTGCAAAACCTCCCCAAGCCCGAATACCCGGAAGAACTTCCGGTAGCGGTGCGGCGTGCCGAAATCATCAAGGCCATTGCAGCACATCAAGTCGTCATCATTTGCGGCGAAACCGGCTCCGGCAAAACCACCCAAATCCCCAAAATGTGCCTGGAACTGGAACGCGGGGTCAACGGCTTCATCGGTCACACCCAACCGCGCCGGATTGCCGCACGTAGCGTCGCCGCCCGCATTGCCGAAGAGCTCAAAGTGCAACTAGGGCAACAGGTCGGTTACAAAGTCCGTTTCCACGACCGCTGTTCACCCGACAGTTACGTGAAACTGATGACGGATGGCATCCTGCTGGCAGAAATCCAGCAAGACCGTTACCTCAAACAATACGACACCCTGATCATTGATGAAGCGCACGAACGCAGCCTCAACATCGACTTCCTGCTCGGCTACCTGAAATGGCTGCTTCCCAAACGCCGCGACCTGAAGGTAATCATCACCTCGGCCACCATCGACCCGGAACGCTTTTCACAACACTTTGATAATGCACCTATTATTAATGTATCCGGGCGCACCTACCCAGTAGACATCCGCTACCGCCCCTTGGTGGATGTGGATGCCGAAGAAGAATTCGAGCGTGACCAAACCCAAGCCATTCTGGATGCGGTGGATGAGCTGGGGCGCGAAGCCCCCGGCGACATCCTGATATTCCTGCCGGGCGAACGCGAAATCCGCGAAACCGCCGAAGCCTTGCGTAAGCATCACCCACCCGCCACCAAAATTCTGCCGCTGTATGCCCGCCTCTCCAATGAGGAACAGCACCGTATTTTCGAGCCACACGGACGCCGCCGCATCGTGCTTTCCACCAACGTCGCGGAAACCTCCCTCACCGTGCCCGGCATCAAATACGTGGTGGACAGTGGTTACGCTCGCATCTCACGCTATTCCTGGCGCGCGGGTGTGCAACGCTTGCCGATTGAAAAAGTCTCGCAAGCCTCTGCCAACCAGCGTTCCGGGCGCTGCGGACGGGTCAGCAACGGCATCACCATCCGCCTCTACAGCGAAGACGATTTCAACAAACGTCCGGTGTTTACCGAGCCGGAAATCCTGCGCACCAACCTCGCCGCCGTCATCCTGCAACTTGCCACCATGTGGACAGCGGATGTGGAAAATTTCCCGTTCGTCGAACCACCCGATACCCGGCTGATCCGCGACGGTTATAAACTGCTGTTTGAAATCGGCGCAGTGGATGCCGATTACAACGTCACCCCCAGCGGACACCAACTCGCCAAACTGCCACTCGACCCACGCTACGGGCGCATGTTACTGGCAGCGCAGGAAAACGGTGCATTACGCGAAGCACTAATCATCGTCAGCGCCCTGACATTGCAAGACCCGCGTGAACGCCCTTTAGATAAACAACAAGCCTCCGACGAAAAACACAGCCGTTTCAAGGACGAGCACTCCGATTTCCTCGGCTTCCTGAAACTCTGGGATTACTACCACGAACAACGTAAGCACTTGACCCAACGCAAGTTCCGCGAATTGTGCAAGAAAGAATTCCTCTCATTTATGCGCCTGCGCGAATGGCATGACATTCACCAACAACTCCATCAAATGCTCGCCGAAATGGGTTGCAAGGAAAACGAGACCGAAGCCAGCTACGACGCCATCCACCTCAGCCTGCTGACCGGCTTACTCGGTAATATCGGCATGAAGGATGAAGACCGCGAGTACATGGGCGCGGGCGGACGTAAATTCCACTTATTCCCCGCCTCCAGCTTGCGTAAAAAGCCCCCGCAATGGGTCATGGCTGCCGAGTTGGTGGAAACCTCACGCCTATTCGGGCGCACCATCGCCAAAATCCAGCCAGAATGGATCGAAAAACTCGCCGCTCACCTGTTACGCCACCATTACACCGAGCCACACTGGGAACAAAAGCAGGCGCAAGTAGCCGCGTTTGAACGCACCTCGCTGTACGGCATAACCATTACCCCGCGCCGCAAGGTCAACTATGGGCGCATTGACCCGGAAGTTTGCCGTGAAATTTTCATCCGCCACGCACTGGTCTACGGTGAATACCGCACCCCTGCCCCCTTCTTCCAGTACAACGCCGAACTGATCGCCGACATCGAAACGCTGGAAGCCAAAGGCCGCCGCCGCGACATCCTCGCCGATGAGCACCGGCTGTACGAATTTTATGAGCAACGCATTCCCGCCCATGTCGTCAACGGGCCTACCTTCGAGCGCTGGCGCAAAAAAGCCGAGCAAAAAGACAGTCAGTTACTGCACCTCAGCCGCGATTACCTGATGCAGCGCGAAGCCGGGCATGAAAAGAGCGGGCAATACCCCGATACCCTGTCCGTACAAGGCATGATTCTGCCGCTCCGTTATCACTTTGACCCCAAGGCCGAAGATGATGGCGTCACCGTGCGCGTACCCTTGCTCGGCTTGAACCAACTTGCCGTGATACGCTTCGAGTATTTAGTGCCGGGAATGCTCGAAGAAAAAATCACTGCATTAATTCGCGCCCTTCCCAAGCCCATACGTAAACAGTTTGTGCCCGCACCCGATTATGCACGAGCCTGCCTCGAATCTATCCAGCCCAGCGACACCGTTCCCTTGCAAGCTGCTGTCGAAAAACACTTGCTGCGCATGACCGGCAGCCAGATTCCCCCCGAAGCTTGGGTAGACGTGGCATTGCCCAACCATTTACAAATGCGCTTTGAAGTGGCGGATGAAACCGGCAAAGTCATCCGCAGCGGGCGTGATTTAGAAACCCTGCGAGGTAAGGTTCGCCAGCAAACCCGTCAGGAACTGGCATCCAAACCCGTGCAGTCCATCGAACGGGTTGGCATCACCGCGTGGGATTTCGGCGATTTGCCCGAACTTTATTGGCTGGAAGCAGGCGGAACAAAATTACGCACTTGGCCTGCCTTGGTCGATGCCAACAACAGCGTCACCATCCGCCTGTTTGATAATGAGGCCGACGCCACTCAAGCACACTGGCAAGGCGTCTTGCGCCTATTCCTGCTCACTTTGCCGGGTGAAGTGAAAGATGTACCCAAATACGTGCCGCACATGCAGACCTTGTGCCTGCACTACGCCGCCACTGGCAAATGCGATGAATTGAAGGAAAGCATTACCCGTTACGTTTTCCGCCAAGTCTTTGCGGACTACCTGAATATCCGTAAACAAGATAGTTTTGAACATGCCTTGGGTGAAGGCCGTCGCCAAATTTTCCCACAAACGCAGGAAACAGCCCGGCTACTCGCTCCCATCCTTGCGCTGTACCACGAACTGCGCAAGCAACTGAAAGGTAAAATGCAACCAAGCTGGCTGGAAGCCCTGAATGACATCAGTGATCAATTGAATCATTTGGTGTATGTGGGTTTTCTGGACGCAGTATCACCCGAGGAGTTACGGCATTTCCCGCGTTACCTCAAAGGTATTCAAAGGCGATTGCAAAAATTGGCGGAGAATCCGACCAAAGACAGGGCATTACGGGTACAAGTGCAACCGTACTGGGATCAGTGGAAAGCTGCTTCGGCTGCGCTCAGCAACCGGCGTTCCCTGAGCGTAGTCGAAGGGAATTCGAGCGAGTATCGCTGGATGCTGGAAGAATTCCGGGTATCGCTATTTGCGCAGGAGCTGGGAACCGCAAAGCCGGTATCGGCCAAGCGGCTGGATGAATGCTGGAAACAGGCTTGCCCGTAACCAGCATTATTCGATGTTGCTTACCGAGTTGCCACCATAGCCGTCTGGCCACTACGTGGGTAGCGATTAGGATAACCGTAGTACTTGTTGGAAACCTCAGGTGACTTCATCTTGGTCAATACCGTACCAATGATATTGCACTGTGCTTGACTCAAACGCCCAAATGCATCTTTCATACTACGTTTACGGGTTTGGCCATAAGCACTGACAAAGACGGTATTGCCAGTACGGTTGGAAATGATCAAAGCATCTGCCAAGCCCATGACTGGCGGGCCATCAATGATAATGTGATCAAACATACCACCTAATTCACTCAACAAGGCGGTAAAACGCTCACCAGCCAGTAATTCAGTGGGGTTAGGTACAGCAGAACCGGCTGAAATAGCATAGAGATTTTGTACAGTGGTTTCCTGCACTAAATCACCGACTTCCTGTTGGCCTAAGAGGAAATCACTAACGCCAATACGATTTTCCAATCCCAATTTATTATGAGCTTCAGGGTGACGCATATCGCAATCAATTAACAATACTCTTTTGCCTGTATAAGCAAAAACAGTAGCCAAATTGACAGCAGTAGTCGTTTTACCTTCACTCGGTGCAGGACTAGTCACATTCATGAGCAAAGCTAAACCATGATCAGGTGATGACTTCATCATAAGAATATTTTCGCGCAAGGAACGGAAGGCCTCCAGCATAAAAGAGCTACCAACTTGACCACGTAATGCGAGTACATTCTTGTTATTCCGCCCAGAAATGTAAGGAATCACACCTAACAAAGGGACAGAACTTAATGCACGTTTCATATCTTCAATGCTTCTGAGACGATCATCCATGATTTCTGCCATGATTGCGGCCAACAGTCCCAACAACAAACCAATCGCAGCACCCATTGCTAGGTTCAATAGAATATTCGGAGCATAAGGCTTAGAAGGTACGCTAGCCACATCCACCACGGCCACATTGCTCGCACCACTATCTTCTGCAAGGCGAACCTCACCTAAACGGGTCAGCAATCCATCATAGTTACGGCGCTCAGCTTCTACTTTACGTTGCAGAGTATTATATTCGGGCGACTTATCGCGCTGTCCAATCAATACACCTTCCTGCCTTTTAACCTCGCTTTTCAACTCAGCTTCACGTTGCTTGGCAGCTTCAAACTCAGCCTGCAACTTACCACGAGCCGTACTATCAATGCTGGAGGACTCTTTAGCAATTTCACTACCCAATTCGCTAATACGTCCCTGAAGTTGCTGCATCTCTGGGAAGCCGGGTTTGAACAGGCGAGACTTATCGCGGTATTCCGCTTGTGCACGCGCCAACTCTTCCTTCAATGCCTGAATCGCTGGGTTCTCAAGAGCACGGTCAGCACCGGCGACATTCTTAGAGCGATTGAAAGCAGCCTCAGCAGCAATTCTTGCGCCGGTTGCTTCCGTCAACGCCGCATTGAAGCCATCCATCACACCTGAGGCTGAAGAACGATCTCCATCCAAGGTAATAATGCCTTGCTTCTTAGCATAAGCGACTAGCTTATTCTCTGAAACCTCTAGTTCACTTTTTGCCGCTGCCAGTTTTTCGGTCAGAATTTCTTTGGTATGAGCTACTCGTTCATTACGTAAATCGAAGCTCATCTGCTTATAGCTATCCGCTAATGTATTCACAACATCCGCTGCAAGCTTTGGATCACTATGGTCATAGCTGATTTTGAAAATCTGTGAATTTTCAACTGGATAAATAGAAAGCAAACGAGTGAAGTTCTCTTCAACCATGTGCGCCTTATCATCCACAAGCGCATCACCTGTCACGCTACGCTTCAAAGACTCAAGCCAAGCATAAGCTTTTGATTTGACAGAATCTTCACTCTCAAATCGGGAGGCAATGCCCAACTTATCGAGGGTCGTTTTAGTCAATCGCTCACTACGCAGCAACTCTGTTTGAGTCAAATAAAACTCTCGCTCACTCATTGGCGCACGACCAGCACCATCCCCATCCCCAAGATTCAAGGCAGGACCATCTTCAGGCGTAACCTGTAACGTTGTGGTCGCACGATAAACATTGGGAGAGGTCATGGTCAATATGATAGCCGCCAGAAAGGTAGAGAAAGCAACCCCTAGTAACAACCACTTACGCTGCATGAGCCGACGCCACAACTCACCAAAGCCGAATTCCTCAACCTGTGCTTTAGACGCTATTTCTTCCACAGGAATATATTCAACAACCTGCGTATTCCCCTGAGCTCTAACTTCGAGGTTTTTCGACTGATTCGTATAGTAATTTTCCATCACTGCTCCTTGAGCATCGCTGCTACCGGCTATCTTTTGTTGCTGAGATAAACTTATAAAACCCAATCAATAATAGTACATTACGCAATAAACTATGTACTTGAAAACAGAAAGATAATTTTATTAAGCTTCATTCCGCCCATACTGATCTTCCAAACGAACGATGTCATCTTCCCCAAGATAACTTCCTGACTGTACTTCCACCAATTCAAGCGGAACCTTGCCCGGATTCGCCAATCGGTGAACGCTACCCAACGGTATGTAAGTGGATTGGTTTTCGCTTAAAAGGAAAGTCTTGTCATCACATGTCACTTCGGCCGTGCCCTTTACCACAATCCAGTGTTCAGCACGGTGATGGTGTTTTTGCAGGGACAATTTTGCACCGGGCTTGACTGTAATCCGCTTCACTTGGAAACGCTCACCCGCGTCCACCGAGTCATAACAACCCCATGGGCGATTGACCAAACGGTGAATAATGGCTTCGCTACGACCCTCGGCTTCCAGAGCTGTCACGATACGTTTGACTTCCTGAGCTTTGCTTTTGTGTGCAACCAAGGTGGCATCTTTGGTTTCAATAACAATCAGGTCATCAACCCCGACCAATGTCACCAAGCGATCTTCAGTAAAGACCAAATTGTTACTGGCATCATGGGTCATGACATTGCCACGTAACACATTGTTGGCCGCGTCACGCTCGCTGACTTCCCACACCGCAGACCACGCACCTACGTCATTCCAACCCGCATTAAGCGGCACGGTGGCTGCATGGCGAGTATGTTCCATCACCGCATAATCAATAGAATCAGAAGGACATGCTTGGAAAGACGCAGCGTCCAATCGGATAAAGTCCATGTCATGCTGTGCTTGTGTGAATGTTTTCTTACAGGCGGCCAGTATTTCAGGCTTGTACGTTTCAAGTTCACGTAAAAAGGCACTGGCCTTAAACATGAAAATGCCAGAATTCCATAAATGCTTGCCACCAGCCAAATAGGCAGTAGCCGTTTCAATACTGGGTTTTTCGGCAAAAGCCGCAACCTGCCAGGCATTTTCAAACCCAGCCAGTGAGGCACCTTGCTCAATATAGCCATAACCAGTTTCTGGTGTGAGCGGTGTAATACCAAAAGTCACCAGATAGCCATCTTCTGCCAGTGCACAGGCTTGCTGAATAGCTTGCTGAAACGCAGCCACGTCCGTAATCACATGGTCAGCAGGTAACACTAACATCACGGGATCTTGCCCGGTTTTGTCTAACAAAGACAGTGCTGCTACCGCAACGGCTGGCGCGGTATTGCGCCCGACAGGTTCCAGCAGGATGCCCTGATTAGCCTGATCAATGCCTTGTAACTGTTCTGCCACCATGAAACGGTGCTCTTCGTTACACACAATGACCGCTGGCTGTTTATTAACAATGCCGTCAAGACGCTCCAGTGTCGACTGAAACAATGTGCGGTCTTCAGAAATCAGCGGCAAAAATTGTTTAGGGCGCAATTTGCGTGAAACAGGCCACAAACGTGAGCCAGAACCACCAGACAAAATTACGGGGGTTATTGGAGTTGCCATCACTACACCTTCATTTCTATTAAGATTGTCGGAAATCATTCTGGTGATCTACGAACCATTCATACGTTGACTTAAGCCCTGCGGGTAAGGCAACTTCGGGTTGCCATCCCAAGCCTTTGAGACGGGATACATCCAGCAATTTGCGTGGGGTTCCATCTGGTTTACTGGCATCAAAGACAATATTCCCTTGGAAACCGACCACTTCAGCCATCAATTGGGCTAACTGGGCAATGCTGCAATCCGTCCCTGTACCTACATTGATATGCGACAATGTCTGAGGCACTAGTGCTTCATACGCTGCATTATCCATTTCCATCACATGAATGCTGGCAGCGGCCATATCATCCACATGCAAAAACTCTCGACGCGGTGTTCCAGAACCCCACACTGTCACTTGTGGGTCTTTTGCCAGTTTCGCCTCATGGAAACGCCGCATCAACGCAGGAATCACATGAGAATTTTCTGGGTGAAAATTATCATTGAAACCGTACAAATTGGTCGGCATGACACTGCGGTATTGCGTGCCATGTTGACGGTTGTACGATTCACATAATTTGATACCGGCGATCTTGGCAATAGCATAAGGTTCGTTGGTTGCTTCCAACTCACCTTGCAACAATTCAGACTCCGCCATTGGCTGCTTGGCAAACTTGGGGTAAATGCAGGATGACCCAAGGAATAGCAGGTGTTGAACACCTGCTTGCCAAGCTGAATGAATGATATTGCTTTCAATCATCAAGTTTTCATAAATGAAATCCGCCGGATACGTGTTATTGGCATGAATCCCCCCGACTTTTGCCGCAGCCAGATACACCTGATCAATATTTTCCGCCTGGAAAAATTGCTCAACTTCCTGTTGACGGCTGAGGTTCAACTCCCCCCGTGAACGCAAGACCAATTCAACGTCAGAACGTTGTGCTAGTTGACGAATCAGGGCAGAGCCGACCATCCCACGATGGCCAGCGACATAAATACGGGTTTTTTTCATGCGAATTACTCGTGATAAGACATAATGCGGTGACCGTGGTCTTTCAGATGCTTTTCTTTCAGCATCAGCTTCAGGTCAGATTCCATCATGTCATTCACCAGTGAATTCAGATCATGTTTAGGAACCCAGCCCAATTTTTCCTTGGCCTTGGTTGGATCGCCAATCAGCAATTCCACTTCAGTTGGACGGAAATAACGTGGATCAACAGAAACCACTTCACGGCCTACTTCTAATCCATGCTGCTCAGGTGTACCGCCAACGGCTGCGTCATAAACAGCCAGATCAAAACCAGCAATGACACCTTTTTCATCAACGCCTTCACCCTGGAAGTCAATTTTGATACCTGCACGTGCAAAAGACATGCGCACAAATTCACGCACCTCTGTGGTGACACCAGTTGCAATAGCAAAGTCTTCCGGTACATCGGCTTGCAGAATCAACCACATCATTTCCACGTAGTCTTGTGCATGACCCCAGTCACGTTTCGCGGACAGGTTGCCCAAATGCAAATCTTTCTGTAGACCCAACGCAATGCGGGACGCCGCACGGGTAATTTTACGGGTTACGAAAGTTTCACCACGTAAGGGTGACTCATGGTTGAACAGGATGCCGTTACACGCAAACATGCCATAGGCTTCGCGGTAGTTAACGGTGATCCAGTAAGCGTATAACTTGGCAACCGCGTAAGGTGAGCGCGGGTAGAATGGGGTGGTTTCCTTTTGTGGTACTTCTTGCACCAAACCATACAATTCAGACGTGGATGCCTGATAAATACGGGTTTTTTTGGTCAGATTCAGGAAACGTACCGCTTCAAGAATACGCAGCGTGCCGATACCATCCGCATTGGCGGTGTATTCAGGCATATCAAATGAGACGTGAACGTGGCTCATCGCTGCGAGGTTGTAGATCTCATCCGGTTGCACCTGGCCGATAATGCGGGTCAGGTTCATGCTGTCGGTCATGTCGCCGTAATGCAACACGAATTTACCATCGGATGAATGTGGATCTTGGTACAGATGGTCGATACGGTCAGTGTTCAGCGATGAAGACCGACGCTTGATTCCGTGTACCGTATAGCCCTTTTTTAACAAAAATTCAGCTAGGTAAGCACCGTCTTGACCAGTGATACCAGTAATTAAAGCCGTTTTGCTCATGATTATTCCTTATTTAGATAACTTGATTGTTAGAGGTTGTTTTGCTGCGCATCAGCAAATATAACGGGTATGAAAAACGTTTCAAACTCATCAGACCAATGGAACGGGCAGCATATAAAGCCGAGGGCACAGGCGAGCAAAGCTCATTCTTAACCCTTAAATGGAAATCTTCCTTAATACCCGACATCCGCCGACTATTGGAAACACCCGTCATGTCAAAGCGAGAAAGAACCATATCTAACATTTGCATATCAGATGGCTGGTTCAGCATTTTGACAGCCCTGACGATATAGTCATAATCTGCCGAGAGTTTATATTCAAGATCATAACGCAACTGGGTATAGCGATGATGAAAAAACATGGACTGATGGTGACAAAACATACCTTTTTCCAGACTAATCGTACTGCTAGCTGGTTTAATAATTTGCTGATTATCAGCAAATTCTTCACACGCATGGCCGTAAATAATAGCAGGCTTATCACCAGTTAATGTCTCAATTTTAGCATCTAGCTCCATCAGTGTTTCTGATGCAAACAAGGAGTCACCTGAGTTTAGAAAGCAGAAATAGTCGCACTCAGGGATTTGGGCAATCCCCTTGTTCATGGCATCATAAATGCCCTTATCTCGCTCCGATATCACACGAATCTTTGTCTGCTCTTGAGATAACTGCTCAAGGTAAGCCTGAGTGCCATCTTGTGAATTTCCATCAACAATGATGCACTCCCAGTTCTGATACGACTGCGCTAATAAAGAATTAACGGTGCGCATCAAGCCTGATAAATTATTGTAACAAATTGTTACGAAGAAAAACTTATTATTCATAAATATATCTCAGCACTTCCTGCACTGCATTAAATTCTACTTTTTCATAAGGTTGTAAGTTTTCTGTACTGCTATCAATAGTATTAATCGCTTGAGCAATACCTTGTACATTCTGACAGACTGCACATAAATTCTGCGACTTCACGTACTGAGCAAGTTCAGCCTGATGTTTGTCAGCACGTTCAGTATTGGGAACCACCAAAACACGCTTTTTTTGCTCTAGTAACATAAAAATCGTACCAGCACCTGCATGAGTAATAAAAAAATCGTACTCAGCAAGATGATCCTTCAATCCTCTATCAAAATCGAAGGAGGGCTTATTTTTTGGTTTATAAAATCCCTCACCGGTTTGCAACGTAATATCATAAGTAGCTTCAAGCTCTCTACTCTCATCAATTTTACGCACCAAAGAATCAAATCCAGTAGTTCCAGTAATAACCAGAATACGAGGTTTTTTAGAGGCGTCCTGCAAACTCAGCGTCACGGTATAATTCCTTCAATGATTCATTCTGCACAAAAAATCGAGTACTGAATGGTAAACAAGCTTTTCCTGAAAAGCTCTTACTTGTAAATCGGCACCAATCTTCAAAAAAGATTCGCTTTTTCACATTAAGAATTTTGCATGTCATGAAAACCGGTATACAAATACCAGGGCCTAAACCAATTACAGCACGAGGCTTATATTGCCTTACCAACTTTACTGTTAATATTACTGCTTTGAAATAAGCATTCATAAAAGAAAGAGGATTGAAGGACTCATTTTTATGTCGAATGGGCGGCACTGTATAAATTTTTTCAATGCCATCGGCCTTCATAGTGACCGTATCCGTCACATGGATGAAGTCAATCTTAGGATCAAGTGCCTGCATTTGTTTCATTAGGCGCATTGCCTGATCATGATGCCCGCCCTCGCCGTACACAAGCAATATACTTATGTTCATGGTTTACTCCTTGTAATCTAACTAATACCATCAACAACGCAAACCCCTCAGTGCCGCGCCCCAAAAAATCCCCCAAAGGGGCTACCATAAAATTAGCCAATAATAGTGCCATTAAAATTATTGAAAAGTCATTTTTATATTTAGAGAATAAAAGATATACGGTCATAATCATTAAAAAAGCCAAAGGGATAAATAGAATCCCATATTTAAAGATCAATCCTGTCAGACCTATATCAGAAACATAGATATTGATGCCATATACTGAGCGAAATCCTTCATTAAATTGAAGTGATAACGCACCATGAGGCATAAAGAAATCACGCAATGCTTCACCTAACAAAACATGCAGCTCACGATTTCTATGGTAATCATAAAAAATGACTGAATCACCAAAAGCATGTGCATAAAGAAAATAGGCAAAATACCCTAATACAAAAACAACTGGAATCAGTAACAATACACTAATATTAAAATTATTAACTCGATGACGAAGGATGGTTATCCAAATAAAAACTATAGCAATCAACAAACCAAAGCCACGTGTTTGGTTAATATAAAGCATATACGTAGCTAATAATAGAATTGGCACTACTGCTTTTAAAAAATACCCACGAGCTATCAAGTAATAAGGATACAAAGTAATGAGAAACCCTCCTTCCATAAAGCGGGTTTCAAAACGATCATCTGTTGCTACAAATCCTTCCGTAAACTGCTCTGCATGAACTGAAAACGAGAAACCTGAATTACGAGGAATCAAGGCAAAGGCATTCGCAACAGACCAAATCAAAGCAATATAGAACAAATATTTCAATATTGCTTCTAGATCACCATCTCCATATCCCTTCCGACCACCTATGGTAGCCATGATCAGAAAGTATAATAAATAAAGTAAAGTGCGCCGCTCCTCAAGGAAGCCATACTGTAAAGGCTGATGAAAATTCAAGTATGCGAAGATGGGTGGTAGCATAAACAGCAACCCAACCATCACTAAAAAATACCAATCCGCTGAGTCCAGTTGATCTTTTTTCAACATCAACACATAGGCAACTGCTAACAATGACAACCCAATGATAGCTTCACGTAAGAATGCCAAACCAAAGCGATGATCATCACTCAGAAAAAACAGACCTGAAACGATGGCTAATGAAATGACCATTAGCCATTTATCATACATCGAAGCGATTATGCCATTAGTCTGCGGCATTTTCAGTAATGTAGTGTTGTGCTGCATAAACAGTTCATTTACCTAATTAATGACACTCAAAATTTTCGTGGCATATTCTTTATGATCAAAGCTTCTGACACGTTGCCTACCTCTTGCTGCTAACGCTGTCGCCAATGGCTTATCGCGTAAAAGGGTCACTATTTTTTCTGCCATATCCGCCGAATCATTTGGATTAAAAATCAAAGCAGCATCACCCACCTGTTCCGGCAAAGCCACAACATTAGAGCAACATACTGGCACACCTAAAGCAAATGCCTCGTAAATGGGTATACTCACACTTTCAAACAAGGTTGGCATCACTAACATCTGCGCCATTTTGTAGAGATAAGGAATATCCTCATAATCAATATAGCCTAAATGTTTAATACGATTTTCAAGTCCAAGCTCTTTTATTCTAGCCATCAACTTCGGGTAATTATCCTGCTGTGAACCCGATAAAATAAGGGAAACATCCTCATCAGTTTCATTGACGATTGTATTAAAAGCATCAACCAACTTAATGTGATTTTTATGAAACCAACATTGTGCAGGATAAAAAACATAGCGTTCTGGCAAGTTATACTTAAGCCTTACCGCTGCAAAATTTTCAGGTTTAGCTTCGTAGCGAAGTAAAAAATCAGGTGGTGGGGACTGAATAATGGATATTTTTTTACCATCAGCCCCTACGAAATTCATAATATCTTGTTTAACATAGTTTGACTCACAAATAACAGCCTTAGCTGATTTTGTGAGTGCACGATTACGCAATTCTCGCTTAAATCGTTCAGTCCGCGTAAATGCATGAGGGTAATATTTTTCCTGCATATCATGTAATGTGAAAACAAACGGTTTTTTCAGGAATAAATGAGGATAAACTGAAGTAGCGGGTGACATGAATAAATCAATATCAGCATACGCATCTAACTCATCCTTCCGAAGAAAGAAAGGCTGACGTAGCCCAAGTAAAAGTTGAGAAAAAATAATGACTTGATTCATTCCAGATCGATTAGACGGCACTAACTTCCTAACCTCTAGGCCATAACCATCAAAACGATTATCATTTTCGTCAGCAAATATGATGTAAGTACTACCTTTATCAGCAGCCAGTGCATCAACCATTGACTGGATATATTGAAAAATCCCACCACCATGCATAGGATAAAACGTCAGTATACCTATCTTTTTCTTCATATCTAAACAACCAAATCTTTATTTATAGTTAACAGATTATCCAAATCTTAGTCGTAGTTTTTCCCTAAAAAGGTATAACAACGCCCCCCCAACGACACCCGTCAAGACAAGTCCATCCACTAGAATAATTAACAGATCACTTGAGAGATAAGAGTGTATTTTCCATAACGTCAATATAACAAGTAGACCGCTTACAACAAACAAGCCAGTCAGCAACAAATATTCACTAAACTTGTGTCCAACATTACGCTCAACCCATAGATAAAAATACGGCATAGGCGTCAATAGTAAGAACAAAGACATCGCAGCGCCATTGTAACCATAATATTGCGTCAGGAAATAAATCCCCACCAGATAAGCGACTGTTCCCATGAAAGAACTTAAAGCTGTCACCTTAGCATTGCCAGAACCTTGTAAAGCCCAATAAGCCACTACAGTGTTAGATTGGAAGAAGAAATAGAATGCAATGATCTGCAATGTTAAGGTACTTTTGAGGGAAAACTCAGGAGAAATCCATAATTCGAGGAAAGCCCCACCTGCTGAAATCAACGCCACATTAATACCCATACTAGCAATGAAAACCAGCAACATTGAATATTTATATAAAGCAAGACGTCCAACAGTATCATTTAGGCTAGATAGCTCACTGAAACGTGGAAATGTAATTTGACTAAGAACTTGAATAATCCCATTGGCCATTTGCGCAATCGTGTAGGGGATCTGGTAATACGTCACCGCTTCTGTACCCAAGATTGCCCCGATGATGAACTTATCAAGTCTAGAAACAACACCACCGAGAAAATTACTGACAAAAGTGTAAATACTAAAGCTCAACATTTCTGCAAAGATGTGACTATTAAATGACAAACCCAGACCGACGCCTTGTGGTAATATTTTTTTGCAAAAATGATAACCTGCCGTCAAGGCAATCACTTGAATAATGACATATCCCCACAAAATGACGAGCAAATCATAACCCAACAATAACAGTATAGTCGCTGACACTATTCCTGCAATATTAGCTGAATTCTGAATCACCGCAGGAATATCGAAGCGGTGATATGCTTTGAATACATTCAAGAAAAACTGATTAATATAACTTAGTAGAAAAGCCAAAGCAGTAATAGATAAAGCGTGGCCTGCCATGACGGTTTTTAAAGCATCATCATTATAAATCAACTTACCTAATGATAATGAAAAGAATGCAACCAATGCTGCAATAGAAACACCCAAAACAACATACATCATCAACGCGATGTCTAAAATCGGCTTAATTTTTACACTTTCACCTGTCGCCTCATATTGGGAAACATATTTGACAATAGATTGGCCAATACCAAGATCAACAAATGTCATAAAACCGATAAGTGAGATGCAAATAATGTACAAACCATAGGTATCTTCACCCATGTACTTGATCATTAATGGAATCGTCGCCAGTGATGCTAAAAGTGGCAAAATATAGCCAAGACCACTGAACGCAATGTTCCTCTGTATGTTTTTCATTATTGAATAACTCTGGGGTTTGCGACATCAGGCCAATTATTTAGCCTGATGTAGACATTCTAACTTTTTATTGGAACATTTCCATACATTTTCTGACAGCCGCGCATACTCTTTCGACGTCACGCTCCTCCATATCAAAGTAAGATGGTAAATTAATACCCGTTTTATAAATCTGATAGGTCACAGGTGTATTGGTATTGGGATAGTCAGCCATTTCAGACAGGGGGTAAAAATAAGGGCGACTATCAATATCATATTCACGCAATTTTTTTATGAATTCATCACGTTGAGCTTCATCAATACCAGCAATTTCGAAGGTCACCATCCAGTAAACATTTTTCGCCCAAGGTGCCGTTCTATTCAATGAGATGCCTGATAAGCCATCTAACGATGCTTGATACCAAGAAAAGATTTTTTGCTTCTTCTCAAGAATTTCCTCAATACGTTCAAGCTGAGCCAAACCCAATGCTGCTTGCAAATTGGTCATACGGTAGTTAAAACCTACCTCAGTATGCCAATAACGCTTAGTAGGACTCATCGCATGATCACGTAAGTACTTAGCACGGGTATATAAAGCTTCATCATCCGTCGTAATCATGCCACCTTCACCCGAAGTGATGACCTTATTACCATAAAAACTGAATGATCCACAATGACCCCAAGAGCCCACTTTCTTGCCGTTGATTTCAGCCCCATGAGCTTCTGCTGCATCCTCAATGACCAGTAACTGGTATTTTTCGGCAATAGCCATAATAGCGGGCATATTAGCCGGATGCCCATAAAGATGCACAGGCATAATCGCCTTGGTCTTTTCAGTGATGGCAGCCTCGATAGCCGCAGGATCAATGCACAATGTCTCAGGGTCAATATCCACCAAGACAGGAACGGCTCCAATGTATTTCGCAGCATTAGCCGTCGCAATAAAGGTCAAATCAGGCATGATGATTTCATCACCGGCCTCAATACCCATGGTGACTAATGCCAAGTGCAATGAAGTAGTACCATTGCTACACGTTAGCGCGTATTTTGTGCCACAAAACTTGGCAAACTTCTCTTCAAATGCGGTGATGTACTCGCCAAGGGAGGAAACCCATCCCGATGCAATGGCAGCCGTCACATACTCGATTTCTTTTTTAGTAATGGTCGGCCTAGAAATCGGCAAAAAACCATTATTCTGTTGTAATTGAGTCATTTATATTATTCCCTATACTGAATAAGCTACTACTGAACAATTTCTTTTTTTAGTCGGCTTACCCTGTAGGCGAACAAAACAAAGCCTAACAGGAAAAGCAGGAAGATGATCGCTTCCCTTACACCGCTAACATGCATTGCAATACCAACAACCGCAAGAAATGCTGACAAAGTGCAGATTTTCAGAAGTGCAATGAACTTACTATCACCTTGTTGTTGGAATAGATGATGAAGGTGTGTGCGATCAGCCTTAAGAGGCGACTTACCGTGCAACACTCTCACAACAATAACCCGTACCATATCCATCAAGGGGAAGGCGATGAGCCACAATGCTGCTGATGGAGAAAATGCAGTTTTATACGATCCATCAGGCTGAAGAACTTCAGCATGAGTACCCTGAATCAACAACCAGACAACAGTAAACCCAATCAACATTGACCCGGTGTCACCCATGAAAATCTTCTTAAATACAACGCTTGATAAGCCTAAGTTTGCTACTAAGTAAGGAATCAATGCGACAGAGATGATCAGAGCCAAAACCATACCTGTATCATCATGATTCAAATAGAATAGGAAGCCCATGCTCACAAAGGTGACTAAAGACGAAATCCCCAGTAAACCATCAATTCCATCGATCATGTTAAAGGCATTGATAGCAGCAATGACAGCCATAACAGTTAGAACATAACCATATGCACCAAGATCAACGTTACCAAACCCTAAAATATCCCCTAGAAATTGGATATGCATCCCACTTCCGTAGCACATTAAGCCTGCCACAAGGCTCTGAAACAACAACCGGAACCCCGCAGACAAATCCTTAGAATCATCTGCAATACCCAAGGCAACTAGTAGGCTACTACAAGCCAAATAGGTCAACGAGCTGTTATCGGGTGCGATAAACAGAGAAATGCCCATTACCAGCCCAGCATAAATGGACACGCCACCGATTAACGGAATGCGCCCATGATGGAACTTGCGCTGATCATTAGGAATGTCGACCAAACCAAGCTTCTCCGCCAACGGCGTTAGGAGCAGAATCGACAAAGCAGATATAAAAGATACTAATAAAAAAATGCCCGCAAAACTCACCGGAACCTCCTGTTCACAAAAGCGTCCATAATTTACCATTACTGATGGCATCTGAGAAAATCAATCACCAAGACGCTACCGCCCCTTGAGTCACCCCAAGCACAGCAATATCAGACGAAAAATATTCCTACTATGATCTACCAATACGCGAGAACCAGTGAAACCAGCTTCGGAATATGCGCATGAACCCCACACCCCAACCAAAAGAAGGGAGAAAGTATTCGCACATGCTAACACCAAAATATCACAAGCAAATCAGACAGATGAAGTTCACAGCAAGCCAACAGGCCTCATTAAATAATTCTATCCAAACTCACTTGTTCGCGCCAAGATTTCGACCATGCCAAATAAAAATAATTTATGAAGCTTTTGCCCTTTCATAAAAACACATCATTTAATCGATGTATAAACATAGTATAGTGTTTTATAGAAATATAGCAACGCCACCTATCACTGAAAGAACATTTTTCATCAAAAAATCGTATTAAGATTTATTTATAAATGTATGCGGTATTTTTCATACAAAATTTTATTCATAAAAAAAAACGTATTTTATCATAAGGAAATCATATAAAAATAAATAATCTTAATGCCTTAGTGGCAAACTATAGTTCGTTTTTCAACGATTTTTGTTTATTTTTCATGTTTTTCATGCATTTTTTTGATCGTAAATAAAAGAATGATCTTTTTATCATTAAATTAGATATATTGTGTGCAGAAAACAGCCACCTAACAGAAACCTGGCACAAGAAAGTCTCATAGGCATGACAGTTATGAGCGAAATTTCCTCCAAAAGCAGAGAACGATACCAATCTGAAATACCCCGTTGACACCGAAACGCCACTCACAACATCGAATTCATCAAATTTATGACGGAGACTCCAATTTCACTAAAAGACAGCATCTCCAACATCAACCATCATGATGAGAATCACATCGAGTCATTGCAAAAGCTTATTAAGATGCCATGATCGACTCATAAGCTCATAAGTCCGTCATATCTATGAGGCATAGTTTGGGAAGACTGGAAATCTATAGCAAGCGCTAGCATGGCCTGAGTTAAAGTCGTTAAAATGCACTCACTGAATGGACACATAAAATACTGATCTCATGGAAAAGCAAACACCTCACCTTCTTTCACCGCATACTCGACACGAAGAAACTTATGCGGATGAGCATATACGCCCTCGCCGCCTGCAAGATTACATAGGCCAACCTATCGTACGCGAGCAGATGGAGATTTTCATTCATGCTGCTCGACACCGAGGAGATGCACTCGATCACGTCCTGATTTTTGGCCCTCCGGGGCTAGGTAAAACAACGCTTTCACACATTATCGCTCAGGAAATGGGCGCTAATCTTCGCCAGACATCAGGGCCAGTACTCGAAAAAGCGGGAGACCTCGCAGCACTACTAACCAATCTAGAACCACACGATGTACTCTTTATAGACGAAATCCACCGACTTAGCCCTGTAGTAGAAGAAATCCTCTACCCTGCTATGGAAGATTTCCAACTCGACATCATGATAGGCGATGGCCCAGCGGCACGTTCCATCAAGCTTGATCTCCCACCCTTCACACTTATTGGAGCAACCACTCGTGCCGGATTACTGACTTCACCATTGCGAGATCGTTTCGGTATTGTTCAGCGTCTAGAGTTTTACAATGTCGACGATCTTGCCTACATCGTACAGCGTGCTTCAACCATTATTGGTGCGACCATTGATGCAGATGGTGCACGAGAAATCGCCCGGCGTTCACGTGGCACACCACGTATTGCTAACCGCTTACTGCGACGGGTGCGTGATTACGTGCAAGTAAAAGGCAATGGCCTAATTGATCGTGATATGGCTGACAAAGCCCTCAACATGCTCAACGTCGACCACCAAGGCTTCGACCACATGGACAGGCGCTTACTGCTGGCTGTTATGGAAAAATTTGACGGCGGTCCTGTTGGAGTCGATAGCCTAGCTGCCGCCATTGGCGAAGAGCGAGGTACGATTGAAGATGTACTCGAACCCTTCCTAATTCAGCAAGGCTTTCTGATGCGCACCCCACGCGGCAGGGTTGCTACCCGCCGCGCTTGGCAACACTTTGGGCTAAATATTCCGGCACGCCTCAACCCACCAGATGACAGCACTAATCAGGAGGGTACAAGCCTTGACCTATTTGAATGAACCCCACGCCTTTACACTACCGATACGGGTGTATTACGAAGACACCGATGCAGGGGGAGTGGTATATCACGCCAATTACCTAAAATTTATGGAGCGCACCCGCACCGAATGGCTACGCACACTTGGCTTTGAGCAAGACACATTAGCACAAGAATTGGGCATCGTATTTGTGGTCGGTAGCCTCGATATTCAGTACCGCAAGCCCGCTCGTTTCAATGATGCCCTAACCATAACCGCGAATATTAGCGACATCGGGCGAGCGAGCATGGTTTTCAAACAAAGTATCTGGCGTGACAGCGTGAATAATTCACCTGAACTATTGACAACAGCTAGCGTCAAAGTAGTCTGTGTAGCTATGGGCACATTTCGGGCAAAAACTATTCCAATACAGATAAGGGAACTCCTTCAGTGACAACAGATCTTTCCATCCTAAAATTGATTATGGATGCCAGCCTCGTCGTAAAAATCGTCATGGCTTTACTTATTATCGCATCCTTACTCTCCTGGACACTCATCATGGTCAAGTCCAGCACCATCAGCAGCACACAAAGCAGTGTCACCAAATTTGAAGAACGCTTCTGGAGTGGAGTGTCATTGAACTCCCTGTACGAAGACCTGTCTCAGAAAGTGAATCGGCGCGGCTTAGAGCGTATTTTTTATGATGGCTTCCACGAATACAAACGAGCGCTCAACATAGACCCAAACTCGCGACTTTCCGTCACCGATTCTGTGCAACGCTCGATGCGGGTTGCAGCCTCTAAAGAGGTAGACGATCTGGAAAGAAATCTGGCATTTTTAGCGACCGTCGGCTCCACCAGCCCCTATGTTGGCTTGTTTGGAACCGTGTGGGGGATCATGAACTCATTCATTTCACTCGGACAAATGCAACAAGCCACCCTCGGCGTCGTCGCGCCCGGCATTGCCGAAGCCCTGATTGCCACAGCCATCGGCCTGTTTGCCGCGATTCCGGCGGTGATCGCCTACAACCGTTTCAGTGACAAAATTGACCGTTTGGTAGTGAGTTACGACAACTTCCGCGAAGAATTCACCGCATTACTGGAACGCCATGCCAGCACCCAAAGGAAACCTGCATGAGCGCCCCACGTCGCCGCCGTAAAATCATGGCAGAAATGAACGTAGTTCCTTATATAGACGTAATGCTGGTATTGCTGGTCATTTTCATGGTCACAGCCCCCATCATGCAAACTGGGGTAAAGGTCGACGCACCCGATGCACAAGCCGAACCGCTGGATGCTAATAACCAGCAAGAGCCACTCACCATTTCGGTGGATGCTACGGGTAAACTGTTTTTGGACGACGGCTCAGAAGTACCAGCCGACAGCGTAACCACCTACATAACCAGCCAACTGGATGCCAAAGCCGAACGCCCGGTCTATGTCAAAGCCGACAGCACGGTAGAGTACCGCCACCTAATGAACGCAATGGTTGCGGTACAAAAAGCAGGTGCCAAAAAAATCGGTCTGATGGCTGACCCAGCGCCACCTGACCAACAGTAATGATCTGATGAAGGGCTAAACAAGATCATGTTCAAAGAAATACTCAACAAACCACAAGCACTGTTTTGGGCAGTCTTACTACACATTCTCATTGTGGTAGTACTATTACTCAGTTTTAAATGGACTGACCGCCCGGATGTCGCTGAAAACACAGCCATCGAAGTCATGGTTCCCCCCGATACCACCGAAGCTGAAAAACCAACGGATAATGAACCAGCACGAACAGCGCTAAAAGCAACGGAAGACACCTCTCCTCCGATTACTGAAAAAGAAACTGCCGACGCACAACGTAAAGCAGACATCCAAGCCAAAGCACTCGCTGATAAAAAGTCAGCAGAAAAAGCCCAACAAGCTGCCCAAGAAAAAGCAGCAGCAGAAAAAGCCCAACAAGCTACCCAAGAAAAAGCAGCAGCAGAAAAAGCCCAACAAGCCGCTCAAGAAAAAGCGGCCGCAAAGAAAGCCCAGCAAGCCGCTCAAGAAAAAGCGGCCGCAGAAAAAGCCGCCGAATACAAAGAGACAGCCGCTGAAGAACGTGCAAAAGCAGAAGCCCGTCGCCGTGCAGAAGCCAGAGCTGAAGAACGTCGTCAAGCGCTAGAAGCCAACAAAGCTGCCGAACGCAAAGAAGCAGCCAAAGCGCAAGCCAAAGCAGAAGCCGCCGCCAAAGCACTTGCCGACCAAAAAGCCCGAGAAAAATCCGAACGAGCAGCGGAAGCCGCTGCGGTCGCCAAAGCGCAAGCCAAGGCAGAAGCCGCCGCCAAAGCGATTGCTGACAAAAAAGCCCGAGAAAAATCCGAACGAGTGGCTGAAGCCGCTGCGGTCGCCAAAGCACAAGCGAAGGCAGAAGCGGCTGCAAAGGCAGAAGCTAAAGCGGCTGCTAATGCCAAGGCCGAAGCAGAAGCTAAGGCAAAATCCGAAGCACTTGCCCGCACAAAAGCCGCAGAGGAAGCTTCTCAACTCGCCGCTGAACGCGAACGCTGGAAGGCTGCGGAAGCCAAGCGCAAAGCTGCTGAAGAAGACAACGCCCGTCGGGCGGCCGCAGCAGCGGCCGCTGCTGCTGGCCCTAGTAGTCGAGACCTAAGCAATGCCCGTGCCACTTGGTCAAACGCCATTAAGCGCAAAGTCAAAGGCAACTGGAACAAACCATCTGAAAGTTTTGGCATGTCCGCAACAGCACGCGTTAGTGTCCGCAACGGTGGCAGCATCGGGCGTTTCTCATTAAATTGTGAGGGTAGCCCAGCATTTTGTGACTCCCTGAAGGCAGCTATTCACGGTTCAGATCCATTCCCCAAACCAGAATACAATGAACTGTACGGCGATACCCTTGTCATTACCTTCTGAACAAGTCATTAAATAAGTGATTAAGTAACTGAGTAACAGCCATGAAAACGAAACTTCTCACCTCTCTCCTGTTATCAGCCAGTGTGTTGCTCCCGGTCATGACACAGGCAGAAGACTTGCACATCCACATTGACAGCGATGCATCCACCGACGGTACACGCCTGCTCGTTGCACCGTTTGGACCACTGGCAAAAGTAATCGAATCCGACCTGCAACGCAGCGGACGCTTTGCCCTGATTGACCCAACTCGGGCAGCGGGAAACCTTACACCAGATGCACTTAAAGCAGCAGGAGCAGAATACGCAATCATCGGCAGCCAAACAGGTGGATTAGACTTCCAACTAATCAACGTCAACAATGGGCAAACGGTTGGCTCATTCCGCATTCCAGCACACCCCAATCAACGGCGCATGGCGCATAAAGCAGCTGATCTAGTCTTTGAGAAACTAACAGGCGTAAAAGGTGCTTTCGATACACGTATCGCCTATGTTTCCGCCAGCGGCCCCGCAAAAAATCAAACGTACCAACTGATCGTGTCAGATGCAGATGGCTATAATCCACGCACCATCGTCTCATCACGCAAACCGGTCATGTCACCGAGTTGGTCACCTGATGCCAAACAAGTTGCCTATGTATCCTATGAAACAGGACGCCCAGTCGTGTATGTGCAAGACCTAGCCTCTGGTGGGAAACGCACGATTTCTGATCCAAACCGTTCCAGCATTTCCCCCTCTTGGTCACCCGATGGGCGCTCCATTGCATACAGCGTTGCTGACCGGGGCAACTACAATATCGTCGTGGCAGGAAGTAATGGCAGTGGCGCACGCCAGATCACCAATACACGTGGCATCAATGCCGAACCGCAATGGGCTGACAGCGGCACATTGGTATTCACTTCTGACCGCAGCGGGCAGCCGCAGCTTTACAAAACCACCCCGAATGGTGGTGCGGAAAGCCGCATGTCATTCAGCGGTGGTTACAACGCCGGAGCAAGCATTGCAGGCAATGCTGTGGCAATGGTGCGCCAAAATGGCGGCACATCCAGTATCACCATCATGGATGCTGCCAGCAAACAAGAGCGCACCATTTCACGCGGCACACAAGACGATTCACCGGCCATATCCCCAAATGGCATGATGGTGCTATACGCCACCGATGCGGGTGGGCGTAACTCATTGGCCGTCGCCAGTGACAATGGCAAAGCCCACCAGAGCCTGTATTCACAGGCGGGCGATGTACGTGACCCTGCTTGGTCACCCTACCTTGATTAACGAATAGCGAGATGAGTGTCATGAAGATGAAAGTATTAGCATTATCCGTACTGGTTATTGCCATTAGCATTACCGGCTGTCAACAAGTGCCCACTACTGCTGGTGCAGGTGGAGTTGGCGGCGTCGGCGGCGTAGGGGGTAACGGCTACGGAACGAATGGAACAGGTTACGGCACCGGCACTGGTTACAGTAACGGTACTGGCACAGGTTACAATAACGGCGGTTACAGTAATGGTAGTGGTGGACAATACACCCCGGCTGAATTGCAAAATCCTAGCAGCATTCTGGCACAACGGGTTATTTACTTTGACCTTGACCAAGCCGACATCAAACCAGAATACATGAATGTCTTGAATGCCCATGCAACCCTACTAAGAGCCTACCCAAATCTGCGCATTCGCCTAGAAGGCCATGCCGATGAGCGTGGTTCTCGGGAATACAACGTGGCGCTGTCAGAGCGACGTGGTTACGCCGTACTGGACTACATGCAAGTGAAAGGTGCAAGCACTAATCAGATGGAAGTCATCGGTTATGGGGAAGAAGTCCCTGCTGTTTTCGGGCATAATGAAAGTGCGTGGGGGAAGAACCGCCGCGTTGAAATCAAATACGCCGGAGAATAATGCAATGCAAAACAAGCTAAGCCGTAGCGCCTTAGGCGCTTTGGTAGCGACCATGTTGGCTGCGCCCGCTTGGGCGGAGCCAATGCCTGATGAAGCCGCCATCCAGTTATTACAAAGGGTCAACGAACTGGAACAGGATTTGCGCAACATCAGGGGTGACAATGAAAAACTGCAACACGAACTGGATACAGTCCGCAAAAGCCAGAAAGACAATTTCCAACAAGTTGATGAACGCCTAGAAAAATTGCGGGACAACAGCGCAGCATTAAATGCTGACAAGCCTGCGGAATCTGAGACTGATCAAGAGGCTGATAAGGACACAGCAGCCGCTGATCAGAATGCAGATACTGACAAAGTGGCAGATACCACCACTGAGAAAGCAACCACGTCTGATCCTAATGGTTTTTACAGTTATGGCACGGGTAAGTCGGATGACAAAAATCCCAGTACGCCTGTCAATAAGCCAGACGATAAAGCAGAAGATAAGCCGACGGAAACGACAGCGACAGCGACAGCGACAGCGACTAACACTGACACGGGTGATGCCACCAAAGCCTTGCCAGAAAAAGAAGAGCGTGCCGTTTATGATGATGCTTTCCAAACACTGCTGAAAGACCCCAAAGCATCCATACCCGTGTTTCGGAGCTTTATCAAGGACTACCCCAAAAGCCCACTGACACCCAGTGCACAATATTGGGTAGGCGAAGCCCTGTATGCGGAAAAAGACTTCAAGGCAGCAATTGAAGAGTTTTTAGTCGTCCTTAAAGAACACAAAGGCAGCGACAAAGCACCGGATGCAGCCCTTAAGTTAGGCTACAGTTTCTATGAGCTGAAAGAATGGGATAAAGCCCGCAAAACGCTGGAGGATGTTATTAGCTTCTTCCCAGATAATGCGGACACCACCAAAATGGCTCAAGAACGCCTCGAAAAAATGAAAACTGAGGGGCATTAAGCCCCTTTTTTTTATTAAGCTCACAGCTTCTTCAGCAAAATTGCGCTTCTTTGCATATAGTTATCTGGCATAGATGACGATTAAATAACAGCGGAGACACGCATGTTCGGCAAACGAAGCCCCAAACCAGCCCCCACTCCTGATTTTATGCAGGACATTACGCCTGTATCCTTAAAGACAGCAGCTGCTCGCCGCTTTCTGGCGTTTTGCCAACAAGATTTCCCCACCTACCAGAAAGCTGATGGCTTTGATCCCAACGTGTATAAAGATGCAGTCAAGCTGGTTATTAGCCGCCTTGAAGCTACACGGCACATGGAGTAAGCCTGATGATTATTACATCCATTATCGCTGATAATTTCCGTAAATATGCCCACCTGCAACTCGACAACCTACCTGATAGTGGATTGATCGCGCTTACCGGTGGTAATGAATCAGGTAAAAGTAGTATTGGTGATGCCATCCAATTTGGCCTATTCGGGTGTACCGATCAGGTAAAATCGGAAGAAGCTGCCAAACTGATCCACTGGGGAGCCAGTCACGCCAGCGTGGCACTACGCTTGCAGCACCGAGGACACGAATACCGACTGGTACGCTCAGTCGATAGTGAGGGCAATGTCGCTGCTACCTTGTTTTCCACGGAAGAAGAAATCACGCTCGCTGATACCCCTGAAACGGTAGAGCGGCAGATTAAAGCGTTGTTTGGCTACTATTACGGGGCATATTCCAAAGCCTTTTACTGGGGGCAGCAAAATAGCAATATGAAGGATGGCGATAGTGACAATCTACGCGCCATGGCAGGCCTAAAGGAACACGCTAACATCAGCGAACAACTTGAGCGTGAACAAAAAGAACGTATAGACACCTTGAGAGAATTAGATGCTAGACGCCAACATACTGCGCAATCTATCGACACATTGCACATTGATGAGAATCAAATGTCACACCTCACCAAGATTGTTAATGATGTAGAAGGTCGACAGCAACAGCTTACGTTACTAGGTCAACGACTGAATAAGGAATCCAGCGCTTACCCCATTAACCTAGAAAAATTCCAAGGTATTGATTCACGTAGCCGGAAAATTGGAAAGTGGACGTTCATCACGCTGCTGATTTTCCTACTGGCTTTACTGACTGGCTTATTCTTTATGTTTACGCCAGAGTGGGGCAACAAACTGCTGAGTAGCCTATCGATAAGCCTACGTGAATCCCTAGGTCAGGGTGCTATCCGCCTTGCCTCCATCACTGCACTGATTGGTGCTATCTTGTTGGTATACGGTTGGTATGTGGACGTGCGTCGTTTACGTCCACTACAAACGCAAGCTAGAAACCTCACCAATGCCCTAGAGGAAAGTTACCAAGCCTGCACCCAACCCGTTAGCCGCTCGTTAGCCACGGACAGTACCGATTATTTGGTCGAAAAACATATCGATTTACCAGAAGTCAGTACCACACATCCTGACATGGCTGTTGTGCCAGAATGGATAAAAACGGCCAGCCAATACAAAGCTAAAGCCCTGTATGTACACAGTGCTGCTGATATCCTAAATGCTGGCCTGAGCAACCGCAGTGATGAGCTAAATGAACACCTTGATGTGATCAAGACTGACATTAATGCTATTCAGCAACAATTGGATCATCAAGCCAAACTACAAGCATTGGTTTCACAACAGGAAACATCGCTGGAACAGGAGCGCCGCCAACAAGTTGTCACGACCATTGCGGTTGATTTGTTAAAACAAGATGCTAGCCATTCGATTGAACGTTTCAACCAACTCGTGAAAACCCATTGCCCAGACTTGTTGCAACGCTTTACTCAGAAGCATTACAAATCGCTAGAAATCTCCTCTGACTTCAGCCTGAAGCTATTATCAGAAGAAAAAGGTGACTTCCTCGATTTCAATGAAATCTCCACCGGTACTCAGCGGCAAGTCGCTTTAGCGATGCGCATAGCACTCGCCAATGCCTTGGCAGATGCCACCAAAACTGACAAGCAAATGCTGTTTTTAGATGAGCCTTTTGCTTTCTTTGACCCAGAACGCACCAATAATACCCTGCATAGTTTGGCAGAAACCAGTAAGGGAATTGTCAGCCAAATCTGGCTAACAGCTCAAACCAAACCAGAAGGTATCAAGCTTGCACAAGTGATCAACTGCCAACGGGGGAATACTACCCTAAAGGCATAGAGGCTTTCTTCCTTGCAATTTATCAAACTATAATCTTCTTGCACGACTGTTAGAGGAGAGGTTTATGACATTTGATAATTTTGCATCTGCGCAATCATTTCTACTGATTGCAGGTTTTGTGATTGCTTTCATTATGGGAGCAATCGTCAACAAAACACATTTCTGCACCATGGGCGCTGTGTCTGACTGGATCAATATGGGTCACACAGGACGATTCCGCGCTTGGGGCTTAGCAATAGGTGTTGCCCTGCTAGGTGTGGTCATTCTGGAAATGCTGGGGCTGGTCAATTTGAACAGCTCCTACCCTCCTTACCGTAACGGGCAATTGATCTGGGCAGAAAATTTGCTGGGCGGCATCCTATTCGGCATTGGCATGACTATCGCAGGAGGCTGCGGTAATAAATGCTTGGTACGCATTGGTGCGGGCAACTTGAAATCCATTTTTGTCTTTCTGATCATCGGTGCGGTGGGATACTTCATGCTCAATCCCTTCCCAGGCACAGACAAAACCTTGTACTCCGTCCTATTCTACCCATGGCTCAATCCACTCTCGATTAATATGGGTAGTTCGCAAGACTTGGGCAGCGTATTGGCAGGTGACAGCTATGCGATGATGATACGACTGGTAATAGGTCTAATCATGGGGCTTGGACTGGTGTGGCTTGCCTTTAAATCGGAAGACTTCCGCAGTAGTGCTGACTTCGCGGTCGGTGGCATTGCGGTCGGCTTATGCGTATTGGCGGCGTGGTATGTTACCAGCAACATTGTGGTCAACATCGATGACCAACCCTACCCTTTAACCCAATACTACGGTGAATGGGACATGCTAGCAGAATCCGATGTGGGCAAACCTGCTATTGGTGCTGCCTTAGGAGCGCAATCCTTCACGTTTATCAATCCGATGGCGCAAGCAGTGGGATACGCAGCGAGTGGCTTTAAAAGCAGCCTAGTAACCTTTGGCGTTATGGCATTTTTTGGTGTGATGGCAGGCTCATTGGCGTGGGCACTACTGAGCCGAACTTTCCGTATCGAATGGTTCGCCTCCAAAGCGGATGTACTCAATCACGTACTTGGTGCCATTTTAATGGGTATTGGTGGTGTATTGGCGATGGGTTGCACGGTAGGACAAGCTATTACCGGCATATCAACGCTAGCCATTGGCTCATTTATCGCTTTTGCTGGCATTGTCTTAGGTAGCGCATTGACCATGAAAATACAATTCTACCAAATGATGTATGAAGAAGAGGCTAGTTTTGGCAAAACTTTAATCACTTCACTGGTCGATTTGAAATTATTGCCAGAATCTTTACGAAAACTTGAAAAAGTTTAACAGAAGCTGAAAAAAGACTTGAACACAGCAATTCTTTCCGTATAATGGCGCTCTCTCAAGGGACATTAGCTCAGTTGGTAGAGCACCCGACTTTTAATTGGATGGTCGTGCGTTCGAGTCGCACATGTCCCACCATACAAAATAAAGGGTTGCATTCATATGAATGCAACCCTTTTTTGTTTCTGGCGTACCACTAATCTCACGTTATTTTTTGAGACGAAGGCTCTGGCAGGAAACTACCAAACCAACGGTGATAGAGAAGGCGGATGACTCTCAGTCCAAACTGTGCCACACGCACGCTCACTTGACTGGAAATAAATATCCAATAACTCAGCCGGATGAACCCTCAAGGTAGCTGCAACAGCCACCAAGGTCGATAGTTTAGCTTCTTTGATATCAGCCACCATCAACTTGTGCCATGTCTGTCGAGAGAATCCCGAACAGGCAGCTGCTTCTTTAACTGTTAAATTCAATACTTTCATGCGATGTTGTACATAACTCGCTAAGTCTAATGCAGACATGATAACCCCCCTCAATGACACATCAGTGTCATTGTTTAGACATAGGGCTTCAAGGTAGAAATTCCTACCATTGACACATTATTGGTTGTCTGCCGCTATTTCAGGATGAGGTCACATTAACCATACAATACAAACCCGCCTGCCGAGGAAAAACCAGCTCACCGTCGGCATTGACATATTTCCAGTGTGACATCGCAATACCTACCTTCTCAAGCGCACGCAATGTCACACTCAAACGCACTCGTTCGCCCGGCTGAGTACTGGGAATGGGAATATTATCGTTCACTGGCTGCAATCCCGATGATGCCAAATCATACTGACACACCAAATGCCACCCTTCCCATGCTTCAGTTCCCACATTCTCCACCTCCCAGATTTTCTCGAAGGTTTCTCCAATCATCACTTTGCTATTATCTGGGAAGGTGATATCACCGACGAAACTTGAAACAAACCGCGTATCCTCATGCAAACGCATGGCCTGTGATAACTCTCTACCATTAAAAAAGATGCGCAACATGCTGAGTGGGTGCGTTTCCAAGGTATCAGCAACCTGAACCAAAGTAGACAAACGTGCTTCACCAATATCAGCACGTAAGAGCTTATGCCATGTTTGGCGTGAAATGCCTGAGCGCTTAGCAGCCTCAGTGGTGGTCATACGCAAGGCACGCAGGCGCAAGCGTAGGTATTCTGCTACATCTAGGGCAGACATGATTATTCTCCTCTCAATTCAACTGACTAAAATCAATCTATCAGAAAGAGACATCAGACGATAGAGGGACGCAATAGCAAACAGTCATAAGCAAGCAATTGCCGAGTTGACAGGTATCCATTAGTATTCAGGCAAGCTCCTTCAGCATAATGAGATGAGAATGAAATACTTGGCACACATAGGCTTAATAAGCTTCTCCTGTTTACTATTAGCTTTAGCTGGTTGTGATGAATCCCCTAAACCCACCCCAAACACTAATCATGTCACCGTATTAGAAACTGATATCCAATCCTTAGCCTTAGAAGATAATGTAGTAACAACCCGTTTTGGTAAACTGAGCATCGCCAACAGCAAGCCTGATATGCCCCCTGACACCCTAAAACTCGATAATAACGTTGTCTTTCAACATGAAGGCTTTTACCTCTCATTACACCAGTACATCAAACAGAATACCCGTGATGTCATTCTATTTGGTGCCAACTGTGGTGGTAGCATATGCCCACAAAACCAGTTTTATTTTCTACTAATCGAACCCGATAAAGCACCAGAAGTTGTTACCTCTCAAGACTTCGTGGCTGACCCAGATGACTTAAAACTAACGGTTGATAGCGAACGCCTCATTCTAGATTTAGGTTTTCAAGCAGGTAAACACAAAAATGCCGTTTTACAAGGCCACAAGCTAGGGATTGAACTGGAAACTGTTCCCAAAAGTTTCGTTGGTGAAGAAAATTGCCGCTGGCTCTATGATGAAGCCCTTGGTGCGTGTAAAGATTTCCAAGCAGCCAATACAAACTGCCTCACGCCTCAAAACGGCTTCCAGGGCTACCTTACGCGAGGAGTAGCAGCCGTCAGTGAACACCCAGGATTTGAACGCGAATCCTTTGATCGACGCTGCAACATTGCCTGTGAAAGTGCAAAAATCGTCGACTACCCAACATTTGCCAAAGAAGTGTGCAGCAAGGGAAAGTGATGGCCGTTGCAACCGATCAAAACACTACCCCGAGCTACGCCACCTTACTCGACTACGTTCGATAAGGTGGCGTACTGGGAACATTAACTTCAGTAGGAATCAGCTCTGTTCACGAGCCACTGCACGATACCCAATGTCATGGCGATAATACATCCCATCCCAATCAATCGCCCTCACCAAACCATAGGCTGCTGCCTGCGCCTCCGTGACCGTATTGCCCAAGCCCACGGCACATAGTACTCGCCCGCCATTGGTGACGACCTTACCATCCTGTTCAACCGTACCTGCATGGAACACCTTGCCATCCAACACAGCGGCTGACGCCAGCCCGCTGATTGCATCACCTTTATGGTAAGCATCCGGGTAGCCGCCTGCGGCGAGTACCACGCCGAGTGACGCACGGCTATCCCATTGCGCCGTTACCTGATCAAGCCGCTCATCCAGCGCCGCTTCCAGCAAGCTGACGAAATCGGATTGCAAGCGCACCATGATCGGCTGGGTTTCCGGGTCGCCGAAACGGCAGTTGAATTCCAGCACTTTCGGCACGCCTTGCGCATTGATCATCACACCCGCGTACAAAAAGCCGGTGTAGGGAATGCCATCCGCCGCCATGCCGCGCACGGTGGGGTAAATCACTTCATTCATGATGCGTTCGTGCATCGCGGGCGTCACCACGGGGGCTGGGGAATAAGCACCCATGCCACCCGTATTCGGCCCCTTGTCGCCGTCATCACGCGCCTTGTGGTCTTGCGAACTTGCCATCGCCAGCACATGCTCGCCATCCACCATCACGATGAAACTGGCTTCTTCGCCTAGCAAGAATTCCTCGATCACCACGCGGCTACCCGCTGCACCGAAAGCATTACCCGCCAGCATGTCATTGACGGCCGCAATCGCCTCCTCTTCGGTCTGCGCCAGAATCACGCCCTTACCCGCCGCCAGTCCGTCAGCCTTCACCACAATCGGCGCACCCATCTTGCGGATGTAAGCCACTGCCGGTTCAATCTCGGTAAAATTGGCGTAATCCGCCGTGGCAATGTGATGCCGTGCCAGAAAATCCTTGGCAAACGCCTTGGAGGATTCCAATTGCGCCGCCTGCTGGGTTGGGCCAAAACAGCGCAAACCTGCCGCACGGAACTTGTCCACAATGCCTTTGGAAAGTGGCGCTTCCGGCCCCACCACGGTCAGACCGATAGCGTGTTCCTTGGCATAAGCCACCAGTGCATCCACATCTTCCGCCGCGATCGGCAGGTTGCGCATGTTCGGCTCCAGCGCCGTGCCCGCATTGCCGGGGGCAACCAGCACCTCGTTTACTTGCCCGGATTGTGCAATCTTCCATGCCAGCGCGTGTTCGCGCCCGCCGCCACCAACCACCAGAACTTTCATGCCTGCTCCCGTTAACTCTTGAAAAATGTACCATTAAAGCGGGATTAGGTGGCCGTTTCAAGCGTTCATGCGTTTAATGCAATGAAGTTGAGGCCGGAATACTCAAGTTGAGGCCGGGAAGATAAGGAAATCCTGAAAATGAACATGGCTTATTGCGGATTACTGCTCGTCACAGCCTTATTGAGCAGTTGTGGGCAAAAAACATCCCGATCCGAAGTAGATCTACCCCCCAAGCGTTTAGTCGCAACCGTCTATGCAGTAAAAACCCAGACTAGTGATATTGCCTGTTACCGTTTGCCCATCAGTAATGCCCCCATCGTTACCCATATGCACAACCAGCAACAGGTTAAACTGGTCACTTCATCAAACCAACTCATCCAACAAGATACCGAATATTGGTTGCACATCTATCCATCCAGCGATCAAGACCCAGCCTGTTACCTCAACATACGTAATCTGGTGCCTGTTTCCTAATGCTCTGATATTCTCACTATTTCCAGACAAGCAGACGCACCACCATGAGTAATACTGTACAAAAGAATAGCCACATCCGCTGGCATTACCAACTATTCCTTGCAGATGGGCATCTAGTCGAAGCCAGTGAAGATGCAGAAGGCGATGTCCTACAATTAGGCCAAGGTCAGATTCATCCCAATTTGGAAAAGGCTTTGATCGGCTTACCAGAAGGTGAAAAAATTCGCCTGATCATCCTTGCTGATCAAGCCTTCGGGTTTCCCGATCCCGAGGCCATTCAAAGCGTACCACGCACCCAATTTCCTACCGAACAAGCATTAAGCGAAGGGCAGATCATCAGTTTCAGCCTACCCTCTGGCCAAGAGATTCCTGGGAAAATTTTGGCACTGACAGCCGATAGCGTCAGCGTCGATTTTAACCATCCCTTGGCAGGTCACAATCTCACCTTCGAGTTGGAAATTATGGAAATTGCCTAATAGCGCATCGGCTCAAGTGCAAGATAGAGTAGAAAATCGACGTTAAAACCACTATCGTGGCACCTACCTATTTGTTGCCACACGACGGGAGTACCCATGAGCCTTTCAACCTTGACCCTAACACGCCCGGATGACTGGCATTTACACTTACGTGATGGGGAAATGCTGGCGGCGGTACTGCCTGATACCGCCAAACGCTTTGCTCGCGCTATTGTCATGCCCAATTTGAATCCGCCAGTGCGCACCGTAGCGGATGCCGCCGCTTACCGCGAACGTATCCTTGCCGCACTGCCAACAGGGGTTACGTTTGAACCACTCATGACGCTATACCTGACGGATAACACCCCCCCGACAGAAATCATCAAAGCCAAAGACAGTGGTTTTATCCATGCTGTCAAATACTACCCAGCAGGGGCAACCACCAACTCGAACTCCGGTGTCACGGACATTCGCCGAGTAGAAGCCGCGCTAGAGGCCATGCAAGAAGTGAACTTGCCACTGCTACTCCACGGCGAAGTCACTGATGCCAATATTGATATTTTTGACCGTGAAGCGGTATTCATCGAACGTATTCTTGAGCCACTGCTACAGCGCTTACCGCGCCTACGCGTGGTACTTGAACACATCACCACCAGCCAATCGGCTGCTTTTGTGGCGCAATCATCCGCCAATATTGCCGCCACCCTGACCGCCCACCACTTACTGTATAATCGTAACGCCATGTTTCAGGGCGGCATACGGCCTCATGCTTATTGCTTGCCGGTACTTAAACGCGAAACCCACCGTCAAGCACTGATCGCCGCTGCCACCAGTGGCAACCCGCGCTTTTTCCTTGGCACAGACAGTGCCCCACATCCTCGTCATGCTAAGGAAGCAGCGTGTGGCTGTGCCGGTATCTACAGCGCCCACACCGCTATTGAGCTATATGCCGAAGTATTTGAACAGGCCGCCGCACTCGACAAACTGGAAGCCTTTGCCAGTTTCCACGGTGCTGACTTCTACGGCCTTCCGCACAATCAAGAGCGCATCACCTTAGTGAAACAACCCTGGACAGTGCCTTCCCTATTGGGCGAGGGTACAGGTGCGATTGTGCCGTTACGGGCAGGTGAGAACATGGCGTGGCAATTAGCCTAATGCCTATCTAGTTAATTTTTAAGGTATCAATTCTAAAAATTTCCTGTTTGCCAATATTTGGTTGATGATAAGCTTCATCAAAATCAATAACCAAATTGGTACTATGACAACCATTGCCCATATTTCCGACCTGCATTTTGGCTGTGAAGCACCCATGGTACGCGAAGGCTTGCTGGAAGCGTTACACCAAGTCAACCCGGACTTGGTGGTTATTAGCGGCGATGTAACCCAACAGGCCAAACGCCGCGAGTTTCAGGCTGCTCATGCCTTTCTCGCGGCACTGCCCTACCCCCATCTGATTGTACCTGGCAACCACGATCTTGCCGAAAACAACTTGCCGGAACGCTTGCTGTTTCCGTGGAAAAAATGGCGGCACTATATTTCCCGCGAACTCGAACCGGTGAAGCAGGATGAAGACTATGTTGCGATCGGTATCAATACTGCCCGCCGTGTCAGTTTGCACCCTGACTGGTCGCGCGGCAGCATCAGCCGTCTGCAAGTGGCACGCATCCAGCGACAACTGCGCACCACCCCGGAAACTAGCCTACGCTTACTCACCGCACACCACCCGTTCTGGTTACCGCCACTGTTTGCTCATCGCGAACTGGTTAAACGCAGCCAACCGGCTTTACAAGCCTTTCAGTCGCAAGTCGATATTATTCTCAGTGGGCATGTGCATCTGGCCTACGCACAAGTCACACAAGGGGTGATTGTCTCACACGCAGGAACCACACTGTCAAACCGCTTGTTACTGCATCACACCAACAGTTTCAATGTGATTCGGGGTGATCGCGAACGTCTCAGCTTAGAATTGATGGAATGGGGGAATCAACGCTTCCGGCTATCAAGCCAGCAAGTGTTCCGGCGGCGGGATGATGGCTGGCATCAGCAGCATTAGGCTAACACCTCCTCGGCCTTTATACATGACACAAACCTGCGGTAAATGACTTACACGCAGGTATTATTGACAGGATTAAGCAACAAGATTAATGCATGGTGATTTCACAGGGAATACCATTCAAGCTTGCCTGCGTGGGTGTTGCGGGAATACCGCTCCCCACAAAGCCAAAATCTGGCTCTGCACCCGCTGGCATCCATTGCCACCATGACGGCGGTATTACTGTTACTTGCTGTGCTGTCTGTTGCAACTGGGCATTCCACCCTGAGGAGATTTTTTCACGATTCGTAAAGCCCCAGACCAGCTTCCAAGTGCGTGGGATCGTATAATTCGCCGTAACGTGTACGCCGGATACATAACCACCAGTCCAGCGCGAACTAATATTATAGGCTACACGACATTTTTTGGTGTTTGCTACCAATGGCACTGATTCAGTTAACACGCCTTGGAACTGTTGATCCGTCAGGATACGCGGGTTAGTTTCATCCGCAGGTATCATCAAAGCATTTTGAACAAAAGTCCGGTAAGCGGGATAAACATTGAGGCCATCAGCCTGAGTCGTACCGTATTGGCCTGCAAAAAGTTGCCAGTTGGTTTCTTTGTCTTGGTTGAACCAAGACACTAGCCGAATATCTGCTTCTTGCAAATAGGTTGATAATTGGCTAATCCAATTATCTTTGAGTGTGGAACTAACGCCACTGCTGGTGGTTGCCGTACTGGCGACTTCCGTCAATGCCACCGGCTTGGTGGGAGCCAATTGCGCTATCCTTGCACGAACCGGATCAAAAATCTCATGAGGACTCTGCCAGCTTGACCAGTTGTAGGCTGTTCCCCAATTGAAACCATCCACCCCAACCCAGTCGACATAGGCATCACCTGGATAATAGTCCTCCATGCTAAAAGCCCCGGAGTCAACATTATTGACCGACCAAATCCATTGTAAATGTGAGCGATCCAACCCTTGAGCGTCGAGACTACCCCATATTTTTTGCCACATCGCGATGTAATCTGCGGGCGTATTGACGCCATTTTTGGCACTCCACGGATACCAGTTGCCGTTTGGCTCATGGGCTAAGCGAATATAGACCCGGCGGTCATCTTCTGTTCCATAAATACCATCACCACCGGCAAGGAATTGCCGCAGCTTTTTACCCCAGCTATCAAGATAGCTATCATATTCTCCCTGAGCAATACGGGTTTCTATGTTATCCGGGGTTGTACCTGCCAAATAGGGTTCCCAAGTTATCAGTGGTACGTTGCCATGCTCCCAGATATAAGGAAGCTGGTAGGTGAACAATAAGCCCTCGGATGTTTCTGTCCAGTTACTATACAGCCCGATCACGGCATTCTTTTTGCCCTGCCAGCTTTCCAGACGAGTAACATCATCCATCGCCCAACCTTCTTTACCATAGTAAACACCCAATAAAGTTTGCGCACTGGCTATTGATGACGTGAGCAGCAGCCCGGCAACTATTGTCGTTGTAAACAGTCTTTTCATGTTATCCCCCTTCACTCGATATTGATCAATAAATAATTTTTGGGCATTATTACATCAATCAGACAGTGTTGCATAGAAATTACACACGTTATTGCGACTCACAGAACCGTATAAAAGAAGATTCAATCTCTATCAAGCCTCAGCTGTTGGTGAGGTCACTCCACAGCTTTTATCCCACTCAAGCAAATGGTAGGCTTGCTGAAAAGAGCCCGTCTAAATGCCCATAGCCTGACAGGCTGGCATTATTTATGACCCACTGACCCGGTAATCCCCTAACCCCATGAAACACACCAACGCCACCTACATCGCCCAGACCCGTTGCTGGCTGGAAAACGTCGTCCTCAAGCACAACCTGTGCCCGTTTGCGCACAAGCCGTTCAAGGGCGGGCAAATCCGCTTCGTAGTCACCGATTCTGCACGCCCGGAATTCTTGCTGGAAGATTTGCAGCATGAGCTGGAACAGCTCCGTGCTACCCCGGTAGAAGAAGTGGAAACCACCCTGCTCATCCACCCCGGCACGCTGGAAGATTTCCATGATTACAATGACTTCCTCGATCTGGTGGATGCGCTGCTAGTAGAGGGTGGGTTTGAAGGCGAATTTCAGGTGGCAAGTTTCCACCCCGACTACCAGTTTGACGGCACACGCCCGAATGATGCGGAAAACTACACCAACCGTTCACCCTGGCCGATGCTGCACCTGATCCGTGAAGACAGTTTAGAGCAAGCTGTTGCCAGTTATCCTGATGTGGATGCTATTCCCGAGCGTAATATCGACACCATGAATACGCTGGGGACAGCACACCACAGCAAGGTGCTGGAAACTTGTTTGCAAACTGGAAAAGCGACTGAATGAAAGACCACATCCACCGTATTCGTGACGAATTACCTGCCGTCCTGCTGTTTCTTGCGGCTATTTGGGGCGTATTCCTGCTGGATCGCGTCCTACCACTGGAACGTTTCGGGCTAATTCCACGTGACTGGGGTGGTTTGATGGGTGTGGTAACCATGCCGTTTTTGCACGCCAATTTCGCCCATTTGCTGAATAATACCGTGCCGCTAGCGGTATTGCTGACACTGTTGGCAGGCTCACGCGCCAATTCACGCACTGCTGTGGTACTGGTCGCGGTATTAGGTGGTTTGTTGTTATGGCTATTTGGGCGGGGAGATTCGCTGCACATTGGCGCCAGCGGGCTGGTCTTCGGACTAGCCGTATTCCTGATCGTCTCGGGGATTCTGGAAAAGCGCACTGTACCGTTGCTAGTCAGTATCTTCGTGGCCTTTACTTATGGCACGACCTTGCTGGCAGGTGTTCTGCCTTGGCAGCAAGGTGTCTCGTGGGATGGCCATCTGTTTGGGGGGATAGCCGGTGCTTTAGTCGCTTGGCTACTGTTTAAACCGGCACGCCAGACTCACCAATAGTGCGCAAGGCTTTCAGCACATCAAGCCGGGTAATTACCCCAATCACCCGATTGTCATCCAAAACGGGATAACGGCGATAATGGTCTTCCATAAACATTTTCGCCACATCGAGGATATTGTCATCAGCATCCACGGTGCGGATGTCGCGTGACATACGCTCACCCACAGTACCACGCCAACCAGAGTTGTAGCCTGAGTGCAGAGCCACATCAATACAGTCTGTGACGGAAAGGATTCCCACTAAATTTCCGAGGTTATCCACCACCGCTCCTCCAAACAAATTGCGCTCAGTGAAAATTTTCACAGCCTCACGCATATCCTGTTTTTCATTCAAAGTCGCAAGACGGTTTGACATATAGTCACGCACTGACAACGATACACTTGGCATAAATCCTTTCCTCCAACGTTATTGCGGCATTATTGCTTGAGCATTTGTTTTCTACGCTTCTCACAAGGATTAGAACAGGAACAATCACTCTTTGCTATCCCGGGAATACTAGAAAGTCCACCACAACTGCCTTTTAACACCTTACTGTTAAATAACCAACCGATAGCTAATCCCAATACTGCCAGTAAAAAAATTAAAAAGGTTAAAAGGAAAATTTCCATCATTATTTACCGTTAGTCTTAGTAAATTCTAATATTTTCATGTTGCACTGCAAAAATATTTCATCTCGGTGAATTTTAAGATACTATTGCGCTGGGTCAAATCTTTGACCCATTTCCTCCTAGCGGTTCGGGGTGGATATCCACCCCGCTCTTTTTAGGATAATCAATAGATTGCACTATTAACGTGCATTACCCGCCAAAATCATCCAACAAGATATTCTCGCGCTCTACCCCTAAATCCAATAATGTCCGTACTACGGCAGCATTCATCATCGGTGGGCCACATAAATAATACTCGCATTCTTCTGGTGCAGGGTGATCTTTTAAATAATGCCGATAAAGTACATCATGAATAAATCCGACATACCCCTCCCAGTTATCTTCCGGCTGTGGCTCAGATAAACCCATATGCCATGTAAAATTTGGATTCTCGGCCGCTAGCTGGTCAAACTCATCAACATAGAAAGCTTCACGCAAACTCCGTGCACCGTACCAAAATGACATTTTACGGGTACTTTTCAAACGGCGTAATTGGTCATAAATATGTGAACGCATGGGCGCCATTCCCGCACCACCACCAATGAATACCATTTCATTATCGGTCTTACGGGCGAAAAATTCCCCGAATGGTCCAGAAACCGTCACCTTGTCACCCGGCTTCAGGTTGAAGATATACGACGACATTTTGCCTGCTGGTACATCGTTCTTGCCCGGTGGTGGCGTCGCAATCCGCACATTGAGCATCACAATGTCATCTTCTTCCGGGTAACTTGCCATCGAATAGGCACGCAACACGGGTTCTGTCACATGCGACTCAATGTCCCACAGCTTGTACTTATCCCAGTCATCGCGGAATTTTGGCGGAATATCAAAGCTGGAATACTTCAGGTCATACGGTGGGCATTCGATCTGGATATAACCACCCGCGCGGAAATCGATCTTCTCGCCCTTGGGCAGTTCCACCACCAGTTCCTTGATGAAGGTCGCCTTGTTATCGTTGGAGCGCACTGTGCATTCCCACTTTTTCACGCCGAACACATCTTCAGGGACTTCGATCTTCATGTCCTGCTTGACCGACACCTGACAAGCCAAACGCTCACCTTCTGCTGCCTGACGACGGTTAATGTGGCCTTCTTCGGTCGGCAGCAACGTACCGCCCCCTTCCAGCACCTTGACGCGGCATTGCGCACACGTACCGCCGCCGCCACAGGCCGACGATACGAACAGCCCTTTCTCCGCCAGCGCCCCCAGCAATTTGCTACCGGGTTTCACCACCAGATCCTTTTCGCCATTCACCAAAATGTGAATATCACCAGTAGCCACCAGCTTGGAACGTGCAAATAAAATGCCGTACACCAAACCAATGATCATCAGGGTAAACAACATTACCCCTAATAAAACGGTTGTCATTGCCTCACTCCTACAACTGGATGCCTGAGAAGGACATGAAGCCCAACGACATCAGCCCTACGGTAATGAAAATAATGCCCAAGCCTTGTAAACCGACTGGGACATCGCTGTATTTGAGGCGTTCACGCACACCTGCGAGCACCACGATAGCCAACATCCAGCTAAAGCCGCTGCCGAAACCGTAGACCACACTTTCGACGAAGGTGTAATCACGTTCCACCATAAACAGCGTACCGCCCAGAATTGCGCAGTTCACTGTAATCAAGGGTAAAAATACCCCCAAGGCTTGGTAGAGGGCTGGCACGTATTTATCCAGCACCATTTCCAGCACCTGTACAATCGCCGCAATGATGGCGATGTAACTGATCAGGCCGAGGAAACGTAGATCCACCCCTTGCAACAAGACGCTATCTTTCAAAAATACGTTCAGGATCAGGTTATTGGCGGGTACAGTAATCGCCTGCACAATCACCACGGCAATACCCAAACCCACCGCTGTTTCGATCTTTTTGGAGATGGCGATGAACGTACACATCCCCAAAAAGAAGGTCAGTGCCATGTTCTCAATGAACACGGACTTGATGAATAGACTTAATAACGCTTCCATATCAACGATTCCCCAAGCCATGTTTCTCGTGAATCTTAAAGTCGTGAACTTCACGCTGTTCTGGGTATTTGGTACGAATAATCCAAATCAACATTCCGATGATAAAGAAAGCGCTGGGTGGTAACAGCATCAGGCCATTCGGCACATACCAGCCACCGTTCTTGGTCAGGGTAAGGATTTCATAGCCCAGCAAAGAACCAGAACCAGATAACTCACGAATCACCGCCACCACGATCAGGATCAGGCTATAACCCAAGCCATTGCCAATACCATCGAGGAAACTCATCCCCACCGGGTTCTGCATGGCATAAGCTTCAGCCCGCCCCATGACGATACAGTTGGTGATGATCAGGCCGACGAAAACCGACAACTGTTTCGCCGTATCAAAGGCATAAGCTTTCATCAACTGGTCAACCACAATCACCAGCGAGGCAATGATGGTCATCTGTACAATAATGCGGATACTGCCAGGAATGTGGTGGCGAATGGCACTGATGGAAGCATTCGAGAATGCCGTGACCGTGGTCAATGCTGCCGCCATCAACAAGGCGGTTTTCAGGGAACTGGTGACAGCCAGTGCTGAACAGATACCCAGAATTTGCAAGGTAATCGGATTATTCGCCACCAAAGGGCTAGCAATCACATTACGGACTGCACTGTTCATGAAGCACCTCCCGGAAGACTTGTGCGGAATTGTTGCAGGTAAGGGCCAAAACCGTTTTCACCCAACCAGAAATGGATCAGGTTATCCACTCCAGTACTGGTCAGGGTCGCCCCGGAGAGCGCATCCACTTCATGTAACGCTTTCGGGTCGCCATCGGGAGCAGCACCTTTCATGACGCGAATGGCCACTTGCCCGTCAGCATTGAAAACCTGCTTGCCCGGCCATTTGGCTTTCCATGCCGGATTATCGACTTCACCGCCCAGACCGGGGGTTTCAGCATGTTCATAGAACCCCATACCCACGACGGTATTCGCATCCGCTTGCAGTGCGAGGAAACCGTACAAGGTTGACCACAAACCGTAACCGTGGATCGGCAGGATGACTTTTTCTACCTTGCCTTGTGGGTCTTTCACCAGATACACCGTGGCGTATTTGGCGCGGCGCTTGATCGAGGCAATGTCCTGTTCCTTGGTCAGCACCACGTTTTGCTTGGGGTCTACCGAAGCAGCACGCGCATCGAAGGTATTGGGATCAACACCCTCCACGTATTGCCCGGTTTGCAAATCAACCACTTTAGCTTCCACTTGTTTGAAAGCCTCTTCCACCGATTGACCGGGCTTCTCCAAGCCTGCGATTTGCAGGATATTGCGTTTTTTGTACAGCAGCTTGTTCACATCCTGTACTGGCTTCAAAGCCACTGCCGCCGTAGATACCGCAATGGAACACACCAAACACAACACCAGGGCAACCCCAATGGTTTTCACCTTGCTGTCGTTGGGCAATGCCAAAAATTGCTGAACCTTATTCATGATTTAGCCTCCCCAGCAGCCTGACGCTTGAGGCGGCGCTTGATATTGGCTTTCATCACCGTGTAATCCATCAACGGCGCGAACATATTGGCAAACAGGATGGCGAGCATCATGCCTTCCGGGAACGCGGGGTTGACCACACGAATCAGGACAACCATCACGCCGATCAGCACCCCGTACCACCAGCGCCCGCTATCGGTATGCGCCGCTGTTACCGGGTCAGTCGCCATGAACATCATGCCGAATGCAAACCCACCCGTGACCAAATGCCAGTACCACGGCATCGCAAACATCGGGTTGGTGTCACTGCCAATGGTATTGAACATAATCGCTGTCATGATCATGCCGAACATAACCCCGGACACAATTCGCCAGTTGGCAATTTTGGTGAACAACAGGAACGCACCACCAATAAAGATCGCCAGCGCCGAGGTTTCACCCAAAGAACCGGGTTCGATACCGATGAAAGCATCCCACCAGCTCAGCCCGCTGTTTGCCACGGCCTGCATACCGCCGGTCGCGGCGGTTGCCAGGGTGGTGGCACCGGAATAGCCATCCACTGCGACCCATACCGAATCACCGGACATGAAGGCCGGGTAAGCAAAGAACAGGAACGCACGCCCTGCCAGTGCCGGGTTAATGAAGTTTTTACCCGTACCCCCGAACACTTCCTTACCAAGAATAACCCCGAAGAGGATACCCATCCCCACCATCCACAACGGAATGTCCGGCGGCAGGATCAAGGAATACAGGATGGAGGTGACAAAGAAACCTTCGTTAACTTCATGCCCACGCACCAGCGCAAACACCACTTCCGCGATCCCACCCACAATGAAGGTGGTCATGTACACCGGCAGGAAATACAGCAGTCCATGGAAGACGTTATCGAAAAAGCTCTTCGGGTCGTAGCCGATCATGTCCATGATCACCCCACGCCAGCCTTCCGCGTGTTCCAGCCCCATGCCTTGCATTGCCAGATTCGCTTGATAGCCTGTATTGAAACAAGCCATGAACATCACCGGAAAAGTGGCCAGCCACACATACCCCATCACCCGTTTCAGGTCGAGTGCGTCGCGTACATGCGGCGCACCGATAGTACGGTTGGGTGGGCTGTACAGCAGAGTATCGACCATCTCAAACAGGCCGTAGTATTTATGATATTTACCGCCACGGGTGAACTTAGGTTCGACCTTATCCAGTAAGCGGCGCAGTTTATCTGACATGGTTACTCCCCCTTTTCCAGCATTCGCAGGCATTCGCGCAAGGCGGGGCCGTATTCGTATTTGCTGTGGCACACAAAAGTACACAGCGCGAGGTCGTCCTCATCCAATTCCAACGCACCGAGCTGTTGCGCCATCACCGTGTCACGTACCAGCAAGGAACGCAGCAATTGTGTCGGCAAAATATCCAGCGGCATCACTTCCTCGTAATTGCCCAGCGGCACCATTGCCCGATGGCTACCATTTTGCGAGGTTGTCATCGCGAATTGTTGCCCGCGCACACCAGGACTCAGGAACACATTCAAGAAGGAAAACTGTTTCAGCATCGGGTTCAACCAGTGCATAAACACACGCGGCTGACCTTCTGCCACTACTGCCACTTGCACGGTGTAACGCCCCAGATACGCACTCCAGCCCGCTGCACGGAACCCCGACAGCAAAGAACCGGCAATGACGCGACAAGCTTGGCAATCCAATTGCCCATCCACGATGTCATCCGTACTCGCGCACAAACGGGTACGCAGCAAACGCGGCTTCAACACTGTTGGTCCGGCCAAAGAAATAACACGATCCACGTACAACTTGCCGGTGGTAAACAGCTTGCCAATGGCAATTACGTCCTGATAACCGATATGCCACACAGTTTTGTGTTCGCTTACTGGGTCAAGAAAGTGAATATGCGTGCCTGGTAAACCCGCTGGATGCGGCCCAGAAAAGCCGGTGTAAGTGATATTACTCGCCACAAACAGAGGAAGCTCTGCACCATCTTTATGGTTAACGAACACTTTTGGCGCAAGCTTGGATAGTAACTGCAAACCGTGCTGAAACGCTTCACTTTCTGCATTGATAATAAGCAGTGGATCAGCCGCCATCGCGTAGGTATCTATCGCGGTCACGAAGATCGAAGCAGGGGTAGCATCAGCTTTGGGAACTTTGCTGTAAGGCCGTGTGCGGAAAGCAATCCACTGCCCAGAATCCAGCAATTGCTGTCGAATAGTAGCGGCATCGAGAGTCGACAATTGTGCAGGGGTATAAGCAGGGAAGGTAATGTCTTCTTCATCATCATCCAGCTCGATGACGACCGAGTTCAACACCCGTTTCGCGCCCCTGTTAATCTTCTTGACCACACCGCCGCCCGGTGAGGTGAAATTCACGCCCGGACTCTTGCGGTCAGTGAACAGGACTTGTCCACGTTTTACCCGATCCCCTTCCTGAACCTGCAACGCGGGGCGCAAGTCGTGGAAGTCTCGCCCCAATACGGCAACCGTCTGGGGGGCAGGATGTGCATAAACCGCTTGTTCCGGCTTACCTGTGATAGGCAAATCCAGACCTTTACTGATTTTCATGTGCTGCAACAACGCTCTTGAGGAGAAATGCACCTGCCGTCGTTGGCAGGTGCTGAAGATTGCAAATTATCATGAAATGTCGACAATGTTGCAAGCAAACATGCGAAATAATGCCACATTCAGCATTTAAGTATCAGTAAGTGTCAGCACTTCACACCAACAGACGCTGTACAAAGCAGGGCTGCAAGGATAATTGCAATTACCCTCAGCCTATTACACACTTTGCATACTTTATTTTTGAAATTCACGGTGCTGTCACCTATGCCTACGCAAATCGATGCTAACGCCTTCCTGTCGATGGAAATCCCCGCTATCACCCAACTACACGAAGAAGAGCGCGTTATGCTCAACGAGCTCCACACACTGCTAACCCAAGCGCCAACCGACATCACACTGATCGACACTCGCCTGGATGCATTACTCCAGCACACTACCGCGCATTTTGAGCAAGAAAATCGCAATATGCTGATCATTGATTTCCGCCCTTACCCGGTACACAAGGATGAACACGATATTGCGCTGGCGGATATGAAGGCCGCATTCGACCACTGGAAAACCAGTCGCGATATGCCCGCATTGCGCCAATATCTCGAAACAAACCTGACCGTCTGGCTGAAACAACACATTGCTACGATGGACATGATCACCGCTCGCTTCCTGAAAATGTATCAGGACAAAGGCGGCGCACTCGACTTCGCCTAAATCAATGACGTTGCTTACCCTACATTGCCACCCGGCGACACCTTGTACAGTGGTACAAGACTTGTGCGTAACGCTAGAACGCAGGGTGGATGGCAGTTTGCACCTGCAATACAGCTTACGCGGTGATCTTGCGCACATCCGCATTCCCGCACTGCAAACCCCCACCGCGACCGATAACTTATGGCAACACACCTGCTTTGAAGCATTCATCGGTGTACAGGGTGACAGCCGCTATCACGAATTCAATTTTTCGCCGTCGAGCCAATGGGCTGCGTATGCCTTCAGTGGCTACCGGGAAAAGCTGGAGTGGACGGGATGCACAGTGCACGTTACGCCACACACTGATCTTCAAGCCACTATCCCTGCCACCGCTTTCCCCCCTAACCCGCAAAGTAAACCGTTACAGCTAGCCTTGAGCGCTGTCATCGAAACCACAACAGGCGAAAAATCCTACTGGTCGTTGTATCATCCGACTGAACACCCGGATTTTCACCACCGTGATGGATTTATACATGAAATTTGGCCTTGACCGCTTTCTCACAGACGCCACTTTACGTACCCCACTCGCGGGCAAGCGTATTGCCCTGCTTGCACACCCTGCCTCGGTCACACCCGACCTGACGCACGCACTGGATGCTATCGCAGCCTTGCCTGACATCACCCTGAGCGCTGCTTTTGGCCCTCAACACGGCATCAAAGGCGACAAACAGGACAATATGATGGAATCGCCCGACTTCATCGACCCGCAGCACGGTATCCCGATTTTTAGCTTGTATGGCGAAGTGCGCCGACCCACCGATGCGATGATGGACACCTTTGACGTGCTGCTGGTGGACTTACAGGATTTGGGCTGCCGCATTTACACCTTCATCACCACCCTGCGCTACGTGCTGGAAGCCGCCACACAACACGGCAAAGCAGTGTGGGTGCTGGATCGCCCCAACCCAGCAGGCCGCCCGGTGGAAGGTTTAACCTTGCGGGCGGGCTGGGAAAGTTTCGTCGGCGCGGGAGCCATGCCCATGCGCCACGGCTTGACGATGGGTGAACTCGGCCTGTGGTTCATCCAGGAACTCAAGCTCCATCTCGAATACCGTGTGATTGGCATGGAAGGTTGGCGGCCGGACAAAGCCCCCGGCTACGGCTGGCCGCTCGGTAGGCGCGAATGGGTCAACCCCAGCCCCAACGCCCCCAACCTGTCGATGGCACGCTGTTACGCCGGAACCGTGATGCTGGAAGGTGCAACCCTCTCCGAAGGGCGCGGCACTACTCGACCGCTGGAACTGTTCGGCGCACCCGACATTGATGCCCGCGCCGTGATCAGCACCATGCAAACACTCGCCCCACACTGGTTGCAAGGCTGTATCCTGCGCGAATGCTGGTTCGAGCCGACCTTCCACAAGCACGCGGGCAAACTGTGTGCCGGGGTGCAAATCCATGTGGAAGCGCCGCATTACAACCACGCCGCCTTCCGCCCGTGGCGGGTGCAAGCGCTGGCGTTCAAAGCGATTCGCCAGCTCTACCCCGACTACGCACTTTGGCGCGATTTCCCTTACGAATACGCTTTCGGCAAGCTACCCATCGACGTTATCAACGGCTCGCCGCTACTGCGTGAATGGGTGGATGATCCGCAAGCTGTTCCCGCCGACCTGGATGCGCTGACCGTGCCAGATGAACAAGCATGGGAAGTCACCCGCCAGCCTTTCCTGCTGTACTGAGCAAACTATTGCTATTTGTCAGCCCCAATCAACTGCGCGAGATTCCACAAGCTCGGCACGTACTCCGTCGCTGCCCGTAGTGATATATCACTAGGGTTAGCTTTATGAGCAGCGTACAAACGGTGGTAGAAATTGGCGAAATTGGCTTCAATACCTTCGCTTTCCATATCAGCGATCATGCGTTTCACATTGCCTGCCCCCCAGTTGAATGCTGTAAAGGTCAGTAACCACGCATCACTTTCCGAAAACTTGGCGACATTGGCAAAATAGAAATGGTAGCGGTGTAAATGCACTTGCGCGGCCTGCGTGCTGAGAGTGGCATCGGCACGCAATTTGTTGATATTGGTGGTTTTCAGTCCATCAGGCACATAATCCAACGATTGGATTTCTTTTAAGACTTCCGGCGTGAATTGCCAGTAGCCGTAATCAGCGGATTTTTTACCTTTTTTACCATGCCACTGTGATTCAAGATACGCGATCAACAGGATGCTGTCGGGCATTCCCTGTAAATCTAACTTGGAAACGAACGGGTAAGAACGCACAAATGCATCATGGTAAATATTTGTACCGCTACCATTACGCCACATAATCTTATTTTTAACGCGCTTGGTAACAACGTCAAAATCCTTTTTACCCTTGCCGTGCAAAGCATTTTCTACAAAGAACGTAAATAACTTCTCATGTTTTTGCGCCAAATGCGTCAACGGTGATTCTGCCACGGGAACCCGGTAAGCAACCTTCTGCCAAGCAGGTTCAGCCGCACTTGCCCCTCCCATCCCCATGACAACAGCCCATAACATCAGCAGCAAACGCCGCCAAACAGCGACAGAAGAAAAGTAAATAAAGGCTTGGTGCAACATAACGTATCTTTCAGTATTTCAGGATAGCGTTATTCTAGTTGTATCTGCGTGGGATGCTCGTGCTATTTAGCGCCTTCAATCCGAAAAACTGCCGAATGTAAATTAGTCTTTGCTAAACTTTCCCATTAATAACCCCAATAACATAATCGTACACGCATGAAAACCTCAACCGAATACCGCCAACAATTTGAAGAATTGGTACATCGCGCTGAACAGGATATTGCACAGCACCCCACCACGTACAAGCGGCGTCTGCAAGGGCTGGCTTTACTTGGATATAGCGTTATCGGCGGGCTGTTAGCACTATTGCTACTACTGACAGGCGGAACGGTTTGGCTAGCCTTCACCAGCTCCGCCGTCTTATTGCTACTCTTAAAAAACAAACTAATTATCGTGTTGGGAGGGCTACTTTGGGTGGTCGGGCGCTCACTCTTGGTACGTATTCCCTCACCGACAGGCTATGCGTTAAAACCAACAGAATTCCCGCAACTTTGGTCGGAAGTCAATGCATTAAGCAAACAATTGGCAACACCCCCAATCCACACCATCATTCTCACGCCAGACATGAACGCCGCCATTGCTCAGACCCCACGACTGGGCATCATTGGCCCCCACCACAATACGCTGCTGGTCGGGTTAGAATTGTTGATGGCACTTTCCCCCTCACAAGCGCGAGCCGTTCTAGCACATGAACTTGCGCACTTGTCCGGCAATCACAGCAAATTTGCGGGCTGGATCTATCGAGTACGGCAAAGCTGGGCTCAAATTAGCCATGCTATTCAGCAAACCAATGCGTGGGGAACTGCGCCAATACGCTACTTTACGGAGTGGTATACCCCCTATTTTGCAGGCTACTCCTATGTATTGGCACGCAACAATGAATATGAAGCCGATGCAGTAGCAGGCAAACTAACATCCTGTCACACCACGGCTTCCGCCTTGATCGCCACCCATGTCTACGCGGCGTTTACTCAAGAACAGTTCTGGCAACCACTTTACCGTAAAGCTCACACACAAGCGCAGGCCGATCAAGCGACGTATAGCCAATTACAACAATTTTACCAGCAGCCACAACCACAGCATGAGGCGTTCAAGCACCACCTACGCACGGTGTTGACGCATAAAACCAACCCGTCAGATACCCACCCTGCCCTGATAGAGCGGCTCAAAGCACTCAAAGCCACCGGGCTACAAGAAGAAGCCGATGACCGCAAAGCCCTCCTATGGCTGGGTAGTGAAGCCAAACGTGTCATCCAACATTTTGACCAGCAATGGAGCCACGATAACAGTGTCGAATGGGAGGAATTTTACCAGCGTGCTCAAGCTGCCCAACAAACCATTGCCAGCCTATCCCAACGTGATGACCATACCCTGACAGCTGAGGAGCGTTGGCAACTCGCCAGCCTAACCGAACAATACCAACCGGATAAGGATGCGCTTTCTTTGTATTTGCAATACTCAGCCGACCAACCCGATGACAATGCGGCTGACCTTGCGATCGGGCGTTTGTTGCTGGCACAAAATGATGCTGATGGTATCCGTTATCTTGAAAAAGCCATGAAAAACCCGGCCTTGCGCGTTTACGCCGCTCATGAATGCTCACGTTATTACACCCTCCATCAACAACCTCAACAAGCCAACGCATGGCTGGTGAAGCTGGAAGCCGCCAACGACATGATGCACGAAGCCCAACAGGAACGCGCTCAACTTGACGATGTAGACATCTTGATTGCCCCAGAAGTGGTAGAAAAAGGTGGTTATGACTTCGAGCGCGAACTGCTCGGCACACTCAACCGCCATCAACACGTCAGCGAAGTCTGGGTAGCGCAAAAACAGGTGCGCAATTTCCCCCATGAGCCAGTATTCGTGCTAGCGGTAAAAATCAAAGGCTTTATCCTGAATGAAGAGCGCTTGCAGCAAGCCCTGCTCGAAACCTTGCAAAAAACCTCGCATAACGTGTTTGTGGTCAACAGCGTGACTCACAAAAAACTGGTAAAAAAAGTCATGGCCGTGGGTAAACAGTTGTATTAGATTACGCCCTCGATCACACCGGGAAATACCATGCAATTTGGCCTATGGCTAGCAATTGGCGGCACGGCCTTGTTTGCACTGAAGTCCATTTTCATCAAACTGGCTTACGCACACGGGGTGGATACCACCACCCTGCTAACCCTGCGCATGTTGCTGGCGCTACCGTTTTACGCGGTCATCCTCGGCTGGCTGCTGCGCAAACCGCAAACACTGAAACCCGTGCCACTGGAATTACTCACCTTGTTGGGGCTGGGTTTCATGGGCTATTACCTCGCCTCGTGGCTGGATATGGAAGGCTTGCAGCACATTTCCGCGCAACTCGAACGCCTGACGCTGTATACCTACCCGATCATGACTACCTTGCTAGGCTGGGTATTTTTGCAGGAAAAAATCACTTGGCGGATTGTATTGGCGCTGGTACTGACTTACAGCGGCATTGTGTTGCTGTATGCACACGAAGCGCAATGGAACGACGGCAATGCGCGGCTAGGCGTGATGTTGGTGACAATGGCAGCGCTTACCTTTGCGTGTTACGTGGTCTTCAGCAAACGCCTGATTGGCAAGCTGGGTAGCCTGTTATTCACTAGCATTGCCATGTTGGCGTCGACGTTATTCATCTTTGTGCACTTTCTGGCGACGCACGCCCTCGCGGATTTGGCAGTGCCCCTGCCGGTATGGGGTTATGCGGTGTTGTTATCAGTATTCAGCACGGTATTGCCGAGCTTTATGATCAGTGAAGCCATTGCGCGGATTGGTGCGGCGAAAACCAGCATAGTGGGTACAGTGGGACCCGTGTTTACGATCTTACTGGCGGTGTGGCTGTTGGGTGAACCGTTTGGCTGGTTCCATTTGGCGGGGATGGTATTGGTGATGTACGGAGTAAGTTTATTGCGGAAATAATCGGGGAGAATGAAGAGGGCGTATGCAATACGCCCCTACGAATATTGTTCCCGGTAGGGGCGTATTGCATACGCCCTCTTCCAAAAGGTTATTTCATCGTGACCAGTTCTTCGGCACTGACAGGGTGAATGGCGATGGTGTCGTCAAAGTCTTGCTTGGTTGCACCCATACGGATAGCAACGGCGAAACCTTGCATCATTTCATCCACACCCAAACCAATGGCGTGGCAGCCGACGATTTTTTCGTCTTCACCCACCACCACTAGCTTCATTGCCGTCTTGGCTTTGTGTTTGACGAAGGAATAATACATGGGGGTGAATTCGGTGCTGTACACCTTCACCGCGTCGCCGTATTTTTCCCGCGCGGCTTCTTCCGACAGACCAATCGTGCCAATCGGTGGATGCGTAAACATCACCGTGGGGATCAGGCTGTAATCGAGCTTACGGTCTTTCATGCCACCAAACAAACGGTCGCCGAGACGACGCCCTGCGGCAATTGCCACCGGGGTCAGTTGCACACCGCGCTTATTGATGATGTCACCAATCGCGTAAACACCGGGAACGCTGGTTTCCTGATAGTCATTTACGTCGATGAAACCACCGGGCGCAAGTGCCAAGCCAATGTTTTCCAGACCGAGGTCATCGGTGTTGTTCTTACGGCCAATCGCCCACAATAACTGGTCAACATCGCCCAGCGTGCTGCCATCGACGTACTGAATGCTCAGTTTGCCGTCAGCCTGCTTGTCGACGCTAGCAATCTTGCCGTGGTCATTGAAATGCACGCCATCGGCTTCCATTTGCGCACGCAAGGTTTTCTGCATCAGGCTGTCAAAACCGATCAACACCGGGAAACCCTGGTGCAGCATGTGGGTTTCTGAACCTAGCGCATTCAACACGCCCGCCAGTTCCAGTGCGATGTAACCGCCACCAACTACCGCCACTTTTTCAGGCTGTTCATCCAGCGCGAAAAAGCCGTCGGAGCTGATGCCGTGTTCCGCACCGGGAATATCCGTTGGCACCACCGGGCGACCACCCGTGGCAATCACGATGTGGTCAGCAGTGTAGGTTTCGCCGTTTACTTGCAGCGTTTTTGCATCGACAAACCGTGCCTGACCTTCGATCAGGTCAATGCCCGCTTCGCTGAGGAAGCTATCCAGATACCAGTCGTTGATGCCGCCGATCATGTTTTCGCGCTTCATCACCAGCTTGCCCCAATCGAGCTTGCCGGGAACCGTGGCGAAACCATAATCCTGCGCATCGTGTTGGGCATGAGCCAGATTCGCCGCGAACCACATGACCTTTTTCGGTACACAGCCACGGTTGACGCACGTACCGCCGAGGTCGTCGTTGACTTCCACCACGGCACATTTCGCGCCGTGCTTTGCGGCCTTTTCGACAACCGACAGGCCACCGCTACCGCCGCCAATGGCGATTAAATCGTAATGTTGGCTCATGCTATTCTCCGTAATTCTGAATGTTCCCTTCGACTACGCTCAGGGAACGAAACACCGTGGGCTGAGCGCAGCCGAAGCCTAACGTGCTTTCAACCACGCTTCCAGTTTGTCCGATCCGCCAATCAACTCACCGTTGATGAACACTTGTGGAACCATGTCCACGCCCGCAATGGCACGCAGGCTACGGTTGGTATAATCGCGGTTCAGTTCCATTTCGTCAAAATCAATTTGAGCATCATGCAACATGCCTTTGGCACGGGCGCAGAATGGGCAACCTTGACGGGTGAATACGGTAACATCCAGCGGTGCTTGTTCATTCGGTGCAATGTAAGCCAGCATAGTATCCGCATCGGATACTTCAAACGGGTCGCCCGGCTTATTAGGTTCGATGAACATTTTCTCAACCACGCCGTCTTTCACCAGCATGGAATAACGCCATGAACGCTTGCCGAAACCGATGTCGTTCTTGTCGACCAACAGACCCATGCCGTCGGTGAAGTCACCGTTACCGTCCGGGATGAAGGTGATTTTGTCGGCTTTCTGGTCAACTTTCCACTCGTTCATAACGAAAGTATCGTTGACCGACATGCAGATGATTTCATCGACACCCAGCTTCTTGAAGGTATCCGCCATCTGGTTGTAACGCGGTACGTGCGTAGACGAACAAGTCGGGGTAAATGCGCCCGGCAGCGAGAAAACGATCACGGTCTTGCCCGCAAACAGGTCGGCACTTTGCACATCAACCCACGCATTGTTTTGGCGAGTACGGAATGTAACGTTAGGAATACGTTGACCTTCTTTATTTTCAAACATGGTTGATCTCCTTTTGAGAAAAAACAATTTAACAATTACGTAACAATCTATAAAACTGATTGGAATGGGCGCAGTATAAGGAGATGTTAATGCATTTAACAGCAGATTGTTTCTAACGTTATGTTCGGTTTATTCGATCAAGCCTAGCAATGTTTGCAAGAGGGCTTCCGGTTCAAAAGGTTTCGAGATGTGAGTATTCATACCTGCCGCCAAACAACGCTCTTTTTCTTCGAGCATGGCATTTGCGGTCAACGCGATGATGGGGAGGCGAACAAAACGCGCATGGCTGCGGATCAAGCGGGTCGCTTCATAACCATCCATAACGGGCATCTGAATATCCATTAACACCACGTCATACAACGGTTCACCGGCCGTCAGAATCTTCTCAACACCCTCTTGCCCATTATCGGCGCAATCGACAACAGCACCGTATTGGCTAAGAATTTCCGAGGCAATCAACTGATTAATGGGGTTATCTTCCACCACCAGAATCCGCTTGCCCCGCAAACAGAGAGACGTATCAACGGCAACGGTGCTTAGCAAGCTTTCCTCTGAAGTCGACTGATTCAGCAGTTTATACAAATCCTTGGGTAACACTGGCTTAGGAAGGAAATGGTCAATATTCTGTTGCCCGTACAACTGGTGAATTTGTGCAATGTCATAAGCCGATACCACCACAATTAACGGTGGCTTCTCAAGGCGTAAACCTTTGATTACATTAATCAATTCCGCACCACTAACGCCAGGCATCATCCAATCGATAAACACCATATCATACGACACCCCCACTTGCTGAAGCATCGTGAGTGCGACAGCACCTGACTCAGTATCTTCACAATCCATCCCCCCCTGTTTTAGCAAATGGCAAAGCACAGAACGGGCAGGCTTATGGTCATCAACCACTAAAGCCCTGCGTCTAGGTGCCGAACGAGTAGGCAAACTTTTGATCGATTGACCGTCATGTTCCAACGTCAGGTTAAAGGAAAAACGGGAGCCTCGACCCACTTCACTACTAACACTAACCTCCCCCCCCATCAGATCAAGGAGTCGCTTCACAATACTTAGCCCTAACCCTGTTCCCCCATAACGACGTGTTGTCGAATCATCAGCCTGAGAGAACTCCTGAAACAGGCTATTCACCACATCGGCATTCATACCAATGCCATTATCCTCAATGCAAAAACGCAAGTGGCTAGCCGTATCACTACGTTCCAGCTCATCGATACACAGCAGCACATAGCCATCGTGCGTAAATTTCACGCCATTAGTCAAAAGATTCGTCAGAATCTGCTCCAAACGTAAAGGGTCACCCCAAAATGTCCCCTGTTCGCCCATCAAACAGGTGCTACGCAAATCCAATAACAACTCGATACCTTTTTCCAATGCGCGTTGCCGTTGCAGCGTCAACACGCTACTCACCACATCCTCTAGTCGGAAAGAGGTCTTTTCCAACACCAGCTTGCCCGCCTCGATCTTGGAGAAATCTAGAATATCGTTGATGATACGCAACAACGACTGGGCTGCATTTTGTATCTGAGAAATGTAATCGTGTTGACGCTGATCCAATGGCGTACTGAGAGCAAGGTAACTCATCCCGATAATGGCATTCATTGGTGTACGGATTTCATGGCTCATATTGGCCAAAAACAGGCTTTTCGCCTTACTCGCGTCCTCAGCTTTGGCGGCCATTGCAAACGAGTGAGCGGTCGCCTGCTCCAACTTGACATTCGTTTCCCGCAAAATCGCTTCCGAACGATGACGCATAATAGCCGATCCTACCGAAGCCGCCATGGATGTCAGAATAGCCTGCTCCTCTGCCCCCCAAGCATAATCCACTTGGCAATTATCAAAACCGATAAAGCCCCAGAATTGCCCAGCCACACAGACAGGCACGACCATAAGGGACACAATATTACGTGGCAACAGCCTCAAGCGCTCATGTTCTGGAAAATCAGCGACAGCCCCAACAACAACCTTCCCCTGTGATAACAACTCAAACCAACGCGAGAAATGCCTATCAAAGGGAATATTTTGTAATGCTGCATTATTTATCTGAAAATGCGCCGAACCCAAACGCCACTCATAGCGCTGACTCATCAACCGCTTACCTGTCACCGGCGCAACATGGCTTTCAAACAAATATACGCGATCTTGTCTAGTTGCAACTCCTATAGCCGCTAATGCTTGCTGTACAGCATTATCAATACAAGGTTCTGATAATAATGCCTGTACTGCCGTCGCAACCGCCTGAAGCAAGGCATCCTTACGCAACACCATCTGCTCAGTATGTTTACGTTCGGTAATATCACGCCCGGTTTCCAGAATATATTCAGGTCGCCCCTGCGCATCACGAATCAGCCGATGCTCGCTGCTGCACCAATACCGACTACCATCCTTGCGAATAACCTCCAACGTCACATCAAAAGCAATGGCCAGTTGTGGGTCTGCCAAGCGTTCTGGCGCAAGATTTTCCGCCACCACCTGCGTCAGGTGCGCATAAGAATCAGGGGTCATGAAATGAGACAACGGCAAACTAGCCATTTCTTCGGCACTATACCCAATCCGCCGAGCGAGCGAAGGCGTCGCATACAACGGCTTAAGGTCAAGATCGAGAATGCCAATATAATCGTGCATGTTTTCGGTGATGAGATTGAACAGCCGGGTTTGCTCTTGCGATGCTTTTTCTGCCTGCTTACGTTCAGTGATATCCCTGACATCGACAACAATTTTACACCCATCTTCGTGCCGATTCAGAGAAGCAATGAAACAACGCTGTTCACCTGCCATTACCAACACATATTCGTACCGCAGGTTCTCACCGGTTTGCCTGACCTGCGCGGCACAAAGTTGATAACGTTCGCTAATATCGGGTGGCAACACGACACTAATAGACTTCCCTAGAAGCTCAGCAGGCGGCAGCAATAGCATATGAGCAGAACGACAATGCACATCCAGCACCCGATCATCCTCATCCAGCACCAAGACCAGGTCACTCATCGCGGAAAGCAATATTTGGTAACGCTCTTCACTTTTACGCAGTGCTTGTTGAGTTTGCTCTCGCAATGCCAGCAGATCATGACATATCGAAGATTCGCCAGCATTTTTTGCCGAGGCACACAGGATTTCTGAAGAGCTGTTCATTAATTGATTCGACTCTGTTTTATTGTTTTTTTAATGGGTTAGTACAGCATACCCTATAAAATGCGCTGCCTCCATACGATTCCGACCAATGCCATTAACAACCACACAAAGGAACACGTCCCAATACAAACCAGCAACTATTTGACTTTCGGCAGCCCTATCCCCCGCCAAAGGCGCTAGACTATAAAGGTCGCAGCAAGAAAGCAGAGACGACCATGCAACACTTCCTCACTCGAGCAGATTTCCCTCATCTGCTGACCTCGCTACAAGCAGAAGGCCACCACTGCATCGCGCCACAAGTGCGTCACGGTGCCATCGTCTTTGATACACTGGAACAGGTTTCACAACTTCCCACAGGCTGGCAAGATACCCAGCAACCCGGTCATTACCGCCTGCACCAGACCGGCTCGCCCTATTGGTTCGACTGGGCGAACGGTGCTGCCGCCATCAAGCCGCACACTTTCGCACCGCAGGAAAACCTGTGGAAAGTGGTGCGCGACGAATCCGGCAGGCTGCATTTCAAAACCATTCTGCCCAAGCCGCAGAAAATCGCCATCCTTGGCGTGCGTGCCTGTGACTTGGCGGCACTGGCCTTGCAAGATCAGCATTTCCTGCACGGTGAATACCCCGACCCGTATTACCAGCAACGCCGTGACAACCTGCTGCTGATCGGGGTGAATTGCACCCATGCCGCCGCCACCTGTTTCTGCGTATCCACTGGCGACGGCCCGGTCATCCGCAGCGGTTACGACTTGCTCCTCAGTGAAATTGACGACGGCTTTGTGCTGGAAATCGGCTCGGAACGCGGCGAACACCTCGCCAAACAACTCCCCCTGCACGCAGCCAGCGCCACACAGCAGGCCACCGCCCAACAACGGATGCAAGCTGCCACCCAACAATCCCGCACCCTGCCGGAAAAGCCACCGCTGTACGACCTGCTCCAGCACCCGCACTGGGAAGATGTCGGCGCTCGCTGTATCGCTTGCGGCAACTGCACCAGCGTTTGCCCCACCTGTTTCTGCCATCAGGAAGTGGAACGCCCAGCGCTGGATGGCAATAGCAGCACCCACGAACGCTTGTGGAATTCCTGCTTTGACCCCAGCCACAGCCATATTCACGGCGGCGCAGTGCGGCGTACCCACAAGGATTATTACCGCCAATGGCTGACGCACAAACTGGCAGGCTGGCACGAACAGTTCGGGCGCAGCGGCTGCACGGGTTGCGGGCGTTGCATGACTTGGTGTCCGGTCGGGATTGATTTGACGGCAGAAGTGGGGAGTTTAACCGCATGAATAACGCTTACTTGCCACACGAGGCTGAAATCGTCGCACGCATTCAGGAAGCGCCGGACATTTTCACCCTGCGCCTGCAATTTACTAACCCGGAGCTGCAAGCCAATTACAGCTTCGAGCCGGGGCAATTCAATATGCTTTACCTGCATGGCGTGGGTGAAGTGCCGATCTCGATCGTGTCCGACCCGGAAAACGCCAACCTGTACGACCACACCATCCGCGTGGTCGGGCGCGTTACCAAGGCGATGGCGGCACTGCAACAGGGTGATTACATTGGTGTGCGTGGCCCCTACGGGCGAGGCTGGCCAATGGCGGAAGCCGAAGGCCGCGACGTGGTGCTGATCACGGGCGGCTTGGGCTGTGCGCCGGTGGTGTCGGTGATCAATTATGTGTTGCAACGCCGTGAACGTTTTGGGCGACTGGTCATTATGCAAGGCGTGAAACATTCCAACGACCTGATCTGGCGCGAACAATACGCCGCGTGGAGCAAATTGCCCGACACCCAAATCCTGCTGGCGGCGAATGAAACCACCCCGCACTGGGCATTCGACAGCGGTTTCGTCACCGACCTGCTGGATAAGGCCAACTTCGAGGCCGACAATGCCAGCGCCATGCTGTGCGGCCCTGAAATCATGATGCAAGTCGCCAGCCAACGCCTGTTGGAAAAGCACGTGGCGGCAGACGACATCTGGCTGAGCATGGAACGCAATATGCACTGCGCCGTCGGGCACTGCGGGCATTGCCAGTTCGGCGGGCAATTCATCTGTAAAGATGGCCCGGTGTTTCCACTGCCCGCCATCAGCCACCTGTTAGGGGTGAAGGGGTTTTAACTTGACTACTCCCCACGGCTAAAGCCGGGGGATTCCTAATTCACCGAGAACAGGACGACGACACCGAAATGCCATCGCCACTAACATTCTCTCCAAAGGCTAACACCGCCAGCCCGGCGGCTAAAATGTTACGTGCTGCATTCACGTCACGGTCGTGGGTTGTGCCGCATTCGGGGCACTCCCACGATCGCACGTCCAGCGGCATGTTTTCTTTCACGAACCCACAGCAGGAACAGCGTTTAGTGGACGGGAAGAATCTCCCTATCTCAACGTATGTCCTCCCGTACCAGCCAGCTTTGTACGCAAGCTGGCGAGTGAACT
>NZ_JHYQ01000023.1 GCF_000621325.1 Thiothrix lacustris DSM 21227 | reverse complement strand
ACGGCTGTAAGCTAACAGGATGATTTTGAGTAACACCGCTGGGTCAAAAGCGGCTGCGCCCTGCACATCATTCTTATAACGCTGGTGGAAGTCTTCAAGGTCAAGTTCCTTATCCACCAAATGACGTAGCGCGTATTCAAATGTACCCGGCAGGATTTGCCGGTCAAAGTCCACAGCCAACAGTTTTACGCCTTGATGAATCGGTTTGTAGCGTGCCATGCCTGCCTACTCATTCTGGTGCTTGTGATGCTTGATTATCCCACAAAATGGCGGTTCGGAGGGTTTTTCTACAGCCTCAACGGGTAAGTACCTTACGGGTAAAGCCGGTGAGGGTAATGAGGTGCAGGTGGCCGAGTCTGTCTACCTGACCTTGTGCAAACTGGTCAGGGGAGGGCAGTTGCGTCCCAGCCGTCCGGGCTTGAAAAAGGCACTCCAGAAAATGCAGGTTGGCAGCAATCAGGTGGAACGGCAGGCAATGGCCGACCTGATCCTGCGGCACATGGAACAGGATGGCGTGGTGTACCGCAATCCGGCGTACACTGGCCCCAGTTGTGGGCTGGGTGAATTCCTGCCTGTATTGGAAGTCAAACAGGCTGCGTTGGCTTTGGCGGGTTAGGGAAACCGGCTTGGTAGGTACAGGGCAGGGGAGTTTTACATGTAAAACTCCCTCGTCCAGCCGTCCAGCGTGTGGGCTGCTATAGGTGGGAAGTGAAAGTTAGGGTGTGGCAAGAGGAAAAACATCATGCGTCAGTTGTTGGCAATAGGGGGGGCAGTAGCCACTTGGGTTGTAGGTTCGCTTGCGTGGGCGGCAGCGACCTTACCGGAACCTGCATGGCAGGCCGATTGGTCGTGTGGACAGGCTGTCACGCCTGACCGCAAGCTGGTGCAGGGATTGCTGGATGCGGGGGATCTGCATGGGTACGCAGTGAATGGCGTGACCCTGCCTGTCTTGGTGGGTGAGCGTATGGAAGGGATGGGGACGGTGGTTTTCATCCAGCGGGCAGGGCAGTGGCAACTTTACCCTGTGGCTGAAGGCCATCGGGTGGAAGGGGCATACAGTACCCCGGCCTATGACCGTTTCATGCTGTTCAGCATGTGGGGGATTGAAGGGCCAGGTTCGGAATATACGGTGTTGCGTGGGAAAGGGCAGTTTGCCGGTGTGGACTGTGTAACGGTGGCTTTCCCGGCAGACTTGAACCAACCCACATGGGCCAATGAATACGTGGTGCTGAAAGACTTCAATATCGGCAAGGATGGCAGTGGTGCGCTCATCGGTTCTGTTTACCGTGAGCGTGACGGCAATGAGACCAAAGACTGGTATCGCTACACGACCAATGACTGGGGTAAAACGTGGGGTAGGGCAGTGCAGGTTGATGACACCAGCAAGGCATTGGCAGGTGTGTTCCAGCCTGCCATCGAGGTCAAACCATCGCGTGAGTTACTGGACAGTTTGCTGGGGAGCTTTCCTGCTGTCATGGCAACGGCAGGGAATACCATGTGCCTTTGCCAACCCCATTCTGTTGTAGCAGCCTGCTGCGTACCAACTCTTCCAGCCTTTTCCTGATGGTGGCGCGATTGGCCTGGGTGGCAAGCAAGATTTCCCCGGTGGTGATCCTGCCGTTTTCTCGTGCCAGTTCCAGAATGTCCGCCGACAATTGGGGCAGGGCTTGCAGGAAATGACGTTCCCGTTCCACTTTCTTCAGCAGGTTGTCTTTCTGTTTCTTCATGGAGCGCAGGAAAAACAGTAACCAATGCCCCCATTCCGGGGTGTCACTTTTCAGGGTGGACTGGGTGCGGCGCAGAGCCAGGTAATAGCCTTCCTTGTTGGCTTCCACCACGCTTTCCAACGAACTGTAAGGGACATACACATAACCTACTTTCAGCAGGAGCAGGGTAGTGAGGATGCGCGATAGCCTACCGTTACCATCCTGAAAAGGGTGGATCGCCAGAAAGCGCACGACAAACACCGCCACGATCACCAAGGGATGCAGGAGGCGGTCAAGCAAGGCTTGGTTCGTCCATTCCAGCAGTTCTTGCATTTGTAGCGGGGTTTCAAACGGGCTGGCAGTCTCAAAGATGATGCCGATTTCCTTGCCGTCCGCACCAAAAGCCGCCACGCTGTTGGAAAGACTTTTGTAAGCCCCCCTGTGGCGTTCGTCCTTGTCGCTGTATTTCAGCAACAGGCTATGCAGTTGCTTGATGTGGTTTTCGGTCAGGGGAATGCTGGTATACGACTCAAACAGCAGTTGCATGACTTCGGCATAACCTGCCACTTCCTGTTCATCGCGGGTGCTGAACTGACGTTGCTGCAAGTTTTGCAGCAGGTTTTCCACTTCACGGTCAGTCAGTTTCACGCCTTCGATGCGGGTGGAGGAGGCAACACTTTCCACCGTTGCCACATGGCGTAATGCTGCCAAGCGTTCTGGGGCAAGGTTCTGGTAGACACGCCAACCGCCTTTGAACTCGTCGATTTCAGCGATGAGGTTGAGGGTTTCAGGGGTAATGTCGGGTCTGACGGGTTGCATGGTGGGTGTCCATATTCATAAATTTATCCGTATTTATTCATATATTGGACTGGATAAGCAAGTATCTTGGTTTCCATCGGGCAAGTTTACGGATATGCACCAGGTTTCTGAATAAGAATCTTTGTAAGGTTCAGTCGCCAGCAGTTTGCGGGAGCCACCGCGCTGTACCAAGGCTTTCCAGCCATCAATGGTGGGGTGCTGGTGTCCTAGCCGCTCTTGCAGGATATAACCGGCCCTTACCTTGTCGATGACTTTACCTTCCTTGTCGATGGCCTTGAGGATGACGGGGAGGTAATGCCCGGCATATTCCATGAACACTTCCAGCACATGGCTGAAACCACCGCAATAGTCGGGTTCCTGAAGCATATCGAGGAAGGTGCGCCCGATGGGCGCAACCCGTATGCCACCACTACCGTGTTGTTCCGGGTAAGGGTGGTAGTCCTTGCGGGTATGTTCCTGTATGGTTTTTGCCTGAATCTCCCCGCCGGGTTTATGGTGCTTGCATGGAATGTCCGCCAGGGTAGGGAAGGGCTGGAAATCCTGTTTGGCCTTTTCTTCTGCCAGCCGCCTGAATTCACTGGTAGTGCAGGTGGTCACATGGACAGTGTGGGGGATGCGGTCAGTCAGGTGATGCCATTCCATAGCACTCAGGTGTGACAGGTAGCAGAACGGGTTAAGTGTGCAAATGACCTGTTGCGCCGTCGGTGCTGTCAGGCCAGCAACAGCAAACACTGGCAGGTTAGCGAACTGGGTCAGTATGCCTTTGTTGACCAGACTATCCAGATTGCGCTCAATGACAGTTTGCTGGGGCAGGTCGGATGTTAGCTTGCCAATAGGTAAACCGGCATAGGTTTTGGTGCGGTAGAGTTTTACCATGTACCCTACCAGTTCATAGCGGCTTATCACGGGTTTGGGATGTTCCGTGAGTATCAGCCGTTGCAGGGCTGTAGAAAAGGGAATACTGGCTTTCACATCACTTCGAATAATAAGATATATGTCCTAAGGACATATATCTTATTATTCTTCATAAGTCAAGTATGGATATTCTCGATATTGGCTTCATATACATGAAATAGAAGGAGTTTAGCCGATATTCTTTATACTGTCTGTAGGTGTGTCAGGGTGATGGATGGAGAGAAGTTTTACATGTGAAACTGTGCTGTTGGCAGGACAAAGCGGGAACAGGGGAATTGTCCGTATCCATAAATTTATCCGTATTTATTCATTGGCTGTAACTGTCTGGACAAATGGTAGGGACGGTTTTACATGTAAAACTGCGTTTGCTTTTATAATGGCTTTCCCGGTCTGTCAGGCAAGGTATCCAGGTCGTTTCCGGCAAGTATTCTGACCAGGACAAGGTGGTGTTGTCCGTGTTACCAATGGGGTGGCATCGTTTTGTGGTTGGCAGGGCGGGGATTTACTGGGGCAGTCAGTAAGACAGACATCGGGGTTACGCCTTGGGGCAAGGGTGCGAAGGCAGCGGTGAACAGGGATGGAAAAACTGTTGCGGGGCAGGGAACTTGGTCTGTAAAAAATGTCGTTCAGTTTTAGTTCAGTTTTCTGTTCACTTTGGATTTGGCTTATGCCAGAATGCGCCCAGCCCTTTAGAAAAGACCCCTCTTGTAGACACGGAAGTCTCACGATAACAATAAGGAAAGCAAGGCGACTGGTTCACCCCTGACCAGTCGCCTTTATTTTTTTGGGTGTCCTGCCTGTCTTGTTCCAGCTTTCTTCCCTTTCCCTTGCCTTGACCCGCTGCCTTGCCGGGGATTTCATTCATCCGCAGACAATGCGACAAACCTGCCATCGGGATCCCGGCAACCTTGGGGTGGATATTGGGTGTGGGTATTGAACTGTGCCAGCAGGGTAGGTGGGACGCTAAAGCCTAGCCTGACATTATCCGGTTCAGCGTTGGTGGGGTACAACTCCAGTAGCAGCCCGCCGAGGTAGGTGGAATAGTGGACTGGGCCGCTACCGTGTTGTTCCCGTGTGAACGTCAACCCTAGTTGGGTGTAAAAGGTTCTGGTGGCCTCAATGTCGCGGCAACGCAGTACCAGCAGGTTCAGGTGCATTCTGGTTCCTCTTGTCTGGGTTGATCTCGCCTGACATGTTACCTGACAGGGCGCTGGATGCAGATGTTGCCGATACTATTTGGATAGCATCTCAAACAATGCCCCTGTGGACGTATACAGCTGGTATGCACCCGGTGTGTTTCCCCTTGGCTTTCACCTACCCCTGTTTGGGAGAGCAGGTTTGCTGGCACAAAATGATGGCTTGCCTTGCTGGCTGATGGTTTGCCTGTTGCTCGCATTTTCCCGTTTGTGGGGATTGCTATCCCTTGTGCTGGGTTATGCTTAGGACAGGGCTGCCTGCTTTAGCCGATGACTATCCTGATACGGGAGTCTTTGCTGTTACTTGGGTATGTGGCTGGGGGGATAGTTGTAGGACAAAATCCTTATTGCTACAAATTCCGGGTAGGGTGGCTCTTTGCAGACCGGGCTTTCTGCTGCAATGGCTTGCGCCATTTCCGCGCCAATCCCTGCCACCTCCATGCCGTCTTGCGCCGTCACTGCGCGTTCCACTTGCCGTTAGCCTGTTGCCCGTTTCTGGCTTAGCTGCTGGCGTGCCTTGCAACAGGCTAATCGGGCAGTTCAGCAGTCTTATGTCCCCTATCTGCCCCACCCGTTAACGTTCGCGTCATCCGGTATCCTGCTCCAACAAAAGCCATTGCTGCAAGGACTACTCGTTCCTGCGTTCCTCCTTGCACCCCTGTCTTGTGCTGAAGCGGTCGGCTACCGACGCGAGACGACGGGATGGGACAGATAAGTACGGGACACAATCCCCGCTTTCCCTGACCTGCCCGATGCAAAGACAACACAGCACTGCTGACCCATCAACGCTCAACAACAGGATGGGGTTGGAAGAGCAGGGCAGGGAAGTCCGCTATCGCGTGTTTAGCCATACACCGATACACAAGGAGACCACCATGAAACGGGACATCTATCAGGAAATCACCACCGCCATCCTCGAAGCATTGCAGGCCGGGGTACGTCCCTGGAAACAGTGTTACACCACCAGCTTGCCATTACGCACCACTGGCGACCAGTACAAGGGCATCAACTGCCTGCGGCTGATGCTGGAGGCAGAACGTAAAGGCTATTATTCCCCGCACTGGATGACGTTCCAACAAGCCACAGAACGCGGCGGTTACGTGCGTAAGGGTGAAAAGAGTACGCTAGTATGTTTCTTCGAGACCTTTGAGAAAGACGACCCGGACAGCGAAGAGGGAACCGTCAAGATTCCGGTGGCACGCGCTTACCACGTCTTCAACCTTGAACAACTGGAAGGGGTAGGGCAGGGCACGCTGGGTGAAAAGCCGACCATCATCACCGAAACCAGCCGTTTCTTTGCTGCACTGCCCGGCAAAGTGGTCGAAACTACCCAAACACCGGCCTACAGCCCAACAAAAGACCAAATCCGTATGCCTAGCATCAAGCGGTTCAGCAGTGCGGAAGCCTACTATGCCACGCTGGGGCATGAATACATCCACTGGACAGGGCATGAGTCACGCCTGCAACGCAATGCCGAGCGTTCCCGTGCCGGGTATGCCTTTGAAGAGCTGGTGGCCGAGCTGGGAGCTGCGTTCCTGCTGCCACAGATTGGGCTTCAGCCCCTGATTGACGATGAACACGCGCCTTACATTGCCCATTATGTAAAAATGCTGGAAGACGACCAAAAAGCCATTTTCCGGGCATCAACGCTGGCACAGCGGGCTACTGATTACCTCATCGGGCTGGCCTCACCTGTCCTGACAAGGGAAAGCGCCTGAAGGTAATACCAAACCTGCCACAACAGCGTAGAGGGTTGTGGCAGGCCAAAAGGAACACACACAACCACCGACCCAAGTGCTGGGACACACCGCAAGCAGAAACAGGACAAAACCATGACGGATGAAACAGTAAAAGAACCTATCAATGCCCATAAAGTCGCTGAAACTGAACGTATGAAGGTAATGCCTGCCTTGTTCGGGATGCGCTTCGCCCAAGTAGAACAAACGGTCTACCAATTGATGGACAGGCTATGCAGCACCTATCAGGGAGGACAATGGGAGTTATACACCCTGTCAAACAGCAGCTTTTACATGGCTCCACGCAGGGCGGATAAACTGCTTATCGAATGGGATGGAAACGGTTTTACAGGGGAAATGAGCGCGGATGCTGCCGGTATTGTCGCCTGCCTGTTTACCTACTCAGCCCTGTCTTTCCAAGGGTGCGAAACCTGTGGCGACATGTACCACCTGCTGTTGGATTATGCTGAACAACACCCGGAAGCCAGCCTGATTTTCAGTGCCATCGACTAAAAACGTACCCAAGGGGAGTAAAGCAGGACGAACGTCACAAAATACCAGCAGGACGGCAAAATGTCAGGATTCAGGAAAATGCGGACGATGTGCTATAGTCATAAGTGCGGTACAGGCTGAGGAGCCGATGACCGCCCAGGGTGATGCGGAAGCGTCCCACATGCAAGGGTGTCTTCGGACACCCTATATTATTCCGGCAACCCGGAATTTGTAGCAATTAGGCTGCTTCACTCTCGTCCAAATCTTCCACCACCGGCAACAAGGGCAATTCTTCCTGTTGCGATGCCTTTGTGAAACGGAAATCAATCGCCACCACCGAACGTTGTTCCCTGATTGCTACCCAAGATACCCGCAAGTCTGTATGCGAGTTAATCTGCTCAACGGCTGGAACCAGAATACGTGCCTTGAAGTTGGCAAAACGCATATAAGAATCTGACAACTCCAGCATTTCCTTGAAATCTACCAGCGTCACACGGATAGAAGACCGCAGTTTCACGTACTGCTTAAGATACTCATAAACCCGGATAGCATACGTACTGGTCAGATGTGATATGTAGCGCAGGTCATAACTGGTAAAACGCTCATTCAACAGCGTCAAAAATGGCAGTATCTCAGGGGAAAAATTCACCGTAACCCGACCATTACCCCTGTCATACGTCGCCTTACTAACCCAACGAACCTTCTCAACCCTGCCATCTTCAAACCGGGTCTTTACTTCCCGGTTCCACAGCCTTTCTGTTGCATCCTCTAAGGCTTCATAAGCATGGCGAGTCTCAAGCGTATAGGCAGCCGCAAAAGCAGCCGCAGTCACCGCCTTGATACGTGAAAAAGGCTTCCTTGAGTCAATTTGGGCAATACAAAACAAGATCAGACGTTGCTCATTCAAACTCAACGTATAACCCGCTTTCACCAGTTCATTGGATTTGGTAACTTTCCAGTTGGTAATATCATCCACGTGCTGCAATCCTTCACTAGCTGCTACAACTACAAACATTTGTAGCAGTAGCAGAAGGATAGCACAAAAATCCGTGGATAACTCTGTTGGTATCTTGTTGATAAAATGTGGATTGTCAGAATCTGTAGCACGAACAGCCGGAATCTGTAGCACGAACTCGGAATCTGTAGCATTGAACCCGGAATCTGTAGCACGAACAGCCGGAATCTGTAGCAGATAACCATTGTAACCCAATGATAACAAAAAAGAAATCCAATCCTAAAATCTTAAAAAAAGAAAACAAGATAAATATTTAAAACAAGTCATAATAGACGCACAAAAATCTGTGGATAACCAAGCACTTCAAGGTAAAAAGACCCAACCCTTCGCACCTAAAGGTGCTTCGCCCTGTCCTACGGACAGCCTACAAGGAATTCCCTTCGGTCATACGCTCTTTGTCTTGGGGCGTTGCCCCAAACCCCAAGGTATTTATACCAGGATGATGATGTATTTCTTCTCCTGACTGACGATTTTGGGAAATTAAAGGGCGATATGGGCATTATTTTGCAGTAGTGATAGCGGGATGGTTTTACATTGGTTGGATTTTTAGCCAGTAAAGGCGTTCTAGTCAGGAATTGGGTGACTGGTTCCGGTTTCGTGCTACAAATTCCGGGTTGGGATTCGAGTTTTTCATGTAAAACTTCCCCGCTTAACCCTTTGAAGGTTGTTTTTTCGGTTATTAGGTCTAAGATACTGCTAAAGCCAATGGTATGCACCTCTATAGGTTGTTATATAGGTTGTATTTACGGCTATAAATGAAAACCTGACTACACGAGGACATCCATGGGAAAAATCCTGACGGTGGCGATCCACAAAGGGGGGACAGGAAAAACCACCCTTGTATCACACCTTGCCCTGTATGCACGAAGCAAGAAGCTATCTGTCCTGATCATCGACATGGATGCCCAAGGTAATATCAGTGCTTTCTTCAATGTTGAGTCACCTACAGCCGGAGCATCAGCCCTGTTTCTGGAAGGGCAGGAAGCACCCATGCATAGCATTGACGGTGAAGACTTCAAACTGATACCCGCTGACAACGGATTATTGGGAATTGAACGCCTGCCGTTTGAGAGCGTGCAGCTATATCGGCAACGCTTGCGCAGCTTCGCTGCCACTTTTGATCTGGTGATCCTGGACACCCCTCCATCCATGGGATTCTCCATGCTGGCCCCGTTAATTGCGTCTGATTTTGCTGTAGCTCCTGTTATCCCTGATGCGTACAGCATCCGTGGGGTCAAGTCCCTGTACGCCAAAATCAAGGCAGTGCGCAGCAAACACAACCCGTCCCTGAAATTTCTCGGACTGGTGCTGAACCGCTGGAACAGCCGGAATTCACAACAGGTGGAAATGGTGAAGAAATTCCAGGAGCTGCTGCCGGGACAGTTGATTGCTAATCCACTGGCAGACCGCTCAGCTATTGCCAATGCTGCCTACGACAGCAAGGCTGTATGGGACAAACCCAACGGTGGTGCTGCACGGGTAGCCGCAGTCGAGATGCTGGAAGTCATGGCGGAAATTATGGAAAAAATGGGCATGAGGAACAAAGGATGAAACAGGATGATTTCGGGCTAGGTTCCCTAGCCGCAGAACTGGAAGCAGATACTACCGTCATCGCCGAGTTGCTATTGCACCAGATTTCCCCCGACCCAGAACAACCCCGCAAGTCGATTGACCCCGAAAAGTTGCAGCAACTAGCGGATTCCATCAAGGCACAAGGTGTCATTCAACCGATTGTGGTACGTAATGGGAATGCGTTTGACAGCTACATTATTGTGGCCGGTGAACGTCGCTGGCGGGCTGCACAGATTGCTGGTCTGAATACCATTCCTGCTGTAGTACGCGAATTTGAACAAACTGCCCTAGCAGCAGCCCAGATCATTGAGAACATTGACCGGGAAGGCTTCACTTTGCTGGATGAAGTACGGGCAGTCATGAAAATGTGTGAGCTTTGTGGATCAGCCAAGTCTGCCGGGGAGGCACTGGGAAAACCCAAGGCGTGGATCTCGCAGCGGGTCAAAATTGGCACTGTTGGTGGGATCATCGAAACCTTCATTGAAGAGGGTGACAGCACCGATGTAATGGGTACTTACCAGCTCGCCCGTTTCACGGAAAAGCACCTGGAAGAGGGCAAACAATTCATTGAAAACTGGATCCAGCACCCGGAATCACGGGGCAGTTTGCGGGAGAAAGTAGCCGAGTTGTTTTTCCAGATGGACAGACCAAAGCCAGCCAGTGCTAACCAGGACGAAACCCCCGTATCTGCTACAAATTCCGGGTCAATGGAGGCCGTTACACCTGTTCAGACCGAACCAAAACCGGCTATTGCCAATGTTGTAGCTCCTGTTGAACACAAACCAGTACCTGCAAGTGTGCAACAGGACGGAAGCAAACCCAAAGCTGCCCCAAAGGCAGAACATAAGCCGGAAAATGTAGTCAATTTCCGGGTAGGAGACGAAGAGATTTTCCTGCAAACACCAACCCGCACGATTGTCCTCAACAAAGCGATGTTAAAGGTCATCCATGATCAACTGTAGGTTGTCAGAGGATGACTTCAGGCGGGCAGTTGCCACCCTGAAACGTTTTAGGGAACGTCCCCAACAAGCAGCATGGCGGGTACTGGTTGCAGGAGAAACGCTGGAGACAGCAGCCTCTGTACTGGATATTTCCAAAGAGGCCGTCAGGAAATCCGTTGGTAGGGTTGCCACTGCATGGCAGCACCTGAACCTATCAGAACTGGATGCTGCCCGTGAAGCCGCTATTGGTCTGATGCGGGAAATCATGCCGGGACAAGGTATCCCGGAGGGTTGGGAACCTGTGGTTGTTTACCTGCCACGCAGCATGGCAAAAAGTATCCGTGAACTGGAAGTCCAACAACTGGCTGCGGTACAAAAGAATAATAACAGCAATCCTGCAAACACCCAGACAGCACACCATTAATGCCGGACGCATACCCAAATCTGCTGCTGACAGGCAAACATGGGCTGTATTCACTGCGTCTGGTGGTAGGCCGTCCTGCACAAGTTGTAGCAGGTAAGCAGCACAAAGGACTGCTGTTTGAAGAAGGGCAAACCTTCTGTTATGTGCTGGCGGGTAGTGGTCAGGCCAGTGCCTGGGTGGTTCGCAACCGAGCAGGTCAGCATTCATTACCGGGATTGGAAAAGCCTGTGGTGCTGTTGTTGGAGGCCGCAGGGAAACTACGGGTACAACGTTTGTTGAAGACCTTCCGCTTGCTCAAGGATAACCACACCAACCTCACCACCATCCCTTTCGAAACCTTCATCCTGTGGGATTCCCTGTTGGCAGGCAAACGCTACCAACCAGATTGGATATTGGCAAAGCTACCTGCTACTGATGGGAGCTAACCGGGCTTTATGCTACAGATTCCGGCTATCGCTGGCGAGCTGATGGCTGTTCCAATGCCTGCAAGACAACACCCACCAGATCATCTCGGTCATGCACGATCCTGTCACAAGCCATCTCAATCATGGCATTGACAATAGCAGTGGCGGATTCACCGGCTTTGCGGAAATCGGTGCGGATACCGATGATAGTTTGCCCTGCTGATTTGCGGCTGAAGAAGTAACCTATCTCCCAAGCTGTGCCGTCATCCACCTGTGTTCCATCCAGTAGAGCAACCACGATATGGGCATTGTCTAGGCCATCCTTGCAGCGCCGGAATATTTCTTGTCGGGCAGCATTGCCCAACGCGGTGATCTCTTCTGCCGTGATCAGTTCATAAGGCCAAATGACATTCAAAGCCATGTCTCGTTGTGCCGCTGACTGCAACAGCAATGCCTTGGTCTGGGTGTGCCAGATGCGTTCCGCTTCCGTGAATAATGGCCCAGCGAGGTAAATGCAGGTCATGCAGGTGTGCATCCTTTGTGGTTTGGGGAGTGGCCTACTATAGCAGCCTGTATGAGATTACCGTTCACTGTGGATGACCATTAGTAGCTGCAAAAGGGCAGGGTAGTCTGGCGATTGTGGCGCAACCAGACTAGACATTTTAGGGTACATATCACCTGTTACATAACGGGGAATGGATGGCAGATAATGGGTTAGCCTGTATCAGCCAACAGAACATGGGTTGGGATTTATTCGGGAAGGAGGGTGATATGCACTGGCGTGGACGCATCGTGCTGTTGTTGGTGGTGATGGGGTGTGTGCTGGCAACCATCGCCGTGGCACAAATGAAAACCCCGCTGCTGATCTGGAACACTACCAGCAGTTTGCCGAAAGGTTTTTACAAGGTCGAACCCGGTTATACCTACGGTGACATTGTGGCATTCGACATCCCGGAACATTTCCGTCCGTTGGTGCAGGAACGCGGATGGATCCCGTTGTATGACCGGCTGTTGAAACGGGTAGTCGGCAAGGCAGGGGATACCATTTGCATCCACCAGACAGACATTACCCTGAATGGTCAGTGGTTTGATAAAACCAGTCTAAGCGACTCGAAAGGCAGGCCCATGCCGCAACTGGATGGTTGCCATACTGTGCAAACTGGACACCTTTGGGTGATGCTGAAAGACAACCCGTTGTCGCTGGATTCGCGCTATTTTGGGGAAGTGGATGAGGCGACAGTTTACGGCAAGGCAAGCCTTGTCTGGGGCTATCAAAACTGAGAATGGTGCAGCATTTGTTGCACCCAATTTTGCAAGTATCCTGCATTGCCGCTGCAAAACCTTTTGCAATCCTGCTGCAAGCGTTCTGCGGTTTCTGCCCTGAACGGATGCACAAGCATACCTTACCCCCGTTGCCTTACCTGCCTGCCCGCTAAACCTCTCCTGATCAGGGCTACCCAGCACAGCAAGAGCCTGTCCACCCAGACGGCTTGTATTGCCTTGGGTATTCTTTGTCCCATCATCCTGGTGGTAAATACCTTGGGGTCTGGGGTGACACCCCAGCTAAATCATGTAGTAGTGGAAAAGATACCGCTCGTCAGCGGTTAGCTTGTAGGGAAATGTGTAGTGCAAGATAAAGGTATTGTAGCAGGTACTTTTCAAGTCCCTGAAAACCCACACTAAATGATTCTACAACGGTGTGTAGGTTTGTAGCTTGCTGATAACAACTTATTGTATTTAAAGCAATAACCATTCTACAGGATGTCATGATGGGTAAAAAGGACACTTACGACGACCTCCCACTTCGGGTTGACCTGCGGGCGAAAAAGAAGGGAGAACCTGCCGTTTCCTTGCGCCGTGGTAGTGCGAAGCCTAAACGTCTTTCCAACCTGAAACCCTCGCGCATTGGACCCATTCGTGGTGTCTCAGCCCCTGCAACCCGTACCCCTGAACGCCTGGGATCCCGCCGGGTGGTGGTCAAAGCAAGAGTCATCAAAATGATCGCTTACGGGGTTGGTGCTGCCAAACTTCACCTGCGTTACCTTGACCGTGAAGGGACAGGTCAGGGTACAGAACGTGAGGGCTTTTTTGACCGCGAAGGGGAGGGGATCCAGCGTCAGGAAGTGGATGCTATTCGTGAAGGTGAGCCGCACCAGTTCCGTTTGATTGTTTCACCGGAAGATGCGGAACGTCTGGATCTGAAAGATTACACCCGCAAGCTGATGGGACAGGTGGAGTCAGACCTTGGACGCAAGCTGGACTGGAAGGCCATTAACCACTACAACACGGATAACCCCCACACCCATATTGTGATCCACGGTCTTGACCAAAAAGGTGAGGAAGTTTTCATTGACCGTGAGTACATCTCTAACGGTATCCGCCATCGTGCCGCCGAGCTGGCAACCCAAGAACTTGGCCACCGGCTGGAACACGAAATCCGTGACTCCATCCAGAAAGAAATCAAGGCGAAGTCATTCACCCGCGCCGACCGTGAACTGATCCAGCAATCCCAGGATAACCGCATTACCTTTGATATTGCCGGGGATACCCCGGCTGCCCGGTTGCAACGCTCGCGGTTATTGGGACGTTTGCAGGAACTGGAGCGTTTTGGCTATGCAGAAAAGGTTGCCGGGCAACAATGGCGTTTGGCAGACCACCTACCGGACAAACTGAAACAACTGGGACAATACGATGAGGCGATGACCCGGCTAAAACGTGCAGAACAGCAGTTAGGGCATCCCGCCAGTGGCTACCGCCTGCATGACCCGGCTACCGTCACGCCGCTGGAAGGGGTAGTTCTTGACCGTGGCCTTAGTGATGAAATGTCCGAGCGAGGCTACCTCATTTTGGGAAGCCGTGATGGCGTTTTACATCAAGTTCCGATCAGTAACCTTGCCCAAGAGGAAACTAGGGTCGGGCAGGTTATCCGGGTGCAGGTACTGGAAGAAAAGTCCGTCAAAGCGGCTGACTGGAATATTGCCGGTTACGCTGCTGCGCATGACGGGATTTACCATGCTGAATCCCATGCAACCTGGGCGATAGAGGCCGGGAAGATTACCCCCGCACAGCAAGAGAGTTACCTTCACGCTCACCAGCTTCGTTTGAACACGCTCTCCAATCTGGGTGTGGTGAAGTCCATTGAGGGTAATCGCTGGCAAATCCCGGAAAACCTGCCTGACCAAGTGCAAGCATTGGCACAAAAAGACAGCCGTACTACCCGCACCGTGTTCGTTGCCCAGCACCAACTCCCTATAGATACCCAAGTCACTTACCGTGGCCGTACTTGGCTAGATGAGCATTACCATGCGCTGGTGGAAGACGGCAGACCGCAGGGTGTCGCCATCAAGTTGCGCAATGCGGCTGCGTTACGGGCGCAATGGTTAACGGGGCAGGGGCTGGAAGCCGGGACACAGGCTTCCCGTTCGGTACTGGACGACATGGAACGCCAGACACTGGCGGCACAGATCAAGCAAAAGACGGGTCTATCTTTCCGCCCGTTGGCAGCCGGTGAATCCATGCAAGGCAAGGTGTTGGGGGTAGTCGATGTCCCATCCAACCGCCGCTATGCCGTGGTAGCCAACAGTAAGGAATTTTCCATGGTTCCGTGGAAACAGGAACCCCTGCCACCCAAAGGCATGAACATGGCTATTGGCATCAACCCGCAGGGTAGGGCGTGGAGTAAACAGATTCAGAAGGGGATCGCACGATGAGTCAAATGCGTGGCACAACCATCTTGTGGGGACAGTTCATCGTGGCCTTCATCGGAGCCATGATTGCCTTGCAAACGGCGACCCAGTTTGTGGCACATAAACTGGGGTATCAGGAGGCATTGGGTGAGCCTGCCTACCATGTGTTCGGGACACCGTGTTACTGGCCATGGAAATATTGGGCATGGCTGTACCAGTACGACTATTACGCCAAGACCGTTTTCTTTCAGGGTTCCCTGATCATTTATGGCGGGGTGTTTGCCATTTTCATGGTGATTGTGTTCATGTCGGTGAACCGCGCCAAACGTAACCAACACCCGGATGCTTATGGCACTGCCCGTTGGGCGACACTGAAAGACATGAAGAAGGCCGGTGTGCTGGCGGACGAGGGGATTGTGCTGGCACAAACGCAAGACCGTGAGCGTACCTTATTGCGGCACAATGGCCCGGAACACTGTTTTGTGTTTGCACCTACCCGCAGCGGTAAAGGGGTGGGGATTGTTATCCCGACCTTGCTAAGCTGGCGGGCATCGGTGCTGGTCTATGACATGAAACGCGAGAACTGGGACATTACCGCCGGTTGGCGCAAACAGTTTTCCCATGTACTGCGGTTTGAACCGACCGCTTCTTTCTCGGTGCGTTTCAATCCGCTGTTGGAAGTGCGCAAAGGGGAAAATGAAGTCCGCGATGTGCAAAACATTGCAGACATCCTGGTGGATCCCGATGGCAGTAAGGATCGCATGGATCATTGGGAAAAGACCGGGCATTCCCTGCTAGTCGGGGCTATCTTGCACGTCCTTTATGCGGAACCGGACAAAACCCTGACGGGGGTAGCCAAGTTCCTGAGTGACCCTGACCGGACATTTTTCAAGACCCTGAACCACATGCTCCAATGCAGACATCTGGGTGACAGGGTACATCCAGTGGTGGCTTCTGCCGCCCGTGAGTTGCTGAACAAGAGTGAGAATGAGCTATCCGGTGTCCTGTCCACTGCGATGAGTTTCCTAGGGCTATACCGTGACCCGATCATTTCCCGTAACACTGCTGTTAGTGACTTTACGATTGTTGACCTGATGAACGCCAAGAACCCGGTCAGCCTTTATATCGTTGTCCCACCCAGTGATGCTGACCGTACCCGTCCGCTGATACGCCTGATGCTCAACCAGATAGGCCGCCGCCTGACGGAAAGCATGGGGCAGGATGGCAAGCCACACCGTCATGACTTGCTGATGTTGTTGGATGAGTTCCCGACCTTGGGACGCTTGACGTTTTTTGAAAGTGAACTGGCCTACATGGCAGGTTACGGTATCCGCGCCTTGTTGATTGCGCAGTCCCTCAACCAGATTGAAAAAGCCTACGGGCCGAACAACTCCATTCTCGACAACAGCCATATTCGGGTCACTTACGGCACACTGGATGACCGCACCGCCAAACGTATCTCAGAAATGCTGGGGACAGCGACCGAAAACCGGCGGCAAACCAACTATGCAGGCCACCGGCTTGCGCCGTGGCTGGGGCACGTCATGGTCAGTGAGCAGGAATCCCCGCGTGCCTTGTTGACACCGGGTGAAGTGCTACAGTTTCCGGCTACTGAAGCCTTGGTGATGGTGGGCGGAAACCCACCTTATCGGGGATTGAAGGTCAGGTACTACGAAGACAGGCGCTTCATGGGCAGGGCAAAGTTGCCACGCCCTGATACCGCCGAATTACAGGGAAAAGAACTCAAGGGGCTGGGGCTTCCCAGTGCCTGGTTACATCTGCCAGCCCCGGCAGTGGAGCCAGAGCATCCGTCAGGTGCTAATGGCAATGCTGCAACAGCGGGGATTGCGGGTGGTGTACTGCTGGAGGGGGAAATCCAGCATAACCCGGAATGGGGCATATCTATTGATGACCGGCAACCGCCCGAAAAACCAAAACCCAAGTTGGAAATGGATGATGGTCATCAGGATGCGGAAAAACGCAAAATGCGTGAACTGGAGCAGCAACGCACGGAGCGTAACCGGCAACTGGGGAGGCAGCGGGCTATCGAACAGTCACGCCAGCCGAGTGGGGGAGGGATGCCGTTATGAGTAAGTCAGTCCCTTATGCGGCTTTGAATATCAGGATACAGAACGATACCAAGAAACGGCTGGAAGCCTATGCTGCTGCCAAGGGGCAGTCACAGGGCAGTATTGTGGAGGCTGCCTTGCGTGAATACCTAGATGATTCCAGTCAGGCAACCCTGATCTTGCGGGAGCTGGGCAGGTTACGGCGTGGGGTAGGGCGGATGGAGCGCAACCTGGATGTGATGGATGCGGGGTTAGCGGGTTTTGTACAGATGTGGCTGGCTTATAACCCGCCGTTACCGAGTGGGCAGAAAGAAGCGGCGCAGGCCATGGCGGCAGAGCGGTTTGACCAGTTCATTACCTTTATCCAGCACCAGATCAGGCAACACAAGACTTTCATTGCCCAGGTTGCTGAAGACAACCTGTTAAAGAACGAGGACATCCGTGCCTTGCTGGATATGGAAGGGGAGGGTAAGGCATGAGCGAATCAGCCAAACGCCGTCTGGATATGCTCAAGTCAGCTCTGGGGTCGATTACACCCTGGCTGGAGAAAGACACCATTACCGAGATCATGCTCAACCCGGATGGCAAGGTGTGGGTGAATGAGCAGGGTGTGGGGATGTACAAGACCGGGATTATTCTCAATAGCGAAGCAGCTAACCGGATTATCCGGCTGATTGCGACCGAGGCAGGGATGGAGATTACCCCGGATAAGCCAAGCCTTGCCGCCAAGCTGCCCCATTGGGGGGCTAGGGTGCAGGCATCCATCCCGCCTTACAGTGTGGATGGGCCGACGTTTAATTTCCGTTTGCCTGCGCGGCGCATCTATACGCTGGACGAGTATGTGGGGCAGGGGATCATGACCCGTGAGCAGGCAGAGACCCTGAAACAGGCCGTTCGGGATAAGCAGAACATTCTGGTGGCTGGTGGTACGGGTTCAGGCAAGACTACGCTGGTGAATGCCTTGCTGCATGAGATTGCAGGTTCTAATGATCGGGTGGTTCTGATTGAAGATAACTTGGAATTGCAGTGTCCGGTGGAGAATCTGGTCAGGAAACTGGTGAACCCGCCGGAGCTGACGCTTTCTAAGGCGATTTTTGATTCATTGCGGGAGTATCCGAGCCGGATTATTGTGGGGGAGGTGAGGGATCGGAGTGCCTATGATTTGATTTCGATATGGAATACGGGGCATCCGGGGAATATCTGCACGATTCATGCTTCCAGTGCGGAGGATGCACTGCACCGGCTCAACAGGCTTGCGCAGCAGGCGCAGCCGCAGTTCGATTTTATGCCGGAAGTGAGTCGTATGGTGGGTGTGGTGGTGCATTTAGCTGAAGACTTGCATCATCCATCTCGAAGACAAGTAACAAAATTAATTTAGTTTATTAATGAGTTTTTTATCCTGAAGCACCTATTAATATTCAATCGGAAAATAAAAATTCTGTTTATTATTAATTTTAATTTCATTGATCAAGTAAGTAATCGTGAAAAATATCGAAATAGAATAGTCAATTGCTGTTGATATATATTGATTACTCAGGTTTATTTGGATTTTTTAATGATATTAACCAATTCATCGAAGGTTATTCATTTAGGAAAAGTTGTTAACAGTGCATCCACCATAGCAGTCAATGGCGCAGGAATGCCCAGTTGCCTGCAACGCCGCAGCACCGCTCCACTGATAGCAGCGGTTTCCAGAGGGCGGTCTTTTTCCTTGTCCACCAGCATGGACGTTTTAATTGCATCGAACTGACAAATGAGCTGGTACATGCTGTCCACCTCCTGCTGGCTCAGGTGTTCACCATCGGCTTGGGCTGCTGCTGCCGCCTCCTGCATCAAACGGTAAACCGTGTCACCATAAACGGGGTGGGAAGTCAGGGTGCGGGTATCCAGCCCGGTCAGTGCCGACAGTGGATTTACCCCATTGTTGATCAGCAGCTTGAGCCACAGTTCATGCTGGATACGGGCGGTCAGGCGGGTAGGAATTCCGGCTGCATTGAAGGCCGAGGCAAACACCTCCAGCCGTTGTTGCAGTGCTGGATTAAGATCAGTGCGAGGCCATGCGCCCATAATAATCTGTGCCGGGCCGGTAGCCTCTACCACACCGGGCTGAACAATATGCCCGCCGATCCTGACAGCCAATCCGCCGACGGTACGTTCCCGTCCGACACATTCGGCAATCTGGATTTCATTATCCACCCCGTTTTGCAAGGAAAGCAGCGGAGTATTGGTGCTTGCCAACCAGTCGTGTAAATCATGCAGCACACTGGCAGTTTGGGAAGCTTTCAGGGTTAGGATGATTAGGTCGGCATCCTGTGCGGAATAGTTTTCCATCAGTTCCTGTTGGCAACAGGCTGTGACCGGGGCATGGAATACAAATTCGGGGTGATGTACCTGCAAACCGTCGCTCTGCATCCGTGCCAGATGTTCCCCGCGTGCCACCATTAGCACTTCATGCCCAGCCTGTTGCAGCCTTGTACCGTAATAGGAACCGATGCCTCCGGCTCCGATAATGATGAATCGCATGTGCGTACCTTTGCAGTTGTTAATGTCTAAAATCTCGATATTATAATAAATCTCGATATATCTTGCATCCCACTCCGATTCTATTATGCTTGAGCGTAGAGAGGAAACAGTCATTGAGGAGTGTCTGTTGATGAGTCATTATGGAAAAAAATTTACCTACCCGTCCAATCAAGACCTGAAGGCCATGATCCGCTTTGAGGAAGATTCCGGGAGTATTTGGTTGGGGCAGCAGCGCATGATTTTGCTGCACGCCTCGGCGTTTGGTTCGATGCGTAGTGAACTGATTGAATCATTTGGCGAAAAGTACGCACGCGGTATCCTGATGCGCATGGGCTATGCCGCTGCCCAGTCGGACATACAGCTTGCCAAAAACATCCGTGCCCAAGCTGATGTGATGGACAGATTCATTATCGGGCCACAATTGCACGCCCTCGAAGGAATGGTGAGCGTTGAACCCGTTAAGGTCGAGATGGACGTGGAAACCGGCCGTTTCTATGGCGAATTTACGTGGGAAAACTCGTTTGAAGCCGCCGAACACATGCGGCTGTATGGCATCTCCGATCATGCCGTATGCTGGAACCTGTTAGGTTATGCCACTGGCTATACTACCGTTTTCATGGGTAAACCGATTTATTTCAAGGAAGTGGAATGCGTCGGCAAAGGCGACAAACAGTGCCGCATCATTGGCAAGCCGCTGGAAGACTGGGAAGATGCCGACGAACTGAAAGACCTGTTTTCACTCGAGTCCATGGCGAAGAAACTGCATTCACTGGAAGAGGAAGTACAATTCCTGCGCAAGGAAATGACCGCATCAGCCCGCCCTGAAAACATCATTGCCGAATCCGCGCAAATCAAAGAGATCATGTACCTGCTGCACAAGGCGGCAGAAACCAATGTCACGGTGCTAATGTTGGGTGAAACGGGTGTGGGCAAGGAAATTTTCTCCCAGGCCCTGCATCAGATGGGCACACGCAAGAATGCCCCGTTCATTGCAGTCAACTGTGCGGCTTTACCGCGTGAACTGGTGGAGTCGGAACTGTTTGGGGTGGAAAAAGGCGGTTATACTGGCGCGGATAAATCCCGTCCTGGGCGCTTTGAACGTGCCAACGGCGGCACGCTGTTCCTCGACGAACTGGGGGAGTTGAATACGCGGGCGCAGGCCAAGCTGCTGCGAGCCATCCAGACTGGCGAATTCGAGCGCGTCGGTGGCACGGAAAAGATCAAAGTGGATGTGCGCCTGATTGCCGCCACCAATGCCAACCTGCTGGAACGGGTGCGCGAAGGTACTTTCCGTGCTGACTTGTATTACCTCCTCAACGTGTTCCCCATTACCATTCCGCCGCTGCGTGAACGGCGTACTGACATTCCCGGCCTGATCAAGAAGTTCATCACCAAATACAACCAGAAATATGGCAAGCATATACTGGGGGTAACGGATGACACCTTACGGCGCTTTTTCGCCTATCAGTGGCCGGGCAATATCCGCGAACTGGAAAACATTCTGGAGCGCGGCGTTATTCTGGCAGAAAACAATGCCCGCATTGAGTCCAACCATATCTGCATGGGAATGCCAGCACCCGCCGACGACTACATGGTGATTGGCAAGCACGGCAACCTCGAACCGGGTGCAAAGCCGGACGTGCTGGATGATTTGCTGTCACGCATGGTGCAGTCCGGTGTTGATTTTGAAACGCTGGAAAAACAGATTCTGGAGAAAGCCCTTAACAAGGCTGAAGGCAATGTGCTGGAAACGGCGCGACTGCTGGGAATCAGTGGGCCGCAGTGCCGGTATCGGTTGAAGAAGCTGGGCTTGGCGTGATGTATCCAAATCGTCAAGCCGGTATTTACCACCTGCTTAATTGATCACGATAATGCTTTTTACTTCCTCTCTCTATTTTTTATAAATTACTGAAAAATATAAAAATAATGTTATTGGCACGACACTTGCTCTAGTACATTGACCTGACTGTCGTTGTACTTTGGAGGAGAGCAATCACATGCAGCCAAACACACCTGTCTTGGCAGAACAACCCCGTTTCGTGCGCGTCACCGGGGTACGCAATAACCGTTTCGTCGAGTTCGATTTTTCGATTGGCGACCCGACCCTATTCGTGGAACTGCTGCTGCCGTTTGAGCAGTTCAAAACGTTTTGCCAGCGACAACACGCGCAAGAACTGACTGTCGAGCAGAAAGCGCAAGTTGATTTCGACCGCCTGAAATGGCGTTACGGGCAACCCGGTCTCAAACACTAAACGCAAGCACCACCGCTTTTTTCAAGAGAGAGGAGAATCCATCAATGTCATTAAATATCGCTGCGAAAGAGGTCAAACCTTTACGCACCAATTTTGGTTACACCGCCCGCCGCGTGGGGGAAAACAAGCCTGCTTCGCGCTATCAGGAAGCGGTTTACGACATTCAACCCACCTGCAATTTCCACTACCCGCCCAGTTGGGAGCCGGACAAAATGCTGTTCGATGCCAGCCGTACCGCTATCGTGATGCAGGATTGGTATAGCTTCACCGATCCGCGCCAGTATTACTACACGACTTACGTCGCGGCTCGTGCCAAGCAGCAAGAAGTGATGGATAGCAATTTTGAGCTGATCGAAAAGCGCAACCTGTTGCAAGGTGTACCCGCTGCGGTGTTGCAACAAATCCGTGAGGTGTTGATTCCATTGCGTCATCTGGAATACGGCGCAAACATGAACAATCAGGACATTTGCGACCGTGGCTACGGCACAACTATTACCTCACTAGCGTCCTTTAACGGCTTTGACCGCATTGGTATGGCGCAATACCTGTCCCGTATCGCGCTGCTGTTGGACGAAAATGAAGAAACCACCCTGTTAGCCGCCAAAACTGCGTGGCTGGATGCCCCCGTATGGCAACCGTTGCGCCATGCGATGGAAGACACCTTCGTTCTGGATGACTGGTTTGAAATCATGGTGGCGCAAAACATCGTGCTGGATGGGCTGATTTACCCGCTGGTGTACGAACGTTTCATCCCCGCGTTGACCGCGCAAGGTGGCGGTACTTTCCTGATGCTGACCCAGTTCATGAATGAATGGTATGGCGAAACGGTGCGTTGGACTAATCAGCTCATGAAAGTGACCGCTGCTGAATCCCCTGCCAACGCCGAGTTGCTAAGCGCATGGACAAGCCAATGGGTGGCACGTTTGGAGCAGGCTGTCCTGCCGCTGGCACAACTGGCGTTCGGCGAGAATGCTGCTGCGCAACAGGTGGCAGAAGTGAAACAGGAGTTGTTGGCACGGTTGGCGAAACAAGGCATCAAGGTGTAAGGAGGCTGATATGTCTGATGGCAAAGTATTCATGATTTTTCAGGACACGGCGGATGCGCGTCCTTTCATCGAGGCACTGACGCAGGAAAATCCTGCTGCCACCATCATCCATCAACCGGGCATGATTCGGTTTGAGGCGATGGGCGAAATTGGCATTACCCGCGCGGTAGTGGAAGAGCTGGCAGGCCGTGACGTGGACTTGCAGGAACTGCACCTGACGCTGATTTCACTGTCCGGCAACATTGATGAAGACGACGATTATTTCCGCATTACCCGTCATTGAACAGAGGAGGACTGAACATGGCAAAAAAATTAAACATGCGTAAGCGTTACGAGTTACTGACCCGTGGCTTGGGTTGGGAACCGACTTACCAATCGAAAGAAAAAGTGTTTTCCAACGAAAGCTACGAGGGCATCAAGATCACCGACTGGAGCAAATGGGAAGATCCGTTTCGCCTTACCATTGATGCTTACTGGAAATATCAGGCGGAAAAGGATAAGAAACTGTATGCTGTGATGGACAGTTTCGCCCAAAATAACGCCCATTTGAATTTGGCGGATGCCACCTATGTGAATGCGCTCAAGCTGTTCATTCAGGGAGTTACCCCGCTGGAATATCAGGCGCACCGTGGCTTTGCACGGCTAGCCCGCCAGTTCAGCGGCGAAGGTGCACAGATTGCCTGCCAGATGCAATCGCTGGATGAATTGCGCCATACCCAGACGCAAATCCACACCATCAGCCATTACAACAAGCATTTCAACGGGATGCATGACCCGTTCCACATGCACGACCGTGTGTGGTATTTGTCCGTACCGAAATCGTATTTTGACGATGCCAAATCTGCTGGGCCGTTTGAGTTCATCACATCGGTATCGTTTGCGTTTGAATACCTGCTGACCAATTTGCTGTTCGTGCCGTTCATGTCCGGCGCGGCGTTTAACGGTGATATGGCAACCGTGACCTTTGGCTTTTCCGCACAATCGGACGAATCACGCCACATGACGTTGGGCTTGGAACTCATTAAGTTCCTGCTAGAACAGCATGAAGATAACATCCCCATCGTGCAGGGCTGGATCGACAAACATTTCTGGCGTGCTTACCGCGTACTGGCGTTGGTGTCAGCGATGCAGGACTACATGTTGCCGGAAAGCCCGATGTCGTGGAAAGAAGCGTGGGAAATCTACTTTGTCGAGAATGCAGGTGCGCTGTTCAACGACCTTGCCCGCTATGGTCTGCGGATGCCGAAATACCACGAACAAGCGACTGCTGAAGCTGAACACTTGAGCCATCAGGTGTGGGGCACGCTGTATAACTACGCCCATGCTGCCTCCATGCATTTCTGGTTGCCGGACGAGAAGAAAATGGATTGGTTGTCTGAAAAGTATCCCAACACCTTCGACAAATATTACCGTCCGCGCTACGAAATGTGGGCGCAAATGGCGAAAGAAGGTAAGCGTTTCCAAAACGGTGGCTTGCCGCAATTGTGTCAGGTATGCCAGGTTCCGATGCTGTTTACTGAAGTCAGCAAAGATGACCCGATGCAGATTTCCTACCGCAGCAGTGAATTCAACGGTGAGAAATTCCATACCTGTTCCGACGGTTGCAAGGACATTTTCGATCACGAGCCGGAAAAATACGTTCATGCGTGGCTGCCAGTGCATCAAATTTTCCAAGGTAATTGTGGCGGCGCGGCGATTCCCGACATCCTCAACTGGTATCACTTTAAGCCGGAAGATGGCGGTGATTACGCCGGTTCTGCCGATGAAACCCGCTGGAAAGCCATGCACGGTGAAACCACGGGCGCAGCCAGCAGCGACACCGAATCCGCCGAAGAAAAAGCAGCAGCGTAAGGAGCAGAAATATGACTGTTAAAGCAATTCATGGTGAATACCCGGTGGTGATGATGGATAGCGTTGACCGCTTCCACGGCAACCAGTTGGTGTACATCGGTTGGGATTACCACACCAGCATCTCCACTGCTAATGCCTACCCGCTGCCGCCGGACATGCCGTTTGCGGCATTGACGGGCGCAGTGTTACCCAGTGTATTGGGGCCGCACCCAGAGTTCCCGCTGATTGAGTGGGACAAGGTGGAATGGATGCTGGATGGCAAACTGTTCCACCCCAATATGGGGCTGAGCCTCAAGGATAACGGTATCGGTCACAAGTCGCTGATCCGTTTCCGCACGCCGGGGCTAAAGGGTTACAACAATACCGGCAACTGACTGACTCCTCCACTGTCCGGTCTCCGCTTTGTCTCATGAGGGCAAAGCGGCTTTTTCAAGGAGATATTTGCCCATGACATACGAAATAACCATAGACCCCACTGGCGACACCATCGAGGTGGAAGCGGGACAAACGCTGCTGGATGCGGCGTTGCGGGCGGGGATTTACTTGCCACATGCCTGCGGGCATGGCTTGTGCGGAAGCTGCAAAGTCACGGTGCTGGAGGGTGAGGTTCTCCACGGTGATGCTTCGCCATTCGCGCTGATGGACATCGAACGCGAGGAAGGTAAATGTCTGGCGTGTTGTGCTACCCCGTTGAGTGACCTGACGATTGAGGCCGACGTTGAGGAAGAGCCGGATGCGCACAACCACCCGGTACGTGATTTCGTCGGGGTGGTCTCCAAGATCGACACTTTGACACCGCGCATCAAGAGCATCTTTCTGGCGATTGAACACGATGGCATCGACTTTCAAGCAGGGCATTACATCAACCTGCTGATTCCGGGCATGGAAGACACGCCGCGTGCGTTTTCGATTGCCAGCCCGCCATCTGAGCGTAATTTGATCGAGCTGAATGTGGCATTGGTTGACGGTGGCAAAGGTACAACCTGGTTGCATAACGAACTCAAGATTGGGGATGAAATCCGTTTCAGTGGCCCTTACGGGCGTTTCTTTGTGCGTGAGTCCGCGCCTGAGCCGATGATTTTCCTTGCCGGTGGTTCGGGGCTTTCCAGTCCCAAGTCGATGATTTTGGAGTTATTTGAGCACGGTGAAACGCGCTCGATCACTTTCATTTATGGCGCACGCAACCAAGCCGAACTGTATTACCGCGAACTGTTCGAGGAACTGGCGGCGGAACACCCCAATTTTACCTACTTGCCGGTCTTGTCCAGTGAGCCTGCTGATTCGGGTTGGGAAGGTTTACGCGGTTTCGTGCATGAGGCGGCACGGGAACATTTTGGCGGTAAGTTTGCTGGACACAAGGCGTATATGTGCGGGCCACCGCCGATGATTGATGCCTGTATCACTACCCTGATACAAGGCCGATTGTTTGAGCGCGACATGTATATGGAAAACTTCTACACACAAGCAAGCAAGGATGCCGCGCCCAAAAGCCCGCTGTTCAAAAGCATTTAAAGGAATACAGATGACGACACAAAATCCTGAAGTTGCCAATAGCCTCCGTGCTGCGGGCATTATGACCAATTACCATGACCAAGGCGCGGGCGAGCCGGTGTTGCTGATCCATGGTTCTGGCCCCGGTGTAAGTGCGTGGGCAAACTGGCGGCTGACCATTCCCGAACTTGCCAAGCAGTTCCGGGTGATAGCGCCAGATATGGCGGGGTTTGGTTTTAGCGAACGTCAAGCCAATGCTGTCTACAACATGGGTAACTGGGTGGCGCAGGCGGTGGGTTTGCTGGATGCGTTGGAGATTGAAAAAGCTTCGGTAGTAGGCAATTCCTTCGGTGGTGGCTTGGCATTGGCATTGGCTATCCATCACCCAGAACGGGTCAATAAGCTGGTGCTGATGGGGAGTGTTGGCGTGCCATTCACCATTACCGACGGGCTGGATCGGGTATGGGGCTATGAGCCATCCATCGAAATCATGAAAAGCCTGCTGGACATTTTTGCCTACAACCGTGCTTTGGTGACGGATGAATTGGCGGAATTGCGTTATCAAGCCAGCATCCGCCCCGGTTTTCAGGAATCGTTTGCCCAAATGTTCCCCGCGCCGCGTCAGCAATGGGTGGATGCGATGACCAGCCAGCAGGACGACATCCGTGCTTTACCGCACCACACGCTGATTGTGCATGGGCGCGATGACAAGGTGATTCCGTTGCAGAATTCCTATGACTTGCTGGGTCTGATTGACCGTTCTGAACTGCATGTGTTCGGGCAGTGCGGGCATTGGACGCAGATTGAACACGCTGCGCGGTTTAATGCGCTGGTGGCGGGGTTTCTTTAAGCCCCCCAAACATACGCATCCATCGCTAGCCCACCATAACAATATTCCGGCGTATAGCGGGTAAGCGTTTCATCCGCATCGCTTGCCCCTAACGTCACAAACAGCGGTAGCAAATGTTCCTCCGTAGGATGCGCTGCCGCACCATAAGGCGCTTGCTGGCGGTAATCTAGCAACGCAGGCACATCGCGAGCTGCCAGTTTTTCCCCTAACCAATCACTGAACACTTGCGCTTGTGGCACAGGTGCGCCCTGACGTGCCAGCCAGCCGAAGTTATGCGTCACCGCTCCCGATGCCATGATCAAAATCCCTTCTTCACGCAACGGTTGCAGCGCTTGCCCCAAGCGCCAATGCCATGCCGTGCCCGCCACCGGCTGAATCGCAAGCTGCACCACCGGCACATCGGCTTGCGGATACAGGCTGCGTAACGGAATCCACGCGCCATGATCCAGCCCGCGTTGGGCGTTTTGGGTCAGGGGAATGCCGTTGACCGCGAGGCATTGCGTGACCCGTTCCGCCAGTTCAGGCATTCCCGGCGCGGGGTATTGCATCTGGTACAGAGCTTGGGGGAAGCCGCCGAAATCGTGAATAGTACTGGGCTGGTTGGCAGTACTGATCACGGGTTGCGGTGTTTCCCAATGCGCCGAAATCAGCAAAATGGCACGCGGGCGCGGCAGGGTTGTACCCAGTTGTTGCCAGCATTGCAGGGTTGCACCGTCTTGCAGGGCTACATCCGGTGACCCGTGGGAAACGAAAACGAGTGGGCTAAGCATTGAGTCAGTATCCAGTGGTTAAGACATACCAACATTGTAGAGGGTGAACGTATGGTTGATAAATGCAGTAAAAGAAGATTATTTATTAAAATAAAGTTGAATATCGCAATGGAGATGACTTGATGAAATGCTTAAGCCAGCCTTGCCAGTTTCATCAATTAATCATAAAGCCAAGAGACTGATTTCATATAAATTATTGAAAATAATAGACTTTATATGATGGCATACCGATTGCTATACAAAGGCAAAGCTAGGGTTTCAACACATCAGTCGATGGAGGAGAGGAGATGAAAAAACTATTCGTTGTGGCGGTATTGAGCGGCATGTCATTGGGTGCTCACGCCGAAGGTCATTATGTGCCGGGCATTGAAGGTGTCAAAGCCGCGAGCGTGCCGCCTGCAGGTAATTACTACATTGGTTACGGCGTGAATTATTCGGTGGACTCGTTGAAAGTACCGGGGACAGACACCGATATTCCCGTCAGTAATGAAGGCAGTGTCACCGCTTTGGCACACCGTTTTGTCCACATGACTGACAAGAAAGTATTGGGTGCGGATTACGGTGTAGAAGCCATTGTGCCGATGATCCAAAAAGATTTTGACTTTACAGCGGCGGGTTACACCAAGAAAAAATCGGGGATTGGTGATGTCTATGTCGGCCCCTTAGTACTGGGTTGGCATGGCGATCGTTGGGATAGCGTCGCCGCTGCCGGTGTCTGGTTGGATACGGCTAACAGTGACGAGTTGGCTTCCCCCGGTAACGGTTACAAAGGCACGATGTTGACGGGTGGCGGGACAGCCTATCTGAATGCGGACAAGAGCGTGTCTGCCTCTGGTTTGCTGCGCTATGAAATGAATGGCGAAAAGGATACCGGTTTTGAGCCGGGTGATCAGGTGTCGCTGGAATGGGGTATCGGTAAAAAAGTCACGCCGGTACTGGAATTGGGGGTAGTGGGTTACGACCAGTGGCAGGTCAGCAAGGACAAAGGCACGGGTGCAACCGACGACAAGTTCAGCAAACATGCCGTAGGGGTAGAAGGCTCATACATGTCGAAAGCCCTGCGCGGCATCGTCGAGGCGGCTTACTACGACGAGTATGACGTGCAAGCAGGCAGCGGCCCCGCCCCTGCGGGCAGCACGTTCCGGGTTAATTTTGTGAAACCGTTCTAACCCGGCATTCATCAAGGAACCCCGTCATGTTTGGAATACCCACGCATAGCATCGCGATCCCAGCAACGGGAGAGCATTTTTCCTGCAAGGATCACGAGGCGTTGCTGGCAGCAATGGTCAAGCTCGGCAGGAGAGGCATACCCGTTGGCTGCCTCAATGGTGGCTGCGGCGTTTGTAAGGTGCGCGTCCTGAAAGGTTCAGTGGTAGCAACCGGCCCTATCAGCCGAGCGCATGTTTCGCAGGAGGAAGCAGATGCCAATATTACGCTGGCTTGTCGGACAGCCCCGACCAGCGATTTGGAACTGGAAATCCTCGGCAAGATGAAAAAGTCCTTTTTGGCGCAGTGTAGCAAACCCTAAGTGGGTGGATGCTGCGGGATTCATTACGTTTACTATCATTCAAGAGAGAGGAGAAACTCATGGGAGTGATGAGAATAGGTCATATCAATGTCAAGGTCATGGATATGGCAGCGGCTCTACAGCATTATGAAAAAGTGCTGGGTATGAAAACTGTCCACACGGATGCAGATGGCAATGCTTACCTGAAGTGTTGGGATGAATGGGATAAGTATTCCCTGATTCTCACCGAAACCGATCAAGCAGGTTTGAACCACGTTGCTTACAAGGTCGAAAAGGAAACCGATCTGGACGAACTCCAACAGCGCATTGAAGCCAGTGGCACTGCCACCGAAATGTTGCCGGAAGGCACAATGCCGTTCACCGGGCGTTTGCTGAAATTCAACCTGCCCAGCGGTCATGAAATGCGCCTGTATGCCACCAAGGAATGCGTGGGTACGGATGTGGGTTCGACCAACCCTGACCCGTGGCCGGATGACATTAAGGGTGCTGGTGTACACTGGCTGGATCACTGCTTGCTGATGTGTGAATTGAACCCGGCGGCGGGTATCAACAAGGTGGCTGAATCCACCGACTTCATGATGAATGTGCTGGATTTCAATATGGCTGAACGGGTCATGGTGGGGCCAAACGGTGATATTCCGGCAGCGACTTGGTTGTTCCGCACCTCTACACCGCACGACATTGCCTTTGTTGGCGGGGAACGCATGGGTTTGCACCATTTTGCGTTCTTCCTCAATGACTGGAGCGCTATTCTGAAGTCCGCTGACGTGATGGCGAAAAACAAGGTCAAAATCGACGTTGCCCCAACCCGTCACGGTATTACCCGTGGTGAAACCATCTACTTCTTTGATCCGTCAGGCAACCGCAATGAAACCTTTGCAGGCTTGGGTTATATGGCACAACCCGACCGCCCAGTGATTACGTGGACAGAAGACCAGCTCTGGCGCGGTATTTTCTTCCATTCCGGTGAAGAATCCGGCTCATTCACCACTGCGTATACCTGATTGCCTATGTCAAACATCAGTGTTACCCACACGCTGATTGACTGGGATGCTGCTGCCATTGCCGTGAAAGCGGCGGTGGCGGAAGCGGTGTCAATTGGGGTGAAAATCAATGTTGCCGTTGTCGACCGCTCCGGCGTGTTGGCGGCATTTTTACGGATGCCGGGTGCGCCTCTGCACTCGGTCGATATTGCCATCGACAAAGCCTATACCGCTGTGAGTTTTGGTTTGCCCACGCATTTGTGGTTGGATGCGCTCAAGGAACATTCGCCTGCGGTGCGTGAGGGGATTGTGCGGCGTCCGCGTTTCGTCGCGTTTGGTGGCGGTTTACCTATGGTGTCCAACGGGGAGCTGATCGGCGCGATTGGGGTTTCCGGGGCGAGCGAGGTACAAGACCAGCAGTGTGCACAAGCTGGTCTTAACGCCATTGGGGTCAATGGATGAACAAAGCCGGATAGCTTGCTTTTCATGTTCTCCCTGTTTGTAATGGCGTTTTAATCATTACAATCCCGGATGGGACATAGTGGAGAACAAATCTTGGACATTAATTTGCTGTTGATATTGCTGGCCTTGGGTGCTGTCGTGGGGGTTTTTGCCGGGTTATTCGGTGTCGGTGGTGGTGGTATCATGGTTCCAGCCCTGACGACCTTGTTCGTCGGCAAAGGCTTTCCCCCCGATCAGGTGGTGCATCTGGCGTTGGGGACATCAATGGCAGCCATTGTCATGACTTCCTTTTCCAGTATGCGGGCGCACCATGCCAGAGAGGCGGTGTTGTGGGCAGTAGTACGCCACATGACACCCGGTATTCTGCTGGGGACATTTGCCGCGACTTTTCTGGCAACTTACCTGTCTTCAAAACATTTGGCGATTTTCTTTGCCTGTTTCATGGGTTATGTCGCTTTGCAGATGATCCTGAACGTCAAGCCAAAACCGCATCGGGAATTGCCGGGGGCATTGGGGCTGGCTTCGGTCGGCATGGGGATCGGCGCGGTTTCGGCACTGGTAGCTATCGGTGGCGGTTCGCTGTCTGTGCCTTACCTGACTTGGTGCAATGTCAATATCCGCAATGCGATTGCTACCTCCGCTGCCATTGGCTTGCCGATTGCGCTGGCGGGGACACTGGGGTATTTGTTCAATGGCTGGGGGCAAGCCGGGTTGCCGGAACACACACTGGGTTTCATCTACTGGCCTGCGGTTGTCGTGATTTCACTGGTCAGTTATTTTACGACCCCGTATGGGGCACATCTGGCGCATTCACTGCCGATACCGACATTGAAGAAAGGCTTTGCGGTGTTGTTGGTGCTGTTGAGCCTGAAGATGCTGCATTCGGTGTTGTAGGTTGATGAAACTGAACCCCGTCCTTTTGTGTTACCTCGCCAGCCTGTTGTTGCTGGGGATGGCGGTCAGCAGTTTGTTGCACTTGCTGTATCCGTCATTGCCTGCTTGGGTCAGCGGCTTATGTGCGTGGCTGGTGCTGGGAATGTTGCTGTTGGCGGCACACCCGCGTCAGTTCCAGCAGTTTTTTCTGCTCTCTGGGGTGGGGCTGGCTTTCCTGCTATGGGGGTGGTGGCGTGGGGCAAGCGTTTCCTTGAATGATATTCTGCTACAAAACAATGGCTTGATGGTGATGTTGTACAGCGTGGGTTTCCTGCGTCTGGTGGCGACATCCGCACAGGCCGGTAACGAGCCATTACCTCAAGGGCGGCGGGCATTTGTGAATACCTTGCTGGGTGTGCATGTCTTGGGTGCGGTGATCAATATTTCCATTCTGATTCTGGTGGCGGAACGTTTGAAATCACAGGAGGCATTGGGCAGGCAAGCGGTAACTGTCATTGGGCGGGCGTTTTCGATGGCGGCGTTCTGGTCGCCATTTTTTGCCGCGATGGCGGTGGCGCTGACGTATGCGCCCGGCGCTGAATTGCATCCGGTGATCCTGACCGGGTTGGGGTTAACCGCTTTGGCAATGCTGGTGACGGTGCTGGAAATGGGCGGTAGTGGTTTGCACAAGGTGCAGGCATTCCGGGGTTATCCCATGCACGCTGGCAGTTTGCTGATCCCCATGCTGCTGGCAGTCACGGTGATGGTGTTGCATCAGTTGTTGCCTAATGTGCCGGTATTGATGCTGGTCAGTACCACGGCAGTGACGCTGGCAGTGATATTCCTGTTTTTGCGCCAGCCGGAGACAGCCAAGGCTGGGTTGAAACAGCATGTGTGGAACAGTGCGCCACGTCTGGCACGGGAACTGGGTTTGTTCATGGGGGCTGGCCTGCTGACCGTAGGTGTACAAGCCGTAACCCAGAGCTTTAGCGGTTTCCAGCCGTTCGCAGCGTTGGGAGGGCTAGAATTGAGCCTGTTGTTGGGTGGGGCGATTGTGGTGTCATTGCTGGGGGTACATCCGGTGGTCAGCGTGGCAGTGATCGGCCCGCTGGTGCAGCCCCTGTACCCAGACCCTAATGTGCTGGCGATGCTGTTTTTGTGCATCTGGAGCTTGGGTGTGGTAGCCAGCCCGTTTTCCGGCCTGAATGCCATCATGCGTAGCCAGCTTGAGGTGTCAGGGCGTGACATCATGCTCTGGAATATCGGCTATGTGGTGGTGATGTGGGTGATGGTTTCAGCAGTATTTTTCTTGATTGCAGGGAGTGCCTGATGAATCTTTAGGAGGCAACGTTATGAATCCCACGGATGCATTGCTACCGCTTTGCACTGGTTTGACTGAATGGAGGAATCCCGGATGAAATCTTTACGCGGAAGTTTTGTATCTATCGTTACGCCCATGCAGGGCGATGGTGCAGTAGATTTTAACGCCCTTGAACGCCTGATCAACTGGCAGATAGAACAGGGCAGTGACGGTATTGTGACGGTTGGCACGACGGGCGAATCCGCCACACTGGATGATGCAGAACATTGTGCTGTCATCCGTGAAACCGTGAGGATAGTTGCCGGTCGTGTCCCCGTGATTGCCGGGACAGGGGCGAATGCCACGACGGAAGCTATCCACTTGACCGAATGTGCTGCCAAAGCCGGTGTGGATGCCTGCCTACTGGTGACACCGTATTACAACAAACCTACTCAGGAAGGGTTGTTCCAGCATTACAAAGCGGTGGCTGAAGCCGTTGATATTCCCCAAATCCTGTACAACGTTCCGGGGCGTACCTGTTGTGACATGGCGAATGAAACAGTGATCCGGCTTGCTAAAGTCAGGAATATCATTGGGCTGAAGGATGCGACCGGTGAGTTGGGACGGCTACCTGCATTACGTTCCCGGCTTCCTGAAGGTTTCCTGCTCTACAGTGGGGACGATGCTACTGCCTGTAATTTCCTGTTGGCGGGTGGTGATGGTGTTATTAGCGTGACGGGGAATATTGCGCCCCAAAAGATGCAGACGATGGTTACTGCGGCTCTCTTGGCTGATGAGCCAACAGCACGAAGGTTTGACCAGCAATTACAAGGTTTGCACAAGCAATTGTTTATCGAAAGCAGCCCGATTCCGAGTAAATGGGCGCTGCATAAAATGGGTCTTATCCCTAACGGCATCCGCCTTCCCCTGACTTGGCTCACACCTGCCAGCGAAGCATCGGTTGCACAAACTATGCAACAAGCAGGAATTGAATAACGTACACGTATCAGCGAGAACAACATGGATTTACAGATTACTAACAAAACCGCGTTTATCAGCGGCTCGACCAAGGGTATTGGCTTCGCCACCGCATTGGGTCTGGCTAAAGAAGGCGTCAAGGTGTGGCTGAATGGGCGTAGTGAAATGTCGGTGGATGCTGCCAAAGCCCGCCTTCTGGCGGCAGTACCTGATGCCAGTGTCAGCGGCATTGCGGCGGATTTATCGACAGCAGCAGGCTGTAACGCAGTGGTCAATGCCTTACCTGCGGTGGATATTCTGGTCAACAATCTGGGTATCTTTGAACCCAAGCCGTTTGAGGCGATTCCCGATGAAGACTGGTTCCGCTTTTTTGAGACTAATGTCATGAGTGGTGTGCGCCTGTCACGCCATTACCTTCCCTTGATGAAACAGCAAAACTGGGGACGCATCATTTTCGTTTCCAGTGAATCGGCTATCCAGATTCCCGAGGAAATGATCCACTACGGCATGACCAAAACTGCCCAGATCGCGTTGGCGCGTGGGTTAGCAGAAAGCACCAAAGGCACGGCTGTTACGGTGAATACCGTGTTGCCCGGCCCCAGCCGTTCGGAAGGGGTGGAAACGTTCGTGCAGCAGATTGCCGACCAGCAGGGTATGACGTTTGGCGAAATGGAGCGGGAATTTTTCAACAATATTCGCCCCAGTTCCCTGATCCAGCGTTTTGCCACCCCGGAAGAGGATGCCAACATGATTGTCTACCTGTGTGGTGTTGGTGCTGCCGCTACCAATGGGGCGGCGTTGCGCGTGGATGGTGGTGTGGTCAGGGCTGCCCTTTAATTCCGACAAGACAGGAACTCTCATGCAAACCCCTTCAGCCAAAGTCTGGGACATCGCGTATGTGCGCCAGCAGTTTCCGGCGTTAAATGATCCTGAGTCAGGCAAACTGGCTTTTTTTGAAAATGCAGGCGGGACTTACGTGCCCCATCAGGTGGTCGAACACCTCAACCATTTCATGACCCATACCAAGGTGCAGCCCTATGGCCCTTACCGGGCTTCACAACAGGGTACGCAAGCGATTGAGCAGGCCACGGTGAAAATGGCGGAGATGGTTAACGCCGATGAAGATGAAGTGGTGATTGGGCATTGCACCACCATGAACCTTTACCTGCTGTCGATGGCGCTGCGCAAACAGTTTGCAGCCGGAGATGAAATCATCGTCACCGAGCAGGATCACGAATCCAACATCAGCCCGTGGTTACGATTGCAGGAATTCGGTGTAAAAGTCAGGTTCTGGCCTATCGACCCGCACAGTGGCAAGTTGGCATTGGACGATCTGGATACCTTGCTGGGTGAACGTACCCGGCTGGTGTGCATGACACACAGTTCCAACATTGTCGGTGATGTGAATGACGTGAAAGCAGTGGCTGACAAGGTACATGCCGTCGGTGGCTGGCTGTTGGTGGATGGGGTTTCCTATGCGCCGCACCATGCCATTGATGTGAAAGCCCTCGGTGTGGATGTGTATGTGCTCAGCCTGTACAAGCTGTTCGGCCCGCATCTGGGGCTGATGTATGTGCGGCGTGACTTGCACGGTCAGTTGCATAACCAGTCGCTGGAACAATTACCCAAACTCTATGCCGCCTACACCAACCCCGGTGCGCCCAATAATTTGCGTATCGCGCTGAATCCGGGGCTGGTGAACCATGAGGAAGTTGCTTGCCTGCTGGGGCTGGTGGCGTATTTCGATGACCTGCATCAGCATCACGGTTTTGCGGACGAACCTTCCTTCCAGCGACGGGTAAGCCGGGTGATGGCGATTGCCGGTGAACACGAAACCGCCTTGGCAAGGCAATGGCAAATCTGGTTGAAGACCCAGCCAGCCTTGTCACAGCTTGGTGGTGACAACACTGTTCTTAAGCAGCGTTCACCGACATGGGCGTTACAGTGTGGGAGCACGTCCCCACGTACTTTGGCGATAGCATTGGGAGAGCGTGAGATTGCTGTACAAAGTGGCAGTTTCTATGCTTGGCGTTGTCTGGAAAAACTCGGCGTCGATCCGCACAGCGGGGTGTTAAGGGTCAGTCTGGCGCATTTCAATTCCAGCGAGGAATTGATGAGATTATGTATAACTCTGGATGGGTTGCTGGAATCAGCAGGCGGCAAGCATGTATGAAGTCCTGTCAGTTGTTGTGCCTGTGTTTTTTATCGCCTTCAGTGGATACATTTACGGACGCTGGATCACAACGGATATTGGTGAGGTTAACCGCATCAATCTGGATTTATTCGTTCCCGCATTGCTGATCTATGTGCTGTCGGAGAAAATGGGCAATACCGCTGGGGTACAGGAAATGCTGTTGGCGGGATCATTGGTCGTGGCGGGTTCCGGCCTGATTGCGTGGCCTGCTAGCCGCTGGCTGAAAATTGATTTCAAGACCCTCGCGCCGCCGATGATGTTCAACAATTCCGCCAATCTGGGATTCCCGCTGGCAGTATTTGCGTTCGGGGATAGCATCCTGCCGTATGCGGTAGTGCTGTTTCTGGTGCAATCTATCAGCATGTTCACGTTTGGATTCATGATTTATGAGCGGCGTTTTTCACCGCAGCACTTGCTGAAAAACCCGATCATCATTGCCATGGGTATCGGGCTGTTTTTGTATGCTTCCGGCCTGCACTTACCTGCCATGATCCTGCCGGGGGTAAAGCTGCTGAGCGAGGTGTCGATTCCGCTGACACTGGTGACGCTGGGGGTGAAACTGGCGGAAGCAGACTGGTCGCACTGGCGTGATGGTTTGTGGGGTGCTGTCTTGCGTCCTTTGAGTGGGCTACCGTTCGGCCTGCTGGCCATCTGGCTGATACCGATGCCGGATGCGCTGAAACCGCTGGTGATCCTGTTTGCCGTGTTGCCGCCTGCTATCCTGAATGCACCACTAGCAGCACGTTACCGGCAGGAGCCGGAAAAGGTCGCCTCAATGGTAATGGTCGGCAACCTGCTGACGGTGTTGTACATGCCGCTGCTATTTTATGTTCTGCTGAAATACTGAAGCTGAGGAACGTTCTGATGAATTCAAGCTTTTCAGACAAAGCCCTGAGCGGGCGCAAGGCGTTGGTGTTCGCTGCATCACAAGGGTTGGGCAAGGCTTCGGCTGAAATGCTGGCAAGTATGGGTGCGGAAGTGGTGATCATGGCGCGTTCGGCAGTCCATTTGCAGCAGGCCGCGCAGGACATTCAGGCGCAAACCGGCAGACCTGTGCAGGTGGAATGCGTAGATATGCTGGATACCGTGGCTTTGAACGCCATGCTGATGCGGCATCAGGATAGCGATATTCTGGTGACAAACTGCGGTGGCCCACCCGTTGCGCCATTTGTGGAATTACCGATTGCTGCGTGGGATGAGGCTTACCAGATGATCGTCCGTCCGGTGGTACTGGCCTGCCAGACGCTAGTTCCGGCGATGGCGCAACGCGGTTGGGGACGGGTGGTGATGATCACCTCCAGCACGGTGGTTGATCCGCTACGGCATTTTGCCTTGTCCAATGCCTTGCGCAAATCGCTGCTGGGGCTGGCGGAAAGTCTGGCGCAGGAATACGCCGCCCGTGGTGTCACCGCCAATCTGGTTTGCCCCGGTCTGACCCGCACGGCGCGGATGGAATCGCTGGTGGCAACAACCGCAGCCCGTACTGGCAAGGATGAAGCTGCTGTCCTCAAGGAAATGCTCGCTGGAATCCCTGCCAAACGCATGGCGGAGCCGCAGGAAATCGCGGCAGCGGTAGCGTTTCTGTGTTCGGAGGCGGCCAGTTTTGTGCAGGCGCAGACTTTGGTGGTGGATGGTGGTGGCAAAGTCGGATGATAATTCAATGGCTTACTGAATTGCTGCATCGCATCTAAACCATCGTCTAATATCGGCCTCTATCCCTTCCTGATAGCATTTTTCCACACATTGCTAGGAGGAGAGATTAATGGCTGTACTCAATCGGATGGACTGGTATAACTTGGCCCGTTCCACCAACTGGACCCCCAAATACGTCACAGAAGACGAATTATTCCCACCCCAGCTTTCTGGCGACTTTGGCTTGCCGCTGAATGCTTGGGAAACATACGACGAGCCTTACAAGCAGACTTACCCGGAATACGTGAAAGTCCAGCGGGAAAAGGATGCTGGCGCGTATTCCGTCAAGGCCGCACTGGAGCGCAGCCGTATTTTCGAGAACGCCGATCCGGGCTGGAAATCGGTGATGAAGGCGCATTACGGTGCGATTGCGCGGGGCGAATATGCTGCTGCCAGTGCCGAAGCTCGCATGATGCGTTTTTCCAAAGCACCGGGGATGCGCAATATGTCGACGCTGGGCTGTATGGATGAAATTCGCCACGGGCAGATGCAGCTCTATTTCCCGCACGAACATATTACTAAAGACCGCCAGATGGATTGGGCGTTCAAGGCATACGATACCAACGAATGGGCGATGATCGCGGCACGCCACTTCTTCGACGACATCATGATGACCCGTGATGCAATCAGCGTTTCCATCATGCTGACCTTCAGCTTTGAAACCGGCTTTACCAATATGCAGTTCCTAGGCTTGGCTGCCGATGCGGCGGAAGCGGGTGACCATACCTTTGCCAACCTGATCTCGAGCATCCAGACGGACGAATCCCGCCATGCCCAGATTGGTGGGCCAGCACTGAAAATCCTGATCGAAAACGGCAAGAAAGAAGAAGCCCAGAAACGGGTGGACATTGCCGTCTGGGGTGCATGGAAGCTGTTTTCCGTACTCACCGGCCCGATCATGGACTACTACACGCCACTGGAACACCGCAAACAGTCCTTCAAGGAATTCATGGAGGAGTGGATCGTTGCTCAGTTCGAGCGGTCACTCACCGACATGGGATTGGAACTGCCTTGGTACTGGGACATTTTCCTGAATGACTTGAGTCAAACCCACCACGGTATGCACATGGGTTCCTACTTCTGGCGTCCCACCATCTGGTGGAATCCGGCGGCGGGTGTCACCCCAGCAGAGCGTGACTGGTTGGAAGAAAAGTATCCTGGCTGGAACGATACGTGGGGCGAATGCTGGGATGTCATCATCGACAATGTGGTCGATGGCAATATGGCTCAAACCTATCCCGAAACCCTGCCTTACGTCTGCAATATGTGCCAGTTGCCCATCCTCGGTACACCGGGCAAGGGCTGGAACGTCAAAGACTATCCGCTTGAATACAATGGTCGTTTGTACCACTTCGGTTCCGAGGTAGACCGCTGGGTCTTCCAGCAGGAGCCTGAACGTTATGCTGGTCATCTGAGCATCGTTGACCGTTTCCTCGCTGGTATGATCCAGCCGATGAATCTGGAAGGTGCGCTTGCCTATATGAATATCGCGCCCGGTGAATGTGGCGACGACGCCCATAACTATGCTTGGGCAGAAGTCTATCGGGCGCTGCGCACTGCCAAGAAAGCGGGCTGACCAGCAGGATTTTAACTACGGAGATTTTACCTATGGCTTTGTTTCCATTGACTTCCAATTTCGAGGGGGATTTCGTGCTGCAACTGCTGCCTATGGATACGGAAAACACCATGGACGAAGTGGCTGCCGCTGCTGCTGTCCATTCCGTCGGGCGGCGGGTGCGTGCTCGTCCCGGACACATCCTACGGGTACGTCGGCAGGACAGCACGGAGTTCCTGCCGCGCACCATGAAGGTTGTTGAGGCCGGGTTCATGCCGACCGAGACGGTGGAAATCATCTGGCAGGCAGCCGCTGCCTGACGCATGACCGGGAACAGGAGAAAAGCATGAGTTTTAGCAAGGTATGCACACTGGACGATGTGTGGGAAGGCGAGATGGCGGCCTACACGGTTAATGGTCACGAGATTGTGCTGGTCTGCGGCGATGGTGGCGAGATCAAGGCATTTCAGGGCGTTTGCCCGCATCAGGACATTGCGCTGGCAGAGGGCAAGTTCGATGGCAAGAAACTGATCTGCCGTGCCCACCTGTGGCAATTCGACGCCGCGACAGGCAAGGGAATCAACCCGGAGGATTGCGCTCTGGCTGCCTATCCCGTGCGCGTGGAAGGAGAAGACATTTTCGTGAGCACCGCAGGGGTTGAGCCTCTGTTTGCGCATACCTGATCCACACATTTGACAAGGAGATAACCATGAGCACGGTAGATTCGGGAAAAGCCTATCACAACAATAGGGTAGGGCCGGTGATGCGGGCTGGAGATTTGGCGTTGGCAGTCATTGAAGCCGCCAAACTCGACAATCCGGGTAAGGACATTTTCGTGGATGATAAACGGGCTTACATCCGCATTCACGCCGAGCAGGAAATGATCCTGCGCCAGTCCACTATCGAAGAGGAATTGGGACGACCATTCCGCATGAATGACCTGGAGGTGGATCTGAGTTCCTTCGCGGGTCAGATTGAGAGCCGGGATGACTCGGTGCGTTTTTATTTCACCAAGAAACTCTAGGAGGCATTCATGTCGGACGTTCAAGTGTTGAAACCCCAGAAAACTTGGAGCCATCTGGCGGCTCGCCGCCGCAAACCGAGCGAGTACGAAATCGTCAGTACCAACCTGCACTACAACAACCGTGATCCCAACGCGCCCTACGAGTTGGCCCCGGACGTGTTCATGAATACTTGGTACAAGCAGAACACCTTCGGCACACGCCTGAAGCACGCGGACTGGAATGCTTTCCGTGACCCGGATGAGGTGATCTACCGCACCTACAACCTGATGCAGGATGGACAGGAAACCTATGTCTTTGGCTTATTTGACCAGTTCAATGAGCGCGAGCATGACAAGGCATTAGACCCACGCTGGGCGGGTTCCCTTGCACGTCTGTATACCCCAGCACGCTATCTGTTCCACACCTTGCAAATGGCTTCCGCCTACGTGGGGCAGATGTCACCTGCCAGTACCTTGACCAACTGCAATTACTTCCAGATGGCTGACAGCTTGCGCTGGTTAAGCCATACCGCCTACCGTACCAAGGAATTGTCACTGGCTTTTCCTGACAAGGGTTTTGCTCAGAACGAACAACGTTACTGGGAAGAAGACCCTGCTTGGCAAGGATTCCGCGAGCTGATGGAAAAAGTACTCACGGTATGGGACTGGGGTGAAGCCATTGTGACCCTGAGTCTGGTGGTCAAGCCCGCCGTCGAGGAAGCGGTACTGCGGCGTCTGGGGGAATCTGCCCGGCATAACGGCGATACCTTGCTAGGTTTGCTTACCGATGCCCAGTTGATTGACGCTGCCCGCCATCGCCGCTGGACTGCGGCCTTCGTGGCAATGGCGACGGAGACACCGGGTAATCTGGAACAGATCAAAACATGGATTGCCAAGTGGGAACCCTTGGCGAATCGGGCTATCGAAGCCTACTGTGCTGCCCTGCCGGATGTATCGACAGCGGTCGAGGCCACTAAGCTGGCTACCCGTGATGTACGTCGTGGTTTGGGACTCTGACTGCCGGAGAAATACGATGAGTCATCCAGTCATTGTGAATGAGAAGGACGGTAGCCAGTTTGAGCAAATGCCAGAAGACACCGTTCTGCGGGCTGGGCTACGTGCCGGTATTGGTCTTTCCTACGAGTGTAATTCAGGTGGGTGCGGTGCCTGCAAGTTCGATCTGTTGCATGGTGAAGTTGAAACCCTGTGGGCAGATGCGCCGGGATTGGGCGAACGTGATCGGCGGCGTGGTCGCCATTTGGCCTGCCAGTGCCGCGCTTTGGGGTCGGTCACTATCAAGGCAGCGACAGGCAGGGAATACGTGCCACCGATCCATCCGCAACGGCGTCGGGCGGTATTCACTGGCTCAAGCGATATTACCCACGATCTGAGGGAATTCCGATTCACGACTGACGGCGCTGCGGATTTTCTTCCGGGTCAGTATGCCATGCTGGATTTGCCCGGAGTGGAGTCTTCCAGAGCCTATTCCCTAGCCAATACGCCTAACGAGCGGGGGGAATGGCATTTCCAGATCCGGCGGGTGCGGCAGGGCAAAGGTACGGGAATACTGTTTGATAGCCTGAGTCCGGGTGATGAGATCGGTTTAGATGGGCCTTACGGGGTGGCTTTCCTGCGGGCAAATTCGCCGCGTGACATCGTGTGCGTGGCGGGTGGTTCGGGGCTGGCTCCGATGCTTTCGATTACTAGGGGCGCAGTAGAAGCTGGATTACTAGAGAACCGTCGCCTACATTTCTTCTATGGGGCACGCACGCCGCAGGATGTTTGTGGTCGTTCAATGCTGGAAACACTGGAAGGTTTTGGTGAGCGGATCGTCTATTACCCGGTGGTCTCTGAACCGGGTGATATGGGATGGGAGGGTGCAACCGGATTTGTGCATTCACATCTCTCCACCGCTTTGCCTGACACATTGACCAGCTTTGAGTTTTATTTTGCAGGGCCTCCGCCCATGACCCAAGCACTGCAAGAAATGCTGATGGTGGATTGTGGCGTGCCTTTCGAGCAAATTCATTTCGACCGATTCTTTTGAGGCAAGCATGATTCCTGATGATGACATTGGTGGGGTGACAAAGCAGGTATCGGTGCGCGGGGTGGTGATCAATGCCGATGATGCGAAAGATGTGCGGCGGCAGAAGATGGCACAGATCATTCTGGATTCCATGTACCAGTTTTTAGGATTGCTGGATGTGGATGGTACTGTGCTGGAAATCAACCAAGTGGCCTTGGACGGCGCTGGGTTGAGCCTAGAAGATGTGGTCGGCAAACCTTTTTGGCAGGCACGCTGGTGGGCGGTATCAGAAGAAGTACGCCAGCGGGTGCGTGAGATGATTGGGGAGGCGCGTACCGGGCGTTTCGTGCGTTGCGATTTTGAGGTATTCGGTGATCTCCACGGCAGCAGAACCATTGTCATTGATTTTTCGCTGACACCCATTCTGGACGATGAGGGGCGGGTGGCTTTCCTGCTGCCGGAAGGGCGCAATATTACCGAGAAAATCGCTAACAGTGCGGCGCTTTCCCGGAAAAACGGCGAGTTGCAGGCGGCGCTGGAAAGGTTGAAGGAACTGGATAGCTACAAGACCCATTTCTTTGCCAATGTCAGCCATGAACTGCGCACGCCGCTGGCACTCATCCTTGGGCCGGTAGACCAGCTCATCAAAGAGAGTGAAGCCTTTGGGGAGCGGGAGCGTTTTCGGCTGGCAACCATTCAGCGCAATGCCCGCTTCTTACTCCAGCAGGTTAACAATCTCCTCGACTTGGCTCGCATTGATGCCGACCGTATGCCCATCGCCTATGTACACGCCAATGTGGTGGCCTTGGTACGGGAGGTCGCTGCCAGTTTTGAAGTAGTGGCGGAGGATCGGGGGATAACGCTGCTTGTGTGTGGAGAAGATGAACTCTACGCCGATGTGGATCGAGCTAAATTCGGACGGGTGCTGAGCAACCTGTTTTCCAATGCTTTCAAATTTACCCCAGCAGGTGGGCGTATCGCCTGTTTGGTGGAGCGTATTTTCCCGGAACGTCTGCTGATTAGTGTGCAGGACAACGGGGCGGGAGTATCCGATCCGATGAAGCAGCATATTTTCGACCGATTTACGCAGGGCAGTGATGGGTTGGGAGCTACTGGCAGTGGTTTGGGGCTGAATATCGTCAAGGAGTTGGTGGGGCTGCACTGGGGAAGCGTGGTGGTGGTGGATGCACCGGGCGGCGGTGCTATTTTTCAAGTGGAGCTGCCTATACGTGCCCCGGATGGGGTTTTCGTGCGTATGGGGGGAAAGGACGCTCTGGAACAGCAAGCAGTCGACATTGAGCTTTTACCTGCGCTGCCTCCATTGATCGAGGTGAACTTTCAACCAGGCAAGCCAAGGGTATTGGTGGCGGAGGATAATCCTGACCTGCGGCACTTCCTCTATGATGTGCTCTCGGATGAGTATAACGTGATTCTGCGGGAGGATGGAAAATCTGCCTTTCAGGCTTCTTTGGCTGATCCCCCGGATCTGATTATCACTGATCTGATGATGCCGGGCTGGGATGGTGAACGTTTTGTGCGGGCATTGAGTGACGAGCCAACGTTTCCGAACGTACCTGTGCTGGTGCTGTCGGCACGCGCCGACGATGCCTTGCGGGAGAATCTGCTGGAGGAACTGGTCAAGGACTACCTGACCAAACCATTTTCCGCGCAGGAGCTGCTGGCGCGGACGCGCAATCTGGTGACAGTAAAGCGCACGGTAGACATCCTTCAAAAGGAACTCAATTCCCAAGCATCGAATATCTTAGAACTCACGGCTGGGCTGGTTGAGAGTCGTAAGTATTTACAACACAGCCTTGCTGCATTGCAGGTGTCAGACCGCCGCTGGGTTGGTCTGTATGAAAATACTGCTGTTGGTATTGCCTTGGTAGATAGGGATGGAAAAATAGTGTTGGCCAATCCGGCTTTGCAACGCATGTTGGGCTACGGTCGGGAGGACATTGTTGGCGTATCTCTGATCGAGATTACCGAAGCCTCCCAGCGCGATATGACCAAGCGCAATGTGCATGGCTTGTTTGATGGTAAATTGCCTAATTACAAGGTGCAAAAGCGTTACGCGAAAAAAGAGGGGGGCTATTTGTGGGCTAATGTGTGTGCGTCACGGATTCCGGCGATTGCCCAAGATGGCCCTATGCTGGCGGTGATCCTTGAGGACATCACCTTGCGCATGGAGGCGGAACGTTCATTGGCAGCTACCCGTAATGAGTTGGCGCGAGTAGCGCGATTCACAGCCATGGGTGAACTGGTAGCCTCCATCGCCCATGAAATCAATCAACCCCTTTCAGCAGTCATCACCAACAGCGATGCGGCGTTGCGCTGGCTATCCCACGATTCGCCCAATGTGGATGAGGTGGCGGCGGCGCTTAAACGGGTCAATCGTGATGCCAATCTGGCAGGATCGGTTATTTCCCGTATCCGCAGCTTTCTCAAGGCTGGAGAGATCAAGCGGGAACGGGTCGATATTGGGCGAATGCTGGACGAGTTGTTGCAAATGCTCCAGATCATGTTGGCGGAGGTGGGTGTGAGGGTGAATGTTGACCTGCCTGCCGAGCCGCTGTATGTGATGGCTGATCAGGTGCAGCTACAGCAGGTGATTCTCAATCTGGTGGTCAATGCTGTGGATGCCATGCGTGAGTTGTACGGGCGGGAGCGCATCCTGACAATAACTGTGGCTGAAGCGTCTGCGGGAGGGCTGATCTGTTCGGTGCAGGATAGTGGCCTAGGCATTGCGGCAGGTACGGAAGAACGCTTGTTTGAAGCCTTCTTTTCCACCAAGTCGGATGGTTTGGGGATGGGCTTGGCGATTAGCCGCAGCATTGTGGAGAACCACGGAGGGCGTCTGTGGCTCGATACTGGCAAGAAACCGGGAGCGTGCTTCCTGTTTACCATACCCGATTGTTCATGAGAGGAATGCATAACATGGAATGCCGGGAACGGGTGTACGTGGTGGATGATGACCTCTCGGTCAGGGAGGCGCTCAGTAGCCTGATTCGCTCAGTAGGATTACAGGTGGAAACTTACGCATCGGCAGCAGAATTTCTGGCAGCACCTCGTCATGCCGGTGTGGCCTGCCTGGTGCTGGATGTGCGTATGCCGGGTCTGAGTGGGCTGGATTTGCAGGCTCAGTTGACCCAGTTTGGCGATTCCATTCCGGTTATTTTCATTACGGGGCATGGGGACATCCCGATGGCAGTGTGGGCGATGAAAAAGGGGGCGGTTGAATTCTTGTCCAAGCCCTTCCGAGATGACGATCTATTATCCGCCATCCGGGATGCCTTGACGCAGGCGCAGACTTCCCACCAGGAAGAGAGCGAAATCGGCGATATTCGGCGGCGCTACGCTTTGCTGACAAGTCGGGAAAAAGAGGTGGTCGCCTATATGGTAAAAGGTTCGCTTAACAAGCAGGCTGCTGCCGAACTCGGTGTTTCCGAGGTGACGGTAAAGGTACACCGTCACAACATCATGCAGAAGATAGGGGTGAAGACACTGCCTGACTTGGTGCGGATGGTGGAGCGTCTCAATGCTGTAACTGACAGCAATTGAGGTTTTTCCTCTCGATTTTCTGGGTGTTCCGCTTCCCGACTTCATGCTTGTCAGCATCCAAGGCAGCCAATGGCTGGATGTAACAAAAATCTTGACAGGTTTCCTGTATCAGATAGTATTAACGAACGTTAATTAACTTGTATGCCCATGAAACTTTGCCCGACCAAACCACGCATTCTAGAAACTGCCATCACCCTATTCTCAATGAAAGGCTACAGCGGTGTTTCCATGCGGGATATTGCCCGTGAGGTGGGGATCAGCCCACCAGCGCTTTATAACCATTTTGACAACAAGGATGCGCTCTACCGCGCAGCAGTTTCAGCCACGTTTGAAGACAAGTCCGCTCGCCTGTTTACGGCCATGTCAGCCAGCAAGGAGCCATTGCAGTGCCTGCAAGGGTTCATGGAAGCCATCACCACGGAAATCCAGGAAGACCGCAGCTTTCACCGCTTCATGCAACGGGAGATGCTGGATGCGGATGATGAACGGCTGGCGTTTCTGGGCAACTTTATTTTCAACAAGGTGCAACAGCCTTTCACCCAGTTGCTGGAAAAACTGAAACCGGGTTGTGATGCGGATTTGCTGTCAGAAATGATTTTCGGGATGGCAAAACAGCACTTCGAGATGACTCCAGTACGGCCTTACACATCCATGAATGCAGCAGGCGAGCGTACCGCAGCCGACGTGGCGAGGATGATATTGAGCGTACTTACCCCGTTTTTCCGTGAGGTGGACAAATGATCCAGTCCCGATATTCACCGTCTTTTTCAAGGAGGTTGCCATGAAATTACCACCCATACGGCGTGCACCTGCTATCGCTGGCACGATGTTGCTGCTGTTTCTGGGGGGCTGCCAGCCAGATCAGCAAGCGCCTAGCGGAGTAGGTGCTGCCCGCCCTCCGGCGGCGGTCGATGTCAGGACACTGGTCGCCAAGGATATTGAACTGAAAGAAACCAGTTCCGGGCGGGTAACGGCCTTCCGGGAGGCGGAAGTGCGTCCCCAGATCAGCGGCATTATCCAGAAGCGCTTGTTTGAAGAAGGCAGTAGCGTCAAAAAGGGCGATTTGCTGTATCAGGTTGACCCTGCGCCCTATCAGGCTACGCTGGAAAGTGCCAAGGCCGGGTTGACGGTGGCTCAGGCGAATCTGGACAGCACCCGTAACAAAGCCGAACGTTACCGTAGCCTTGCTGCACAATCAGCCGTCAGCAGGCAGGATGCGGAGGATACAGAAGCCGCGTGGAAACAGTCAGAAGCCCAGATACAGGTTGCCAAGGCTACGATCCAGAGCGCCCGCATCAATCTGGATTACACCCGGATCATTGCCCCGATCAGCGGTATTATCAGCCGTTCCAGTGTCAGCGAGGGTGCACTGGTATCGGTACAACAGGCGACTGCTCTTGCCACCATCCGCCAATTGTCCCCGGTGTATGTGGACATCAAACGTAATGCGTTGCTGGCGCTAAAATCCGCTCAGCAGGCCGAGATGGAAGTCACCCTTACCTTGGAAGACGGGACAGCTTATGCCGAAAAAGGCGTACTCAAGTTTTCCGAGTCCAGCGTGGATGAGGGGACGGGGATGCTGAATGCCCGTGTCCTGTTTGAAAACAGGGATGGTCAGTTGTTGCCGGGGATGTTCGTCCGTGCCAGCCTTGCCACGAAAACCCTCCAGAATGCGTTGTTGGTTCCCCAACAGGGCGTTACCCGTACCCCTAATGGCGGTGCTTCTGCCTTGGTGGTCAATGCAGAAAACAAGGTGGAGAGCCGCGAGGTTAGCGTTTCCCAAACCATTGGGGATCAGTGGCTGGTCAGTTCCGGCCTTGCAGTGGGTGAACGGGTGATCTATTCCGGTCTGCAAAAAATCAAGGTTGGCGATACGGTACAACCGCTTGAGGATGGCAAACCTGCTGGCGGTGGCAATAAGCCCACCACCGGGCAGAAACAGGAGTAGGTCATGGCTAACTTTTTTATTGACCGCCCGGTTTTCGCTTGGGTGATTGCCCTCGTGATCATGATGGCGGGTATTTTGTCGCTTAACCAGTTACCGATACAACAGTATCCAACCATTGCACCACCAGCTATTTCCGTCAGTGCCTATTATCCGGGTGCTTCCTCGAAAACACTGGAAGACAGCGTTACTCAGGTCATTGAGCAAAGCATGACTGGGCTGGACAACCTGCTGTATATGTCTTCACAAAGCGACAGCTCAGGCAACGCCACGGTTTCCCTCACGTTTGCTTCCGGTACAGACCCGGATATTGCCCAGGTGCAGGTGCAAAACAAGTTGAAGGCGGCAGAAGCGCTGTTGCCCAATTCAGTCAAACAGCAGGGGGTAAATGTCACCAAATCTTCCAGTGCGTTCCTGATGGTGGTGGGGTTGGTCTCCGGCGACGGCAGCATGAACCGTTACGATCTCGCCGACTATGCCTACAGCACCTTGCGTGACCCCCTGTCGCGGGTCAGCGGGGTTGGCAACATCCGCCTTTTCGGTTCCCAATACGCCATGCGTATCTGGATGAACCCCGAAAAACTGACGGCATTCGGCCTGACGCCTGTGGATGTGCTTAACGCCGTTTCAACCCAGAATACTCAGGTGTCTGCGGGGCAATTGGGCGGCCTGCCTGCTCCGAAAGGGCAGCAACTCAACGCTACCATCATTGCGCAGACGCGCTTTGAAAATACCCAGGAATTTGCCAATATTCTGCTCAAGGTCAACAAGGATGGTTCACAGGTACGCCTGAAAGACGTGGCACGCATCGAACGGGGTGCGGAAATCTACGGTGCGGATGCACGCTATAACGGACAGCCAGCCACTGGTATTGCCATTCAGTTGGCGACCGGGGCTAATGCCTTGGATACCGCAAAACGGGTGAAAGCCAAGCTGGCTGATCTGCAACCGTTTTTCCCCAAGGGGCTGGAAATTGTATATCCCTTTGATACCACGCCGTTTGTCAAACTTTCCATTGAGGAAGTGGTGTATACGCTGATCGAAGCGGTGGCACTAGTGTTTCTGGTGATGTACCTGTTCCTCGGCAACCTGCGTGCCACCCTGATTCCGACCATTGCTGTCCCTGTGGTATTACTGGGGACATTCGGTGTATTGGCGGCATTTGGTTTCAGTATCAATACCCTGACGATGTTTGGTATGGTGCTGGCCATCGGCTTGCTGGTGGATGATGCCATTGTGGTAGTGGAAAACGTTGAGCGCGTGATGGAAGAAGACAAACTCCCGCCGCGTGAGGCTACCCGCAAATCCATGGGGCAGATTATCAACGCGCTGGTGGGGATTGCGTTGGTGCTGTCGGCAGTGTTTATCCCTATGGCGTTTTTCGGTGGCTCGACCGGGGCCATTTACCGCCAGTTCTCCATTACGATTGTGTCAGCCATGATCCTGTCGGTGGTGGTGGCGGTGGTGCTGGCTCCTGCTTTGTGCGCCACGATCCTCAAACAACCCACGCACAGTGAGAAAGAACGTAAAGGCTTTTTTGGCTGGTTTAACCGCCTGTTTGGTCGGGCAACGGGGGGGTATGAACGCGGGGTGTCTGCTGTCATCAAGCGCCCTCTCCGTCTGATGGTCATCTACCTCGTTTTGCTATTGGGGCTGGGTTTCATGTACCAGCGTTTGCCTACCTCCTTCCTGCCAACGGAAGACCAAGGGGTGATCATGACTCTGGTGCAACTGCCCGCAGGTGCAACGCAGGAACGTACCCTTGGTGTGCTAGGGGAAGTCAGCAAGTATTTCCAGAAACAGGAAGATGTGGCTTCAGTCTTTACGGTGGCGGGTTTTAGTTTTGCTGGTCAGGGGCAAAACATGGGGATGGCGTTTGTCAAACTGAAAGACTGGGCTGAGCGTCCGTTGCCGTCGCAAAATTCCAGCGTCATGGTGGGCAAGGCATTTGCGGCGTTAAGCCAAGTTCGTGATGCCACCATTTTTCCCATCAACCTGCCGCCGATACCGGAGTTGGGCACGGCTGCCGGTTTCGATGTCATGCTTCAGGACTATGGCAATCAGGGGCATGAAAAGCTGATGGCTGCCCGCAACCAGTTGCTGGGCATGGCCGCGCAGGATGCACGGTTGACCGCTGTCCGCCCCAACGGGATGGAAGATGTCGCCGTGTTCCGTATTGATATTGATGAGGAAAAGCTCAGTGCGCTCGGTTTGAATATCAATGAGGTCAACACTACCCTGAGCGCTGCTTGGGGTTCCGCCTATGTGAACGACTTTATTGATGAAGGGCGGGTGAAAAAGGTTTTTGTGCAAGGCGATGCCGCCTACCGCATGAAGCCGGAAGATCTGGATCAGTGGCATGTCCGCAATGCGGCGGGCGACATGGTGCCATTCAGTGCCTTTGCCAGCACGCATTGGGACTATGGTTCGCCCCGGCTGGAGCGTTTTAACGGCTCACCCTCGCTGAACCTGCAAGGGCAAGCTGCACCGGGGTTAAGCACGGGTGACGCCATGAACGCGATTGAGGAACTGGTAGCTAAATTGCCCGGTGGTTTTGGCTTGTCTTGGTCGGGGATGTCTTTCCAGGAAAAGGCCAGTGGTGCACAAACCCTCCTGCTGTATGGCATTTCACTGATGGTGGTGTTCCTGTTTCTGGCGGCCTTGTATGAAAGCTGGTCGGTACCGTTTGCAGTCATGATGGTCGTGCCGTTGGGCATACTGGGCGCACTAGCGCTGACCATGGTGCGCGGGTTCAGCAATGATGTGTATTTCCAGGTAGGTTTGTTGACCACCATCGGCCTGTCTGCGAAGAACGCCATCCTGATCGTCGAATTCGCCAAAACGCTGGTGGATGAAGGCGTGGGTGTTGTTGAAGCCTCCCTGCGGGCTGCCCGGATGCGCTTGCGCCCGATCATTATGACCTCGCTGGCCTTCGTTTTCGGGGTATTGCCCTTGGCGATCAGCACCGGAGCGGGAGCTGCCAGCCGTCAGGCTATAGGTACGGCTGTGGTGGGTGGGATGTTGTCAGCAACGTTCTTGGCCATTTTCTTTGTTCCCCTGTTTTACGTGCTGGTCATGCGCCTGTCACAGCGCAAGCCTGACAAGACTAACAAGGAGGAGAACCCGTCATGATTTACCGTTTCATCCCTTTACTTGGTGTCGTGCTGGTGGCGGGTTGTGCCGCTACAGCGTCGAATTACCAGCGGCCTGATGTGCCCTCGGTCAATATCTGGCAGAGCCAGCAGTCCGGGAAGGTAGCACCATTGGGTTGGCAGCAGGTTTTTCCTGATGCTGCCTTGCAGCAGCTCGTCAAGACTGCGCTGGATCATAACCGTGACTTGAGTATCGCCACGTTGAATGTCATGGCTTACGAGGCGCAATACCGGATTCAGCGGGCGGCGTTGTTGCCCACGGTGGATATGGGTGCAGGCGGAACGCGCCAGCGTACCCCCGCCCGTTTCAGTACCAGTGGGCAGGCGACAACCGCCAGCCAGTACAGCTTATTATTGGGTACAACGGCTTATGAACTGGATATGTTCGGGCGGGTGCGCGGGCTTGAACGGCAGGCGCTGGAAAAGTATCTGGCGGAAGTGCAAAACCAGCGCACAGCCAGATTGTCGCTGGTCGCCAATGTCGTCAACGCTTATCTCACTTGGGTCGCTGACCGTGAGCAGTTACAACTGGCCAAAACCAATCTGGCAATTGAACAAAGTAACATTGATTTGGTGAACCTGCGTTTCCAGGAGGGTGTAGCCTCTGATCTTGAACGTTCACAGGCAGAGGGGGCATTGCAGGATGTCCTCGTGGCGGTAGCGCAATATCAACGTCTGGCTGAACAGGATCGCAACGCTCTGACGCAATTGCTGGGTACACCATTACCGACTGGGTTCCAACCAGCCGATACTTTGAATGCCTTGAAGGTCGGGCAAGTCCTTGCAGGTTTGCCCTCCAGCGTGCTGGATCAGCGCCCTGATCTGCTGGCGGCTGAACATCAGTTACAGGCTGCCAATGCCAATATTACGGTGGCAAAAGCGGCGCTATTTCCCAGCATCCGCCTGACTGCCAGTGGGGGAGCCTTGAGTCCAGACCTTGAGGGTTTGTTTGATGCGGGAACGGGTACATGGCTATTCAGCCCGCAAATCAGTGTGCCGCTATTCAATGGCGGGGCTTTGCGGCGTCAGGTCGATGTTACTGAAGTCCAGCAGAAAATCGCGGTGGCGCAGTATGAGTCGGCAGTACAGAATGCCTTCACCGAAGTGGCTAATGCTCTGAATGCCATTGATGGCTACCAGAAACAGCAAATCCACCAGACGGGTCGTTTGGCAGCCAACAAACAGTATTTCACCACCGCAGACCTGCGTTACCGTTCCGGCATTGACAGCATGTTGCCCCGTCTGGATGCCCAGCGCAGTTACGTGGGAAGCCAGCAGGCAATGATCAATACCCGCCTTGCGCTGTTACAGTCCCGTGTTGATTTGTACCGGGCATTGGGCGGCGGGTGGAGTGAACAAAAGTAAGCAAGCCTGTCTGCGGCGATGAAACACTACCCCCTTAAAATTCGTAGGAATACATCAATTGCAGATTCGTCTGGGAGTGGATGGAAGTCAGGCCGGTATTACTGTTGGTCTGCTTGACTTCCGGCGCATACGCCAGTGAAGTAGATACTTTTCCAGCTTTATTGACAGCATAAGTAAAGCCGCCAGTCACATGGTTCTCCACGATTGCCGGGAACAACGGGTTCAGGTAAGCATCCGGTACCGGATTCTTGGCAAGATTGAGTCCACCTCGTACCGTTAGTTTATTGCTGACATCATGTGCGACTCCGAGCTTTACCACTGTCTGGTCATCCCATTCCTGCTTCATGACAACATCTGCCGTTGCTCCCCCGAAGGATGGATCTGCTGTGAAATTCAGCTTGAAATCTTTCATGCTGTTTGACCAATTAATCTGGCTCACATCAGCAGCGACTGTCGTTTTGTCAGTGGCCTTATATGCCACTCCTACGCTGGTAGCCGCAGGAAACTGGAAGTCCTTGATGGTGTATTTGCCGGGAATGGTGGCAGCCGTTGCACCAGTGGTCAGGTCAACCAGTTTCATGCTCCCGTCACCGGTAAAATCATCCATGTCGGTTTTCATCCGGTAGCTGCCGCCTACGGTCAGCCTTGGGTTTACCTTGTAGGTTGCCCCCAGTTTGGCACTAACCCCGGCTCCACTGGTTTTGCCGCTGAAATCACTGTCATCGGAAAAATCAAATGCCGCCGAGGTGGTGGTAGGGCTTGTGACCATGCCTGCCAGCCCGCTTACCAATGTTCCGCTGGCTGAACCCAGCACCTGATTGCCGCCAAACGCAGGTGCAAAATCCCCGAAGGTGCCTGGCGACGGCTTCCCGCTACTGTCCAGCACGGGCATACCCAGTTTCATGTCCAGATTACCCCAGACATAATCCAGTGCCCCACCGACTGACAACTTGTCATTTACCTCATACGCCACTGGCAAAATCACCGAACCAACACCCAGTTCCGAACGCGCATTACCCCCGGCTGCTGCGCCCAGAAAAGTATTCGCGCCGTATTCTGTACCCATCCCGCCTTGTGAGAAAACTCCCACACCGTAGCTTAGTTTGCCCTGCTTGCGGACATACCCGGCTGCTGGCATCAGGTAAGAGTCTCCGCCAGACGAGGCTGACGCAGACCCGGCAGAGGTTGAAACATCCGGGCGCAGGTTGCCGATTGCCACATCCACCTGTTGTTCGCCATCTTCCATCATGGTGAGCGTGGCAGGATTATTAGCCATACCTGAGGTGCCAATATCCAGTGCCGAGGCAGCCCCGCCCATCCCGGTTGATAGGGGGCCATAGCCCTCCATTACCATACCGTTGGTGGCGAATGCCTGTTGTGTTCCAAGCGCCAGTACGACTGACGATGCCAGCAAAGTTCTGTTTAATAAGTGACGCATACCTATCCTCCATATAACTACTTATAAAATAATACTTTTTATTGAGACTAATGTGCTTATAACTTGTGTTTGTTTCTTCCTTTGCAAATGCCTTACAGGGTCTTTAGTCGACTTTAAAACCCAGCATCCTTTTGAATGTGGAGTCTTTATTGATAAGGCTATGCTTGATTGTGGCAGCCACATGGATCAGCACGGCAATAATCAGTAAGGTTTTACCCAGACCGTGAATGATTTCCCCAGTTTCTGCCAGTATTTCATTCTTGTCACCCGCAGTGATCAATTCTAGGCCAAAGATGCCAACCGAATAGCCAGACCCTAGTGACATCATGATGCCCGATACGGGCATGAAAATGGTGGCAGCCAGCAGGAAAATGTGCAGGGCTTTTGCCGCTCGTTCCTGCCAGACAGGTGAAGCGGACAGCGGTGGAAAAAAGCCTTCGAGCATACGCCACAGGATGCGCAGGGATGCAGCAAACAGTATCAACATGCCGACCGATTTATGAATGCTGATCAATGGCACTTTGTCTGGCTCATCCGGCAAGCCTTCCAGATAAAGCCCAAAAATGACACTGCATATCATGGCTATGGCAATGAGCCAGTGGAAAATAACGGTTGTTTTGCTGAGCTGGAACAGGGATTTCATGAATGACGGCCTCTAAATATCTTTCTTGAAAGATAAATATAGGAGGATAATATCTTTCTTGCAAGATATTATTTTTATTGTAAGATGAGGATTCAATGGAGTCGTCAGGATGATGGAATGCGTAATAATGACCGTTACAGAACGGCAGACATAGTGGCTGCTTGCCAACAATATTGGCCAGAAACGCATATGCTGGCTCATTCACTCGTCATCTATTTGAACCGGATGAATGAGCATCAAATGATGGAGGGGAGTAAGAGCTTGTTGGGATTCGGTCTTAGTCTGACTGAATTTGATGTTTTGGTGACTTTGCGCCGTTCTGCCTCACCGCATGTGTTGACACCTACCGAATTGCAACGCTCATTACTGGTTACGTCTGGGGGGCTGACCAAATTGCTTTACCAATTGGAAGCACGTGGTCTCGTGAGTCGCTCGGTGCAGATGCAAGACAAGCGCAGCAAGCTTGTCCATTTAACCGGACAGGGCTGTGAATTGGCAGAAAAAGTCATGTACGCCATTCTGGCTGCAAGCACCAAACGGTTTGATGCCGCACTGAACAAGAAAGAGCAAGAACAACTGATCAAGCTTCTGGGCAAGATAGCATTAGCTACCGAAGGGGGATGAAGCATATGCCCCGTTCTATCCTGTGGGAAAAAGGCAAGCAGATTGGTCAGTTAGCGGATATTTTTCTGTGCCTTGGGGAACAGCCAGAATGCAAACCAGCGGGTAAAGCGCGGCATCAGTACATACGCCATCAGCGGCATGACCACGGCTGTCACTAGGAAAGTACGCAATAACAGTGGAATTTGTGCCAGTTGCCCGCCAAACAGCCAGAAAATCAGGGTAACTGTCGGATACAGTGCCAACCAGCTTACCACCGTCATCTTGTATTTGGGCGGTGGCTGTACGGGATTCCTGCCCGGTAGGGTAAACCAAGTGGTAAGCCCCGACAGGGTAGTGACTGCACTGGGTTCTTCCAGCAGTACTTCTATTTCAATGAGGCATTGTGTCCGCTCGTTTGAACTGAACCAGTGATCCAGATGCTCTTGGGTATCGAACTTGAAGATAATCCGGTATTCTGGGTCATCAGGGGAACTGGGGCGCAACATGAATGCCCCCCGATGACCGGGGAAGCTGGTAGCCGTTTCCGTCATGCGGGAACTGAGTTCCTCAAATTTGGCCTCGTTGCCCTTTTTAACCCGGCGGGAGATGACAACCGTAATGGGGGATTCCGGTTCAAGGGGGCTATTTGTGTTGCTCACGCGGTCTTTTCCTTTGCCAGTTCCTGTAACACCTGATGCGTAATCCCCGCTGTCAGGCGGATGTGCTGTTCGGTTTCACGGCAAGCGGTTTCCACATCCCGCGCTAAGGCAGCGGCGTAGATGCGCTGATGTTCGTCATGCACATCGCGTTTACCGAGATTGGCGATCAGCGAAATGTTGCGGTAGCGTTTATGTTGGTCGTAAAGGATATTGTAAAAATGTAGCAGCCACTTGGAAGTACAGGCTGAAATCAGCGCCCAGTGAAAATCGTGGTTGCGCTGTTCCCATACCGCCAGATTCTCGAACAAGTCTAGTTCCTCTACCTTGCTGAGCTGGTAATAGGTGGCGACCACCCGTGATTCCCAGTCATCCCCACCGTGCAGAAGGCTACTTTTGAGGGCTTTCAGCTCCAGCATAATGCGCAGTTCGGTCACATCATCTAGGTCAGCGGCAGACGTGGGGGACACCCGGAAACCGCGTTGCCCTTCAGTAATCACGAATCCATCCGAACTCAGACGACTCAAAGCCTCACGCAACGGGGTAGCGCCCACCTTGTACTCACCGCGCAAATGCTCAATCTTGAGCTTGCTGTCAGGTATGAGCTTGCCCTGAATAATATCCTCGCGCAGTTGCCCATACACATAGTCGGTCATGGTCTTGGGGGCTTGGTCGGCAGACGGCAAACTGGTTGTCATGAGGGTACTTTCATCAGGTTTGGGAAGGATCATCTATATTATATCAATAAGTCCGGTTTCTTTAGCAAATCATCCAAAAACTTCTGATCTGGATGATTCACAATAATATCGACAAAATATTTAAATATCGACAAAACTACGGTATGCTTGATCCATTCATCAGTACTTGGAAGTCTGGCAATGAAAGAGATCAAGCATTTCATCAATGGCGAGTTTGTCGGTTCGGCATCCGGCAAAACTTTCGCCAACATCAATCCTGCAACCAATCAACAACTTGGCATTGTCCACGAAGCGGGCAAGGCCGAAGTTGATCAGGCTGTCGCCGCCGCCAACGCCGCGCTCAAGGGGCCGTGGGGCAAAATGCCGGTAGCCGAGCGCATGGCCATCCTGCACAAGGTTGCCGACGGCATTAACGCCCGCTTCGACGAATTCCTCGAAGCCGAATGCCTGGATACCGGCAAGCCCAAATCGCTGGCGTCGCACATCGACATTCCACGTGGGGCGGCAAACTTCAAAGTCTTCGCTGACCTGTTCAAGAACGTCCCCACCGAAAGCTTCATGTTGGATACTCCCGACGGTAAAGGCGCGTTGAACTACGCCATCCGCAAGCCCAAAGGTGTGATTGCGGTGATTAGCCCGTGGAATCTGCCGCTGCTGTTGATGACATGGAAAGTCGGCCCGGCGCTGGCCTGCGGCAATACCGTGGTGGTCAAGCCTTCCGAAGAAACCCCGCGCACCACCACCTTGCTGGGCGAAGTGATGAATGCGGCGGGCGTACCCAAAGGTGTTTACAACGTCATCCACGGTTTCGGCCCCAACTCGGCGGGCGAATTCCTCACCACGCATCCTGACATCAACGGCATTACCTTCACAGGCGAAACCCGTACCGGTGCGGCAATCGTCAAAGCCAGCGCCGATCATATTCGCCACGTCTCGTTTGAATTGGGTGGCAAAAATCCGGCAGTCGTGTTCGCCGATTGCGATATGGATAAAGCCATCGAAGGCACGCTGCGTTCGGTATTTGCGAACTGCGGGCAGGTTTGCCTCGGTACTGAGCGTGTGTATGTGGAACGCCCGATTTTCAACGAATTCCTGTCACGCCTGACCGAAGCAGCGGAAGGGATGCAACTGGGGGCATGGGATGATGCCTGTACCAGCATGGGCCCGCTGATCAGCAAGGAACACCAGCAGAAAGTGCTGTCCTACTACGCCAAAGCCATCGAAGAAGGCGCAAACCTCATCACTGGTGGCGGCGTGCCTGAAATGCCCGGCGCACTGGCGGAAGGTAACTGGGTACAACCCACCATCTGGACGGGTTTGCCGGAAACCGCCACGGTGGTGAAGGAAGAAATCTTCGGCCCTTGCTGCCATGTCCAACCCTTCGATAGCGAAGATGAAGTGGTCGCATGGGCCAACGACACCAAGTACGGTTTAGCCGCCGCCGTTTGGACAGAAAACACTTCCCGCGCCCACCGCGTTGCCGCGCAACTCGATGCAGGCATTGTGTGGGTGAACTCATGGTTTCTGCGTGATCTGCGTACCCCGTTCGGCGGCATGAAACATTCCGGGATCGGGCGGGAAGGCGGCGTACATTCGCTGGAGTTTTATACCGAATTGAAAAACGTCTGCGTGAAATTGTAAGGAAATTCCATGTTACAACCAGAACAAATCCAGACCTTTGCCGACGAGCTGTACCACGCGCTACGTCACCAGCAAATGCTTGCGCCGCTGACCGAACGTGCGCCCGACATCACCATCGAAGATGCCTACGCCATTTCGTCCGCCTTGCTGCAAAAGCGCATTGAGATCGACGGCGAAAAAGTCATTGGCAAGAAAATCGGCGTGACCAGCAAAGCCGTGCAAAACATGCTCGGCGTACACCAGCCTGACTTTGGCTACCTGACCGACGCGATGGTGGTGGACGAAAGCGAACCGCTGTCACTCACCACCAGAATGATCCAGCCGCGTGCCGAAGGTGAAATTGCCTTCGTGCTGAAACACGACCTGATTGGCCCCGGCGTGACCGCGACTGACGTGCTGCGGGCTACTGATTTCGTCGTACCGTGTTTCGAGATCGTCGATTCGCGTGTTAAGGACTGGAAAATCAAGATTCAGGATACCGTCGCCGACAATGCTTCCTGCGGCTATTTCCTGCTCGGTTCGCAAGCGGCTGATCCGCGCAAGCTCGACCTCTCCACCGTCGGCATGGTGGTGGAACTCAATGGGCAAGTCATTTCTACCGGTGCAGGCGCGGCAGCCCTCGGCTCTTCCCCGGTCAGTTGTGTGGTGTGGTTGGCGAATACGCTGGGTAAGTTCGGCGTACCGCTGAAAGCGGGCGAAGTGATTTTGTCCGGCTCACTGGTGCCGTTGCAACCTGTGAAAGCGGGCGATTACATGAGCGTGAGTATTGGCGGGATCGGGCGTACTGCGGTGCGGTTTACCTAAGAGTTTGGCTAGGAAGGGAAAGAAAACATGAAAATACGTTGTGCTTTGATCGGCCCCGGCAATATCGGCACCGATCTGTTATACAAATTGCTACGCAGTGATGTGCTCGAACCCGTGTGGATGGTGGGGATTGACCCGACTTCCGACGGTTTGGCGCGGGCGCGTGACATGGGCTTGAAAACTACCCACGAAGGCGTGGATGGGTTGTTACCGCACATTGAGGCGGACAATATTCAAATCGCCTTTGATGCAACTTCGGCGTATGCCCACGCGGAAACCTCACGCAAGTTGGTCGAAAAAGGCGTGAAAGTGATTGACCTGACACCCGCCGCGATTGGCCCGTTCTGCGTGCCGCCCGTGAATCTGCTGGATCATCTGGATAAGGGCGAAGAAAACGTCAATATGGTGACGTGCGGCGGGCAAGCCACCATTCCGATGGTGTTTGCAGTCAGCCGCGTGCAGCCCGTGCGTTACGGCGAAATTGTTGCCACCGTCTCCTCACGTTCCGCAGGTCCAGGCACACGCAAAAACATCGACGAATTCACCGAAACCACCTCCAGCGCGGTGGAAAAAGTTGGCGGCGCTGCCAAAGGCAAAGCCATCATCATCCTTAACCCGGCTGATCCACCACTGATGATGCGTGACACCATCCATTGCATTACTGAAACCGAGCCACAACAAGATGCGATCATTGAATCGGTCAAGGCGATGGAAGCCGAAGTACAGAAATACGTTCCCGGCTACCGCGTCAAAGAAGGCCCGGTATTCGACGGCAATCGTGTCAGTGTGTTCGTGGAAGTGCGTGGACGTGGCGATTACTTGCCGGAATACGCAGGCAACCTCGACATCATGACCGCCGCTGCTGCGCGTACCGCCGAAATGTTCGCCGAACAAATGCTCAAAGCCTGAAGGAAGGAGTGACACATGAATTTGAAAGGTAAAAAAATCCGCCTGCACGATATGTCGTTGCGCGACGGGATGCACTCCATCCGTCACCAATTCACCCTGCAAAACATGCAGGACTTGTCGCAAGCCCTCGACAAAGCCCACGTTCCTTTGATCGAAGTGACCCACGGTGATGGTTTAGGTGGTTCATCGGTCAACTACGGTTTTGGTTTGCACAGCGACCGCGAATACCTCGAAGCGGTGATTCCGCATTTGCAACACGCGAAAGTGTCGATTCTGCTGATTCCCGGCATTTCCACGATCAAAGATCTGAAAGCTATCGAAGATTTAGGGGTTAGCACAGTGCGCGTCGCCACGCATTGCACCGAAGCGGATGTTGCCGAACAGCACATCAAATACGCCGCCAAACAAGGTTTTGACACCGTGGGCTTTTTGATGATGAGCCACATGGTTAAGCCAGAAAAAATTCTGGAGCAAGCCAAACTCATGTACGGCTACGGCGCAAACTGCCTGTACATGACGGATTCCGCCGGACACATGCTGCCGGAAGACGTGAAGGAAAAGATTGGTTTGCTGCGTAGTGAATTTCCAGACGAGATCGAAATTGGTTTCCACGGGCATCACAATCTCGCAATGGGTGTTGCCAACTCCTTGGCAGCAGTCGAAGCGGGCGCAACCCGCATTGACGGTTCAGTGGCTGGCTTTGGTGCAGGTGCAGGCAATACGCCGTTGGAAGTGTTCGCTGCCGTGTGTGATATGTATGGCATCGAAACGGGTGTCCATGTCAATGCACTAATGGACGCTGCTGAAGACGTTGCCGTGCCGATGATGGGTGAGAACTTGCCACGCATTAACCGCAACGCCCTGACACTGGGTTACGCGGGTGTGTATTCCTCGTTCTTATTGCACGCCAAACGTGCCGAGGAAAAACACGGTGTTCCGGCACGCGAAATTCTGCTCGAACTGGGGCGGCGCGGTACAGTCGGTGGGCAAGAAGACATGATCGAAGACGTGGCGTTAGAAATGTTGCGTAAACGCGGAGGCTAAGCATGAGTACCTTGAGCAGGGCAACCATTGCCCAATTGGCGGAACACTTGGAAAACGCCGAGTTACAAGCCTTCGATGTGACCAAGATTACCGACGATTACCCCGACATGGATTGGGAAGATGCTTATGACATTCAGTGGGAGATTCGCAGCCGCAAACAGGCTCGCGGCACCAAAGTCGTTGGGCTGAAAATGGGGCTGACTTCCTACGAAAAAATGAAGCAAATGGGTGTGGATGTGCCCGTCTATGCGTTTTTGGCGGATTACTTCAATGTCCCCGATGGCGGTACGGTGAAAACAGCGGAATTGATTCACCCCAAAGTCGAAGCGGAAATTGCGATTATCACCAGCAAGCCGTTGCGTGGCCCCGGCTGTACCGTGGCACACGTCTTGGCGGCGACCGAAGCGGTGTTGCCAGCGGTGGAAGTGATTGACTCGCGTTACCGTGATTTCAAATTCGACCTGAAAAGCGTGGTGGCGGATAACGCTTCTTCTGCGCGTTTTGTCACGGGTGGCAATCTCAAGCGTGTTGACCAAGTGGACATGAAAACGCTGGGCGTGGTGATGGAAATCAACGGTCAAGTCGTGGCAACGGGTGCAGGTGCTGCCGTTTTGGGGCATCCGGCAGCCAGTGTGGCGATGCTGGCGAATATGCTGGCGGAACGCGGTGAAGAAATTCCCGCAGGCACGTTCATTATGACCGGCGGGATTACCGCTGCGGTGAGTGTGAAGGCGGGTGATAGCGTGTGTGTGCGTTATCAGGATTTGGGCAGTATCAGCATGACGTTTGTGTGAGGAGATTCCCATGCCATTAATTCAAGTCACCATGATTCAGGGGCGTACCCCGGAACAAAAGAATGCTTTCTTCGAGCAAGTCACTGCTGTTGCGGTTGAAACGCTGGGGGTAAAACCGGAACAGGTGCGTGTCGTTATCAACGAAGTGCCAGCCGAACACTGGTGTATCGGTGGCCTCAGCAAAGCCGTGATTGATGCCCGTAACGCCGCCAAAGGATAAGCCATGAGCCACAAAATTCTTGTTTTGCCCGGGGACGGTATCGGTCCCGAAATCATTGCCGAAGCAGTAAAGGTGTTGGATGTATTCCGCGCGGAGGGTAGTTTAAACGCCGAATTTGAATACGCCCACTTGGGTGGTGCGGGCTATGATGCAGCCGGACACCCTTACCCGGAAGCAACCCGCATACTGGCAAAACAGTGCAATGCCATCCTGCTAGGTGCTGTCGGCGGCCCGCAATATGACACCCTGCCACGAGAGTTGCGCCCGGAAAAAGGCTTGTTGAGCATCCGTACCGATCTGGGGCTGTTTGCCAACCTGCGTCCGGCGATTCTGTACGATGAACTGGCGGATGCATCCACCCTCAAAAATGAGGTGGTGGCAAGGCTGGATCTGATGATCGTGCGTGAACTTAACCACGGTATTTACTTTGGGCAACCACGTGGTATTCGCGTGCTGGAAAACGGTGAACGGCAAGGTTACAACTCTGCTACTTACACCGAATCACAGATTGAACGCATTGCCCGCGTCGGCTTTGAAACCGCCATGCAGCGCAATAAACGCCTGTGTTCGGTCGACAAGGCCAATGTGCTGGAAGTCTCCGAACTGTGGCGGGAAATCGTCTGCAAGGTCGGTGAGGAATTCCCGGAAGTGGCGCTTTCCCATATGTACGTCGACAATGCGGCGATGCAGTTGGTGCGTGCGCCCAAACAGTTTGACGTGATCGTCACCAGCAATATGTTTGGCGATATTTTGTCGGATGAAGCCGCCATGCTGACAGGTTCTATCGGCATGTTGCCATCGGCCTCGCTGAATGCTAGTGCGGTGGGGATGTACGAACCCAGCCACGGTTCTGCACCGGATATTGCAGGGCAGGGGATTGCCAACCCGTTGGCAACGATTCTTTCTGCCGCCATGCTGTTGCGTTACAGCCTGCAACTGCCGCAATTGACTGATCGTGTCGAAGCGGCGGTCAAAATTGTGTTGAAACAGGGACTGCGTACTGGTGACATTTTTGTTGCCGGGCGCGAAAAAGTAGGGACGGCGCAGATGGGTGATGCCGTGGTGGCGGCCTTGCGGATGATGTAGAAAAACCATGAATACACTGCCGAAGGTTTAAATTCTCGTTTCTGGTTCAATCTTATTGGGTGGGCTGCAAACCATTCTCCAGCCGTTGCCGGTCATCTTGGGCAACGCGCTGCGCGGTTTTTGCGGAAACTGGCTTGGGAAACACCGGCAAGGCCATTTAGGGTAAAAATAATGGGGTTCTATAATTTGGAACGTGCTACCTCATTTCTTACCACTGCTTTACATATGATAATGCCTTTTATCATATGCTAACTGACTCCCGGAAACCCCATCCTAGGGTAGGCACAAATCAGGTGGCAGACAGCGCCTGTTCCAGCTCCCCATGCTCGAAAGCAGGCTCGAACTTGTCCCTTTCCGTTCCAGACATGCCTATCTTGGCAGCCAGGTTGCACCAGTTCTTCACCGGGGTCGTGACTTCCTTCAGGATGCGGGTCGTGTCTGCCTTGTCCAAGCCAAAGTAACGTGCCACCGTCAGGCAATCCCGGATGCTGCCACTGGGACCGCTGTCCTCACTGATCCAAGTTTTGAGTTCCCGCTGTTTGTCCGGGAATGGGTTCAAATCGAAAGCTGGGGATAATACCCACTGTCCATGGCCCCGATGCAGGAAACCGTGATTGTTGAGGTGGTCATCCACATTGGTGATAAGGATGTTGAACACCATCCTGCGCCATAACTCCGCCATGTCCTGTTGGGCATGGGGGCTAACCTTGCGGATCACGTCCACCATTTCCGTGTAACTGTGATCCTCATCCGGTTTCGCACTGAGCATGGTTCTGGCGGACACATACAGGATACGGCCTCCTGCTTCACGGTCAAACCGGCGGATGAGGGCTACAGGTGTGTCTTCCACCATTTCCACGCGGCCTTTGGCGGCATTGATGCCAGCGGCATCAGCCAATGCCAGTGCGAGGATTTCGCCTTTGGTCACAGCCCTGTCATCGCCGATACTGGGAAACTTTCCCAAACAGAGGGAGCCGTCGTGATCTATGACGGTGCATTTGGGGCGCATCCCTCCGAGTGAAGTGCCTTTGCCCCGCAGGTAAGCCAAATCGGCAGCCGTTTCTTTTTCCTGTTCCACCGCGAGGCTGGCCCGGTAAATCTTGCCGAGATCAATCAACGGGGGTGTACCCCGTTCCGCATCATGGTGGCTGCGTTGGGGAATACCTGATTCATCCAGAAACCGTAATGCCCCTACCCTGCTGATGTCGTCAACTGCCAACAGGTAGTCCAAGGCGTTCAGTGGTTGGGTATTGGGAGCCAAGCCTTGTTGCAGGGATTGTTTACGGCGTTTGGTGTGATCCCGCAGGATAACGCGCTTGCCCCACCCATCGGGTTCCGTGTCGGCAATGCAATCAAAGAATGTAGACCCATCTCTGGTTCTGGGGTGAAACATCATACCGGCCTGCAATGGCAGGTCTGGTGACAGGGCAAAGCGTTTCGGGGATACCAGCCATTCAGGATGGTAAGCGAAACTACAAATTTCCCGATTGCCGCTGGTTTCATACAACAGTGTACCCACGGGTTCTTTGGCTTCACCGATGCAGACTTGAATACGACGGTTCATAATGCCCCTGATGGCTGTTTTGGGGGATGTACCCGTTTGGGTAATCTGGCTTCATCCAGCAGCAGACCTGTTTCATCCCGTGAAATGTCCAACAGGTCGTTGATCCTGTCGGCTTCGCCCAGCGCGAACAGCACCATGCAATAGATGCCGAAAGAAACGTTAGGGTCGCCTTTTTCTACCCGCAGGTAAGTGGGTTTGGAGATGCCAGCACGTTGCGTCATCATGGCTACCGTCAGTTTCCGCCGCCGCCTTGCTGTATTAATGTCATGCCCCAGCTTCCTGATGGCGCGTTTCAGGTTAGCGGGCATGATTGCTTCAATCTTTGACATTTTAAGGTAAACCATAGCTATCTTTGTAATTATCATGGTATCTTGTAGATTACCTTAAAGCAATGAAAGGCATTATGTTACTGATCAGCACACCCCAGAATTCTGCCATCGTCACCCTCGGCAATGCCGAGTTGCCGGTCGTGGTCAGTGCTGCCGGTGAACGTGCCACTTACCGTTTCGTCGAGTTCTTCACGGCCCAGATCCGTAACCCCAATACCCGGCGTGCGTACCACACGGACATCAGCCAGTTTTTCCTTTGGTGCCATTCCCAGAACCTGCAACTCCATCAGATACACTCCATTCATGTGGCCACCTATGTTGAGCAGTTGCAGCAACATGTTTCTGCGCCGACGGTAAAGCAGCATATGGCGGCCATCCGTAAGTTGTTTGACTGGCTGGTGGTGGGACACGTGCTGGAAACCAATCCATCACAGGCGGTGCGTGGCCCCAAGTATGTGGTCAAGCGTGGCAAGACGCCGATCCTGACCCCTGAAGATACCCGTGCCCTATTTAATAGTATTCCTGTGGATACCCTGATTGGCTTGCGTGACCGAGCCTTGCTGGCCCTGATGGTCTACAGCTTTGCCCGTGTGGATGCGGCTGCCAAAATGCGGGTCAAGGATTACTACCCGAATGGGAAACGCTGGTGGATCCGTTTGCACGAGAAAGGTGGCAAACACCATGAAATGCCTGCCCACCATACCCTGGAACAGTATCTGGATGAGTATATCGAGGCCGCTGGGATCAGGGATGACCCAAAAGGTTTCCTGTTCCGCACTTTCAAGGGCAAGACAGGAATCATGACCGAAAACCGGATGTTACAAACCTATGCCTGGCAGATGGTGCAGCGCAGGGTTGTAGCGGCAGGGCTTTCCCTGTCAGGTATCTGCAACCATTCTTTCCGGGGAACCGGGATCACAACCTATCTGAAGAATGGTGGGACGCTGGAAAAAGCCCAGCAAATGGCCAACCACGAATCACCGCGCACCACCAAGCTCTACGACCGTACCTATGATGAAATTTCACTGGATGAAGTGGAAAAGATCATTATATGAATGCTTTGGTTCACGAGGAGAAAAGCTGGTTTAGCTCAATAACACTATTAAGAGCATTAGATTTACTGCATGAGTTTGATGGAGGCAGTATGCCAACATATGAACATGCCGCGCCTTTCCGTTGGCAAACAGATAGGCATCCAGATATTGTCCTTTTTATATCACATCGATGGCGAGATCTCTGTAATCCTGATCCTGATGGGGCAACGCTTCGGGCATTACGAAATTTATTGTTAGCTATTGATAGTTTGGCGCGTGGTATCGATCCTGCTTGTAATGCAGAAGTGCCAGATCTGCGTCTGCCATATATGCTGCAAGCAAGTGTTATTTTTAGTCGTTTAATTGAGGTTCGATTTGATGGGGAGGCAGCCCTTGCAAATATTGCTATATTCTATGATTACAGTTGTCTTCCTCAAGGTGAGGGTGTCAGAGACAGGGAGTTACTCCTTAAAGGGTTATCCTGTTTTCCTCACTTCATACCTGATTCACGAGTAACATTAGTAGCCATACGTTCAGATGGTGATCATTACGAGAAACGAGCTTGGTGCGTTGCGGAAGCTGTTTTGTCTGTACTATTTGAACAACAACGCCCATGGGCAGAACTTTTCCCGCTTCGTCTGGATATTAACCCCCAACCCTATGAAATTACCTATCCAATATTGCGAGATGCTATTGAATTCTGGGTTCAGGATGTTTCTGGCCGAGTAAGTATTTCAGGGGAACAATTTCTGGCTTGGCAGAGAATTATCGATTATTGCGTGGAATGGTTCACTCAGGAACGCGAAGGTGCTTCCAAACAAATTCATCATTCAGGGATGGCCTCAGATATTTCTTTTCGGATGTTTCTTGAAACCATGATTCGCTTGGCTGAACAAGGAAATGGTGTAACTGACATTGTTCCCGCTATTGTCGCTGGGGCAATTGAGGTCGGTTTGGAGTGTTCAAAAATGGATGATCTTGTGCCAGCGGGGTTGTTAATCTTGTCAAGTCTTCGTTGGGAACAGCTTAATCGTGGCGAAGATCAATCCGCTCCAGATGTTTGGCAAGAAGCCTTTGAACGCTACTGTAATGGTCAGCCACTTAAGGCAGAAGTACGTCTACGTTCGGCAGAAGAAACGGGCAAACTTAAGTTGCCACGCATCAAGTTATGTAATTGAATATTTGATGGTTTCTCATTAATCGTTTGTCATCTTTCCTTATAAATATGTTAAGGGCTTTGGAAGGGGTATCCCCAACTTGCGCACACCAAGTTACTGTAAGGCCGCCAATTCTTCAGCGAGTTCGAGCAAGCTGATGACCTCCACCCCATTCCCCAGTGGGTAACGGTCTTGTCCTGCATACACAATAAATGTCCGTGAGGGTTGTAGATCTTCCCGCGCATGATGGAATCCCTTTGTGGGTACTGGCGCGAGGCTACGCTTGATTTCTACAGCCCATAATCCATGTTGCCCACCCAATTCCAGCACCAGATCCATCTCTGCCCCAGCCGCAGTGCGGTAAAAGCTGGCTTGCGTGCGTTGGGGGGCAGCAGCTAACAGGTTCTCAATCACGAAACCTTCCCAACTCAGGCCAACCACAGGATGCCCTGCCAGAGTGTTGAGGTCGCCTATCCCCAGCAAGGCATGAACCAGACCGCTGTCGCGGATATAGGTGCGGGGGGACTTGACCAAACGTTTGCCAATGTTGGTGTGATAGGGTTGTAGGCGTCGCACCAGCAACAAATCCACCAATAAGCTGATGTAGTGGTTAACAGAAGGGGAACTCACCCCCAACCCCGCAGCAAGTTGTGAGACATTGAGTAATGCACCTTGTTGGTGGGCAAGCATTGTCCACAATCGCCCGACGATTTCGGCGGCAATTCGGAAACCAAATTGTGGAACATCCCGTTCCAGATAGGTGCGAATGAAGCTCTGTCGCAGACTTAGGCTGTCAGCATCATCACCAGCGAGGAAGCTGTCAGGGAAACCACCGCGTAGCCACAGCCGATTCAGGATGCTATCACCTTCGCCTACCTCAAGAATATCCAGTGGCCCCATATCCACGTACTCGATACGCCCTGCGAGGGTTTCGCTGGCTTGGCGCAACAAGTCAATGGAGGCCGAACCAAGAATCAGGAATCGCCCGGTACGTTTACCATTACGCCGCCCCTTGTCGATCAGCCCGCGTAGGCTCTGGAACAATTCCGGCATCCGGTGGATTTCGTCCAGCACCACCAGCTTGTTTTCCTGTTGGCCAAGAAACAATTCAGGGTCATGCAGCTTGTTACGGTCAGTGGCTGATTCAAGGTCAAGGTAAACGGATGGGCAGGTATCTGCCAGCGCATAAGCCAACGTGGTTTTGCCAACTTGGCGGGGACCAATAATGGCAACAGCAGCTTGCCGGTTGAGGGATTGCTGTACGGTAGAAGTGATGTGTCTAGTAATCATCCTTGTAATTTATAGGTCTGTCTTTAAATTTGCAAGGATGAATGGCGGTGTCCTTGTCAGTACCCCTTCCGTTATAGCCAGCCATGCTGGAGTCAAAATTCACTAGGGGCTTCGCCCCACGCGCCCCGCAAGGGGTATCCCCAACCTTCCGCGTTCACTGCGTTCCCTTGTGCAGGCCGGGTGATCCCCCTCCCCTTGCGGCTTGCTACCCCCACGCTTCGCCAGCGAGGCAAGGGTTGCCGGGCTTTGAGCTGGCAACCTTTTAAATCAACTGGAGAAGAGCGATGAAAGCAAGGACAGGTTTCTGGATAAATGTTGGTTTCCGCGTGGAAGCCGAGACTATCAGCAAGGAAGAACTGGTCAGGCAGTTGACCGAGTGGGCAGAGGAACACCACTCATTGGATGGCTTCAGGCTGGAGAATGGTGAAGAACCAACGCTTGAGTCTGTGCATTTTGAATGTGATGACTGCTAGGGGGAACGGGTATGGACAAGGAACAATATTACCCTACCCCTGTCAGTCTGGCAGTGAGAATGTGGGAAGCCTTTCGTGATGGATCCTATCTGCATCGGGATAGGCATATCCTTGAGCCGAGTGCTGGGACGGGTGAGCTGGTGAAAGCCATGCCAGAATCACGTTATGGCAGTAACCGGCCTATCGTGGATGTGTGTGAGATTGCCCCTGAGCGGCTGGAGATATTGGGCAATACCGCTGGTGTGAGTGTTGTGGGGCATGATTTTTTGGCGTTCGAGCCATCGCGCCTGTACACCCATATCATTATGAACCCACCGTTCAGGCTGGGAGCCAAACACCTGATCCATGCGTGGCAGATTGTCAGGAATGCCGAGATTGTTTGCCTGTTGAATGCCGAGACACTCAGAAACCCCAATACCAAGGACAGGGAATACCTTCAGGAGTTGATCGGGGCATATGGTAGCGTTGAGTATGTTGACGGGGCATTCCTTGCACCGGATACCCAACGGACAACCGCCGTTGAATGTGCCTTGGTGTGGTTGAAAAAGGAAACGCCGGTTGCCCACAGCTATCTGGATGGCCTGAAGCTGGACCATGAAACCTTTGAGTTTGGGGAAATCCGGGGGGATGTGACTGACCTTTGCTTGCCGGAGAACATTATTGAAACATCCGTCAGGGTTTACCGGGCGGCGCGTGATGTGCTGTACCGGAAACTGGAGTCTGATGCTGTTCTGGCCTGCGAGTATGCCCGCTGGTCAAGCATTCTTGGTGGTTCTTTGTTGGAGTCGGATCAGGAACGCAACAAACGGGTCATGCAGCAACAGGCAGCCCGTGCCGTCGACAGCCGCAGCGTGCAAGACCAGTTCAACAAGGAACATGACAAGCTGAAAGAGAAAGCATGGAACTACATTCTGTCCGGGATCAGGTTCTATGAGCAGCTCAGTACGGCAGCACTGAAAGCCTTTCAGGCGGAATACAAAAAAGTTGCCCAACTGGAATTCACCGAAGCCAATATCCACGGTTTTCTGGCAGGTGTTGCCCTGCAACGTACCGCGATGACCGATGAAATGATGATCGACATTTTCGACCGTTTTACCGAACGTTACCCGGATAACCGCGCCTATTACCGTGCATGGCAATCGAATGCCAAACACCGGGCGGCAGCTTGGCGGATCAAAATGAGCCGGATCATTATCCCAGTCAATTGCAAGCGTTGGGGAAATTACCTTGACCGTGAGGCACGGGAGGCGTTGGGCGACATTGACAAGAGCTTTGCGGCACTGGATGGCAAGGATGTGGGTGGCATCTATGGGTTAGTAAAGGCAGCCCTCGACAATCCTATCGAAAACTCAAGACGCCATGAGTCTGATTATTTCGAGTTCCGTTACTACCCCGGTGCGCAGACCGTACACCTGTACCCTAAGCGCAAAGACCTGATAGACCGGCTGAACCGGACAGTTGGGCGGCTACGCCAATGGCTACCCAACGAGGAAGGTGCTGTCACCGCCGCATTCTGGCAACAGTATGAACAGGCCGAGAAAGTCACCAACCAGATGTCCATCCATACACAAGACTTGTCCCGCTACCAGTGCAGGCTGGATAACCCGGAGTATGTCGAGCGGCTCATTCAAGCACATACCGAAACCTGTGTCAGGCTGGATATACCGCTTGATGGTTTGCTGGCTAGTCCAGCAGCAGGACAGGGAGGCCAGCAACTGCTGCCTGTACTGCCATAGCACACAAGGTTGGGGCAGGTTGCCTGCCCCAGTCACCATAACCTGCCAGTGCTGGTGACAGCACTGGCAGGTTATGAAGATGCTAGGGGCTTCGCCCCACGCGCCCCGCAAGGGGTATCCCCAACCTTCCGCGTCCACTGCGTTCCCTTGTGCAGGCCGGGTGATCCCCCTCCCCTTGCGGCTTGCTACCCCCACGCTTCGCCAGCGAGGCAAGGGTTGCCGGGTTCTGAACTGGCAACCTTTTAAACCAAGCTGAAGAAGGAGAACGCAATGAAACTGTTTACCCAAGCGCAATATGCCCAACTGCTGGCAAATGGACGGAAACAACAGGAGGCGATGGCAAAGAATGAAGAGTTTGATCCGATGCCGGTTATTAAATTGTTCACCCCGGATGCCGCAGCCACTTGGTTACTGAGCGAGATTGACCCGGAAGAACCTGACATTGCTTTCGGGCTATGTGACCTTGGGTTGGGGTTTCCTGAGCTGGGGAGAGTCAGTTTGACTGAAATCCGTGCTGTTCGTGGTCGGTTCAAGTTGCCGGTTGAGCGTGATCTGGGATTCAGGCCGGACAAAACACTGTCTGCCTATGCCGAAGAAGCGCGGCAACATCGCCAGATTATTGCCTGACCTACTTGGGCGGGCAGTGTTTGCTGCCCGCCATACTGACCACAAGGAGAAAAGCCATGCCGCAATATATTGTTTACGCGCAGCAAGTGCTGTATGTGGAGCGGGTGATTGATGCACCCGATGAGGAAGCTGCTGCCACTATCGCCGATCAACTGGTACAGACTGGGATGTTGCAGCCGGTCAATTCGGTTGAGTTTGAGAATGGGGTTTTGTGTGAGGTGGTGGAAGCGGATGTACCTACCAAGGAAGCACCACCCACTTCAACCCTGCTGGATGTGTTTGGGGAACCGCCTTCAGATGCCCCAGCCTTTGGAAAAAACAAACTGGATTTTCTGGCAAAAAGCCGTCTTAATACCATTCTGTTTGCCACCGAACCACGTAAAATTGGCAAAACATGGTGGGTCTATGCTGTCTATAACAGCGCATTTTTTCCGGGGGGCAATGCCACGGAGATGTACTTCTATGACCCGAATACGTCAGTGTGGCTGGATTCACGGCAACATCCCCGCTATGACGATCATGATGGCGAGTATGCCGGGTTGCCCAAAGGGTTGCGCCGCCTGTATGAAGACCATGAACAGGCTGTTCGCGCTGCATTGTGTCAAGACTGGCAGCCCGGACAGGCAGGATAATGGGTGATAGCAACCGCAGACCCGCCCGGCATGGTGGGTCTGCTTTTTTGGTGAGCCAGTGCAGCATACCTGCCACAATGCCTGCATCCAACCAGCATTATGGAGCAGGCAGCCTGATGGTCAGCGCAGTACAGATAGAAAACAGCCTAAAGGCATTGGGCAACGCCGCTCACGCTGCCGATGCCCAACGCTTCTTCAAGACAGGCGTTGGGGAGTATGGCGAAGGCGACCAGTTTTTGGGAATCCGTGTGCCGGTATTGCGCCAACAGGTGAAACAATACCAGGGCTTGCCGCTGGAGGAAGCCCTGTTGCTGCTGCATTCCCCGCTCCATGAGGTGCGCCTGTTTGCGTTGTTGTTGCTGGTTGTGCAGTTTCAGCGCGGTACACCGCAGCATCAGGCTGACATCCATGCGCTGTACCTTGCCAACACGCAGTACATCAATAACTGGGATTTGGTAGATACCTCTGCCCCGTACATTATGGGGATCTACCTGCACGGGCGGGATAAACAAGTGTTGTACACACTGGCAGTATCCAGCAGCTTGTGGGAACGGCGTATTGCCATGATTGCCACTTTTTTCTTTATCCGTCAGCACCAGTTCGGGGATGCGCTGGCTATTGCCAAACTGCTGTTTGCTGACCGGGAAGATCTCATCCACAAGGCCGTTGGCTGGATGTTGCGGGAAATTGGCAAGCGTGACCGGGCAGTTGAAACCACCTTCCTGCAAGCCCATTACCGGATTATGCCGCGCACGATGTTGCGCTATGCCATTGAGCATTTCAGCCCAGAAGAACGGCAGCGGTATTTGCAGAAATGAACCGGCAGTCGTGCCCGCCAGTATCAGGCGGGTGGCAGGGAAGCCAGTTTCAATGCGGCAGATTCCCGTTCTGTGGGGATGACTTCCCCGGCAGGTGAACCGTCCAGGTGGTATCTAAGCGGCTGCTGCATCAGGTTATGCAGGTATTGCATAGTCGAGGTGTGACGGTGCAGCAGTTGCTGCACGACCCGTTTGCTGGCACTGATGTGGTTTGTGCTGATGTAGCGGAAAATGGCTTTTTCGATACCCACTGCCAGCGGCAGGTGGTCACGCCATGCCCTAAAATGCCCCTGCAATTGCTGGTCAAGTTCCTGCGCACGGATAGTGCTGGGGGGTATGACTACCTTTTTGGGGGCAGCCGTTTTTTTACGGGGTGCTTTCCCTTTGGCAGGTTTGTTGCGCGGTGGGGATGGGGTGGTGGATGCTTCACGCCGTATGACCCGTTTGCCTGCAATGGTCTTGATGCTCGATGGGGAGGTTCCATCGGATTGATCTGTTTTTCTGCCCAGTGACAGGGTTTTGCGTGGCTTGTCGGTCATGGTGTCAGGCTTGTTGTCCAAGGTTATCCAGCGTGTACACGGATGCAATATCTGTGTGCTTGTCCTGCCAATCTATCACGGGATTTCAAATTTACAAGACAGCGGGTTGCCCTGTGGGCCGGGCTGCTCCAGGTTCCGCTATCGCTGCATCCCTGCGGGACTTCGCCTTGCACATCCCTAACCCCTCCAAAAGTGCCAGCTACGCACGCACTTTTTCCGCGCTACCGCTTGGCGTTGGGACACCAGACCTGCTTGCAGCAGGACTGGTGGCAGTGGTTTGTCCTGGTGGGGGTGCTTCCCCCGTCTGAGTCAATGACAGGCTACGTGCCAACCGGGGTTTCCCCAACCTTCCGCGCTCACTGCTGTTCCCTTGTGCAGGCCGGGTGATCCCCCTCCCCGCCTGGCATCATTGACGCCGCCTCCCCCGTTCTCGCCGAAGGGCGTAAGCCGCAGTGCGGCTGTGACATGGCATTTTTAAAGGAGGACAAGACGATGCAAGACATGGAAAAGCTACACCACCTTGGCGGTGGGGAGTTCTGTTTCAAGTGGGATGGCAAAGGTGATGTGCGGGGCTACCGACCACCCGCAGGGTTTGAGGCAACGGCAGACCTGACCGACCGTCACCCGGTGACAGGTGAACAACTGGCGGTTTCTGAATGGTGGATGTTCCTGAAACCCGAAGGAGGTGAACAATGAATGTACTGGAACTGATGGATGATGTGATCCATGCCCTGAACCAGCTACCCAATACGCGGCTGTCTGGCAGGTTCAAGAATACCTACGGGTTGATGGCTGCACTGGAACAGGCACAGCGGCAAAACGGTATCCGGCTGGAAATCCGGGGAGGTGTGTTGCAAACGCCAGTCATGGCTGATTTTGCCCAAGGTATCCGGGTGGAACTGTTTGACCATGATGATGGTGGGCAGTCAATCGTTGCGGTGGTGGATAAGGAGGAGGTTGAGCATGGATAATCCAGACCAAGCTAAAATCTGTACACGGTATTCACACCGGGAAAACCTGAAACGGGCAAGGCAGGCAAGGGAATACTTCCAGCACCTACAGGCCATGACGGTCAGGACAGATGCACCGGACAGTTTGCAGGCATTGCGCCAGCACCGCCAGCAACTGCGCCAATGGCGGGGGTTGATGGTCTACTGGATGGATGCCGCCAGTGAAGGCAGGCGGCAGTACCAGCACCGCAAGGCGGTTGATGACCCGCAGTTACACCGTTTCCGCTTTGTGACCGGCTCATTTGTCGCTTACAACCCGACAGTTTCCCGTCAGTAGCAAGCCTTTTGGGTATCCCGGAGCGCGGCTACCCTGCCTAGGTTGGCAGGGTAGCCGGGTTAAGCCGCACCGGGTGCGGGTTTATTTTCCGCCGTGCCGTCGGGGGTCAGGGCTGCCAGCCTGCCTTTCAGTTCCGCTGCGGTTGTCTTGGCCTGTTCTTCAGCCTGCTGGCTTTGCTCCAGCCGTTGTTTCAGCTCCCCTTCCCTGCTGGCTGCATCCTCCAGCCGGGTTTGGAGGATAGCAAGCTGTTGCTGGACTTCCTGCTGCCCTGCCCTTGCCTGATCCCGTGCGGTTCTCAGGCTGTCTTGCTGTTGTTGGGCGGCGGTGAGTTGCCCATTCAGTGCCTGTTGGGTGCTTTCGGCGTTTTTCAGGTCGGCTTTCAGGGTGTTGTTTTCCAGCTCAAGCTGTTGGTGCGCCAGGCTGGCGGCTTCCAGCTTGCCTTGTAGTGTGTTGATGGTGGTTTGCTGTTCCCTCACCTGCCCTTCCAGTATCCGGGTTTGGGTTTCGTTGACGGTTAGCTGCTTTTCCAGTTCGCGGTTACGGGCTTTTTCATCTTTGGCTTCCAAGGTGGCTTTCTCGGCCTTGTCGGTCATGGTCGTCAGCCTTTCCTGCAAGCGGGAATTATCGGCACTGACCCGTTTGAGTTCCGTCTGAAGTTGTTCCACTGCTTCCTGTAGGCGGGCATTTTCGCTGTCCAGTTGTTCAACGGTGTCCATTGCTTCTGCCACTTCCACCTCGGCGGTTTCCTTGGCCTTGCGGGCGGCGGCAATGGTTTCACGTACACGGGATTCGGCAACTTCCTGCGCCCTGCCATACATCCGCATGGCCAGCTCATCCAGGCTGCCTTTGGTGGCAGCCAGTGCATCGGCAAATTCAGTCGGCAATTCCACCCGGTGGGATACCACCTGCCCTTCCAGGGCATTTTGCTGGCTTTCTTCCCAGATGGTTTTGATTCGGGCTGGATTGCCACCTCCCAGAATGTTGCGGATGGCAAAAGGTGTGACCCGTTTCTTATCCGCCAGCAATTGCATCCCTGCTTCGATGATCTGTTCGTTGGTGTAGGTGGCTGGCTTCATGTGGGTCACTCCTGATTTGTCTGCCAACCATTATATATTAACTTTACTTACATAACAAACTAACTTAACATACTTACTTAACAAAACAGCTACAACCATGAAGCCATGTATACAAGCAGACTCTGGGTACATTCTGAAAAGCGGCGTTATTACCGGGCATCCGTGTATAAGGATTTGCTGGGGCATTGGGTAATGGTCAGGGATTGGGGGTCACTGGACACGAAACTGGGTGGTACAAAGACCGAATTGCTGGAGGGTTTCGGGCAAGGGAAGGCGCAACTGGAGGCGGTTGGCAAGCGGCGGGCAAGCCACAGTTATCGGCTGGTGGAAGCTGATGGTGTCGGCCTTGGTGTTTGTTAATTGCTTAATATGTAATCAATATGTGGTATATTACTGTTTTATTGGGGCGGTTTCCGGTTAAGCCATCGCTTATGCACGGCGTTATCCACAGATTCTGTGGATAGGTTATGGGTAGCTTGGCTATTGGTCGTGCAAAGCTATGGTGTAATGGTGAGTATCAGACTGTCAGTGATCCATGCGGTCGGCAGATGGTGCAGTGTTATGAATTTTTTCAACCAAGACAGAAGGATAGGTATTCCATGTCCAGTATTGATATATCCAATTTGAGTGTTGCCGAGCTTGCGGCATTAAAAGGCAGCATTGAAAGTATCATCGGTGGCCGCCGTGAAAGTGAATTGATCCGGTTGCGTGAGACGTTTGAGGACATGGCCGCAGAGTCAGGTTTTACTCTTGAAGAGGTCATGCAGGCTACCCCTTCCAAGAAGCGTGCTGCTGTTCAAGCTAAGTACCGCAACCCGGATAACCATGAACAGACTTGGACTGGGCGTGGCAGGAAACCACTTTGGGCTGTAGCGTTGGTGGAATCAGGTGGTAGTTTGGAAGACTGCTTGATCTGACTGAAACTCGGTAGGGTAGGAGCAACTGATAGGAAGTCAGATGCTCCATTTCCTGCGTAAAAAACACTATCCACCGACAAGTGGTAGGTTTATGATTCTGGTTATTGAGTGACCAACTAAGTCCTTCGGGGGGAAATCCCTATTTATTATTTCGAGTGCTGGTGTTTTAGCATATATTCACGCCAATACTTAATATTATTAATCGATATTTTCTGAGGAAGTCATGAACTCTATAGAGCAGCTTTTTTCCGAAATAAGAACAAAAGGAACATTAAACGATAAAGATCAAGTAGAACTCTATATTGAGAAACTGAAGTCAATATTGGATGATTTCTATAAAATAAATTACGATTTAAACGAAATTTTAAAAGGACTTGGAGTGCCAGCCTCCGATGGATATATTGGTCGTGCTTGTGAACTAACAGTAGCTCATTATTTCTTAATGAATTTTCCAGAGAAGTTCATGTATCAAGTTGAAAGCAATTTGGCAAGTTCTGGTTCTGAATCAGACCCAAGAAAAAACTTTGATTTCTCATTTTCATCAAATGGCATTAGATATAATGTTGAAGTAAAAACATTCGCATTAAAACCTCCAAGTGATAATGCAATGCCTATAAAATTTTTTCTCACCCAAGATCAGATAAAATCTCTGTATGCCCAAGGAGCGAGACCCACTCGAAATTGCTTGCCTCGTTTGGGAAGATTCCTACGCGATGCTAATGAACAATTAGTTCGTCCAATGAGGGTGTAGAAAAACCCGAATCTGATCATCCCATCCAGATCGGGCAGTCATTTTTTTGAACATCCCAAACGACCGGGCGTTTTTTTCAGCGTTGCCGACTTCCTGCTTCCCCATAACGCCCTGAATGCCACCTGATACGCTCAATACGGTGCATTTTTGCGTGTTTGGCAGCATCATTTCCCCCTTCATGCGACATACCCGTAATGTGCCAGCTTTTCGAGGTTGTGCATCAGGCAAAACAGTTTCCATTGCCCGTCCACTTTGGCTTTGCTGCGCAAGGTGAAGCGGTGCAGGCGTTTGTTGCCGCGCAAGTTCCCAAACACGGGTTCGACGGTGGCGAAGCGTTGGGTGATCATG
>NZ_JHYQ01000022.1 GCF_000621325.1 Thiothrix lacustris DSM 21227 | reverse complement strand
GGTCGTCGTGGCTGATCGGTTTTTTGCCTCCAGCAAAACCTGTTCTGCTTCTGGCTGTGGGCATAAAGTGGACAATCTGCCGCTGTCGATACGTCAATGGACTTGCCCTGTTTGCGGTGCAGTCCATGACCGTGACGTAAACGCCGCCAAGAATTTGCAAGAATACGCCGTGAGTTACACGGTGTCTGCCTGTGGAGGGGAAGGCGCTGGCTCTCGGTGTAAGCCGAAAGCGAAACCAGCCCCCGTGAAGCAGGAATTCAACACCATGATTACTTTTAGCTAGCTATAGGTATATTTGGGTAGGTTTGAAATAACGGTTATCTGGTCAGGGTAGAAAACCGTCCAGTTTTTCAGGTGAGCATCGCCATTTCCCAGCAGGATATTGACCAACAGGCGACGTGCCAGTTGTTGCAGGTCGGCAATGCCGTCACGGCTGTATTGCTGGAGGATGCGCCCCAACATTTCGTAATTGCTGTCGCGGTATTTTTCATGCGGGTATTTTTGCAGGATTTGCGCGAAATCCTCGGTATGAATGCGCCCGTCGGTATCGTCCCGGTCAAAGCGGCGAATGGCGTAAGCATGGGTTTCAGCAGGTAACTGGATATTGGGCAGGCCATCCAGTTCCGCCAGTGGGATCAGGCGTATTTCGGGTATATTTACCCCAGCCAGCCCTGCCAAGGTCATGCAAGTATATTCATTGGCTGGCACATGGGGGTAAAGCGTTGACGGCGTTTTGATGATCCAGTTGCCCAGTTCCCCCGCTTGACTAATATGATAGCGCCCGTCTTGGTGCTTGCCGGAAAATTTCATTTGTACCCCGGCAAGGGAGAAGCGTTGCCCATAATGACTGACAGGAACGATGACGGGAGCCGTTTGGGTCTTGTTCCGCATCAGTGCCCATGCGGGGACTTGTTCTGGTTCGAGTGGCGTTACGATCAGTGCGCCGGGTAAGTCATTGCCAAACCAAGTGAACAGGGGAAACTCATTATCCGGGTGGACTTTTAATTGGTGTGCTGCCCATTCCCGCAATGCGCCTTCTGGCAACAGATTGGAGAGTACTGGATGCAAGCGTTGGCGCGTCTGCCACGGTTTTTCCAACAAATCCGGTTTGCCCAGTTGGGTTAACGTGAAAGTAGGGCGAGTCTGGCTGTGCAAGTAATCAGGCGTAAAGGTGACGATATTATGCCCGCCTGCGAAACCTGCCAGATAGCCGAGGTGCGTACCGTGCAAATGCAATGCTAAGACGCTGACTTGTGCTGCTTGGCTCATGTATTACTTTCCTCGTACAAATCACCCAGTAAATCTTGCCAAGGGTTTTCCAGTGGCTCGATGTCTTCAGGGGAGGGGGTTGCCGCTGTGCCATTGAGTAAATCCAGTACGGCTTGCACGCGATTGCGCGGGATCAACATCAATTCGGCATTCAACCCGTCAGCTATCAGTTTCAGGGTGTAGAGGTTGGCATTGCCGCCTGCTTCGATGCGTTGGTATTGCTGTTGCCCCATGCCAATACGGGTTTTCATGGCGGCTTGAGTCAGCCCCAACGCGCGGCGGCGGGCGCGGATTTGATCGTGGATAAGCATAATACCTCCTTGAAACATTATATTAGCTGTTTTCTCGTATTTTAACAGCTTAAATGATGTTTTTTCGTATTAACACAACCATCACACAAGCGTCATTTTGCCGTCATTCCCAAGCCTTAGCCTCAAGCCCACGATTAGATTTTGTTAGAGAGAATTTCATGGCAGGTATTTCCGACGCAATGCGCGATGCTGTGCATCAACATGCCCCGACTTCCTTGATGGGGATGCAGCAACGTTTATTCAGCTTTTGGTTCAATAGCTTTATTTACAACCAGATTTGGGAAGACCCAGCGGTTGATTTACAAGCTTTGCAATTGACCTCGGAAAGCCGGGTGCTGACCATTGCTTCGGGCGGCTGTAATGTGCTGAATTACCTGACGGCAAATCCGGCGCACATTACCGCGATTGACCTGAACCCTTACCACTTGTCCTTGACGCGCCTGAAGCTGGCGGCTATGAAACACCTGCCGGATCATGCCGCGTTTTACGATTTCTTTGGTTACGCTGACCGCGAAACCAATATTGCGCAGTATGAGCAGCACATCCGCCCGCATCTGGATACGGCGCTGGATGCTTTCTGGCAAGGGCGCAGCATCTGGGGTCAAAAACGCATCCACATGTTCCGTGACGGGCTGTACCGTCACACGCGCTTTGGCTATTTTATGCGCCTGTTGCACTGGATAGCGCGACGCACGAATTACCACCCGGAAAAGCTTCTCACGGCCGCCAGTTTGTACGAACAGAAGGCGATTTTTAAGCAACACATTGCGCCGTTTTTCGATAACAAACTGGTGAAATTCCTTGGTAAATTGCCGGTATCGGTATTCAGCCTTGGCATTCCACCACAGCAATACAAAGCGATGAAGGAACAGGGCAATCTGATCGGGCAATACCGTGAACGGGTAAAGCGTCTGGCGTGTGATACCCCGATTCAAGACAACTATTTTGCTTGGCAGGGGTTTAGCCACAGCTACGACCACGCCAAACGTCAGGCGATTCCTGCTTACCTGAAAGCGGAAAACTACAACGCTATCCGCAGCCAGTTGGGTAAGGTCGATACGCACCTTGGCTCGATGATCGACTTTTTGGAAGAGCAAGCGCCGCATAGTTACGACCGTTTCGTCTTCCTCGACGCGCAGGATTGGATGACGGATGAGGTGTTGACCCGCTTGTGGACGCAAATCGCACGGGTGGGCAAACCAGGCACGCGGATTATCTTCCGCACTGCTGCTGCTGAATCGCCGCTAGAGACTGCCTTGCCTGCTGAATTGCGCAACCAGTTTGTGTACGAAGCGGAAACCTCAGCGCAATTATTCCAGCAAGACCGTTCTGCCATCTACGGTGGTTTCCACCTCTACCGTAAGGCTGGTTGATGATGGATGCCGCACAGAAAATGGATCAGCAGTACCGTTACCAGCGGTACGTTTATGACTTGTCCCGCAAGTATTACCTGTTAGGGCGTGACACACTGCTGACGGAAATTCCCTTGCAAGCGCATGAAACCTTGCTGGAAATCGGCTGCGGTACGGGGCGTAACCTAACCAAGTTAGCCTATCGTCACCCCCATGCCAAACTCTACGGCATGGATGCTTCCGCGATGATGCTGGCAACGGCGCAAGAGAATCTGCGCAATACCTTGTATAGCCAGCAGATTAGCTTGCGCCAAGGTTTGGCGGGGCAGGTTGACCACACTGCGTTTGGGCTGGATAAGCCGTTTGACCACATCGTGTTTTCGTATGTGCTGTCGATGATCCCCGGCTGGCAGGATGCGCTGGAACATGCCCTGAGCATCCTTAAGCCCGGTGGGTGTTTGCATGTGGTGGACTTTTCTGATCAGCAAACCATGCCTGCATGGTTCCGCAAACTGCTGTTGCAATGGTTGGATTGGTTCAATGTTCACCCGGATCCGGCAGTACCTGTTTATTTGGAGCAACTGGCTGCTCGCCAGCATGACCAACTGCGCATCCGCCATTTGCGTGGACGTTACGCCGTGCTTGCGCATTACCAGAAAGGGGGGATTTCCAATGACCATCAACCAGAACTTCCGCAAATATCGCAGTATCTGGATTTCTGATACGCACCTCGGTTCGCGTGGGTGCAAAGCTGAGTTTTTGCTCGATTTCCTGCAACACAATCAAGCGGATCATTTGTATCTGGTCGGCGATATTGTGGATGGCTGGGCGCTACGCAAACGCTGGTATTGGGATACTTTCCACGACCAGATTTTGCATCTGGTGTTTGAACGGGCGCAACGTGGCACGCAAGTCACGTATATCAGCGGTAATCATGATGAGTTTTTGCGGCCTTTCATCCATCACCAAATTACGGCGATCAATCTGGAAGATGAAGTGGTGCATACCACGGCAGATGGGCGCAAGTTTTTGGTGTTGCATGGCGATCAATTTGACGGCGTGATGCAATTCGCCCGTTGGTTAGCAGTATTGGGTGACTGGGTGTATGAGCGTTTGCTGGTGGCGAATAGCATTTACAACCGCTTGCGGCGGCGCATGGGTTATCCGTACTGGTCACTATCAGCTTATCTCAAGCACAAAACTAAGTCAGCGGTGAATTTCATTTCAGCCTTTGAAGAAACGCTGGCGAAAGAGGCTAAGAAGCGCCAATTGGATGGCATTATTTGCGGGCATATCCACCACGCTGAAATCCGAGAAATTGACGGTATTGTGTATTGCAACGATGGCGATTGGGTGGAAAGTTGTACCGCGCTGGTGGAAGAGTGGGATGGGAGTTTACATCTTGTACAGTGGGCAGATGTCCGGGTTGCCCAATAAAAAAGGGAGCATCCTTGCTCCCTTAACACTAGCTCATTGTTATTTTTGGCGTTGTTATTTTATTATTTCAGGGCATTGACCGATACGGGCGTCAGTGCAGCCGCAGCGGCAATGGAAGCGCTCTTTTCCGCCGCAGGCAGTGCAACCAAGCCTTTGTCAGCCAGATAGCCGTCAGCGTTCAAGGCTGCATCGCTGGCGAACTCAGCCATGTATTCCTTGATGCCTTTGATTTGATCAACGTGGCTGTTTTTCACGTAGAAGTAAAGTGGGCGTGATAGCTTGTATGAGCCGTTTGCGATGGCATCATAGCTGATGTCTACGCCATCAATGGATGCCGCTTTGAGGCTGTCACGGTTCTGATCCATAAAGCTGTAACCGAAGATGCCGACTGCATTAGGGTTGGCTTGCAGCTTTTGCACGATCAGGTTGTCGTTTTCGCCCGCTTCGATGTAATGACCATCTTCACGTACCGTTGTGCAAGCAGCTTTGAAGGCTTTCTCGTCGCTCTTTTTCAGTTCTGGCATACCTTTGAAGAGCAGGCAGCCTTTTTCCATGCCCAGTTCTGCCAATGCATCACGTGTACCAGAAGTGGGCGGCGGGCCCATGACTTCGATTTTCACGTCAGCCATCGCTGGGTTGATTTGCTTCCAAGTGGTGTAAGTGTTCGGTTGCAATTCACCATTAGGGCCGGTGGGAACATCTTTCGCCAGTGCCAGATACAGTTCACGGCGTGACAGTGCGACAGGTGCTGCGTCTTTAGCTTGGGCAATGGCAATACCGTCGAAGCCGATTTTGACTTCAGTGACAGCATCAACGCCATTTTTTATGCAGGTTTCCATTTCGCTCTTTTTCATGCGGCGCGAAGCGTTGCTGATGTCAGGTGTATCAATGCCAGCGCCAGAACAGAACAATTTCATGCCGCCGCCAGTACCGGTGGCTTCAACCTTGGGAGCAGCCATCCCCGTTTTCTTGGCAAACTGTTCCGCAACAGCGGTGGAAAACGGGTATACCGTAGAAGAACCGACGATTTCGATGTTGTCGCGTGCTTGCGCAACACCGGCAGCAGTTACCAGACCCAATGCAACTGCCAGAGTAAGTTGTTTCATTTAAAAGCTCCTTGGAAAAAAGAATCCGGGATGGATTTGCGCGAATCGTAGAGCTTATTGATGAAAGTTTTATGGCGGTATTATGAAAGAATGATGACAATGGTTGGCAGGTGTCTTGTCATCATTCTGCAACATGGTGGGGGTAGCATCCGCACAAGCAAACCCAAAGGACAATAAGCATGGATGATAAGCAGTTGCTGGAACAGCTGATCTGGATTCGTAGCCAGGCAGTGACGTTTGCCACGCAATACCCAGAGTTAGAACAGCTTGATGCAGCCCACCAACCTTCTGCACAAAACCTGTTGCATTACCTCTCGGTGCGCAGTCACGAGCTGCGGGAATTACAGCTTGCACTGATTGAACGTGGCCTGAGTTCATTGGGTATACTGGAGTCGCATACGCTGGCAACCCTGAATAGCGTGATTGCAGCCTTGCAATGCCTGAAAGGGGAAACACCTTCCGCTGCGCCTGTTGCTCCTGTTTCCGTTGCTACTAGTAGTGAGCTGATGGAGCGCTCAGCCACGGCGCTGTTTGGTGCTCGTCCGCTCCACCGTGAAGTACGCATCATGGTGACGATGCCCTCCGAAGCTGCCGACGATCATGTCCTGATCAGCGGTTTACTGGAAGTGGGGATGGATGTCATGCGGATCAATTGCGCCCATGACACGTCTGACGATTGGCAGCAAATGCTCGGCAACTTGCGGCTAGCAGAATCCCAAACGGGCAAAACCTGTAAAACCCAGCTTGATCTGGCGGGGCCGAAATTGCGTACCGGCACGATCAAGGCTGTCGGGCGGGTCATTAAACTCAAGCCCAAGCGTGACCTGTTTGGTCATGTGTATATGCCGGGGCGTCTCTGGCTGATTCCCGAAGGTGCAGAGTGGATTGAACAGGAGTTCCCGGCGCTCGAAGTGAGTGGCAAGGTATTGGCGGATACGCGTCCGGGTGATGACATTCTGCTCCGTGATGCGCGTGAAGCTCACCGCGAATTACAGGTCGTCGCCAAACACCAGCACGCCCGTTTAGTGACGACCGACCAGACCCTTTATTTACAGGAAAATACCGAACTGCTGTTCGAGCGCAACGGCAAAAAACTTGGCAAGGGCAAGCTCATCCATGTGGCAGAAGTGACTCCCCCCCTTGCCCTGCACGTTGGTGACCACCTGATTCTGACTCGTGCTGCTGAGCCGGGAACTGCCGGTGAGCGTGATGCCGAGGGCGTGCAAACCCAGCCTGCCCGCATTCACTGCACATTGGAAGAAGCTTTCAGCGCAGTACAGTCCGGTCAGCAAGTGTGGCTGGATGATGGCAAGATTGGTGGCACGGTGGAAGCGCGTGATGGCGACACCATCGACTTGCTGATTACCCATACCCCACCCGGTGGCGCGAAGTTACGGGCAGAAAAAGGCATCAATTTCCCCGACACCGTGTTTCATTCGCCCGCCTTGACGGACAAGGATATTGCCGACCTTGAGGCTATGGCTGGCAAGGTAGACATGGTGGCATTGTCTTTTGTGCGTTCCTCCGACGATGTAGCCAATCTGCAAGCTCATTTACAACGGCTGGGGATTCCTGACACAGGCATCATCCTCAAGATCGAAAATCGGGCGGCGTTTGAAAACCTGCCTGCCATCCTGTTGACGGCGATGCGTTCCCCCAAGGTTGGAGTGATGATTGCGCGGGGCGATCTGGCGGTGGAGGTGGGTTTTGAGCGTCTATCTGAAGTGCAGGAAGAAATTCTCTGGCTGTGTGAAGCCGCGCATACCCCGGTGATCTGGGCTACCCAAATTCTGGAAAGCATGGCGAAAAATGGTGCGCCTTCCCGCGCTGAAGTCACCGATGCCGCGATGAGCATCCGTGCCGAATGCGCCATGCTTAACAAAGGGCCGAATATCGTCGAAACCGTGCGCTTTCTGGATGGCATCATGCAACGCATGGAAAGCCATTACCACAAGCGTCGCCTGATGATGCGGCCTTTGAGCGTGTGCCAGAATGGGGTGCTGTGATGGCTTTATGATGTTCCCTAAATTTTCTGGCATAAAAATTGCTTAAAATTTTTGTGAGAGAATGCCGAGCAATTGACCGGAATTAAGCCATGTTGAAAAAGCAATACCTGAAAACCCGCCCGATCTGCAAGGTCACGTTTCGCATCCATAAAACAGCAGCGCAGTCTGCCAGTGGGATTGCACTGGTCGGTGACTTCAATGGCTGGGATACGCAAGCTACCCCCATGACTGCCCTGAAAAACGGTGAGTTTACCGCAGTTTTGGAGCTGGATACGGGGATGTCAGAATATCAGTTCCGCTACCTATATGACGGTAGTCGCTGGGAAAATGATTGGGAAGCTGATGGTTATGCGGTGAACGGAGTAGATGGGGAGAATTCCATTGTACGGGTGTGAGTGTCACACGACATCCTAATGTTTGACGATTTTCGAGAACATCTGGATGATTACTACTCCGGCGATGATCATTGCCATGCCCAGTGTGGCGGGTAAATCGAGTCGTTCGTCGTAAAAAATGATGCCAATGATGCTGATCAGCACAATGCCCAACCCTGACCATACCGCATAGGTGAAACCCAGTGGCAGGGTGCGCAACGCCAGCGTCATGAAGTAAAACGCTACGCCGTAGCCCGCGATCATGATGAGGGTAGGGATGGGTTTGGTGAATTCCTCGGTAGCCCGCAGGGAACTGGTGGCAATGACTTCGGCAATGATGGCGAGGGCAAGGTACAAGTAAGACATAAGTTTGGGTTCAGTCCAAGCAGCAAGGAATGCGTATAATAAGCGGATAACCCGTTAAGAGGAACCGTATGACTGCTTTTACTCACTCGTTTGCGTTTGACCCTAGCTACGGCTATTCGCTGGAAGATTTATTGGCGGTTGGTTCGCCAGAAGCCCCTGCCGATTTTGAGGCTTTTTGGCAGGCGCGTTATGCCCGCGCCATGCAGGTACATCCCTGCCCACGCATCAGGCACACGGGTATGTCACACGCGGGTTTTGAGGTTTATAGCCTGCGCTACTTTTCTACTGATCATTTTGTGATCCGGGGTTGGGTGCTGATTCCGCAAGACCAGCCGGTCACACGGGGTGTGGTATTTGGGCATGGCTACGGCGGCTGTGATGGGCCGGATTACCGTGTACACCCGGAAGGCACGGTGCTGTTGTTCCCGTGTTTCCGGGGGTTGGCGCGTAGCCAGCATCCGCCCGTTTCCAGTAATCCATCTTTCCATGTCTTGCATGATATCGACAAGCCACAACAGTACATTATTGGTGGATGTGTGGATGATTTGTGGTTGGCGGTATCGTCCATGCAGATGTTGTTCCCGGCAACGAAAGGGCATATTGGCTATTCTGGCATCAGTTTTGGAGGTGGAATCGGTGCATTGGCAATGCCGTGGGATGCGCGGATTCAGCGGGCACATTTGAATGTGCCGACGTTTGGTCATCAGCCGTTGCGCTTGCAATTACCCACAATTGGCAGCGGTGCAGCAGTGCAGCGTTACCAACAGCAACACGGAACTGTGTTGAACACCTTGCAATATTACGATGCGGCAAGTGCCGCACAGTCGATTCAGCAGCCCATGCATGTGGCGGCGGCATTGTTTGACCCAGCCGTTGCGCCACCAGGACAGTTCGCGGTGTACAATGCTTTAACGGGGGAGAAAACGCTGTTTGTACTGGAAGCAGGGCATTTTGATTATCCTAATCGGGCGAAGCAGGAACAGGAATTGCAACAAGAATTGGAAGTTTTTTTCGCGCTGCTTTAAAACGCTTGCAACATCGCACGCTTATGATGTGTCCATCGAAATGTCGCAAACAGTAAGCAGGTCAGGTCAATGCAACGCGAATATCACCGCTGGCACAGCCCCCGTTTGGGGCGCACGATGGAATTGCTGGTTTTTGGGCACGCAGGGGCGAAAGTGCTGGTATTCCCCACCCGCGACGGGCGTTTTTACGAATACGAAAAATTGCGCATCGTACAGCAGCTTTCGCATAAGATTAATGCAGGGCAGTTGCAACTGTTTTGCGTGGACAGCGTGGATCACGAGGCGCTGTATTGTTTCTGGAAGCATCCCGCCGAACGTATCCGCCGCCACATGCAGTTTGAGGATTACATCCTGCATGAGGTCTTGCCGTTTATGCAGCAGAAGAATCAGCATCCTTGTACGATTGCGCACGGTTGTAGCTTGGGGGCGTTCCATGCGGCGAATATCGCGTTCCGGCATCCGCATTTGTTCCAGAAACTGAGCGTATTTTCCGGGCGTTATGATTTGACGATACAGGCGGAAAGTTTCTCGAATTTGTTCAATGGGTATTATGACGAGAATGTCTATTTTCATACCCCGACACATTTTTTGCCGAATCTGGCGTGTGAATGGCGCTTACAGCATTTGCGGCAGATGGATATTGTGCTGGTCATCGGTAAGGAAGATCCGTTTTTGGGTAATAACCAGCATTTGAGCCATATCTTGCACAGCAAGGGGATTCGGCATCAATTGCATGAGTGGAATGAGCGAGCGCATCGCGGTTATTACTGGCGGCGTATGGCTCCGTTGTATGTGTAATCCCGTCCGACACAATTCTGTCATATTGAAACGTTAGTATCTCGCGTTGACGAAGGATCATGTTAGCTCCCACTCTTGAGAATGCGAGGAATAGGAATGGATTTCGACAATACTATGGAAGACCTTAGCCGTGACTGGCTGCAAGCAGAACTGGACGAAACCTTGGATGATATGTTCGAGATGGAATTCAATGAACCCATGCTCAGCCAAGAAATCCGCAGAATTTACAAGCGCCAGCACCCCGACACACTGGATAACCGGGTCTATTATACTAACCTGTTGCGGCTTCAGTCCGAGTTGATCAAGCTGCAATACTGGGTGGAACAAACTAATGCCAAGGTGCTGATCATTTGTGAAGGACGCGATGCCGCAGGCAAGGGCGGTGTCATCAAGCGCATTACCCAGCGTTTGAATCCGCGCGTTGCCCGTGTGGTGGCGCTGCAAAAGCCGAGCGACCGCGAAATGACCCAGTGGTATTTCCAGCGTTATGTGCCGCACCTGCCTTCTGGTGGTGAGATCGTGCTGTTTGACCGTTCTTGGTACAACCGTGCCGGGGTTGAGCGGGTAATGGGTTTTGCGAGCGAAGATCAGGTTGAACAGTTTCTTCAGGATGTACCGGAGTTCGAGCGCATGTTGGTGCGTTCCGGCATTATTGTGCTGAAATACTGGTTCTCCATCACGGATGAAGAACAGCAGTTGCGCTTTTTGACCCGCATTCATGACCCAATGAAACAGTGGAAACTCAGCCCGATGGATTTGCAGTCTCGTGTGCGTTGGGAGCAGTACACCAAGGCGAAGGAGGAGATGTTCGAGCGCACCAATATCCCGGAAGCGCCTTGGTATATCGTTGAGGGCAATGACAAGAAACGTGAACGCCTTAACTGCATTGAGCATATCTTGTCGAAAATTCCGTATGAGGATCTTCCTACTGAGAAAATCGCTTTGCCTGAACGTATGTTCAATCCCAATTACGAACGCCGAGTTTTGCCGGATGATCTTTACGTGCCGAAAGTTTATTGATTAGGAATGAAATTCTCGCCAATCGGAAAGCCTTGCCTTGTGCAGTGGGTTAAGCGTCCTCTTTCATGGGCAAAGCGGCAAGAGGCATTGTCATGGGTCGCAATTAGCAGTGTGTCAGATAACTTCTGGACAACAGCCTCAATTACCCCATTTAATAAAATGGGGTAAGGGTAATAATCACGGTTGTACATGAAATACTCGCAAGATCAAATTAACTGCGCACCAGCTTGCGTTTGCCAGCACCGACTAAGGTGGTTTTCAGGCTTTTTTCCAGCTTGGTGGTGTAAGTGCTGGTTTTGACACTGGAAACGAAGTGCCAATCTGCTTTGGCTTCGGTCGCATTCACGCTTAACACCATGTAACCGCGTTGTGAGGTATCCGCGTAAGCCAGCGTGGGGATCAGTTGCTGCACTCCGGCTGCCAGTTCTGCTGGTTTGGTGTCTGGAATGTATTCTTCTAGCCCTGGTGAGGAGACGGATGGCGTCGCAAATTCTACCCCGATGGCATTGCCGCTCACGTCTTGCAAATCGTTTGCCCAAGCATTGTGGGTATCACCGCTTAACACCACGATGTTTTTGTCCAATGCCCGTGCGCTACCAAATACGGTTTCGCGGGCTACTGCATAACCATCCCACGCATCCAGATTGTAGGGAATACTGGGGGCGGCAATGATAGCCTGATTCACTGGGTCGTTGATGATGGTAAGTTGTGAAGCAGTCATGCCTGCTGCCAGCAGGTTTTCCGGGGTAACAGGTGTGCCTGCCGCTGTCAGTTTGGCAACCAAGGTTTGGTAGGTGATGAATGCGGTGGCAAGTACCCCATACTGGGCAAAGCTGACGGTTGGCTTTTGCGGGGTTGGTGTCAGCAAGGGCGATGGCAGGTACATCTTGCCCATCAGGATTTGTTGCCCCAATACTTGCCATGTTGCGCTGGATGCTGCTAGTTGGCTCTGCAACCACACCATTTGTTCCGTGCCCAGCAATTGGCGGGTCGGGTCTGCCATATCAGAGGCAAAAGTCGTGGAATCGAATGCACCCGTGGTCTGGTCAATGTAAGTCGCGTAATCGAGTTGTTTGTCGCGTCCACCGACACGGGTATCAAGCATGTGCAAACTCATCAAAGTGCCAAAATCGAACGAGCGGTAGGCTCGTAGTGGGTTGCTGGCAGCTTGTTCGCGTACTGGCAACCATTCCTGCCATGCTTTCAAAGCAGCAGCACGGCGCAAGGCAAAATCGCCTTCGGTCGCAGTTGTGTGGTTTTCTGCGCCGTCTTTCCATGTGTCGTTGGCAATTTCGTGGTCATCCCAGATGCAGATAAACGGCAGTTTAGCGTGAACCGCTTGCAAGTCTTTGTCGCTGCGGTATTGCGCGTAACGCTGACGGTAATCATCAATTTTCACCAATTCATTGGCGGGTAAGGATACGCGCCCCAGTTTTGCGGCATCAGCAGAGGCGTACTGATCAGCACCTGCACCGTATTCGTAGATGTAGTCGCCTAGGTGGATGGCGGCAAACAAATCATCACGTTTAGCCGCTTCGGCGTAAATGTGGAAATAACCTGCTGGGTAATTTGCGCATGAAAATATCGCGAATTTCACTTCATCCGGTGAGGCTTGCGGCAAGGTTCGGGTTTTGCCGACTGGCGATGTATTGCCATCAGTTTTGAAGCGGTAGTAATAAGTGTTGCCTGCGCTCAAGCCACTAGCATCAACTTTTACTGTGTAATCTCTGGATGCGTCGGTTTTGGTTTCACCTTTGTTCACGATGGTAGCGAAGGCGGCATCGCTGGCAACTTCCCACGTCACGCTGGTGCTGGTGGCATTGGCACTGGGCAATGCCCGTGTCCACAAGATCACTCGATCCGCCAAGGGATCACCGCTGGCAATACCGTGGGTAAAGCTAGCAGTCGTCGTAGTGGCGGCGCTGTCATTGTCGTTATTATTGCAACCTGTCAGTAAGCCGCTGGCAAGCGCACCCGAACCCAAAACGGCGTGGCGAATAAAACTACGGCGATCAATAGGGGGCATGGCATTCTCCGGCTGGTTTCAAATGACAGCCATCATAGAGGTGGGAATGTGTCAGTGCGGTGAAAAGCGTGTGAAGGCTTTGTGATGTTCTCGAGCACCATTCACATTCACCCCGCTGCAACTTAATTACGTTGTCATCAAACTGCTGTATATCAGAGGCCATCCAGCAACAACCCGGAGTCTTATAATGAAATTTCAGCATTCCCTCCTGTTCAGCGTGTGCATTTCCACCTTGGGGCTAATGAGCGGCTGTAACAATGATGACACTGCTGCTGCGACCAGCCCCGCAGCACCTGCCACCAGTCTGCGCATTTTGCACATCAACGACCACCACTCACACTTGCAGCCTAACAGCGCCACCTTGACGCTGGCAGGAAAAGCCATCGCCGTCAAAACCGGCGGTTTCCCTCGCGTAGTGACTAAAATCAATGAACTGGCAGCAAGCGGCGGTAATGTATTGAAACTGCACGCCGGTGATGCGACTACTGGTGATCTGTATTTCACTCTGTTCAAAGGCAGGGCAGATGCGGAGCAGATGAATCAGGTCTGTTTCGATGCTTTCACCTTGGGTAATCACGAATTCGACTCTGGCGATGCCGGTCTGAAAAACTTCCTCGATTTCCTCAATAGCAGTGCAGCCTGTAAAACCGACGTATTGTCCGCCAACGTGCAGCCTAAAATTGGTACATCACCCTTGACGCTGAATTCCGCCACCGATTACATCAAGCCTTACACCATCAAAGAAATCAACGGGCAGAAATTCGGCATTATTGGTATCACCATTGCAGGCAAAACCAAAAACTCCTCCAGCCCGGATGAAACTACCACATTTGCAAATGAAGCCACCACCGCACAAAAATACATCGACGAGTTGGTGGATAAAGGGGTTAACAAAATCATCCTGCTGACGCATCAGGGTTACGGTAATGATCAAACCATCGCCAAGCAACTCAAAGGCGTTGACGTGATCGTGGGCGGCGATTCGCATACTTTGCTGGGGGATGGCTTCAAAGCCTTCGGCCTGACACCAGAGGGCGCTTATCCGACTAAAACCACTGATGCGAACGGTAAGCAGGTGTGTATTGCCCAAGCCTCGCAATACAGTGACGTCGTGGGCGAGTTGAACATTGAATTCAACGCCAGTGGTGAAGTGAGCGCATGTTCAGGCACACCGCATCTGTTGTTAAGCGACACCTTCAAAGTGAGCAATGTAGAACTGACGGGTGCAGAGCGTGAAGCGACGTTGAAAGCGGTGGCTGATGCGCCGGAACTTTCCATCGTCACTTCGGATGCAACCGCCCAAGCCAACCTCGATAGTTATTCCAAGCAAGTCGATGTGTTAAAGCAAAGCAAGATCGGGGTAGTAGCGGAAACCTTATGCCACGAACGCATCCCTAACCAAGGCTTGAGCAAGACCGCAGGTTGTACCGTTGCTACCCAGTCGCATGGCAGTGACATTGCCAATATCGTTTCCAAAGCATTTCTGGAAATGAGTCTGACATCTGACATTTGCTTACAGAACGGTGGTGGGGTGCGTATTGACGTACCTGCTGGCGACATTACTCTCGGCACAGCTTACACATTGCTGCCGTTTGCGAATACCCTGACCGAAATGGACATGACCGGGAAAGAAATCATCGACTCGTTGGAAGACGGTATTGATTTCGCCCTGAATCCACAAGGTTCGACGGGTTCATACCCGTATGCAGCCGGTTTGCGTTGGGATGCGAACTTGTCTATAGCAAAAGGGGTACGTGTTACCAATGTGCAAGTTAATTCGCGTGTGACGGGAGCATGGGTGGCGATTGATCCGGCGAAAACCTACAAGGTTGTGACCAATAATTTCCTTGCCACGGGTGGCGATGGTTACACCACCATCAAGAATCTGGCGGCGGCTAAGAAGCTGAACACTTATCTGGATTATGCGCAATCCTTTGCCGATTATGTCATTCGTGAAACGGGTGCAGGCCGTAGCGTGGTGAAACTGCCGGTAGAGGAATACAGCACCCAGCAGTTCATCGACAAGGATGGCGTGTTGCGCTAATCAATGCCCACCGCGAAAAAACATCTCATACAGCGTTAGGCCAATCTCAACCACGATCAGGATGGTGATATACCATTCCACCCGATGGCTTTGCTGGGTTTGCAATAAATCCAGCAAGGTTTCGGCGGTATTGGAGATAACTTGCAGCTTGCGTTCCAGCGCCAGATGGCGTTCGCGCAATTCAAATTCGTCTTCTAGCCGCAGGTACAAGCCTTCCAGTTCCGGGCGTTCCCACAGTAAATCGGGTTTGTCGGCGACTTCGGCACGGCCTACCATGCGTTGCTGGCTGAGTAGGGAATCGCCAATGTAAGTTAGCAACACCTGTTTTTTTTGCCCGACTTTGCCCCGTTTTCGCAGGTTTTGCGCCAAGGGTTCGATTTTTTCAAAGGTTTTGGTGAGGCGGGCTTCGTCATCGGATAGGACAGAGCTACGTGCCAGCATTTCCGCGACCAGTTGCAGGCGTTGCACTGAAATATCGTGTAACCACAAACAGCCTTGTGCATCAACACCTTCCAGTTGTGCAGTGTCGATGCGCAAGTTGATCAACTCGTCATCTGGCGAAGTGTGTGGCTCTTGGATCAATGGCTGTAGGCGCTCCAGAAATTGTGTTTCCTGTGCGGTGCTCATGCCAAAAAATACCACGACACCGTAGCGGAACAGCACCACGCAACCCCCATCAGGGATGGCAATGGTCAACGGGTTGATGGCGAGGGTTTCATCCGCGCGGAAGGGTTTGGTATCAATCCGGCTACCGAGCAGGGCTTCGCGGATGCGGATGCTGTCATTGGCTTGGGGGTTGAGTGTTGGCTGATTCACGTTAGGCTCCACGGCGTATATTGCTATTTTTCAGGCAGTGTACGGGTATATCCGCGCCTTGCCAAACACAGGGACTATTTAATAAAAATACAATATAAGCGTCACTTTACTGAAAACTGATGGGGTTACATTGCACACCATAAACGCCCTATGATTCATGGAGATAATGCAATGAAATACCTGAAAATCAGCCTGCTGACGTTTGCAGTGGCTTCTGCGCTGGCTGGCTGTGGTGGTGGTAACAGTACTGCGGCTGATACAACAACTTCTACTACTTCCACCGTCAAGTCTGTTGAATTCAGCAGTATGCCTGCACCAACAGCAGCGGTTGATATGGCAAAGTCTTATTCCTCATCCATTGCCAAGGTCACGTATACCGATGGCACTACCAAGGATTTTCCACTCTCTTACAACAAGCTGTTCGGCGTAAAAGATAAAGTAGGCGGCAATGCCAACGCAGCGGGTCAGCTTTACAACTATAAAATGGAGCCGATCAATGACCCGCTGGGCAAGCCGGTTATCGCGGAAACTCCAGATGCCAACAGCCTGTTGAAAGTGGGTAGCAACCTGTTCCTGATTTCTCATCTGGAATACGATTGGTTGCTGTCTGATGGTTCGGATGCCTATAAAGTTGCTAACTGGTATAGCCGTATGCCGATGTCCATGCTGCTGACCGGCATCACTCAAGGCACTGACGGCAAACTGTCGGTCAAATCCCAGAAGCCACTGGATTTCTCTGGCGTTGATGGTCTGTGGATTCCTTGCTTTGGTTCGCAAACCCCTTGGAATACCCACTTGGGTTCCGAAGAAGATTATGATCTCCAGTTCAACCCGCTGAATACCAGCGGCTATGCGGCTACTACTGCTGGCCTGAAAGCCTTGAACGAAGTCTATTTCAAGAGCGAAAAGACCGCTAACCCTTACAATCACGGCATCATTCCTGAAGTGACCGTCAAGGAAGATGGTTCTAGCAGTATCGTCAAGCACTACGCGATGGGTCGTGGTACTTGGGAAATGTCCAAAGTCATGCCGGACGGCAAAACCGCTTACATGGGGGACGACGGCACGCACGGCTTCATGCTGATGTTCGTGGCTGACAAGGCTGGTGATCTGTCAGCGGGTACTATCTACGCAGCCAAATGGACACAAACTTCTGCTGACGCTGGCGGCAAGGCCAACCTGACCTGGGTCAAGCTGGGCAGCGGTACGGATGCTGAAATCAAGGCACTGGCTGATGCAGCGACGTTTGCAACCCTCTTCGACGCAGTTGCACCCACCGAAGGTGCTTGCCCGACGGGTTACACCCGTGTCCGCGCTGGTTCTACGGCTGACGAGTGCCTGATGGTGAAGACTGGTCAGGAAAAAGCGGCGGCTTTCCTTGAGTCCCGCCGCTTCGCAGCCATCAAAGGCGCAACCACCGAGTTCACCAAAATGGAAGGTATCGCTGTTAACGACAAAGACAAGCGTTTGTACGTGGCGATTTCCGCTATCCGTGACAGCATGACAGATGATGCTAAAGAGCCTGTTAACGACATCAAGCTGGCAAAAGTGTCTGCGGGTGCAACGTACAGTGCCGACATGAAGGGTGGTCAGAAAGATACCTCTGGTGCTGCGATCAACTCCGACTACGTTGCGACCAACATGTATGTTGAAGCTGCCCTGCTGGGTAAGGACATCACAGCTGACGCGCTGGGCAACACCGCTGACCCCAACACGGTTGCCAATACCGACAACATTTTCTTCTCTGAAAAAATGCGCACTTTGTTCATCGGTGAAGATTCCGGTATGCACGTCAACAACTTCGTCTGGGCTTACAATGTCGATACCAAGAAGTTGAGCCGTGTGCTGAGTGCAGTGGCAGGTGCTGAAAACACTGGCCTGCAAGTAGTGGAAGACATGAATGGTCATGCTTACGTCATGAGCAACAGCCAACACCACGGCGACTGGTCGACTGGCAAAAATGCGGAAGTGGATAAGGCACTGGCGACTATCGACAAGTTTGACGCCAACATCGGCTACATCGGCGGCTTGCCTGCCATCAAGTAAACCTTGCGCAATGTGAGGTTCCTGCCTAAAGGCTGGTAAGTCCCCCTTACCGGCCTTTCTTGTCTGACAAGGTTTGGTTTTATGTATAAAATTTATTTACTGTTATGGCTTCTCTTATTGGGGGGCTGTGGCGATGGAGCGGTTAGTACGCCTAGTATGGGGCTGATCGGTAGTCGCCTTAGCCCGACAATGTTCAGCAACCCTTATCCGCAGATTCCTGCTCAGTGTTATAGCGAAACTTCACGAGGGACACAAAACGCTTGCCAATATTGCCACACCAATGCCGCTTACCAGTCCGGCTTGGGCAATAACAATCCACAGGCAGGTCTGGAAGCCCGTATCGGCAATCTGCAATTGGAATACGCTTTTGCCCCTTACGAAACCACTGCTCCTTTGGCGACCATTAACCACTGGGAAAATACCCTGAAGCCAGAAAATCTGCGTGCTGTGGTGGTGGCAATGGGAATTGACCCGACTGCGTGGGATATGCGCACTTACCTGCGTACTGATAACTGGAAAGAGGCTTATGATCAGCGTCCCGGTGATCCGAAGCAGTGGGATGCCGGTGTGCAGTCAGCGTTCCGCTTGTTTCCCGGCCTTGATCCGGCTGACTTGCCTGCCAGTGCTGATGGTTTTGTCCGCAGTACAACGGCAAAAAATGGTTTCTTTAGTGATGCACAAGGCTGGATTACCGGTTGGCGTGCGCTTAATTTCATGCCCTATGGGATTTTCACCCCCATGACTGGCTCGGTTTCTGGTATCTACATCCGTTTGCCGGAAAAATTCATGCGACACGAAAATGGCAGTTTTGATCTGGCGATCTACCAACAAAACCTTGATTTGCTGGAACGTGCCATCCAAGGACGCTTATTACCCGCTGATGGTAAAACCTTTGTGGGGAAAGCGCAGGATGTCGCAGTTCAGCGTGGTTTGTACCCACTAGGGACGGAATTTGCCCATCCCTTACACTATGTCGATGTCCGTGCGCCAGGAACGCGTAGCCGCCGGGTCAAGGAAGTGCGCTACATGTACAAAATGCAGGATTGGCAGCCGAGCCAGTTTCGCCCTGGTGAAAAATCCGAAGGCACGGGGGTTTATGGCAATGATGCACAAGGCTGGGTAGACAATGGTGCAGGCTGGCTGTTGGCTGGCTATATCGAAGACAAGAATGGTGCCTTGCGTCCGCAAAACCGTGAAGAAATGACCCAGTGTATCGGTTGCCACAGTGGCATTACCCGCACTGAATTTCCAACCTTTACCTCTGGCACGGGCAATACCGTGGATAGCACTTGGGCAATGCCGCGCAAATTTGCCGGGGCGTTGGGGTGGCAGGAAATGAATTACTTGTTGTACCAACCTGACCCTAATGCCTCGGAAACCGCGATACCGGGTAAGGCGGGTCAGGGTGACCCACTCAATCGTGAGTTGGGCAAAGGTGAATTACGCTATTTCCTTGAAACGGTGGTGGGTGCAAGCCTCTACGGTGATATGCCGCCTGCGGTTGAAGCTGTGCTGGCGGGGGTTATCCGCGAAGTGGAGGGTTATAGTGCAGACTGGCCGAGCCTCGACACCAGCAGCGCGGAGCGTTTTCAACAAGTGCAAACCTTGCGTCAAAAGCTGATGCGCGAATTCACCGCTAAAGGTGAGTATCTGGAAACGGATGGAACCATCAAGGGTGGTTTGCTGTACCCGCCGGAACGCGATGCACTGGCGGCAGCGGCGCGTTATCGCCAAGTGGTGGTTAGCCAGCGTTATAGCAAAGGCAAGGATGTGTTCCCGGAAACGCCTGTGACGTTCCGCCATTTCCGTGATCCTGCGGAGCCGCTGACCCGTGTGGATGGCACGGCGTACCAAACCGGTGAAATGATTACGGAACGTCCGATTGAGCAGGATAATCCGGCGAGTGTTACGTACCGTGCGGGTAACAGTGCTACGCAAATTGACAATACCCAGCCTTACCCGCAAGGCAATTACAACCCGGCTTATTTGCCGCTGTTGCGCTTCCCGCTTCAGTTCGAGTCAACGCCCGCGCCTGCGGGGGCGGTGAAGCGTCGTCTGGATTGGCAAGATATTCCCGTGAGTGTTTTGCCGCTTAACCTGAAGGGTATGTTGGGCTTGCCGGATGGACAGGGTTTTGCGGTGATGGAGTATCAGGGGAAGCAGTTTCTGGTGCAAAGCGGGCGCGAATTGCATACCCATCAAGGGGTGAAGTTGTTGGAGGTCAGCGAGCGCTACGCCTTGCTACAACAGGGTAAGCATCTGGAAAAGTTGGAATTGGGTGATCACACTGTGACACCGCACACTGCCCAGCCAGCTTTGCCGGTGTTGTCTATGGATGAGCTGGCGCTGGTCGATTTGAAGTCATTCCGTGACAACGCAGCACTAGACCCTTACCGTCTGTTTGACGCAGTGCAGCCGGAGGCGGTCGTGGTGAATGGCAAATTGTCCGGTTATCGTTTAACACCCGGTGCTGATCCGGCGCTATTTCACAAGGCTGGTTTGCAAGCAGGGGATGTGTTGCTGGCAGTCAATGGGGTGAAACTGGAAAGCGAGGCACAAGCAGTACAATTGCTGGAGCAATATGAAGGGGCGGTGCAACTCAGCCTGACTTTGCAGCGCGGCAAGGATGAGATTAATTTACCCGTGAATTTTCAGGAGTTTGAGCTGGCGTCAAATGCACAGGCGGGCTGATTATACGAGGCATATTTTGATGGGTGCTGACACTGTTGCGTTGCATCCGCGCTTCCAACCTTTGTTTCACCATCCCCCACTCAGTATCGAGGATGCTGTAAACGGCCGTATCGCGGATTAACCCATCCGGCATAATGGCGCTGCGGCGTAATACCCCTTCCTGCACTGCGCCGAGCTTTTCCAGCGACTGGCGCGAACGCTCATTGCGGATGTCGGTTTTGAACTGTACTCGCAAGGTACCGAAGGTTTCAAAGGCATGGCGCATTAGCAGGTATTTGCTTTCCAGATTGACCCCGCTGCGCTGGTGTTCGGTTTCATACCACGTACCGCCGATTTCCAGTTTCATGTGTTTCAGGCAAATGTCGCGGAAGCGTGTGCTGCCAATCGCCCGCCCCGTCGCTTTGTGGATGACGGCAAACGGCAGGTCAGTGCCTGCTTCACGCAAGCGGATGGCGTTGTGGATGAAGGCTTCCATCGGTTCGCGTTCGGCGAGGTTGCCATAAAACATGTAGTGCCACAGCCGTTCATCACGCGCCGCGTACAACAGGTCGGGGATGTGCTGCTCAGTGAGGGGTTCAAGGTTGATTAAACGGCCTTCCAGAATGACAGGTTGCAACGTCATGACCGCCCCCTTTTAGAATAGGCAAGACAACAGGCAGAAACTTCCTTGTGCCAGACCAGCGCCCAAAAACGCGCCCATCAGCACATCGCTAGGGTAATGCAGCCCCAGCACCACCCGCGACAAGGCGACGAGGATGGTAAACGGCACTACCAGCACGAACCATTCCGGGTAATAGCTCAGCAATACCCAGCTAAACCCAACCGCGTGCAAGGTATGCCCGGAAGGGAAGCTGAACTGGTCGAGTGCCGCTACATTTTGCAGGATATTGTCGCTGTGGCTGTAAGGGCGTACCCGCTCGGTGGAGCTTTTCAGCCATTTGTAAACCAGCAGGGCAGCCAGCCCCACCAAAGCCATGTGCAACGAGACTTGCAGGGCTTGCCAGCCGTAAATCAGCGGCAACATCAGCATGAGCACGTACCAAAAGACCCCGTTTCCCAAACGGCTGATCGCCGCAAAAAACAGGCTGATCGGTTTTAAGTGGTTGACCCGGTTGAACAGAAGGCACAACGGGATTTCACGGTCATTTAGTTGGTGTAGCAGCTTCATGGCGTACCTCGTGCAGAATGGTCTGGAGGGTTTGGTGTAAACGTTCCACCACTTTTTCCCAGCTCAAGCTGAGGGCGGTCTGGTGGGCGGCATGGCCTTGGGTTTTGCGTAAAACAGGGTTGAGCGCGAGTGTGGTGCTTGCTTGAATGAAAGCGGCATTGTCATCCAGTGCCATGCTCATGCCGTTGATATTGCTGCGTAAATGTTCGTGAGCGGCTGCGTAATCGAAGGTGACGACCGGCAGGCCGCTGGCCATCGCTTCTAGCACTACATTGCCGAAGGTTTCGCTGGTGCTGGGGTAAAGGAATAGGTCGCCGCTGGCGTAATGTTCCGCCAAGGTTGTGCCGGTTTGCATTCCTACGAACAGGCAGTCGGGGTGGGCATCTTGCAAGCGTTTGCGTTCTGGGCCATCGCCAACCAGCAGGAAACGTGCTTTGGGAACGTGTTGTTGAATCGCGCGAAAGGCTTCAAACGCCAGATCGAGGTTTTTTTCTTGTGCCATGCGTGAGACCAATGTGACCAGCAATTGGTCGGGCTGGACGCCGAGTTGTTCGCGCAGGGCAGGGCTGCGGCGTTGTGGGTTGAACATTTTTACATCAATGCCACGATCCAGAATGCCCAGTTTGGTGTAGCCGTTGGTGCTCAGTTGTTGCTGCAATTCTCGGGTGGGCACGAGCGTCACCAGTGTCTGGTTGTGGACGTGGCGTAAATAACGCTTTGCCAGACTAAACAGCCCGCTCAAGCGGTAGTAGCGGCTGTATTGGTCAAAGTTGGTGTGGAAGTCGCTGATGACCGGAATGCCGAGCTTGTTCGCCGCTTTCATGGCGGAATAACCGAGTGGGCCTTCGGTGACGATTTGCACGATGTCGGGGCGCTGCTTTTTCCACAAGCGTTTCAGGGCGTTGTATTGCGGGAAGCCGAGCCGAACTTCTTTGTAAAACGGCAGCGTCAGCCCATTGACGAGGTATTCCTGAAAACCGTCTGCGTGCAAGGCTTTGTCACGCGCAGTCTGGCGTGGGCGCACTAACTGGATGTGATAGCCGCCGTGTGCACGCAAGCCTGTCACCATCTGGCTGATGGTGCGTGCTACCCCGTTGATTTCTGGTGGCCACGTTTCGGTGACGACGCTCATGCGGGTGCTGCTGCTGATAAGCTGGAGGTTGGGCTTTGACACAAAAATGTACGTCTCGTAGTGGATACCTTACTGATTTTGCAGGGTTAATACTGCAAGACAGTGACGTTTTTGTGACGGTTGTGTTTACGCTGGCAGAAGGTCAGGGGTTCGGCGAAAAACGGTAGCCTGAGCCGCGCACGGTTTGGATGTAATGTTCAAACCCGTGCGGTGCGAGGGTCTTGCGTAGGCGCAAAATATGCACATCCACCGTGCGTTCTTCCACGTAAACATTGCGTCCCCAAGCGTTATCCAGCAGTTGTTCGCGGCTGTACACACGGTCTGGGTGTTGCATGAAAAATTTCAGCAGGCGGAATTCGGTGGGGCCAAATTCGAGTTCAGTGTCGCCTGCGGTCACGCGGTGGCTGAGTGGGTCGAGAGTCAGCCTGTCGAATGCGAGGATGTCTGCCGGTTGGGAATGCTGGGTGCGGCGCAATACGGCTTGAATTCTTACCACCAATTCGGCGGGGGAAAACGGCTTGCTGATGTAATCGTCGATGCCTGCCTGAAACCCGGAAATGCGGTCGGCTTCTTCGTTGCGTGCGGTTAGCATAATGACAGGGATGTCTTGGGTGTTGCTGTCGCGTTGTAAGCGCTTGACCAGTTCAATGCCGCTCATGCCGGGCAGCATCCAATCCATCAGGATCAGTTCCGGGCGTTGGCGGTGGATCGCGGTGTACGCTTGTTCAGCCGTTTCCGCTTCGTTCAGGGTGAAACCTGCCCGTCCTAGGGCAAAGCCGACCATTTTGCGGATCGGCTGTTCATCTTCGACAATCAGGATATTGCTCATGTGAAACCTGTATGAATTTCATGTTATACAGGCATTTAAGCGTAAGTATGTGTCACTTTCGTGACAGCAGCGCGACTAACGCACGTAGTTGAGTTCGCGGTGACGCAGGATGACGTTTTCACCCATGGTTTTGCGAAAGTGCTTGTAGAGCTGTTCGGCCAGATACACTGAACGGTGTCGTCCACCCGTGCAGCCAATGGAGACTGTCAGGTAAGCACGCTGGTTGGTGTTGTCGATACTGGGAATCCAGTTGTCTAGGAAAGCACGCAGATCGTGATACATACGTTGTACTTCATCATGCTTTTCGAGCCATTCGATAATGCCTGCATCTCGACCTGTCAGGGTGCGTAGGTCAGGTTCCCAGTAAGGATTGGGCAGGCAGCGCACGTCAAACAGAAAATCAGAATCCGACGGGGCAGTGTGTTTGAAGCCGAATGATTGGATCATCAGCGACAAGTGCTGTTGGTCGGTTTGGCTGATGCGTGCAGTTAGCATACGCCCCAACTCATACACGCCAATATGCGAGGTATCCAGCCGTAAGTCAGCGTCAATAGCCAGTGGCTCCAAGAGGGTGGACTCTAACGCAATGGCTTTGTCGAGTTCCTGAGCTTCGCTGGTTAAGGGGTGACGGCGGCGGGTTTCATTGTAACGTTTACGCAAGACTTCCTGTGTGGCATACAGGTAAATGACTTGTGTGCTGGGCACGCGCTGACGTACCCGCTTGATAATGTCGGGGGTATCCAGCAGGCTGTCGCGCCCACCTCGGATGTCAATGCCAACAGCTAAATATGGCTGTTTGGCTATTTGCGGAGTACTGAGCAAGGCTTCCAGCAGTTGGGAAGGCAAGTTATCAATACAGTAGTAACCGTTATCTTCGAGTGTGTGCAAGGCATAACTTTTGCCAGCACCAGACATACCGCTAATGATGACTAAATGCATACTATTAGGCCGCTAATGCACCCTCTAACGGGTGGTTGGATGGAGTGAATAACATAATGAAGTGATCCAGCATCGCTTCACTGTCACAATAGCTACAGATTTCTTCAATCAATGTTTTTTGTATCAGAGTGCTGGTCAGTTGGGTAATGAGCTCAGAATAATCAGGGGCTTGGTTGGGTGGAACCAGAATCGCCATGAACAGTTGCACGGGTTTTTTATCCGGCGCATCCATTTTGACCCCGTCTTCCACTAACAACAAAGCCCCGCAAGGTTGAGTGACGGACATACACGCATGGGGAATAGCAACGCCATTGCCGATAGTGGTACTACCCAGCTTCTCCCGGTTGATGAGTGCGTCAAAAACAGCATCGGCACTTAAGGTGCTTTGATTTAAGGCAAGCATTTCAGCCAAATATTCAAAGGCACGTTTCTTACTGGAAATGTCTGGCTTGCAGGCAATTCGCTCGGGAGATAGCAGGGTAGTGATGTCCATAATAATATATCAGTCCACAGTTTCTTCAGTGATAGCAGCTAGTTGTACAGCTTCCTGACGATGATGGTCTTTTATCTTTTCCTTGTGTTTGACAATTTGCCGATCGAGCTTGTCAGTCAGGGCGTCAATGGCTGCGTACATATCATCTGCAATGGCATCTGCAAAGAAGTGGTTGCCATTGACATGAAAAGTTGCTTCAGCCTTGTGGTTCTGTTTTTGGACTTCCAGAATGAAATGGATTTTCATTACTTGGTCAAAATGACGCTTCAGGCGTTCTGCCTTTTCACGCACATAGTTGTTCATGGAGTCTGTCACTTCAAGATGATGCCCAGTGATTTCTAATTGCATAATGCAAGCTCCTTATTCGAGGTCATGGATGAAACTGTGTTTGTCATGATAACAGTCACAGTTCAGGTCGGAACCAATGTCTTCCGATCATGTGATGACGGAATCGACATTGCTTCACGATACTTAGCGACAGTGCGTCGCGCTACATTAATACCCTGCTGGTTGAGCAGGTTGGTCAATTGGTTGTCGCTTAGGGGTAAGTGCTGGTCTTCTTCATTAATGAGTTTTTTGAGCATGGCACGAATGGCCGTCGAAGAGCAGCTAGATCCCGTATCAGTATCGACTTGACTGGAGAAGAAATATTTGAATTCAAAGATACCGCGTGGGGTATACAGGTATTTGTTGGTGGTGACGCGGGAGATGGTGGACTCGTGCATTTCAAGCTCTTCTGCTATATCCCTGAGAATCAATGGCTTCATTGCCTGCTCACCATATTGCATGAAAGCGCTTTGACGTTCAACTATTGCTTTGGCAACATTCAGCATGGTGGTATTGCGGCTTTCCACGCTGCGGATCAGCCAGCGGGCTTGTTGCAAATTGGATTTGAAGTAGCTGGCATCATGCTCACTTTTGGCCTGTCCCAGCATGTCAGCGTAATACTGATTGACTTGCAGGTGTGGTGTGACTTGCGCGTTCAGTGAAACCACCCATTCTCCTTTGATCTTGCGGACATAGGCATCAGGCACGATGTAATCGGCACTGGATGCTGAATAAGCACTACCCGGTCGTGGTTGAAGGCTGCGTAACAACAAGATGATCTCTTCGAGTTCTCCCTGTTCTATTTTCAACCTTTTGCTTATTTCTTTATAGTCGCGCCGCTCCATCAAGTCCAGATTTTTTTCGACGAGCTGGCGAGCCTTGAAGAGAATGCGGCTTTCTGGAAGGTGCGCCAACTGGATCAATAGGCATTCACGTAAGTCGCGTGCACCTACGCCTACCGGGTCGAGTTGCTGGATAAATTTGAGGACAACTTCGAGGTCTTCAATGTCAATCAGCAGGTCGTTGCGGAGGTCTTCAAAGATTTCTTCGAGCGGGTCGCACAAGTAACCGGCATCATCGAGCGAGCCTATCAGCACTTCCGCAATTTGCTTGTCGATGCTGGTCAGGTTGCTCATGCGAATTTGCCATAGCAGGTGTTCCTGCAAGCCACTGTCGGCGGTATCTCCTTGATTTTCTAGGAATCCATTCGCATCGCCGTTGCCGTCACTGTTGCTGCTGCGCGTATCGTAAATATCTTCCCATTCGGCATCCATGTGCAGTTCGTCGGGAATGTCCTGATCAAGCTGGGAATGGTCGTTAGATGCCTCTGCGGAAGATTCCGTGTCGGATAGCTCGGTAGTATTGGTGGTGGCTTCGGCGAGCGGCTCGTTGGGTATTTCAGGGCGCGAGTCATCGGCTTCATCGGCAAGTTGCAGCAAAGGATTGTCTTCCAGTGCTTGCTGAATTTCGTTCTGTAACTCCAGTGACGATAATTGCAACAAGCGAATGGCCTGTTGTAATTGTGGCGTCATCGAGAGTGTCTGGCCAAGTTTGAGATCAAATCCCTGTTTGAGCATTGTTCTTGTTATTCCTTTTTGCTGTGTCGCCGATGAATCCTGTCTGTCATGGCTTTTATACTACGCTAATCGTTTGCTGGTGCAAAGATGCGATAATCGAGGTGAATGGTGGCTGACTTAAGCTAGCTCACAATTTAAAATTTTCCCCGAGGTAGACACGCCGGGCTTGTTCATTCTGCAAAATGTCATCAGGTGAACCTTCGACCAGAATTTTACCTTCGCTGAGAATGTAGGCACGGTGGCAAATACCTAGGGTTTCGCGCACATTATGGTCGGTGATGAGCACGCCGATGTCGCGGGCGACTAGGTGTCGAATGATTTTCTGGATTTCCAGTACGGAAATCGGGTCAACCCCGGCAAATGGCTCGTCTAGCAGGATGAAGGCAGGTTCGCTGGCAAGGGCGCGGGCAATTTCAGCACGGCGCCGTTCGCCACCTGAGAGGCTGATGCCTTGGCTGTCACGCAGGTGAGTCAGTTGGAATTCTTCCAGTAAGCTATCAACCTTGGCTTGGCGTTGGCTACGGTTCAGCTCTTTGCGTAACTCCAGCACGGCCATGATGTTTTGCGCCACGGTCAGTTTGCGGAAGATGCTGGCTTCTTGTGGCAGGTAGCCGATGCCTTCACGGGCGCGTTCGTGCATGGCGGCGGCGGTCATGTCTTTGTCGTTGAGCATCACTTGCCCAGCATCAGCGCCAACCAGACCGACGATGATGTAGAAACAGGTGGTCTTACCCGCCCCGTTCGGCCCGAGTAAACCCACGACTTCTGCCGTGTTGACATGCAAATCTACACCTTTGAGGATTTGACGTTTTTTGTAACTTTTCTGCAAGTTACGGGCGGAAAGGGTATTCATTCGGCGGCTTTATTGGTGGGGTAAAACACGGCGGATACTCGGCCTGCTTTGCCTTTGCTACTGGTGCCGCCTGCTTTAAGTTGGCCTGTGCCTGTTAGGTATTCGATGTGATTGCTGGTGAATCTGTCCTGATCTTGCAGGAGCTCGGCATTACCGTTGAGGATCAGGCGCTTTTCCTTGACTAGATACTGCATTTCACGGGCTTTGCCACTGGCGAGTTTGCCATTGTCCATTTTTTGCTTGAGGCTGACGGGGGAGCCTGTGGCCACAATGCTGACGATTTCGTTGTTGGGGGCGTTGATTTCAATGTGGGCAGCGAGGATTTCCAGCGTTCCCTGACGGATGCTGACGTTGCCGTCGTAGCTGGCTTTACCCGCTATTTTGTCGAATACGGCTGAGTCCGCTTCAATTTGTACCGGAGCTTCCACATCGGAGGTAATAGCCTGAGTGGTCGAAACCATGCCTGCTAGCAGTAAGCACAAAATCCAAGGGGTTAACCCTTTATTTGACTTGATAGGTTGAGCGAACATTGGAATCCAGTTTTAGTAAATTATCGTCAAGTTTAGCGGTAAGTCCGGTAGATTGTGTGGTGCCAGAAGGTGATGTAATGAACACTTCGGCATCGGTGGAAATTTCCCGTGTGGCTTGATCATACAACAGACGGTCTGACTGTAGCTTGAATCCTGCCGAGGTCTTTATTTCTGCGGCAATGATGCGACTTTGGCGTTTGCCTTGCCAATGTGACAAGTGCTGCCCAGTCAGTTCATAACCTACCTTGCCATCGGACTCTATTGCCATGATGGAAAAATCGGATAGGTAGTAGTCTATCTGGTCTTTTTCCATCGTCAATTGGCTGATGTCGGTTTTACCTAGATAATCTTCAGCCTGCGTAATCAGCAGGATGATGATCAGGGTGACAACCAGCGCAATGAGGTGTTTCATGTCAGGTAGCTGTCTAGCTTGGCTTGTAATTTACCGTGGGCGTGTAGCAGCATTTCACAGACTTCACGGCCTGCGCCACGACCACCGTTGGTTTGCGTGACCCAGTGGGCGTGCTGTTTGACGTGGTAATGTGCATCCCCCACCGCGATAGCAAAACCGACTTGCGCCATGACAGGTAAATCCACCACGTCATCACCCACGTAAGCAATGTTTTCCGGCTTTAACCCGGTTTGGGCAAGTAGGTCGGCGAAGGCCGGACGCTTGTCGCGGTAGCCTTGCCAGATGCGGTTACGGGGAATTTTCAGGTTGTCGGCACGGTGCAACACCAGTTCGGATTGTCGCCCGGTGATCAGCGCCATTTCTAGGCCGCTTTCTAGCAACATGCGGATGCCGTGCCCGTCTTTGGAGTTGAAGGCTTTGTATTCTTGGCCGTCATCGCCGTAGAACAGGCTGCCATCGGTCAATACGCCGTCGATGTCGAAAATGACCAGACGGGTGTTGCGGGCGCGTTCGAGCACAGCGGCGGGGAGATTGTCAAAAGTGTTTATCATCAGGCGATTCCTGCGCGTAAAAGATCATGCATGTGGATGATACCGATAACGCTGCCATCCTGCACGACTGGCAGCACGGTAATCGCGTATTCCTGCATCAGGTTGAGGGCTTCGACCGCGAGGCTATTGGCGTCGATGCTACGGAATTGTGTAGTCATCAGGGCGGAAATGGGTTGTGTATGCAGGTCTTGGCCTTTATCGAAAGAGCGTCGCAAGTCACCATCGGTGAAGATACCTTGCAGTTTACCGTGAGTATCGGTGATGGCTGTCATGCCGAGTTTTTTGCGGGTCATTTCCAGAATCGCTTGTTGCAGCGGTGCATCTGGGTTGACCTGTGGGATGTCTGCACCGGTATGCATAATGTCATGCACATGTACCAGCAAGCGTTTGCCCAAGCGTCCGCCGGGGTGGGAACGGGCGAAATCTTCAGCGGTAAAGCCGCGTGCTTCCAGCAGGGCAACCGCGAGCGCATCGCCCATCACCAGTGTGGCGGTGGTGCTGGAGGTAGGTGCAAGCCCCAGCGGGCAGGCTTCTTTATCTACCCCAATATTGATGTGGAAATCGGCGGCTTCTGCCATTGGTGAGTGCGGGTCGCCAGTCATGGCGATGACACGCACGTCGAGGCGGCGAATGACGGGCAGTATGGCGAGAATTTCTGAACTCGTGCCGGAGTTGGAGAGTGCGATGATGACATCACCATTAACAATCATGCCGAGGTCGCCGTGGCTAGCTTCGCCGGGGTGCAGGAAAAACGCGGGTGTCCCGGTGCTGGCAAGCGTTGCCGCGATTTTATTGCCAATGTGTCCGGATTTGCCCATGCCGGTGACAATGACGCGCCCCTTACAGACCAGTATGGCTTCGCAGGCGTTCAGGAATTCGTTGTCTAAGCGTGAGGGTAGGGCGGCGAGGGCAGCAATTTCAGTGTCGATAACCGCTTTCGCGAGCGCGAGGAGGTCTTTGGCATGGTGTGACATTGTGGTTAGCCCTTTGTCGTTGTTAGCCTTTTGGTCTGGTGTGCCGAATGCGGGCACAAAAAAACCCGCGACTGGCGGGTTAGATGTTCTCACTTGTTATTAGTTCACAAGTGGTGCCGAGAGCGAGACTCGAACTCGCACAATGTTACCATCGGCGGATTTTGAATCCGCTGCGTCTACCAATTCCGCCATCCCGGCAGGGTGTGAAGGCTGCGAATTATACCTAAATTTTTCGATTTGTCGAAAGAAATTTTACGAAATGTTATTATTTCTTTCCTCATAACTGCCCAATACAATAACGGATGCCCATGCAACTGAGTGATTTCCATTATGACCTCCCGCCTGAACTGATTGCTGCTGAGCCATTGGCAGAACGTAGCGCCAGTCGTCTACTGATTCTGAATGGCACCACCGGTGCATACCGCGATGGTCGGTTCACCGATGTGTTAGACCTTATCCAGCCAGAAGATTTGTTGGTATTCAATAATACTCGGGTGATTCCTGCCCGCTTGCACGGTGAAAAGGCCAGCGGTGGCAAAGTCGAGGTGTTGGTGGAGCGTATTACAGGCGAACATACCGCGCTTGCTCATGTGCGTGCCAGTAAAGCGCCTAAAGCGGGGACGCGCTTACGGTTGGAACAAGCAATTGATGCAGAGGTGACTGGGCGTCAGGGGGATTTGTTTGAGGTGAAGTTTTTGCATACGGATTCTGCTTTGAGTTTATTGGAGCAGTATGGGCATATGCCCTTGCCACCCTATATTGAGCGTGAGGATACCTTAGCAGACCGGGAACGTTATCAAACGGTGTTTGCCCAGCAGCCCGGAGCAGTGGCAGCACCAACCGCTGGTTTGCATTTTGATCAGGCATTGTTGGATGCTTTGCAGCATAAAGGCGTGCAAATGGCTGCCGTGACCCTACACGTTGGCGCAGGAACGTTTCAGCCAGTGCGTGTGCAGGATTTATCGCAGCATGTTATGCATGCCGAATATGTTGAGGTTTCCCAGCAGGTTTGTGATGCGGTGGCGGCTTGTCATGCGCGTGGCGGTAAAGTGGTGGCTGTTGGTACAACCTCTGTGCGCAGCCTAGAAAGTGCGGCACAGGATGGCAGTTTAAAGCCTTTTCAAGGTGACACCCGTCTATTCATTACACCCGGTTGTGGGTTTCGAGTGGTAGGGGCGCTGATTACTAATTTCCATCTGTCTGAATCTACCCTGTTGATGTTGGTGTCTGCGTTTGCGGGTTATGAAAATATCAAGCAAGCCTATCAACACGCGATTCGTCAGCAATACCGCTTCTTTAGTTATGGTGATGCCATGTTTATGTCCTATAAGCAGAATAAATCGTAACTTCATCCGTCAAGGTTGTGACTTTTTTGCAACTGTAAGATCATAATCATCTTGTGTAAATATATGTTTATCAAAGATTAATCAGGCTTGTCATTGATTTCTTTTTGATCAAGTTGAGAATGTGCTGGAGATTGATTATGAATAAGCAAAGCGTCTTGAAAACAACCTCTCGGGTATGGTTGGGTGGTTTTATGTTGTTAGTTACACCATTACTGTGTAATGCAGCGTTGCCTATGCCTGCTGATACCTCGTTGGTTTACCGCGTCCAAGGTTTGGATGCGGGTAATGTCTTGAAAATGTACAAAGATCCGGGTAAAGAAGTTCTGGTCAATATTCCTCATAATGCTACTTGGATTGCTCGGCGCAATGCACAAATGACCGTTGGCGATCAAGTCTGGGAAAAGGTGAGTTGGGATGATCAAACGGGGTGGGTATTATCCGATGCATTAGTCGATGATCCCGCTGCGACAGCAGAGGCAAATAAACGGCGCCAATGTTTGATTGACCCAGCTATACAGGATAAGGAGTGCTGTGGTTATCCAGAGGCTGCTAAAGGTGGCTTATTCAAATCCATCCCGGTGTATGCTGTCCAAAATTTATCTCCCGGTGAAAGTTTGATGATGTTCGTTGATCATGGTGAGGATGCCATTGCGGTGGAAATTCCCCACAGCGGAACCAGCATCGTCAAGCTGGGGCAACGTGCCGAAGCCGGTGCATTTGCGATGGAACGCGTGCGCTGGGCAGGCCAGAATGGCTGGATTGATGCTGCTAAAATTACCTATGACGAAGCCAAAACCAAAGCAGGTGATGCCAAACGCCAGAAGTGCGGTGGTGTATCCGGCGGGGTTGATTTCCGCTCATCTGAGGTGGTTTGCTTGCCAGCACCGGTGATCCGCCGCTTGCAAGAGTCCGGTGCACTGGATGCCGAAACGGTTAAAATGCTGCTGGAACAAGCCGGTAAGAAATAAGAGGTTCAGGACAGGGGCGTATTGAATACGCCCCTGTTCACGCCTAGAACGAATGTTTTTCGCAGGCTTCCAGCGTATTTTTCATCAGCATGGCCACGGTCATCGGGCCGACGCCACCGGGAACCGGGGTAATCCACGCTGCGCGTTCTGCTGCGGCGGCAAATTCTACATCGCCAGCCAGTTTGCCGTTTGCTAGTCGGTTGATGCCTACGTCGATCACGGTTGCGCCCGGTTTGATCCAGTCACCCTTGACTAGCCCCGGTTTGCCCGCCGCAGCGATTACGATGTCGGCTTGCCGAACCAGATCGGGGGTGGAACAGCCACTAAAGCGGTGGGTGACGGTGATGGTTGCACCGGCTAATAGTAATTCCAGCGCCATCGGGCGACCGACAATATTGGACGCGCCCACAATGACCGCATGGCGGCCTTTGTAGACTTCGCCGGTGCTATCCAGTAGGCGCATTATGCCATAGGGTGTGCAAGGGCGGAGGCTGGGAATACGTAGGGTTAGTCTGCCAACATTGGTGGGATGGAACCCATCCACGTCTTTGCTAGGATTGATTTGTTCGATGATCAGGGATGAATCTAGATGCGCAGGCAGGGGTAGTTGCACCAGAATGCCGTCAATCAGCGGGTCGTTGTTGAGTTCGTTGACCAGTTCGATCAGTTCGTGCTGGGTGGTTTGCGGGGGCAGGTCGTAAGAGCGTGACATAATGCCCACTTCGTCGCAGGCTTTGCGCTTGTGGCTGACGTACACTTGCGACGCAGGGTCGGAACCGATGAGGATAACGGCAAGGCCGGGGCGGCGCTTGCCTTGTTGTAGGCGTGCATCGACACCTTGTTTGACTTCGACACGGACGTCGGCGGCGATTTTCTTTCCATCAATGATCTGGGCTGTCATGGCGTTTCCGGGGCTGGGAAAAAGTGCGTATTGTCGCACTTGACTTACTCCCCGTACAACTGCCGTTTCAAGCCGCTGCGGTTGAGGATGGTGGTCGCCATTTCCTCAATCGACGTTGCAGTCGTGTCGATGTAGGGAATTTTTTCGCGTTGATACAAACTTTGCTGCCATTGAAGTTCTTGCTGGCATTGATTCAGCGAGGAGTAGCGGCTGTTAGGTTTGCGTTCTTGGCGAATTTTATGTAACTGCTCTGCCGTAATCGTTAAGCCAAACAATTTGTTTTTGAAGGGCTTGATGATTGAGGGAAGGGATGATGAATCCATGTCCTCTTCCGTCAGTGGGTAGTTAGCAGCGTAAATGCCGTATTGCAAGGCCAGATACAAGCAGGTTGGCGTTTTGCCAGAGCGTGAAACCCCCACCAGAATGATGTCAGCTTCGGCGAAACTTTTCGCGCTGATACCATCATCGTTGGTTTGGGCAAAGTTGACGGCTGCAATCCGCTTGGTGTACGAGGCATTGTTATTGACCCCGTGCGAACGCCCGATAGCGTGGGAGGATTGCTGCCCCAGTTCCTTTTCCATCGAGTCAATGAAGCTCTCGAAAAAATCGTAAATGGCGCAGTCAGCCCGCTCTATCAGGGAACGTACCGCAGGATCGATCAGGGTACTGAATACCAGCGGGCGGCAGCCATCCTGTTTGCCGGTCAGGTTGATTTGGTCGGCGGCAGCTTTGGCTTTTTCCTCAGAATCCAGAAACGGGATGCTGATTTTACGCCATTTAATGCCATCGAACTGGGTCAACAAGCTGTGACCCAGCGTTTCGACGGTAATGCCTGTGCGGTCGGACAGGTAAAACACTGTCCGCTGCTTCTTGCACGTTTCGGTACTCATGCCTTGGCGTTGTCAAGGCTGGCGAGGTGCAGCCAAGTATCCACCACCGTATCCGGGTTCAATGACAAGCTGCTGATGCCTTGTTCGTGCAACCAAACCGCGAAGTCGGGGTAGTCCGAAGGCCCTTGTCCGCAAATACCGATGTATTTGCCTTGCTTGTGGCAAGCATCAATCGCCATTTTCAGCAGCTTTTTCACCGCAGGGTTACGCTCGTCGAACAGATGTGCGATCAGGCCAGAGTCACGGTCAAGACCGAGTGTCAATTGTGTCATGTCGTTGGAGCCAATGGAGAAGCCATCGAAGTATTCGAGGAATTCTTCGGCTAGTACAGCATTGGAGGGGATTTCGCACATCATGATGAGGCGTAAACCGTTTTCACCCCGTTTGATGCCTTGTGTTGCCAGCAATTCGGTAACTTGCTGAGCCTCTTCCAAGGTACGGCAGAACGGGATCATGATTTCGACGTTGGTTAAGCCCATTTCTTCGCGGACTTTACGCAAGGCACGGCATTCCAGTTCGAAGCAATCCCGGAAATTGGTGGACAGGTAACGGGAAACGCCACGGTAGCCGATCATTGGGTTTTCTTCGTGTGGCTCGTAACGGTCGCCCGCCATCAGGTTGGCGTATTCGTTCGACTTGAAGTCGGACATGCGCACGATCACCTTGTTGGGTGCGTAGGCAGCCGCAAGCGTGGCGATGCCTTCGACCAGTTTTTCCACGTAGAAATCGACCGGGCTGGCGTAACCGGCAATCTTCGCGCCGATTTTGGCTTTCAGGTCGGCGGGTAGGTTATCGAATTCTAGCAAAGCCTTCGGGTGAATACCGATGGTGTTGTTGATGATGAATTCTAACCGTGCCAGACCAACGCCCGCATTCGGCAGGCGTGAGAAGGCGAAGGCGCGGGACGGATTGCCCACGTTCATCATGATTTTCACGGAAAGGTCAGGCAAATTGCCCGTGTCAGCCGTGCGCACTTCAAACGGCAGTAGGCCGCTGTAGATGAAGCCGGTGTCGCCTTCTGCACAGGAAACGGTGATAGGGTCGCCGTCTTTGATGTGTTGAGTGGCATCGCCACAACCAACGACAGCAGGGATGCCCATTTCACGCGCAATGATCGCAGCGTGGCAAGTACGTCCACCCCGGTTGGTGACGATGGCGGAGGCGCGTTTCATGATCGGTTCCCAATCTGGGTCGGTCATGTCGGTTACGAGTACATCGCCTTCCTTCACTTCGTCCATCTGGCTGATGCTCATGATGATACGGGCAGGGCCTTGGCCTATTTTCTGACCGATTGAGCGGCCTTCAGCAACGACATCGCCTTTGGCTTTAAGCTGGTAACGTTCGATGATGGTGGCAGAGGCGCGGCTTTCGACGGTTTCAGGGCGAGCTTGCACGATGTAGAGCTTGCCATCACCGCCATCCAGTGCCCATTCGATGTCCATCGGGCGTTGGTAATGCTTTTCGATGATCATGGCTTGGCGGGCAAGCGATTCGACCTGTTCTTCGGTTAGGCAGAAGCGTTGGCTGCGTGCTGCGTCGACTTCACGGGTTAATGTTGCTTTATTGTGCGCGTCGCCTGCGGTAGCAGCGTAGACCATTTCAATGGCCTTAGTGCCCAAACGACGGCTGAGGGTCGCAGGACGACCAGCTTCAATATTAGGCTTGTAAACGTAAAATTCGTCGGGGTTGACAGCACCTTGTACGACCGTTTCGCCCAAGCCATACGCGCCGGTTACGAATACTGCGTCGCGGAAACCAGATTCGGTGTCGAGGGTGAACAGTACGCCACTGGCACCAATGTCACTGCGTACCATTTTTTGTACGCCAGCTGACAGGAATACCTTGTCGTGCTCGAAATGCTGGTGGACGCGGTAGGCAATGGCGCGGTCATTATACAGGGAGGCGAATACTTCCTTGATGGCGGCAATGACATTGTCGAGGCCACGTACATTGAGGAATGTTTCTTGCTGGCCTGCAAAGGAGGCATCTGGCAAATCTTCAGCGGTGGCTGAAGAACGTACTGCGAAAGAAGCGGTGTCGCCAGAACCAGCGGCTAAGGTGTCATAAGCTTCACGTACCGTTTCCAGTAGTTTTTGTGGTAAGGGAGTATCCATTACCCAACCACGGATGGTCTTCCCCGCCGTCGTGAGTGCGTGGATGTCATCGACATCGAGTGAATTCAGTAGCGCGTTGATGCGGTCAGCGAGACCATCAGCGCGGATAAAATCTTGATAAGCATGTGTGGTGGTCGCAAAGCCATTGGGTACGCTAACGCCCGCGTTTGCCAGATTGCTGATCATTTCTCCAAGAGATGCGTTTTTGCCGCCGACGATATTAACGTCATGCATCCCCAATTGATCAAACCAAAGAATGTAATCTTCTGCCATTATGAAATCTCCGTCAGTCGTGTTGGGAAGTATGGGATCTTTTATTTGTCGGTATTAAGGCATTGTTTCACAGGGGAGGGAGAGAAAAAAGAGCGGCGTCTACTATTGACGCCGCAAGCACCACAGTTAGCATAGATAAGCACCCGTAATGAGTGCTTAACTGCGGCGTAAGATACCGAAATTCTTGATAAGTAAAAAATCAATTGTTTCAATTATTACTATTGTATTGCACAATAATGAGACCAAAAAGGAGGATAAAAACGTTGGCAATGCACTACTACAAACAAACACGTTACAAGTTACTGCGGACTTTTTGTGTGGTGGCACAGAAAGAAAATATTACCCATGCAGCAGAACAATTACATATTAGTCAGCCGACTGTTTCCCTTCAAATTCAAGCTCTTGAGAGGGAAATGGGTGAGCAGTTGTTAGAGCGGCGTGGGCCTAGTGTGAGGTTGACGCCAGAAGGTAAAGTACTTTACCAACTTGTTCAGCCAATTGCAGCGGGTATTGATTCTCTCAAGGAAACGTTTGCGGCAAGCCTTGGCAAAATGGAACAGGGTGAGTTAAATATAGCTGTTGGCCAATCTACTGCTTTGTATGTATTACCCCGTTACTTGGAGCGTTTCTGCGAGGCTTATCCAGGGATTCGCATTAATCTACATAATGTAGAAGGCCAGAGTGGTATGAAAAAGCTACTGGACGATCAGGTGGATTTGGCGGTGGGTCCCTTGCTGCATATCCCTGATACGATCGTCTATAAGCCATTTGCATCGTTTGGCTCGATTTTGATTACACCCGAAAAACATCCGCTGGCTAAATTAAAGCGAAAAATCAAGTTGGAGGATATAGGGCCTTATGGCTTGATTCTGCCACCCCGTAACATGAGTACATGGCGGATGGTGGATACGGTATTCCGTCAGCATGAAGTGCCTTATTCGGTTGCGATGGAAGCAGGTGGCTGGGAAATCGTTAAACGTTATGTGGAAATGGGGTTAGGGGTGTCGATTGTCACGGAGGTATGCCTGACGGGTCATGAGAAGATTGTGGCAATTCCACTGGGTGATTATTTTCCTTCGCGCAGTTATGGCTTGATTGCACGACGTGGCAAGTTTTTTACACCACAGGCTAAGCGTTTTATTGAAATGTTCGATGAAAACTTTTTCATGGAAGGTGGTTAATCTATTTGATTAAGCGGCGATTGTTCGCTTAATAGGACTTTGGTGCTCATGCCAGGTTTGGAACATTAATAGATCCCACAAGTAATATTGCCAGTTATGGCTTCCTGATAAATGTTGCCGCCATTTTTCACGAATGGGAGTGGGATCAAAAAAACCTTCTTGGCGTAAGCGTGAAGGGTCTAACAATGCTTCTGCCCAATCACGTAGATGCGTTCGTAGCCAATCACCTAATGGTGGCGGAGAGGAAGGTTGTTTAAGAGACTTACTCAAGTGCCGGGGGATATGGCGTTCCAATGCTTGGCGTAATAGCCACGCACCCTTACCATGACGAATTTTCATGTGTACTGGCAATTGCCATGCAAATTCAACCATGCGTTTATCAAGAAACGGTGAGCGTGTTTCAAGACCGATCCCCATACTGGTGCGATCCATTTTAGTTAGGCTATTGTCAGGTAGATAACCTAGTGCATCCATGTACATCATGCGTTCGGTGAAACTGAGTCGTTTGGGTATAGTGGTGGGAAGAAAGTTTTGAGTCGAGTTGACGCCTAGCACTAAATCTTCCGATATTTTTCCGTGTGAAAGGAGATGTCGGTAAATATCCTCAGGCGAGCGTACATTGAGCATTTTTGCTGAGTAGCTCGTGTTAGTGTACGGCAAGGTGATTGTAACCGTGTTGTGTAAAAAGCGGGGCAGGTGTGTTAAGCGTTGCCAGAGTTGTTGAGCGTAGTGGTAGCGGTGATAGCCACCAAAGAGTGTATTTGCGCCAGATCCTGATAGGCAGACATCTACGTTAGTTCTAGCTAGCTGTGCCATGAGTAAAGCTGGAATCTGTTCTATATCCGAGAATGGTTCATCAAACAAGGTGGGAAGTAAGCCAATACTATCCTGTATATCCATCGGTGTGGCATGAAATTCACTGTGCTCGGTTCCGAGATATTCAGCAATGGCACGTGCCTGAGAGGTTTTGTGATTTTCGATACCTTCATAGGTGATATGGAAAGTTCTCAGGGGTTGTCTGGATTGCTTTTGCATTAGGGCTGTTATCAATGAGGAGCCTACTCCACCTGATAGGAAGCTGCCCATAGTTGCATCGGTATGCATATGCCGACGTATGATGTTATTGAGCAAGTTCTCCAATATATCCGTTTGCTTGTGTGTGTGCCAAAAGAGGTGTTGGGGGAAATGTGCTTGTTTGGTTTGTGCGACTTGTTTTTCCAATGACCACCATGCTGTTGCCGTGATGGGGTTGCTAGAAGAACTATTCGCCGTTATCTGTAATAGATGACCTGGTTCAAGCTTGTAAATATTGTGATAAATGGTCAGGGGTGTAGGAATGTAACTCAGGCGTAATTGGTTGGCGATAGCGTCACGATTGATGGTCGCATTCCATGCTGGGTGCATTTTTAAAGCTTTTAATGCTGAGCCGAACAAAAACGTGTTTTTCATCCAGCCGTAGTACAGGGGTTTTTCACCCATACGGTCACGTATTAAGGTCAGGCTGCGTGTTTTGCTGTCCCATAAAGCAATGGCGAATGAACCATTGCAGGCTTGTAGTGTGCGACGAATGCCCCAGCAAGCAAAGGCAATGAGCAGTGTTTCGATGGTTGAGGTGCTTTGCCAGTCACTATGTCCTTCAAGGGTGAGGCGTTGCCGCAATGCTGCTTGATTGTAAATTTCACCGTCAAGTGCGATGGCATAGCGCCCTGCTAGGGTTGTCATGGGATGGGAACTATGAGGGGCATGGCCTGTGGGATTAAGCGTTTGGTTTCCCAGTGCAATGCCTGCTTCCCGATCTAGCCATATGCTGGCGTTATCTGCTCCCCTGTGTACAAGACTTGCTGTCATTCTGCGTACATTTTTCAGCATGTCGGCTGAATTGCGTTTGTTGGAAAGGGAGTAGAAACCCGTTAGTCCGCCCATGATTGACTAACTCCTTGTATGTCGCTTGGTATTGGTCTGTGATCTGACGGATATTGTAATGTTGCTGAATATACGCCATGCCTCTTAAGCCCATTTCTTTGCGCCAAGCTTCACCTGCATTAATCCACTCCAGCCAGATAAAGGCTAGCGCGGATGGTGTGGTGTCAGATGTTTGCAGGGTTTGTCCGGTATGGCCAGTGATATGCGGTAGATCGATAATATCGGTGGTTATACAAGGGATACCGCACGCCATCGCTTCGATGACGCTATTGGGAAAGCCGTCCGCACTAGAGGATATTAATGAGAAAATATCCAATGTATTCATTAGGCTGTGAGTGTCTTTGCGTTCCCCTAGTAGATGTATGTTTTGTGGCATGGGGGAGCGTTTTAACAAGGAAATAATCGAGGGGTGTTCTGGTGTGAGGTCTTGTCCAACAAGTAGGAAATGCACATTTTTATGGTGTTGCAGTAGTAAATGCGTGGCTTCTAGAAATAGCGTATGGTCGTTTAAAGAGAAATCATGAGTAAACATGCCGATGACAATCGCATCTTCTGGTATCCCTAGCATTTGACGGCTATTACTCCGACGATAGGCATTGGGTGAGAATAGCTGGGTATCAAAACCATTGGGTATGATTTGGGTGTGTTGGTCATCATAGCCAATGCTGATGTGTTGTGATGCGTTGAGTTCAGTATTGTAAAGAATACGCGTAGCTGTATTGGAACGTTTTGTGGTCAACTCAATAATCCAGCGAGTCGTTCGTGATTTTTGACGAATATTGTATAGAGTATTATGTACAGTCCATATTAGGGGATAGCGATTTCCCAATGATAGGTTGGCGAGTGAGGTCGCTAGGTTTCCATGGTACATCCAACCTTGAATGATGTCGGGCTTGATGGAGCGCAGTAAGTGAGCTAGTTTGAAAATTTGCCAGCCAACCGTTAGATTGTTGCTCATATCCAGTGAATAGACTGTAATGCCATGCGCTCTAATACGGTTGCTCAGATCCGCTTCACCATCAAGTGAAATAACGACTGGCTCGAATTGACTGCGATCAATATGCGCTAATAGTTTATATAGCATGAGTGCTGATTCATCTGCATCAAGACCCGTGATAATGTGTACCACACAGATTTTTTTGGTTTTATTTTCCATCATTAAATAGATCCCCTATACCCGCCACTGTTTAAACGTGACGTTTTTTGCCACTGATTACAGTCGATGCTGTTATATATTGGGGAACGTCGGAAGGAGGAGCTGGATGGAGAAGAGCATTTGTCAGATAAGTGTTAAGTTTGCTGTGTTAGTTAGCAGCTTTTGTTTTCTGAGCGTGTTGAGCTAATGTTGTGGTGGGTGTCAGGCTAAATATCCACTCTTCGATATTGGTATAGCCATTCACATTACGGTCTTCTGTGGCATCAGGTTTGTCTGGATTCAGTGTGTTTGCCTGCTCCCACGCATCGGGTATGCCATCATCATCTTTATCGGGTTCTGGTGAGCCGTTGGCGTAAGCACTGGGAAATGCTGAATTAACAGGGCATTCTGGTGGCGTAGGACAGGGTGGAATGGTGCCTTGTTGTGTTTTGACATCCTCAATCGCATGGCGGTCGGTAGCATCTCGACTTGGCAGTATTGCGCCGACTGTCGGTAGTACTTTTTCCAGTAAAGTGGGGGATTTGAAAGTGGTAATGCCCGGTGCAGGAAATCGTTTATTGGCTTCCCAATCAGGTGTGGGCCAGCCTAATAAGCTGAAATTGATGGGAAGTGGTTCCGGTTGTTCTGGGTCACGGATGCTGAGGTTTTCTTCAGGAAAAATCTGATAATGTTTATTTGCATTTCGAGCGGTTAATTCAGGTGCATCTCGCGAAGAATCTTTGCCCATAATGTAAAGATTGTGAACGAGATTAGCTTGAATGTTGCCATGTTTACTGGTGATGTCTGTGCCATTTTTCCCCCAGTTGTAAATGAGGTTATTGACGATGTCCACAACACCAGCGCCAGTGTTGATGCTGGGATTATTGCCTTGACTGTGGATGATGAGATTATGGTGCAGGCTAAGGGAATGTATGCCGGGAGAGCTGAACACTACCCCTTGATTATGGTCGATATCTTTTTCTGTATCGTGTTGGAGACCTGGGCCAATAATGCTGTGGCTGATGGTGATGTTGTCGGTATTGTTTAGGCAGGCAATGATGCCTGTTGTTCCTCCTGAAAAGGAGCAGTGGTCTAAGATGATATTGGTAAGCTGGTCATGATTGTCTGAGGATGCAATGGTGAGTGGATAGCTGCAACATTCAGGTTCACCCCCCAAGCTAGTTCGAAAGCGCAGGTGTTGTATAGAAATATCATGAGTGGCAATAGTCACTAACGCTTGCTTAATGGCTGGCTTGCCAGTAATGACAATGCCATCGCCGGGGGCAGTTTGCCCAAAGATGGACATGTAAGGGTGGCTGATTGTCAGGTTGCTTTCAAGACGAATAACACCACCTATGGTAAAGATGATGATGCGTGATTTTGGGTTATCCGTACAGTCTCGTAAGCTGCCTGACCCGCTATCGTTTAGATTGGTTACTTTACAAACAATACCCGCACGTCCACCACTGGTGTACATGCCAAAGCCTTCTGCTCCTGGAAATACAGGTAATTTGAGTGTATCAGCGTTAGCGTTTACGCCGAGTGTACAGATAAGAAAAACCAAAAGGATTCTTAACACGACCATACCCGTGATTAATATTGGTATAGCCTAGTACAATAGTTGCTCTTATGTCTATGATTTCTGTTATTTATTGGAAATAGAATCCGTTTGCGTAGATTGATTGTTTACATTGTTTTGGCTGCGTGATCTGTAATGCGTCTCAAACCATACTAAGGCTGCTGCAAAGATGGCAAAAACTAACGTTGGTAACAAAACTATCAGGCCCTGCATGATTTTTTCCTTCTCTACTTAATTAGTTGTTTTTTTGTATTGTTTTTTCTTAACGTTAAAAATACTTTTTTTTAATCAAAAAGTCCATGTTTATTTTTTGCTCGAAAATGCTATTTTTAACAAAAGAAGGCTCTCCAAAGAGGAGAGCCAAGTGCTTTAGGGTATGTAGAGCGTTGAAGATCACTGAGGCAGAGGAGGTAACAAACATCGATCTCAGTAACCTTCGAGAGTCATTACACCTGTTTTCTATAGGGTTTACAATGTGCTCGCTTCCGGTTTCTTGATACAAGTCAATTAAGTTTACTGTTTTGTTTCAATCTCTTGTAATTAGTGGTGGGATACGGCATTTATGCATATTGCTTGATGTTGGGCAGATAAAGAGGTTGGTATGAGTACAGTACAGTTCGATGCTGAGTTGATCCGTCGTTATGATACGGCAGGGCCGCGTTATACGTCTTATCCAACGGCTGTTGCATTCGGGCCTTTTACTGAAGACGAGTATAAGGCACATGCTTATATGAGTAACGAAGACCCGATTCCATTACCTTTGTCACTGTATTTTCATATCCCGTTTTGCGATACGGTTTGCTTCTACTGTGCTTGCAACAAGGTGGTCACCAAAGACCACAGCAAGTCCGTGACATATCTGGAATACCTGTTCCGTGAAATCGAGATGCAGGCGAAATTGTATGACCGTGATCGTACCGTGGAGCAGTTGCATTGGGGTGGGGGCACACCGACCTTCCTCAATCACGATGAAATGCGGGCGTTGATGGAAAAGACCCGCGAGCATTTTTCCCTGCATATCACCGATGAGGGCGATTATTCCATCGAGATTGACCCGCGTTCGGTGACACCGGAAACCATTGGGGTGTTGCGTGAAATCGGTTTTAACCGCTTTAGTTTGGGCGTGCAGGATGTGAATGAGCGGGTGCAGGCGGCGGTTAACCGTATCCAGCCGATTGAGCAGACCTTGGCGATTATTGAAGCTTGCCGGGCGCAGGGGGCGAAATCCATCAGCGTGGATTTGATTTACGGCTTGCCTTTCCAGAGTGTTGAAAGCTTCCGCGAGACGCTGGATACGATTATTACGCTGTCGCCAGACCGTATTTCGGTATTCAATTATGCGCATATGCCGAACCTGTTCAAGCCGCAACGGCGGATTAACGAGGTTGACTTGCCTTCCCCCGAAACCAAGCTGCAAATCATGCAACTGGCGGTGGAGCACCTGACGTCAGCCGGTTATGAATACATTGGTATGGATCATTTCGCCAAGCCGGATGATGAGTTGGCAATTGCCCAGCGTAACGGCACCTTGCACCGTAATTTCCAAGGTTATACCACTCATGCGGATTGCGATTTGGTGGCGCTGGGGGTGAGTTCGATCAGCAGTGTGGCGGAATCATATAGCCAGAATGCTAAGAACCTGGACGATTATTATGCAGCTATTGATGCTGGGCATTTTCCAGTAGTGAAGGGTCTGACACTGGATGATGATGATGTGCTGCGGCGCTATATCATTCAGCAACTGGCTTGCCATTTTACACTGGATTTCACGCAGGTTGAGCGCTTGTTTGATTTGACGTTTGCGCGTTATTTTGAGCGTGAACTGGCAATGTTAGAGGCGATGATAGGCGATGATTTGTTAAAGTTTACGGATACAGGGCTGGATGTCACACCGAGCGGACGTTTCCTGATCCGCAATATTTGTATGGTGTTTGATGTCAGTCTGCGCAAACAGGGTGTGCAACAACGTTTTTCACGAGTCATTTAAATTCGTGCGTCAGGATGTTAAAGCACATCACTCGCTGGACGGCAGGTGTGATGTGCTAGTTGTTTGAGGCGACCCATGTCTTCGATTTTGACGAGGCGATGTTGTACCGCGATGATTTTTTCTTCTTGCAAGCGGGAGAACATGCGGCTGAGGGTTTCAACAGCCATGCCGAGGTAGTTGGCAAGGTCATGGCGTGCCATCGGCAGGTTGAATTCTGCTTGCGAGAAGCCGCGATCTTTGTTGCGTTCTGACAGGCTGGATAAGAATGTGGCGAGACGTTCTTCGGTGCGCATCTGCCCTAATGTTAGCAGTAGCATTTGTTCGCGTTCAATTTCTGTGCCGATCTGGCGCATCATTTGCCCACGCATAATAGGGAGCTTGCCGCATAACTCTTGAAAGTTATCCATGCTCAATTCACATACTAGCGTATCGTCGAGTGCTTGCGCATCGCAGGTATGGCGGTCGCGGGCAAAGGCATCAAATCCCAGTAGGTCGCCGGGCAGGTAGAAACCAAGAATTTGCTCCTCACCATCTGGGGTGGAAAGGGAAGTTTTGATAGCACCTGCTTTGATAGCAAAAATGGCTTTTTGATTGTCACCACGATGAAAAAGGTAATCCTTCTTCTTGATTTTTATTGTTTTGTTGATGGAGCTTTCCAGCAGATCCAACTCTTCACGGTTTAATCCACGAGGTAGGCAAAGTTCACTCAAGCTACAATTGTGGCAGGAAACTGCTGATTTTTTTGCACTTTGTAACGGAACTGTTTTCATGCTGGCGGGATCTCTTAAAATGTCATGTTTTTTGATTTAAATCAAAACACTGCGGGGTGTATATATCCTAGGTTTCTGATTGTACACGTTTATTCACATTAGTATAGGGGATTGGCTATTATGATTGGCGTGCTGTTGAAAAGCTGAATGGGCTTGGGTATTGCTTTTAGGTTGGAGAGTCGTTCAGCAGAAACACATTTCACTTTTGTGTAATGCTGGCTACTATGCACTTACAGTGGTAAACGGGAATAATATAAGTGGAAAATCAACAATCAGAACACAAAGCTCTTCCGAGCAAGGGTATTTACCTATTGCCTAATCTACTCACTACCGGGGCTATGTTTGCTGGCTTCTATGCTGTAGTCGCTGCTATGCAAGGTAAGTTTGAGGCGGCGGCAGTGGCGGTCTTTATCGCTATGATTCTGGATGGTTTGGATGGGCGAGTTGCCCGTATGACCAATACCCAAACCGAGTTTGGGGCGCAATACGATAGTTTAGCTGACTTGATTTCCTTTGGTGTTGCACCGGGTTTGGTGATGTATCAATGGGCTTTGGTGCATTTGCAATCTGCGGGCGTGGCCTGGGGTAAAGCTGGGTGGTTGGTTGCGTTTGTGTACGTAGCATGTGCGGCATTGCGCTTAGCACGTTTCAATACACAGATAGGTAAAGTAGATAAGCGCTTTTTTGTGGGTTTGCCAAGCCCCGCTGCCGCCGCTGTGATGGTGGGGATGGTGTGGGTGTTCCACGATTTAGAAGTGAATGGTGGCAATGTTCAAATTCCTGCCTTAATCCTAACCTTGGGCGTGGGATTGTTGATGGTTAGTAATTTCAGTTTCTATAGCTTCAAAGATGTTGATCTGCGTAATCGTGTGCCATTTGTCGCCGTACTGGTGGTATTGCTGGTTTTTGCATTAACTACGATTGATCCGCCTAAGGTGTTGTTTGGCGTGTTTTTGTCGTATGCGTTGTCAGGGCCTTTGTGGTGGGCTTGGCGTCGTTATCGCAAGTTTCAGCGCCGTAAGAAAGGTACGGACGTTTGAGTGCTGATGAAATTTTTACGCCCAATGGGGCAACACGCGCTATTATTACACCCCACTTTTAGGTTGTTATCGGTTGCTAAATAAATAGTAGGCAGCCGTGTTTTGGAGTAGGAATTATGTCTAAAGACCGTTTAATCATTTTTGATACTACCTTGCGTGATGGCGAGCAAAGCCCCGGCGCATCCATGACGCAGGAAGAAAAAATTCGCATTGCCTTGATGCTGGAAAAAATGCGGGTGGATGTCATCGAAGGTGGCTTCCCTATTGCCAGTGTCGGCGACTTCGAGTCAGTTAGAGCGATTGCTCGTCTTGTCAAAGACAGCACTGTCTGTGGCCTTGCTCGTGCCTTGGAAAAAGACATTGACCGGGCGGCAGAAGCGATCAAGCCCGCCAATTCCGGGCGTATCCACACGTTCATCGCCACCTCTCCGATCCACATGCAGAACAAGCTGCGTATGACGCCGGATCAGGTGGTCGAACAAGCGGTGTTTGCGGTGAAACGGGCGCGGAATTACACCGATGATGTGGAATTTTCCTGCGAAGATGCCGGGCGTTCCGAGTTCGATTTCCTGTGTCGGGTGATCGAAGCAGCGATTGCTGCCGGGGCGCGTACCATCAATATTCCCGACACGGTTGGCTACCAGATTCCATCCGTATTTGGCGATATGGTCGGACGTTTGATTGCTACCATTCCGAATGCTGACCAAGCCATTTTCTCGGTGCATTGCCACAACGACCTGGGTTTGGCGGTAGGCAATTCCTTGGCGGCGGTGATGCAAGGCGCACGCCAGGTCGAATGCACTATCAACGGTTTGGGCGAACGTGCCGGTAATGCCTCTCTCGAAGAAGTGGTGATGGCGATTCGGGTGCGCCCTGACGTATTCCCAGTCGAAACCCGTATCGACGCTACCCACATTGTGCCAACCTCACGGCTGGTTTCTAGCGTTACCGGCTTCCCAGTGCAGCCGAACAAGGCCATTGTTGGCGCGAATGCGTTTGCCCACGAATCCGGCATTCATCAGGATGGCGTGTTGAAACACCGCGAAACCTACGAAATCATGCGTGCGCAAGATGTGGGCTGGAGCGACAACAAGATCGTGCTCGGCAAGCATTCCGGTCGTAACGCCTTCAAGACCCGCTTGCAGGAACTCAATATCGAGTTGAAGTCCGAAGAAGAACTTAACGCCGCCTTTTCACGCTTCAAGGACTTGGCAGACCGTAAGCACGACATCTTCGACGAAGACCTGATGGTATTGATGATGGATACCCGTTCGGCCGAGGATGAGGTGGCCTATGAACTGATTTCCTTACATGTCTGCTCAACCACGGGCGAAGCACCAGAAGCCCGCGTGACCCTGAAAGTTCACGACACAGAACATACTGCGACGGCTATTGGTGGCGGGCCAGTCGATGCGGTCTATAAAGCGATCGAAAGCATCGTCGGCGAAAGCGCCAGCCTTGCATTGTATTCCGTCAACAATATCACCAGCGGCACAGATGCGCAGGGCGAAGTAACGGTACGGCTGGAAAAGGGTGGGCGCATTATCCACGGGCACGGGGCGGATACCGACATCGTGATTGCCTCCGCCAAAGCCTATGTGGATGCGTGGAACAAGCTCGCCGGTCAGTCACTGCGCGAACATCCGCAGCACCATCAGGGAGTGTAAGCACGGGTGGATGCGCAGGTACGCAATCGCTACATGCAGGCAATGGGAATCCCGGTGTGGATGCCAAAAGATAGTAGGGTGCAGGAAGAGGTGGGGGAGGTGCAGGAGGTTGTCCCTGACATAAAACGGCCTCCTCCCTCGCCAATACCCGTTTCTTTCGACTGTTCCTACATGGACTGGCAGCAACTCCGCACCGCCGTCCAATCCTGTGCCCGTTGCGACATCAGCAAAACCCGTACCCAGACCGTGTTCGGTGCGGGTAATCAGCAAGCACCTTGGATGGTAATTGGTGAAGCCCCCGGTGCGGAAGAAGACCGCCAAGGCGAGCCTTTCGTCGGCAAGGCTGGGCAGTTGCTCAACAATATGCTGTTGGCGATTGGGATGCCCCGTGAAACGGTTTACATCGCTAATGTCCTTAAATGCCGACCGCCCAATAATCGCGATCCGAAGCCAGATGAGGCTGCCAATTGCCGAGGGTATTTGGAGCGCCAGATTGAATTAGTGAACCCATCGCTGATTTTGGTGGTAGGCCGCATTGCTGCCCAAAACCTGTTGCAGACGACTGAGCCGCTAGCGCGTTTACGCCTCAAGCAACATCTTGCTCCCTTGAGTGGTAAGCCAGTTGTTGTGACTTATCACCCTGCTTACCTGTTGCGTCAGCCTGCTGACAAACGCAAGGCGTGGCAGGATTTATTATTTGCTCGTGAAGTTTTTAGTCAATATGCCTCAACACCGCACTGATGCTGATTTTCTACCATTACGCCCGATGACAGCAGAGGATGTGGCGGCTGTCATGGCATTGGAAGCCCGTGCTTACCCGTTCCCGTGGACAGCGGCGATTTTTCTGGACTGCCTCAAGCATGGTCATTCTGGCTGGGTCTATGAGCAGGACGGGCAGTTGCAAGGGTATGCCATGATGATGTTCGTGCTGGATGAAATGCATTTGCTGAATATATGTATTGCCCCCGAATGCCAAGGCCAAGGTTTGGGTAGCCGTTTTTTGAAAACGTTGGAGCGTATTGCGCGGACTGCCAAAGCAGAAACCTGTTTTCTGGAAGTACGTCAGTCCAATTTTTCTGCTATTCGTTTGTATTTGAACACAGGTTTTAACGAAGTTGGTATCCGTAAAGGCTATTATCCAACCGAGTTTGGGCGTGAAGACGCCATGGTCATGGCAAAAACCTTGTTTTGAGATGTTGTAAAAAAGTCGTCAATAGGATAGGTATTCATGCCTGCTAGTAGTATTATTGCCACTTTTGTGGCTGGAGTTTCAACAATAGTGTGTGTAAAACGGAATTTGCAAGGTCAATCGAGATGTTAAATCACGAGGACGCCGCTGTGCACGTACCTTCCGCCGTGCATCATATACCCCCTGAGAAAGTCTGTGGTCGCGCCAAAGATGTGATTCGCCGCTTGCAAAAAGCAGGTTACGAAGCCTATTTAGTGGGCGGTTGTGTGCGCGATTTGTTATTGGGGATTACCCCGAAAGATTTTGATATTGCTACCAGCGCCCGCCCGGAAGAAATTCGCCGATTGTTTAATTCCTGCCGTTTGATCGGGCGACGTTTCCGCTTGGCGCATATTTATTACGGGCGCGATTATCTGGAAGTCGCCACGTTCCGTGCCCCGCATGATGACAGTAGCGAGGATGGTGGCAAGGTCAATGACGAAGGCCGCATTATCCACGATAACGTTTATGGCACACTCGATGAAGATGTGTGGCGGCGTGATTTCACCATCAATGCGTTGTTTTACAACCCGATTAGTGGTGAGTTGCTGGATTTTGTGGGTGGTTTGGAAGATTTGAGTAACGGCCAAGTACGCTTGATTGGCGACCCGGAAATGCGTTTCCGCGAAGACCCTGTGCGTTTGCTTCGCGCTATCCGCTTTGCTGCCAAATTAGGGTTTGCGATCGAGGAAGGCACGCGTGAGCCGATGACTTCGCTAGCGATTTTGCTGGAAGGGGTGTCGTCGGCGCGTTTGTTCGACGAAATCATCAAGTTATTGCACAGCGGCGATGGCTTGAATACGTTCCGTCTGCTGCGCGAATACGATATGTTGCAACACTTGCTGCCGTTGACGGCCGAGAGCATTGAGGAAGACAGCAGCGGTAATTTCGAGCGCATGGTGGAATTATCGTTAGGCAATACCGATCAGCGTTTGCGTGAAGGTAAATCAGTCATGCCGGGGTTCTTGTACGCCGTGCTGTTGTGGCACAAGGTGAACTTGGCGGCACTGGCCTTACAGACCGAGGGAGCGCCGGAACTCCAAGCACTGAATGAAGCGGCTACGGATGCTTTGCGTGATCAAGTCGATTTCACCGCTGTACCGCGCCGTTTCAGCAATATTACCCGCGAAATCTGGGCGTTGCAGGCGCGTTTTCGCTACCGTGATTTGCGTCGTGCTTCGGCGTTGGTGGGGAATGTGCGTTTCCGTGCGGCTTATGACTTCCTGTGTTTGCGTGCCGAAGCAGGCGAGCCAGTGAAGGAAGACGCTGAATGGTGGACGACCTTCCAGTTTGCCACGCATGAAGAGCGCGAAGTGCTGTGTAAGGATTCTGCCGATAAAAAAGGTAGCCTGCGCCGCCGTAAAAAACGCAAGAAAAGCACGGGCAGTAGCAAAGCCGCGCCACCACCGTCTGCGGAATGAAGGCTGTGATTTGTTATATCGGCTTGGGCAGTAATCTGGGCGATTCTGTCGCCAATCTGCATTCTGCCATTGCGCAACTTGCTACGGCTGATGGGGTGGAATTGCGTGGCGTGTCGCGCTTTTTCACCAGCAAACCGATGGGGCCGCAAGACCAGCCGGATTATGTGAATGCCGTCGCTTGCGTCCACACCGATCTGTCTGCCCATGCCTTGCTGGAAACCCTGTTTGTGGTGGAACGGGCGCATGGGCGGGTACGTGATGCTGGTTTACGTTGGGGTGCGCGAACGCTTGATCTGGATTTGCTGTTATACGGCGATGCAGTGATCACCACACCTGCTTTACACGTACCGCATCCGGGTATCGCTGAACGTTCTTTTGTGTTGCTGCCGCTGGCCGATCTTGCGCCGCATCGGGTGTTCCCGGATGGGCGCAAGTTGCAGGATTGTCTAGCAGCCTTGCCCTGCGATGACCTTTACCCGTTGGCTTGAGTTTCTCCGCTAAAGGCTTGGCGGCCTTGTGTCATTTTAAACCATACCGTATACACTGCTGGCAAAAATAACAGCGTCAGCAGTGTTGCCACCAGTAACCCCCCCATAATCGCCACCGCCATCGGTCCAAAAAACACGCTTTTCGACAAGGGAATCATGGCGAGAATAGCCGCTAACGCCGTTAGCATGATCGGACGGAAACGCCGTACCGCTGCTTCGATCACGGCTTCGCGTGGGATATGCCCTTCAGTAATATTACGTTCAATTTGGTCTACCAGAATCACCGAGTTGCGCATAATCATGCCCGATAGTGCAATCGTCCCCAACATAGCCACGAACCCAAAGGGGCGGTCAAACAGCAGCAGGAATAGCGTGACCCCGATCAGGCCAAACGGTGCAGTTAGTACTACCATGATGACCCGCTGGAAACTCTGGAGCTGGATCATCAACAAGGTCAACACCACCACAATGAACAGCGGGAAACCTGCACCGATGGATTCGTTGCCTTTGGCGCTCTCCTCGACGGCTCCGCCTGTTTCGAGCTTGTAGCCTAACGGCAGTTTGGTGCGAATGTCACCGAGCCGTGATTCGACTTCCGTCGTTACGGTGGGGGCTTGAATTTTGCTGTAAATATCCCCGCGCACCGTGATGGTTCGGGTACGGTTGCGATGCCAGAGAATACCTTCTTCCTGCTCGTAGTCGATTTTCGCCAGTTGCGACAACGGCACAGTTTTGCCCGTTGAAGTCGGCACATTCAAACCGGCAAGGCGTGACAGCATGTCACGTTCGCCTGCCACGCCGCGTAACAAAATGGGGATGGTTTGATCCTGTTCGCGGAATTCGCCAATCGGTGTGCCGCTCAGGGTGCTTTGTAACAACTGTGACAAGGCCGATTGGGTTACGCCGAGGCTGATGGCTTTGGCGGTATCCAATTTAAGGCTGATGGCTTTGCTGCGTTCGTTCCAGTCCAGATGCACGTTGACCAGATGTGGATTGCCTCGCATCACCGTTGCCACTTGCTCAGCCAGTTCGCGCAGTTGCCACAAGTCATCACCCGACACGCGGAATTGTACCGGGTAGCCAACCGGCGGGCCATTTTCGAGGCGGATCACGCGCCCGCGTGCCAGACTGAAATCGGGGTTGGTATCCAGTAGTGTAATTAACTTGCTGCGTAAGGCTTCACGGTCAGCAATGCTGTTGGTGGTAATCACGAATTGCGCAAAGCTCGCGGCAGGCAATTGCTGATCCAGCGGCAGGTAGAAACGTGGTGAACCGTTGCCTACATACGCCACAAAATTCTCAAGGTGTTCTTTTTGGGTATTCAGGTACTGTTCCAGCTTGTCCACTTCGGTTTGGGTGGCTTGCAGGGAAGAGCCTTCCGGCAGTTTCAGGTCAACAATCAATTCCATCCGAGTGGAGTCCGGGAAGAACTGTTGCTGCACAAACTGAAACATGAACAGTGACCCGGCGAAGGTGGCAATCGTCAAGAAAATCACCGTTAGCGGATAGCCCACGCAGGCTTTGATCAGACCCCGAAACCAGCGGTAAAAGCCTTCCGCCAGATGATGCTGGAAATCTAGAAAGGGTTTTAGCAGGCGTGAAATAGCGCCTGTTTTTTTCACCGTGGGGTCGTGTGGCACATGATCCGGCAACAACTTAAACCCCAGATATGGGATGACAATGACTGCCGCAAACCACGAAATCACCAGTGCAATGGTGACGACCTGAAAGATCGAGCGGGTAAATTCCCCGACCGACGATTGAGCGGTGGCAATCGGTAAAAAGCCTGCGGCGGTGACGAGCGTGCCGGTTAGCATTGGAATCGCGGTGGTGGTGTAGGCAAAACTGGCGGCTTTTACCCTGTCCCAGCCTTCTTCCATTTTCACCACCATCATTTCAATGGCAATGATCGCGTCATCCACCAGTAGCCCCAACGCCAGCACCAGCGAACCCAGTGAGATTTTGTGCAGGCCAATATCAAACAAATGCATGGCGAAAAACGTGCCTGCCAACACCAGCGGAATGGAAAGTGCCACCACCGTGCCTGCCCGCATCCCCAAGCTGATGAAACTCACCGCCAACACGATGATGATGGCTTCAAACACCACTTGCAGGAATTCACCCACGGAACGTTTCACGGCGGAAGGTTGGTCGTTGACGCGGTGTAATTCCATGCCAACCGGCAGTTGGCTTTCGATGCGCACCAAGGCTTCATCCAGTGACTTGCCCAGCGCGATAATATCGCCGCCTTTGCGCATGGAAACACCAATGCCCAGCGCCTCGGTTCCCTCATAACGGAAGGTGGAGTGCGCTGGGTCAGCGTATCCACGCTTGACTTCCGCGACTTCGCGCAAGCGCAGGGTGCGGTTGCCGATATTGATGGGCAGGTTGCGGATATCTTCCAGATTGCTGAAAGCACCTTCAGGGCGCACGTAAATACGGTCAGATGCGGTGTTGTAAGCGCCCACAGCGGCGATGCCGTTTTGTGCCTGCAAGACATCGACCAGTTGCTGCACGCTGAAGCCAAGGTTTGCCAGCTTGCTGTTGGAAAGCTCGATAGTGACACGTTCGCTTTGTTCGCCAATGCTGAGTATTTTGGCAACATCCTTAACCAGCAACAGCTCCTTGCGGATGTTGTCGGCTGTATCACGCAATTGCGCAAAGTTAAAACCGTCACCTGTCAGGGCGAACACATTGCCGTAAGTTTCCCCGAATTCGTCGTTGAATACGGGGCCGATCACCCCTTGTGGCAGGGTGCTGCTCATGTCGCCGACCCGTTTGCGGATGTCGTAAAACATGCCTGCCATGGCGCTTGAGGGGGCATTGTCTTTGGCAATCACGAAAATATTGGCTTCACCGGGGCGTGAAAAGCTACGCACCACGTCAACATAGGCCGTTTCGATAATGGTTTTTTCCACGCGCTCAGTGACTTGTGTTTCCATTTCTTCGGCAGTTGCCCCCGGCCAGTAGGCTTGCACCAGCATGACCTTGAAGGTAAACGGCGGGTCTTCCGATTGCCCCAGCTTGCTGTAGCCGAAAATACCCAAGCCTAGCGTCAGGATCATCAAATACAGCACGAAATTGCGGTGGCGTAATGCCCATTCGGACAGATTAAAACCTTTCATGCACCAGCCTCGCTTCGGCTACGCTCAGCGTCCGTGCCGTCATAGGGGACGGGGTTGATGACTTGCCCAGCGCTGAGTTTGTGGACACCGGCAGCAATCACTTTTGTACCCGGTTGCAGGCCAGTCACGGTGACGCCGCTTTCGTGGTAAGCGAGCACTTTGATGGGAAGTAATTGCACTTGCTGATCAGCATTCACCACCCACACAGCGGTTTGCTGGCCTTGCTGGAACAGGGCGGAGGCGGGCAGCCAGTGGCTGGCTTCGGTGGTCGTGCTGGCCAGACTGACATCTGCCGTGACCCCCAAGCGTAAATCGGCTGGCGGGTTGAGCAAACTTATTTTGACCAGAAAGCTACGGGTGGTGTCGGTGGCGGGGGAAATTTCACGTACCTTGCCCTGAAATACGGTGTCGGGTTGTGACCAGAGTTTGATGTCGGTCAGTGCGCCGGTTTGCAGGGTTTGGGCGGTGGCTTCGCCCACACGGATATGGATGTCGCGTTCGCCTGCGTAAGCAATGTGGGCGGCGGGGGTTCCGGCGGCGATGACTTGCCCCGCTTCAATATTAACTTGGGTAATGATGCCGGGTTGCTCGGCGCGGAGTTCGGTATAGCTTGCTTGATTGCCGCTCAGTTTGAGCTGGGCTTTGGCAGAGGCAACTTTGGCGGCAGCGGCATCATGCGCGGCTTGGGCGCTATCCAGTGAGGCTTGCCCGATGAATTGCTTGCGGCGCAATGTGCTGACCCGTGCTAGCTCGGTTTTGGCTTGGGTGAAATCGGCTTCCGCAGCGGCGAGGCTGGCGCGGGCGGTGTTGATATTGAGGTTTAAATCGGTGGTGTCGAGGCTGGCGAGCACTTGCCCGGCTTTGACGCTATCACCGGGGTCAACCTTGCGGGTAATGACTTTGCCACTCACGCGGAAGGCAAGGTCGGCTTCCTCGCGTGCTTTGGTTTCGCCGGAATAGGTGACGCCATTGCGGGTAGTGGCTTGGTCGCTGATTGTCCAGACTTGCGCGGGGCGGATCACGGTTGCCGGTATTTCGGGTTCTTTACACGCGCCTAGTGTGAGTAACAGCAGGAGTGGAATGATTTTTTTCATTGCAGTCAGTCCTTTGAGGTGAGTGAGCCGCGCCACAGGGCGTGCAGGGCTGCTTCCAGCATGTCGAGGTAGTCATTGTTGCAAGTGGATAGTAATGAACGCTCTTTCATGAGCTCTTTCAATGGGGTAGGGCGCAGTAATTGCCATAAGCCCAGCATCAGGGCGTAGCTTTGCATCATCAAGGGCTGGTTTGCTTGCGGAAAATGGCGTTGCAGCGCGGTGACTACTTGGTTCAGATGGGTGTAGGTGCGTTCTTCAAACGCGTAAGCGATTTCCAGTGGTATTTGCCGCTCCAGTAAGCCGTGACAGAGTGTCGCGAGTGGCAGGAAAGCGGGTGTATCCATCAGAAACTGACGGTTGATATTGAACATGCTGTCCAACGACATCGGTTTGTCTTGTAGGGCGCGTTGTGTCATCCGCTGGAAAAACGTGCCGACATGGCGCTCGTGAATGCCGAGGAACAACTCTTCCTTGCTGCGGAAATACAGGTAAACTGTGCCTTTGGCAAGCCCCGCCGCGCTGGCAATTTCTGCTACATTGGAGGTGCGCTCAGGCTGTGAAAGCCAAAGTTGTTCGGCAGCATCAAGGATCGCTTCGCGGCGCTGTTCCTTGTCTTCGGGGTTGGTGGCACGGATTTGCATATAAATGACTGCTGGTCAGTTGTTTGTAACGAGTGTAAATGACTCGCGGTCAGTTGTCGAGTTTCAGCGCCAAAATCGTATACAATAAACCCATCATCATTGTTAGGGGAAAACCATGAATCCAGATCACGCCAAAATTGTCCTGAATGCCCGCAAAAACGCGGATGAACGCGCCAAAGGCTACCGCGAACAAGCCTTGAAACTGTACCCGTGGATTTGTGGGCGTTGCGCCCGCGAATTCAGCCATGCCAACTTGCGTGAATTGACCGTGCACCACCGCGACCACAACCACGACAATAACCCGAAGGATGGCAGTAATTGGGAATTGCTGTGCCTGTATTGCCACGACAACGAACACCAAAAGCAGATCGAAGCGGAACATGGTGGTTCAGCAGGTACGAAAGGGCCAGCCGCAGCGACCCACAACCCGTTTGCGGATTTGAAGGCGCGGATGGGGAAGAAGTAGAGGGAAAGCATGAGTGTAATCCCGCCGACCGCACAAATCTTCCTCAGTTATAGCCGCACCAATCTGGAAGCGGCAGTGGCTTTGCGTACCGAGCTGGTAAAAGCCGGGTTTAAAGTCTTCCGCGATGAAGATGATATTCGTGCTGGCGACAACTGGATGGAGCGGCTGCAAACCGCACTGTAAGGCTGTTCCGCCTTCGTGCTGCTCTACGGGCGCGAAGGGGTAAGGCGTTGGGTGGGAGCGGAAGTGCAGTATGCCTTGGGTCGCAACCTTTCCCCGCATGATGATGCTTTGCGCCTGCCGATTTTCCCCATTCTGTTGCCGGAAGGTGACTTGCACAACCTGCCACCTTTTTTGAGCCTGTTTCAGGTTCAGCACTGGCAGGCAGGGGAGGCCGTGCCGGAAAAGCTCATCAATGCTATCCGTGACAAAACCGAACTGCTGGATGACAGCAATACTTTCACGGGCTGCCCGTTCCTTGGTCTGAGTGCGTTTCAGCCGGAACATGCCAACTTGTTCTTTGGGCGGCGCGAGGAAACGCTGGATGCACTCAAACTACTCGGCACGTTGTATCGCCAGCGGCTGTGTGAGCGGTATTTGCTGCCGACAGGGCTGGATGTCAGCGCGGTGACAACGGCGATGCTGAACGATGCCAAATTTTTCTGATGGGGAAGAAGGCATTAGCGCGTCGTGTCTCGCGGGGCGGTTCGTGGAACACCAATACGGTGTTCTCGCGCCCTTCCGCCCGCAACAGGAACAACACAGACAACCGTAACAACAATGTCGGTTTGCGTGTTTTGCGTGCATCCAGTCCGCCCTTGGAGTATCAGACTCCATTCGCCAGAGTCCGTCTGCCTACGGTCAGCGGGAGTGTGCGCTGGGGTGTCCATGACCTTCTTTCCAGCGCCCGGTAAGGATGCTGAGGCCAAATAGATAGGCAGGGATGTTGCAGGCGGGGCTGGTAGCTACGGCGAACGTCCCGCCAGCCTTGCTGTACCAGCCGTCGGTTTAAATATTGAAGCACTGAATGGAATGCTGTAATCTTCTGAATATTCCATTCAAGGAATGTTTTGTGTTTGAGGTGCTATGACGTGGGTAGTTGAGTACACCGATGAATTCGGGGAATGGTGGGATAGTCTGACCGCAGAAGAACAGGTTTCGATCAAGGCATCGGTTGATTTGCTGGAAATGTTCGGGGCAGGTTTGCCATTCCCGCACAGTAGCGGCATCAATGGCTCAAAGCATTCTCATATGCGTGAATTAAGGACGCAGCATGGTGGGCGGCCTTTTCGCACCTTGTACGCATTTGATCCCCGGCGTTGTGCCATTTTGTTGATTGGCGGAGACAAAACGGGTGACAAGCGTTGGTATGAAGTGCATGTGCCGATAGCCGACCGCCTGTATGACGAACATCTGGAAGAACTACGCAAGGAGGGCTTGCTCAATGGCTAAGAAATTTTCTGAACTGACAGCCAAAATGTCCCCTGAAGCACAGGCTCAGGCTAAAGCGAAACTGCATGTCATGCTGGCAGAAATGCCACTGGATGAATTACGCCGTGCCCGTGGCTTGTCACAAAAAGCTTTGGCTGACATCCTGCACGTACAGCAACCTGCCATTGCGAAACTGGAACGGCGCACGGATATGTACATTTCAACCCTGCGCAGCCATATTGAAGCGATGGGTGGGCAACTGGACATTGTGGCGCGTTTCCCAGATGGAACGGTTAAAATCAACAACTTTGCAGATATGGATATGAATGATATGGCAGTTGTCGAGTAGTTGCTTTGGCGATACAGCCCTACGCCGTCTTCGCCATCCCAAACAGCCGCCGAATCCCTTTCAGCACATCATCCACAAACGTAAACACCACTGGCACGACCAACAAACTTAGCAAGGTCGACGCAATCAGCCCGCCAATCAGCACAATCGCCATCGGCGCACGGAAGCTGGGGTCAGCGCCCAACCCCAGCGCGGTCGGCATCATCCCCGCGCCCATTGCAATCGTGGTCATCACAATTGGCCTTGCGCGTTTGTGGCAAGCATCCACCAGTGCATCAAAGCGCCCCAGCCCGTGTTCGTGCAGCCCCAGCATGGCGTAATCCACCAGCAGGATCGAGTTCTTGGTCACAATCCCCATCAACATCAATAAGCCAATCACCGATGGCATCGACAGGCTATTGCCCGTGACCAGCAAGGCCAGTAATGCCCCGCCTAGCGACAACGGCAGTGCCGCCAGAATCGTTACAGGTTGCAGGAAGTCATGCAGCAACAACACCAGCACAATGTAAATACAGATGATCCCGATCAGCATTGCCGTACCGAAACTGCCGAACAATTCCCCCATGGTTTCCGCATCGCCGATATTCTGGCGTTTAACCCCAGCGGGCAGGTTTTGCAGCGAGGGTAACTTATCCGCTTCGGCGATCACCTCGCCCAAGCTGCGCCCGTTGAGTTCCACATCCAGTGTCACGTTTTGCTTGCGGTCGAAACGGTCGATTTGCGCTGCGCCGCTGCCCATGCGCACCTCGGCGACATTGGCAAGGTTGACCATGCCTTTGCTGCCAGGAATCTTGATCTGGCGGATTTGATCCAAATCTTCGCGGAAGGATTTATCCAGCCGTACCCGGATCGGAATCTGGCGTTGTGGCAAGTTCAGCTTGGGCAATTGCGCGGAAAAATCCCCGCTGGTGGCCATCTGGATGGTGCTGGACAAGGCTTGCGCGGTAATGCCCGCATTCGCCGCCCGCGCATAGTTGGGGATAATCTGGATTTCCGGGCGTTGCAAGCTGGAACTGGACGACAAATTGCCGATACCCTTCAGGGTGCGCAAGTCGCGGGTGACGGCATTGGACGCTGTTTTCAAGGCTTGCGCATCATCGCTGGCCAGAACAATTTGCATCTTTTCGCCGCCTAGCCCGACTGTTACCCGTGCGCCCGGCAAGGCTTGCAGGCGTTGGCGGATGTCAGCTTCGATAGCACCTTGCTTGCGGCTGCGTTCGTGGCGGTTTTTCAGCACCATGCTCAGGGTGGCTTTGCGCACGTCGGCACTTGCCCCCATCGCAAATGGGCCACCGTCGCCACTGAAATAGCCGACTGTGGTAAATACGCGGGTAATTTCCGGCACGTCTGCCAGCAAATGGCGGGCTTGCTCTGCGACGGCGTAGGTTTCATCGAGGTTGCTGCCCGGTTGCAATTCGAGTTTGGCGGCGGTTTGCACCCCGTCATCGGCCGGGATAAAGCCAGTCGGCAACAGGGGTACAATCGCCAGCGATGCTACAAACAAGCCAAGCGCGGCTACCAGCGTGATCAGGCGATGGCGTAAACACCAGCGTGCCAGCCGCAGGTAGTGGCGCATAATGAAGCCATCTTCAGCGTTGGGCTGGGGGTGCGCTTTCATGATGTAAGCCGCCATCATTGGCGTGAGCAACCGCGCCACCACCAGCGAGAAGAAGATCGCCACCGCAGCGGTAATCCCGAACGGTTCAAAAAATTTCCCCGGTATCCCGCCCATGAAAGCGGTCGGCAGAAACACCGCAATCAGCGTAAACGTGGTGGCAATGACCGCGAGGCCGATTTCGTCGGCGGCTTCCATCGCAGCTTGATAAGGCGTTTTGCCCATGCGCAAGTGGCGTTCGATGTTTTCCACTTCTACAATCGCGTCATCGACCAAAACCCCGACTACCAGCGCCATTGCCAGCAAGGTCAGCAGGTTGAGGGAATAGCCGAAATAGTGCATCACCGCAAAGGTGGGGATGATGGCCAGCGGCAGCGCCGCCGCCGACACCAACGTTGCCCGCCAGTCACGCAGGAAAATGAAAACCACCAGAATCGCGAGGGCAGCACCTTCATACAGCAAGAGCATTGAACCGTCGTAGTTTTCCTGCACCGGGGTCACGGTGTCGAAGGCTTCTTCAAAAGTGACTTGCGGGTAAGCGGTTTTGAGTTGTTCGATGGTGGCACGAGCCGCCGCTGCAACCGCCACTTCGCTTGCGCCCTTAGTGCGGGTGACTTGAAAGCCGATGACAGGTTTGCCATCCAGCAAGGCATAGGTGGAACGTTCGGCGGCAGTGTCGTTGATTTGCGCAATCTGGTTAAGGCGCACCTGTCGTCCATCGGAGAGGGGAATGTCGAGCGTAGCGATTTCATCCGCCGTTTGCACCGCAGCAAGGGTGCGGATCGACTGGATATTGCCGCCCACATCGCCGCGCCCGCCGGAGGCATCCTGTTGCACTTGCAGCAATTGCCGGGAAATATCGCTGGCGGTAACGCCCAAACCGCTCATACGGGTGGGGTCGAGGTTGACCTGTACTTCGCGGTCAACGCCGCCGAGTCGTGATACCCGCCCGACGCCTTTGGTGGCCAGCAATTCCTTGGTGACTTCATTGTCCACAAACCATGACAAGCCTTGCTCGTCCAGCTTGTCGGAAGCAACCGTCACGGTCAGGATAGGGCTGCCAGTGGTGCTGATTTTGGATACCACCGGGTCAGTCATGGCGGCAGGCAAGGTAGCGCGGACGGTATCAACCGCGTTACGCACTTCGTTTTGCGCGACCTCGTTGTCTTTGTCGATGGTGAATTCGACGCTGACCACTGCCATGCCGTCGGTGAGGTTGGCGTAAATGTGCTTGATGCCGCTCAAACTGGCGACGGCATTTTCCACCTTACGCGCCACCTCGGTTTCCAATTGCGTAGGGGATGCACCCTCCAACGCCATGCTGACCGTGATAATGGGCAATTCAATATCCGGGAATTGCTGGATACCCAGTGACTTGAAGCCGCCAATGCCCAAGAAGGTCAGTAGCGCGAACAGCAGAATCGCGGGAACAGGGTTGCGGATCGACCAAGCAGAGACGTTCATGAAGAAACCCCTCCTAACCTCCCCTTATCAGGGGAGGAACAAGAGGTTGACAGGGCGTTCTTGGCTCCCTTCCCTGATAAGGGGAGGGCTGGGGAGGGGTTTCTTCTAAGCATGTTTCAATTTCCCGCTGACTTTTCTGAAGCCGACCAAAATGTCATCAATAAAGGTAAACACGGCTGGAACCACCAACAAACTCAGGAAGGTTGAGGCGATCAAACCGCCAATCACCACAATCGCCATCGGCTGGCGGAAGCTGGGGTCGGCTGCCAAACCCAGCGCGGTTGGCATCATCCCCGCGCCCATCGCAATCGTGGTCATCACAATCGGGCGTGCCCGTTTGTGGCAAGCGTCGATCAGCGCAGGGATGCGCCCGGTTTGGTCACGTTCCCGCGCCATGACCGCGTAATCCACTAACAGGATCGAGTTTTTGGTCACAATCCCCATCAGCATCAGCAAGCCGATAACCGCAGGCATCGAGAAACTCATCCCCGTCAACAATAGCGCGACGAATGCCCCGCCCACTGACAACGGCAGCGCGGTCAAAATAGTGATCGGTTGCAAGAAGTCGTGGAACAACAGCACCAGCACGATATAAATCAGCAATACGCCGATCAGCATGGCGCCACCAAAGCCACCAAACAGTTCCGCCATGCGCTCCGCATCGCCTGACGATTGGCGGATGACGCCCGGTGGCAAGGTTTGCATGGAGGGCAATTTATCCACTTCCGCCATCACTTGCCCGACGGGTAAGCCGTTCAATTCCACGTCGATACTGACGTTACGCATCCGGTCAAAGCGGGCGAGTTGTGCTGGGCCGCTGCCCATTTCGACGGTTGCTACGGCAGAGAGTGGCACGGAACCGTTGCGCCCCGGAATGCGTAATTGGCGGATGGTATCCAGATTTTCGCGCACTGAACGTTCCAGCTCCACCCGGATCGGGATTTGCCGTTGTGGCAAATTCAGCTTGGGCAAACGGGTGGAGAAGTCGCCGCTGGTGGCGATTCGTACCACAGCACCCAAGGCTTCAGTGGTCACACCTAATTCTGCCGCGCGGGTGAAATTGGGAGTGATGTGAATTTCTGGGCGTTGTAGGCTAGCGCCAGAAACTACGTTGCCAATGCCTTGCAGGGTGCGCAAATCGCGTTCCGCCGCTTGAGCAGCGGTGAGCAGCAAGCCGCCATCATCACTGGCAAGTACCACCTGCATTTTGTCGCCAGAACCGCCAGAACCTACGGTGAAGCGTACCCCCGGCAATGGTTTCAGGCGGGTACGGATTTCGCTTTCCACTTCGGTTTGTGAACGTGAACGTTCTTCGCGGGTGGTGAGTTGCAGGGTGAGGCTGGCTTTACGCACATCCGCTGCGCTGCTTTCCTGCATAGGGCCGCTGCTGACGCCACCACCACCGCCACCTGCTACCGCGAAGACTTTTTTTACATCGGTCATTGGTGCGAGTAACTGCCGCGCTTGTTCAGAAAGTGCTAGGGATTCTTCCAACGTGCTGCCCGGTTGTAATTCCAGTGACACCGAGGTTAATGCAGTGTCCGCTGGTGGTACGAAGCCTTTCGGTAGCAATTGAGCCAGCATCAGGGAGCCAATGAACAGAGCAATCGCCAAGCCGACGGTGATAAAGCGATGCTTCAAACACCAACTGACGGTTTTGAGGTAAGAGCGCATGATCCAGCCGTCACTCTCTGGCTCCTTGTTGTTGGACGCTTTGTGCGGCTTGAGCATGTAGGCCGCCATCATGGGCGTGAGTAATCGCGCCACCAAGAGTGAAAATACCACCGACACCGCCGCGGTAATGCCAAAGGATTCAAAGAATTTCCCCGGTATGCCGCCCATGAAGGCTGTGGGTAGGAATACGGCAACCAGCGTAAAGGTGGTGGCAACAACGGCGAGGCCGATTTCATCAGAAGCTTCCATTGCGGCTTGATACGGGGTTTTACCCATACGCAAGTGACGTTCGATGTTTTCCACTTCCACAATGGCATCATCGACCAGTACCCCCACGACCAAGGCAAGCGCCAGCAGGGTGAGGATATTGAGGGAAAAGCCGAAATATTGCATGGCTGCAAAGGTAGGGATTATCGCCAGTGGCAAGGCGGCTGCCGACACAAAGGTTGCCCGCCAGTCACGCAGGAACAGCAGTACCACCAAAATGGCGAGGGCTGCACCTTCGTAGAGCAGGTGCATGGAGCCAGTGTAGTTGGCTTGAATCCGTTCAACCGAGTTGTAGGCTTCCTCAATCTTGACTTGCGGGTGGCTGGTGGCAAATTTTGTCAACTCGGCTCGCACGCCATCGACCACGGCAATTTCACTCGCGCCGCGTGTACGGGTGATCTGGAAACCGACGACTTCTTGCCCATTCAGCAAGGCGTGGGTGGAACGTTCGGCAATAGTGTCTTCAACGCGGGCAATCTGATCCAGACGTACATGCCGCCCGTTGGATAGGGGGATGTCGATGCTGGCGAGTTCATCAGCGGTTTTTACCCGCCCCAGCGTGCGCACGGATTGGGTGCTGCCGCCGACATCGCCACGTCCGCCGGGGGCATCTTGTTGCATTTGCCCCAAGCGAGCGGAAACGTCCGCCGAGGTGACGCCCAAGCCTGCCATCAGTGCCGGGTTGAGCGAGATGCGCACTTCACGGTTGACGCCGCCGACCCGTGAGACTTTGCCAACGCCTTTAACGGCCATGAGTTTGCGGGTAATGTCGTTGTCGACAAACCACGAGAGCGCTTCCTCATCCATATTCGGGGAGGCAACGGTGAACGTCACCAGTGCGCTGCCTGCGGTGGTAACTTTGGAGACGATCGGGTCGTTCATTTGCGAAGGCAAATTGGCGCGGATGGTGTCGACCGCGTTGCGCACTTCGTTGAGGGCGACTTCGGTATCCTTGTCGATATCGAATTCGGTGGCAATGTTCGCCGAACTGTCGGTCAGGGTGGTGCGGATGTGCTTGACACCGGCAATGGTGGCAAGCTGGTTTTCGATTTTGCGGGCGACTTCGCTTTCGAGCTGTTCCGGGTCAGCCCCTTCCAGCGAGGCATTGACCGTGATGGTGGGCAGGTCAATGTCGGGGAAGTTCTGAATACCCAGTGCTTTGAAGCCTTTGACACCGAGGAATGTCAGCAGTGCAAACAGCAGGATGGCGGGAACCGGGTTGCGGATTGACCAAGCGGATACATTCATGGTTTTGGCTTATCCCGGTTACTGGCGTTATTGGGGGCAGTTTCGGGGGCTTTGTCGATGATTTGTACGGTGTCACCGTCATTGAGGAATGCGCCACCGGTGGCGACTACCCGTGCAGCCGGGGTAATGCCTTCGAGGATTTCAACTTTGCCGTCAGCCTGTCGCCCGGTTTTGACGAGGCGTTGGAGCACATGGTTATCCGCGTTGACTTCAAATACGTAACGGTTGCCATCACGCAGGATAACCGCCGATTGTGGCAGCCCCATGGCCTTGCTGGAACCGGTGAGAATTTGGCCTTCCGCAAACATGCCTGCTTTGGCGGGGCTGTCGCTGGGCAGGCTGATGTAAACCATGGCGTTACGGGTGTTGGCGTCGAGTGTGGGGGAAACTACGCGGACGATTCCGCTGACGCTTTCGCCGGTGGGCAGGGTCAGGTTGGCGGATTGCCCGGTCTGAATGCTGGCAACATCACGCCCTGCGACTTCTGCCCGCCATTCGATCTTGTTTTGGCGGACTAGCCGGAAGAGTTCTGTGCCCGTTTGTACGACCGCACCAAGAGTGGCACTGCGGGAAGACACAATGCCATTGTCGGGTGCGGTGATGCGGGTTTGCTCTAGGCGAATTTGCTGGGCTTGCAAGGCAGCTTTTTGGGCGGCAAGGTTGGCTTTTGCGGTTGCTTCGCCTGTCAGGTATTGGTCAATTTGTTGGGCAGGGAGCGCACCAGAAGATTTCAGGGTGCGGGCGCGTCCTGCATTGGTTTTGGCTTCATCAAGGCTGGCTTCGGCTTGAGTGACACGGGCAGTGGCTTGGGCAACGTCGGCTTGCACTGCTTCGGGGGCGAGGATGGCGAGCGTCTGGCCTTGTTTGACCTTATCGCCGATGTCGACCAACAGTTTGGCGATGCGTTGCCCGCCGATTTCGGAGGCGACAATCGCTTCTTGCCATGGGCTGAGTGTACCGCTGGCCGTAATGCCGCTGTTCCAATCGGCTGCGCTGGGGTTGGTGATAGTGACTGCAAGTGCTGCATTGGTGGCGGCGGGTGGTGCATCTTCCGCGTGGGTAATGGCACTAAGGGTTGTTAGGCTAGTTGCCAGTAACAAGGTTTGTACGAAACGGGATGCAAGCGAGGAATGATTTTTCATATTAATGACTGCCGGTCAATTGATTGTGGAGAATCTTAAATGACCGGGAGTCAGTTGTCGAGATTGAATTAGAGGTAGTAGGGTGTGAGGCAGGTTTAAGTGGGAATGGCATTTCGACAGTATTTCTATCCTTGCTCATCAAATTTATTCTATAATTTAATGGATTAAATCAATTAAATGGATGGTAGTGGTTATGATAATTAAAAAGTTTTTCTCATTCATGGTTGTTCCTGTTTTTTTGACAGCTTGCGGGGGGGGGAGTGACTCTGGCAGTGCTAGCAGCGCTAATAGTGCTTACACAGGAAAACGAGAGTTAGCTGCTTTGAGTGTTGCTAATCAGGCTATTTTTGATGAAGCGCTAACGGTATCTTCCGTGGGGATTTTGTCTGGCACGGTTTATTTGGAGAAATCATCGAGCCATGCGATGCTAGGCGGTGTGACGAGGCTACAGCAACGTTATGATAGCCTTGATAAAATATTGGATCGGTATGTCGATAGTAGTCGTTATCAAGCGCGTAATGTCGATCTCAATGAGGCTTGCACCAATGGGGGGTCTATCAGTGTGAGCGGTAGCTTGAGTGATACTACGAATACAGGTACGTTGAATCTTAATTCAAATCAGTGTAATGAAGATGGCGTCATTACCAATGGCGTGGGTTCTCTCATTGTGCATAGCTTTGATACCAATATGCAGCAAATCACTGATTTTACGCTGACGACCAATAGCAGCTTTACTTACGATGGGGTTACTTATACGGAAACGGGTGAGCAACGATTTACCTATAATCCCTACAGTGATTACCTGACGGCTGTGTCTAACCTGACTCGTAAGTCTGCATCCCAGCAGTTTTTGGATAATAACCTCATGTTGGTTGTCAACGACCTTGGTATGTCGCTGTCTGGACAGTTGTGCGAAGGGAGCAATGGTTGCGTCAATCTTTCAACACCACAACCCTTGAATAGTAGCGGTACAGCCGGAGAAGTCATTCTAACGGGGGCGAGTAACAGCAAAATTCGTTACTACTTCGTGGGTACTGCCTCCTGGGTTGGTGTGGATATGAATGGTGATGGCGTTTATGAAACCACCTCGCCGTATTAATTTGTACCTATTGTATTAGTGTAAGGAGCGGGGATTCCTAGCGTGAACGACTGTTTTCTGCTGGGAATCGCCTGCCATGATTGCTATTATCGTCAGCTTTTCTTGCAGATTGGCAGAATCATGGAACTCAACCCCACCTATACCAAAATCAAAGATCTCCAAGGGCGCGTGGACGCTCTGAGGGGGTATCTTTGACTACGAAACCAAGCACGAACGCCTAGAAGAAGTTACCCGCGAACTGGAAGACCCCAAAGTCTGGGATAATCCACAACGTGCCCAAGATTTGGGTAAGGAACGCGCCATTCTCGATGGCATTGTCGGCGGTATTGATAAGATCAGTTCCGGCCTCAGTGATGCGAAAGAATTGCTCGAACTTGCCGAAATGGAAGACGATGAAGACAGTGCTAATGCCGTCATCGCCGACGTAGACGGCATCGACAAGCACGTTGCCCAGCTCGAATTTGAACGCATGTTCTCCGGGCCGATGGATCGCAACAACGCTTTCCTCGACATTCAGGCCGGTTCCGGCGGCACGGAAGCACAAGACTGGGCGGAAATCCTGTTGCGCATGTACCTGCGCTGGGGTGAAGCCAAAGGTTTCAAGGTTGAACTGCTCGAAGCCAGCCCCGGCGACGTGGCGGGTATCAAAGGTGCGAGTATCAGCTTTGAAGGCCCTTACGCCTACGGTTGGTTGCGTACCGAAACTGGCGTACACCGTTTGGTGCGCAAGTCGCCCTTCGATTCTGGCAACCGCCGCCACACCTCGTTCAGTGGTGTTTTCGTCTCGCCTGAAGTCGATGACAATATTGAAATCGACATCAACCCGGCGGATTTACGCATCGACGTTTACCGTGCCTCCGGCGCGGGTGGTCAGCACATCAATAAAACCGAATCAGCGGTACGGATTACCCACACGCCGACCAATACGGTGGTGCAATGCCAAAGCGGACGTTCCCAGCATCAAAATAAAGACAACGCCATGAAACAATTGCGTGCCAAACTTTATGAGCTGGAAATGCAAAAGCGCAATGTCGAAAAGCAGGCGCTGGAAGACAGCAAGTCCGACATTGGTTGGGGCAGTCAAATCCGGTCGTATGTTCTCGACCAGTCACGCATCAAGGATTTGCGGACTGGCGTAGAAACAGCCAATACACAAGCGGTATTGGATGGCGATCTGGACAAATTTATTGAAGCAAGCCTGAAAAGCGGCCTGTGATAGCGAGAATTTTATGAGCGAACACGAAACCCCTCACGACCATCACGATGAAAACAAACTGATCACGCAACGCCGCGAAAAGCTGGCGAAATTGCGCGAACAGGGTACGGCATTCCCCAATGACGTGGTGCGTGAACACAAAGCCGCCGACCTGCACGCGCAGTACGGTGCACATGACAAGCCGTGGTTTGAAGAAAACCCGATTGAAGTGACCATCGCCGGGCGCATGATGCTCAAGCGTTTGATGGGCAAGGCCAGCTTTGCCACGATTTCGGATGTATCCGGGCGTATCCAACTTTATTCGCAGAAAAACGTGCTCGGCGATACCGTCTTTGAAGACTACAGCCACTGGGATTTGGGCGATATTATCTGGGCATCCGGCGTGCTGTTCAAAACCCAGACGGGCGAATTGTCGGTAAAGGTTAAAGAAATCCGTTTGTTGACCAAATCGCTGCGCCCGCTGCCGGAAAAATTCCACGGTTTGACCGACCATGAGCAGCGTTACCGCCAGCGTTACATTGACCTGATCATGAACCACGATACCCGTGATGCGTTCATGATGCGTTCCAAGATTGTGGCTTATATCCGCAACTTCTTCCTCCAGCGCGATTATCTGGAAGTGGAAACGCCGATGTTGCAGACCATCCCCGGTGGTGCGGTGGCGCGGCCTTTCATTACGCACCACAATGCGCTGGATCTACCGATGTATATGCGGATTGCGCCGGAATTGTTCCTCAAGCGGCTGGTGGTCGGCGGTTTCGAGCGCGTGTTTGAAATCAACCGCAACTTCCGTAACGAAGGGCTTTCCACCCGCCATAACCCTGAATTCACCATGATCGAATTCTATCAGGCGTATGCGACTTACCACGATTTGATGGATTTGACCGAAAGCCTGATGCGCGGCATTGCCACTGATGTCGTTGGCAGCCATGAAATCGTGTATCAGGGCGAAACCTTCGACTTCAGCCAGCCCTTTACCCGCATCAGCGTGCGCGATTCCATTTTGCACTTCAACCCGGATGTCAGCGGCGAGCAAATCGACACGCTGGAAGGTGCGAAAGCCGTAGCGACCAAGCTGGGCATTCCGCTCAAGGACAGCTACGGCCTCGGCAAAGTGCAGATCGAAATCTTCGAGAAAACTGTTGAGCATCGTCTGTTGCAACCGACGTTTATCACCGAATACCCGGCAGAAGTGTCACCACTGGCACGCCGTAATGACAATAATCCCTTCATTACCGACCGTTTCGAGTTCTTTGTGGGCGGGCGTGAAATTGGCAATGGCTTCTCCGAGTTGAATGACGCGGAAGACCAAGCCGAACGTTTCATGCAGCAGGTGGCAGATAAGGATGCGGGCGACGATGAAGCCATGCATTACGACGCTGATTACATCCGTGCGCTGGAATACGGGATGCCGCCGACAGCGGGCGAGGGGATTGGGATTGACCGGCTGGTGATGTTGTTTACCGATGCGCCGTCGATCAGGGATGTTATTTTATTCCCGCATATGCGCCCTGAGCATTGAGTTAACGCCCCTCAGCACCTGATAGTTGCTGGGGGGAATTGCTTACAACTGCGGTAATTCCCCCGCCGTCACCAGCCGATAACTGGTACTACGCCCCTTCGCCGGATTCTGTACCAACACCCCCCACGCTACCAACGCACCAATATCCCGCAAGGCCGTATCCGTCGAGCATTTTGCCATCTTGGCGTATTTCGAGGTATTCATGTGCCCCTCAAAATCATCCATCATCCGGTTCATAATCAAGCGTTGCCGCTCATTCACCGTATAAAGGTGCAGGTGTTCCCACACCTTGGCCTTGTGCAACACCGTACCCAACGCCTCGCCAGCACTGGCAATTGCCCGCCCCAGACAAGCCAGAAACCAGCTCAGCCACGGGGTAATGTCCAGCGAACCGCGTTGCTGGCGTTCGAGTTGTTCATAGTAGTGTTTGCGTTCCGCCTCAATTTGCGCCGACATGCTGTAAAAGCGCTGCGGGGTAGCATCCGCCCGCGCCAACGCCATATCCGCCAGCGCACGGGCAATCCGCCCATTACCATCTTCAAAGGGGTGCAAGGTGATAAACCAGAAATGCGCCACACCCGCCTTCAATACCGGGTCAAGACCACCGTCATGCTCAAACCAGTCGAGAAACGCTGCCATTTCAGCGGGCAACCGATTAGCATCCGGTGCTTCAAAGTGCACCCGCCTGCGCCCATAAGCCCCGGAGATAACCTGCATCGCCCCGGCAGAAGGCGGTCGCCACATCCCAACCATAATCGGCGTCATGCCACTAAAGCCGCTCGGAAACAGCGCGGAATGCCAAGCGCACAGGCGTTCTTCCGTCAGTGGTTGCTGGTAAACCTGTGTTGCATCCAGCAGCACTTCGACAATGCCATTGATATGGCGGCTGGTGGGGAGATGACCGCCCTGATCAACACCCAGATGATGGGCAATCGAAGAACGTACTTCCTCACGATCCAGTTGTTCACCTTCAATCGCGGAGGATTTCACCGCATCACTGGTTAGGGTATTCAAGTTGGCTTCCATCTGGAGTGAAAATCCAAGGTGTGACATCCGCCCCAGTAAGTGACCTTGTTGGTGACGCAGGTGTGCCAGTGGGGTACTCAGGGCTTTTTCATCCCAGTGAAATTGTGGCCATTCAGGCCGTTCGTGTATCCATTTCATATTAATCACCGCAGCGTTTACGGTGTTTATAGACGCTAATCACCGCAAGCACAAGCCTAATCTCCGCAAATAATGCGGTGATTAGCGCCTCTATTCACCGCAACAAGTATCAACTGAAGGCGCAGACAGCTTTAAATATCCGTCAGCGGTAAGGGCATTGAAAGCGTGCTACTCTCGCGGCTATTCAATACACAGGAACACCTTGATATGACTTCATTGTTTGACGCTGCCCAACTGGGCGAGCTCACTTTACGCAATCGCTGCATCATGGCACCACTCACCCGTTGCCGCGCCAGTGTTGGGCGTGTGCCGAATGCGTTGATGGCGAAGTATTACCAGCAACGTGCCAGCGCGGGGTTGATCCTGACCGAAGCCACGTCTGTTACCCCGATGGGCGTTGGCTACCCCGATACACCGGGGATTTGGTCGGCAGAACAAGTGGAAGGCTGGAAGCTGACTACAGAGGCCGTGCATCAAGCGGGCGGGCTGATTTTCTTGCAGCTTTGGCACGTTGGGCGCATTTCCGATTCGAGTTATTTGAATGGCGAATTGCCAGTTGCGCCGAGCGCGATTGCTGCTGAGGGGCACGTTAGTCTGGTGCGGCCAGAGAAACATTACGACGTACCGCGTGCGCTGGAAACCGACGAAATTCCGGGCATTGTCGCGGCGTATCGTTTGGGCGCTGAAAACGCCAAACTGGCGGGCTTTGATGGCGTGGAAATTCACGGTGCGAATGGCTATTTGCTCGACCAATTCCTGCAAGACAGCACCAATAAACGCACCGATGCCTACGGCGGTTCGCTGGAAAATAGGGCGCGTTTGTTACTGGAAGTGACCGATGCGGTGATTGACGTGTGGGGTGCAGGTCGGGTCGGAATGCACCTTGCGCCGCGTGGTGATGCGCACACAATGGGCGATTCCAACCCGCTGGCGACGTTTGGCTATGTGGCGGAAGAGCTGGGTAAACGCAATATCGCCTTCATCTTCACTCGCGAAGCGCTGAAAGAAGACAGCATCAGCTCAGTTTTGAAACAGCGTTTCGGTGGCTTCTTTATCGCCAACGAAGGCTTTGATGTCGACAGTGCGCAGACTGTATTAGCGACTGGCAACGCCGATGCGGTGTCCTTCGGTAAAGCGTTTATTGCCAACCCTGATTTGCCACGGCGTTTGCAGGAAAACCTGCCGCTGAATCCGCCCGATTTCGGCACGTTTTATGGTGTAGGTTTGGCTGATCCGGCGGTGGGGTATACGGATTATCCGTTCGCGGATTAACGTCTAGAAAACGCTGGTGTTGAGGGTGTGTTGTTGTCGTATCAGTTACAATAGCCATAATCATCTTATTATGAAATGGGCTATGTCTGTTACCGTCATCCTCACAATCTACCTAATCGCCAGCGTTATTACGTTTCTGGTATATGCGCAGGACAAATCCGCCGCGCGGCACAACCGTTGGCGCACTAAGGAAAGCACCCTGCACAGTTTGGCTTTAACGGGCGGTTGGCCGGGGGCGTTACTCGCGCAAAAAGTCTTGCGTCACAAGTCCAGCAAAGTGGCGTTCCAGCGCGTGTTCTGGGTAACAGTGGTCGTGAATGTGGGCGTCGTCGGGTGGTTGCTGAATATGGGGGTGATCAAAATGTGATAGTTTGCCATAGATTAGTCCAGTTGCATGGGTAAGTCAGCTTTAACATCATTGGTTCACCTCGTTTGCTACTATGGCACGGATGTATCTTGAAAGGAGCTTGTATGGCGTTGCTAGAACCTAATCCCTGTATGACTTGTGGCGCGTGTTGCGCTAGTTTTCGTGTCTCGTTTTACTGGGGGGAAACCGATGCAGCACCCGGTGGCCTAGTGCCTGCACACCTGACAGAAGCGATTGCCCCGCATCACGTCGCTATGTTAGGTACAAACCAAGCCAAACCCCATTGCATCGCGCTGCAAGGTGAGGTTGGTCAGTGCGTTAGTTGCAACATTTACTCGCTGCGCTCATCCACTTGCCATGAATTCACCGCATCATGGGAAGATGGTAAACATAATCCCACCTGTGATCGCGCTCGTGCCAATTACGGCTTGCTTCCGTTGGATGAAAGGGTTCCATCCATAGGTGCTGCTGATAAATTTGTTGCCAGTGCATAAGGCAGGGCATACCATCAGTATTGTCTGAATACACCGCAGTCGCGGATTCCAACCGTTAGAGAGAGAAGAGGTAATAATTTATGAAATACACTCACACCGCACTTTTCATTGTAGGACTTGCCATGTCCAGTTTGGCTTCTGCCGAGTTTATGGATGGTATGGAAAATGGTAGTGGTACCGGTCAGGGCTATGGTTCTGGTCAAGCGAATACCAGTGGTCAGGGGCAGGGCTACGGTTCTGGTGCGAGCGATGCATCCGGTTTCGGCCGTGGCAAAGGTGATGCTGATGGCTCTGTCGATTTCACTGTTACCATGAAGGGTAAAGGCAAAACCGATATGGCGAGTGACGCTGCTGGTAGCGGGCGCGGTGATGGCGCAAGCAACCTGCAAGGCAGTGGCTATGGTTACGGCAATGGCTACAACAACATGTCTGGTTACAGCAACACGTCTAGCAATGGCTACGGTGGTGGAAACCCTTGGGGTAACATGCCGAACATGAACATGATGCAGCCACAAATGATGCAACAAACACCCGGCCAAATGCCTCAGGGCATGATGCCGATGCAGGGTATGCCACAAGGTCAAGGCATGGCGCAACAGCCACAAATGATCATGATGCCTGTGCAACAAGCACCGAGTTTTGAGCAGATTTATCAGCAGATGCTGATGCAACGTGCCCAAGCGGATGCATTCTTTAAGAAAGTTGACGAAATGCGGGCAGCCGCCGCTGCCAGTAAAACAGCAGCACCTGCTGCCGCTGCGACAGCACCAGCACCAGCCGCTGCCCCAGCTGTTGATACACCAGCTGCAACACCAGCTGCAAAGTAATCACTACTTTGAGCCGACGTGTTCAAAGGAGGCTGCTAAGGCAGCCTCTTTTTTTGCCTATCCATTCGGTTAGAGCAATCCTTCAAACGGTATAATGCTGACCGTTGTCCCCGCTTCTACATTGCCCCATTCAAGTGGCAAAGCGATGAAACAATTCGCCTGACTCATGGAGCGTAGGATGTGCGAGCCTTGTCCGCCCGTGCTGCTGACGCGCCATTGCCCACTAGCATCGCGCTGGCAAATACCCCGCTGATAGTCTTTGCGTCCGGCTGCTTTTTGCAGAGGGGTGTCGCAAATGGCGTGATATTCAGGCACAAGTGGCACGTTTTCACCGCGCATCCGCAGGATTGCTGGGCGTAAAAACAGCAGGAAGGTTGCCATCACCGATACCGGATTGCCGGGTAGCCCGAAGAAAAACCCTTGTCCGAGTGTGCCAAAGGCCAGCGGTTTGCCCGGTTTCATGGCGATTTTCCAGAAATTGACTTGCCCCAATCGTTGCAAGGTGGCGGTGACATAATCGGCTTCGCCAACGGATACGCCGCCGCTGGTGATGAGGATGTCGGCAAGTTGCATGGCTTGTTGGAAGGCGTGTTCGACCGCTTCGGGGGTATCTTTGACCACGCCGAGGTCGATGATTTCCACGTCAAGCTTTTGCAGCAGGCCGTAGAGGGTGTAGCGGTTACTGTCGTAAATGTCGCCGGGTTGCAGGGTTTCACCGATGCTTTTGAGTTCGTCGCCAGTTGAGCAGAAAGCTACACGCGGACGGCGCAATACGCTGACTTCGCCAATGCCGAGGGAGGCCAGCAGGCCGAGGTCAGCCGCATTCAGCTTATCCCCGGCTTGTAATACGCTGTCGCCCGTGCGCATGTCTTCGCCGGGGTGACGCACGTTTTCACCTGCTTGGAGTGTGGCGGTGAGTCTGATGGTGTCGCCATCGCGTTGTACGTTTTCCTGCATCACCACGCTATCTGTGCCATCAGGCACTACCGCACCGGTCATGATGCGCACGCATTCGCCGGGTTGGACAGCGCCCGCAAATGGTCGCCCGGCAAAGGCAGTGCCAATGACGTTCAATGGGGTGGTTGTGGTGAGGTCAGTGTGGCGCAGGGCGTAGCCATCCATCGCCGAATTACGGTGCGGGGGAACGTCCAGCGGGGCGCTGACCGTTTCAGCCAGAATGCGCCCTTGTGCTTGCCACAAGGTGACTTGTTCGCTGGCCTGTAACACCGGGATGCTGGCGAGGATGTGTGCCTGTGCCTGTTCGACGTTCAGGGTTCCTTGGGGGAGGGTGTCGCAACTGATGGTCATACAAAATCTCTCATCTCAAGCGCAAAGTACTACAGTATAACGTGACCAATTGTCGACTTGTCATCTTGTTGTATTAGCATTTTGCTATATTTCGGGATACGACAATAAAAATATAGAGTGTGTATATATGAACGAACCTAAACGCTGTGCGATGGATACCCGCGATCTTGTCACTTTGTTGGCTGATCTTGCGGAACAGATTGAGATCCTGATCGGTAAAAAAGGCACGATTAGCGTCTTCCGCTATGCAGGCAAGCAGATGGGTAAACGTCTGGGCGCAGGGCAGGTGGGTGATGCTGATCTGGCACGTAGTATCGTGGCGAATTTTTTCCAGGAAAAAGAGTTTATGGATGGCGTGAATTTGTCAGGCAATACTGCCGAATTACACGGCTGTCGGATTGGATTGGTGCTGAAAGACCGTGGTGTTCAAGCAGGTAGTCATGCTTTGTGTAATTTTGGCTTTGGTTTGATTGATGGTGTCACCGAGGCGGTGACCGGCAAAAAAATCATTACCCTGCACGTTGCCTCGGAATACCATGCGGCAGGCGTAACTTGCCACGAGACTTGGTAACACAGCTTTCCTAGTGGTTTGATGGGGTTTGTGACGCTTTTCGGTTTTCCGGTATACTGGGCGTTTTCCGCACGTAACTTGGGATAGCGATGAACCCTGATCTTGCCCGTTTGCAAGCCTACCCGTTTGAAAGAATCCGCGCCTTGCTTCAAGGCGTCAGTCCGGCTGACCTGCCAGCGGTTTCGTTGGCAATGGGTGAGCCGAAACACCCGACCCCGGACTTTATCCAGCAGGCGATTGCTGCCAACTGGAGTGGTTTGGCGAATTACCCGTTGACCAAGGGCATTCCTGCCTTGCGTGAAACCATTGCGGCGTGGTTGACGCGGCGTTTTCAGCTTCCGGCTGATTCGGTGGATGCAGAACAACACGTGATTCCGGTGAACGGCACACGCGAAGCGTTGTTTGCGTTTGCCCAAGCCGTGGTAGACCGCAGTGCTGATGCAGCGGTGGTAATGCCGAACCCTTTCTATCAGATTTATGAAGGCGCGGCATTGTTGGCGGGGGCGGAGCCAGTGTTTCTGCCTTGCACGGCCGACAATGGTTTCATTCCTGATTTTGCTGCTGTACCGGCGGCAACCTGGCAGCGTTGCCAATTACTGTATCTGTGCAACCCCGGCAATCCGACGGGTGCAGTCATGTCGCTGGAAACCCTGCAACAGGTGCTGAAGCTGGCGGAACAGCATGATTTTATCGTGGCTTCCGACGAGTGTTATTCCGAACTGTATGCTGATGAAGACCAGCCGCCACCGGGCTTATTGCAAGCCGCTGCCCAAATGGGGAATACGGCGTGGAAGCGTTGTGTGGTATTTCATAGCTTGTCGAAACGCTCGAATGTGCCGGGGATGCGCTCCGGCTTCGTGGCGGGCGATGCCGAGGTGTTGAAGCAATTCTTGTTGTTTCGTACCTACCACGGCTGCGCGATGCCTCCACCGTTTCAGGCAGCTAGCGTGGCAGCGTGGGCAGATGAGGCGCATGTGCAGGAAAACCGTCGTTTGTACCGGCAGAAATTTGCAGCGGTGATGGATATACTGAAACCTGTGATGAAGGTGGAATTGCCCCCCGCGAGTTTTTACCTGTGGCCTGAAACCCCGGTGGATGACACCCTGTTTACCCGCGAATTGTTTGCTCGTGCGCATGTGAATGTGGTTCCCGGCAGTTATTTGTCGCGGGAAGTGAATGGGCTGAATCCGGGCGCAAACCGGGTGCGTTTGGCACTGGTTGCCCCACTGGATGAATGTATTGAAGCGGCGGGACGTATCCGGCGCGTAGTCGAAACCCTTTAAGTATTTCCCCCAAATATGGAGACAAAAATGTCAGACGTAAGCCAACTGCAAAGCATTATCGAGGAATCCTTCGAGCGCCGCGCCGACATCAACCCGCGCAATGCTGACGCGCAAACCCGTGATGCCGTGAATGAGGCGTTGGAACTGCTGAATGCAGGTAAATTACGCATTGCTACCCAGCACGGCGTGGGTAAGTGGGAAGTGAACCAATGGCTGAAAAAAGCCGTGCTGCTGTCGTTCCGTCTGAATGACAACGAAGTGATGGATGGCGGTTGCACCAACTATTACGATAAAGTGCCTTCCAAGTTTGCAGGCATGAGTGCGGATGAATTTGCCGCAGGCGGTGTGCGTGTGGTGCCGAATGCGATTGCGCGGCGTGGTGCTTACATTGCACCGGGCTGCGTGCTGATGCCTTCTTACGTCAATATCGGTGCGTATGTGGATAGCGGCACGATGGTGGATACCTGGGCAACCGTAGGCTCTTGCGCCCAAATTGGCAAGAACGTGCATTTGTCCGGCGGCGTGGGCATCGGTGGCGTATTGGAACCCGTGCAAGCAGGCCCGACCATTATCGAAGATAACTGCTTTATCGGCGCCCGTTCCGAAGTCGTCGAAGGCGTGATTGTGGAAGAGGGTGCAGTGATTTCGATGGGCGTTTACATCGGTCAGAGCACTCGCATTTATGATCGCGAAACTGGCGAAATCATGTACGGGCGTGTTCCGGCGGGTTCAGTGGTGGTTTCCGGCAATCTGCCTTCCAGCGACGGCAAATACAGCTTGTATTGTGCGGTTATTGTCAAGAAAGTCGACGCAAAAACCCGTAGCAAAGTGGGCATTAACGAGTTGTTGCGCGATATCTAAGTGATGGAGGTGCGAGGAGTAGTGAGTATTCCTCGCACTGCAAACGGGTGATTTAGTCGTCGCTAGTTAAACCATCCCAGATCCATCCACCTACAGTGGTGACGCCATCGACGGCCATCGTAACGCCATCAACGAGGGTGTAGAAAAACCCGAATCTGATCATCCCATCCAGATCGGGCAGTCATTTTTTTGAACATCCCAAACGACCGGGCGTTTTTTTCAGCGTTGCCGACTTCCTGCTTCCCCATAACGCCCTGAATGCCACCTGATACGCTCAATACGGTGCATTTTTGCGTGTTTGGCAGCATCATTTCCCCCTTCATGCGACATACCCGTAATGTGCCAGCTTTTCGAGGTTGTGCATCAGGCAAAACAGTTTCCATTGCCCGTCCACTTTGGCTTTGCTGCGCAAGGTGAAGCGGTGCAGGCGTTTGTTGCCGCGCAAGTTCCCAAACACGGGTTCGACGGTGGCGAAGCGTTGGGTG
>NZ_JHYQ01000021.1 GCF_000621325.1 Thiothrix lacustris DSM 21227 | reverse complement strand
GCTTCCAACTATTTTCCCTTCTGTTGTTCAATGTATTGTTTGATAGTAGCTAACGGTGCGCCACCAACAGTGGCTACAAATGACAGTACCCTGCGGCGATACTTAGTACACCATACAACGTGGTACTTACAGTCGAAAGCGATGTTACCATTTGTTTCCATGTGCAATATTATACAGGCTTAAGCTATCTAGTGCGGCACGTATTTTGTTTTTAGCATAAGACGCTTATATCCCCATGCCTAAAGGCAGGGCATTACGCGAATTTTGGTAAATCGGCAAGGTGGATGGTTTCCAGATGCGCTTCTTGCCTGCGTCCAAAATCTTGCAGAGCATCGACAATACGGCGGGCGCGTTCAGTTTCGCTGTCGATGGTTTGCGACCAGTCCCGCAAGACCTCGAGGTCGGCAGTGTCGAGCTCTTCCAGCAACAATTGGTTGGAGGAAGAAATATTGGACAGCGGATTATTCAACTCATGAGCAACACCAGACACCAATACCCCCAGCGCCGCGAGTTTCTCTGACTGGATCAGGCGACGGCGACGGGCTTCCAACTCGTCCAGCATCCGGTTAAACGCTGCCCGCAAGGTGATCATTTCAGCATTGCGCGAGGTCAATGCCAGCCGATCAAAACGCCCTTCCGCAATCGGGTTGAGGTCGGCAACCAGCCGCTTGAGCGGCGCGACCACAGAACGCGCCAGCAAATGCCCAACCGTGAGCAGCAAGACGGCCAGCACCCCTACCCCGATAGCTTGCGCCCATTTCGCAGCGGTAAGAGCCTGTTTCAGGGCTTGGCGCTCATGCACAAACAGGCTCTCAGCAATATGCGAAGCACGGTGACCTTGCTCGCGGATTTGCGCTTCCAACACCATCTGGGCAGGCACTTGCTGCATATAGCCCGCCAGTGCCGCACGGTAATCTTCCAGTACCGAATGTAAGTGTTGAATTTGCAGGGGTTGCCCCACCGCTGCCAGCACTTCTGGTGTATCATCCAGCCAACCCAAGGCTTGGTTTGCTAGCTTGTCAGCCGCTTGCCCGGCCGCCGTGTCCTGGTAGAGAAACAGGTTTTTTTCCTCGCGGCGCATGTCTTGTATCGTCGCTTCGAGATTAGTAACCGCCATGCCTTGCTCCACCCGCTGTTCCAAAAACAGCAAATTGAGAAAGGCAACCACCGCCCCGATAACAACAAGGGTTGTAAGGGCTGTAAACGCCAAGGTAATTTTACTGTGGATACTTGCCATAAGCCTATTTCAGATTGCAACTGCATGTTGCATTATGTAACATACAAATATGGCAATAACAACTTTTTTCCTTTAAAAACAGTCATTTGAAAAACTTTCAGGAGAATCCTACCAATGCCAGACAAACGAGCTAACCTAAGTGGGCAGGAAGCACTGGAGCGCCTACGTGCCGGTAATGAGCGCTTCGCCAATAATATCCGTAGCAATGGCACACCAATGAGCCAGGCTGAACGGGCGGCTTTAACAGAGGGACAAAACCCATTTGCCATCATTTTAGGGTGTTCTGATTCACGTGTTCCAGCAGAATTGGTATTTGACCAAGGCTTTGGTTCATTGTTTGTCATCCGAGTAGCGGGCAATATTGTTGCACCTTCGCAAGTTGGTAGCGTGGAATTTGCGGCGACCCAATATAATACCCGTTTGGTCATCGTCCTAGGGCACACTCAATGCGGGGCTGTCTCTGCCACGTTAGACGAATTGCGCAACAACCTGCGTAGCCCATCACGCAATCAGCGCTCTATCGTGGAACGCATCGCCCCCGCCGTCGCAACGTTGATGGAAACGCCGTTACGTGACGACCCCGAGGCTTTGATGAAACACGCTGTCCGCGCCAATATCCGCGCAGCTACCAGCCACTTGCGGCATGGTTCCGAGATTTTGGAAAACCTTATCGCCAATGAAAACTTGCTGGTGGTCAGTGCCGAATATTCACTGGAAACTGGCGTGGTAGAGTTTTTTGATGTGCCCTAACACAAGCTTTTGAAGAACAGCGTTTCAGCCTGAAACAACCTGTTTCATTCTGCAACAGCAAGCTATTCCTGCCTCATCCCCCACCAAGCAAACTATTAGCCTCATCAACACAAGCACTGTTACAATTCGCAACAGTGCTTGTGTCATGACGCTTTGCAAGAAACCAATAAAAATCAATAAAAACAAGTATTTGATAATTAATCTTATACTGGCACGAGGATTGCTACTTAACAGATAAAGACATCTTCAAGGAATGTGAGCCCGCTTAAAGCTGGCTACTCACCCAGCGCATAATATCCGCCGCCCCCATCGCACCGGACTGGCGGGCAATTTCCTGCCCGCCCCGGAACAACACCATCGTCGGGATGCTGCGAATATTGTAATGCGCCCCCACCATCTGATGATCTTCGGTATTCAGCTTGGCAAAACGCACTTGCGGCTCCATTTGCGCCGCTGCTTGCGCAAATGCCGGAGCCATCTGACGGCATGGCCCGCACCACGGCGCCCAGAAATCAACCAGTACCGGAATATCATTGCGGCTAACGTTTTTGGTGAAATTCTCACCGGTTAACTCGGTAGGATGCCCGCTAAACAGTGGGCTGTGGCACTTGCCGCATTTGGCTTCGCTGGCACGGTCGGCAGGCACACGGTTGGTGACACCACAGGCCGGGCACACCAGATTGATTAAATCACTCATGAGTTTCCCCTTGTAAAACAGTTATAGAACCCGGTGAATATAAGGGCATATCAGCGACTTTCCACACCATGTTCACGCGTGGAATGGAATTTAATATCTGGCCATTTTTCCTGTGCCATTTGTAGATTAATACGCGTCGGGGCAATATAAACCAACTCGCCCGAATGGTCGTAAGCTAAATTTTGCGCTGCTTTGGTTTTAAATTCTTCAAACTTCTTTTCATTGGTAGAGGTCACCCAACGTGCTGTTTGTACGTTCACGCCTTCAAACAGCGCATCGACCTTGTATTCATCCTTGAGGCGTTGCGCCACCACGTCGAACTGGAGCACCCCGACCGCACCAAGGATCAGGTCATTGTTATTGATCGGTTTGAAAAGCTGGGTTGCGCCCTCTTCGCACAACTGCTCCAAACCTTTCTGGAGCTGTTTCATTTTCAGCGGGTCACGCAATTGCGCACGGCGGAACAGTTCCGGGGCGAAGTTGGGGATGCCCGTAAATTGCAGGTTTTCACCCATCGTGAAGGTATCGCCAATGCGGATACTGCCGTGGTTGTGCAGGCCAATGATGTCGCCGGGGTAAGCGTCTTCCACATGCTCGCGGTCGGATGCCATGAAGGTGAGCGCGTCGGGGATTTTCACATCCTTGCCGATGCGCACATGCTTAACCTTCATGCCCTTTTCAAACTTGCCGGAACAAATGCGCATGAAGGCCATACGGTCACGGTGTTGCGGGTCCATGTTCGCCTGAATCTTGAAGACGAAGCCGGTGAAGGGTTCTTCCGCTGCTTCCACTTTGCGGGTGGTGGTCGGGCGGGCTTGCGGCGCGGGCGCATTTTCCACGAAACCATCCAGCAATTCACGGATGCCGAAGCTGTTTAAGGCTGTGCCGAAATACACTGGGGTGAGCTTGCCGTCGAGGTAGGCTTGTAGCTCGAACTGGTGGCTTGCGCCTTTCACCAGCTCAATTTCTTCGCGTAATTCGTCTGCTTGTGAACCAAGCAACTTGTCGAGTTCGGGGTTGTCCAGCCCTTGAATTTCGTCGTAATCCTGACGGCGTTCGGTGCTGGGTTTGTAGAGGATTACCTTGTCTTCGTAGAGGTGGTAAATCCCTTTGAGGCGTTTGCCCATGCCGATAGGCCAGGTGATCGGGGCGCACTGGATATTGAGGACGGTTTCGACTTCATCCAGCAATTCAATCGGCTCTTTGCCTTCGCGGTCGAGCTTGTTGATGAAGGTCATGATCGGCGTATCGCGCAAGCGGCACACTTCCATCAGCTTGATGGTGCGTTCTTCGACGCCTTTCGCTACGTCGATAACCATCAGCGCGGAGTCGACGGCGGTGAGTACGCGGTAGGTGTCTTCCGAGAAATCCTCATGCCCCGGCGTATCGAGCAGGTTGACGATGCGCCCGTTGTAGGGGAACTGCATGACGGATGAGGTAACGGAAATGCCACGTTCCTTTTCCATCGTCATCCAGTCGGAGGTGGCGTGGCGACCGGCTTTGCGCCCCTTGATCGTACCTGCAAGCTGGATTGCGCCCCCGAACAGCAGCACCTTTTCGGTCATGGTGGTCTTACCCGCATCCGGGTGGGAAATAATGGCGAAAGTGCGGCGGCGGGCGGTTTCGGTTAGGCGGTCGGTCATGGTATCCACGGGCTTGGGCTGTTGGAAAGGGGGTGATTATAGCGGAAACGACAAACGGGTGTAAGAAAGCCATTTGACAAACTACCGCCCGACGGGTGGCAGTAGCAAGCTATTATATGTCAACTGTTAGCCACACATAAACAAGCAGCTATTCAGACCCAAAATCACAAAAATACTAAGGATCATTTATGAAAGGCAGAATTCTAGGCTTCGACGAAACTAAACAAATTGGCTTACTTCGTGGAGATGATGGCAATCGTTATCCGTTCAAGAAAGAAGAATGGCAAGATAGTGATTCAATGCCAACATCAGGCTTAGAAGTTGACTTTTCTCCAGAAAGTAATATTGCAAAAGATATTTATCCAATTTACCAAGTAAATCAAGTAAAAATCACAGAAAAGTCCAAAGCAACTACAACCTTATTATCTCTGTTTCTTGGTGCGTTTGGCGCACATAAGTTTTACTATGGAGCATGGGGATGGGGCATTGTTTATTTAGTACTTTGCTGGACATACATTCCTGCACTTGTTGCCTTGGCTGAATCCATTAAATATATTCTCATGAAAGACAGCGAGTTTTCTGAGAAATCAAAAAAAGCACAAAAAGAAGGCGTGTTTGCCGTTATTTGGTAAAAATATTTATCTATTAAGTGACAATAACAATAAAAAGGAATATTTATGGAGTCAGAAAATGAGCAAAACCCATTAATGATGCTCTGGATATATGGGTCAATAGCAGTTTTCTTAATAACGTATCCAAGTTCTGATATAACATGGTGGAAAATATTATTAATGTCTCTATTTTGGCCAATTGTTGTTGTGGCAGAATTTCTTGGGTTTGGGAGTGATTCTCACCGAATTTGCATTCAGTCTTATTGAAACTTAGTCCGAACGTCTATCTCACATAATACTCCGACAATTCTGTCGGAGTTGTTAATCAGGCTTTTTGCTAATCTTACTGATCGAGTCACCGTCAACTACACCAACACATTACCCACCATCACCTGCTTACCATTACCACACACAAATACACTCCCCGCTTTCAAACTCCGATAGCTGGTATATCGCCCATTTTCCGGCTGTTGGAACACTTCAAGGCAATTTTCCTTCAGATTAACCAACCAATATTCAGGGATGCCGTGACTAGCATACGTGGTTGCCTTCAGCCGATCATACGCCAGCGTACTGTTCGCCACTTCCACCACCTCGATCATGCGTTCGTATTCCGTGCGCGTCCAACGGTGTGGCTTTGCTAACAATGCAGCGGATGACATGCGTATTGCCTCTTTTTCAAGTTCGCATTGCTCAACATATCACGCATACACTTCCAAACAAGACAAATCGGGATTGCCCTCAAACGCAGCAACCTCTGCCTGAATGGATAACAGTATTTCCACAATCCGCTGTCTTGGTTTATTGCCGCACTTCAACCAGATGACTTTAGGTGGATGCCCATACAAAGCCGACATTTCATGAAAATCGCTATCCTGTGTAACCAAAATAAATCCATTTTGCTGTGCATACGCCCATACTTGCCGATCATTTGCCGAGTCCATACCTAGCAAAGCAATCTGCGAGGATTCTGGGTAAGCCGATTCAATTACGGGAATAATTCGCCGTGACAGGTTCTCATCAAGTAACAGTTTCATGCGGCAATCAGCACTTGCAACGTATGTTCACGGTTTGCCGCAAACTGCAAACAAGCGGTAATATCAGCGGTTTCCAGCTCTGGGAAATCTTCAAGGATTTCTGGGGTAGTCATACCCGCCGCAAGCCAGCCCAACACATCATAAACCGCAATACGTAGACCACGTATACAAGGCTTTCCGCTACGCTTGCCCGCTTCCATTGTGATTCTACTGGTCGGTTTTTTTTCAGGTATTATATTCATCAGCTTGTTTCTCGTGTGGGTAAGGTCTGAATCTACCGTCATTATAACGCCAATCGGACAGAATGGGGACAACACGCCGAAGGGAACGTACAGGCAACGGTAGACCCCCCTTGTCAAGGCCATCACTTGCTGGTGAATACGTGTTCCAAACGCTGAACGGATACCCAATTGCGCCTCAAGGTCATCATCCAAATCGCGGATAGTCAGCATTGCCATAACAAATACCTCACACAAAGAACGTGCTAAACAGTGTAGGCAACACCTTCGCTGTTTTCAATTTCCGCTGATTACGGCGGTTCATACAACCCCCAAGTCTGATTTCTTGGGTCGCACCCGTTTAGGCAAACGCGCCTCATCCAACAACAACCCCGTTTCATCCCGCGAAATGTCGAGCAGATCTTTGATGCGCTCCGCTTCGCCCAACGCAAACAGCACCATGCAGTAAATGCCAAAGGAAACACTAGGGTCGCCTTTTTCCACGCGCAAATACGTAGGCTTAGAAATGCTGGCACGTTGCATCATCATCTCAACCGTCAGTTGCCGCCGCCGTCGCGCTGTGTTGATATCACGTCCCAGCTTTTTGATTGCCCGCTTTAGGTTGGCAGGCATGACTTCTTCGATTTTTGACATATTAAGGTAAACCATTACTTTCCTAATGATCTTTAAGGTATTTTATGGTTTACATTAAATCAACTATAGACAATCAAAAATGCTTTGCAAAATCCACGCACTCCCCATCCATCCCGACCAACCGCCCCAATCCCCCGACAAGCCGTCTGCACAATCCCCCCTTTTCGTGGACATCTGCGGTAGGCTGTACGCACAGGATTTCCCAACCCACGACAAGGAGTCGTATCATGATGAACATCAATGGAATTGGTTCCAGCGCAGTCTCACAAACTGGCCTCAGCCCTACCTCAGCCCCTTCTGCTGATAGCGTCCAACAATTCAATCACGCCATGAGCGGACAGGGCAGCAGCAAGTGCTGCGGCTCTCAAGGCGCATCCGGTCAAGCAGGCCAGTCTGGTGCTGCTGGCGGCGAGCAAGGCGACACTATGTCGCAAATGATGGAAATGATCATGCAATTGCTGCAAACCATGATGGAAAAAATGCAGGGCGCGGATTCATCTTCTGCTGGCGGCCAAGATTCAGGCCAACAACAATCCGGGCAGCAACAAGCTAGCAATCAATCCGCTACTTGCGGCGCTTAATAAATAAAAACTACCCCATCTCCCTCTCTTGACTCCCTCCCCTGATAAGGGGAGGGTTGGGGAGGGGTTTCTTCGCCTCCCCCTTCCGAAAATACTCCGCCGGGAAATCATCCACCCGAATCGCATTCGCTACCGCTTTCCGCGCTGCCAACAGCCGTTCCACACTGAATTTATCCAGCAAACCTTTATCCTTCGCCTCAACAATCGCCGCATCGGTCGTATGCGCTTCCAGCTTGCCCGTCTTCATCAACTTGCGTAACTGTTTCTCGACTTCGGCGGCTGCCAGCGTTTTGTGCAAGGCATCTTCAATCCGCCCCATGCGGTCAGCCGGATCGTTGGTAATGTAAATCCCATCCGTCAACCGATCACGGGTAGCCGAAGGCTCCAACGCCAACCGCGCCACCTGATGAATCAACTGATCATTCGGCGGGCTAAACGGCTTGCCATACGGGAACATCACGGCACGCAAAATCTTCGCCAGCCACGGGTGTGGCAAATTATGGAACGCCGCCAGCATCGCCTGCTGCGCCCGATGAATGGTCAGCTTGCACGCGTAAGCCATCAACGGCACATCCGCTTCCGGCTCACCCTGCTCCTCGAAATGCTTGAGCACCGCCGAACACAGGTAAAGGTTCGCCAGAATATCCGCCATACGCCCGGACAAACGTTCGCGTCGTTTCAACGTACCGCCCAACGACAAAGCCGCGTAATCCGCCAACAAGGCAAACTGGCTGCTCAAGCGGCTCAAATGACGGTAATACTCGCGGGTCATGGGCGAACCGTGCGCCACCAGTTTGGCATTGCTCAGGCCATACCAAACACTACGTCCCAGATTGCTGAAAATGTGTTTCAGATGCCCCATAAAGGCAGTATCGAACGCCTCCACATCATCGGCTTGTACCGCCTTGATTTCTTTCAGCAGCCACGGGTGGCAACGCATCGCGCCCTGCCCGAATACGATCAGCGAACGGGTGAGGATGTTCGCACCTTCCACCGTAATCCCGATAGGGATCGACTGGTAAGCACGCGCCAAATAGTTGGAAGGCCCCATGCAAATGCCCGCCCCACCGGAAATATCCATCGCATCATTGACCAGCCGCCGCATCCGCTCGGTCAACTGGTACTTCAGCAAAGCCGTGATCACCGCCGGGCGCTGCCCTTGGTCGATAGCGGTAGCGGTGAGAATGCGCCCAGCATCCATCAAGTAAGTGTTGCCGAGAATCCGTGCCAGCGGCTCTTCCACCCCCTCAAAATAACCGATCGGCATCCCAAACTGCTGGCGCACCCGCGCATACGCGCCGGTATAACGTGAGGCGACTTTCGCAGCGCCGGTGGAGAGCGCAGGCAGGGAAATGCCACGCCCTTCGCCCAAACATTCCACCAACATCCGCCAACCTTTGCCCGCTTGCGCTTGCCCACCGATCAACCAATCCATCGGAATAAACACGTCATGCCCGTAATTGGGGCCATTCTGGAACGGAATATCCAGCGCGAAATGGCGCGTACCAATTTCCACACCCGGATGATTGGTGGGAATCAGCGCCACACTAATGCCAAGTTCCTCCTTGTCACCCAGTAGATGATCCGGGTCGTAAAGCTGGAACGCCAGCCCCAGTACTGTCGCCACCGGCCCTAGCGTAATGTAGCGTTTTTCCCAATTCAGGCGCATCCCCAGCACGGCTTTTTCGCCATTGAAATCCTGACGGCACACCACTCCGCTATCGGGAATGGAACTGGCATCGCTGCCCGCTTCCGGGCCAGTCAGGCCAAAGCAGGGGATGTCGCGCCCATCCGCCAGCCGGGGCAGGTAGTAATCTTTTTGCGCTTGCGTGCCGTATTTCATCAGCAATTCGCCCGGCCCCAAGGAGTTGGGAACCATTACCGTGACCGCTGCCGTGGCACTACGGCTGGACACCTTCATCACCACCTGCGAATGCGCCAGCGCGGAAAAGCCCAAGCCGCCGTATTCCTTGGGGATGATCATGCCGAAAAAGCGGTTTTGTTTGAGGAATGCCCAAATATCAGGCGGCAGGTCGTAGAGTTCGTGGGTAATTTGCCAATCGTCGAGACGTTGGCACAGCACTTCCACGGGGCCATCAAGGAAAGCTTGTTCCTCAGCGCTCAGTTTGCTGATGGACAAATCGTGTAAGCGGCACCAATCAGGCTTGCCTGAAAAAAGTTCGGAATCCCACCAGACGTTGCCACTGTCCAACGCGTCCTGTTCGGTCTGCGAAATCGGCGGTAATTGTTGTTTCATCAGGCGCATGACGGGGCGGCTGATGTACTGGTGGCGGTATTTTGTTAACCAACTCATGGGGATGCTCCTCCTCTTGATGCCACGGCAAGGTGCGGTAAGCAGGCTCGCGCCCTGCATTCCACGCCGGGTATTTAATAATCTCGAAGTAAGGCGAGTAGTCAAAATCACTGGGGGTGAACAGGCGGAAATCACGCTCGTAAAAACGCAGTTGATCCTGCTGTTCATTTTGCACAATCGGTAGAATGGGGTAATGCACTTGCTGGAAACAGCGGGCAATCATGCTGGAACACACGATGTGGGTCGGTTGCCCAGCATTGTGCTGAAACAGGCTTGAGCGCCAGCGGCGCGGTAAAATCGCGTAGGGGAACATGAAACGCGCCAGATCCAGCAATTGCCTGACATCGTAGCCCATGCCGAGGTGTTCGACGCCGAAATTCACGACTTTATCGGTATCTTGCCAAGTCAGGGTAGCGGGGCGACAAATGCGCAGGTGTTCTTTACGGTAGTTGCGTAACGGGGTGACGATAGTACCCTTTCCCAGCAAGGATTCGATCACTAACGGCTCGCTTAAGTCACCGTCGTAATAAGCCGCCAGTCGGGAACGTGCTTTCGGGTCACGAATGTCATTGATGCGCCCAATGTAAAGTGCCGCGTGTGTCCACGGTGATAACACCACGGTCTGGATAACTTTGCTAACGCGCGATTGACCCGCGAATAGAATCACATCAGCGGGACGAATTTCACGTTCAAGGAACTCAAAATTACACAAGGCACTGAAGTCATCTTCGCGCGGGGTGGCGTTCAGCCAGTTGATGCCCTGCTGCCATAACCAGTCAGCACAACCAGATGTGTTCTTGCAGATTTGGGCGAACATATCTCACTCCTACGGATCTCCGCAGGCACAGGCTAGTAAAGTCGCGCCTGCTGGAATACCTGATTATTTATGTATACTACTATTCCATGATTCTAGATCATATAGACCACGAAATTACTGCTTTAATTCCGTGACAGACGAACGGCTGCTTACGCCCGAAAAAAAGGGGTGTATGCAAATACACCCCTTCTCTTTTACACCAAACGGTCAATTTTATTTGAGCTTGGAAGCCCAGTTATTCGCGATGGTTTTAGCCGCTTCACGACCACCCAGGCCGAAGGCCAAGGCAACCGCAATCGCGACAGCACCCAGCGTAAAGCCGAAAGCCATGTTGACGATATTATCCGCCAGACCCATTGCCCGCAGACCCATGGCCAATACCAGACCCAAAATAGCGAAACGAGCGATGCTGGCAATACCTGCGCTGCCGTATTGGCTCAGCTTGTTATACGCCAGCGTGCTGAGGAAATAACCCACCAGCAAGATAACGCCACCGACCAGAATACCGCCGCCAAACTCCAGTACTTTCGCAAAGATATTGGAAATGATGTCAATGCCCAAGGTATTCACCGCCGCCGTTGCCGCCGTCAACATTGCAAAGAACATAATGACATTGCCGATCAATTTGGTTGGGGTGAAGGTGTCACTAAACACACCCGTCAAACCCAATTTTTGCGGCATACCATCCACATTGATACCATCCAACACACTGCTCAGCATGGAAATCACAAACTTGGCGACAAAATATGTCACTGCCAGAATAATAGCAGCACCAATAATGTTTGGAATCGCCGCCAACAGCTTGTTCAGCATGTCAGAAGCAGGCTCAGTGATGGAAGGGATATTCAACACACCCAAAGCGCTGACCGCAATCGGGATCAAGATAGCGGCAAACATGAAAGAGCTACCAATTTTGGAAAGCTTCATGCCTTGCGTGCTTTGATGACCCATTTTCAGCGCCAATTGACGATCTACGCGCCCCAACGCTACGCCGGTCAATTCCGAGACGATTTTAGCAATCACCCAGCCAGCATAAGCAATAACGCCTGCCCCAATAATATTCGGGATAGCCGCGAGGAACTTGTTCAGCATGGTTTTCAACGGCGCCAAGACATCGGTTAAACCGAAGTGCTGCAAAACAGCCATCAGCACAAAGATGGTTAGCACCGCTTTGATCAGGGAGGCGATGGGTTTTGCCAAATTAGTACGAGCTAAAAAGCCTACCTTACCCAGCAAACGCTTGATAAAGCCCGCCACAAAACTGACTACAATCAAACCGATGACCAAAATAGCTAGGCCAATCAAAGCATGACCCAAGTTGCCGGAGGCAAGCCCGCCCAACATACCGTTTAAAGAAGATGAAAGACCATCCATAGTGTTACTCCTGTCAATAAAAGTGGTGAAATGAATTTACTCATTCAAGGGTTGTGTTACTTGAGAATCAGCGCATCAATACGCCGATTGCGCTGACGCGCAGAATCCGTGTTATCAATGCTGATGGGTTCTGAACTGCCCATTCCCATAATGCGCAAACGTTTGCGGTCGATACCCGCTTGCACCAATGCCACACCCACTTCGTTGGCGCGTACCAGTGACAGCTCGGTGTTATCTTTGGCTGCACCGACTTCATCAGTATGCCCACGGATCAATAACTTGATACTCGGGTTAGCGTGCAACAAAGCAATGACAACCTTGAGTGGTTGACCCGATGCGACATTCGGTTTGCTTGAACCCGAGTCGAACTGGATGCCTTCAAAGACGATCGGTTTGTCTGTCTGATGGTTAGCAATAGCATCTCTGAACGTAGCTCCAAAACTACTGTTACCAATATCGATGCTGGTTCCATCCGGGAGGGTATAAGCGGTGGTTTGTGGGGCTGCAACCTGAATAACAGGGGCTGGGCCAGCTGGGCCTACAGCGCCAGCTTCTAACGTGCCTGTTTGTTGTACCACTGGTGCGGGCGTTGATGCCACTTGAGGAGCGACGGCTGTCGTTGTAGCTGCAACCGCTGGTGTCACGCTTGGTGTCACGTTTGCCTGAACTGGCACGCTTGGTTTACTGACCTCAACATCCAATTCTGTGGTGGCGGTAACAGCATCAGCAGAGAATTTCCCCTCCTCCAGCATAAGACGCTGATGAGTAGGAGCTTGTGCGGTAGACAAGGCTGTTTCACCATTCCAGCCATGGTTTAAATACCCATACAGCAACCCAAACAACAGAATAACGCCACCTGCAATCACATATTCCTGCATTGGGGTCAGGTCATCATTATCCGAGGGACTATCCAACATATTCACCTTCCATGCTGATTATTTTTCATATGCATAAACATTATCAGCACCCATTTAAGTACTGATGTTCACGCTAATTCTAGTCAATATTTTCAAATAGACAGATTTTTAATGGAATTAAATTGAAAATTATTAATGGATAATCGGAATCAGACAAATTAATAACCAAGCACATTTGGCTTGCAAATAACTGAAATAAAAAATATTTCTAGTATGGCAGAAAAATGGGCAGCCAACAGGCTGCCCTAAACAAGGTGAAATATGACTAAAAATCAAACGATAAAAACTCAAATCAACATGGCAACTCACTTAGTTACCGTCTGGCGCGTCTCCATTGCCTTGGCGCCCCATACGGTTGCCTTGACGTTCGCCGCGTTGCTGTTCCATTTGCTGGAATTTAGCCGATTGCTCAGGCGTTAACAGCGCTTGAATGCGTTGGTTAGTTTCTTCGCGCAACGCTTTCATTCTGACTTGTTGATCTTGCATGATGCTGTCTACTTGTACCGCTTGCGTGTCGCTTAGGCCAAGGAAGGTTTTCATGCGATCGATGCCTTTGCCGCCGCCGAAGCCTTGGTCAGCCATGACAGCCGACGCACCCAGCAGGGCAACCAATGAAGTGATGATCAGTGCTTTTTTCATGAGTAAGTTTTCCTAATTAATTATTAATGTTGTAGGTCGTTTAGAGAGTGCCACTTTCGAGGCGCTTTTTCATGGATTCCAGACGTTCTTGCTGGCGTTTTTGGCGGTCATCCTGCATTTGCTTGAAGGTTACTGCCTGTTCAGGCGTCAGGATAGCCGCAATTTTGGTTTCGTTTTCAGCACGCAAGGCTTTCATTTGCTCTTGCATTTGAGTGTGCAAGGCTTCCATTTTAGTGCCCTGCTCCTGCTTAATGGTTTCAAGCTGGGTTTTTTGCGCATCATCCAACTTCAGTTTTTCGGTGAGCATTTCGCCCATGCGATCACCACCGCGACCACCAAAGCCACCGTCGTGACCACCTTTACCACCGCAGTCACCAAAACCACCACCATGACCAGCGAAAGCCGCTGACATACCAATAACGCCGAGTAGTGCTGTTGCAATAAGTGCTTTTTTCATTTTCGTTCCCCTTTTAGGACTTAGTTAAGAGTTTCTGTTTTCAGGCTGTTTGGCCTGTCGATGGGGAGGATGTTACGCACACATTGCGCACGAAATTTGCTGCAATTGTGCAAACAATGTGGAAGTGTTGCCCGACCTTACGGCTCGAACTTGTAACCAACCGAGTAGACTGAATGAATAAGCTCCTGATCTGGAAGGATTTCTGCGAGTTTCTTTCGTAATTTTTTGATATGACTGTCAATAGTACGGTCAGACACAATGCGATTATCGGTATACACTTTGGTCATCAATTGGTCGCGGCCAAAGATTCTGCCGGGGTGTTGCCTTAAGGTGGCGAGTAACTCGAACTCCACCAATGTCAGGGTAATTTCACCCTGCTCTGCTTTAACCAGCAAACGGTCACGATCCAGCTCCAACAAGGAAGCACTCAGTGTAACGCCGTCGCTCTCATGCGCTGTGAATGCTTGCAGGCGCCGTAACACGGCTTTGACCCGCGCCACCACCTCACGCGGGCTGAAAGGTTTACAGATGTAATCATCCGCCCCCAGCTCCAGCCCCAGCAGACGGTCGATCTCTTCGACACGCGCTGTCAGCATGATGATTGGTACACGGGAAAATTGGCGAATTTCCTTGCAGACTTCCAAGCCATCTTTCCCCGGTAACATCAGGTCGAGCAGGATAAGCTGCGGTTGCTCCTTGCGTACCCATTCCCCTACCCCAAGACCACTATTAAGCCAGTGGGTCTGGTAATTGGCGTTTTGCAGGTATTTTTGCAGCAAATCGGCAATTTTAGGCTCATCTTCAACAATCAGAATCTGTTCCATGTGGGTATCCATCAACTTTGCAGGGGTAGGTGTACCCGAATTTCCAAGCCACCCAGGGTGGAATGTGCCGCACTAATGCTGCCGCCATGTGCATCTACAATATTGCGGCAAATGCTTAAGCCAAGGCCAGCACCACCCGTGGCACGGTTACGCGAACTTTCGACCCGATAGAGGCGCTCAAACAAGCGGGGTAAGGAATCCTCAGGAACGCCTGGTGATGAATCTTCAAACAAGATGTCGACCCAACCAGCCTTAAGCTGGGTACTGATATGCAACTGCCCCGGTTTGTCGGTGTAACGCAGGCTGTTTTCCAGCAAGTTCTTGAACAATTGTTGCAACCGTTGTGAATCGCCCTGAATCAACACGGGCTGCTGACTTAAGCCCGTGGTATCGACGCTCAACTGTTGTTCATCCAGTGAGGTGCTGTGCACAGTTAGCGTTTCTTGCAATACCGCGATGAGGTCGAGGCTTTCCTGACGGTAACTCAACGCCCCGCTGTCAGACATGGACAGGTCGTACAAGTCGCTCACTAAGCGCTGTAAATGGCTAACTTCATGGTGAAGCGAGGCTAAGGTATGAGTATCCGGCTGGTTAATACCATCTTGCAAGGCTTCGATTTCACCACGCAAAATCGCCAGAGGGGTACGCAGTTCATGCGCAATATCCGCAATCCATTGCTTACGAGATGATTCATTTTTCTGTAAACGCTCTGCCAACTGATTAAAATCACGGGTTAAAAGGCCAAGCTCGTCACGGCCTGACGGCTGCATACGCGAAGCGTAATTACCCGCTGTTAATTGATGGGTTCCTTTGCGGAGTGCCTGAATCGGTCGCCCCAAATGACGTGCCAGTAAGAAAGACAATAAGCCTGCCATCGGCAAAGCCAATAACAACACAACCATCCATAAAGTACGTTGCAAGCGGTCAGCGAAGTCCACATCGACTTTTTCAGTCAGGCGTTGACGGCGATGCATACCCAAATAACCAATGGTTTTGCCTTGGGATTTTAGCTGATGCAGGTCTTCGGGTACGCCAAAGCGGATACTGCCTTTAACAACTTCACGCTTGGCATCTAACAGCACCATACGCCCGATAAAACGTTCCATGCGTTGTGCAATATGCGAGCGGGGTGGAGGCGGTGGCATCCCCTCTGGCTCATGATAAGCGCTAGGTGATGATGGCTGTGGTAAAGGGTCATCTTCTGCTGCATCATTCCCGTTAGCCGGAAAAAAACTACTACGCACGGCCGTATCGAGAATGGAGCTCCAAAGCTGTGAATTACGTTCAAGTTCCGTCCAATCACCACGGACTTGATAAACTTCAATCAAACGGGTTTCTAGCTGAAGAAGGGAACGGCTTTCCTGTTCATTCAGGTAGTCCAGAAAACTGCGTTTCAAACGGTATTGCAAAATACCCGCAAGCCCGCTAGCAATCAGTAGGCAGGCGAGAAAAATAGCAATGAACAGTTTGGTGCGGATACTTAAGATCATGATGTATGCTTGGACACTGGCAACTAGGAAATAGTTGCCAGTTTAACATCACCTATTTAATACCGGTGATTATTGGTAGCGAATTTCCAGCCATACGTGTCCCTTAGTACCCGATTTTTTGACCTGTACTACTTCAACTTCGCTTCCAGATGCCAAATTAGCGGCCACTTTACCCAATTTACGGCTGCCACTGCTGTGTTTACTAGGCGTCTGTTCACGCACAGTAGCTGACCACGCTAAGGGATACTTATTGCCTACGACGGGCAATTCAGCACCGATTTTCAGCCCTTGCTCTGTCCATTTGCCATCAGTAAACTGCCCAGCATAGATCCAGCCCGTTGAGCCTGTTGCCGTTGCGGCAACCTTTTCTTCGACAGGTGGAACATCGGGTTTTATCGTCGCAGTGGCCTCGACAGTTTCCGACACTACTGTTTTGGCTTCAGGCGTTACAACCGCTGGTGGAGTTAGTGTCATCTTAACAGGCTCTACCGCCAGATTGCTTGTAGCAGAATCTGTAGCAAGATCTAAAGAAGCAAGTGCGGGAATATCTGCTTTAGCCATAACTGGCGATGCTGGCATAATCGATGATTCGGCCGTAGCCATGACAGGTTTAGCATCACTAACTGTTTCACCATCCGCCACCAGCGTTTGGGAAAATAGGAAAGCCATGCCCGCCATTAATAGAGTGGTTCCTATCACCAAGCCAATCAGCTCACGCTTCATTTGCTCACGGCGGCTATTTTGAACTGCGTATTTTGTTGTTACCATGCTAAAGGCCCCATCCATAGTTAGATTTATTTGATTAAAAATTAGGATAGCAAATTTCTATCAAACAATCACTAATAAGCATTTACTTATATCATCAAATATATTCATGCCTGCAAAGATTTCCTGCATTACACAGAATCTCATAACTAATGGTGCCTGCCGCTTGCGCTATACGGTCGACTGAAAGGTGTTTACCCCATAGTTCAACTTGATCACCAATACGCGCCTCAATGGCATTTAGATCAATAACGATCATATCCATCGACACCCGCCCCAAAAGGCGCGTTTGCTTACCATTAATCCAAACAGGCGTGCCTGTCGGTGCATGGCGTGGATAACCATCCGCGTAACCAATCGCAACCACGCCGGTACGTGTATCTTCTGGGCAAACCCAACTGGAGCCATAGCCAATGCTTTCACCCTTAGCAATGGTATGAATCGCTATTAAGGGTGCTGTTAAGCTCATCACTGGCTGTAAACCATCACGCTGAACGTCGCCATTCGCGAAGGGAGAGGAACCATACAACATGATACCAGGACGAACCCAATTAACATGCGTCTGTGGCCAACCAAGAATACTCGCTGAATTACCCACACTACGCGGTGCTCGTAAACCTTCGGTGTACTTGAAAAACTGCTCTAATTGCTGGGATGTTTTAGGATTATCCAACTCATCAGCGCTGGACATATGCGTCATTAGCCATGGCGTTGGCTTGATATTCGGGTGTTTCCCCAAGCGCTCAAACAAGTGAGGCGCCTGTTCAACGGGGAATCCTAAGCGGTGCATTCCAGTATCGAGTTTCAACGCAACATCCAATTTAATGGAAGCAGGCGCACTATCCAGTAGCTCAAGCTGAGACAAATCATGAATAACCACGCGCAGCCTGTGCTCGGCGGCGGCTTTCATGCCCTGCAAGCCACTGAAACCTTGTAGTACAACAATAGGATGAATAAAACGTGCTTGGCGTAATTCGATCGCCTCTTGCAAACAAGAGACCGCAAAACCATTTGCATGGCTCAGGGTTTCCGCCGTTTTAAGCATATTATGCCCGTAAGCATCAGCCTTAATAACGGCCATTGCCAAACTGTTGGGCGCAACCTCTCGGCAACGCGCAAGATTATGGCGTAAGGCGGTGGAATCAATGGTGGCACAGGCTGATCTTTTCATTCAGGCACTTTAAAGGATTGCAATCATTATTCAAATCCTGGCGTATAGATGTCAGGGGTAAAATTCTCGAAACGGGTATATTTGCCAAGGAACGTTAAACGCACACTACCAATTGGACCATTACGCTGCTTGGCGATAATGATTTCTGCCGTACCTTTATCAGGAGACTCAGGGTTGTAGACCTCATCGCGGTAGATGAAGATGATTAAGTCAGCATCCTGTTCAATCGCACCCGACTCACGTAAATCCGACATGACCGGACGCTTGTTAGGGCGTTGTTCCAGACTACGGTTAAGCTGTGACAGTGCAATAACCGGTACGGATAGCTCTTTTGCCAAAGACTTGAGGGAGCGAGAAATTTCCGAAATTTCAGCCGTACGGTTATCTGAACCGCCGCCTACTTGCATGAGTTGTAGGTAGTCCAACACAATCAAGCCTAGCTGCCCGTGTTCACGCATCAAACGGCGGGCGCGGGCGCGGACTTCCGTGGGGGAAAGCGCTGGGCTATCGTCAATGAACATCGGCACATCATTGAAAATTTTCACGGCGGTAGCAATACGTGGCCAGTCTTCGTCGGTCAGTTTACCTGTCCGAATCCGAGTCTGGTCAACTCTTCCCATGGATGACAGCAAACGCAGGGTTAACTGTTCGGCGGGCATCTCCATACTAAAAATGGCAGTGGGCAGCTTTTTGTGTGCCGCTGCGTATTCGGCGATGTTCATCGAAAAAGTGGTTTTCCCCATCGATGGCCGCCCCGCCACGATAATTAGGTCGCCTTTCTGCAAGCCAGAAGTCATATCATCCAGATCATGGTATCCGGTCGAAACGCCCGTGACATTGCTGTCGAGCTTACTCATCTCCTCAATGTGCGCCAGCGTGACTTTGAGCAAACCTTTTAACGGTTTAAATACCTGCCCTTGCCTGGTTCCCTGCTCAGCAATTTTGAAAACCTTCTGCTCGGCCTCATCCAACAACTCTTTCGTAGGGCGACCTTGCGCTGTAAAAGCGGACTCAGCAATTCCCGTACCGACGGTAATCAGCTGGCGTAACACCGATTTTTCACGCACGATTTCTGCATACGCCTTAATATTCGCAGCACTGGGCGTATCTTTGGCCATCGTCGCAAGATACGAAAATCCCCCCGCATTTTCTAGATCACCACGCTGCTTGAGCCATTCAGAAACAGTAACCAAATCCAATGGTTTACTGTCTTCCACTAAATCGGCAATCGCGCGGAAAATTAAACGGTGATCCTGCCGGTAAAAGTCACCCTCAACCACTTTGTCGGCAATGGTATCCCACGCCGTACTATCGTTTGCTAAACCACTCAACAACAAGCCGCCCAGAACAGATTGTTCGGCTTCAATAGAGTGGGGAGGAATTTTCAGTGATTCGTATGAGTCTGCCATTCGTGCAGTTTAACTAAAATTGCAACGAAACGTTAGCGATAGGGTAGCGAGAAACGGCGTATAAACAAAAATACCCTACCGCACAATCAAGTACGATAGGGTATTTCTCTCAAGGCATTGTTAAGTCAGAAATTATTCTGCTTCAACAACAACCTTGATGGTGGTATCAACTTCAGCGTGCAAGTGTACGCTGATTTCAAATTCACCCAAGTGGCGAATAGCGCCATCCGGCATACGGATTTCACGACGCTCTACTGCAATGCCAGCAGCTTGAATAGCTTCAGCAATTTCAATATTGGAAACAGAGCCAAACAATTTGCCTTCGTTACCCGCTTTACCAGTGATGGTCAGAACCATATCAGCCAGTTGGTCACGACGTGCTTGAGCGGCTGCCAGAATTGCTTCGGCTTCAGCTTCCAATTCCGCACGACGTACCTCGAAGGCTTCCTTATTGGCTTTAGTTGCCATTTGGGCTTTGCCTTGCGGGATCAGGTAGTTGCGGGCATAACCAGGACGCACGGACACAACACTGCCCAAGGTTCCCAGATTTTCTACTTTCTTTAGAAGAATGATTTCCATCGTTCTCACCTTGTCTGCGCACAAACATCGAGCATTTGTGCGTAAGTTGACTGTTTACAGCACTTTATTTGTGCTGATCCGTGTATGGCAGCAGCGCGAGGAAACGTGCACGCTTGATAGCAGTTGCCAGTTGACGCTGATAAATCGCTTTGGTGCCGGTAATGCGGCTAGGAACGATTTTGCCAGTTTCGGTAATAAAGCTTTTCAAGATATCGAGATCTTTGTAATCAATCTCGGTGATCTTTTCAGCCGTGAAACGGCAATATTTTTTGCGGCGGAATTGACGTGACATAAATTATCTCCAGATCAACCGTAATTATTCGTCGTCAGATGAATCATCATCATCAGACAGGACTTCTTCACGCATACGCTTGGCAGGACGAGCTTCCGCGTCTTTTCTCAGCGGGGAAGGTTCGGTAACAGCCTTGTCACAACGCATGGTGACGTTACGGATAACCGCGTCGTTGAAGCGGAAAATGCTTTCCAGTTCAGCCAGTGTTTCCGCGCCGCATTCGATGTTCATCAGCACGTAGTGTGCTTTATGCAGCTTGTTGATTGGATAAGCCAGTTGACGGCGACCCCAATCTTCCAGACGGTGAACAGCACCACCGCTTTCTTGTACCATACTACGGTAACGCTCTACCATCGCAGGTACCTGTTCGCTCTGGTCCGGGTGGACCAAGAAAACAATTTCATAATGTCTCATGACGGTTTCCTTTCGGGTTAAGTAGCCTCCCGCTAACGGTGAGGCAAGGATCCAGGGGCATTAGCCCATAGAAAAGCGCCGAATTATCCATGAAACAGTGAGGCATTGTCAATTGACATTGATCCGTATCCATCCACAGGCAGCAAGTAAGACGACACAGCCTTCCTTCTTGACCTACACTAACGAAATATGGGCATTATTAGAAAAGAAAGGAACACCTGCATGAAGCACCCCTCACTGGCACAATACCCACTTGTCCTACCAGACTACCAGTTACTACAAGTTCTACATGAAAGTGATAATGCCATTATTGTATTAGCTCAAGCACCGGACTCCCAGCAAGTTGTCATCAAACGCTTTAAATTCAATGCCAGTCAATTAGAAAAACACCTGCTGGATGAATTCCTTATGGAAAGTTGGGCGCTAGGTTTGCTCGACCATCGCGGCTTAGTAAGACCTATTAATGCAGGCTTAGTAGCCGGTGCGTTGTACATGATAATGGAATATGTCCCCGGAAAAACCCTACGACGCCAACTAAGCTTAATGCCCCACCCATCACTGAAACAAGCCTTGCAGTGGTTTACAGAAATTACCTTAGCATTAGGTGAAATTCATAGTATTGGCCTGTTACATCAGGATCTTAAGACATCCAATATATTAGTGCGTAACGATGATTCACTGGCTCTGTTAGATTTTGGCCTTGAAACTCGCCTACTCGTGGCAACGGGATTCATGCGTGAAGATGAGATTTACTGTACACCCTATTACATCAGCCCAGAACGCATGATGGGTGACCCCCCTGATGAACGTACCGACCTTTATGCACTAGGGGTAATACTGTATGAGTTACTGGTTGGCCGCAAACCGTATGAATCACCATCACTATCAGAACTCTTGAAAAAACAGGCACTTGCCTCCATTCCCAAGCTACCTACTAGGCAATATGCTTATCAGCCATTAATCAATGGGTTATTGGCAAAGTTCCCCGAAAACAGGCTACAGTCAACTGAATCAGTGGTACGATTGTTGCAGGAAATTAATAAAGACATACCTACACAACATGAATGGTAAGTTTTTTTCAACTCAGGATTCCATGTCAGGAGATCAAAATCATGAAAAAACAAGCTAAATGCGTTGGTAACAAAATGATTGATTGCGAGCAATCATTAGTCTTTTACTTTATGCGTAGTGCCAAGTGGGTAGCGCTAGCATTATTGGTTGGTATTGGCGTTATGGGAGCAGCACTGCAATTCCAACGTTCTCAAGAGGTTAACTGGCTATTCTTTTCTGTCTGCATCCTATGTGGCCTCATCCTTTTTTGGATTGGACATTCGCTTATGAAAAATGAATGTACAACCCAGCAACGCAATGGCACTTGCAACAAAGCCCCTTCCACTATTGGTGATATCACTATACGACAGTCTTAAGTACGCCCAATAACGGTAGATATTCCATCCATGACAGAGCACAAAAGCTACCGTTCAACATCAAAATCAGATAAAATAATAGACTCATAAAAAATTAAAAGAAATAGGGCTATGTTACGTTTTCTTATATTCTTCCTAATAATACAAAGCGTGTTGTTCGGGGTTGAAATGCTACAACCTGTACAATCTGCCATTATTCTTCCTTGGACAAGCCTGTTAGCGGATGTAAGTGGTGCTTTAATGTCGGCTTTTGATCCCAACATTGCCACAACAGGTAAAGTAGTCAGCAGTACACTGAATGGTTTTGCCGTCTCGATCGAACCCGGCTGCAATGGGGTTGAGGCTATGCTTATATTGCTGGCTGCCATTATTGCCTTCCCTTCTCCACTTCTCTATAAACTCAAGGGGCTATTCTGGGGTTTCATGGCCATTCAGGGTATGAATTTGTTACGAATCATTAGCCTATTTTACCTAGGCCAATGGAGCCAAACGTTATTTGACTGGGCACACTTATACATATGGCAAGCCCTGATCATGCTGGATGCCTTAGTGGTCTTTCTCCTATGGATTCACTATCTGCCTAGGCAAATCCCCCCCTCGCAATCCCTACCAGAGGCTCATGCATGATTCATCAACCACTGCATCGCTTTATACTGGGCGTCATCCTATTACTGCCGCTAACGTTTTTTCTTTGGTACATCACCGCAAGCTATCATCTTGCCCCTATCACCTTGATCACGGGCAAACTGCTGACCATACTGCTTCCTGATGCGTTGATGTGGCTACGCTTAGATGGCCATATATTAGTGCTAGCCTCCAACTTCGGGCATGATATTCATGGAGCAATTGTCTCTCCCCCCACAGGAGAAGATGCGTTAGGCTTCCACCTCAACCCATTGATTTACAGCTATAGCGTACCCTTGCTAACTGCTTTAATACTAGCCACCCCCTGCCAATACAAAATGCAAAATCTGGCATGGGGATTATTACTGATTTTACCCACTGAAATATTTAGCATGATCTTTAGTGTACTAAAAACACTCACATTTGATGTGGGTACAGCATTCCAAATTCAACAAGGCATTTCCCCTCTAGGTGTCGATTTCATCGCCTTGGGCTATCAAATAGGCACATTATTGCTGCCAATGATTGCGCCACTTATCATTTGGATCAGCCTCAATCGCGAATTTATCACCAAACTTGCACCGCAACTGGAACACAGCTTGAATCACTAACTCCCCACACACAACACCATTCATTCTAGACTATTCACTACCGATCTTTGAAATCCCTCTGATTGTCTGATTGTCAATGCGATTTTCTAATAATTACGATTTAATCGTAATTATTAGATAAATTTATCGTAAACCATCATTACACACAATCATGTGAGAGAATTCATGACTCAACCCCTACCTCCTCGTCATTCTATTTTCAAAAAAGTAAGCACTAAACTAATACTTGGTGTTACTGGGATATTTATCCTACTGCCCTTAGAGACCTTTGCTGTCTCATGCAACTTCCAAAATAGCGATACCTTCACCGAAATTTGTGGCTACCTTGAAGCAGGAGAAATTAAGACTGGCGGACAGCTTAATCTTCATGTTTCCAGTACCACACCTCATTTCAAGGTGAATATCCGACGTGCCGGGCATGACAACACCAATCTGCTAACGACATCTTTTAATGGAGCAGGTAATTATGGTGCTAATAGCCATACCCAATTGAACTGGGGATCCGCCTATACAGTCAACATTCCGTCAGATTGGATAAGTGGTATTTATGAAGTCAGCCTAAACAATGGACGAGGAAGTTATCCAGAATTTGTCGCGATCAAAGCGGCGCAACCAGGTAGCCATTCCAAAGTATTGGTGCTGGATAGCCTGCCTACCAAGATTGCTTACTCACCAATAGGTGGTAAATCGCTCTACGGCTTCAACTCCAGTAATGGACAAGCTTCTTCGCAAGTAGGCATGGAACGTCCCACCGGGCGGGGACAATGGACAGAACACCGCGAATTCGTCGGGTGGCTTGATCAAGAAGGCATCGCTTATGAAGCTGCTTCCATGATGGATTTACACCGTGATCCCTCTCTACTAGGTCACTATAACTTAGTCATTCTGGTTGGACATAACGAATACTGGTCGAAAGAAATGCGTGATAACTGGGATAACTACCTTACAACGGGTGGTAATGCGGCCATTTTCAGTGGCAATACCATGTGGTGGCAAGTACGTTTCAGTGAAGACGCTAAACAGATGATCTGTTACAAAAACGCAATGGCTGATCCTCTGTATGGCATAGATAATAGCCGAGTCACCACTAACTGGTTCAACCAACCCATCAATCGCCCTGAAAATCTATCCATCGGCGTTAGCTTCCGTCATGGTGGTTATCACGACTACACTGAAAATGGTGTTCAATATTACGTCAAAAATGGGATGGATGATGATGGCTCCAATGGCGGATTCAAGGTCACCGATGCTTCACACTGGATATTTGAAGGCACAGGGCTTAGCAACGGCAGCATATTTGGAAGAGCTAGCGGTATTTCAGGTTATGAAGTCGATGGAGCACTATTCCAAATGGTTAACAACCACCCCGTTACAACAGGTGAAGACGGCACACCGCTCAACTTCCAAATTTTGGCGACCACTCCAACCTATGCAGTCAACTCACCCTCTGGTGTTCCAGGCATCGTATACAACAATCACAATAGTCAAGGCTGGGGGACACTAGGCCTATTCAAGCCATCAGATAACAGCGGCACCGTCTTTGTCGCACCCACCATTGATTGGGCAGAAGGGTTACAAGAAGCATCCGTCGGGCGTATTACCAAAAACGTCATCAATCAGCTCAAAAGCCGCACCACGACCACGGACTCTACTATTATTAATAATGGAATAGGAAACGGCAACACCCAAATAGTATTACAAAACAACAGTGGCGGAGGCGGTAGCCTACCCGCCCTCTCGTTATTAATTTTATTAATAACGAAATTAATCTGGAAGATTCGAAAAAATAGCACCCAAGAAATTGATAAATAACAATTTTAATAAAATAGAATTAGCAATGACAACTTATTCATCAGTAATAATGATTTAATTCTGGTAAAACTTTATCATGTTGAACTAGAATAATAGAGATTATAACCCCATCTAAAAAGTGCTGCTTTATCAATGGCAGTTCTGGAGAAAATGAAACAAAATGGCTAAAATAACATCAGCTTATGCCAATGCAATGCCCAAAAAATTATCAATCGGTGCGATTGGATTACTCAGCTTAGTCTTATCTCAAAGTGCATTTGCCGTGTCTTGCAATTTCAAGAATGGCGACATATTCACTGAAATCTGCGGCTACCTCGAAATAGACAGCGTACAAACAGGTGGTCAACTGAAGGTACATGTTGCTAGCACCACCTCCAATTTTGATGTACATATTCGACGAGCAGGCAATAGCAATCCCAACTTACAAAGCACTTCCTTTAGCGGTGCGGGTAATTACACTCCATCAGGAAGCGACTATGATGGTTTAAACTGGGGATCTGCCTACACGATTAACATTCCAGCCAACTGGACTAGCGGCATCTACGAAATCAGTTTTAACAATGGCAAGGGCAGTTATTCTGAATTCGTCGCGATCAAATCGGCACAACCGGGTAATTACTCCAAAGTACTCGTACTTGATAGCTCCACCACCGCATTCGCCTACTCACCCATTGGTGGGAAATCCATGTATGGCTTCAACTCCAATAACGGCAAAGCAAGCCATCAACTTTCCACAGAACGTCCAACAGGTCGAGGGCAGTGGGCAGAACACAGCGAATTCGTTACCTGGCTGGATAAGCAAGGCATTGCTTATGAAGCAGCATCGATGATGGATCTTCATCGTGACCCATCCTTACTGAATAACTACAACTTAGTCATGCTGGCTGGACACAACGAATACTGGTCCAAAGAGATGCGCGACAATTGGGATAACTACCTTGCTGCTGGTGGCAACGGTGCTATTTTCAGTGGCAATACCATGTGGTGGCAAGTACGCTTTAGCGCAGATAACAAACACATGATTTGTTATAAAAATGCCAATGACGACCCATTATACGGACAAGATAACAGCCGAGTTACCACTAATTGGTTTAAATCCCCCGTTAACAGGCCAGAAAACCTGTCAATAGGCACTAGTTTTCAACATGGGGGTTATGCTAATTACACTACATCAGGTCAACAATACTATGTTAAAAATGGTAGTGGTGATGATGGCTCCTATGGTGGCTTCAAAGTGACTGATGCGACACATTGGGCATTTACAGGCACTAATTTGGCCAATGGCAATATCTTTGGACGTGGGGATGATGTCAACAGCCGATCAGTCGTGGGTTATGAGGTTGATGGTGCATTATTTAGTATGTCCAATAACAAACCAGTAGTTACTGGAGAAGATGGCACTCCCAGTAACTTTCAGATACTAGCAACAACACCCGCCTATGCTGTCAATTCACCTTCTCTTGTACCGGGCGTCGTTCATAACAACTACGCAGGTCAGGGCTGGGGCACTATGGGCATCTTCCAGCCAACAGTGAATGGGGGGGTGGTATTTACTGCTCCCACAATCGACTGGGCAGAAGGCCTAAACGATCCACAAGTCGGGTTGATTACTAAAAATGTCATTGAAAAACTAAAAACACGCGGCCAATCTTCTTCCAGTAGTAGCAGTGAGCCATCACAAAGCACAACAACAACGAGCGGTGGTGGTGGTAGTTTGCCCATCTCAGGGTTATTACTTGGCTTGCTTGCAATCTTTAGACTTAAGCCACGCAAACAATAAGTACTGCATCACACTAACAGTGACTATCGAGAGATAGTCACTGGATAGACTTGATCAATTCAATCTTCATGTGTGGAGTTTTGTGAGCCGAGCGCAGAATCTTTCTCTTTTTTCCAGGATTCCAAGCTGATAACTTTGTCGGGTGTATGATTATCTTTACCGACGACATGGGCATGTCCCAACAATACGGATGGATTTCCAGCCAAAAACTCACGCATCAGACGCAATTTCAAACTGTTAGGAAACTTGCTCTGACTTTGATCATTTTCCAACGCTTCGGCTTCTTCTTCCGTTAGGGAATTAACCAATTTTTCCCAACGCTCATTCAAGGCAAGCTCGATGCTAGCACTGTCAGCTTCTAACTTAGCCAATACATCCGCTGGCAAGGAACTTAAATAATCATCAATATTGCCAAGAATCCGACCAAAACGCATTTCCAATAAAGCGCGTAATACCTCATCTGTCCACTGCTCTTCAGCATGTTTTGCAAAGACATCTGATTCACTGATCAATAAGCCATCCGGGCTAACTAAACCACTTCTCTCACCATAACGTCTCCACAGGATGTGTAGCTGTGGAAGAAACTGCTCAAGCCTCAGATTCTCATCAGCAGATTTTGGCAAAAAGGTAATGGGTTTGAATTGCGGATAAAGCTGACAAAACTGATACAAGGCACTGGCGTACTGAAAAGGGTCAAAACTCAATGTGATGACATTTTCATCAAAATCCTCGAGTACATCTTCTTCCTCATCCTCGGCAAGCTCAATATCAAGGAAAGGCTCATAGTGTTCAAACACGATATCCCAAAGAATTTTGCCGTCGTGATGACGCACAAAAATAGCAGATTCCACTTGAAACTCAGGCAAATCAGGCGTGGTATTTACAATCCAATAGTCACCACCAGACTGGGCACTACGCACAAGCGCACGGAAATCCAGCAATCCAAACGGGATTTCCATGATACGATCGGGGTGGCTGTAACCTTCAAGCACAACAAGCTGAACAGAAGGCGCACCACCTTCAAGTGTGACAACAAACGATAAACTTTCTTCCATGAAAGCATTCTACCAAAACATGAAGCAACACACTGAAAATTTCACATACGCTCGCAATCAGGGTCGAGCACACTCCGCCACTTTCAAATCGCGTCCCGGTACAAGCACTGTATCTAAGCGTATATGGTTGAGCGACAGTAAATCTTGGGGGTGAATGCCTAATTTACTTGCAACCAGCTCAATCGTATCACCGGCTTGTGGGAAGTAGAAAAATGCACCATAACGACCACTACCACGCTCAGCAGTCTGCGCAATAACAGACGATGGCAAGCTGGCACAACTTATCAAACCATTTTGTTGAACCTCGGGTTCGGGAACAACAGGGGCTGAAGCTGGTTCTTCTACGATCAAAGCAGGTGCCTCTGTGACCAAAGGTTCTGCTGGCGCCACTACTGGTTCTTCAATAGTCGTCGCACTAATGCGTTTTACTCGCACAATATCCTGATTAATAGAAGAAATCAGATGTACATTGGGGTCAAGTTGTTCAGCAACCTGAGCAGAAGCCAATGGAGTTTTCTCATTGCGTTGGAATGCCAAATTCTTAGCAAGCGATTCTGACTCTGCGGGTAAAACCATGCCAGTAGTCACACCTTGATTCAATACTTGTCCATCCATCAAGGTTCCTGTCCCTTCAATTTCTGCCTCAGCAGGTGGCTCAGCAACAGCGAGAGTTTCACCACGTAAAGCAGCCTGATACGCCAGCTCGGCTTGCTGCCAATCAGCTAATAATAATTGAGCATTGGCGATGGAGTTTTTACCCTGTTCCAACTTAGTCAGATTAGTTAGAACAGTTCTGATATACCCACGGGTTTCTTTAAACGTTATTGTCACAGGTTGACCTTGCTCTATCCTGCCAGCACCAGCATTATAAGCGGCAATAGCATGAGTAGGACTTCCGTTATAACGCTTTAGCAACCAACTTAGATAACGAGTACCTGCATTGATATTTTCACTTGGGTCAAAGATATCCATCACACCCAACTCAGCAGCCGTTTCAGGCATAAGCTGCATTAAACCAGACGCGCCTTTATGAGAAACCACCATTTCACGATAACAACTTTCTGCGGCGATAACTGACTTCACCAAAGCAGGGTTAACACTATAGCGCTTTGCCGCTGACTGAATAATTTTTTCATACGGTGCTGCCTTGCCTTGCAAGGTTTTCACGCCAAATCCACCACATCCTCTAGCCTCTGGGGTACGAGGATAGTGAACACTGGCTACACGTGATTGAAACCAAGTTTTAGCGGCTTTCTCATCCGGCTTGGGTAATTCGGATAATGCTGAGAAATAGGCTTTCTCCTCTTTACCCCACGTCTTCAATAAGGCTAGTGCCTGACGATTCGTTTTTTTATTATTTTCCAGTTTGAGTAAAGTGCTGAGCAATTGATTGACTGAGTCACGAATATCACTCAATGGCACTTGTTTTGCCACTTCTTCCCCAACCCTACCACCATCACTAACATAAGCAGCGAACACTTCAGCCAAACTTCCCTGATAGCGCTTCAATAAATAACTCAGATAGCGGGTTCCAGCATCAATATTTGCTTCAGGATTCAATACCTCTAACGCACCAAAACGCTTAGCAGTATCAGCCCTAAGTTGCATCAAACCAACAGACCCATTGGGGGAAACCTGAACAGCATTAAAACAACTACCGGATGCTATGACAGCTTTGATCAGTGATGGGCTAACATCATAACGTTTAGCTGCTTGCGAGATAGCCACCTTATAAGGCTCGGCATTTTTGTTAAGTACTTTTGCACTACTCCCCATGCATGATGTACTTGAGACATCGCCAGCATAAGAGCTAACGGGAATGCACAGCAAACTGCTGGCAAAAAACACTGCCCATAGTGTTTGATCTGTTTTTTTCATAATGACAAGACACTCATTGAATAAGCCGCCTATTAATCTAGGCTAATAGAGTAGATTCTGCCGGAAAACCTTAGAAAATGCTTGCCACCATTCAAGCAATGGCTATTGCATCCGATAAACGGCTTTCTTTACAGCTATTCCATTGCCTGTAACTGTTCTAATTCATTAGCACTGAACCCGGCCTGTAAACGTGCTTCTGTATAAAATGGGCCACGTAATGGCGCCTGTAATACTTCACGTATTAACTTCCGAAAAGTGGCCTCTGGTTCTAGCGCTCGTTGCTCACAACAATAGCGAAACCAGTGAGAACCAATCCGAACATGCCCGATCTCATCCCGCAGAATGATTTCTAAAATGGCAATGGTCGACTCATCCCCCACCTCACGTAAGCGCTGCATCATCCCCGGCGTCACATCCAAGCCTCGTGCTTCCAGCACACGAGGAACTAATGCCATACGTACTAATGCATCATGATCCGTTTTACACGCCTGCTCCCACAAACCGTTGTGTGCTGGCAAGTCACCGTAAGCACAATTAAAATCCTGCAATCGCTCACGCAATAAACTGAAATGATAAGCTTCTTCCGACGCCACCTGTAACCAGTCACCATAATAAGCGTCAGGCAAATCACGAAAACGATAAGCAGCATCTAACGCTAAGTTGATTGCATTAAATTCAATATGTGCCACAGCATGTAACAAAGCCTTCTGCCCTTCTGGAGTAGTCAGCTTACGTTGTTTGACCTGTTTGGGATGAACAAGTTCCGGCTTAGCTGGACGCCCCGGCACTAAAATCGCTAATACGGGAACATCTGGCCGATTTTCACGTAATAAAGCACCGGCCTGCCAATCAACATAGAGTTGGTGAACACTCAAAAGCTTTTGCTCAAGGTCAGTTTCCATCAGACAAGCATACGCTGCCGCGTAAAGATTTTTCATGACAATTTCAAACCCAGAATCATATCCATCACATTTGTACCCGTGGGCCCTGTATGAATACAATCACCACTAGCCGCAAGGAATGTACCCGCATCAGCTGTTTGCAAACAAACCAATGGATCCAGTTGATGATATTTTCCACGTTGTACGCTGTTCTTATCGACTATTGCCCCGGTATCTGTTGTGACACCATCTGTCCCATCCGTACCCGCTACCAACAATAAAATATTGTCATCAGAACGCAAATACAGCGCGGCAGTTAAAGCAAGGTGTTGATTGCGCCCTCCATATCCCGGATTGAGAGGCAGTTCCAGCGTCGTTTCAGCTCCCCACGCATAGAGCCCAGGCTCACTATTGCGTAAGTGTTCCACACAAAGATGGGCAACAACCTCCGCATCCCCTTCCAAAAAATCGGGCATGATATGCACAGGGTAATCAGTCGCTATTGCTGTCAGCATTTGCTGATTGCTAGCCACTATTTCCCAGTCAAAATCGGGGTTTGGTGCAGGAAACAATAACCCAGAACCAATCACTGCCGGATCATCATCGGGCACATCGGACATCAGCAAGCAACGTACTGAACGCTTCCCAAGGTATTGCCACAGCTTACCGCCCTTAATCAAAGAGAGCGTGCGACGCATGGCATTAATCTCACTGATGACAGCACCATTCGCCAGCATGTCGTGGGTCGCTTGCTGCAAACGAGGCAAGTTCCACCCCTCATCCAGCACTTCCACTAAACTCGATGCTCCACCAGAAATCAGAAACAGAACGGATGCGTCTTCAGGCAGGTTTTGTAAGTAAGCCATCAAGGCTTCACCGGCTTGCAGAGAGGACTCGTCAGGGATCGGATGGGCAGATTCAATAACCTGTACGTTATCCCTTACAAGCGAGGAGGCATGGCCATGCTTGGTAATCACCAAACCGCTTTGCAGATTACCCTTCAGATAACGGGCTGCGCCGCTGAACATAGCATCGGCAGCCTTACCAATCGCGACAACATGACCAGACTCACGTTTGCCTCTGGCCAGTAAGGCACGGTAAACAGCCTGCTCACCATTAACGGCGGCAAGCCCAGCAGCATAAATTTCCAGCAAATAGGTACGATGATCCGTCATTAGCCTAACAACACCGCTACTTTTTTCCGATCCGCTCGCTTCATCGCCTTCCCGGTAATCGGACTGATTGGCGCACCTGCAAATCGGTCGTCCTGAGGGAATACCATCAGCTCCACTTCCACATCATCAACATAGAAGCGTAACAAAGGGAAATAATCTTGTTTTTTACTACCTAAGCGGGTGCGGCGCTCATGGATCTGAAACGGGATATGTTGATCCTCTAGGAAAAACATCACCTCTTCCACACTATCCGCACCCAAATACAAGGTAACAGCAGAATGCGGGCTGGATGTTCCCTCTAAAGCGGCTCCAGTCAGGTAGGGACGATAGGCTTGCAAAAAATCCATCGCCTCAAGTGCCACTTCACGATGATGACGTAGCAAACTAGGGTGGGTATCAGCATCGAACAACTGAATGCGCTGGTGGATAGCCTCCTCAACCTCCTCATTGGTGGGCTGGGCACTACCCTGCATTCTCACTCCCAAGTTTTCTGCTGCCCGTAATTTTGCCAGACGATAATCACGCATACCATCGTCATAAATCAAGCGAGCCGCCTCATCTGCCACCAAATGGCGCAATTCATCCCGACTAGTTCGCATTAGAAAAGCTGCTCAGGAATTTCCACTCGCTCAGGAGGGCGCTGTGCAGCAGGCACATTAGGGCGCCTCACTTGACGAGGAGCAATATCACGCTCATTTTTATACTGGAACCCATTACTCGGAGTGGTTTTCTTATTAGAAGAAGTTGATTTCTGACGAGAAGATTTAGGCTTACTCTCAACCCCTAATCCTAAATCAGCTTCCTTGATATTAACGGGTTTTTCCCATTCTTTAGAAGGCTCACCCTTCAACACACGGTGCATGAAGTCAATCCACATCGGCAATGCCACATTAGTGGCGGTTTCACCTTCACCAAGCTTCGCCATATTGTCAAAACCGACCCAAGCAATCGTCACAACTTCAGGCGTAAAACCACAAAACCAAGCGTCTTTTTGATCATTCGTCGTACCTGTTTTTCCGGCAATGTCTTTACGATTCAACGCACGCCCCGCACGTGCTGCCGTACCAAACTGTGTAACACCCTGCATCATGCTAACAATTTGATAATGAGTACGACTGTCCATGATTCGTTTAGCGGCTGGGTATACACCCTCTTCACCGATCTTTGGATGCTCAACTGCCGCCGTTTCCCAAATAGGTTTGCCAGAGACATCCTTCTTACTAGGCTCTGGTTTAGTGTCATCTACTGGCTTATCACTGGCTTTTTTAGCATCTGCTTCTGGCTTGATAACGCAGACATCAGACTCACTTTCACAAATCCGAGGGGATGTCTCTTTAAATAATACGCGATGATCACGGTCTTCAATGCGGGTAATAAAATAGGAATTAATTTTGTATCCACCATTTGCAAAAGCTGAATAAGCAGTTGCCATTTCCATGGGTGTTGTCATTGCCGTGCCCAAAGCCAGTGTCAGATTGGGTGGTAAATTTTCTTTGGGAAATCCAAATCGAGTAGCAAAATCAATTGCATAATTCACACCAATACTGCGCAACAAGCGAATAGAGACCAGATTGCGGGATTTGGCCAACGCCTCGCGTAAGGTAGTAGGGCCAATATATCTGCCACCAAAATTTGAAGGCTTCCACGTACTACCGGGAATATCCAAGGGGGCATCATTCACAACACTGGCAGGCGTAAAGCCTTTGGACAAAGCAGCAGCATAAATAATGGGCTTAAAACTGGAACCCGGCTGGCGCACTGCCTGCGTAGCTCGGTTAAACTTAGAATGGTAGAAATCAAACCCACCCATCACCGCACGCACCGCGCCATCACTGGGATCAAGCGATACTAACGCACCACCGACCGTTGGTACTTGTGCCAATGTCCATGTATTTTTTTCCTTATCCGTCTGCCGTAAACGTACAATATCCCCTGCTTTCAATACATCACTGACGCGCTTCGGTGCTGAACCACGCCGATCTTCAGTCTTGAATTCACGCGCCCACTTAACAGCATCAAGATCCAAGGTCACACGTGTTTCGCCAACCAATAACTCTGCAACACTACTGTTAGCACTCAAGACTAAGGCTGGAAATAAATCCCCAAACACAGGATAGGTAGAGAGCTTATCAAGCATATCATCTTCGGTTTTCAAATCACCGAGATCAACCTTATCTTCAGCACCACGATACCCATGCCGATGATCATAGGCCATCAGGGCTTTACGCAAAGACTCAGCCGCTTCTACTTGCTTTTCCGAATCCAACGTAGTGTAAACATGGTAGCCCTCTGTATAAGCGTTATCTGCGCCGAAACGCTTAACGATATCTGCCCGCACCATTTCCGCCAGATAAGGGGCATTAGCATCAAGTTCAGTCTTGTGTTTTTCAGCAGTATTGGGTTCATTTAGCGCTGTTTGATAATCCAGTTGGGAGATATGTCCCAACTCCAACATGCGCTTGAGGATGTAGTTGCGGCGAATCATCGCACGCTCAGGATTAGCTAAAGGATTGTAACGCGAAGGCGCTTTAGGCAAACCAGCAATCATCGCACACTGAGCCAAGGTTAATTCACTCAAGCTTTTGCCGTAGTAAGTTTCAGCCGCAGAAGCAATCCCATAGGCTCGATTACCCAGATAAATCTTGTTCAAATACAACTCAAGAATTTGATCTTTAGTGAGATTTTGCTCCATTTTAATGGCTAGCAAGGTTTCCTTGAACTTTCGCTCAAGGTTTTTACCTGAATCAAGAAAGGAATTTCGAGCCAACTGCATCGTGATGGTACTAGCGCCCTGACTGGCTGATCCGGTCGACACGACATTACGCAATGCACGCAATACACCTTTGATATCGACACCTTGGTGCTCGTAAAAACGGGCATCTTCAATGTCGATGAAAGCCTGCGTCAAATTGCGCGGAACGGCAGACAAGGTAACGGGACGGCTGCGTCGCTCACCGTACTCCGCCAACAACTCACCATCACGTGTATAAATACGCAACGGTACCTGAATATCAATTTTACGCAATTCCGCTTCATCAGGTAACTGAGGAGCATAATGGGAATAAAGGGCGAACAAACCCAAAGCTCCCAAGGTGAGAAGCGCAAAAAAACCGCCTAAAACAAGCTGAAAAAACTTATAGATGAACCGCATGACTATATTGGACTTTTATTCATTTACGCACGGCTCCCGTTTATCTGAAAGCACGCCACCCAAGACGGGCAGAGTAGACTATTTTGAGATTCGACGCTACCATTGACCTGAAAATAATTAAAAGATATGAATAATAACGTTTAATAATAACAATAACCCCGGAATTGCCTGTGTTTTCAATATATCCTCGTAAAGAAAGCCTACTCGGCCTGGACATCAGCTCTTCTGCCATCAAATTGGTGGAAATGACCCGTAGAGGGCGCGATTACCGGATCGAAAGCTACGCCGTTGCTCCTTTACCAGAAGGAGTGGCTAATGAAAAAGACATCGTAGAACCGGAACCGGTTGGCGAAGCTATTCGTCGTGCCCTACGGGATAGCCGTTCCAAACTAAAACATTGTGCCCTTGCCATTCCAACCTCCATGGCAATCAGCAAAATCATCCAAATGCCTGCCAGCATCCCGCAAGCTGAGCTAGAAGCACAGATGTCGATGGAAGCAGAGCAACACATTCCTTATCCAATGAACGAAGTTAATTACGACTTTGAAATTCTTGGACCCTCTGCAAATGCGCCCGAATCAGTGGATGTGCTTCTCGCCGCGACTCGCTCAGAAAATGTCGAAGTTCGCGTCGCAGCCGCTGAAATGGCCGGGCTAACTGTGGACATTGTAGACACAGAAACCCATGCGCTGGAAAAGGTATTACGTCACCTAACCGGTGAGTTAAGCCAACATGACTCACTCGCTATCGTCGATTTTGGCGCGACCATGACGGGCATTAGCGTGTTCGAGCAAAGTCGCTTAACTTTTTCCCGTGAACAAGTATTTGGTGGTCGCCAATTAACCGAAGAAATTATGCACCGCTATGGCCTAACTTGGCAGGAAGCGGGTCTAGCAAAAAAAGAAGGCAATCTGCCGGAAAACTACGTTTCAGAAGTACTGGAACCTTTTAAAGACAGCATGGTGCGTCAACTGCATCGTTTCCTCCAGTTTTATTACGCTTCAAGTCAAAAGGATAGCGTGTCACAAATTCTTATTTGTGGTGGTTGTGCACGTATTCCCGGAGTAGATGAACAAATCCAGTCCACCATCGGCATTCCCGTTCGGGTAATAAACCCCTTCACACAAGTGGCCCTTGGCTCACGCGTCAGCCCGGTTAGATTCACTAACGACATGCAAGCGTTATTGATTGCGGCTGGCTTATCACTGCGAGGACTAGAGTAATGGCAGGCTTAAACCTTCTCGCATGGCGAGAAAAAGCCCGAGAGGAAAAAAAGAAACAGTTTTTCCTCTTAGTGGGCACGAGTGCCGCCTTCGCCGCTGCTTGTGTCTTTGGTGCACATCAGTACATGCAGTCATCCATCGAATACCAGGAACAACGCAATCAATTTCTCACCACCGAAATTGAGGCACTAGAAAAGCAGATCAAGGAAATTGAACAACTCGATGCCACTCGCCAAGCACTGCTTGATAGGATGCAGGTTATCGAGGATTTACAAAGCACACGCCCTGCTATTGTCCACCTATTGGATGAAATGGTAAATGCACTCCCCAAAGGCATGTATTTACTTTCTCTAAGGCAAGAAAATACCAAAGTGCAACTTGAAGGCAAAGCCGAATCCTATGCAAGGGTTTCCAGTTATATGAACCGACTGGATGCCTCCCCATGGTTAAGCTCATCTAACTTGAACATCATTTCCACCAAACCGGATGAGAAAAACGCCGACATTCTTTTAAGAGATTTCAAGCTAGATGTCACCCAGCTGCTACGCCAAGGCAAAGATGGCGAAGCAACAACCGATCAGATCAAAACACCGGAAAAATCGGGGGGTGGCTCATGAATCTGCACGAACTTAATAACCTAGTCGATGATCCAGGCAGTGTGTCTTGGTCGATCAAATCAATAGCATTAACCGCTATTCTGATCATCATTCTACTCCTAGGTTATCAACTCATTATTATTGATGAGCTTGATGCACTCGCGGGCGTTGAAGCCAAAGAGCAACAGCTCCGTAGTGATCTTGAAGTGAAGCAAAAACGTGCTAGCCAACTGCCACAGTACCAAGCACAACTAGCAGACATGCAGCGTTCTTTCAGCATTCTATTGCGCCAGCTTCCTTCTGATACAGAAATTCCGGGATTGATTCTGGATATTTCTGAAAAAGGCTTATCCAACGGCTTAGCCCTAGAACTGTTTGAACCTCAAAATGAAGTACAAATGGAATTTTATGCAGAAAAGCCCATCAAGATCATCGCCAAAGGCTCGTATCGTGAACTAGCAACGTTTGTCAGTGACATTTCAGGCCTACCTAGAATTGTTACCATCAACAATATTGACCTAAAACCTGAAGAAAAAACAGGCCGCTTGCGTATGGAAGCCATCCTGAAAACCTATCGCTATTTAGAAGATAGCAACAACGATACAGCCACCAACAACAGCGCCAGCAAAACAGGGGGTAAAGGATGAAGCACGCCCTGAGATTAGTCGCCAGTTTAAGCACACTCCTGTTACTAAGTGCCTGCAATAGCGACATGAGCGACCTAGAACAATATACACAAACAGTCAAAGCGAAACCGGCATCGCCCATTGACCCTATTCCTGAAGTCAAGCCCTACGTGCGTTTCATCTACCCTGGGCATGAAATGGATCCGTTTGACTCAAAAATACTCGCACCAGACGTCAAAGCAGACACTGGCAGCACGATCATGCCCGATCCGAATCACGTTCCTGAGTTTCTGGAAAGCTTTCCGTTGGACAGTTTACGCATGGTAGGCACCATCAACCAAAACAACTCACTGTGGGCGCTAATACGCATACCCGATGGCGCTGTCCACCGAGCACGCGCAGGCAATTACCTTGGCAAAAACCACGGTAAAATCAGCAAAGTCGAAGAAACCAATATAACTGTACAAGAAATTGTCGAAAACGGTTTCGGCGGTTTCAAAGAACGGGAAAGTGCCATTGCTCTCTCTGACCTAAAAGATGTAAAAAAATAACAAACAGGACTAGCAACAAAATGAAAACAATAAAGCAAAGTGTTGCTTTGGCAATTCTCATGGCCTGTACACCAGCCAGTAGCTTGGTGTGGGCAGCCGACGCACAGCTACAAAACATATCTGCCCAAATTGCTGGCAACAAAACAGAAGTCCAGTTGCAGTTCAGCTCTCCGGTTGCCTTACCCAAAGGCTTCATGATGGAAAACCCTTCACGCTTAGTGTTCGACTTTCCCGCTACCGAAGTTGGCACGAATAGCCGTAGCAAAGCCATTAACCTAGGACAAATCCAAACCATTGACGCTGCCAACAACAAAGGTAAAGCGCGTGTTGTTGTCCACTTAAATGGTTTAGTCGACCACACAGTCGAATCACGTGGCAATACGGTTGTCATGCTGTTTGACAATCCAAAGAACTCAGCAGCACCTAACATTGGCGTGCAACGCAGTGGTAAAGCTGCACCAGACAAGCTAGCAACACCGGCAGCAAAAAGCCTTGCGGCTGACTCACAACCCAGCTGGAATAACGAGCATTCCACCAACACCGCGCCCGTGTCATTACCAGAATTACCGCTACCTAGTGCCTTACCAAAAGATTACGCATGGTATACACCACCCGGCAGTACAGCAGCACCTGTTGTGACACAACCTGCTGCCGTCACACCAACAGCAGCGCCTGCTGTAGCCCCTGTTGTAGCACCCAAACCAATCGCAGCTCAGTACACAGCTCCCCCGGCAGAAAAGCAAACCATCGCACCACCGCCACCTCAACCCATCGTTAATGCTGCGCCACTTTTACAATCCGTAGACTTCCGCCGCGAATCAGATGGCGGCGGGCGCATTATTATCAATCTATCGTCAGCCGATACGGACATTAAGGAGGATAAAAGTGGGAATACCATCACCATTACACTCGCAGACACAGACGTCCCAACCAACCTGCAAAAGCGCATGGATGTCACAGATTTTGGCACGCCAGTCAGCAACATTGATATTGCACAACGCAGTGGAAATGCTCGCATTCGCATTACTGCCCATGAAGGCTTTGAATACAGCACCAAGCGTAATGGCACTGAATACACTATCCAAGTTGATAAACTTAAAGCTATCCCAGAAGAGAAATTGGTAGGTGCTAAGAAAAAGAAAAACTTTACGGGTGAGAAATTATCACTCAACTTCCAAGACATTGAAGTTCGAGCTGTATTACAACTACTCGCCGACTTCACCGATAAAAATATCGTGGTCAGCGACACCGTTACAGGCAACATCACCGTGCGCCTCAAAGATGTACCGTGGGATCAAGCGTTAGATATCGTACTTGAATCCAAAAACCTAGACATGCGTGAAAATGGCAACGTCATTTGGGTAGCACCTGCCGCAGAACTCAATGCCAAGGAACAGCAAGAGCTAGAATCCATCAAAGCCAAACAAGAATTGGAACCGTTGGTAACGGAATATATCGCCATCAACTTCGCCAAAGCTGCCGACATGCTGACATTGATTGAAAAATCCAACAGTGGCGAAGACAAAAAATCCCTGCTCTCCCCCCGTGGCAAAGCATCGGTAGATGAGCGCACCAACACACTCTTAGTACAAGACACCGCTGCACAAGTTAAATCCATTCGCGAATTAATCAAGGCATTAGATGTCCCTGTTGCGCAAGTGCTAATCGAATCACGCATCGTCATTGCCAGCGACTCCTTCGGCAAGGAACTCGGTGCACGCTTTGGCATCACCCCAACCTGGATTAACCAAGACAGTATAGGCATTGGTACAGGCACGCTCGGCACAGGCACCGACGAATACTGGGAAAGCGCCACCCAAGCCTTAGCAGATACCACGGGTACTAGTAGCGTGACCATCCCAAGCCTCAGTGACCGCCTCAGCGTCAACTTACCGGTGACCGGTGCTATCGGCAGCTATGGCTTCTCGATTCTCAGCAAAGACTTCCTCGTCGATCTAGAACTCTCTGCCTCACAATCAGAAAACAAAAGTGAAACCATTTCCAGCCCACGGATAATCACCTCCAATCAGACCAAAGCGCTGATTGAACAAGGTGTGGAAGTGCCCTACCAGCAAGCATCTTCCAGTGGCGCATCCAACGTAGCCTTCAAAAAAGCGGTGCTCAGCATGGAAGTCACCCCTCAAATCACACCGGATGAGCACATCTCGATGGACTTGAAAGTCAACCAAGATACTGTCGGCTCGATATACTCCGGGGTTCCCAGCATCAATACCCGTGAGATCCAGACCAAAGTGCTAGTTGAAAACGGTCAAACAGTCGTATTGGGCGGTGTCCATGAAGAATACAACACCAATGGCACCAGCAAAGTCCCCGTGCTGGGCGACGTGCCTATCCTGGGTCGCCTGTTCCGTACAGACAATAACAGCAAGACCAATAATGAGCTGTTAATCTTTGTCACGCCCAAGATTGTGGACAGTAAATCCTAAGGGAAACACACAAGTCGCTTGATTCCCGCGCCCGGTACTGGCATAAATCCGGGATGCAAAATAACATCATCCTGGTGGGTTTGATGGGCGCGGGAAAATCCACCATAGGCCGACAACTCGCCCGTCGACTGAACCTAACATTTTACGACTCCGATAAGGTAGTCGAAGAACGCACAGGCGTCAGTATTCCAACCATCTTTGCCGTTGAAGGCGAGGCAGGCTTTCGTGAGCGTGAAGAACAGGTCATTGCCGAGCTAACCGCTTTACCCAATACCCTGATCGCCACCGGCGGCGGCAGTGTCTTGCGGGAAAGCAACCGCGAACACATCAAGGCAGGTGGCACGGTCATCTACCTGCGTGCCTCGGCTGAACAGCTTTTTCAGCGCATCCGCCACGACAAAACCCGACCCTTGATGCAAACCGCCAACCCCATGCAAACCTTGCGGGACTTACTCAAAGCCCGTGAACCGTTATACATGGAAGTTGCTGATTTGATCATGCCTACCGGCAAACAAAAAGTGAATGTCATCCTGCGTGACATTCACGCCAAACTAAAACAATTACAGGATGTTACCCATGCAAACGCTGAATCTTGAGCTTGGCGAGCGTAGCTACCCGATCCACATCGGGCAAGGCTTGCTGCAACAGGCCGAACTGGTTACGCCCCACATCAAAGGCAACAGTGCCGTGGTGGTTTCCAACACCACCGTTGCCCCGCTCTACCTGACTGCTGTCCAGCAAATGCTGACCGGCCTGAAACATTCCACCGTCACCCTACCTGATGGCGAAGCATACAAAAACCTCGACGTACTCAACCAGATTTACACCCACTTGCTGGAAAGCAAAGCTGACCGCAAAACCACGTTGATTGCGCTGGGTGGTGGTGTCGTCGGCGATATGGCAGGCTATGCGGCGGCAAGCTACCAGCGCGGCATCAACTTTATCCAGATTCCCACCACCTTACTAGCCATGGTCGACTCATCCGTCGGCGGCAAAACCGGGGTGAATCACCCGCTCGGCAAAAACATGATCGGCGCATTCCACCAGCCACAATGCGTGCTGATCGACACCGACACACTCAACACCCTGCCCGACCGCGAACTCAGCGCCGGGATTGCCGAAGTGGTGAAGTATGGCCTGATCCGCGATCCCGCGTTCCTGCAATGGCTCGATGCGAACATGGATAAACTGCTGGCGCGTGACCCGGAAGCCCTCACCTACGCGATTTTCCGTTCCTGCGAACACAAGGCAGAAGTCGTAGCGGCGGATGAACGCGAATCCGGGCAACGCGCATTGCTCAATTTAGGGCATACCTTCGGCCACGCGATTGAAGCGGCAATGGGTTACGGGAACTGGCTGCACGGCGAAGCGGTCGCTACTGGCATGGTAATGGCGGCGGAACTGTCACAGCAAATGGGTTGGCTGGCGGCGGATGATGTGGCTTACACGCGCCACATCCTGCAACGCGCCAACTTGCCGGTTGTCCCGCCCGCACAGATGACGGGCGAGGATTTCACCCGCTATATGTCAGTAGACAAAAAAGTGCTGGATGGCACCTTGCGCCTCATCCTGATGAAATCGCTGGGCGAATCCATCGTCACCGCCGACTTTGATCCGGCAGCACTCAAACGGGTATTGAATCGGGAAATTTAATTATTTCCCCAATTTCATCAGCTTACCACTCTGCTTATACGCCAACGTCTCCAGAATGATGCCGTTGGTGTTGGCAGTCAGCGCCTTATTGGGTTCACCGCTGACTTCATACACCCCGGAATACCAACCGCGTTCCGGGTCAGTTAACGTGGCGGCTTTATCCATTAGTTTCTGGGTGTAAGGCGTTTCGTAAAGCATGTGCCAGCCAAACGCCGCTTTGGTACTCAGGGTTTTGAACTGGCTGGCATCCTCACCTTTTTCGGTGATCGCATTCCAAATTTTGCCATTGGTAAACACGGTGTTGTAAACGAAATACGGCGGCTTATCGATATTGTCTTCCGACACAGCGGTGAGGATGCCAGTATCCTCAAAGCGTTTTTCCTGCACCTTGTAGACGCGCCATGCCAATTCCTGCGATAGATGATCCCAGCCGAATTCCACACCATCGAGAATGTACGGTTCGCTGACCACGTAGTTATGCGCCCCGTATTGCTGCGCACTGCGACTATCCGTTGCCACCTGAATGCCATCAATATCAACAAACGTGAGGAAATCGGTGTAACGCAAAGCATTAGCCACATCCAACCCCATCAGGTTGAAGGATTTCGCCGCGTATTCCTCATAACCCAAACGCCCTTCCTGAAGGTATTCGGTTTTGCCCGCAGCAGTAACCGCCGCACCTTGCAACGTACCTTTCACCAGCATCGGCTGCGTATCCCAACGTTCCATCACTTTTTTGACCGAAGCGGTATGCTGCGGGTAATTCCACGCCAACACATTCAGCGGAACCAATGCCCGCCCGATGTCGATCGCTGACCAACCAATCCCCTTTTCACTCGGCTGATTGGTGTAATCCACCATTTGCAGGGAAATCGTGTTGTAGGATTTGTTCGGCAGTTTGCCTTCAAACAGCGGCATTTTCGTCAGGGAATCCAGCGCCTTGGCAATACGCGTATCGAATTCGTTCTGGTCAATAATGCCCAAGCGCTGCGCTGCAATCACCGCCATTAGGTAGGACGAGGTATCCCACAAAGTGGAGGCATTATACTTATCCACCGAGTTCACCAACCCGGTTTCCGGCATGGTATTGTTCTGGAAATAACGCCACGCCGTTTTCGCCCACGCCATTTCCTGCGCAGTCAGCGGACGCGTCGGGGCAATTTTCACATCCGCATTGGCCTCAATAATCGCCTCAGGCGTATTCGCATTGCCGACACTAAGCCCTTCCAACCAGCCAACCAAACCAAACGCGGTGACTAACCCCGTCAAAAAAATCAAATGGCTACGCGCACGCACCAAGCTCTGTTTAAAACTCATACTGTCACCTCATTATTATTATGCTGTTGGGGTTGAGCTACTTCCTCGGTAACGGCTTCTTCCGCATCTGGCTGCCAAAATGCCGCCATCACAATACCACTCAACGCCAGAATGTTATTCAAGCCCCAGAACAGATTGGTCAGAATACCCCCCATCGAATACTCATGATTACCCAGCACAAAAAACTGCACGCTGGCGTAAACAATCCCCAATACCGTCAATACAATCACCGCAAATTGTGGCAGCACCAGATGGAAAAAATTGCCCTCTTGCCGGTCTTTCGGCGTCACCGGGAATTTGATCTGTTCACCTTTCAATACCGTCCAAATCGCTTGCAAGTTAACCGGGAAAAACGACAAGTAACTCGCCTTGGAACGGTAGCCCGCAACGCCCCACGTCCCGACCATGAAGGCCAGCTCCATCGCAATCAGGAACGGCAGGATGTGCAGAAAAAAGTCCCCAGTGTAAGCACTCACCGGCGCAATGCCACTAAACAGGTAAATCAACGGCGCGACCAGAAACATCATGTTCCAGATACCGCCAAGGTATGACCACGCGGTTGCCCCATACATCAACCGTTGCGCCCAACTCATGCCCTTACGCGTCATCGGATTATCATGCGCCACGATGTCCAGCGTGCCGCCTGCGTATTTGAAGCGTTGCACCGTCCAGCTCAACAAGTCTTGCGGCGACAACATTTTGGACTCGACGGCCGGGTGCAGTACCGATTTCCAATGACGATCCTCATCCGAATGCAGCACGATAGAGGTATAAATATCTTCGGAAACGTGGAAACGGTAGGGGGTAAATTCTTCCTCACCCGCCACCTGATGGCGCATTTCCTGCACCAAACCGCTATCCAGCGCCTCTCCGCCCATCAATTTCTGCAACTGTTTGGACTGCTTGCCCACCTGCTTTTCGATGGTGTCGGAATAGGTTTTGAGCGCGGCTTCCATCACCGCTTCGCGCCGGTGGATCGAACCAGCCCCACAACAAAACGACGCATTCGCCCAGTTACGGCGGCGCTGGATAATGTCGTAAAACATTTTCGGCTCATTCACGAACGGGTCTTCGCCAACGCGCATTTCGCCGATCACCGCTTCCACGCCTTTGCCGATCCAACGCCCCGGTGCTTTCAGGTATTTACCCAAAACATCCGGCAAACGCTTGCCTTCCGGCAGATCGAAGAACCATTGCGGGGTTTGCACCCATGCCACATCCGGGTCACGGAAATAGCCCAGCGTGTGTTCCAGAATAGTGGGGAACGGGCGGGTATCCGCGTCACAAATCACGATAAAATCACCGTGGGTCTGTTCCATCGCATTGCGCAAATTGCCTGCTTTGAAACCGATATTGCTGGTGCGGGTGATGTAACCGACGCCCTCTTCTTCCGCCACCTGACGCATGGCAGGACGTTTGCCATCATCCAGCACGAAAATTTTCAGGTCAATCGCGTGTGGATACGTCACTTTTTTGGCATCGCGGATGCTCAGGCGCACCAGTTCCACGTCTTCGTTGTAGCTGGGGAAAAACACATCCACCTTCAACGGACGTTCTTCGCCATGACCGGGGCGCACCACCTCGTCGAGTTTAGCGGGCGGTGGCAATTGCTCGTAATCCTGCACTTTCCACAAGTTGAACACGAACAAACCCAAGCCAAAATACGACGCGGTTTCCGCAAACGCCAAAGGAATGGCGTACCACAAGGCATCTGGGTTAAGCGAATCCGTCCAGCGCCACCACAAATACCATGCGCCTAACGTCAGGGCGATAACCGCGAAAAATTGCCAAATGCTCTCCGTAACCGCCGAATATGCCAGCGGCGGCTCAGGTTTGCGCTCTTCAAACTTGTCGAAATAGAATCCCATAGCAACTCATTTTTATTGTTGTGATTGGAGGGTGAAGCGGTATTCATTCGTGCTTAACAATGCCCCTTTAGCATCAAGAATGCTGGCTTCAAGGCGATACTCACCGGCTTCAGTTGCCGGTACTCGGTAATCATGCAAGTGCTGGTGCATATCCGCGCTCAGCTCAAATGCCCACGTTTGCGTATCCAGCGTTTGCTTGCCGCGTAACAGCTTGACCTGATACTGCGCTTGCGGGTAACTGGCAGTGCTGTCATTCAATGCCCATAAGCCCACACTGACCGACTCGCCTGCCTTATAGTCAACCTTGTCCCAAGCCAAACTCGGCAAAATCGGTTGGTAGGCACGTTGCAAAGCGTAATAGCCCGGTTTGGGTTTACGCCAGAAATCTACCATACCCCAATTCATCGAAGGCCAATCTTCCACCAGCATAAACTGGAACAGCGCCCCCACCGGACGATAGGCTTGCCGACGGTAAGATTCTGCCGCAAGCTGGTTTAACCGCGCCTGATATTGCTGGGTATTGGTGATAAATTCATCCAGCGTTTTGCCTTGCGGGACTTTGGCAATCTCTAGGGTTTCCTTGCGTTGGAAATTGTGGAATGCCCATTCTTGCCACTGTGCATCCGTCGTGGGAAATTCCGCCTCATGTCCCAGAATTTTGCTCAACGTAGCCTTATCGGGTAAAGCTTGCGCCCCAAATTCGGCAATGGTGGCGTGTTTGGTCGGTTTGGCATAATCCAGCCAGCTCCCGGAATACCAGCCCAGCCACGGGTGTTCCTTGGTCGCGGAAATCATGCTGATCGGACGGGTTTTCTCCAGCGCAACAGCAGCGCGATAGAGCTGGTTATCCAGTACTTTGTTTTGCTGCGGGTCGTAATCCTTGTATTTCCACTTCATCCAATCCGCATCCCACGGCGGTTCGTTGTGTAGTGTCCACTGAATGATGGAGGTGTATTGCCCGAACTGGCGGATCATGTCGCCCACTTGCGCAACGGCTTGCTGCTGGAATTCCGGCGTATCCTGATACCCCCATTGCAGCGGGAAATCTTGCCACACCATCAAACCCATTTCATCGCACAGGCGGTAAAACTCTGGGGCGGTAACGTGAGCATGAACCCGCACGGTATTGATATGGGCGTCCAGCATCAACTGGATGTCACGGCGAAAATCTTCCGTTTTCATCTCAGCAAGCCACTGGTTGGCAATGTAATTAGTGCCTTTGAGCTGGATGCGCTGGTCGTTAATCGTCCAGATTTCCTGCGGTGACTGGCGGACTTTGCGGAAGCCGATAGTGCGCTCGAAACTATCCAGCACCTTGCCGTTTTGTACTGCGCTGACGGTCAGCTTATAGAGGTTTGGGTCGCCGTAGCCGTGCGGATGCCAACGTTTGGGATTGGTGATGGGAATGGATAAAGAGGGCGTATGCAATACGCCCCTACGCGGGCATTGTAGGGGCGTATTGCATACGCCCTCTTCGGCAAACCCAACAGGTTCAACCGACCATTGCCACTCCGTACCCTGCGGCACTTTCCCCAACACATCCAGATCCACCGACACCAACCATTGTTCCAAGCCTTTGGTGGGCTGGACGCGGATTTGGCGCGGTGAAATTTGTACCTGCTGCGTCTGGCGCAAATTCACCTCACCCCAGATACCGCCGGTATTACGCTCTTGCCCACGATCCGACCAAGCACCACCGGGGCGCGTATCGTGGTGCGAAAAAATGCCTTTGATCAAGCGTTTATGCAACGAATAATCTTCCGCTTTTTCTTGCGGACTGTTCACCCTGACCAGCAAGGTATTCTCGCCAGCCTTCAGGTTCTGCGAAACATCGAACGAAAAGTGCTGAAAATAACCTTCATGTGACCCGATCTGCTTCCCGTTCAGCCATACATCCGCAAAGTAATCCACCCCGCCGAAATGCAGGGTAGACACCGTTTCTGAGGAAGTTTGCGCAGAAAACTTGAGCCGATACCACGCAACGCCATGATGATCATAGCCTTGGGTGTACCAGTTGGCGGGAACGTTGATGGCTTGCCATTGGGCATTCCCGGCGGGCATAGCTGCTGAACCAGAAGGCAGGAATTCCCATGTTCCATTCAACGAACCGGCATGGTGAACAGCCACCGGTTGAACAGACGGCATGACACTACATCCCTGCAATAGCAGCAAGAACACCATCAATACCGTCCAGACAAGGTGTTTCATTGTCAGGCTAGTAGCTTGTTGACGTGTAAGTGGTTCCCTGTCGCATCAATGTTGTAACGGATAGAGTCCGCCAACAATTGGATCAAGCCCATACCCCACCCACCTTCAGGCAAGTCATCAGGATCAGGCATTTCACGTACTTCAGAGTGCAGTGAAGCGGGCATGGTACGTCCACTATCAGAGATAATGAGGTTTACTTCTGCCGGACTGTATTCCACCCGAACCCGCACATCGTTACCGCCCTGCATTTGATAGGCATGTTCAATGACATTATTGACGGCTTCCACCATCATCAGTTCGAGTTGCCCAAGCTTTTCATCAGACAGCTCAAGTTCTTTACCGATACCGCGTAACGCACCAGACAGTACCCGTACCTGATCCAAACGGCTATCGATGGAAAGGCGAATATTGTATTGTTGGTAAATTGTTTCCATTAGGCAGCCTCCGCCTCTTCTGCCAGTTCCCCGTAGAAACTGAGCATATTATTGAAAAGCATCATGTCATGAATATCGCTAGGGTTCAGCACTCTGCGCATATCGCTGACCAACCAACGAACCTGAGTTTCACTCACATTGAGCACCGTGCCATCCGGTGAAATACAATCCCCACCAAAGATCAGCTTGTTATCCAAGGTTGCCATATTGCCGATACGGGTATAATCACTAATCAAACATTCACTGATTTCCGCACCCGCTTCCACCAAACAGTTTGCACCGATCATGCAGGGGCCGATAATCTTGCTACCGGCCTCAACTTTAGTGCTGCTACCGATATAAACAGGTGGTTTGATTTTAACCATATTCCAATCAATGCTAACGTTTATACCTGTCCAAACACCGGGTCGTACTTGCTTGCCTGGCATACGAAAACCTTCGATTTCCCCCAACAAGGCTTTTCGAGTCGCCGCCCATACATCCGGCACAGAACCAATGTCGACCCATTGGAAATCCATTTTCACACCAAAGAATCGCTCACCTGCACTAACCAAGGCAGGGAATAATTGGCCACCAATATCATATTCAACACCTGAGGGAATGTAGTTAAAGATTTCCGGCTCAAAGATGTAAATCCCCGTATTAATCAGGTTAGAAACGGCCTCTTCTGGCTTAGGTTTCTCCTGAAACTGCACAATACGCTGCTGTTCATTGAGCTTCACTACCCCGTATTTATGCACTTCTTCGTGTGGGACTTCCTGCAAAATAATGGTCGCAATACCGCCATTCTCACGGTGCTGACGCAATGCAGCACTGATATCAAGATCAATCCACGCATCGCCGCACAGCACAATGAATGTTTCGTCGAAAAAGCCAGAAAATTCCTGAATACGTTTCATGCCCCCCGCCGAACCTAGGGCTTTTCCTTCCAACCCATCGTCGGTCATGTAGCCTTCGTAAGAATAAGCAATGTGGACACCCAACTGGTTGCCATCGCGGAAGTAGTTTTCGATCACCGGTGCCAAATGGCTAGTGTTGACCACGATTTCACGCACGCTGTGGGCGCGTAATAGTTCGACGATGGACTCCATGACCGGCTTGCGCAGGATCGGGATCATCGGTTTTGGCATCTCGTTGGTAATAGGGCGCACCCGCGTCCCTTTGCCTGCCGCCAGTATCATCGCTTTCATCGGAAGCCCCCTTTTCTCAGATAGTCATTCGCACCAATTACGCTGCCACAGCACCCAGTGCTGCATCCACGCTATCCGCCATGCGGAAGACACGATCCATACGTGTCAGCTTAAACAGGTCAGCAACGATGCCCTTTGAACCAGCGATGATCAGATCACCACGGTTGCCAACCATTTTCAGCAGGCTGACCAGTGCGCCGAGGCTACTACTGTCCATAAAGGTTACGGCACTAAGGTCCAACACAATACGGGTTGCACCATCATTGAGTAGTTGGGAGATTTGATGTTTGAGTTCTGGGGCTACGGCGGCATCCATACGTGTTTCGCCAATGACGGCAATGGTGAATTCGCCTTGTACATGAGTAGAGAGCTTCATTCTTGTTATCCTCTTCGATTGATGTAATTTTAGTATTTTCTATTTATGAATAAACTATATCTATAATTAATGGTTTTGGCTAGCCACAAGAATCAATGATTAACAGAGAAATATCATCAGGCTTGTCTTCATTTTCCTTACCCAAACCAAGTTGTTCGCCCAAGCGGGAAACAAGTTCCCGCGCTGGCAAGCCAATCAACGCCTGTAAACAGGTCTGTAAGTCATCTTCAGTCATGGGCTCACCTGATGCATGATGCAATTCTAAGATGCCATCCGAGTACAAAACAAAACGACTACCTGTAGGAAATGGCAGACTAATGGTTTCATACTCCATATCAGGCATTAGCCCAATGGGGAAGCCAGTGCAATCAATCCGCTCAATCTGCTGCGTCGAAGGGTCATACAAGAAAGGTTGCGGATGACCAGCTTGCACAAAATGCAGACGCTCTTCTGCTGTATCCACAACCCCCATGATCAACGTTAAATAATGATCGCCAGTATCCAGCACATGATTCAAATGATGGTTCAAATTCTCAGCCAAACGTGCTGGAAAAGTGGCAGCATTCTCCCGCGTCAACTCATCCTGACAATACAGCTCACCTGTTGAGCTCAGCAGGGTTTGCAAACACATCGACAACAAGGCTGCGGAAATACCATGACCAGACACATCAATGGAATAGAAAAAAAACAAATCATCATTGATCGGAAAATAGTTAAACGTATCACCACCAATGTACTGAGCAGGCTGAAAAAACCAATCAACACACAGGCGACCAAATGCCTTGTGAACCGGTAATACCCCTGTTTGTAGACTCGCTGCACGTTTAAGATCGCTCTGAATCAACGCCTGAGTAGCTGATAGCGATTGATTGACACCTTCCAGATTCCGATTCTTATCCTCCAGCGTCTGCTCTAGATTCAGTACCCGCTGAGCGGCACGTAAACGCACCTCCAACTCTTCGCGCACGATGGGCTTGGTCGCAAAATCATCTGCACCCGCCTCCATTCCTAGGATCAGGTTTTGTTTACTAGACATGCCTGTCAGCAAAATGATGTAAACGTAATGGGGTAGCTCCGCAGCACGAATCGTTCGACACAATGTCGGGCCATCCATAATGGGCATCACCCAATCACTAATCACGACTTGAAAATTGTGCTGCTGGAGGAGTTCCCACGCCTCCTGCCCGTGATTAGCAAGGACGACCTGATGCCCCATTAGGGTCAGGATGCGGCGCAAGATCAATTGCATATCTCTGGCATCATCGACAACTAGGATTTTCATACTTATATCTTGTTTTTATGATGTTATTAACACTCGAATAGTTCTATGATACCATCAAAAGATAATCTGTCGATATAGACGGAAATTATAAAAACACAATTCCGGCAAATGGCATAATTACAGTAAACCGGACAATACACTAATGGGTAATCAAAATGACAACCACGACAAATACCCCTGTTGATGCAGAAACTTACATCATGTTGCAGGAAATTATGGCAGATGAGTTTGCTGAGCTGGTTGAGTTTTTCATCACAGATACAGATCAATGCATAATCACATTAAAACAATCTGTTGAAATACACGACAGCGCTCAAGTTGGGGCGATTTGCCACAAACTAAAATCCAGTAGCAAACTCATTGGCGCTTTCGAACTGGCGGAGCTTGCTCACTTGTTAGAAGACTACCGTGAAAATAATGACCAACAAGCAGCAGCCATCTATTTAGAGAAATTACAAACTGAATATAGCAAAGTTCTTGAATGGCTTAAGCAACAACCTGTGATTGCTTACTAAAGATAATACAAAAAACAAAAGAGAATCAATTTAATGAAAGGCTTGGTGTTTACAGAATTTTTGGACATGGTGGAACAGACCTTTTCCGCCGACAAGGTTGACGATATTATCGAAGCGTCAAATCTGCCCTCCGGCGGGGCTTACACCGCTGTTGGCACTTACCCACATTCTGAAATAGTCACTCTGATTCAAAACCTATCAAAACAAACAGGCGTGCCTGTGCCTGCCTTAGTCAAAGCATTTGGGCATTTCCTATTCGGACGCTTTGTGGTGCTTTACCCGACATTCTTCAGTAGCACCCCGGATATATTCGACTTTCTCGAGTCCATCGAAAACTACATTCACGTAGAAGTACATAAACTTTACCCGGATGCCCAACTACCAACCTTTGAAACCCACCGTGAAGGCACGCAAAAACTGATCATGATCTACCGCTCACCACACCCTTTTGCCACACTGGCAGAAGGGCTGTTAGAGGGCTGCATCACTCACTATCAAATCAAAGCCCAAGTTGACATGGTGGACTGTTCCGCTGGTAAGGGCACTCACGCTGAGTTCCACATCACGCGGATGGCAGCCTAATGATCGACCAATTAACTCGCCTGCAAGGCCGACTGGAACGCGAACGGAGCGCCCGTAAACAGGCTGAGCAGTTACTGGAAAGCAAAAGTCTGGAACTGTATCAGGCTAATCAAGAATTGCGGGGAATAGCAAACGCCCTAGAAAACACGATTACAACACGCACCCATGAATTGACCGAGGCGCGTGATCAGGCACTGGCAGCTAGCCGTTCAAAAAGTGCATTTCTAGCAGCCATGAGCCATGAAATTCGCACCCCGATGAACGGCATTATCGGCATGGCCACCTTGCTACAAGACACGCCTCTAAATACCGAACAAACCCAACAACTCAACACTGTCCTACAATCTGCACAATCATTGCTGGGCATTATCAACGACATTCTTGACATCTCTCGGCTAGAAGCAGGCAAGCTGGAAGTACTGGAAGAATCCTTTCTCCTGTGTGGCATTCTGCCTAACATTATCGACACCATGCGCACAGTTGCCAGCCAGAAACACTTAAACTTGGTGCTAGCAGTTGAGAAAGATATTCCCACCCATTTGTGCGGTGACCCATTACGTTTACGCCAAATATTACTCAACCTCATTAGTAATGCCATCAAATTCACCACGGCTGGACAAATCACCGTTCGAGTATCTCGTACCCCAGCAGATCCCAAAACACTGCGTTTTGAAGTACAAGATACTGGCATGGGCATTTCCTCAGAAAAACTGAATAGCCTATTCCACGCATTCAGCCAAATCAGCCGTTACGACCAACACAATAACGGCGGTGCTGGGCTAGGCCTAGCCATCAGCCGCAAGCTAACCCATTTAATGGGGGGCACCATTGGCGTAAACAGCACTGAAGGTGTCGGCAGCACCTTCTGGTTTGAATTGCCGATCATCACAGACGCTACTGGAGAACCTGCCGCCCCACCACCGAGCACATCCGCAACGGCAGCCAAACCTGTAGCCGATGGTGGCAATCAACGCATCCTTGTAGTGGAAGACCACAAGGTCAACCAAATGGTTGCTAAAGGCATGCTCAACAAGCTCGGCTATCACTTCACCTTGGCAGAAAATGGTTTCGAGGCACTCGACTACTTACGCCGCGAAGATTTCGTCTTGGTACTGATGGACATCCAGATGCCTGGCATGAGTGGCGTAGAAACTACCGAAAAAATTCGTGCAGAATTTCCTGATCGCCACCTACCCATTATCGCCCTGACCGCCAATGCCATGAAAGGTGACGAACAAGCCTATATAGCGGCTGGTATGAATGCCTGCCTGACCAAACCCATCCAGATTAATACCTTGGCAACAACACTAGAGGAATGGTGCTTAGTGACAGCCTAGACAAGCACCAGACTAAAAATAACAAAAATAAAGAGGGCATATCATCCATGAATCTTTTTCAGCATGTATTACTCAGCATGTTACTGGTGCTGATCGGGTACCTGGTTTTCCAAAACCAGCAGCTTCACGCAGAACTGCGCACACTCATTGAGCTACAACAAGGCTCATCAACTGTACTCACAGAAACACTTGCGCCACTAGCAACCAAAATTGACGCCATTGACTCAGTGACCAGTAAACAAGGCAAAATAGCCGATGAGGCCGAAAAGAAAAAACAGGCATTGATCAAACAACGCACTGACCTGAAAACCATTCTTGATACCATCAAACAAGCCAATCAATTACGCACAGATGGGAAAGGCAAAGAAGCGGCTGAAAAAATTCTCAGCACCAAAAAGCCCCTATGGCAAGCCAGTGAAACACTTAGCGCACAAAAAGCACGTCTACAAGGGCTGATGGGACCCATTGACAAACTCATGGCAGCTTGGAAAAGCGGTGATACCAGCACAACAACCGATACTGTACGCAAAGAAATCGAAGCGGTTCTAGGAGAACTAGGTAATGAATAACAATAAGATAAAAACAGGATTAGCATGGCTAGCGGGTTTACTACTGGCAGGCATCATTATATTTTTCATTAGTCAGGGTGCTACATCCACCAGTACAGCTAGCGCCAGCAAAGACTCCACGAACTTGTTACAGATGTTCAAATCAGGCGCTGGCGCTGGGCGTAATGATACCTTTTGCGCCCTGACGACAGGCCCAAGCAACAGTTGTTTAGGAACGCCGCAAGCACTGTGCAGTACAGACCTAGATATGGCTAAAATTGCGTGGAAGTACTTTGAAAATAACTATAATCCTTCAACAGGGCTGTATAACGCTGCGGATAAATACCCCTCCACCACCATGTGGGATACTGGCTCAGCACTAGCCGCCACTATTGCCGCTCGTGATTTCGACCTCATTGACGACAAAACATTTGATGAGCGTATTCGTGCCATGTTCAAAACATTGAATAGCATGGAGCTATTTAACAAAGAAGCACCTAACAAAGTATACAACACTATCAAAGGTGAAATGGTCGATTACCGCAACCAACCCAGCCCCGATGGCATTGGCGTTTCCGCACTCGATTTAGCACGGATGGTGTCATGGCTCAATACCCTCGGTTGTATGCACCCTAAATATGCCTACCCTGCCAAAAAATCCATAGAGCGCTGGGACATGAAGCGCCTGATCAAAGATGGCCAAATGTTTGGCTTTTATCGCGACCCGGCCACCAAAAACATCGTCGTGGCACAAGAAGGGCGTTTAGGATATGAGCAATATGCCGGTAAAATTTTCCGCCAATTGGGCTACGACCAGCATGTTGCAGCCACGTACAACAACGAATTTCGCACAAGCATCAACATTTACGACGTACCGATTGCCTATGACCGGCGTGATCCACGCGACTTAGGCGCATACAACTATGTTGTTACTGAATCGTATGCCATGGATGCCATTGAGAACGGTATTGATGATGAAAATCGCCCATTGCTGGACAACATTTACAACGTTCAAAAGCGGCGTTGGGAAGAAACTGGCATTATAACCGCCGTTTCCGAAGACAATATTGACCAAAAACCTTACTTCCTCTACAACACCATTTTCACGGCAGGGTTGCCATGGAATACCACTACTGATAAAGGTGTACGTTACGACAACCTCAAAACCACCTCAGTAAAAGCAGCATTATCCATGGCCTTGCTCTATCCCAATGACCCTTACAGCAAGGAACTTGTCTATACCGTCAGTTCAGCCTATGACCCTGATCGTGGCTGGTACTCCGGTATTTACGAAAGCGGCGGCGGTTACAATAAAGCGATTACAGCCAATACCAATGGTATCGTTCTGAGTATGTTATTGTATAAAAAATACGGTGAATTCTACCCTATGTGCAAAAAATGCCAACGCGAAATAAAGACAGCAATCATTCCTGCTAAAACGTGTGATGTCTGCACCACTCAGTAAAATTTTACTGCTATCCTTGGGCTGGATGGGGGGGATTTCGCCAATCATGGCGTACCCCTCCCCACCACCATTGCAGCAAAAACTGGCCGCATTGCACTGTGCTACCAACGCTCAGTCAGCACAGAAAATACTCACATCGCTGAATAATATCACCCGGCCTGAGCAGCCGTGGCCAGATGAATGGCTTGGGCAAAAAGCCGAATCCTCACTCCATGCCGGGCTGCTCGACATTGCTCTCCATACCCTAAAATCCACAACGGAACGTTTCCCGGAATTACGCGAAGATGCCGAGCGAATTGCCTTACAATGGAACTACTGCGATGTTTTGAAAGAACAGAAATTTTATAATCTGACTTTTCTTGGAAAAGAATTACGCAAACAATTAGCCGCTAATGATAGCCCCTTACAATGGCGAGGTTTTCGTGAATGGGGCTTTCTGACTCCTGATCCTGACGACCGTTTTGTACCCCTCTTACTGGATGAAATTCGTATCGCACCCAGTGCGTACCACTTATTTTTGCATCAAATCTACCGTCAACGATGCTTTCCGCACCCCGAAACGGGCTTACTGGCTAGCGAAGCAGATGCGCCGCCCAATACCGTGCTGAACCAAGCCTTAGCATTAACGGACATCACAGAAGAAGTCCCTCAAGCTTATCCCTTCAAATGGGATGAGGCATGTGAAGTGGTTGCAAAAAAGCCAACACCACCGACAACGAAAGATAAGCCACCAATCACCAAAGCACCTGATGACACCCCCAAAAGCATAGCGACCAAAACGGCTAAAAAAGATAAACCAGTGACCCCACAGAAAAGAGCACCCGTGCAATTAGCCGTCAACAAAGAAACCCCGAATAAGGGTGAACGCCAAAAATCACAGAAAAAACCATCAGAAGATCGGGTAAGTTCACCGACCGTATACCCTATATCGACACAACCAGAACCCATAGCATTAGAACTATTCTCACTGCCACAGGCAGTAGAAGCATTACCAGAACCACTAGGCATTCAAGGTGAGATAGGCACAGCCACCGAAGCTGAACAACTTCCGCCCCCCCCTCCTGTTTCTGAATCACCGCCGCTAGCTGTCGCATCAGCAAGCCTACCTGCCATTATGCCAATAGCCGCAGGCGGTGATATTCCAATGTATATCGAAGAAGAAGATGACACCGAAGACGACGACTCCACTCAACAATCCCATAGCACGACCGGGATTATTGGCACGGATAAAAATAGAATGAACAAAGGTAAAAAAAAGGGCAAGACAAAGAAATTACGGCTAGCGGGCAGCTTTGCTGACACAATCTCATTAAAGGATGGCAGTAACAGTGTATCCGCCAGCGTAACCTGGTCACCCAAACCCAACTGGTTTGTCAGCGGTAATGCCTCATTTAAAGACGGCGCACTAGGCTATTCGTGGAGCGGGGGCTACAACGATAGCAAACCGGGCGGTTGGTCAGCGCAGATCAATAACTGGGGACCCATATCCCCGGATGAAGGCTTAGCACTAGACAAAGCTGTGGTGAATATTGGCAAAAAAATTAAATCTGAAAAACTGACCAAACACAAACTAGCCGCGTCCACCAACCTGAGTATTCCTGTCAACGGTAAACCCAGCCTGAGTGGCACAATGCAATGGAATCCCAAGCCCAATGTCTATACCCGTACCACAGCCAGCATACCCCTCGAAGGCGGCACGCCGAACTGGAATTATGTTATTGGTTATTCCAATCCCAAACCGGGTGGTTTAAAGATCGAATACTCCAACTACGGCAAAAACGATTTCCCCGGCGACAACCTGAAAGACGGGGCAATTACGGTGAGTAAGGGCTGGCAGTTTTAAGCTTTGCCAGACATGCCTTTTTATCCTGATTAAACTTCAAAAACTCATCACTCAAACTCGCGCCCTTGCCACATTTATCACATTGGTGGTTTAAAGGACCATAGAGCTTGTGCAAGAAAGCCGATAAAACAACACCATTGGTATTCGCCGTAGTTGCTTTATTAAAACCTTTTGCAGAATCCTCATAAATACCAGAATACCAACCGCCCTTCGGGTTACGCGCATCCATTACCGCATCACGCAATACCTTACTGTATTCACGGTCGGGGAATAAATAGGCCATCGAAAACGCCGCCTTGACTGACAGACTACGCATGTCTGACATATCTTCACCCTTATCAGTAATCGCCGCCCACGGAATATCATCACTGAAAATGGTGTTGTAAACGAAGTAAGGTTTGCGGTCGAGATTGTCTTCAGAAACGGCCGTCACCGTACCGGATTGCTCCCAGCGACGCTGCTGTACCTTGTAAATATTTTCCAATAACGGCTTGTTTTCATCGTCAATGCCATGCTCTAGCGCATCCATCGCATAGGATTCCGACACCACGTAATTGTGCGCACCAAGGGTAGATGCATCCCGGGAATCAACCAGCAATTCCACACCAGAAACCTCTGCCTTAGTTGCATACTGATTATGGTAACGCGCCGACAAACTCATGTCGAAGCCCAATTGCTGAAACGCTTTACCCGCGTATTGCTCATAACCGAGACGACCTTCCTGCTGTATTTCCACCCCGCCTGTCTTGTCGTCCAGCTTCAGACCATACATCTCGTTATGTTCTAACAGACGGCAGAAATTCCAGCTTTCCAAGACCTTACGCACCTTGTCCTGATGTTGCGGATGCAAGCAGGACAACACATTCAACCATGACACTAAACGTCCCAAATCCAACGTCGAAACACCAATCCCTCGTTCCGAAGGCTTATTACGGTAATCGACTTTCTCCCCGGTTTGAGTATTGTAAACCTTGTTGGGTGCTTCGCCATTAAACAGATCAAGATTTTCCAAGGTATTCAGTAAATGCCCAGTCATACGATCAAAACGGTCACGCGGGATCAGCCCCAACTTTTCCGCCGCAATAAATGCCGCGAGGGAAGAACCAACATCCCACATCGTGGTAGAGGGATAATTATCCACGGCATTCACCAAGCCCGTTTCTGACTGAATATTGTTCTCAAAGTATTGCCATGCAACTTTGGCGATTTTCTTGTCACGGTCATTCAGCTCAGCGATACGGGCAGGGCAATATTGTGGCTTTGCCGTGGGTGTCTCATCAGCCAAAGCGACGTTCAGCCACAGTCCGCTAGACAAGCTCACAATCACAGATAACAGAGTACGAATAGGAAGCAGCATGGTTATTGTTATTCCTGCACTGGGGAATGTCATTCTTACGGGGCAGTCGTCGGAAGTCAATTGAAGCCAGACAAACGTACCCGTATCATGCAAACAAGCATACATAAAAACAAATAGGTGACCAGATGTTTTCTAAATACTTGCTGACGGTACTCTGTACCATCCTTAGCATGATGACGTTAAACGTCAATGCTGAAGAAGCCAAACCAAGCGAACCGGCCAAAACCGAAGCGAAACCGGCCAAACCAAGCGAACCGACCAAAACCGAAGCGAAACCAGCTAAAGCAGCCGAGCCTGACGCGCCTGAAATTAAACAAAGCATTGCATCCAGCGTCAGTGGCAAGCCTGAGTTCTACGCCGAGTGCAGCAAAAACCCTCTGGAAGTCAGCAAGGAAGATTACCAACCCAGCAGCATTTCCCTACACGGCTTGACCGGCGTCAACATCAATATCGACGACGTAATCAAAAGTGCCAAACCCAAAAACGTCAAGCTGCAAAAAGATCTGAAAGAAGCCGTCGTCAAACGCCTGAACGACGCAGGATTACGCCTGTTGAGCAAGGAAGAAATGGAAAAAACCCCGGGACAACCGGAAATGAGCATGTTTCCCAGCTTTCCTAAACACCTTGGCCCCTTCAAACCGGGTGAACCACGTATCGAATACAATCCGCAATGTTGCAGCGCTGGCATCTGGACATCCTTTACCCAAGGTGCAACGACCCTGCGCGACCCAACCCTCAACTACAAACTGGGGACATGGGGTCAAGGCGACAACACCACTGACTGCTCCGACGTTGGGGGCTGGCTCAGCAAGGCCGTACTCAAAACGGTGGATGACTTCATTGCTGCCAAACAAAAAGCAGACAAAGATCACAAAGAATGGTTAACCAAACAAGGCAAAACAGACACCAAAGCTGACAAAAAAACGGAACCAGTCGCAGCCAGCAAACCTGTAGAAGAAAAAGCGGAAGTAGCACCAAAACCTGAAGAAGCTGCTGCAAAGCCAATCGAAATTCGCGAAACCAATGACACCCAAAAACTGGCTTGCGACACTGCCATCTTGCTATACGCCGAGATTTTCCCAACCGCCTCCGCAAGCATCAGCGCGGCCAAAAGCGGGATTTTGGGTAAAGTCGCGGATAATATGAAAGCCTGCCCGCAATACCGTTACCGCGTCGAAACTCATTCTGACCAACGTTCCGACGACGAATACAACGAAGTGCTTTCTGCCCGCCGCGCCGTCGCTATCCGCAACTATCTGGTGGACAAAGGTGTCGAAGAAGAACAATTCGACCTGCGCTTCTATGGCGAACGCAAACCGCTGGTAGAAGGCAATACTGCTGAAGCTTGGGCTGCCAATCGCCGAGTAGAAATCACCCCCATCAAACCGAAATAATGCCGCGTGGTATACTCCAGCAATAGCAATATGGAAGGCAGCATGAACACCATCGCCCCTTACGCCGCTGACCCCGCCCACACCCAAGGGCGGCGTTACCCCGAACCTGCGCCGACGTACCGCACAGAATTTCAGCGTGACCGCGACCGCGTGATCCACGCCAAAGCCTTCCGGCGGCTGGAATACAAAACGCAGGTATTCGTCAACCACGAAGGCGATTTGTACCGTACCCGCCTGACACATTCGCTGGAAGTGGCACAAATTGCCCGCACCGTCGCCCGCAGCATGGGGCTGAACGAAGACCTTACCGAAGCCATTGCGCTTTCCCACGACGTGGGGCACACCCCGTTCGGGCACGCCGGGCAGGATGAGCTCAATGATTGCATGAAAGCCTACGGTGGCTTTGAACACAACCTGCAATCGCTGCGCGTGGTGGATGTGCTGGAAGACAGCTACGCCGATTTTCCCGGCATCAACCTCACCTTTGAAACCCGCGAAGGTATCCTCAAGCACTGCGCCTTGAAACACGCACAACAACTGGGCGATGTCGGCGAACGTTTTCTCAACAAAACCCAGCCAACGCTGGAAGCACAACTCACCAACCTTGCCGATGAAATTGCCTACAACAACCACGACATTGAGGATGGCTTACGCTCCGGCCTGATCACGCTGGAACAGTTACAGGACGTGCCAGTGTTTGCCGTGGAATATCAGGCAGTGCGGCAGGCTTACCCCGATTTGCAAGGGCGGCGATTGATCCGCGAAACCTTGCGCCGCCTGATTGGCTGCATGGTGGTCGATTTGATCGAAAGCAGCCGTGCCGCGATTACGGCTTCGGGCGTGCAAACGCTGGCGGAAGTCCGCGCCCAACCGCTGGCGCTGATGCGTTACAGCGACGAAATGCGCCAGCAGAAAAATGTGCTGAAGAAGTTTTTGCGCGAAAACCTGTATCTTCACCCCACCGTTTACCGCATGACCTGGCGGGCGCGGAAGGTAGTACGGGCGCTGTTTGAAGCCTACATGCAGGACACGCGCCTACTGACCCCGAAATACCAAGCCTTCGCCAAACGTTATGAAACGGCTGACGGCGAGGCCGGGCGGGCGCGTGCGATTGCCGATTTCATTGCGGGGATGACGGATCGTTACGCGATGCGGGAGTATGGGCAATTGTTTGATCTGGCGGGGCTGCGCTAGCCTCTGCCAGCAACTCACTGATGCTCATTTGTTGATGGGCTGCCACATCCGCTAACCACGCATCCGCCAAGCCGGTCTGGCGCTGGATTTGCCGCGCCTGCCGTTGCTGCTGGTGATTACCTTGCCAGAAGCAGTGCCTAATTTCTGCCACCGTCAGTTTTGCTGGCGAAACCCGCAGTAAATAATGGGCAGGGTCATCGTCGTCGCGGCTGAGAATGCCGTATTCCATCAGGTCTTCCAGCAAATCTTCCAGCAGCAAACGCGATACCGGAATTGCCCGGCTCAATACATCCAGCGTCGCTGGTTCCTGCTTGTTAAGGAAGCGTTCGCCGATTTCGCGCAATACCACCGCCGCCAGCATTTCACGGGTTTGCACGCTGGTTTCGGTCGGTTGTTGGGGCAAATACACCGCATCAGGGTGTTGGAAATAATACGCCAACCGTGCTCCCGTCAGCACAATAATCCAGCCCACATACAACCACAACATGAACAAAAACAAGCTAGCAAAAATCGAATAAATAGCCGTTTGTTGCCCGGAACTGACCACGAAAGAGGCAAATACCCAGCCAGCCACCTGCCACGCCAACCCAGCCAATACCGCGCCACCCAACGCCGCTAAAGGCTGCACCCGTGTATTCGGCATCAACAGGTAAACAAAGAAAAAAGCCAACACAATCAAGACTGTCGGACTAATCTGCACCACGACATTCAGCAACACCCCCAGAGGTTCTACGCCTGCAATGGTTTGCAACAACGCCAGATTACCCAGCGAGCTCCACACCCCCAGCGCGGACACAATCAAAATAGGCCCCACCAGTACCATGCTCAAATAATCGCGGAATTGTGCCACGATAGAGCGCGGCTTCATGACCCGCCACACATGGTTGAAGGCTTCCTCGATCTTGCCCATCAGCGACACCACGGTGTAGAGCAAAATCGTCAAACCCGCAAACCCCAGTACCCCGACCTGCACATTATCGACAAACCCGAGTACTTGAGTAGTCAGCTCCTCCGCCTTCGACCCCATTGGTGCAAACAAACGTAGCAAAAACGGCTGCATCTGATTATGCACCCCAAAGCCTTTCAGCACCGAAAAGCTCAAGGCTAGCAACGGTACCAATGACAACAGCGTGGTATATACCAACCCCATCGCCCGCAAGGTAAGGCTACCCTGATGCATGTCATGGAACAGCGCCACAGCCAGCGCACGGATAAAAATCAACAGTTTCTTGAGCATTACGGTGGTATATCAGTTAAAACTTATGGAAAATTCAGCGCGGCAGCCACTGCTGCTACAGTTACGCACCTACCCCATTTTAGAAGGCACTAGCACATGAACGCACCTGTTTTCCTGCAAGAACTCAAAGAACGCGTCAATCAGCACCCTTTTTTGCGTCACCCATTCCTACACCAGTTTTCCACACAAGCCCTGACGTTTGAACAGGCACGCACTTTTGCGCTGCTGTATTACCCGCATATTTTACGCACGCGCCTGTATCAAGCCAACGCGCTGGGCGTAACGCCAGATGAACGCATTCAGGCGGTATTGGCGGATATTTTGTACGATGAATACGGCAACGGCGACCCGTCAAAATCACACATGGAAGTTTACCGCAAATTGCTGCGGGCGCTGGATTTCAGTGACGCAGAGATGGCCCACGCCCCCATCACCCCCGAACAGCAAGGCTACATCGACACCATGATGCGCGTGACCCAAGGCACCGATTGGCTAGCAGCCGTCGGCGTCGCAGGCATTGCCGGGGAATGGCCAATTCCACCCTATTACCGCATGTTGCTGACCGGCTTGCGTACCGTCCCCGGCATTAGCGAAGACGCGCTGGAATTGTTTGTCGGACACATCGAACTCGATCTTGAACACTCGCGCATGATCGAAGACACCATCCTGCCGCATCTAGGAACCCGCGAGGGACAAACCTCCCTCTGGCGCGGTATTGAGTTGAATTTGAATGCGCGGCTGGTGCAGCTTAGCGGCTTGCAGCGTGAGGTGTTTGGCAACGTCTAAGCAACACAGCCGCTGTGGATGATAAATTTCACCCCAGCGGACAGAGGAACGCCGGTGAGAATACCTTACGGTGAGCTTGGCACTGTTAGCAGCGACTCACTAACCAGAGGTGCTGTTCCATTAAGTGAAATAGCGGGTGCCATGTTGATACTACTCATGCCTGACTGATCAACGGCTTTAGCACTACGTACCGCTTGATTCGCTTCAGCAGCAATGTTACCCGGCATACACAAACGGATGTAGCCTTGTAAGGCATTAAAAGCGCCCACCTTGTTGGTGTACTGATTGGTATGAATGCGTTCCACATACTGCTGCTGCATGGTATGCACCAAATTGCGCACAGAGGAGGCTTCCAGCCCTGCTAACGCATCCTCATTCAAGGTATCAAAACCCGCACGAGCATAACCAAACGCTGCTGCCGTCAAAGCCAGTTCACGTGCACTGGCTTTGGCAATACCCATCACCCCGTTGGTAAAAGTACCGGATTGCCCCAGCAAACTGCTCTCACGCTGGCTTCCCTGCTTAGACCAATTCACCGCATCCAGGTAATTTTCACACTTCTGATTGGAATATTGCACACCCGCCATGATCACCTGATTCCACTCTTCTGTGCTCGTTGGCTGATCCGGCAAACCCGCCAAGGTCAGTAATGACTGATAGACGGCCTCTTGATTAGCCGCATACGTGGCAATTTCATCTGAACTCAGATTGGCATCTGAACCACTATTTAAATCCTTCATATGGCCTATGGTAGAACATCCTGTAATACCTGACAGACTCGCAATGAATAACACCATACTACGCTTGATTAATTGGCAATTTTTATTATGCATAAATCAACTATCCCTATTGATAAATAAAACGTGAACCTCGCAGCGTATTTATAGCATAATTTCTAATCATCACAGGCAAAAGATTAATGATATCCGCCCCTCTTTAACTGATCAGTTAATAGGAGCATTATTGAATAGCTTCAGTTAATACTGGAGTTGGGATAACCTCATTACTCCAGATCATAAATTTTATTAAATATAATGTAATTATTGATTACTGACGCTTAATACCCTGCATTCAAAATCATAATCTTGCATATCAATACTTAAAGCATTCTGCAAATCAGCACCTGCGGGTACTTCCAAGCCAAAGTGGACGCCTTGGTAATGTCCTGACGTTGCCTTGGCAATGCAATAAGGCACATCTGTTTTCACAGAAAAAGCTATCACATTAATGTGTGGCGGTGTGTCATGTGGCTCAGCAATTCCTGCCATATCACTGGCGGTCGGCAAATGCCATGTTGTGTGACCACAGATGCCATAAGCATTCAGCGTTTCTATATAAGACATGGGGTTACAAGCGGATATCCCGACACAAGGATAGTCAGTACCTGCTGGTGATAAACCAGCGGAACCGTTATACCGATAGAGCCAATCTCTGTCACGCAAGCCACCGTCATCGGTCTTCACCTCCCAAATCAACCCGGTTCTGGCATCTAGCAAACAACTCCACACACTTGCATCAGCTGGCAATGTTGAACCATTGTCCGCCAGTTTAGTGAAATAAGGCGGTAAACTAGCGCCGGTTGTACTCGCATTAGCAGAACCACCACCAACGTCGCTACTACCCATACCAGTGGTTCCCGTGTTACTAACATCACCAGAAACACCAACAGCACTAACGGTACCGGTTGTGCCTGTACCACTTCCCGTAGTGCTAACACCACCAGAAACACCAACAGCACTAACGGTACCGATTGTGCCTGTACCACTTCCCGTAGTGCTAACACCACCAGAAACACCAACAGCACTACCGGTTCCTGTACTAGCAGCAGTTGCACCAGAAGCACTCGTCAATCCTGTAGAACCCGTACTCGCCGTCACAGGTGCATCTGTCGTTCCCGTTGTATTGCTCGCTGATTCAGATGAACCATTATTACCGCTACAAGCCCCCAGCAAGACAGACAACAGAATACTCGTCGCTACCACATTTGCTTTCTTAACGGCTAATTCATCATTATAAGATTTTATTGGAAAAGTTATTATACTCATCAGCTATACTCCTCGCTCATCGTCAAGTTAATAGAATTAACAATATAAGCTAAAAATACACCAACAACACTCAAAACCATCATCCAACTTAATGATGAAAAAAACCCAGAAATTAATCCGCATCAATACATTAATCAATCAAATCGGCGATAGGGATTCTAATGCAGATAAAATCACAGAATACGCCTGAACCAGTTCTTGTTCATTAATACAATACGGTGGCAATAAGTAAACCACATTACCTAAAGGACGCAATAATAAACCACGCTCATGGAAAAACGCTTTGAGGTACGCCCCGATTGGCGAGGTATAACCTGCATCCGCTACCGCCACGTCAAACGCAGCAATCGTCCCCATCACCCGTACCCGTTGCACCATCGGGTGTGCTGCCAATGTTGCCAATCCTTGGCGATGCCATGCTTCAATAAGTGGCAATTTCGCCAAGGTTTGCTCATCCTCAAACACTTGCAGCGAAGCTAATGCCGCCGCACATCCCAGCGGATTAGCGGTAAACGAATGCCCGTGTACCAGCGCCCGATCAAAACTATCGCCCAGAAACGCAGCATAAATCGCCTCAGTCGCCACCGTCACCGACATGGGCAGAAAACCCGCCGTCAGCCCTTTCGACAGGCAAATAATATCCGGGGTCACCTGCGCTTTGAGGCTGGCGAACATAGCACCCGTGCGTCCAAAGCCGGTCATGACTTCATCGAAAATCAGCAGGATACCAGCGGCACGCAACCGCGCTGCTAAGGCTTGCAGGAATTCGGGGCGGCACATACGCATTCCCGATGACCCTTGAATCAGCGGCTCCATGATCACTGCTGCAAGGGTATTGCCGTGGGCGGCGAGGTACTCATCCAACCGAACCAATGCAGCCTGTTCTTTCGCCTCAACCTCAGTGTCGCCATCCCATGTTTCTGGGAAAGGCAGCAAGCCGACCTCAAACAATAAGCTCCCGTAGGTATTGAAGAATCCGCTGCCCTTCCCCGCTGACATCGCGCCGACTGTATCGCCGTGGTAACCACCTTCAAACGCAAGGAAACGAGTGCGCTGGCCTTCGCCGTGGTTGCGCCAATATTGCAGCGCCATTTTCAACGCCACCTCTACCGCTGTGGAACCGTCGTCACTGAAGAACACGCGGTTTAGCCCCTTGGGTAAACGTTGCACCAGTTCGTGCGCCAATTGCGCAGCGGGTTGATGGGTGAATCCGGCGAAAATCACTTGTTCCAGCGTGTGGGCTTGCTTGGCAATCGCTGCGGCAATGGTGGGGTGCGCATGGCCATGCAGGTTCACCCACCACGAAGAAATCAGGTCGAGAAACTCCCGCCCGTCTTCAGCGTAAAGATGAATGCCTTTTGCCGAAGTGATGGGAATAGCGTCGGGCGCAGTCTGGGCTTGGGTGAAGGGATGCCAGACGTGGCGGCGGTCGAGGTCAATAACATTCATGCGAATCAAGTACCTTTCGTTTCTGACACAGCCTGAATAGCTTACACAAGCCCCCCCTTAAACGACAACAATTCAAGCAAAGCCTGTTAGTAATAAAAGTTATGGGCTAGAATGGTTCGAGTCTTCTTATAGTAGTGATTGTGTTTTATTCATGGAAATAAAGAAATTTGCCAAGCAACTCGGTGCGTCGATTGCTTTGCTGAGTGTGTCGGTCAGCAGTTTTGCTGGGTCGTGTGATCAACAACAGGTAAGCGTCCTGCACCAAAAAGCCTACGCTTACAATGAGGCCATTAACAACTCTGCCATCAAATACCGCGTCAACCCTGCCTTGATCAAAGCCGTGATTACCGCTGAAAGTTGCTTCCGCAATGAAGCCAAGTCCCACAAGGGTGCAGGTGGTTTAATGCAGCTTATCCCCGCAACGGCCAAGCGCTTTGGGGTAAATGACCGCTTCGACCCTGCTGAAAACATTGATGGAGGCACACGCTATTTACGCTGGCTCCTCAATCGTTATGGTGGCAGCATGCCCCATGCTATTGCGGCCTACAATGCCGGTGAAGGACGTGTTGACCGTTATGGTGCGAACGTGCCGATTGAAGAAACTGCGGTTTATACCCGCCGTGTATTGAATGCCTATAGCAAACTGGCGAGCAATGGAAGACCCGTTCAGCGCAATACTGTGAAAGCGACACCCATCCCCGTTGCTGCACCTGTTAAGCCTGCACCAGTCAAAAAAGATGACCGCTGGAAATGGGATGAGTTCTCCTGATAGCGCAAACCGCTAACACCTGAATCCCAATTTATCCCATACTCCTTCAATACACGACGATTGAAGGAGTCATCATGACATCAAATACCTATTCATTAGGCTGGAGCCTTGTGTTCTGGCTGCTGTGGTCAGCGGGCTTGCTGGCTTTATTACTGTTCGGATTTTTTCTTTTAGTCACGGCAACGAATGCCCCACTAGCATCAAGTTGGAACGCGCTGATTGTGCTGGCGGAAGGCTTTTTGCTATTCAAAACTGCCCGGCATTTTGTTCGCAAGGATAAACCAGCATCCGAACTGTTATTGCTGGCCGCTGTAGCCGCCATTGGCATTCCGCTGCTGGCAACCGGCGGATGCATCATGGTCGATAATGTTGGCGGTGGCTTGCGCATTGGGGGCTAAACCAGCGTGATTATCCACTTTGTCTTTGATTTGCTAGCCTTGGCAAGCAGCGTGCTGATGAGCCTCTGGTTCCGGCGCAAGGTTGGGCTGCCACGCCCGGCGGGGATCACCCAAGCCGCACAACACCATTACTACCTGCTGGCCTTGCTACTGGGATTAGTCGTAGGCAGTACACTGTTCGGCACGCTCAACTTGCACTTGTCCGGTCATGCGGGTACTGCCAAAAGCCTGTTGGGTGGCGTGTTTGGCGCAATTGTGGCGGCGGAAGTGTTCAAGTATTTTGCCGGAATCCGCCAGTCGACCGGGCTGACCTTTGTACCCGGCCTGATCATGCTGATTGCTGTCGGGCGGGTCGGCTGCTTCCTTGCCGGGTTGCCGGATTTCACGTATGGCACGGAAACCAGCCTGCCGTGGGGGGTGAATTTTGGTGATGGCCTCCAGCGGCATCCGGTGCAGTTGTATGAAAGTTTTACCATGCTGGCTTTCCTCGTGGTGCTGCTGGTCAATTACCCGCGCCAGCCTGCCTTCTGGCAACGGCAAGGTTTTTACGTGTTCGTGCTGGTGTACGCTGGGCAACGCTTTATCTGGGAATTTCTCAAACCCTATCCGCCCGTATTAGCAGGCTTGAACCTGTTTCACTGGATTTGTCTGGCGCTGCTGGTGTATGCGCTGTTCATGCTCAACCGGAGTCAACACCATGTCGAATAAAGCCCGTCCGTATATTTTCTACGGGCAAACGCAATCCTTGTGTGAGGAATGCCTCGCGGTAGTGCCTGCCAAAATCCTGTTTCAGCACGGCAATGTGTATTACCAGAAACGCTGTGCGGAACACGGGGTGCAAAAGACACTGGTTTCCACCGACATTGCGTATTACAAGCGCTGCAAGGAATACCTGAAACCGGGCGACATGCCGAACACATTCCAGACCGACATCAACAAAGGTTGCCCGCACGACTGCGGCTTGTGCCCCGATCACGAACAGCATTCCTGCCTGGCGCTGTTTGAAATCATCGACGAATGCAATATGCACTGCCCAGTGTGTTTCGCCAATTCCGCGCCCGGCATGGGCAATCCGCGCAGCATGGAGGACATTGAAATCATGCTGCAAACCCTGCTAGCAAGCGAACAACAGCCCGATCTGGTGCAAGTATCTGGGGGTGAACCGACTTTGCATCCGCAATTGATGGACATTTTGCGCCGCCTCAAAGCCAGCCCGATCCGCCATTTGATGCTCAATACCAACGGCATCCGCATTGCCCGCGACCCGCATTTGGTGGAAGAACTCGCCACCCTCAAGCCGGGTTTCGAGGTTTACCTGCAATTTGATTCGCTCCAAGCTGCCGCACTGCAAAACATTCGCGGGCAAGATATGCGCAAGATTCGCCAGCAAGCACTGGAAAAGTTGGAACAGCACAATATTTCCACCACACTGGTCTGCGTGATCCGTAAAGGCGTGAATGATGCTGAAATCGGCGAGCTCATCCAGTTTGCCCAGCAATGGCAATGCGTGCGCGGCATTACTTTCCAACCCGTGCAAGATGCGGGGCGCAACGACGGCGATAAACCCGCCAACCGCATTACCCTAAGCGAAATCCGTACCCGCATCGTCGAAGCCGATAACCCGTTTGGCGATGAAGACATGATTCCACTGCCCTGCCACCCGGAAAACATTTCCATCGGCTACGGCATCAAAATGGGCGGGGAAATCGTGCCGGTGACGGGCTTGCTACCGCGCGAAGAATTGCTCAAAGGCGTAGACAACACCATTACCTTTGAAAAAAGTGCCGGGCTGAAAGACGCTTTCCTGAAACTGTTTTCGCTGGATGCGTGCAGCGAACAAACCACCGACAACCTGCAAACCCTGCTGTGTTGCCTGCCGAAAATTGAAAGCGCGGGGCTGAGTTACGACAACGTGTTCCGCATCGTCATCATGGCCTTCATGGACAAATACGATTTCGATATTGGCTCGGTGAAACGTTCCTGCACCCATTTCGTCGAACCAAACGGCAAGATTTACCCGTTTGATACCTGGAATTTGTTCTACCGTGAACAGGTGCGCGGGAAATAAGTCACCGCAACGCATCGCCAACGCAATCCACTTGGGCACTGACTTACGTACTGCCTGATACAAGCGCCTTTTTCTACAGGATTGCTACTGGAGATCGTGAGCCTGATCATCTCTATGCTAGTATTTAGGTACTTGTTTTAGTGGAGAAGTATAAATGTTGCAGGATCAGGGTGAACTCTACGTCTTGCTGGAAAAAATCCAGCGAGGCGATCAGGCAGCGCTGGGGGTATTTTACGATGCAACCGTCAGGCGCGTATTTGCCGTCGCCCTCAAAGTGACTGCCAATAAAGAACTGGCGGAAGAAATCGTCAGCGATGTATTCATGCAAGCGTGGCATAACGCATCCAGCTACAGCGCCGAACGCGCCACCCCGCTGGGCTGGTTGTTGATGATGGCACATAGCCGTTCCATCGACGCTGTGCGCAAGGAAGGCAGCGCCACCCGCAACCAAATACCGCTGGAAGACGATTACGATGTGGCCGACACCGCCATGCTTGACCCGCTGTCTAACACGCTGGGTGTGGAACAGGGTCACGAATTGGCAGAAGCCTTGAAACTACTGGATGGGCAGCAACGTCAAATGATTGCATTAGCGTTCTACCGTGGCATGAGCCACCAGGAAATCGCCGAATACACCGGCGAGCCATTGGGTACGGTGAAGACCCTCCTGCGCCGCGCCCAAAGCATTTTGCGTGCAGCACTGACAAAAACTGACCTCGTAGAAGGGGGATATTATGGCAAATCATGAAAATACAAGCGTCGCCCCGCCTGTGCTGGACGAAGACATCCTGCTGCTGTTGGCAGAGAATCAGGAGGAAGTGGAGCTTCCGCCGGAGTTAAATGCACGGATGCGCAATAACATCCTCAGCAACATTGCGCAGGAAGAAGCGGGTATTTTACCGGGTTTCACCACCGTCCGCGCCAATGAAGGCGAATGGTTTGAAGCCATGCCCGGTGCGCAAATCAAGATTTTGCATCGGGAAGGCGATTCCGGTCTGCTAACCTATTTGGCAAAACTGTCGCCCGGTTTTGAAATGCCCGGCCACCCGCACCCCTTCGATGAGGAATGCATCATGCTGGAAGGCGAATTGTGGTTCGGCGACTTACATCTGAAAGCCGGTGATTACCACTTTGCCTCCAAAGGCGTGCATCATGGCAGATTGAAAACAGAAACCGGCGCGTTGGCCTTTTTGAAAGGTGCGTTACCCGCTTAAGGAGATAGCAAGATGAAAACAGGGTTTGCCATTATAGTCGTTTTCATCTTGCTGACTGCTGTCGGGTGCAGCACCTTGAAATCCACCGATGTGTTGAATTTTGTCCTGCCAACCGACGGCTATACGCTTAAACACGCCACCTACGCCAGCGGTGAACGCCATGATATGGATATTTACCTTCCCAAAGCGGCGACAGACAAGCCACCGATTGTGTTTGTCTTCGGCGGGGCATGGCGGGAAGGCGACAAGGCCGATTTTACCTTTGTTGCGCAAGCACTGACCGGGTTGGGCTATCCCGTCATTATCCCCAATTACCGCCTGTATCCGCAGGTGCGTTTCCCCGCTTTCATTGACGATGTGGCGGATGCTATCCGCTATACTGAGGTGAATGCCCAACGTTTGCTGGGCAAGCCGTTGCAGCGTTATATCCTGATGGGACATTCTTCCGGCGCACACACGGCAGCGCTACTGGCAACGGATACACACTACGTGCAGGAACGCGGCGTTACTGCACGCTTGGCAGGTTTGATTGCACTGGCGGGGCCTTACGATTTGCCGCTGGATGACCCGGAAGTGATCCCCGTTTTCCCCAAGGCTGACCCGCAAGTGGTGAAGCCGGTGAGGAATGTTCACCCCGGTATGCCGCCGGTATGGTTACTGCATGGCGAAGCGGATACCCGTGTACGCCCGCTGCATACCCGCCGCTTTGCCACAGCCTTGCAACAAGCGGGCGTGCCGGTGCAGGTGAAACTGTACCCCGGTGTCGATCATGTGCAGATTATTGGCAGTCTGGCAGCGCCGTTGCGGTTGCTTAGCCCTAGCTACGGCGATGTTCAGCAATTTCTCGCAACCATCCCGTAAACCCTCTTTAGGCAACAGGAGAAAACAAATGATATTCAAACAACTTTTCGAGCAAGACTCCAGCACTTACACCTACCTGCTAGCCTGTGAACACACGGGCGAGTGCGTGCTGATTGACCCGGTGATTGACACGGTTGAGCGCGACTTGGCGGTATTGCAGGAGCTGGGGTTGAAGCTGACCTATACGCTGGAAACCCATATGCACGCCGACCACTTGACCGGTGCGCGTAAATTGCGGGCTTACACCGGCAGTAAAATCGTGGTTCCAGCGATGGACAAACTCGCTTGCGCCGACTTGGGTGTTGAGGAAAACCGCGTGTTCCGGGTGGGTCAGCTTGAGTTGCACCCGCTGTTTACACCGGGGCACACGGGTCATCACCACGCCTACCTGCTGGATAACGGGATGCAAAAAATCCTGTTTTCAGGCGATGCGCTGTTGATTGAAGCCTGCGGACGTACCGATTTCCAGTCAGGCGACCCCGCCACGCTGTACCAAAGCATTACCGAGAAATTCTTTACCTTGCCCAATGAAACGCTGGTTTACCCGGCGCATGACTACGAAGGCAGACAAATCACCACCATCGGGCAGGAAAAAAACCGCAACCCGCGCTTGGGTAACAACACCTCGCAGGAAGCATTTATCGCCATCATGAACGGGCTGAATCTGCCCTACCCCCGCAAGATTGATTTCGCCGTGCCGGGTAATGAAGCGGGCGGTGAATGCCCAAGCGATGTACCGGAACAGTATCGCGGCCCTTGCGAGATTACGCAGTTGCCGCAAGAACTGAGTCGACCGGGGAAAGCGGGCGATCAGGGTTGACATTAAAACCCATCAAGACCATTCAAGCTCAAAGCAAAGCTGACCGCCTGATCAACTTCAGCCAGCTTATGCGCGGAAAGCGTGGTAATCAAAGCTCCCAGCTTGCCTTTTTGCACGGTCTGGATGTGGTCAAAATTGATGGCACATTCACGGGGCATACCGTCCTGCGTGGTCAATGCCACTTCGCTGGGGATGTCGCGGATAGTGGTGGTGATAGGCGCAATCGTCACCTCACCCAAATACGGGATAATGTCGGAGCGTATCAAAATCATGACAGGGCGACGCTTGTCTGGTTCTTTGAACGTATACCAGCGAATTTCACCGCGCTTCATTCATCACCCCATGCTTGCTCATCTTCCCACACTGAAAATTCATCGGGGGCGACAGGATGACGCAGGTAGCCAGCGCGGTGTTTTTCAATCAGCTTACGTTGGTAATAAAGAGCAATGGCCATCCGCAGCGCTTCGCGGGTGAAGGCTGAACGGTTGGTGTGGCTTTCTTGGACAACCTGATCCAGTTCTATTACCAAATCATCGTCGAAGGTCATTTGCAAGGTACGCATAGCTATTTCCATGTGGATAGTTATAGCTATAGTAGCATGAGCCAGTCACCATCGGTATCTTCCCCTCGAACGATTCACCCATTCCTGACTCTATTCATCAGATTCATGCTGAAGATGCCCCGTGATGCGTTGAAAGATTTTGCTAGAATGCAGAAACAATAATCTTTCCTTTAATGCGTGCTGTGTGTGTAATTTATGCCTAACAATATCCAACAACTGATCACCCAAGGCGAAAATGCCCAGCTTGAATTCAAGTCGGCTGACGTTCAAACGCTGGATGGCAAGTATTGGCTACGAATCGGCTCAACCAACCGCACCGCAACCAAAGAGGAATTGAGTCGCCTGTTTCAGCAAGCGGGATTAGTGCATTTCGATACAGCCCCTGTTGCTGATACGGGCATTGAAGGCATCGACTTCCGGTTGGTTGACCATTACTACCGCACCTACTACGACACCGCCTTCATCGACCTGCCAGACGATGAACAGCAAAGCCTGCTGCTGAATGCCGACATTCTGACCGAACTCGAAGGTAAACAGGTGGCAACTGTGGGTGGCTTGCTGATGTTCGGCAAACAACCCCAACGCCGCCTGCCTCACAGTTCCATCATGTTTGCAGTTTTCAAAGGTAATGACATTACAGATGATCTTGTGGACAAGAAGGAAATACTGGGAACACTGCCCGAACTGATTGACAAGACCGTAGCCTTACTCCAGCTTTTCCTGCCAAACCCATCCGTCATTGAAGGCACTCGCCGCAGTGAAACCGTGCTGGTTCCGCTCAAAGTCTTGCGTGAGGCGATGGTGAACGCTGTTGCCCACCGCGATTACTCCCTCAGCCAGCGTAAAATACAGGTGCATGTCTACAGTAACAGGATTGAAATCACATCCCCCGGTAAGCTCGCTAATACCCTGACACTGACGAAAATCCGCTACGGAAACTCCGCCCCGCGCAATATCTTCCTGATGAAATACCTCGATAACCTACGCTACTTCGACGGTTTGGGCAGGGGAATTCCCATGATGCTGAAGTTAATGCAGGAACGGATTACGTTTGAGGAAATTGGCGAATTGTTCCGCGTAACATTACGCTTTTCCTGAATAGATAAGCGTTTTTTAAACTCCTCACGACCACAGAAGCTTGGTATTAAACGCCCGCTCCACAAACCACAACCCCGCCAACACCACGGTAATACTCGCCGCCCCGTTCAGCACACCCACCCGGTAAAAGCGGGTCGGGCGCAACAAGTAAGCCAGCGGGAACACCAGTAACACCAGCAGCAATTGCCCCAGTTCCACCCCGACATTAAAGCCGAACAGCGCTTCCGCCAGTGCTCCGGCAGGCATTTGCAGATCCCTCAGCACACTGGCAAAACCAAAACCGTGCAGCAGCCCGAACACAAACGCCAGCTTCCAGTGATCATGGGTAATGATGGGGTACAGGATATTCACCGCCACCACAATGATCGACAGCGCAATCGCCGCTTCCACCAAGCGCGAGGGCAAATCCACCACACCCAGCACCGCCAACGACAAGGTAATGGAATGCGCCACCGTGAACGCCGTAATCACCTTCAGCAAATTCATCAAAGCCGGGCGGAACGATTCCACCTGTTCCCATTGGCGTTTTTTCAACACCAGCACAGCAGGCAGGATCAGCATGGCAATGAACAGCAAATGGTCGAACCCTATCAAGATGTGGTAGACCCCTTCACGGATATACGTCAGCAAAACCGACAACCAACCACTGTTTTGCACGGTCAATTCCTGCGTGGGGTGGTCGGTGGAAAAAATGTAGGAAGCCGCCCCCGAATCTGCCCGCTGATCCAGCAGGATACCCCGGTGCGTCGGGTCAATATCAAACAGCAGGCTATATTCCACCTGCAAGGCTCCACTGGCAGTAGCCGGGCAACCCGCGTCCATCATTACCACCGCATAACCGCCGTCGGTATGGGTTTCGGTTTGCAAACCTGTGGTCTGGGGCTGGCAGGCCGTGCCGCCCTGTTGCAGATGCAAACGGCTGAGGGCGTAAGCATCCAGCGCGGCCTGTTTGCGTTGCAATTCGCCCCACGTAATCTTGCCGTCAGCATCGCTGTCCAGCCCGATAGCCTGTTCCAGATCGCGCAATGCAATATCCCAGCGCAAGCCGGTCTTACCGTCCGGCTGATCCTGCAAAAACAGGTAGCTGTCGCTGGGTTTGTGAGCGAAAGCCGCTAGTGGCAATAGCAACAAGCAGATTCCCCAGAAGTAATAGAGGTGGTGTTTCATCATCATGTTGCTGCTCCAAAAGTACGTGCATACAAGGCTTCATCCTCTGCGTGCAGCGTACTACCGCGCAGCTTGGCAGCTTGGTAGCGGGCTTCGAGCAGGGCTTGGTAGCGGGCGGTTTCAGCCGTTTGCCGAGCATCGCGGCTGGCAATGGCGAGGCGTAACAGCAGCGCATCATCGCTGGTTTTATCTTGCAAGAGCGTAATAACGTCCAACGGGCGTTGTTGGCTGATCAGGAAGTCGCTGTACACCCGCAACAGGTAATTGTCGCGACGCGGTTCGGCTAATGCCGCCTGAAAATGCTGGTCAGCTTCAGGCACTTTACCGATACGGGCAGCCGTTTCACCCAGCAAGGTGAGTACCCATTGGCGTAATTCCACTTGTTCCTTGCCCAAGGACGGCAACAGCGTGATCTGCAGGGGGTAAGCACGTTCCGCCTCACCGTTCTGGCTCATGACCTGGCTGTAACAGAGGGTCGCAAACCAGGTTGAAGCGTGCGTTGCCAGCGCGGAACAACTACGACGGGCGGCAGCATATTCCTTATTGACCAACTGAACCGTGGCAAGGGTTAACCATGCTTGGGTCTTGGCAGGATTACGTTTCACCAAATGCTCAAGGTCTTGGGTGGCGGCAACGTATTCGTGGTTATGTTGGCGGATGGTGGCACGCAACAGCAACAATTCATCGGGTGGATCGGTTTGTTGCCACCACGGTTGCAAGAGTGCGGCGGCGTAGCCGTAGTAACGCGGGTCGGACTGTTCGCGCCCGGTTTCGATATAAAGGCGGGAAAGCGCCGCGACTGTCGTCACATCTTGCGGGTTAGCACGCCATTGCGCCCGCAGGCGGCTGATGGGGTCGTTGTTTCCCCGTAGCTGGGTGGGTAACACTTCCAGCACTTCGCTCTCACTGCTTGGAATATGGGGGGCTGCCTGCAACGTGGCAGGCAAGCCCAACAGGAGGGAAAAGCACAGGACAGTGCCGTAACGCCGCCCTGTCAAAGGGGAAACAGATGAGGGTCGTATCTGTTTCAGGTTCATGGTTATTGCCCCGCTGCCCGACTGATAACCGTTTGCACGGTATCGCCCGTATTGACCGGGATAGGTGTGCCGTCAGCCGCACCAAACACGCTGGTAATGTCTTGTTGCAGACCCACGGGGTCGGTGACATCGGTTGCTTGCGCGGTCATCGAAGCATTGGCGATGGCTTGTACCCGGCTGGCGGAGGTGCTGGTTCCGCCACCGTTATCGGTCGTATTACCACCGCCGCTGCCACCACCGCAAGCGGTTAATAACGTGAGCAACACGGTGCTGGTGGAGAGTTTCCAGTATTGGCTTTTCATGACATGCCTCCCTTAGTTTGTGTTGGGTGAACCAGCCAGAGGCGTGGTCAGGTAAGGAAAGGCTTCACCAAACTGACCCGCGTTTTGCGGTGTGCCGTCGGTGTAAGGAATCGTCCCGCTAGGCGCTTGTTCCGGTGTACACAAACCCAGTGGCAGGTGGCACAGCAAGCCCATTGCAACGCGCAGTTCCGCATCTACCACGTCATCACCGGGGCGACGACCATTGGGGAAACCAGCGGAATCGCCAGCGGCTACGCCGAGGTTGTTCTGGTTAGCTTTCATGGTCGGGGCAATGCCGGTGTTAAGGCGCAGCATTTCTGCGGCTGAACCGTCAGCATTCACGCCTTTCAAGCCTGTCAGGAAAGCGGCCACCAAGTCAGGGCGGCCTTCAACCGTTGGAGCCGTCACGCCAAACAGCGCATTCAGCAGAACCGGCAGGCTGGGGTTAGTGACGTAATTCAGGAATTGCGCAGCGTCATCTTTGGGTTGGCTGGCGTTGAACAGGTTCTTGTCGGGCAGGCCAATGACCACTTCGTTGACCAGTGGCATACCGAGGCGGGAAACCTGCGTCCAAGCGCCCCCGCTGACTTTGGCTTTGAGCTTATCCGGGGTTGGGTCAAGCACGCTAACCTGTGGCAAGCTGGCGGTTGTCCATGCGCCGAAAATGCCGTTGCTGTTGCCGCCGGTTAAACAGCCGATGGGGACTTCGAGGGCAAAGGTCGTGACGTTTTTATCTGCCAATGCATCTGGTTTGGCATCCGCTGAAGCTGTCGGGTCGAGGTTCACCAAGTCAAAGATTTCCCCGAGGTTGACGGCGAAAGGATCTTTACGTTGCCCGACAAATACCCGCCCGTCTTGCGCCCCAGCCGGGCAGCCGGTCAGTTGCACGTTCTGGATGAAGCTGTGGGCGTATTGGTCATAAGCCTGTGTGCTGAAAGTTTTGCTACCCACATTGTCAAACGGTTTGGCAAAGGTGGTGCTACCGTTGGCAGCGTTAACGGCGGCGTGCTTTTCGCCGGTGCGCCGGTCGCCATTAACCATGGTCAGCTTGTAGGATTCGCGGAAATTCAGGTTGCTGGAATCCGTATCCGTAACCGCACCGATATTCTTGAGCGGGACAGGGATGTCTTTGCCACCGATCGACAAGCTAATGCCTTTGCCGTCATTGCCCAGCTCATTAGTCACTTGAAACTGGAAGGTCAGGTCTTCTTTAGCATCGCCCGTGTTGTCGATGTGGATTTCATACAGCGCATCGGGTGACAGGCTGAAATAGTTGGGGCCGCCATACGGGTCTTGCAGCGGGTTGTAGTTGGCAATCAGGGTAACGTAGCCTTCGCGCCCCCCCTCATAGCTGCGGAAAGCGTAGAAGTCAGTGGCATCAACCTTGGGGTTTTCGGTAATGAAAGGCGCTTCGCGGTGGCTGGATGCCTGTACTTGTACGGCACTGGATACTGCCAGTGTCAGGGTCGCCAGTGCCAGTGTGTGATGTGTTCTCATAGCCATTCTCCAAGAGCAGGGATAATCGGGTGATTAACGTGGTTCGTCTAAACCACTTGCTATTACTTACGGAGTACTGCTAGAAACTGGATTGGATTTTGATGAAAAAAAGTTAATCTACGATGAGAACGATAAATGAATAGCAGTATTTTCCTCGGCCTACTGGAGTTTATGGCAACCTTGTTCATTGTTGCCGTGGGGGTTTTGATACTCCTTGGCATAGGTGTTTACTTGCATGACATCCGCCAGACTAAAAGCGCGATCTTGCGCAATTACCCGGTGATCGGGCATTTTCGCTACGGGTTGGAACACATGGGGGAATTCCTGCGCCAATACTTTTTTGCGATGGACCGGGAAGAAATGCCTTTCAACCGTGCTCAACGTTCATGGGTATACCGTGCCGCCAAAAACCTGGATAACACCGTGGCGTTTGGTTCAACCATCAACCTCAATGTTCCCGGTACAACCTTGTTCGTCAACTGTGCCTATCCGGTGCTGGATACGGACATCGCCAAAACCGAGCCGCGCCGCATCGGGCCCTATTGCCGCCACCCGTATGATGCACGGTCGTTTTTCAATATTTCTGCCATGAGTTACGGTGCACTTTCCAAACCTGCACTTCGCGCCCTGTCACGTGGGGCAGCACAGGCCGGTTGCTGGCTGAATACCGGCGAAGGCGGGCTAGCAGACGTGCATCTGGAAGGGGGTTGTGACGTGGTATTTCAGATAGGCACGGCGAAATACGGGGTGCGCGATCTGGAAGGCAAACTCAGCGACACCAAATTGCGCGAAGTCGCCGCGCTTCAACAAGTCAAAATGTTCGAGCTAAAACTCAGCCAAGGCGCGAAACCGGGCAAAGGTGGCATTTTACCGGCAGAAAAAGTCAGTGAGGAAATTGCCAAAATTCGCGGCATCCCCGCACACCAAGCCTCGATCAGCCCCAACCGCCACCCGGAAATCACCAATGAGCAAGACTTACTGGACATGCTCAACCACATCCGCGAAGTGACTGGGAAGCCGGTCGGTTTCAAGGTAGTAATTGGCGGGTATCGCTGGCTGGAAAAACTCTTGCACGAAATCAACCGCCGTGGCCTCGAAAGCGCCCCCGATTTCATCACTCTCGACAGTTCGGACGGTGGCACAGGCGCAGCACCCATGAGTTTGATGGATTACGTCGGCCTGCCGATTCAGGAATCGCTGCCCAACGTGGTGGATATGCTCTACAAATTCGGCTTACGGGAACGCATCCGCATTATTGCTGCTGGGAAATTGCTGAACCCCTCGCAAGTGGCGTGGGCATTGTGTGCCGGGGCTGATTTCATCAATAACGGGCGCGGCTTTATGTTTTCACTGGGCTGTATTCAGGCCATGCAATGCAATAAAAACACCTGCCCCACCGGCATTACCACCCACGACCCGAAACTTCAGAAAGGCTTGGTGGTGGAAGACAAAGCCGCACGGGTTGCCCATTACCACCGCAATCTGGTGCATGAAGTCAGCACCGTGGCGCATTCCTGTGGTGTGCAAGAGCCGCGTGACTTGCGCCGCCAGCATTGCCGCATCGTACAAGCCGATGGCAGGATAGTGCCGCTGGATAAGCTTTACCCCTACCCCAAACGCAATGGCAAACCCGACACAGCGGGTGCGGCCAACGACGCTTAAACCAACGTGCCGCGCGTCCGTAACCAGCCCGTCAAACTGAAACGTTCCCGACGGGCAGGCAACACTTCATGCCAGAAGCGGGCACTGTCGAACAAGATCCATTGCCCGGCTTCGGGCAATAGGTCGACATATTCGCCGCCTTCTTCACCCGTGGTATACAGGCGCAATTGCCCGCCATCGGCCGTTTGCCAATCCTCATTCAGGTAGAGAATCGCGGTCACAATCCGCGCTGAAGTGCCACGAAAATTATCCAGATGCGCACGGTAGAATGCACCCGGCGCATACACGGCAAAATGCGCTTCAAACTCGAACAAGCCCAGATACAGCGCCCTATTCAGGTTTACCCGCACGGCTTCCATGAATGCCTGATAGTCCGCTAATGCCCCCGACTCAGCCTGTTCCAGCCATTGCACTTGATCACCCCGGATGGACTCGTTGACATTCAACCCCTGCCCGCGCCCGATGCCTGCCGCGCGGAACTCCCCAGCCGCCCATTGCGCTTGTGCCTGCTCACGCAAAGCTCGCACCTGAGCAAGTGTCAGCAAGCCCGGCACGACCAACCAGCCACGGTCTGCCAAACCGTCCACGATCGCATCCATCATACCTGCAAGCCCAACCCCCGCGACAAACGCGCCTGACGATGCCGTAAGCCCATGCTTTGTTGGGTAATCCAGTGGCGCAACGCGGGTACACGATCCACCGCCAGCAAGCCCCCTGCCCGTGCATGACCCAAGGGCGCAAAATCATTGGAAAAAATCCGCACCAAGGTATCCGTGTATTGCACCACCGCTTGGTAATCGGGTTGACGGCGCTGCTCATAATCCGCCAGCAAAGTAGCGTCGCCGGGGTCAGTGCCATGATGCGCCGCTTCCGCCAGCAAATCCGCCAAGGTTGCCACATCGCGCAAACCCAGGTTCAAGCCCTGCCCCGCCACCGGGTGCAGCGCGTGCGAAGAATTGCCGATCACCACCGCACGTCCTGCTACTTCGCGCACCGCTTTCTGCAATACCAAGGGGTAGGTGGCACGTTGCCCGACCCGCACGAATTCGCCTTGCCGATAGCCAAACTCAGCCTGTAACTTGCGCAGGAATGCAGCATCATCCAGCGCCATTGTTGCTGCCACATCCTCATCACGATGTGTCCACACCAATGAATAGCGGCCTTCGGTCAAAGGTAATAAGGCCAATGGGCCATTCGGGGTAAAACGTTCGTAAGCCCGCTGCTGATGAGGTTCGGCGGTGGTGACATTGGCAATCAGTGCCGTCTGGTGATACTCACGGCGGGTGGCTGCAATCCCCAGCATGTCGCGCACTGCCGAATTCGCGCCGTCAGATACCACCAGCAAACGGGTTTGCACGCTATCCACCACGCCATCGCGTTCGATACTTACCTGCACGCTGTCGGCGTCTTGCGTCACCGCAAACACTTTCGCCGGAACGATCAGCTCGATGTTGGCGTCTTGCGTCAGTTCTTCGTACAGCAGCTTGCCCAATACCCGGCTTTCTACCACATACCCCAAGGCGGGAACCTTTTCTTGTGTCGCTTCCAACCGGGTTGCACCGAAATGTCCCCGGTCAGAGATGTGGATATGCTGGATGCTTTCTACCCCGGCACGCAGCTTTTCCCACAAGCCCATGCCCTGATAAATGCGGCTGGAACCGTAAGACAAGGCGATGGAACGGTCGTCATAACTGGGCTGTTCCGCCACGCCGAAGTTGAAAGCTTCGATCAGGCCGATTTTCAGTTTCAGGGGTTTAAGCGCAACCGCAAGGCTTGCGCCGACCATGCCACCACCGACAATCAAAATATCAAACATTGCGCTTCTCACACCTTGGAATCATGCGTTCATCCTTGATGAAAGCTGTCAGGCTGTCAAGGATGAGATTGAAGCATGGCTCATTCTTTCGGGGCGTTGGCTGTCAACAGGTTTTCCGAGTCACTGGCTTGCTGTTCTTCCTGCACTTTGTCTGCAATGGTGCGGTCAGCGCTAACATCTTGCACGTCACGCCGATCTATCACAGAAGCCACCGACGGTTTCAGTGCCGTTGGCGTTTCTGTTTGCTGACTGATGCGCAAATTGTAAATCGGTTCTGGCATGACAATACTGGCTTGGTCGAATGCCTGTTTCACGCCCCGGATAGCTTCACTACGTACCTTGCCGAAGTTATGCTGGCGCTGATCAACCCAGCCGAAAATACGGAGTTGCACGTTGGAATCCCCCAAGGCTTCAATCAGCACCGCAGGCTTAGGGTCTGGCATGACACCGGGCATGATTCGCAGGGTTTCTAACGCTAGCGTCTGGGCAACCAGTAGGTTTTGATTCGTATCGACACCGACATCGAACTGGAAACGCCGTTCAGGGTTACGGGTAAAATTGGTGATAATCGCTTTGAACACCGTCGCGTTGGGGATGCGGATATGATTGCCATCCGGTGAAATCAACACGGTGGCGCGTGAATTGAGGCTGGCAACATTACCCTCGAAGTTATCAATATTCACCAAATCGTTAACTTCAAACGGGTTACGCACACTCAGCAAAATACTGGCGATGTAATTTTCCACCGTATCACGCACCGCAAAACCAACCGCTAACCCGACAATCCCCGCAGCACCCAAAATCGTGCCCAGCAAGGCGGTGGCATCCAACAGAGTCAGCGCCAACACCAACCCAAACATAATAAACACCAGATGCGTCATTTGCCCCAGCAAGTTGGCAATGAAAGCGTTCGGGCTAATGCGACGAAACAGGTTCTGCCGCCGAGAAATCCAGCCCCCCAGCATCCAAAACAACAGGAACACCAGCAAACCCAACAGGAACAGCGGCAAGGCAGCAATCGTCTGCTTGCCCATGACCAGCAACTTGTCCCAAGTATTTTGCAGGCGTTTACTCATGCTGCGGTTGATGACCAGAGCGTTTTGAACCTCCACCACGCCTTCTACTTGCTTGGCAAACTGCAAGGCTTTGGTTTCAGAAGCGCTGGAGTCGACTTCGCCATCCAGCGTTACCACGCCATTGTTGACACTGATGCTGACGGTTTTGATAGCCTCCAGCTCCCGGAAAATGCTTTGCAAGCGTTCGCGGATTTTTTTATCGCTTTGCACAGAACTGCCGGTCGAAATCACCTTGTCAGTACCCGCCACTGCGCTATCCGTCTTGCCTGTCAGCAAATTCGTCAGCTCATCCGCGTGCAAGCTGCTACTGAACAGCGGCAAACACCAGAGGAATATCCATAAGAATGCGCGTACTTTCATGTTCTCTCCCTGCTGTGATTGTATGGCAATACCTGTAGCCTATATTGACATCCTCCCCATGGCTAAAGCCGGGGGATTCCTCCTGCGAGACGGCAATGTCCTGCCGTGAGAATGTTCCGGGCTGCATTGACATCTCTGTCGTGCAGCTCCCCACAGTCGGGGCATGTCCATTCTCTTATTCCAAGTCCTGCTCTACCTTTCGGACTGTTGAC
>NZ_JHYQ01000020.1:30760-89302 GCF_000621325.1 Thiothrix lacustris DSM 21227 | reverse complement strand
GGCAGTCAGTTGGGAACTCGCTTTCGTGTACCCAACTTTTTCCTGAGCCTGATAGTAGGCATCCGTGCGGTAACGCAAGATGCTGTTGTAAACGTAGCGCACACAACCGAACGTCTGAGCCAGCAACGTTTCTTGTTGTTGGTCTGGGTAGAATCGGAATTTGTAGGCGCGTTTAGTTTTCATTATTCACAAAATATCGTATATTTCGTGAAGAGTCAACAACCGAAGATAGCAAACCAAACGGAGGAGCGAGAAGAGGGTCGGCTGTCGCCGACGCGCTATCCCTACCCATGCCTAAAGGCAGGGGTATCTCGCGCACGACTGATGAATAACACCTACACCTGCAACATCCACTCTTTCCAAGCCGCCTGCACCACTGCCCGTTCCCGTGCAAACTGCCCCGCCTCTACCGTCGCCCCTTGTTCTTGCAAGGCCAGTTCATGCAAGCGGTCACGTAAGCTGCGGTAAGCATCGGCCAAGGCTTCCGCTTGCACTTCTGGCAAGATGCCTGCCTGATGCAGGGATTCCAGTTGGCGGATATTGTCACTCCAACGCACCAGTTGCGGGTGTTCGTGCGCATGGGCAAGAATCAGGAATTGCACAATGAATTCGATGTCGGTAATCCCGCCGGGGTCTTTTTTCAGGTTGAACACGCTGGCATCCTTACTACCGACGCTTTCCCACATTTTCTGGCGCATGGTGCTGACTTCCTTGCGTAAGGCAGCCTTATCACGCGGTTGGCACAGCACAGCGTGGCGTACCTGCTCAAATTGCGCCCGTAAGCTTGCCGAACCCGTCACCACACGGGCACGCAACAACGCCTGATGTTCCCACACCCACGCTTTTTCCTGCTGATAGGTGCGGAAGGCATTCAGGCTACTGACCAGCAAGCCGGAAGCCCCACTGGGGCGCAAGCGCGTATCGGTTTCATACAAACGCCCTGCCGGGGTGAAGGTGGTCAGGGTATGGATAATCTTTTGCGCAAAACGCGCGTAGAACACCGCATTTTCCAGCACTTTGTTGCCGTTGGTTTGCTGCGCCTGCCCTTGGCTGTCGTGCAGGAAAATAATGTCGAGATCCGAACCATAACCCAGTTCCAAACCACCCAGTTTGCCGTAGCCGATAATGGCAAAACCGGCCTGATGGGTTAAACCCTCTAACTGGTAACACGGCACACCTACTTGCGCGGTCATCGTCTCCCACACATGACGCTGGGTTTCTTCCAACACTGCTTCGGCAACCCAAGTGAGCTGGTCGGACACCTTCATCAGTGGCAACACCCCGGTGATGTCGGCCGCTGCGGTGCGTAATACTTGCGCCTGCTTGAACTGGCGTAAGCGTTCCATCACCTGTTCGGTGTCGTTGGCGTCGATACGCTCTAGTTCCAGCCGCAAAGCTGCACCGAGTTCCTCCCGGTTGAGCGGGGCGTAAAGCTGGTGCGGGTCGAGCATCTGATCGAGCAGAATCGGGTGCAAGGTCAACTCGCTGGTAATCCACAAGCTGTCGCTGACCAGCCGCACAAACTGGTCGAGTGCGCCGGGGTTATCCGCCAGCATCGCAATATAGCCGGAACGCGGCGCAATCTTGCTCACCACCCGCAGGCAACGTTCCAGCGTGTCTTGCGGGGTCGCGGTGGCATTGCACACATCCAGCAACGCAGGCAACAAGCGCTTCAGGCGGCTGCGCCCGGTATCGGTAAGGGATGCGTACAAACGGCTATCCAGCAAAGCCTGAATCGCGGGGTGTTCCGGCATCGGGCGCGACGCATCGGTTTCGAGGGCAAACACCCGCTGGAAAATATGGCTCACGCCTTGCTGATGGTGGTTGAGTTCGGTGCGGAAACGCTCCCAATCGGTAAAGCCCATGCTCGCAGCAAGGCTGGCCTGCTGCTCCGACTTGTCGGGCAGGGAATGAGTTTGTTCGTCATGCCACATTTGCAGGCGGTTTTCGGTGCGCCGCAGGAAATGGTAGGCAAGGTGCAACACCCCATATTCCTCCTCACTCAGCAGTTGTTGTACCAGCAGGGCTTCTAGCGTCAGCAGCAGGTTGCACTGACGCAGTTCGGGCACAGGCCCTCCGCGCATGAGCTGGAACACTTGCGCGGTGAATTCGATTTCGCGGATCCCGCCTGTGCCGAGTTTCACATCCTGATACTTGCCACGGCGTTCGGCTTCGCGGTTGATCATCGCTTTCATGTCGCGCAATTGTTCGACTGCGCCGTAATCGAGGTAGCGGCGGTAAACGAAGGGGCGCAAACGTGCCATCAGTTCCGCGCCGCTGGCTTGGTCGCCTGCGATCACCCTCGCCTTGATCAGGGCGTAGCGTTCCCATTCGCGCCCGTGGGTTTCGTAGTAATGCTCCATCCCATCAAACGATAGCGCGAGTGCGCCGACTTCGCCGAAGGGACGCAAACGCATGTCGACGCGGTAAGCGACGCCGTCAGCGGTGGTTTGCCCCAATACTCCGATCAGGCGTTGCCCGACGCGGGTGAAAAACGTCTGGTTGTCGAGCGAGCGTTTGCCGTCGGTATCGCCCTTTTCCGGGAAGGCAAAAATCAGGTCAATGTCAGAGGAAAAGTTGAGTTCGCGCCCGCCCAGCTTGCCCATGCCGAGGATCACCAGTTGCTGCGGTGCGCCGTCGCGGCTGCGGGGTATGCCGTGTTTGGCGCTGAGTTCGGCGTAACACCAGTGGAGCACGGCATCCACCAGACCATCGGCAAGGTCGGAAGTGGTGCGCAGGGTTTCAGCCAGTTCTGCCATCCCGCTGAGGTCGCGCCAAGCGATGCGCACGCTTTCGCGGTGGCGGATGTCGCGAACGACGTGCAGCAGAGTGGTGTGGTCGGGAATGTCGCGGATTTCAGCGGCGATTGTCTGGAAGAGTTCGCCCTCGCGGTAGGGCTGGCTGGTGGCGCACAGGGCTTGCCAGTTGGGGTGGCGAGCGAGCTGGTGCTGGAGGTAAAGGCTGGCGGAGAGGATGGCTTCGGCTGACATGGTTGTTCTCGCGTGACTGGTTCTCCGGCCATTATATTCACCTGACAACTGACGCCGCCATACCGTTTATCGGTAATATTATCCACACCCATGATCACTTGATGCACAACCCTACAGCTCTGCTGTACCATCGATACAACAAAGTTCTAACAACAAAAATTCAGTAGATTTCAGAGCGGGGGCTTCATGAAAATACACAAACAACGGGTAGCCTTAGTTGCCCATGACAACCTCAAACCCGAACTCCTTAGCTGGGCGAAAGAAAACTGGCGCATCCTCGCTGATTGTGAATTGTTTGCCACCGGCACAACCGGCAAGCAGGTGATGGAACAAACCGGTCTAGGCGTAAGTTGCTTCCTGAGTGGCCCTTACGGTGGTGACCAACAAATTGGCGCAAGAATATCCGAAGGTTTACTCGACATCCTGATCTTTTTCTGGGACCCGATGAGCACCGCGCCACATGATGCCGATGTCAAAGCACTATTACGGCTGGCTACCTTAATGAATATTCCGGTAGCCAATAATCGCAGCACCGCAGACTGCATTCTGGTCATGATTCAGCAACAGCAACTTCACCATCAGCAAAAACGCAGCGAAATACCCAAACAAGTCAATTACAGGTTCGCATCAATACATCCAGCAAGTCTTGTGCATTAAACGGTTTACTGAGGAAATCATCCATACCAGCGGCAAGACACCTGTCCCGGTCACTGCTCATCGCATTCGCCGTCAGAGCAATGATCGGGGTCGACATCAGCCCTCTCGCCTGCTCTTGCTGCCGAATTTGCAGGCTAGCTTCAATCCCATCCATAACAGGCATTTGCATATCCATCAGGATGACATCGGGACGTTTTACCAACCATGCATCAATAGCCTCTTGCCCATTTTCTGCTACCGTCACCTTATGCCCTACCTTACTGAGTAACCGTACCGCCAACATACGGTTCACCGCATTATCTTCCGCCAGCAAAATATCGAGTGGACGGTCAGCCTGCAACAAGGTCAAACGGGCACTGGCTAGCGGTGGTGTTTGAGGCTTAACAGTCAGATTAAATACTGCGCTGAAATGAAAAATACTGCCGTTGCCCGGATCACTTTCCACCCTTAAATGCCCGCCCATCATCTCCACCAATTGGGATGAAATCGCCAAACCCAGCCCCGTACCACCGTAACGACGAGTAATGGAATTATCTGCCTGCTGGAAGGGTTGAAAAATACTAGCCTGTTTATCCGGGGCAATCCCAATGCCCGTATCCCGTATCGCAAACAACACACAAGCTTGCCCAACCGCCGCCCCACTTTGCAGCGTCACCGAAACAGCCACCTCCCCACGTTCGGTAAACTTGATGGCATTACCCACCAGATTGATCAAAATCTGCCGCAAGCGCCCAGCATCGCCATCCAACGCATCAGGCACATCCCCCGCAACCTCCCAATGAAAGGCCAAAGCCTTTTCCTTAGCACGCAGTGTCAAAGGCGGGAACGTATCCCGAATCAATTCACGCAGCGATAAAGGAGCATAATTAAGCGTCAGGCTACCCGACTCAATGCGTGAAAAGTCGAGAATTTCATTGATAATATCCAGCAACGCTCGGGAAGATGACTTAATCATGTCGAGGTATTCCCGCTGTTGGGGGGATACCTCGCTGTACAACATCAAGTCAGTCAACCCCATGACACCATTCATCGGTGTGCGGATTTCATGACTCATCATCGCCAGAAATTCACTCTTAGCTTTATTAGCCTGCACAGCGGCTTGGTGTGCCTGTTCCGCCGCTTTCTGAGCCAGTAACGCCTCTTGCCGAGCCTCGTTCAAATAAGCATGTTGCAAACAAGCTAAACAGGCGGTTTCTAAGCGCTTCAGCACCAAGCCAAGCGCCAACATATGCGTATCGGGTAAAGGTGGGTTACGTAATAATACCAATAAACCACTCGTACCAATCGGGAGCAAGTGATAATAACAACTGTCGATTTGGATAATTTCACCGGGCTTTTTAACTTGCCACCCATTGGCTACTATCCGCCGTAAATGCGAGGAGAGTGCAGGCTGACTCTCTGCCACTCCCCCATGTAAGGCGGGATAACTGTAAGCAGGTTCTGGCAAATCCACGCCGACCACGGCTTCATGCTGATGAAGCCAAATATAACCACTACGGCAATTCAACAACTTCAGTGTTGAGGGTAAAAATTTGCGTAACATCGTCCGCAAATCCAAATCTTGCCCAACCAATAATGCCAAGGCATATTGAATCGAAATAAGCTCTAATGTCGGTGTCATGCGCATTCCTCTTCACCTGCCCCCAACACACCCAATACCGTGGTTTTATTGAAAAACTCAAGGCAGGTATGGCCAGCATCCGCAATCTCGCCCAACGACAACACACCTATCAAGGGAACATTGTCGGGTAACACGTCGAGAATATTATCAATTTCCTCTGTAAAGCGATCTTGCAAAAACAACACACGACTAATGCAATCGAATAATAGCGCCACTTTTGGACGAACTTGAACGCAGGCGTAGAGCGCACATTGGCTAGAAGCTGCCAATAAACTCTCAGCATCCCCTTTCAGAAGGTAGATAATATGATTAGCAGGCACCTCCCCGATACACACCAAATTATTGCCTTCATGACGTAAAGGGTCACGAACCACCACACTGCCCTTTAAGCGCTCCAATCCAAAAGGATAAGCTTTTGCCAACTCATGAAAATTAGTACGACTAAATCGACGATGACTATCCGCCTCAATTTCCTCACGATACACCTCAAAGGCTGGGCGGTAATCCAAGCTAGTAATGGTATTATCATGCGCCCCCGTGACGAAAAAAGGCCCCGCAAACTTTTTCCAACCATGTTCAATACCGATGCTAATCGGCCAATCAATCACCGCAATCTGCGCACAATCCTGACGCAAACCTTGGTTACTAAACAAGCAGGGCTTTTGCACCAAACTTAACGACCCAGCACCACCACCAATGTATTGATTACGCGCTCCCAACGCCTCATACAAATGCTCCAAAAAGGTAGAAATACACTGGCTCAAGCCATCGACCAAGGTCACTAACGTCGCACCGGGTACAGTTGCCGCCACCAATTGTTCTGCATGAACGAGGTAATCTTCATTGGGATCAGAGAGATTCTCAATATGATACACGCTCGCCACCACATCCAAGCCGCACACAATACTTCCCCGAACCAACTTACTTCTCCCCGCCACAATCTCAGGAAAAATGCCACCAAAAACTGGAATAGGGATACGTTGAAGACGCGCGTTCAGTTGATTGCTTGTGAAAGCATTCGCATCACAAGCCAGTATTAACAGACTTTTTGCACCCGCCAGTATGGCTCTTTCGATATGCTCGAACAGCTTTTCATCAGAACCTTCAGTGTCGACTAAAATTAGTGGAAAGGTATGCTCGTTAGTCATGTTATTGACTGCCTTGGGATTTTTAATTATTGATAAGGAATAATCTCAATCATGATTCTACTCACACCCCCACTAGGGCGCAAAGCACGATACGACACACGGTGAAGGTAATTCAGGTTCAGTACAAAAACATGCTTAAAAACGCTGCCCGCAAAGTACGGGCAGGTCAGATTTCAATAGGTAAGATTTTTTACGAGCAGACTGTATGTTGCATTTACAACAACTTCTGAATTTCATCGGGTAAGTTTTCACGCCGGGTACTGCCACACTGCGTGGTATAACAAGCCACGAACACAATAACAGCAAATATTACCAAACCAAATATACTCATACTGCACCTCCAAAAGGCCAAAGAGCAACAAAACTGATTGTGGTATAGAAACAACAGTGTTGCAACAACAAACTATTGAAGTTAAAAGAAAAAACACCTCAATCTAATAGGCATCATACACGCTAAAAGTGCATTCTTTACACAATAATTTTTTTATGATGACATGGGTATTCCCTAGCCCTTGAAATTTACCCCAAACACCCACACGCTATGGGCTAGACTAAAAAATCTGGAGCTGATTTTGGAACAATACCGAGGAACCACCATCCTGAGCGTGCGCCGCGACGGCAAAGTTGTCGTAGGTGGTGATGGTCAGGTGACGCTAGGCAATACCGTCATGAAAGGCAATGCCCGCAAAGTACGCCGCCTGTACAACGACAAAGTGATTGCTGGCTTCGCTGGCGGCACGGCGGATGCCTTCACCCTGTTTGAACGCTTTGAAAGCAAGCTCCAGGCACACCACGGCAACCTGACCCGTGCAGCAGTGGAACTAGCGAAAGACTGGCGCACCGACCGCATGTTGCGCAAACTGGAAGCCTTGCTGATCGTCGCCGATGCCACCGCTTCCCTACTGATCACCGGCAACGGCGACGTGATAGAGCAAGAAAACGATTTAATCGCCATCGGTTCCGGCGGTGCATTCGCCCAATCGGCAGCACGCGCCCTGCTGGACAACACTGAGCTTTCCGCGCGTGAAATCGTCGAAAAAGGCTTGCACATCGCTGCTGACATCTGCATTTACAGCAACCATAACCTGACCATTGAGGAACTCTGATGAGCGTCGGAACCATGACCCCCCGCGAAATCGTCCAAGAACTCGACAAGCACGTGATTGGTCAGGACAAGGCCAAGCGTTCCGTCGCCATTGCCCTGCGCAACCGCTGGCGTCGCCAGCAGCTTGACGATGCGCTGCGCCCCGAAGTGACCCCCAAAAATATCCTGATGATTGGCCCCACGGGTGTTGGCAAAACCGAAATTGCCCGCCGCCTCGCCAAACTCGCCAACGCTCCTTTCATCAAGGTCGAAGCCACCAAATTCACCGAAGTCGGTTACGTGGGCAAGGAAGTCGATTCCATTATCCGCGACCTCGCCGACATGGCGATGAAAATGATGCGCGAACAGGAAGTGGAAAAGGTTAAATACCGCGCAGGGGAAGCGGCGGAAGAACGCATCCTCGACATCCTGTTACCTGCGCCGCGCAAGGAAACCCCGGTCAACGAATGGCTAGCCACCGGTGACGACGAACCCGCCAAGCCGGTGCGTGACGATTCCCCTACCCGCCAGAAATTCCGCAAAAAACTGCGCGAAGGCGAACTCGACGATAAAGAAATCGAGCTGGATGTCTCCGTCGGCGGTGCCAGCGTAGAAATCATGACCCCGCCGGGCATGGAAGAAATGGCCAGCCAGCTCCAAGGCATGTTCCAAAACCTCAACCAGAGCAAAAAACGCAAGCGCAAGATGAAAATCAAGGACGCGCTCAAAGTGCTGACCGAGGAAGAAGCCCACAAGATGGTCAACGAGGAAGAGTTGAAGCAACGCGCCCTGTTCGCCGTCGAACAAACCGGCATCGTCTTCCTCGACGAAATCGACAAAGTGGCACGCAGCGGGCAAACCAGCGGCGCAGATGTTTCCCGCGAAGGTGTGCAACGTGACTTGCTGCCACTGATCGAAGGCTGCACCGTCAACACCAAATACGGCATGGTCAAAACCGACCATATCTTGTTCATTGCCTCCGGTGCTTTCCACGTTTCCAAACCCTCTGACTTAATACCGGAATTACAGGGTCGGCTACCTATTCGTGTAGAAATGGATGCCTTGAGCGCGAATGACTTCGAGCGCATCCTCACCGAGCCGAATGCATCCCTGACTGAACAGTACGAAGGCTTGCTGGCAACCGAAGGCGTCAAGCTGACATTTGCCCCGGATGCGATCCGCCGCATTGCGGAAATTGCCTTTGAAGTCAACGAACGCACCGAAAACATCGGCGCGCGCCGCCTGCACACGGTGGTGGAGCGTTTGCTGGAAACGGTGCTGTTTGAAGCGCCCGATTGCGACAGCACCATGACGGTTGACGCCGCCTACGTGGACCAGACCCTTGGCGAACTGGTTAAAGACGAAGACCTGAGCCGTTACATTTTGTAAAGAGAACCAAACATGACACCACTCGACATTACCCTGAACCAGAAAACCCGCGAACTGCTGATCACTTGGCCGGGCGACGAAGTACACGCCCTGAGCTGTGAATACCTGCGGGTCAATTCACCTTCTGCCGAAGTGCGTGGTCACGGGCCAGGGCAAGAAACCCTGCAAATCGGCAAGGAAAACGTCAATATCAAAGGCATTGAACAGGTAGGGCATTACGCCATCCAGTTAACCTTTGATGACAATCACGACAGTGGTATTTATGACTGGAACTTGCTGTATGACCTGGGCAAGAACATGGAGCAGAACTGGGCAGAGTATCTGGCTAAACTCGAAGAACGCGGTTATAAGCGCAAACTGCCGGGGCAAGTGATTTAAACACTGCCTATTTCCTAACCCTGCTTCTTCAAGATGCGGGGTTAAGATTAAAGCAACTTAGTTAAAACACCAACTCCACCTTAACGGCTTTCAAAAACGCCTGCTCGCGTTCCAAGTCTGCCATCAGCAACGGCTTCTTGGCCTTGATGTCATCCAGAAAGCGCAATTCAATGTAGTTCTTACCCAGTTTGATGCGATCAATCGGTGGGGCAACATCCTTGTGCGAACGGTGCAACAACACCGCTAACCGCAGTAACACACTCAAATACAAGGCATTCTGATAATCCTCAGAATCTAGCAAATTGAACAACTTGGCAGAGATTTTCTGGCGATGAGTGCGCACCAGCACACTCAACCAACGTTGCTCCTCATTGGAAAAACCGGGGAAATCCGCATATTCCAACAGGTAGCCACCATGCTTGTGGTAACTGGAATGCGAAACAGCCAGCCCCAACTCGTGCAAATCTGCCGCCCAACTCAGCAACTCCACCAAATGCCCCGGCAATTTCCAATCATCGCGGCAACGGTTGAACAGCTTAAATGCCGTCGCATGTACGGCCGCCGCATACGTTTGATCCACTTGAAAACGCTGTTGCCAAACACTAACCGTCTTGTCGCGGATGTCTTCATGTTGATAACGTTCGAGCCGGTTAAACACCAAACCTTCGCGTAATGCCCCATCTGATACTGACATCCGCTCAATATTCAGCGCCTCAAACACCGCAATCAATACCGCCAAACCACCAGCAAACACAGGCTTACGTTCGTCACTTAACCCAGCCAGTTTAAGCTTATCCACATGACCGGCCTCGATCATCATGTCACGCACTTGGTGCATGTGTTCCAGCGTAATCCCATAAGGCGCAAGCCCAGTTTGCTGGATCACTTTTTTGACCGCGCGGATAGTGCCGGAAGCGCCAGTGGCGGATTCCCAGCCAATCGACCGGTAAGCAGCCTTAATCGGGCGCAACTCTAACAAGGCCGCTGTAATCGCTTTGTCCCAACAAGCCTTGGTCAATTTGCCATCGGGGAAAAAAGCCAACGTGCTGCTGACACACCCCATCCGTAAACTTTCCAGATGCAACGGCTCGAAACCTTGCCCAATGATCAACTCAGTACTGCCGCCACCGATATCCATGACAAAACGCTTACCCTGCTGATCTTTAGCGAGTGAATGTGCCACACCAAGGTAAATGAGCCGCGCCTCTTCACGACCGCTAATCACAGCAATCGGATGTCCCAATGCCTCTTCTGCCAGATGCAAAAATTCGCGAGAATTTTTGGTCAAACGTAAGGTATTTGTCCCCACGGCTGCCACATTTTCCGAGGGAAAATCACGGATACGTTCACCAAAACGCCGCAAGCAATCCACCGCCCGCTGCTGAGCTGCCTTGCTCAAATTGCCTTTTGCATCCAACCCCCCGCCTAAACGTACCGATTCACGCAAACGATCCAATACATTGACCTGCCCTAAAGCATCAATCTGCACCACAATCATGTGGAAACTGTTTGAACCCAGATCAATCGTTGCCAGCTTGTAAGGAGGTTGTTGCTCGTTAGTCATACTTAATCCAAGACCATGATGGCATCAACTTCCACCTCAGCACCACGCGGTAGTGCCGCAACACCGATAGCAGCACGCGCCGGATAAGGTTCGGCAAAGAATTCAGCCATTACCTGATTGACCACTGGAAAATGCACCAGATCGGTCAAGAACACATGCACTTTCACACAATCATTGAGCGAACCGCCCGCCGCCTTGGCCACCGCCGCCAGATTCTCGAATACCTGACGCACTTGCGCGGCAATATCACCTTCCACCATTTGCATCGTGGCCGGAACCAAGGGAATTTGCCCAGAAAGGTACACCGTATCACCCACTCGTACAGCCTGTGAATAAGTGCCAATCGCTTGTGGCGCGTCAGTCGTAGAAATGATGGTCTTGTTCATGGAAATCCTTTATTTCGTCGATTTGCTTACATTCAATACATTAGGTATGTGTTTTAGCTGACGAATGACCTCTTGTAAATGCCCCAGATTATTTACCTGAAGCGTAAAGGCATCCTGCTGAATGCGCCCCTCGCCACTGATCTTCAAATCAACGATATTCACATCAAGCCCATCCAAGCATTTGGTGATCAGGCGCAACACGCCTTTCACATCACGCACCTCCACCACAATACTGACTAACATTTTTTGCACCGTGCCATTTTCATTACCTTCTGACACAACACCATTCTGACGCAGCCAACTACGAATCGCATAAATAGCTTTACTGGTCTTAACGAAAGCGAGCCACTCGGGGTCAGGTGCAGCAGAATCACCCGTGATAATTTCAATCGTCGCCATATTGTTCGGCACGCGCGAACCTAGCCAGCGCAACACGCCATCCACCTTGGCAGCTTTGCAGCGATTTCCCAATTCGGTATGCACCGCGTAAGCAAAATCGACCAATGTTGCGCCACGCGGTAGCTCTTTAACATCCCCTTCCGGGGTATAGGCATAAATCTCGGTCTGGAACATATCGCCTTGCATGGCGGCATAAAATTCATCAGGGTTTTGTGCTTGGCTGTCAAATTCCTTGATTTGCTCAACCCATCCATCAAACACCCCTTGGGTATAAGCACGTGTTCCCGAGGAATGATTCCAACTGGACGCCACGCCCAATTGCCCGACCTGATACATATCACGGGTTTGAATCTGGAAACGTACCACCTGCTCATTCGGGGCAGTCACAGTCGTCTGCAATGACTGAAAACCGTGTGCTCTAGGGGCTGCAATAAAGTCCTTGACCATACCCAAACGCGGCTTGAACAAACGATGAATAATCCCCAATGCCCGATAGCAATCGTCCAGATCAGCCACTTGCACACTGAGTTCCAGCAAATCACATTGCTGACGTAACGGGAGTTTTTTGCGACGCGACTGCTCATATACCCGGAACAGGTTTTTTTCCCACATCAACACACTGCTACTGTGAATGCTGACGGCTAGCGCATCGGTGACACTATGGAAAATTTGCGCGTGCTTTTCCCGATTTTCAGCCTGATAGCTATCCAGTGCACGCTTCAGAATATTGCTACGCCACGGGTATAAACCTTGAAAAGACAACCACTGCAATTCACGGCGGATAATATTCATCCCCATACGCCGCGCCAACGACACGTAGGTCGTGGACGTTTCCTGCGCTATCCGCCGCCGCTTGTCTGGCGACACATTACCCAGCGTTTGCATATTGTGTAAACGGTCAGCCAATTTGACTAGCACCACCCGAAAATCTTCGGTCATGGCCTGCATCATCTTGTGGTAACTCGCAATCGTGACCGCCTGCTTGGTTGGCAGCTTGTCATTACGCTTCAGTTTGGTGACACCCTCAACCAGATGACCCACCGTAGCGCCAAACTGGGCAACGACCTCTTCGTTGGTGCAATCGGTATCTTCGGGAACATCGTGTAACAAGGCCGCACAAATGGTATCCACATCCAAATACCATAAGGCAAGGGTATGAGCGACTTCTAGTGGGTGGGTAATATAAGGGGTTGTTTTATCAGCACGAAATTGGCCTTCATGCTTTTCCGCAGCCAACAGGAAGGCAGCGTAAACCTTGCCCGTGTCTGTCGGATCCATATAACGTTCGACCAACTGCATCAAATCGTTGGCGCGAAAAACACCATTAGGGGGCTTTGACATAGGTGGTGACATAGATGGTTCCGTCGATGTTCTAGGTGGCATGTCCGCCACGTCGGACTCACTGGATTCGCCGGACTCATGGAGCCCATCCCCCATGCTATGGGATTCCTGCCCGTGCTCATCGGGGGCTGATCCAAGGTATGAATTGTCATCTGACATATAACATCCTCACTGAGCGAATCAGGTAAAGCTGTATTAGCAACCTAAAAAAATACCCGCAAAAGGTAACTACCTAGCGGGTATTCTTTAGTTGGTATTAATCGTCGATTGCTGTAGTGGTAATCGCCACCGGCTTCTTGTCTAACAAGCCTTCGGCAATTTCGCGCAGGGCGATGACGGTTGGCTTGTCGCCTTCCTCCGCCACCAGCGGTTGAGCGCCGTGAGAAATGTCACGGGCGCGTTTCGCCGCTTTCAACACCAGTGCAAAATTGTTCTCGACATGACCCAGACAATCTTCAACTGTAATACGTGCCATCTTGGTTCCGCTCTAAAATTTAATTAATCAGATAAGCTAAGCTGAATCCAAGTCAAGGTCAACCCTAATATTTCAAACGCGCATAATAGGTTTTCTGTGCGGCTTCCCGCGCCTGCCCCAGCGTATAAATACCCATTTCCTCTAATAACGGGATCAAGTGCATAAACACTTCCGCCGTCGCCATCGCATCACCCAGCGCCGTATGCCGCCCCAGAATGTTGATATTGAAACGTTCAGTAATCGCCTCCAGCCGATGCGATTCCTGATTGGGGTGCACTACCGCCGACAATAGCAGCGTATCCATCACCGGATGATCGAACACCAAGCCGGTGACTTTTTCCTTCACCTGCAAGCAACGCATGTCAAACGCGGCATTGTGCGCCACCAGCACCGTGTCTTGCGCAAACTGATGGAAAGCAGGCAAAACCTTGTCGATCGTCGGCTGCCCGTGCACCATTTCCGGCGTAATCCCGTGAATCGGGATGGTAATCGCTGGAATATTACGTTTGGGGTCAACCAGTTGGTCAAAATTCTCATTGCGCAACAGCTTGCCATTCACAATCCGCACCGCTGCAATCTGGATGATTTCATCACCATTGGCAGGGTCAAGCCCGGTGGTTTCCGTATCAAACACCGTGAACGACAACTCGCTCAAACGGCTGTCTTCCAAAGAACGGCTTTGCGCGGATGGCTGGAATAAGTCGAAATCGTAATATTCCGGGCGGCTCTCATTCTGCACCAGACTGGCGGAATCGAGTTGCTCTTGCGGTGCTGCCAGCGGCAACAGGAAGCGGAAAAAGGTTGTGCCCGTCTCAGGCTCGCGCTCAAACCAGAACGCGCCACCATGACGTTCCACCACATCCTGAATCGTCAGCGAGGTATCTTCGCCCCCGGAACGCATCGGATCATGTTCCCAACCCGGCACGACTTTATCGGTCAGCTTGGCGGCGCTTGGCGTCCAGCACAAATCGAGTTGGGCACGGCCTATCCCCATACTCAGGCGCAATTGCACCGTGCTGATCACGCATTCCTGCCGCAAACGTTCCGCAAGGTAGGACAAGGCTTGCAACAGCGAGAAACTTTCCACCTTCAGCCACAGCGAATCATCGACCCCGGCCTCCACCGCCGTCAAACCACCCAAGGCTTCAATGCGGCGGATGGCGGCGGCCACCAAATCCGCGCCCAGCATGTCTTCCAACGGCCAACGCAATACCGTGCTATCCAGCGCTGAAGACTTGAGTTCGCGCAAACGGTTGCCCAGCCCGCCCGTTTCTTCCCGCAACACCATCAGCAAACGCTCGCGCATCTCGGGTTCTACATCGGGGTATTCCAGCACGTCCAGCGCGGCCTGCATATTGCCCAGCGCGGCACGGCTGCGTTCGGTCAGAGTATGCAGGATATGATCCTGACGCGCCTGCGCTTCAAATTCGCGGGTAATATTATCCAGCATCAACACGAAACCCGTCATTGTCACCGGAGCGACGGTATCAGCTTCCTGCACGGCACGTACCGGCGCCATTTGCGCCCGCAACAACTGCCCCGACGGCGTGGTGGTAATGAATTGTGCGGAAGGCGCGGCTGCCCCACGCTGCAAACGGTGCTGGATATTTTCCAGCGCGTGCGCCACCAGCTTGCGGTCAAACACGCCATAAACCGAACGCCCCAAACCGATCAACTCGCCACCACCCGCCACACCGGGCGCTTGCGAGAGCTTGCGAAACTGCATCCGCGCCCGGTTGTTGTACAGCAAAATGCGCCCGTCGAGGTTGCACACCACCACGCTTTTGGTGAGTTCCGACATCAGTGCAGCAAGGCGGTTTTTTTCCTGTTCGGTATTGCGAGCAGCCTCGGCAACCCGTACATCCATTTCTTCCCGCAAGGCTTCGCGTTGTTGCACCAACTGGTTAAACAAGTCGGTCAAGCGGCGGTTTTCGGCACTGCCGGTCGGTTCCAACTGGCGCTTAACGTTTGTACCCAGCAACACTTGCGCCTGTTCTGCCAAGCGTGCCGGGGCTGTCATGAAATACGACACCATCCAGCGTAGGGCTGCACCCACTGCCAGCAGCGATACTGCCCACATCAGCAGCAACAGCATGATGCGTTCACCCAGCGTGTCTTTGAGGATGGTGCGCCCCGCCTCATCCAGCGTTGACCAGATCAAGCCACCGGTTGCCAGCAACCACACCAGACAAATCGCCCCAATACCGGCGACGCCCATCACCACCCGCCAATCCACGCGCCTCATTCTGCACTCTCCAGCAATTCACGCACTTTTTGCGCCAACTCTTTGGTGGAAAACGGCTTGATCATGTAATCATTCGCCCCCATTGCCAGACCTTTGGCGACATCGGTATCGCGCCCCTTGGCGGTCAGCAACAGGATAGGCATGGCCTTGAAGGTTTCATCGGCGCGGATGGCATGGCACACCTCAAAGCCGGTCTTTTTCGGCATCATCACGTCCAGCAGCACCATATCGGGGTGCTCGCTGGCAATCAGGTCGCAAGCTTCTTGCCCATCATGCGCCAATAGCACCCGGTAGCCCTCGCGCTTCATCAAGTATTCCAGCGAAATCAGGATGTTGGGTTCGTCATCTGCAATCAGTACAGTTTTAGTCATTCTAATTCTCCTCTCTCCATATAATTACCTCGGCAAGAAAAAGCTGAAGCAGGCTCCTCTTCCTGCTTGCGACGCCAGCCACATACGCCCGCCAAAATGCTCAACAATCTGGCGGCTAATGGGCAAACCCAACCCCGTTCCCTGTTGGGAACCGGCAGCATTTTCCACTTGCCGGAATTTTTCAAACACCTGCGCGTGCTTGTCCGGGGCAATGCCTATGCCATTATCCTGCACCTCGACAGTAACACCGGCGGCACTATCCCGCACCCGCACATCAATTTTGCCGCTGCCTTCGGGCACAAACTTGATGGCATTCGACAGCAAGTTCAGTACCACTTGCACCAGCCGATCCGCATCGGCACGTAAGGGCGCAAGCTGTGGCGGCAGCTCGGTCTGCAAGGCAATGCCACGTTCGCGGCAGGTTCCCGCCACGCTGTTGACTGCCTGTTGCACTATCTCGCGCATGTCCACGTCGCTGTTGTGCCATTCGGCATGACCGGCTTCGATCTTGGCCATGTCCAGCACTTGATTAACCAGACGGCTGAGGCGCTCGGTTTCTGCCACCACAATTCCCAGAAATTGCTGGCGTTGCTCCAGCTCCATCTCGGGGTCATCCTGCATCATCTCGGTCAGGGCGCGGATCGAGGTCAGCGGGGTACGCAATTCATGGGTCACGGATGACATGAAATCATCTTTCAAATGATCCAGACTTTTAAGCTTTTCGAGCGCAACCCGCAACTCCGAAGCCTCTTCCAGAATACGCATCACATCATCCAGCTCCAGCGCCTCCTCTTCCACCACGGAAGCCACCATGACCCGCGCCGACGCGCTGCCAATCGCACCCGTTAATTGCGTCTCGACAAAGTGTACCAGTTTCGCATCAGCGGGTATTTGCCCTATATCATATACACCGACTTGCTGGGCATAATCGGCAAACAAGCGTTCCGTCTTCGCCTCCCCTAGAAAACGCCCGGTCAGGTGCAACAAATCGGTGACTTTCGCCTGCCCCTGCCAGAACACCGGGTGCGCCACAGAGGTACGCTGGAACACATCCACAAACAGCAAGGCTTGGCTAGCTTCCCGCGCGGCCGGGCGTTGCCACAACGATACCCACACATACGCGCTTATATTGGCAAACAAACTCCAGAACAGAGCATGGCTCAGGTTATCCATCCCCTCCAGCCCTAGGAACGCTTCCGGTTTCAACCAAGCAATCCCCAACGGGCCATATTCTAAGAAATTCGCCGACACCCAACCCGACTTCGCCAACGACGGCAACATCAGCGTATACGTCCACAACACAAAGCCCGCCAGCAAACCCGCCAGCGCCCCGTTGCGCGTACCGCCTTTCCAATACATGCCGCCCAATACCGCCGGAGCAAACTGCGCCACCGCCGCAAAACTGATCAAACCAATGCTGACCAGCGCGTAAGTATTGCCCGCCAAATGAAAATACACATAGCCCAGCAATAAAATCAGCACAATCGCGGTACGGCGAATCCCCAGCAACAAGCCGGTCAAATCCCCCCCGGAACGTTCCCCAAACCGTCGGGTACGTAACAGCAAAGGCATCACCAAGTCATTGCACACCATCGTCGACACCGCAATCGCCTCCACCACCACCATGCCGGTGGCAGCGGAAACGCCGCCCACAAACGCCACCAGCGCCAGCCAGTTATACCCCTGCGCCAAGGGCAACGACAACACAAAGGTTTCCGGGTCAACCGTATCTACCCCGAAATACAGCAAGCCCCCCAAGGCAATCGGCAGCACAAAAATATTGATCAGCAACAAATACAGCGGAAATACCCACACCGCCCGCCGCAGATGGCGCTCATCCACATTTTCCACCACCATCACCTGAAACTGGCGCGGTAAAAACACCACCGACAACATCGCCAGCAGCGTCAACGTAAACCACTGCGAATAGGCAAACGGCTGCCCCTGATCAAACGCCAACAAATGTTTCAGATTATCTTGCGCCAAGGCTTGGCTGAAAATATCGCCCATGCCGCCAAACATGCCGTAGGTAACAAACGCCCCCACCAGCAAAAACGCCAGCAATTTCACCACCGACTCGAAGGCAATTGCCGCCACCATGCCCTCATGACGTTCGCTGCTATCCAGATGGCGCGTGCCAAACACAATCGTAAAACCCGCCAGCGCCAAGGCCATGTACAACACCCCATCCGCCCACCAGTCCGCAGGCGTTGCCATCGACTGCCCCAAAGGCAAGGTCAGCACGGCATAGCCGCTGGCAATTGCCTTCAATTGCAGCGCCATGTACGGCACGATCCCCACCACGGTAATCAGCGTCACCAGCCCCGCCAGCAACGGGCTTTTCCCGTAACGGCTCGCCACAAAGTCTGCAATGGAGGTAATCCGGTAAGTTTTGGCAATGCGGATCATCTTGCGCACCACCAGCCACGCCAGAATCATCGCCAACATCGGCCCCAGATAAATCGGCAGAAACCACACCCCGGCATTCGCCGCCCGCCCGACGCTACCGAAATATGTCCACGCCGTGCAATACACCGCCATCGACAGCGCATACACCCACGGGCTGGCAATCACCGAACGCCCCGCTTCCGCCCGCTTATCACCAAAATAAGCCACCGCAAACAGGATCAGTAAATAAGCCAAGGTCACGCCAACCACCAGCGCAGGTGCTACCATCGGCTAGCCCTCCCTCGTTTCCATCACCCACGCCAACGCCGCGATCAGGGCTGCCCACACCACAAACAAGCCGAGCGGAAACAGCGGGATACCCCAGACTTGCACTTCATGATCCCACAACATCAGCAGCGGAAAATTAAACAGCACAACGCCCGCCGCGAACAGCGCCAGCAAACGCTGGGAAGTCATTCCTTTCAACATAAGCACTCCTCCTAACAGCCACTCAGTTCACGCAATAATGGCGGAACATCGCCTCCTGCAAACCTGCCACCACCTTAAACATCGCTTTCAGATGATGGCGCTCCTCCTTCGACAAATCAGCCAATAGCAGCAAATTATCCGGCGCGATACCCTGCTGAATTTGCCGTACCTGATGCTGCAAGCGCAAACCGCCGATGCAGGCCAACGCCTCAATCAGATCGTGGGCATCCCCTGCATTCATCACCCCGTGGCTTGCCAATGCCAGCAGCCGTGCGGCGGTATTCACCTCCGGCAAACCCTGCGCCAGCGCATACACCCGTGCCATGTCGATTACCGGCACAACACCGCCTTTCTTCAAGTCTATGACCTTTTCGCCATTCGTGTTGCGCTGCGATGAAAAGCCTCCCCAAAAACGCAGGGGTGGGTGGAATGACCGGGCGTTCTCTGCCAGCAAAATCTGAAACAATGCATGACTGTGGGTGCGTGCCAACAAGTCATCCCGCAAGTCATGCCACAAACTGGCTTCCCCATAAATACCGCGCAAGTCAAAAAAGATGGTGGCATTCAGCAAGGCCGAGGGTTCCGGCGTTTCGATCCAATGACGGAATTGCGCTTGCCATACATGCAGCGGTTGTCGCCATTGCGGGTTGGTCGCCATGATATTGCCGGGGCAATACACATACCCACAGGCTGCCAGACCATCACTGACAAATTGCGCGACTTGCAAGAAATATGCATCGTGTCGTTCTGGCTGGAAGGTATCCGCCAGAATCATGGCGTTATCCTGATCCGAATGGGCGCTTTGCTCGTTACGCCCCATCGAACCGGCCACAATAAACGCATAGGGAATCGGTGGGCTGCCAAAACGTGCCTCCGCCAATACCAGCAGACGCTGGGTAATGGCCTGCCCACACTGACTGAGGGTATACACGGCATCGCCAGAGGCAACACCGTCCTGAACCATCTGCACTAATACCGCTGGCAAACGCTGGCTAAAACCGACCAAAGCCGCCACATCGGGGGCGGCGTCAATATCGTTGCTTAACACCTGTGCATGATGGGTATACATGCAGCTCCTTGAGTTAGACCTCTAACGGAAACGGTCAGCCTGATAACGGCTTGCCATACTATCCTGCATGGTGGAAATCACTTCAAATGCATCCTTCAAGTGGCGGCGTTCCAGCGCGGAAAGCTCTTCCGGCGGCATATGGTTATTAGGTTTCAGGCCATTTTCAATCTGCTTGGCCTGATGCTGTAAACGTACCATACTGATGAATTCAAAGGCATCCCGCAAATCATCCACCGTGCTGGCACTCATACCGCCCGCGTCAGCAATCGCATCCAGACGTTCCCAGGTATTAATCGGCGCAAGTCCACTCGCCAAGGCGTACAGCCGCGCCATGTCGATCACCGGCACAACACCGCGTTTTTTCATGTCCATGCCCTTTTCGGCATCGGCGTCCTTGCTATCCTTATCCAGCACAAAGCCCCGGAAGAAACCCACCGGCGGTTTATGACTGAGAGCATTGCCCGCCATGAAAGCCTGGAATCGGGTCTGTACTTTGGTTTTCATCAGAATTTCAGCCTGCAACTCATCCAGCAGACGCTTGTCGCCGTGCAGGCAGCGCAGGTCAAAGAAAATACTGGCGTACATCAACGCTTGGGGTTGCGGGCTTTCAATCCAGTTGGCGAAGTAGCCACGCCATACGGCCAACGGTTGCCGCCACTGGTCATTAGTGGCCATGACATTGCCGGGGCAGTAAATGTAACCGCAAGCATCCAGCCCATCACTGACGTATTTGGCAACAGCACGGAAGTAATCGCCATGTTCAGCTTCGTTGTAGGCATCCGACAAAATCATGCCGTTATCCTGATCGGAATGCGCAGTCTGTTCGCGCCGCGCCATCGAACCCGCCACGATGAAGGCATAAGGCACGGGTGGTACACCAAACTTTTCTTCGGCCATCACCAGCAAACGTCGGGTAATGGCCTGACCCACCGAGGTGATGGACTGCCCAATATCGTTGGCGGGCAGGCTCTGTTTCACCAAACTCACCAGCATTTTGGGCAGGTTTTTACTGAGTTCCATCAGCCGCGCCACATCGTTGGCAGCGAAAATATCGCCGACCAGATACACCGCACTGCTGCTTTGGGTACGCAACAAATCACTAGCCGACACCACGCCGACCACATCACCATTCTCCACCACCGGCAGGTGGCGGATATTGCGGCGAGACATTAGCAGCAAAGCTTCTGATGCCTGATCACGCGGTGAAAGCGTCAAAGGGTTGAGGGTCATAATGTCAGCAATCGGTGCATTCACACTACGACCTTCTGCCACCACACGCTTGCGGAAATCCACATCCGTCACAATGCCGCATAAACCGCCATCATCGCCCGTCACCATCACGGTTTGGGTATCGAATTCATTCATCTGGCGGGCAACTTGCTGGATGCTGTCGCTTTTGCCCACCAGCATCGGCAGCTTCATCAGGTCACGCACGTGCATCGCCACCAGTGCTAAACCATCATTGCCCCGAATTTCCTGGAGCGCATGGCGCAAACGTTCTGGCTTGCGCTCGGAAAAATACTGGCGCACACCTTCAAAGCGTTCCAACACAGACAAAAACAGCTCACCCGGCACAGCATACAGCAAGGTATCTTCAATCGCCTGCACCGTCATGCTGACCTTGCCACCGCGCATTACCGAACGGTAGCCTACCCAGTCACCCTCGCCGAAACGCCCGTACCAATCACCGCTTTGCAGCAACACATCCACCGCCCCGGCTCGAATCAGGAAAGCGAAGGGGTTTTCTGCACCGATGCTCAATATATCCGTCCCTTGCGGGACACGCTGGATTTGCACCGCACGGGTAAGCTCATCCAGCACATCCGCTGGAAGCTCGATTAACGGGGAGCATTTCGCCAAATAATCACGGATCGCAAGCTGTTCAATATCCATCACACCATTCCTCCAAGCATTCATTTGTGCAAAGCAGCATACCATGCTGCGAAAGCGCTTCTTTTGCTTTATAGCAAGGAAATGACTTGTGCGGGGGTAATCTTTTGCAAACAGTCAAGATGACCCAGCGGGCATTCGCGTTTGAAACACGGGCTGCATTCCAGCCCAAGGTAGAGGATTTGCGCCTTGTCACTCAAGGGCGGGGTGTAAGTCGGGTCAGAAGAGCCATACAGGGCAATCACCGGCGAACCCACGGCGGCAGCCACGTGCATCAGCCCGGAATCATTGCTGACCACCTGAGCGGCTTGTGACAGCAATACCAGCACTTCCTGCAAGCTGGTTTTGCCTGCCATATCCTGACAGTCAGCGGCATTGACAGCCGCCGCAATCTGCGCGGTAACGGGTGCATCTTTTCCAGACCCCAATAGCAGCACTTGTCCGCCACCCGCGATGTAATGCTTGGCAACTTCGGTAAAATACGCAGCAGGCCAACGTTTTGCACCACCGTATTCCGCACCGGGGCACAACGCGAGGGTCGGTTTGGCGGGAGGGGGTGAGGAGCTTTCGACGCTTAATCGCGGGGCTTGAATGGCGGGAGGCAAGGCCGCGTCCGCAGGCAAGCCCAAGGCCACGAAGCGCTGCACCGTCATTGTCAGCACAGCCTTATCCATCGGACGAATATCGTTCAGCAAACCGTAGCGCATTTCGCCTTTGTAGCCAGTACGCACCGGAATATTCGCCCAAAAGGGCACCAGCGCCGCCTTCAGGGAACGCGGCAGCACAATCGCCCAATCATAGGCATTGGCACGCAAGGCTTTACCCAATTGGTAACGCTTGCCTAAAGCCAGTTCGCCGTGCTGCAACGGCATCTCAATAGCCGCATGGACTTCCGGCATCGCCGCCAGAATCGGCTTGCTCCACGCCGGAGCCAGCACATCAATCTGCAAAGCGGGGAATCGTTCACGCAAGGCCATGAACAGGCTTTGCGCCATCACCATGTCGCCGACCCACGAAGGGCCGACGATCAGGCAACGTTGTGGAGTGAACGCCATCGCGTTCAGTCGATCAAACGGTAAAGCGTACCGCAATAGGGGCATCGCGCTGTCTTGTCTTCAGCACCCTCAATCGCCAACGACACACGCGGGTGTGAACACCACAACGCGCTTGCATCGGTGGGGCAAGACAGGGGTAAATCCTGACGTTTCACCACCACTTCGCGGGTATCATTCAAACGTTTGTAATCAGCGACGTTAGGTGTAGACATGCGGCCTCCTCAGGCAAGTGCTCAGACGTAAGTCAGCCAGTCGCGGTATTTTTCCGCACGACCATATACCACATCGAAGTACAACGATTGCAGCTTTTCGGTAATCGGCCCACGTGTCCCTGAACCAATCGAGCGACGATCCAGTTCACGAATTGGAGTCACTTCCGCAGCCGTGCCACTGAAAAAGGCTTCGTCAGCAATGTACACTTCGTCACGGGTAATGCGCTTTTCACGCACTTCAATGCCAAGGTCAGTTGCCAAACGCAAGATGGTTTTACGGGTAATGCCATCCAGAGCTGACGTTAGGTCAGGCGTGTAAATGATGCCATCTTTGACCAAGAAAAAGTTTTCCGCGCTGCCTTCTGCGACATAACCATCCACGTCCAGCAACAGGGCTTCGTCATAGCCATCGTCGAGTGCTTCGCGCAGTGCCAGCATCGAGTTCATGTAGTTGCCGTTAGCCTTGGCCTTGCACATGGTGATGTTGACATGGTGGCGGGTAAAGGTGGAGGTCTTGATACGGATGCCTTTTTCCATGTTCTCAGCACCGAGGTAGGCGCTCCATGTCCACGCGGCAACCATAGCATGGGTTTCCAGATTATCAGCACGCAAACCCATGCCTTCCGAACCGTAGAAACACATCGGGCGGATATACGCTGAGTCCAGATCATTATCACGCACGGCGGCCTTTTGCGCTTCCATCAGCACGTCTTTGCTGTATGGCATCGCCATCCGCATGATTTTTGCGGAATTAAATAGGCGGTCAGTGTGTTCCTGCAAGCGAAAAATCGCCGTGCCTTGGTCGGTCTTATACGCCCGCACGCCTTCAAAAACGCCCATGCCATAATGCAGGGTATGAGTCAGGACGTGGACTTTGGCTTCACGCCAAGGAACCATTTCACCGTCCAGCCAAATCAGGCCATCGCGGTCAGACATCGACATTGCTTATCTCCACAGATCAAAATCAAACGGAAAGCATACACGCAGCGTTTAATTGTTGCCAGTGTGTGAAAGGCACTCCTTGTAAAAAGAATTTACGCAGCTATATCAACTCATGGTAAGCCACGGAAAACCGTGAAATCTTGCACCGGACGCGCCCAACCCTGACCTTTCGCCACCTTGGTCGTTGTCACACCCGCAGTACGCTGAAAACCAGATGCCTCCGCCCGCTGAATAGGCTGTGCTTGCCCACGCCGATAGTCGCCCATAATCTTGGCAACATAGTTTTGAGTTTCACGGTAGGGAGGAATGCCATTGTACTTACGCACCGCACCCGGCCCTGCGTTGTAAGCAGCCAATGCGAGGGATTCATTGCCATTGAATGCACGCAATTGCTCCGCTAAGTACTTGACTCCACCTTTGATGTTATCGTGCGGATCCCAGGCATTATTGACCCCCATCATATCTGCGGTACCAGGCATGAGCTGCATGAGTCCCATTGCACCAGCATGGGATCGTGCACTGGGATTAAAACAAGATTCTTGCTTCATTAACGCTACTACCAGATTTTCATCGACACCATAGGTACGCGCATGGGCACGGATAGAGTCCAAATGCATCAGCATCTTACGATCCAGTTGCGCCTGACTTTGGCCACCGCAATGACCTCTAGAACTTTTGGAACTGGCCGGTGTTGCAGAATAGTTAGAGGAAGTAGGGACGCTAGAGGTAATGGCTGGTTTGACGCTTTTCTGAGGAGCGCCATATTTGGCAACCAATTTGTATTTATTACCCTTTTTGGGTGTGTTGGTTAACCAGCGAGTACCCTCTTGATCAACGTAGGTATAAACAGCTGCTTCCGCTGACTGGCTGTGTAATGCTGCCCCAGATAGGACAAATAAAGCCACGAGACCACTTGCATGGACTGATTTACTTGGGGTTTTCATCGTTACCACTTCTTTTTTTATAGACACAATAAATACGATCTATTATTAATATACCCCGTGATTTTAGAAGGTGTCTATCAGGAGTGGATAAGTGGTTAGTTGATTTTATAGCACACTGATCTACACTCAGTGCATATAGTAAACACAATGCTTTTGCGCGTTTTCACAAGGAAAGTGAGGTCGCAATGGGGTTCGCGCACTTTTGTGTGCGAACCTTTTTATTTAGTATAAATGGTAGTGGGACTCAGTGCAGAACGCGCGGGTCAACCAGACGAAAGGGGGAAATTGGCGCATCAAAGTACTCGCCGTCATCTGCGAGCATTTGGTAAGTACCCTGCATAACGCCTAGTGGGGTGTCCAAGATTGTGCCACTGGTATAACGAAAGCCTTCACCAGGCTGTAAATAAGGCTGTTCACCAATCACGCCGTCCCCACGCACTTCTTGAGTACGCCCATCTGCATCGGAAATAATCCAGTGCCGGGTCAACAGCTTGGCAGGAATGCTGCCCTGATTCACAATGGTCACGGTATACGCAAACACATAACGTGAGTGTTCCGGGTCAGACTCTTTTTCGATGAATTGGGATTCCACCGACACTTCAATATTGTAACGCTCGCCATCCATATCCTGTTCCTCTGTGTTCGCTGTGGCAGACCATATCCCACGCCCTGCGCACACCACAATAAAATCCGACTAAAGCGAACTTCACCCTACAATAATACCAAATTATCGCGATGGATCAGTTCAGGCGCATCCACATAGCCTAGTACTTGCTCAATTGATTTGCTCGGCTGACGTTTGATACGGTTAGCTTCTTCACTCGAATAATTCACCAATCCCTTGGCAATCAGGCGACCATCGGCGGTCACACAACTGACCACTTCGCCCCGGTCGAAAATACCCTCGACCCGCGAAACCCCTACGGGCAATAAACTCTTACCGGTATTCAGGATAGCCCCTACAGCCCCTTCATCTAACCACAACGTGCCCTTGGCGGCTAATTGCCCGGCAATCCACTGCTTGCGGGCGGCAATCGGGGCGGCATCCGGCAACAACAACGTACCCAGCAACTCACCCTCACGTAGGCGCTCCAGCACCCGTGGTTCACGCCCAGAGGCAATCACCGTAGCACAACCAGAACGTGACGCACGTTGCGCCGCCAAGACCTTGGTACGCATCCCACCACTGCCGATCAAGGTGCCTGCACCACCGGCAAAGGCCACGTAATCGGGGTTATTAGCACGCCCCTCAAAGATCATCTGGGCATCAGGAAACTTACGCGGGTCTTTGTCGTACAAACCGGACTGATCGGTAAGAATCACCAGCACATCCGCTTCCACCAGATTCGCCACCATCGCGCCGAGCGTGTCATTGTCACCCAGACGGATTTCATCAAACGCCACCGTATCATTCTCATTGATCACCGGAATCACCTTGAGTTCAATCAAGGTCATCAAGGTACTACGGGCATTAAGGTAACGGCGGCGATTGGCGAGGTCATCGTGGGTCAGCAACACTTGCGCAGAATGGAAACCGTGTTGCTGAAACACCATTTCATAGGCATGGATCAGGCTCATCTGCCCAATCGCGGCAGCCGCCTGCTTTTCAAACAAGGCTTTGGGTTTGACCTTCCAGCCCATGCGGCTCATGCCTTCGGCAACTGCGCCGGAAGACACCAACACAATTTCCACCCCTGACTGATGTAGGCGAGCCATTTGCCCCGCCCAATCTGCCAGTGCGACACGGTCAAGCCCTTCCCCATCACGGGTCAGTAAGGCACTACCAATTTTGACGACCCAACGCTGGGTCTTGGGCATGAATTCAGGTCGGCTGTTCTGCATGTTCATCCAAATACTGCATGATGTGGAAACACAAATCTTGCGTGCCTTCACCCGTAGCAGCAGAAATGCGGAACACTGGGCCAGTCCAGCCAAGTCCATCAATAATTGCCTGACAGTGAGAGGCACGTTCTTCCGGCGGCAACACGTCAATCTTATTCAGCACCAACCAGCGCGGGTAATTAGCAAGCTCTTCGCTGTACTGCTCCAATTCGCCCTCGATGGTACGCACTGCACGCACAGGCTCATTTTCCTCTGCCATCGGTGCTACGTCTACCACATGCAGTAACAAACTGGTACGTGCCAAATGACGCAAGAATTGGATGCCCAAACCCGCACCTTCTGCGGCACCTTCGATCAAACCGGGGATATCCGCCATCACGAAACTTTGCGTTACGCCAACACTGACTACACCCAGATTCGGGTACAAGGTGGTGAACGGGTAATCTGCCACTTTAGGCCGTGCCGAAGACACGGCACTGATCAGGGTAGATTTACCCGCATTCGGCAAGCCCAGCAAGCCCACATCCGCCAGCAACTTCAGCTCCAGACGCAATACGCGTAATTCGCCTACCGTGCCCGGCTTGGATTGGCGCGGTGCACGATTGACCGAGCTTTTGTAACGTAAGTTACCCAAGCCATGCCAGCCACCTTTGGCCACCATCAAACGCTGTTCAGGCTCAATCAGGTCACCGATCATCTCGCCCGTTTCGGCATCATAAGCAACGGTGCCAACGGGTACGCGAATCTCCTGATCATCGCCACGCCTGCCGGTCATGTTGTTACCCGAACCATTCTCGCCGCGCTGCCCTTCATAATAACGCTGATGACGGAAATCAATCAGGGTATTCAAGTTGCGCTCGGCAACCAAATACACATCGCCACCGTCACCGCCATCACCACCGTTAGGGCCACCGAATTCAATGTACTTTTCGCGGCGGAAGCTCACGCAACCGTTACCACCATCACCCGCTTTCACGCGGATTACTACTTCATCAACAAAATGCATGTCGTTTCTACTCTTAGGCAACCATGCCTATATACGCGAAAAGCCCCGACAGGCGGGGCTTTCTGCAAATCGTCCGAAGACGGAAGTTTTTAAGCAGAGCAACCTTCAACAGGCTGGATGCTTACAAACTTACGGTTTTCAGCGCCTTTTTGCTTGAAAACCACGATGCCGTCTGCCTTGGCGAACAATGTATGGTCTTTACCAAGACCTACATTTTCACCAGCATGGAAACGTGTACCACGCTGGCGAACAAGAATGTTACCAGCCAGAACGAATTGACCACCAAAGCGCTTAACGCCAAGTCGTTTCGATTCTGAATCGCGACCGTTGCGGGTACTACCGCCTGCTTTCTTATGTGCCATTGCTGTATCCCCTTACGCTGCTGAAATACCAGTGATTTCGATTTGTGTCAGGTACTGGCGGTGACCAGTACATTTCTGATGGTGCTTACGGCGGCGGAATTTCATGATCCGCACTTTGACGCCGCGAGTCTGGGCCACAACGTTTGCAGTTACTTTCGCGCCTGCAACGTAAGGTGCGCCGATTTGCACGGTGTCACCTTCCCCGACCATCAGGACATTATCGAAATCAATGTTTGCGCCTTCTTCTGCATCCAGTTTTTCAACGAAGATGCTGTCGCCTTGAGCGACGCGGTACTGTTTACCGCCCGTTACGATGACCGCATACATGATTGTCGATTCTCCAAAAAATGTCCTGTTAAAGAGCCGCAGGATTGTACTGCTGAAACCCTCTCAGGTCAAACGCGAAATAAAATATTTCAAGGAGTTGCGCGTATCGCTTGACATAGCAAGGGGCTATTCCTAGCATTCGGTGCTTTACCGCAGCCTGCATCATCATGGATTTTAACTCAATACGCCAACTTGCCGATGCCGACATGCAGGCAGTCAATGCTCTAATTCAGCGTCGCCTGCATTCTGATGTCGTGCTTATCAACCAGCTCAGCCATTACATTATTGGTAGTGGTGGCAAGCGTTTACGCCCGTTACTGGCCTTGCTGGTTGCCCGTGCCTGTGGCTATCAGGGCGAACGTCACATTGATATTGCCGCGATTGTGGAATTCATCCACACCGCTACCTTATTGCATGACGACGTGGTGGACGAATCTGACATGCGCCGTGGCAAGGAAACCGCCAACAACGTCTGGGGCAACCAAGCCGCTGTGCTGGTTGGCGACTTCCTGTATTCACGCTCGTTTGAAATGATGGTGGATGTCGGCAGTATGCGCGTGATGGAAATCCTCTCCACCACCACCAACGTCATTGCCGAAGGCGAAGTCTTGCAGTTACTCAACTGCCACGACCCTGACACATCCGAAAGCCGTTACATGGAAGTCATTCATTCTAAAACGGCGAAACTGTTTGAAGCCGCGTGCCAGTTAGGCGCGGTACTCACTGGCTTGAGTGCGGAACACGAACAGGCGATGGCAAAATACGGGATGCATTTGGGTACAGCGTTCCAATTAGTCGATGACGTGTTGGATTACACCGCCGATGCCGAGGAAATGGGTAAAAACGTCGGCGATGATTTAGCCGAGGGCAAACCGACCTTACCACTGATTATTGCCATACAACGTAGCGATGCGGCGACGGCGGTCATACTCCGCAGCGCTATTGAGCAAGGTGGACTGGATCAGATCGACGCCATCATGCAGGCCATTACTGATACCAAGGCGATTGATTACACGCTGGAACGCGCCAAAGGTGAAACCGAAGCCGCCATTGCCAGCCTGCAATGCCTACCCGATAGCGCGTACCGGCAGGCATTGGAATCACTGGCGTGGTTTGCCATTAACCGTAGTCACTAACCCAAATCAGCCGCGAGCGAAGCGCGCGAAGCTTCGCTCAAGGTAACGGTATGGGTGTAGTTGGGGTGCTCAATCCCCATCGCGATAGCCGCACCTTCGCGCACGGATGCCACCATCACGGGCGTCAGCTCAAAACGCAGAAAATGCACCGCTGAGGTTTTTTCTTCGGTTTCCCGCGTCAAATCCTCATTGGCAATCGGGTACACCTTATCGAAACCCGCTACTTGCACCCAGGTTTTGCGCTCAATGCCGATCAGCCGCCCCAATTGCACTTTGCGCTCTTCCACATCAGAAAATTCGACCATGAAAGTCGCTTTCCAGTTGGAACCGTCCGGGATCAGCGGGTTATAGGCTTCCAGCTCTTCGTTAATACCAGCGGACTCGAAAATCTTCTCGATCCGCAGCATTTCCTGCACTTGATACAGCATGGTCAGGCGATCTTCAAAATACAGCGTCGCATTCGAGCCAATGTGTATCTTGCGGTTAGCCTTGTGTGCCATCACCTTCTCGCGGAAGGCTTTGCGTTCCATTGAATACTGTTCCAGACTCATCAAGTCTGCGCGTGTCAACTTATCCATTGCCGTTTCCTCACAATCCGTAAGCAATCCGTAACATGGTAAGAGGATGCGTCGGTTCAGGCATTCCCTCTTCCAACCCATTCTCGATTTGATGCCCCGCCATCGGGCAATCGCTGCCGTAATAATCCGGCTTAGCCTGATTGACCTTGGTGAAAATCGGGCGACAAATTTTCATCGAAATATCATGGAATTCACTTTTCACCGCATACGTGCCGTCATGCCCAGAACAACGTTCCAGCAATTCCAGCTTGGTATCGGGGATCAGTTCCAATAGCTCGCGAGTCTTGTAACCGATGTTCTGCACCCGCAGGTGGCAAGCGGTGTGGTAACTGACTTTACCCAAAGGCTTTTTGAAGCTGGTGTTCAACTTGCCTTCCTTGTGGCGCAGCATCAGGTACTCAAACGGGTCGAAAATGCGCCCTTTCACCGTTTGCACATCGGCATCATCCGGGAACATCAGCGGCAACTCCTGCTTGAACATCAGCACGCAGGAAGGCACGGGGCCGACAATATCCCAACCGTCGTTGATGAGCTTCATCATCGCGGGGACATTGACATCCTTCGCGGCTGCAACGGACTCCAGATCGCCCAGTTCCAGCTTGGGCATTCCGCAGCATTGCTCCTTGTCCAGCAAAGTGACCGGAATACCGTTGATTTCAAACACCTTGCGCAAGTCATCAACGATATGCGGTTCGTTGTAGTTGCCGTAGCAGGTCGCAAAAATCGCCACCTTGCCGGTGGTACGCCCCGCAGCGACCGCCTTGGATTCATCCAGCGTCTTATTACGGGTCACGCGGTCGCGCCCCGTGTGGCTGTGGTAGGACGGGATTTTGGCATCCGGGTGCACACCCAGCACTTTATCCAGTTGTTTGCGGAACGTCGGGTTCTGGTTCATCTTGTTGACCACATCCACCACCACCGGAATACCAGCCAGCTTGCCCACCCTATCGGTGGAACTCAGCACTTTGTCGCGGAATTTAGTATCGCCCTTCTTGAACTTGACCGCTTTGGCACGCAGCATCAAATGCGGGAAGTCGATATTCCACTCATGTGGCGGAATGTACGGGCACTTGGTCATGTAACACAGGTCGCAGAGGTAACAATGATCCACGACCTTCCAGTAATCTTTTTTGTCTACGCCATCCACTTCCATCGTCGACGATTCATCGACCAGATCAAACAACGTGGGGAAGGAGTTACACAGGCTGACGCAACGGCGGCAACCGTGGCAAAGGTCGAAGACGCGCTCCATTTCATGCAGGACGGCATCTTCGTTATAAAATTCGGGGTTTTTCCAGTCGAGAGCGTGGCGGGTGGGGGCTTCAAGGCTGCCTTCGCGTTTTGGGGTTGCCATGATTGTTGTTCTCCGTGAGGGGGGATAGGGGCGAATAAATATCCGCCCCTACAAAGACATTATGCGTCCAAATTATCCAGCGCTTTTTGGAAACGGTTAGCGTGTGAACGCTCCGCTTTTGCCAGTGTCTCGAACCAGTCAGCAATTTCGTCGAAACCTTCTGCACGAGCGTCTTTCGCCATGCCAGGGTACATATCGGTGTACTCGTGAGTTTCGCCCGCGATAGCGGATTTCAGGTTATCACCTGTTGGGCCAATAGGCAGACCGGTTGCCGGGTCACCAGAGGCTTCGAGGTATTCCAGATGGCCGTGAGCATGGCCTGTTTCACCTTCTGCGGTGGAGCGGAATACAGAAGCAACATCGTTGTAGCCTTCCACGTCTGCTTTGGCTGCGAAGTAAAGGTAACGGCGGTTGGCTTGGGATTCACCTGCAAATGCATCTTTCAGATGCTGTTCTGTCTTACTTCCCTTCAGTTCCATGATGGACTCCTCGGTTGCATGGTTGATTAAAAGCTTTGTGGCATTGTACTCTAAGTGAAAGTATCGCCCACTTCCAATCGTATATTTTGAACGTTTCATTCGATTTTAACAAACATAGAATTTTTAGGAGAGGAACATGAAAGTTGCCGCAACCGTTTATACACTGGCTTCTGTTGCCGTGCTGACATTGATGATAATGCGCTCGCCCGTTGAAGTTACCAGTCCAGCAGTGGCGACCACCCCGACTCCAACTGTTGAAGCAACACAAGAAGCAACAGTTGCTCCAACTATCGAAGCAGCTCCAGAAGCAGCAGTTGCTCCAACTGTCGAAGCAGCGCCAGCAACAACAACTGCCCCAACGGTCGAAGCAACACCAGAAGCAACCGTTGCTCCAACTGTCGAAGCAACACCAGAAGCAACCGTTGCCCCAACGGTCGAAGCAACACCAGAAGCAACCGTTGCTCCAACTGTCGAAGCAGCGCCAGCAACAACAACTGCCCCAACTGCTGAAGCAGCACCGGCAACAGCAACCTCAGCCTTTGACACTGCTACACCTACTGCACCAAATACCGCAGTAAATCCTGAACCAGCAAGTGCCAGATCCGACACCAATAATGCTGCACCTGTACCAGCGACAACAACTCAGGAAGCTTCACCAGCAGCCACTACAACGCCTGAAGCGGCAACCCCAGAACCGATGACAGCGCCCACAGCAGCTCCTGCTAACGTCGTTATGCCCCCCTCACCCACTGAGCCAGCAACCCCGGAACCTGTTAATACACCAACACCCGTAACAGAGCCAACATCTACATCACCTTCCATCCCGGAAGAAAAAAAAAATGATGTAGTGCCTACAGCCGCTAACAAACCTGCACCGGATGCTAATGCGATTCCTGATTATGCCCTTGAACAAAGCATCACCAACGAAGCCAGTGCCACACTGACAGATGGTGAGGTCATCACGCTGAATGATGGCAAACAAAACTTCATGGGCATTCTCACTCCCGCTGAGCATCCGCGTGGTGCAGTGATTATCCTACCTGGGTGTGGCTCAAGCTTGAATGGCACAGTAGCCCACCCACTGCGTACAGGTCTAAGCAGCAAAGGCTGGACAACGTTATCCCTACAGATGCCAGTACTAGCAAAGGGAGCGACTTATTATGACTATGTCCCCCTGTTTTTTAATGCAGACAAACGCATTGATGCAGGCATTGCACTTCTGAAACAAAAGAGTATCAGCCCAATCGTCCTAGCAGCGCACGACTGTGGTTCACACATGGCGATGAACTGGTTAAGCAACAAGGGTGATAGCGAGATTGCTGCTTATGTAGGCTTAGGAATGGGGGCTATAGATGCAGGGCAAGAGATGGTTCAAGCCTTGCCATTGGACAAGTTAAAAGTACCCGTGCTTGATATATACGGGGAAAAAGACACGGCACAAGTCAGCAGTCTCATACCAGCACGTCAAACATTGATACAAAAAGCAGGAAATACCCATTCCAAACAAATGGTATTGCCAGAAGCAGATCATGACTTCACGAACAAAGGGGATTCACTCAGCGCAGTCATAGCGACATGGCTGAATAGCTTGCCACTTTAAAAATCAGCAAAAAAAAGCCGCATAAGCGGCTTTTTTATTGAGGCGGGTTAAGAATAAGCAGGCTTACAAGCACCTGGCACGCGACCAAAGCCTGCTAGCTTTTGCGCCCAATAACCTGTCAGCTTATCCGTGGTGATAGCTCGGCCAGTACGAGGCGCATGAACGAATTTATCATCACCTAAGTAGATACCTACGTGACTAATTCGCTTACCACTGGTTCTGAAGAACACCAAATCACCTTTGCTGGCCTCTGCTTTAGAAACCTTTACTGATGATGCATATTGATCAGCAGCTGTACGCGGAAGCGCAACACCTGCTCCTTCACCGAAAGCAAATTGGGTTAAACCGCTACAGTCAAAACCTGTTTTGGGGCTTTCACCACCATAGCGATACATTTTACCTTTTTGCTTTTCAGCATTCCATACCACACGATCCAACAAGGTCACGTCCCTAGGGGCGGGGGCGCTAACAGGTAGTTTCGTCACCTTTGCCGTCGTATTTTTAGAATGGGCAAATTGGGCGGTATAGACTTGGGCTTTTTCTGCATCCGCAGTCTTAACATTTTCAGAATTACAGCCAGCCAGTAACAATGCCGCTACCCCCAGACTCAACAGGACTAACGGCTTCACACTAACACTACTCATAATCTCTTGTATAACCTTTTCAGCGTTCTCTTGTAGAACAATCTATTATTTATCACATGATGCTTTTAGCACACTACCAAACATCACGAATAAGAACGTTACCAGAGTTACTCTACAAGAGACAACCATTTTCAACTACATTTAATCGGTTTTACTATTGAATGTTTCAATTGTATTGATCTCGCCAATATGTTGTCATAAAACAACATATTGGCTATTAAACTGAACGCCACCTGACTTCAAAAAAAATAAATCAGATTGTCATCACACTGAAATAATCACCATTAAGTGTAATCAATATTACAAACTACCCGTATTTCTTCCGTAGAAAATTTCCTTCATTTCCTTACGCAGCTGGGTTTCTATTTGCTTAAGATCCTTCTCAAAATAATCATTTTTTCCCAGACCAAACAAGTAGTTATCCAGGTCAAACTCTTTCAGCATCATTTTCGTATGGAAGATATTTTCCTGATAAACATTCACATCCAGCATGGAGTAATTGCGCTTGGTTTCAGGTGATAAGAAATTCTGGATAGAGTTAATCTTATGATCGATAAAGTGTTTTTTACCTTTTACATCACGTGTAAAACCACGCACACGGTAGTCCATAATGACAATATCGGACTCTAAACTATGTATTAAGTAGTTCAATGCTTTCAGCGGTGAAATCCGCCCACAGGTAGACACATCAATGTCTGCACGGAAAGTGCTGATACCATTATCCGGGTGACTTTCTGGATACGTATGCACGGTCAGGTGGCTTTTATCCAAGTGCGCCACCACATCTTCCGGGTAAGGTCCTGGTCGCGCGGAGGTCGAGGTGGAGATTTTTTCCTCGGAAAGAACCGGCTCTTCAGACACAAGAATGGTAACGCTTGCCCCTTGGGGGTCATAATCCTGCCGCGCTACATTCAGGATGTTGGCACCGATAATGTCCGCTACATTCGTAAGAATATTAGTCAACCTGTCAGCATTGTATTCTTCATCAATATACGCAAGGTATTCTTCACGGTGAGCCGGACTCCTTGCGTAGCAGATGTCGTAAATATTAAAACTTAGGGTTTTAGTCAGGTTATTAAACCCGTGCAGGCGAATCTGCTTTTGATGACGCTCAACCAATTCCGATCATCCTCTTTATCAGGCGTAGCATAAAAAATCAGCCAGTTGACCACCGACTGGCATGGGGGTGAACTATGCAAAACTATCCCCTTGGGTGCAAGTGAAATAAATACTTCACGCCGCCTCACATAGCTCAAAGTCGTGGGTGATTTCAGCCGTTTTACCCAGCATGATGGAAGCAGAACAATATTTCTCAGCCGACAACTTGACCGCACGTTCCACTTTTTCAGGGGATAGGTTCCGCCCACTCACCACAAAATGCAAATGGATACGGGTAAAAACTTTTGGGTCTTTATCAGCACGTTCCGCTTCAATCAGCACTTCGCAATCCAGCACCTGCTGTTTGGACTTTTGCAGGATCAGCACCACATCAAAAGATGAGCAGCCACCAAGTCCCAACAACAACATTTCCATGGGTCGCATTCCAAGATTACGCCCACCGAATTCGGGCGCACCATCCATCACCACCGAATGACCACTGCCGGACTCGCCGACAAAACTCATATTGTCCAACCATTTAACTCTGGCTTTCACGCTACTCTCCTGTTGTACGGAAATACAGATTCTAACATAGTCTAGAATTTGACTTAACTCACGCTATCGAGCAACCGACTATGTTAGTCTATTATTAATATCAATAAAGGAGCGTAACGAATGTTTGGAGAATCCCACAACTTGGCGACTGAATTCCCTGAGTACAAAGAGCAAATTCATCAATTAAAAATGGAAGATCGTCATTTCTCACGCTTGTTTGACGAATACCATGAAGTTGACTCGCAACTACATCGCATTGAGCAAGCCATTGAAGTTCATGCAGATGATTTCGTCGAAGGTTTGAAGCTGCGCCGCCTGAATCTCAAAGATGAGCTGTACGGCATGTTACAACAAGCCGCCTGAACATCACGCCTGTGCCGCCAGCCTGCGTTCAACCGCATCAAACAGCAGGCTGGCGATGTTGGCAGAATAAATCTGATCCAGCTCACGGATGCAAGTTGGGCTGGTCACGTTAATTTCTGTTACATAATCACCGATCACATCCAGCCCCACAAACAGCAAGCCCATCTCCCGCAACACCGGCGCAATGCCTGCGCAAATGGCGAACTCGCGCTCAGTCAAATCCACGCCAACGCCCTTACCACCCGCTGCCAAATTGGCACGCCCCTCACCTTCCGCCGGAATTCTCGCCAAAGCATGAGGAAATGGCTCGCCGTCGATCAACAAAATACGCTTATCGCCTTGCTTGTATTCGGGCAAGAAACGCTGAGCCATCACCGTGCGTGTGCCGTGTGCGGTAATCGCCTCCAGAATCACATTGCGATTGGAGTCGCCCTGCTTGATCTGGAAAATCATCGAGCCACCCATACCATCCAAGGGTTTCACGACAATGTGCTCCTGCATCTCCAAAAATTCACGGATGCGCTCCATATCACGGGTCACGCGGGTCGGCGGGCAGTACTCAGGAAACCAGGTAGCAAATAATTTCTCGTTGGCACTGCGGATACTATCTGGGCGATTCACCACTAAAGTGCCACGTTTTTGCACCATTTCAAGCAAATAAGTGCTGTAAATGTATTCCATATCGAAGGGTGGGTCTTTGCGCATGAACACCACAGGTAATTCATGCAAGGGCTTAACCACCGCCTCACCAAACGTAAACCAATTCTGCGGATCATCACGCACCGTGACGGGATTCATCTTGGCATAGACAACGCCATCATCGATAAACAGATCACCTTGCAGAATGTGAAACAAGGGACACCCTCGGCGCTGCGCTTCCAGCATCATCGCAAAGGTACTGTCTTTTTTGATATTAATGGTACTGATCGGATCCATAATGATACCGATCGTATAGCTTTGTGTATTATTCATGGGCAAAAACCCCTGATTGAAAGGTCAGAATTCCGCTTTAAGGTCGCGGGAAAGCAGTTCATCCACAGCCTGCCGGGGCGGCAGTTGCTCATAAAGGATGCGGTAAACTTGCTGGCAAATCGGCATTTCCACACCGGCATATTCTGCTAACTTGCCAATGGATAAGGCCGATTTGGCACCCTCAACCGCTTGGCCGATGTCCGCAATAGCCTCATCAAGGCCTTTGCCCTGTCCCAAGGCCAACCCAAGCCGACGGTTACGTGATTGGTCGTCAGTACAGGTCAGAATCAAATCGCCCACCCCTGCCAATCCCATCAGGGTTTCAGGTTGCGCACCAATCTTCACACCCAGCCGCATAATTTCTGCCAAACCACGTGTCACAATGGCCACACGAGCATTGGCACCAAAACCCAAGCCATCGGAAATACCAGCCGCAATTGCCAACACATTTTTGAGCGCACCACCCAATTCCACACCCATGACATCGGCACTGATATAAGCACGGTAGTTCGCAGCACTAAAGGCTTCCACAACCCGCTGTGCTAACGCTGGCTCATTAGCGGCAACGGTCATGGCTGTCGGTAAACCGCGTGCCACTTCCGCTGCAAAGGTCGGCCCAGACACTACACCGTAAGCAGGACATTGAGGTAATTCTTCCTCAAGTACCTGATGCAAAAGCTTACCGGTATCCAATTCCAGCCCCTTGGTTGCCCAGATAACCGCATCTTTTTCGGTCAATAAAGGCGCAAGGTTTTTCAACATACCCCGAAAAACATGGCTTGGCACCACCACCAGATGGTAATCAGAAAAAGCGGCTACTGCCTGTAAATCACTGGAACAACGTAGGTTATCAGGAAAAGGAATGCCCGGCAGGTAGTGGGCATTCTCATGCTGTCGATTAATATTGTCGACATGTTCGGGGCTAATATCCCATAACAGCACATCCAGCCCGTTACGCGCTAATTGCAAAGCCAGTGCAGTTCCCCAAGAACCAGCACCATAAACAGCAATAGACTGGATGCGCTGCCTCATCATGCGGCGCTAGATGCTGCGCTAGCGTTAGCTTGCTCTTCCTGCAAGCGACGGGCATACAATGAATCGAAATTGATGGGGGAAAGGTGTAATTCAGGGAAACTACCTTTGGAAACCATCCCTGCAATCACTTCACGCGCATACGGAAACAGGATATTCGGGCAGTAAGCAGCCAGCAAATGGTTGATTTGTTCCTGACCATAGCCCTGAATGAAGAACACACCTGCCTGTTTCACTTCCACCAAAAACGCTGTTTTATCGTCACTTTTCACCGTAATGGTAATGAACAACTCCACTTCGTAATTGTCATTAGCGAGTGTGTTGACCTTGGTATTTAAATCCAAGTTGGTGTTCGGGTTCCACTCTTGGGTGAAAATGCTGGGTGAATTAGGTGCTTCAAACGAAACATCCTTCACGTAAATACGCTGAATGATAAATTGTTGTTCTTGTGGTTCGCTCATGTAATACCCCTTATGAAATGGATTTTAAGATTCAAATAGCAATGCATCTAACTTACCAGAACGATCCAGTGCTGCCATATCATCATAGCCACCGATAGATAAATCGCCAATGAATATTTGTGGCACCGTATCACGCTGGCTCAATCGCTCCATTTCTTCCCACAAAGCAGCATCACCACCGACATTGATTTCTTCATATTCAACACCCTTGCGCTTAAGCAACATACGCGCTCGCAAGCAATAGGGGCAAAAACGAGTCGCATACATGAGAACTGGACGTTGTTTCATCGCTTACTGACCGGAAGATTAGCTGACTCCCATGCCATAATTCCGCCCGCTAGATTGCTGACATTCTCGAATCCAGCCTTAGTCAGCAAATTACAAGCGTGGGCAGAACGACTACCGCTTCGGCAATAGACCAGTACAGGTTTGGTCTTGGCAGCTTCAAGCTCAGTCAACCGGTCTTTCAACTGCCCTAAAGGAATATGTTTTGCACCTTTGAGCTTGCCAGCGCGAACTTCACTATCTTCACGCACATCAATGATGAATGAAGCATCCTGATTGAAGATTTGCACCGCCTGAGTCGTATTGACTTGCTGGTACTTGCGGGTAAAACGACTAAATTCCGACCAAACTATCATGCCTAGAATGGCAAATAGCCCTGCAATCAGCAAGGGGTGGCTACGGGCGAAAACAAGATATTCTTCCACAATGAACCCTATCAGCTATGAATAGGGGCTAACAATATACATCAGCAAGAAGCAGGTAAACCCCTAAAGAAACGTTTTTTGGTAATAGTCGGGGATGTACTTAGTGCGGAGCACTGCAAAAGACTTCCTGCATCATGCTAATCAAGCGCAGGGTACGATAATCACCGACACGGTAATAAACGCGATTAGCATCCTTGCGTGATGCCAAAATACCCTTGTCACGCAAAATAGCCAGATGCTGAGAAATATTGCTTTGTGAAGTTCCAACATTATCAACGATGTCTTGAACGCTGACTTCCTTATCACCTAGCACGCACAAAATTTTCAGACGCAATGGGTGTGAAATCGCTTTTAAGGAGCGGGAAGCACGGTCAATGTCTTCTTCCTTGACTAGCATATCTTCAATTCTGAAGTCACACGAACTGCCGAGCGCAATGCTTCCCATAGATCTCCTCATCGAAAATGATTTTACTGAATTTCCCACTGTTTTTTAGTGGAACAGTAGACAACTGTAGTATATTAGTATAGACAAATACAATAATATACCCTATTCCATTCCGTGTCATCCCTTTCTTATGATAGACTCCTTCTTATTATAAACACCCAGAACCCTGACAAACGGTGAAATTTTACCCCCATCTATTCTGCTTGCTGATACTTTCATCATGGAGTCCACTCCATGCGGCTGAACCATCAAAGCAACAGCAATTACAGCGTGATATCCGCGAACTATCGAATGTCCTAACGTCACAGAAGGGCGAATCAAAGAATTTACAGAGCGAAGTGACTCAACTAGAGAAAAGGCTAGGTGAGATCACAGACAAGAATTATCAAACAGAAAAAAAGGCAGAAGCAACACTTGCCAAACTAGAAGCATCTGGTCGTAAGCAGTTCAAATTAGATGCTGAATTAGCCACCCAAAAATCTGGGTTAGCTCAACAGCTTCAAGCCTTATACACAGCAGGTGAACAATCACACCTGCGTTTACTGTTGCGTCAGGATGCCCCCTCCGACATTAGCCGTACTATTCGCTACTTTGAATACATGAACACCAGCCGTGTAAAAAACATTCAAACCATTCAGAAAACGCTCAAAGAAATCGAATCAGTACGTCTTTCTGTCGAGAAGGATAATAACGAGCTCCAAACACTCAATAAAACGCTAGAACAACAAAAAACGGATATCCAAAAAACCCTCAATGCGCGCTCGACAGTACTAGAAACGCTACGGGGCGATATCCGCTTCAAAGAAAAACAATTAGGTAAACTCAAAACCGAAGAAGCCAATCTTCAAGCGGTTATCGACCGACTAGCACGTAAAGCTGAAGCACAAGCTGCCGAAGTCGCCAAAAAATCCACAGAAACAGAAACTAACTCACCCCCAAAAACAGTTACCGTCAATAAAAAAACGGTAAAACAAGCCAAAGCGGATGATAATAACAGTGGTACACCGACCAAAACGCGCTTCACACCTAACCAAGCATTCTCCACCCTACGTGGCAAACTGTCTTGGCCCGTACAAGGCAAGATTATCCATAGCTATGGCTCCTCCCGTAATGAGAAACAACGCTGGCGAGGTGTAGTGCTAGCCGCTACTGGTGGTACAAAAGTACGCGCGGTTGCGAAGGGACAAGTCGTGTTCGCAGGCTGGATGGACGGTTATGGACATCTAATAATCATTGAACATGACAACAACTATATGAGCTTATACGGCTACAACCGTGCCATTTATAAAAAAGAGGGCACTATTGTCAATGCCAATGAAACAATTGCAGCCGTGGGAAACTCTAGCGGTCAAAGCCAAGATGCTCTTTACTTTGAAATTAGACAAGGAACCAGTCCCCAAAATCCAGCACGTTGGTGCCGTTAATCAAATAGCTTAAGCACTAGCGCCCTTTCTACAACAACAAAGTGCATTTTTGCCACACAATGGTAAACTGTCGCTTCTTAGGCTACGCTACTAAAAAAATAACCCTGCTAACACGGATGTCAGCAGTCAACGTATTAATAGAGATTCAAGCATGCATACACGTTACCGCGTTTTGGCTGGCACTATTGCTGGCATATTGATTGGTGCAACCACCAGCATTAGCCTCAATGCGTTCGCTTTCCGGCAAACGGTTGAACACGCTCCACCATTGGATGAGCTGCAACAGTTTTCTGAAGTGTATTCACGCATCAAAGAAAACTATGTTGAAGACGTCAAAGACAAAGACTTGATGACCAATGCTATCCGTGGAATGCTCAGCAACCTTGACCCCCACTCTGCTTATCTAGATGAGGAAGAGTTCAAGGAACTGCAAGTCGGTACTAGTGGCGAATTCGGTGGTTTGGGTATCGAAGTGGGCATGGAAGATGGCTTTGTTAAAGTCATATCACCCATCGATGATACCCCGGCGCAAAAGGCGGGCCTGCAAGCGGGAGACTTAATTATTCGTCTTGATGAAGCCCCAGTAAAAGGCATGACATTGAATGATGCCGTCAAGCTAATGCGCGGCAAACCCGGTAGTACCATCAACCTAATGATTGTTCGTGATGGTAAAGACAAGCCATTCAAAGTTGCTATTAAACGCGACATTATCCAAGTCAAAAGCGTTAAGCAGCGCATACTTGAATCTGGCTACGGCTACCTACGGATCACCAGTTTCCAAGCCAAAACAACTGACGCATTGCTGGAAGGTATTGAGACCCTCAAAAAAGAAAACAAAGGCAAATTGCGCGGCTTAGTGCTTGACCTGCGTAATAACCCAGGTGGCGTATTGAATGCCGCCGTTGGTGTTTCGGATGCGTTTCTTGATTCTGGTAAAATTGTCTACACCGAAGGGCGAGTTCCAGATGCAAAAATGGAATACAGCGCTCAAAAAGGCGATGTTATCGAAAATGCCCCTATAGTGGTATTGGTTAATCAAGGCTCAGCATCGGCTTCTGAAATTGTCGCGGGCGCTCTGAAAGATCATAAACGCGCCCTGATTGTTGGGCAAAAAACCTTCGGCAAAGGCTCCGTCCAAACTGTTTTACAACTGGACGAAAAAACTGCTGTTAAACTCACGACTGCACGTTACTTCACACCATCAGGTCGCTCCATCCAAGCAGAAGGTATTGCACCTGACATTGAACTCAAAGCACTCAAAGTAAAAGGCGATACTGACGCAGTAGATACCTTTGACCCTTTATCCGAAGCAGACCTGACTAAACACCTCAGCAATCCCAATGGTGATAAAACCGGGGAAGAGGCAAAACCCACGGACAAGACCGAAGAAACGCCTACTAAGCCCATCACGGACAATAAAACGTCTGAGGAAATTACAGCCGATAAAGCTAAATCTCCCCTGGCAGAAGAAGATTATCAGCTCTTTGAAGCACTGAATATCCTCAAAGGCATGGATTTGGTACAAACTCGCCTCAAGCCAGAAACACCGCCAGCAGAAGCCACTAGCGGGAAGGTTATGTAATTGTCTGACCAGCAACTAACGCATTTTAACGCCCAAGGGCAGGCGCACATGGTGGATGTTGGCGCAAAGCAACCCACCCAGCGTCGCGCCATTGCCGAAGGGTCAATTGAAATGCAAGCAAGTACGCTCGAGAAAATTCTTGAGGGTAATAACAAAAAAGGCGATGTTCTAGGCATCGCCCGCATTGCAGGTATCATGGCAGCCAAGAAAACTGCCGACCTGATACCCCTTTGCCATCCTTTAGCGCTCACTAAAGTCGAAGTTGAACTCACCACACATATCGAAACAGCCTCTGTTCATTGCCGCGTAAGTGTCGAAACTTACGGGCAAACAGGTGTCGAAATGGAAGCGTTAACCGCCGTCCAAATCACCCTATTAACCATCTACGATATGTGCAAAGCTATTGATAAAGCCATGATAATGGGTAATATCCGCTTACTACAAAAATCTGGCGGAAAATCTGGCTACTGGGAAAACCCTCAAGCCAAACAGGTCTGAGTTCCTGACGATCGCTTACATTATTAGTCACAAATACCAGTGCACGTGCTTAAAAATTAAGTTATCCTGCCAAAGCATAGTAGTTTTCAAAACGAAACCACCATTTCAAAGCAATAATTAATTTCATAGGAAGGGTAACATGGCATTATGTTCCTACCAATCTTATCATTGCATAAGAAAAATAACTGCAATCGTCATAGGTATGATTGTCCTATTGATGGCCTCTACAGCCTCAGCCAATCGGGTAACACTGGTAGCTACCGTTAATAATCAAATTATTCTCTCACACGCAAGCTGGTCAATTTTCAAGCTAAGCGATAAAGAGCTACAAGAACCGATAGCAACCCTTCCCAGACTCACAGGAACCGTACACCTGCCCGCTGGACAATACAGGGCAACAGTCAAACAAAAACATATCACCAAACAAACCGAATTCCGAGTAGAGTCCAATACTGACAGAACTGTCACGGTCGCCCTAGATTAAACCCTCCCCTTATCAACCGGGGGTATTGGAAGCTACCCAACGCACCGAATTATCGACCAACGTTTCACGCTTCCAGAAAGGAGCAGAATGCTTAAGGCTCTCCATCAGATGACGACAAGCATCGAAAGCCTCCGCTCGGTGCGCTGACCACACTGCCACTAACACGATAGGCTGAGTGGGAATAATGCGACCTATACGATGTACAATGAGCACATCATCCAACGACCACTCCTTAAGAGCAGATGCTGCTAGCGTCTCCAATTGGTGTTCCGTCATTCCCGGATAGTGCTCCAAATACATTTCTTGGACACTATCACCCTCATTGAAATCCCGCATAGTACCGACAAATATCGCAGCGGCACCAGAGCGAGCCTCTACGCCCTGCGACACTTGCCGTTCAGCCAAGTATTGCCATGGATCAAAAGGCATTTCTCGTAACTCAATCACCTGCTCAACCTCCTGTCACTGGTGGGAAAAAGGCCACCTCATCCCCCGGCTGCACCAACGCAGCCGCATCTGAATAAGTATGATTAACGGCTATCAATACATTGACTGGCAAAACATTCTCGCCACTACTACGCTGCCAAACCTCCTGAACACTGATCGCCTCATGCGTATCCAGCATCACCTGTCCCACACCCAAACGTTCACGCAAACTCGCAAAAAACAGTACTTTAACTAACATAATGCTTAATATCCCATTCAAGATCGCACCCAAAAGAAAGGCCACTATTGTGGCCTTTCAAGGATACATTACTTTATTTCAGCGGGGATATAGTGCAAGAAAGGTTCCACATCAATCGCATCACCAAACTGCTCCTTCGCATGATTGATCGCATACTTACGCTCGCGGAAAAAACGTTCCTCACCGATATGTTTAGCCAAACCAGAACGCTGGAATGCCTCATACACCCGCAACTTTGTACGGGCAATGTAAAAATCAATCCCTGCAAACTTAAGACGATCAGCCAATTTCTCCAGCATCTCTTCTCCCGTAGAATCCACTTGCCCCACGGATTCCATATCCAACACCAACACTTTCAAACCTGGTTTTTTCGCCACATTGTTCAGTAACTTTCCCTCGAAATAGCCCGTGTTGGCGAAATACAAATCACCATCAAAACGGTAAACGGAGACGCTATCACTGGTTTTTAAGCCATGCGCTTCCGCGTCACGCATCGAACCATCTTCATGACGGGCAACTTCCACCAAATTAGGGCTCATCGTGCGATACAGAAACAAGCCAAGTGACAGTACCACGCCCAGTAAAATTCCTTTATCCAAATGTGGCGCAAAAACCATCGTGGCCAAAAATGTCACGACAGCAACCACACCATCATGCGGCTCCACTTTCCATGCATGTTTAACAGGTGCAATTTTAATCAAATTAATGACGGCCATAATAATCACTGCCGCCAATGTCGCCTGTGGCAAGTGGTAGAGCAAGGGTGTCAGGAACAACAACGTCACCGCCACCAACAAACCTGTCACCACAGAAGAAAAGCCTGTGATAGCGCCCGATGCAAAGTTCACTGCCGAACGCGAGAAGGAGCCAGACACCGCATAACCACCGAACACACCAGAGGTAATATTACCCAAGCCTTGCCCCACCAACTCCTGATTGGCAGACAAGCGCTGCCGGGTCTGGGATGCCATCGCCTTGGCAATGGAAATAGCCTCCACAAACCCGATCAAGCCAATAATGGCAGCAGTAGTTGCCAATGAACTCAAGGTTTTAAAATCAAGGCTAACATTGGGAATGGCAAACGAAGGCAACCCTTCTGGAATCTCCCCAATAACACTCCCTCCCATCGCCTGAAAACCGACCGCCCACGACATCAAGGTGGTAATGAACACTGTAATCAGCACCCCCGGCAAGCGCGGCGCGTACTTTTTCAGGACAATCAGGGTAATTAAAGCAAATGCCCCAATCGCGAACGTAGTGATTTTGGTACTCCCCAATGCAGTCAGGGTTGCCCACAAAAACTCGTAATGGTGTTCAAACTGGTCGGCTTTCACATTCAGGCCAAAAATCTTGGGTAACTGTGACGTGCCAATAATTAATGCCCCAGCATTGGTAAAACCCACCACAACCGGATGCGACAAGAAATCGACCAAGACACCCATGCGTAACAAGCCCAGCGAAAGCTGAAATACCCCAATCATCAGGGCAAGCATCGCCGAATAAGCAACCACCGTTTCAGGGCCAAGGGCAGCAAATGGCTGCATCGCAGCAGCAGACATCAAGGACACAATCGCCACTGGCCCCGTTCCTAGCTGGCGCGAAGAACCAAAAATAGCGGCAACCATCACTGGCAAGAAAGACGCGTACAACCCAACATATGCTGGCAAACCCGCCAACTGTGCATAAGCCATCGACTGAGGAATCAAAACCAGTGCTACCGTCAAACCAGCAATAGCGTCTGCTTTTAAGACATCGGGAGTTTTTAACTCACCAATCCATTCTTTATATGGCGTGAAACGATCTTTCCAATCACTCAAAAGTGACACTAGCCAGCTACCCATGTTGGTATTTACCTCTACCTAAAGACCATATGTATTATCTAAAAAATAAACCAGCGGCAAAACCGCTGGCTATATTAGTATATAAGATCATACTGAATCTTGTGAAAGACTGATAGTGAAGAAGTTCAATACTACCGGATTATTAGGCTAGTGTTTCTCAATACTATTCGACCGTCACAGATTTCGCCAGATTACGCGGCTTGTCCACATCCGTCCCTTTCAGAACGGCAACATGGTAAGACAGCAATTGCAGCGGGATGGTGTAAACAATCGGTGCCAGCAATTCAGGCACATGCGGCATTTCCAGCACATGTAAGTTATCAGCCGCAATAATGTGCGCGTCACGGTCAGCAAATACATACAACTCACCACCCCGCGAACGCACTTCTTCCAGATTGGATTTTAGTTTTTCCAACAAGGCTGTATTAGGAGCTACTGTGACAATCGGCATCTCGCTGTCGACCAACGCGAGTGGGCCATGCTTAAGCTCACCCGCCGGATAAGCTTCTGCGTGAATGTAGGAAATTTCCTTGAGCTTGAGCGCCCCTTCCATCGCGATCGGGTACATTTCCCCACGCCCTAAAAACAGCGCGTGATTTTTCTCGATGAAATGTTCAGCCAGTGCTTCAATTTTCGGGTGCAAATCCAATGCTTGCTCAATCAGCGCGGGGAGTTTGCGTAAATCTGCAACGATTTGTGCGATCTTGGCTTTATCCCCACCCTTGGCCTGCATCAACAATACCATCAGCAACTGCAAAGCAACCAACTGGGTAGTAAATGCCTTGGTAGAAGCCACGCCGATTTCCGGCCCTGCCATCGTCATCAGCGACATATCGGATTCGCGAGTCAGTGAGCTTTCCGCCACATTGCAAATCGTCAGTGTTGCCAAACAGCCTTGGCTTTCCTTGATTTTTTCCAGCGCCGCCAAGGTATCAGCGGTTTCGCCCGACTGGGAAATAGTCACCAGCAGCATGTTCTTGCGCGGTGGCTGGCGGCGGTAGCGGTATTCGCTGGCGACTTCCACATTGCACGGAATATCGGTGTTGGCTTCAATCCAGTAGCGCCCCACCAAGCCAGCGTGGTAACTGGTACCGCAAGCAATGATTTGGATTTCATCGACTTGTGCCAAACGTTCCAGCGCATCCGCCGCACCGACCAAAGCGGGTAATACATGGTCGCTGCCCAAACGGTTTTCCAGCGTGCCCACCACTGATTGTGGCTGCTCGAAAATTTCCTTGAGCATGAAATGGCGGTATTCGCCCAAATCAGCCGAACACATCGATGCATTCGATTCGCGTACTGGGCGCACCACGCGCTCGCCATTCAGGTCGAAAATGTCGATTTTGTTGCGGCTCAGCTTGGCAACGTCACCGTTTTCCAGATAGATGAAACGGCTAGTCACTGGCAGTAAGGCTTGAATATCAGAACCAATGAAGTTTTCACCAATCCCTAAGCCCAATACCAGCGGACTGCCTTGACGCGCCACAATCAGCGTATCCGGCTCATCCGGGGAAATGACCGCCAAGGCATACGCGCCGTGCAATTCACACCGCGCTGCCATGACCGCATCCAACATACTCACACCCTGACGGCGGAAAATATCGATCAGATGCGCTACCACTTCGGTATCGGTATCGGAAGTAAAATGGTAGCCGTCATCCTGCAAACGCTTACGCAGTTCGACATGATTTTCAATGATGCCGTTATGCACCAAACCGACCCACTCACCACTGAAATGCGGGTGGGCATTGCGTTCCGCTGGAACCCCGTGGGTCGCCCAACGGGTGTGGGCAATACCCACTTTACCATCAATGGGTTCGACATCGAGACGTTCCATCAATGCAGCTACCTTACCGACAGCACGGCTCCGCACCAATGCGCCGGTATCTTGTATGACAGCAACCCCTGCGGAATCATACCCCCGGTATTCCAGACGACGCAGACCTTCTAATAAAATTTCCACAACCGGACGTTGAGCAATAGCTCCGACAATACCACACATTATTTTTTCTCCTTCACTGGACGCTGCCAGCCTTTCAAGGTCATTTGTTTTGCGCGGGACAGGGTAAGTTCCCCAGCCGGTGCTGCTTTAGTAATGGTTGAACCTGCACCAATGGTAGCGCCTTCACCAATGCTGACGGGGGCAACCAGTTGCGTGCAAGAACCCACGAACACGCCATCGCCGATGACGGTTTTGTGCTTGTTCGCACCATCGTAATTACAAGTAATCGTGCCTGCCCCAATATTCACATTCGCGCCCATAGTGGTGTCGCCAATGTAACTGAGGTGGTTAACCTTGCTACCCTTACCGATATGGGCTTTTTTGGTTTCGACGAAATTGCCGATTTTGGCATTATCTTCCAGCACCGTACCGGGGCGCAGGCGGGCAAACGGGCCAATATCGCAGTTGGCAGCAATAACGGCTGACTCAATCACTGAATGTGATTTGATGTGGGTATTGTCGCCAATTTCTGCATCCTGAATCACGCAACCGGCTTCCACCGTCACGCCATTGCCGAACTTGACCTTGCCGATCAGCACCACGTTCACATCCAGAAAGACATCCTGCCCGGTTTCGACCGTGCCACGAATATCCAAGCGTGCCGGGTCGGCAACCGTCACGCCCTCCAACATCAGTTTTTCCACCTGACGTTGCTGGCAAGCCCGCTCCAGCCGTGCCAACTGCACGCGGTTATTGGCACCTTCCACCTCCACTGGGTCAGGGCACAACACGGTGTTGACGCTACCGCCTTCTGCCACCGCCAAACCGACGCAATCGGTCAGGTAATATTCGCCTTGCGCATTCTGCGGGGTCAGTTGTTGCAACCAGCGCTTCATGTCACGCCCGCGTGCGGCGATAAAGCCCGTATTGACTTCGCGAATAAGGCGCTGTGCATCACTGGCATCCTTTTCCTCGACAATCGCTTGCACCTGCCCTTCAGCATTACGCACAATCCGTCCGTAGCCTTTGGGGTCTGCCAGTTCCGTGGTCAGGATGCATAAGGCATGATCTTGCAAACCATCCGCCAAGCCTTGCAGGGTAACAGAGCGGATCAGCGGCACATCACCATACGCCACCAGCACCACGTCATCCGCATCGACTAAGTGAATCGCCTGACTCACCGCATGACCGGTGCCTTTTTGCTGGGCTTGCAGCGCCCAATTCAGGTTTTCACCTGCAATACGCTCGCGCACCAATTCGCCGCCATGCCCGTATACAATCGCCATATGACAAGCCGCATCGCAGCTTTGCAACACCGCACACGCATCGACAACATGTTGCAGCATGGGTCTGCCCGCGATGGGGTGAAGCACTTTTGGTAAGGAAGAACGCATCCGAGTGCCTTGACCCGCTGCGAGGATGATCGGAAAGATATTCATGGGGGATTTGCCCGTCATTAAATTATTGTCGTAAATAATAGTCAAATCTGATAATTTTCTAAGTGATACTTATCACATCAAGTTCATCAAAGTTTTTTACCCACGGGTGATGCACATGATCCGTGGGCTGATTTTCTCGCACCAAGCAACAGGTTTTCATCCCTGTTTGTGCCGCTGCATCCAGCTCTTCCGCTATATCGGACAGGAATAAAATCTCATCTGCGGGTAAACCAATGGCCTCAATAATATGGCGGTAAGCAACCACATCACGCTTATGACCCACCGCCGTATCGAAATAACCACTGAATAGCGCTGTTAAATCACCGGCGTCAGAATAACCGAACAAGAGCTTTTGCGCATACACCGAACCGGACGAATAGACATATAATTTCAAACCAAGCTCATGCCAATGCAATAAATGGCGCACCGCATCCTCATACACATGCCCGGTAAAGTCACCGTTGCGATAACCCTCCTCCCACATCAAGCCCTGAATCGCCTTCAGCGGTGTAACCTTTTTGTCTTCCACAATCCACTGGCGCAACTGGGCGATGGCATCAGCCAGCGACAATACTGCATTGCCGGTTTCCAGCCGCACATCGTCGATCAGGCTGACAACCGCAGGGTCTTGACGGTGCGCTACCACGAAGTCCTGCATGTGCTGGTCGGCGTAAGGAAATAACACATCCTTGACGAAGGACAAGCTGGTGGTCGTACCTTCAATATCGGTGAGGATTGCCTTAATCATCATCAGTTCTCCAGACGCGGGAAACGCCCGGCAATGTCATTGCCCGTAAAATTCGCCACCCAGCCTTCCGGGTTGGTGAACAAACGAATAGCCTTGAAACGCGGGTTTTCCCCCATGTCAAACCAATGGGTCGTGCCTGCAGGCACACTGATCAAATCACCCTTTTCACACAACACGGTATACACCTTGTCACCGATATGCAGGTAAAACAGCCCTTGTCCGTCCACAAAAAAACGCACTTCGTATTCGGTATGGGTATGTTCGTTCAGGAATTTCTGGCGTAATGCCGCTTTATCGGGGTGATCCGGGTGCAAACTGATGACATCCACACTCTGGAAACCGTTTTCCACCATTAAACGCTCAATGTCGGCACGATAAGCTGCGATTACCTCATCCTGCGTCGCCGCATCCGCCAGTGGAGCCGCCGCCGCCCAACGCTCGAAACGCACGCCCTGCGCCTGCAATAACGCACTAATCGTTTTATAATCAGCATACGTTTCAGCCTGTTGCGGGTTGTTGTCCGCATAAATGTTCAATTCACTCATTGCATCTCACCTATCCAGCAACAATTGCCGGTAAACACATTCAAACAGGAATTCCAGGGCTTCAATATGCCGTAGGGTATCCGCCACCGTCGTCCCCCAAGTATATAGACCATGCCCACGAATCAAATAAGCCACCGTTTGCGGATGCGCATCCAGATAAGCATTAACCTCTGCCGCCAACGCTGGAATATCCTGACTATTGGGAAAAATCGGAATCATCAAACGACTCTCATGCGTTTCCACACCGGGGAAGGCTTTCTGCACCTCATACCCTGCAAGCACCACCTCTTCCAGACGCATCGACAGCACGGTAGCATTAACAGAATGCGTATGCAGCACACAACCAATAGCCGGATCACGCCGGTACATCACTGTATGTAAACCCGTTTCTGCGGAAGGGCGCTTACCCGTTTCCAACGACACGCCCTGCAAATCGGCTCGCAAAAACCCGTTGTCATCCAACCTGCCCTTATGCTGGCCAGAACTGGTAATCAGCATATCTTCAGCCCCCAACCGCGCCGAGAAATTACTACTGGTGGCTGGAACCCAGCCTCTGACATGGAAAAACTGCCCCGCTGCGATCAACTCGCCACGCAAGCGCGATAAGGTGTCAGACATAACATCACTCATGGCATGAAACGGCATATTTTCGCAGCATTCCCCCCATTTGTCAGATGATTTACGAAAAGTTCCCCAAAATACAACAAAGCTCTTTACATTAGAGAATGCTAATATTAGAATAATCTCACATCGAACTTACACATAAATCTGCTAGGAAACTTAACAATGAAATTACAAGCTATTATCTTCTCTGCTCTGATCGCTATGTCTGGCGCTGCTTCTGCTGAATTCTTCAATGGCTTCGACAACGGCGCTGCAACAGCTAACGGCACTAGCAATGGCACTGGTTCTACTGCTGCTAACGGCACTGGCTACGGCAACGGCGCTTCTGATGTTAACGGTTTCGGTCGTGGCAAAGGCGATGCAGACGGCGAAGTTGAATTTGCTGTTACCTTCAAAGGTAAAGGCAAAACCAATATGAATACCGACATGGCTGCTAAAGGCAAAGGTAACGGTGATTGGTACGGCGCTGGCAATGGTTACGGCTACGGCGATGGCAACAGCAATGTTGCTGGTAACGGACAAACGGCTAAAGCAGGCTCTGCACCCATGATGGCTCCAGCAATGCCAATGGCTGCACCTACTGCGCCAGCAGCGGCTCCTACTGCTGCGAAGTAATCGCTGACAGACAAAGGCGGGAAGGGTATACCCTTCCCGCCGACAGTCACTCTCTCTATCTCAATCCCACTTCAATGCCCCACCGGTCTGATATTCCGTTACGCGGGTTTCAAAGAAATTCTTTTCCTTACGCATATTGGATTGCTCATCCAGCCACGGCAGTGCATTTTGCGCACCGGGGAACGGTTCTTCCATCCCTAACTGACGCGCCCGACGATTAGCAATGAAACGGAACTGTTCGTGATGATCCGTCTGGCTGTAACCCAGAATCGGCGTGGGTAGAATGTATTTGGAATAATTGATTTCCGCCGCTTCCGCCTCATCCCACATATCACGCACTGCTTGCGGGTCGAGCTTGACGTTTTCTTCCTGCATAATCTGGCGCACCACGCGGATACCGAACGAAGCGTGCATTACTTCATCGCGCATAATGTACTGGAATTGCTCACCCGTGCCCTTCATCATGCCGCGACGTTGCAGCGCAAAAATCGGTGAGAAACCGTTGTAGAACCAGCAACCTTCAAAAATCCCCGAAAAGAACGTGTAGGACATGACGAAATTGTGCAAGTCATCACGGTTTTTTAGGTCAATGTCGTGGCGCAAAGCGTCATTCAAGCGGCGATTGGCTAGTTGAATTTTCGCATTGATTTCCGGCACGACACGGTAGCGATTATAGATTTCCACTTGATCCAGCCCGATGGTTTCGATGCAATGCTGGTATGTCCAGGTATGCAGCGCTTCTTCATAGACTTGGCGGGCTTGGTAGATTTGCAATTCCGGTGCAGTCATTTTTTCCATGACAGCAAGGCCGATATTGCGCATCGCCAGAATGTCAGAAGTGGTCAGGTAGGCGAGGACGTTTTCGTACACATGACGTTCGGCGGGGCTGAGGTTGTGATGGTAGTCATGCACATCCTGCGCCATATTGATGTCGAGTGGCGTCCAGTGGTTTTTGTTGGCATTGAGGAAAAATTCCCATGCCCACGGGTATTTGAAAGGCGCGAGTTGGTTAATATCCCCACTGCCATTGATCACGCGCTTGTCATCGCTGCGGATCGGCTGTTGGGGTTTGAAAGGCTCTGTTGTGAGCGTGTGGCGGGTAGTGCCGTGTGTGCTGCGCATTGTAGCGGCTTCGACAATCTTGTCAGAAGCCGCACCTATTACCGCCGTTGCAAACGTCGCCGACTCCGCTGTCGGTTCAGTTGCACCTTGGGTTTTTGCGCTGCGCTCACTTGCATCTACCTCCACAGTAGCTTCATCAACAAAAGACTCATCAACCAATTTCAATGGTGGCTTGTGCCCATTTGTACGTGGCACGGAAGCCGCGAGGGGGTTATCCCAGTTCAATGTCATATTTTATCTCTCCTGAATGCTGAATGCCAACAAAACTAACCGCTACCCGTTTTATTACTGGCAAGCTTCACAGTCTGGATCAAGCAACGAACACGCCTTAGGCGCTTCCGAGCCTACCGATACCAGATTTGCTGCCCGCTTGATTCCCGCCACGCTATCCGCCGCCGAAGAATCATCCGAGCTGGTTTTTTCCGCGCCCGTAGCGCCCAGAGTACGCAGGTAATAAGTGGTTTTCAGCCCACGTACCCACGCCAGCTTGTAGAGGTTATCCAGCTTCGTACCATTTGGCTCTTTCATGTACAGGTTGAGCGATTGGCCTTGGTCGATCCATTTCTGGCGGCGGCTGGCGGCCTCAACCAACCAGCGGGCGTCGATTTCAAACGCGGTGGCATACTTAGCCTTGAGGGCATCGGGCACACGGTCGAGCGGTTGCAAGGAACCGTCGAAGTATTTGAGGTCGTTGATCATGACTTCATCCCACATATCCAGCGCTTTCAAATCTTGCACCAGATACGGGTTGATGACGGTAAATTCGCCCGACAGATTGGATTTAACAAACAGGTTTTGGTAAGTTGGTTCGATGGATTGCGACACGCCACAGATATTGGAAATAGTCGCGGTCGGGGCAATCGCCATCACGTTGGAATTGCGCATCCCTTGTGTTTTAACTTGATTGCGCAGTGTGTCCCAGTCCAGCGTTTGGGTGTGGTCGACGACGAAGTATTCGCCGCGCTCTTCGCCCAGCAGTTCCAGCGAGTCGATCGGCAGGATGCCTTTGCTCCACAACGAGCCGTTGTAGCTCGGGTATTTACCGCGTTCTGCCGCGAGATTACTGGATGCGCGGATGGCGAAATACGACACGGCCTCCATGCTTTGGTCGGCGAACTCCACCGCTTCAGTCGTCGCGTAGGCTAGGTTCATTTTATACAGTGCGTCTTGGAAGCCCATGATGCCCATGCCGACCGGACGGTGGCGCAGGTTGGATTTCCGCGCTTGTGGCACGCTGTAGTAGTTGTAGTCGATAACGTTATCCAGCATCCGCATCGCGGTAGTGACGGTGCGCTCCAGTTTCGCCACATCGAGCTTGCCGTCAGTAACGTGCGCGGTCAGATTGACCGAGCCAAGGTTGCATACGGCAATTTCAGTGTCATTGGTGTGCAGGGTAATTTCAGTACACAAGTTGGAACTGTGCACCACGCCAACATGCTGGTTGGTGTAGCGAATGTTGCACGGGTCTTTGAAGGTAATCCACGGATGTCCGGTTTCAAAGATCATCCCCAGCATCTTGCGCCACAGGGTCAGCGCCTTGACCTTGCGATGTAGCTTGATTTCGCCGCGTTCAGCTTTAGCTTCGTACTCATTGTAACGTGCTTCAAACGCCTTGCCGGTCAGGTCATGCAGGTCAGGCGCATCCTCTGGTGAAAATAGCGTCCAGTCACCCTCCTCCGCTACGCGCTTCATGAACAGGTCGGGAATCCAGTTCGCGGTATTCATGTCGTGGGTACGGCGACGTTCGTCGCCGGTGTTCTTGCGCAGTTCGAGGAAATCTTCGATGTCGATGTGCCAGGTTTCGAGGTAGGCACACACCGCACCCTTACGTTTGCCACCATTATGCGCCAGTGCTGAGGTGGTCATGTAAGACTCATCGCCTTCCACAATCAGGTCGAACACGAATGGTAAAGTCGGAATGGTATCCACACCACGCACACGACTGAACACACAACCGTTGTAAGTCAGCCAGTTGTGCTTTTCGATAGGCTGGCAATCAACCAATGCAGCGATTTCTGGAACGGCAGGGATACGCACATCGAATACTTTGGTGACACCGCTGAACGTAATTTCTGTGCCATCGGAACGAATTCCGGTATGGTCATTGTCACGTTCACGGTATTGCCCCGCAGTCGGTACGCCCAAACGCAAACACTGGTAACGCAAACCTTCAGCCAGTTGACGCGACGTATTGGTAAAATAAATTTCCTTGCCACGACTTACACCCCCATCAGTTTCCAGCAAACCTTGCAGCAATGCTAAAGCTTGTGGACGTGGCAAATGGCTGAATTGACGGGAAATACGTTTTTTGCCTTGCGCGTTGTAAATATCATCATAGGTAAAGGGCAGCGTGGCTGCACCCGCACCAACAATGCGCCCGTTAGTAGCATTACGCACTACACCGCGCCCGCTTGCCCAATGAATTTGCGCGTAAGTTTCACCACGCGCCGTTTCCCAGCAATGGATACCGCGTTCAGCCAGATAGTTACGCACAAAGTCGAGGTGGGAATCGTTTTGCGGATTACCGGAAACACCCCATTGCATACCGTCTTTGGACAAATGACCGTCACCCAACAAGATGCCGTACAAACGTGCGTCTTCAGCGCTGAAACCATCCACCATCACAGTTTCACTAGGAATCACTTGGGCGAGGTAGTCACCTTGCTGTAACTGCCCGGCTTCCACCCATTCCGGCTTGACCTTGCCTTTTTCCAACCAGTTGAGCGTGCGGCTATTGGCCTGCTCCAACGGCACACCACGGAGAGCGTAAAACGGATGCCCAGCCGTCACTTTCATCGACTCAATGGAATGCTTGACATTGACGGCCACCATCGCGTCATGTTGGTTGTAAACCATAGCCTGTTTGACTTCGCGGTAAGTGCCGCTAATCCCCAGCACCAAGTCACCCGCCTTCACGTCGCGAATTGCCTTAATACCATCTGCGGTATGAAGCTGTGTATCCGGTGCGAAACACTGATTGACCGCGACCGCCGTATCATTCGCCACTTTCAAAAACGGCACGACCCCTTGCGACTTGCCATTCGTGCCCTTGATATGCGCACCCATGCCGCGTACCCGTGACCAGTCATTACCCAAACCACCTGCGTATTTCGACAGCAAAGCATTATCTTTAATCGCGTCGTAAATCCCTTCCAGATTATCGCCAATCGTAGTCAGGTAGCACGAGGACAACTGCGGGCGCAACGTGCCAGAGTTGAACAGCGTCGGCGTACTGCTCATGAAGTCGAAGCTGGACAACAGGTTGTAAAACTCAATCGCCCGGTCTTCGCGCTCGACTTCGTTAATCGCCAAACCCATCGCCACGCGCATGAAGAACACCTGCGGCAACTCAAAACGCACACCATCATGATGCAGGAAATAGCGGTCATACAAGGTTTGCAAGCCAAGGTAAGTGAACTGCAAATCGCGTTCCGGTTTAATCGCCGCCCCCAGCTTCACCAGATCGTAACGCCCCAAATCATCCGCCAAACGCTCGACTTCCACCCCGATCTTGATGGTTTTTTTCAAAACTTCCGGGTAAAGCGCAATCATTTCATGTTGAGTCGCTTCAGTATGCTGACCTTCAAGGAAGCTCAACGCTTCACGGCGCAAGCTATCCATCAACATCCGCGCGGCGGCTTGAGAATAGTTTGGTTCGCGGTCAATCATCACGCGGGTACTGATCACCAGTGCCGTCGCGACTTCTTTTTCGGAAATGCCGTCGTACAGATTGCGCATGGTCGCGGTCATTACCTGTTCCGCGCTGACACCTTCCAAACCATCCACCGCTTCTGCAACGATTTTGCGCAAACGCTCTTCATCCAACGGTTTCAAATCGCCGGAAGCCATTTTGACATGGATAATATTCTCGGCTTTCTTGCCCTTTTTCTTATTCTTGGCATCTTTTTCAGCACGCAAACGGGCGCGTTCCGCACGGTATAACACATAACTCCGCGCTACTTTGTGTTCGCCCGCGCGCATCAGCGCAAGCTCCACTTGATCCTGAATGTCTTCGATATGCACCATGCCACCTTCCGGGGTGCGACGCAGCAAGGCATCCACTACCTGCTCAGCCAACTTACCAACGCTATCGTGGATGCGAGCAGATCCTGAAGCATTGCTGCCCTCTACATCTAAAAATGCCTTAGTCATGGCAACCTGTATTTTGCTGCCATCGAAGTCTGTTACCTGACCATTGCGGCGAATAACTTTACATTTTGACGTGATTTTGAAGGTGACGGCAGCTTGCATTAACAATCCTTAACTAATATCGGTTTATTTTGAGCAAACACTATAGGATGTGCCTTATAGGATGGTCAAGCACAAGATATGGTCGAAATACTCTCCATTTCTGCTTGCTTTTTGCGATGATTTTACAAAACAGTGACTTGCCTACATCCACTCGCGTCGTTTTTGCGTACAATCTTTCATGCCAGTTTTACTGAGCGTAAAACAACATTTTTATTCCACGGAGATTGAAATTATGAAAACAAGTACATCCATGAAACTCGCGTTAGGCACAACTTTGGTAACCGCTCTGACATTAGGTGCAACGGTCGCGACGGCTGAAACCCCGTTTGCCGCCAACACCCTAAGCAACGGCTACATGCAACTGGCAGAAAACAAAGCTGGCGGTGAAATGAAATGCGGCGCGGGCATGTGTGGTGCCAACATGAAGAAAGCTGACGGTGCAGCGGCAAGCGAAGAGATGCCTTGCCCGGCTGATGCCAACAAAGATGGTACTCTCACCAAAGAAGAGTTTATTGCTCACCATGAGACTATGTTCACTGAAGCTGATGCTGACAAAAATGGCACGCTAGATGCTGCTGAACGCAAAGCGATGCACAGCAAAATGGGCGAAGGCAAATGTGGCGGCAAAGAAGCCAAGTGCGGCGGTGCAAAAGCTGACGACGCCGCAGCTAAGCCAGCCGAGGCTGCTGTTCCTGCTACTGCTGTTCCTGCTGCTGCTGTTCCTGCTGCTGCTGTTCCTGC
>NZ_JHYQ01000020.1:0-30750 GCF_000621325.1 Thiothrix lacustris DSM 21227 | reverse complement strand
GCTGCTGTTCCTGCCGCTGCTGTTCCTGCCGCTGCTGACGCAGTTCCTGCTGCGACTGAAGAAAAGAAATAAGCCATGTACAGCCCTGACTTACACGGGGCAGGCTTAGGTTTCCGGCGCGACCATCTGATCGCGCTGGAACAACAAGTCCCCGACTGCATTAACTTCTTTGAAATCGCCCCGGAAAACTGGATAGGTACAGACCCCGATAGCGCCAAACGCCTGCGGGCTTTCAGTGAACGCTTCCCGTTTGTCGTCCACGGGCTTTCCCTATCATTGGGTGGTTTAACCCCGCTGAATCTGGCATTTTTGCACGATCTCAAGCGCTTCATGCACGAACATCAGGTTCCGCTGTATACAGAACACCTGTCGTGGTGCTCTGACCACGGGCAATTGTACGACCTGTTACCCATCCCGTTTACGCAAGACGCTATTCAGCACACTGTCGCCCGCATCCGCCAGACGCAAGATGTACTGGGGCAACAAATCGCCATTGAAAACGCTTCGTTTTACCTGCAAGCCCCCATCAACGAGATGGACGAAGCCACCTTCGTCAATAGCGTGCTGGAAGAGGCCGACTGCTTGCTGCATCTCGACGTGAACAACGTCTACGTCAACAGCGTCAACCACGCTTACGACCCTTACGCATTCTTACGCAAACTGCCCAAGGAACGGGTGGTTTATATACACACCGCCGGGCATTACCAGCAAGAAGCAAACCTGCTGATTGATACCCACGGCGCACCTGTCATCGACCCGGTGTGGGAATTACTGGACTTCACCTACGCCGAATTCGGGGTATTCCCCACCCTGCTGGAGCGCGATTACCACATCCCGCCGCTGGAAGAATTGCTGCCAGAAATCGAGCACATCGCCCGCTTGCAACGGAAATACGCCGCATGAATGCCACCGAACAGTACCAACGCAACTTTGCCGCCCACTTGCGCAACCCCGAGCTGAATCCTCCCCCGCAAGGCGTGAATGCCGAACGTGCCGGGGTGTACGTGGAATTGCTGTTCAACAATGTGGAAGACTTCCTCAGTAGCTGCTTTCCGGTGGTACGCAGTATTCTTGACGACACGCAATGGAACGGCTTGGTACGGCAGTTTTACGCGGAACATGCCTGTACTACGCCGTATTTCCGCGAGATTTCGGCAGAATTTGTGGAATGGCTCACTTCGGCTTCGCTCAGTGACCGATCGAGCGCGTTCGCTGAGCGCAGTCGAAGCGTGCCGTTTCTGCTGGAATTGGCGCATTACGAGTGGGTGGAGATTCCGTTGACACTGGATAATAGTGTGATCGACTGGAGCACTATCGACCCCGAGGGCGACTTGCTGGAAGGCATTCCCGCACTAAACCCGGTGATGGTGCTGCAAAGCTATCAGTACCCGGTACACCGCATTAGCGCGGAAAACCAGCCAACCGAACCAGAACCTACCCACTTGATCGTATTGCGCGACCAGCAGAATACAATCCAGTTTGTTACGCTGAATCCGGCGACTGCCCGGCTGGTACAACTGCTACAGGAAAACCTGAGCGCCCGCGAGGCCATTTTCCAGCTTGCCGAAGAAATGCAGCACCCTGAACCTGAGCAACTATTGGCATTTGGGCAGCAAATTCTTGCACAACTCAAAACCCAAGATGTTGTATTGGGTGTATCCAGAGGTTCATAAGCCATTTCGCCTTCTATCAGTAATAAATGCCACTATCGGTAACTTCTATGTTTACTGATCAATGGAATGTGCTATCTAGAGAGGACATTCCTTATTGAAGGCATTAACCCTTATGCATACCACCCCACAACTCACTGCTTTACTGGCTTTTTTGAGCGTACTGAGCCTGCTCAACGGCTGTACGGAAATACCACCAACGAAAGAAGCTGAAACCAAAGGCATTCAGGATATTGCCAAAGAGGCCATGAACTCCACCGGAAAACTCAGCAAGGAACAGGTGGATGCCCTGATCCGCGCCAATGCCGCCTGCCGACCTGACGACAAGCACTGATACCATGCAGACACTCGCCACCTTTTTGATCGGCTTTTCCATCTTCGGTGCTGTATTACTCGCCTTCACGCATTTCCGGCGCGAACACTACCAAGGCCAAACCACCTCACAAGCGATCGGCATTCTCTTACTGATCACGCTGGTGAGTTTGCAGCTTGTGCATTTCACAGGGCTGCAACAGGGCATGGATTGGCTCCGCAACCCTTATTACCCGGTGCTGCTGTTTACACTAGCGCCCGTGTTCTACCTATTCAGCAAACCGTTGTTACTGGCACAAGGCATCAAGCCGTTTGATCTATTGCACTTGCTGCCGGTGCTGACTGCACCCTTGCTGCCTTTCCAGCTTGCTGTTCCACTGGCGTTTGCACTGGGCATTGCTTACGGTGGGTGGCTGGCTTATCACCTGTATGCGCTACGCAAACAAAGCGGCCGCTTCCGGGGGGAAATCGGTCTACTCGGCGCCGTCTGGGTATTGGCTATTGTGGTGGCTTTGGCTGGTATCGCCTTACCGCTATTGCCGGAAAAAGGCTTTTTCATGGGCTATGCCAATGCCATTGGCGTTGCGCTGCTACTGGTTAGCATCGCGCTCAACCGCTCGCCGCACTTACCCATCGAAGTCGTCGAAGTCGCCCGCGAAACCCATGCTGTATCGACACTGACAAACGTGGATTGCGACATATTGCTAGCCGAAGTGGAAGGTTTGATGCAAGAACAGGAGTTGTTCCGCCAACCCGATATTGACCTGCCAACCATCGCCAGCCGTATCGGGCTCTCCAGCCAACAATTGTCCGAACTGATCCATACCCGCTTGGGCAAAGGTTTTTCACGTTATGTCAGCGAATTCCGGGTAGAAGCGGCCGAAGACTTACTGGTGGAAGCGCCGGATACCTCCCTGCAAGCTGTCGCGCTGGAGGTAGGTTTCACCTCCGCCGCACACTTCCAGCAAGCCTTCCGGGAAATCACCGGGATGACACCGCAGCAGTTCCGCAAAATTAATGCCTAGATAAACCTTGCAAAGGATTACCCCCACACCGCCGTCTTGGGATTATAATGTGTCGACAATCCACCAAACGCGAGATAGCCAGACCTCATGGAACGCAAAGAACCCGGACACAAAGAACGCGGTGCCGACAAAGTAGCCCGTATCCCAATCAAGATTGAACCAACCACCGAATTTCGCCGCAAACCGGCGTGGATCAAGGCCAAAGCCCCCACCACGCCGGAAGTCAAACGCTTGAAAGCGGTATTACGCGAACAAAAGTTGCACACCGTTTGTGAAGAAGCCGCCTGTCCCAATCTGGGCGAATGCTTCACCCACGGCACGGCAACCTTCATGATCATGGGGGATATTTGCACCCGACGCTGCCCCTTCTGCGACGTTTCCCACGGTAAACCGTTGCCGCTGGATGAAAACGAACCGGATAATATGGCAGAAACCATTCGCGCCATGAACCTGAAATACGTGGTCATCACCTCGGTTGACCGGGATGACTTACGCGATGGTGGCGCGGAACATTTCGTGAAATGCATCCAGAAAGCCCGCGAGCTGAACCCAGCGCTTAAAATCGAAATCCTCACCCCCGATTTTCGCGGACGCATGGAAATCGCCCTGCAAATTCTGGAAACAGCCCCACCGGATGTGTTTAACCACAATATGGAAACCGTGCCGCGCCTCTACAAGCAATCCCGCCCCGGCGCGGATTACCAGTATTCGCTGAATCTGATCAAGGAATTCAAGAAGCTGTTCCCGCACATTCCCAGCAAATCCGGCCTGATGATGGGCTTGGGTGAAACCAAGGAAGAAGTGATTGCCACCTTGCAAGACCTGCGTGACCACAACTGCGACATGCTGACCTTGGGGCAATACCTGCAACCCAGCCGCCACCACCTGCCGGTTGACCGCTTCGTACACCCGGATGAATTTGCCGAACTAGCTGAAATTGCCACCGCGATGGGCTTCGACAAAGTAGCCAGTGGCCCCATGGTGCGTTCCTCTTATCATGCCGACCAGCAAGCAGCAGGCGTATTTGGTAACGAATGAGTCCAGTCATTAGCCGAACGGTTGAATTTCTGGCCTACCCACCCGGCAATTTACTGATTTTCCTGCTGATCGCGCTGCTGCTCTACAAATGGCGCAGCGCGATGCTAATCACGCTAGTGATTGGCGTACTGCAAACCGTGGTGCTGAGCCTGCCCGTCGTAGCGGAAAAGCTCATGGTAGGCTTAGAACAGCAATACCCACCCAAACCTGAACTGTGGTTACAACAACCCTTGCCCGAAGCCATTGTGGTTTTGGGCGCGGGGCGTAACCTGGAAGCCATTGAATACGCAGGCAGGATGAGTGCCAGCACCGAGCTGGAACGCCTGAATTACGCGGCCTACCTGCACCGTAAGACCGGCTTGCCCATCCTGATTTCAGGCAGCAGCAACGAAGCCGATTACATGCGCGATGTCATGGAAAACACCTTTCAAGTTCCGATCCGCTGGCAGGAAAGCAGCAGCCACACCACGTGGGAAAATGCTGCGTATTCCGACCAAATACTCAGTGAAGCAGGTATCCATTCCGCTTGGGTCGTCACGCAAGCCTGGCACATGCCCCGCGCAATGCTGGCGTTCCAGAATCGGCAAGTGAACTACTTACCCGCCGCCACCAGCTATGGTTCCAGCAATTTCTGGCGGCACGAATGGCTGTGGTGGATTCCGCAAGCCAATGCCCTGTCGCGTAGTCAGACAGCTCTGCACGAATGGTTTGGGCTGCTGAGCTATCGCTTACAGCACTAAGATGAGCCGCTTTGGACTTGAAGCTATATTCCGGCGTGATAGTATGTTGTTTCATACAGCAAGCCTTCCTTACATATTGTGGACTATATTAGAGTTTTCTAATAACTTAAAAAGCTCGCCTACCACACTTTGTTACAAATAGATACAATTTTAGTAAAAGATAAAGCCCGCCTGTCTTGACAGAAAGCAGCGGAAAATTTTTACGTAAACAGCTAAACTTGCAGAGCAATTCGTGCAGGCATATTACCGAAGGGAGTTATAATGGCTTTTGGCAAACTGACGATTGACTGGCGTAGCACGCTTGCTGCGGTATGGCGTTCTAACCGACACTTCCTGAAACCCATCAGGAATGTGGATTTGGTGAACCCCGACAACCTACAAGGCATCGACGAACACAAGGAAAAGTTGTTTCGTAACACCGAACATTTTTTACGTGGCAAACCAGCCAGCCACGCCCTGTTGTGGGGTGCAAGTGGTGCTGGCAAGTCCTCATTGATCAAAGCAATATTGACCCGCTACCATACCTACGGCTTACGCATGATCCAAATCTCTAAAGATGATCTTGGCGTATTGGTAGACATTACCGATGAAATCGTCGATTCTCACCACCGCTTTATCATCTACTGTGATGACCTTGATTTTGATGAAGGCAAAAGTGAGTACCGTATGTTAAAAAGCATTCTAGAGGGAACACTGGAAAAACCGCCTGAAAATGTGCTGATTTATGCCACCTCTAACTGTAACAAAACCACCTTGGAGAAGATGCTTAAAGGTGAAATGCCCATGGATAATGTTACCGAAAACAAACGCCTACTAGCGGATCGATTCGGGTTATCATTACCATTCCATCCCATGAATAAAGACACTTATCTGGATATCGTAGACAAATTATTCAAAGGGCGCGTACAAGATTCAGAACTGTTGCATCAGGAAGCAACCACCTTTGCAACCGGACGCGGCGGCCAAAGTGGACGCACTGCCCGGCATTTCTTCAACCATTGCCAAACTGGCCTGAACTAGATGAAACAATCTCTTAACACCCTGTTTGACAGGCTGCGTTTCCAACAACACCCTGTTCTATTATTGACAGGCTGCTTACTGCTCGGCATAAGTGGCTGCGCTAGCACCACTGAAACAGACATACCGAAAGCCAACAGCATTATCACGTCAACCAGTAGCGACACTAGTACTCTTGCTGCGAAAACAGAGACAACTTCAGTAGAAACGGTTAGTGCAACGACAGAAACCGTGCCGTCTGCCGCAACAGAGGTTGTTGCCCAACCCGCTGACGCTGAAGCTGAACCAGTAACAGCGCCCCTTTCCCAGAACGATCTGAACAAGCAACTTTGGGATGCGGCACAAACAGGTGATGCCGCCACGGTTAGTACACTGTTAGAACAAGGGGCAGATGCCAATACCGCCACTGCCTCCGGCGAAACCGCCCTTCACGCGGCAATTGCCGCAGGCTCCTTTCCTGCGGTCATGCAATTGGTCAGCAAGGGTGCGAATGTGAATGCAGCAACCGCGACAGGTTGGACTCCCCTACACCATGCGGCGCGTTTTGGACGAGCGGATGCCGCCAACTACCTGCTGCAACAGGGCGCAGATCCCAAGGCTGTCACCAATAGCGCCCCTGCCAAAACCCCGGTGCAAATGGCCTTGGATCAAGGTGATTTACGCACCGCCCGCATTCTAGGCTACTAATTTTTAATGAATTTTCGAGGACAAATCATGAAATGGACAACACTATTACTTACCTTTTCCCTATTACTAGGTCTTGGTGCATGTACGCAAGAAACCCAAAACAAGATTGGGCGTGAAATTAATAACTGGACAGGCGTCAATGGTGTACTGGAAGTTTATGCCGGTGAAAAATTGGTACGGCGCTTCATCAAAGTCGACAAATTAACCACGGCATTGGGCACTGATACCAATAAAGACCGCTCTTACCGCTTTGGCTACGGTATCCTAGATGCCAACTTGAACGGTGTGACAGATGCAGGCGAAAAGAAAGTCTACTTTGAGTTCAGTGACTACTCGACCAATTACGTATTCTTTGAAAATCCGGCCTGATGCGGTAACTCAGGGTATTCACGGAGAACAAACATGCCACCGATAAGGTCAAGCGCCCGTTTACTGTTACTACCATTGCTGCTTGGTGGCTGTGGGGATAATACCAATTCCTCACAGCCAGCGATCAATCAAACACAGGTCAGCAGTCAAACGACAGGGCAAGCACAAGACAACTACACCATTACCGACACTGCGGCTGGGCCTGTACAACTTGGTATGCTATCGAGTGATATTTTAGCCACCTTGCCGGGAGCCACCGCCGCTATTGAGCAAGATGGTGAGGGCATCGAATGGATGACTGTTAGCCTGAATGGGGAATCTCTCATGAATATCATGTTAGATAGAACAACCCACACCGCCAACCTGATACGCATTCTTAGCCCTCGCTTTATCACAGCAAACGGAGTGAAAGTTGGTGAAAACCTGCAAAGTGTTGGCGAAAAGCTTGGCGGCTTAACCGAAATCCAATGGACTGAGATCGAGTCTCGCGAGTTTGCCACCTTTGCCAAAACCCCTGCCACGATGATTTTTCAAGTCATTGGCAAAAGTGACCGTACAGCAGGCGTCTACTCTAATGGCGATACCATCACGACAGTTGCCGATTCTTCTGCCACTATTCAGTCTATATGGCTAATGGAAGACTAACCTTTTTATTCCATTTATTTGAGCCGCGTATCAGGAGCCCATCTCAGTCTTAGCATCCAAGGGAGGCTCCAGATAACGCGCCAATGCTCTCGCCACCAACCCGCCTAGTTGGCCGATGAACAAGGTTCCCATACCAGGGTAGAAACGCGCTTCGTTCTCGCTACCCAACGCAAGAACCCCAATTTCACGCGCCTCATACAGGGGGATCAACACCGCCGACTTGATCGACGAACCTTCCTCACCGAACAGAAACATTTGCTGACGTGGGCGCAGCCGACCACACACTGGCTGGCGTTTACGGAACAAGGTCGCTAATTGCTTGAGGTATTTATCACCCGGGTCAATAAAATGCAGGCCATCACGTTCTCGCCCATGCCCAATCAAACGCAACACGACATTGTCGGCCTTAAAATCACCCCGCAACATGTTATTACAAGCGCCAACCACATCATCTAAGCTGTCACAGTTCATCAACTCCAACGCCAAATGATGTAACCGGGCAAGCACATACTCGCTATCACGCGCCGCTTTCAACATGTCACTCTGACGGCTTTCCAATTCGCGAACTTTGTCACGCTGACGCTGTACCAGACGTTCCAGCAAAGAAACTGCCTCACCCGTGTGCGGATGCGGGATATTCAAACCATCCAGCACCTCCTCATGCTCACGGAAAAAGTTCGGGTGCAAGCGCAACCACTCAGCGACCAATTCGGCGCTGATCTCCTTGCTTTCCAGTCGGTCTGCTGTGTTCATACGATGAGTGTTCCCCTGAATACCGTTGCTGCCGGGCCGGTCATCCATACCGGCTGCCCTTCGCCTTGCCACTGAATCTGTAAATCGCCGCCGGGCAAGCTTACTGTCACCTGATCATCCAGCAGACCTTGTAAGCGCCCAGCCACCACTGCGGCGCAAGCACCCGTACCACACGCCAACGTTTCGCCACAACCGCGCTCAAACACCCGCAAGCGGATGGCATCCCGCCCGACGACCTGCATGAAACCAACATTGACTCGCTTGGGGAATGCCGGATGCACTTCCAACAACGCCCCCAATGTCGCAACAGGCGCAGACTCCAGTGCTACTACTTGCAGCACCGCGTGAGGATTTCCCATCGAAACAGCCGCTAGCGATACCGCAGCACCCTTAACATCCAGAGTATAGAGCGTTTGGCGCTGTTCGGAAACGAATGGAATCTGTGCAGGCGTAAGCTCAGGCACACCCATGTTCACTTTCACCTGCCCATCAGGCTGGATTTGCAACACAATGCGCCCGCTGGCGGTCATGACCGGGATCGTGGTGTTCTGCGTCAAACCCTGATCATACACGAAACGCGCAAAACAGCGTGCACCATTGCCACACTGTTCCACCTCGCTGCCATCGGCATTAAAAATCCGATACCGAAACTCAGCATCATCCCCCTCATAAGCCTCCACCAACAACAACTGGTCGCAACCAACGCCACGGTGACGGTCAGCAATCTGGCGTATTTGCGTTGCACTCAAATTGACTGACTGATTGACACCATCCAGCACCACGAAATCATTGCCTAGACCATGCATTTTAGTGAAATAAAGTTCGCCGTTTTCCATCATAGATACCCCGCCACGTAAAAGCATTAGTATACAAAGATATAGCGATACAGCAATTTTGATGGTATGTTACGTCACTCAAGTTTTGGATCGCATCACACTTTAATCGTAAGATCAGGAGAGGAAATATGTCTGATTTTAAACAAGAACTGGACGCTCGTGGCTTAAATTGCCCATTGCCAATTCTTCGTACCAAAAAAGCCATGAACGGCTTGGCATCTGGCGAAATTCTGAAAGTTATCGCCACTGACCCAGGTTCAGTAAAAGACATGGAAGCATTCTGCAAGCAAACTGGCAATGAAATGGTCAGCACCAGCGAAGCAGGCGGCGATTATACTTTCATGATCAAGAAAGGTTAATCACTGGTAGGGGCGGATGCTTGTTCGCCCCTGCATAGAAACCCTCGCTACCGATGAACCTTGATGACCCAAGACCATAAATTCAGCAAACTCCGCACTGAACTCGACTCCCGCCGCTCCCGGCACCTCTACCGCAGCACCCGTGTCGCCGACTCCCCACAACAACCACATAGGTACATCGACGGCAAAGCGTTGCTGACATTTTGCAGCAATGACTACCTTGGCCTTGCCAACCACCCCGACGTTATCCACGCTTTTCAGCAAGCCGCCAATACCTATGGCGTTGGCAGTGGTGCGGCGCATCTAGTCAATGGGCATTCACGCCCCCACCAGCAACTCGAAGAGGCACTGGCTGCCTTCACCGGACGGGAACGCGCATTGCTGTTTTCCACCGGTTACATGGCGAATCTGGGGGTAGTGAATGCGCTATTGAATGGGCGTAATGACGTGGTGTACGCAGACCGCTTAAACCATGCATCGTTGGTAGATGCAGGTTTGCTTTCCGCTGCAAAACTGATCCGTTACCCTCATAATGACACCCATCATCTCGGCAAACGCTTGCTGGCACAGGAAGGAGAGGCTGCGACCCAACTCATCCTCACCGATGGCGTTTTCAGCATGGATGGTGACGTTGCACCACTATCAAGACTCGCAAAGCTGGCACGACATCACGATGCATGGTTAATGGTGGATGATGCCCACGGTTTCGGAGTACTCGGCAAAACCGGCGCAGGTTTGGTGGAAGCCGAGGGATTAACGCAAGACGATGTACCCATCTTGATGGGCACGCTCGGCAAAGCACTCGGCACAGCAGGTGCATTCATCGCTGGGTCACACGACCTGGTTGATTACCTCATCCAAACCGCACGGACATGGATTTACACCACCGCACAACCACCCGCCGTTGCTGCCGCCACCTTGGCAAGCCTGCAATTGGTGCAAACCGAACCCTGGCGACGCGAACATTTACAGGCACTCATCCAGCAATTTCGGCAAGGTGCTACACATCTGGGTGTGCCACTCATGCCTTCCAATACGGCTATTCAGCCCATCATGGTCGGCAGCAGTGAAAGGGCAGTGGAACTCAGCCGTCAATTGGAAGCCCGTGGTATTCTCATCACGGCAATCCGCCCGCCCACTGTACCCGCCGATACCGCCCGCTTACGGGTGACGTTATCGGCGGCACACACACCAGAAGATGTGAAACAACTACTGGACTCACTCGCCCAAATTTGGCGCTAAACCTCAACAGTGCAGGTCTTCCTTCGGGGGAAGTTGTAAGAAAAAGCCATTCTCTTGCATCACCCGACGAATTTCAGTCGCATCTAGCTTCAATACCAGCTGACGATCGGCACTCAGCTCGAAATCAAACGAAAATTCTGGCACACCAAAAATCGTCAATAACACTTCAGGTACCCGCACAAAATTATCTTTTTCTGGCAAGAATAAAAAAGATCCCGGCTTACGCCGACTGCGATACACATAACATTGCATGGTGGCTATATCCTTAATCCTGTTCGTGAGTCATGAGTGCAACATCACGAATCTCAGTCAGCTTCATATGACGCGTCACAGCCGTCCCCGACTGGCGTTCTTCCAAACCGATTTCGCTATCGGATGCGCTCAACAACTTACCCTCATGTTTACTCCCATCATTCTGCGTAATACGCACGTATTGCCCAGTCTTATCCTTTAAGGCTTTCACCTCAATGGGTTTGAATACCACATGGAACAAGGCGGCGGCAGGCAATGTTTTGGCACCTGCCAACACATCAACCGGTTCTGGTGGAGCAACAGCAACGGGCGGGGCAATAGCAACCGGTGCAGAGGCCACGGGTGCTTGTGTCTGCTTTGGAATATCAATAGCCTGAGTCTGCGGCGTAGCCGCAGGCGCACCACCCGTTACAGGTGCTGAAACCACGGGTGCAACTGCAACTGGCGCAGTAACATTCAATCCCATCGCTTGTGCGCGACTATACACATGCGTACCAGCACCCGCGAACCATGCCCCACTGACCAATAACAAACCAATCACGCTCGTTATGACCCAGCCCCCCACCCGATGCCACATCGCCGGTAATGTCAGTAGATTCACCCCCGGAATTAAGGAGATAAACCCTGTTACAGCATGGCGCTGGAAGCAAATGCCTGCCATAACCATCCACCCGAGCACAAACAGCACCACGCCTAACACCAAAACGCCCAATAATAAGTATTCCATGTAGTCCCCATTTTAATTCGAATTAATCTTCGAGATAAGTATAACCGATCAAGCCCGCTTCTATTTCACGCAATAGCATTTTTTGGCGCTCGGGATCAGCAACAGCCGCAGCCAATTTACGTCGGCACTGCGCCAGCAAATCTTTCGGCTCAAAATGCACATAGCGTAACAACTCATCAATGGTGTCACCGCGCTCCGGTTCTGACAAGCGGTAAGCGCCATCCGGCAACAATTCCACGTTGATGGAATCCGTGTCGCCAAACAGGTTGTGCAAATCGCCGAGGATTTCCTGATATGCCCCCACCATGAAAATACCCAGCAAATACGGCTGACCTTTTTGCAGCGAATGCAGCGGCAAAGTGCTTTCCAGCCGCCCGCTTTCCACGTAATGCGAGACGGTGCCATCCGAATCACAGGTCAAATCCTGCAAGGTCACGCGCCGATCTGGGCATTCCTGTAAGCGGTGCAAGGGCATGATCGGGAAAATTTGCTCAATCGCCCACGCATCCGGCATCGACTGGAACAGCGAGAAATTGCAGAAATACTTGTCCGCCAGTTTTTCCCGCAAGCTGCTCTGGATTTCAGCTTCCAGCGCCTCAAACAGCTCTGGCTGGCTGAGGAGTTTGCGGCAAATGGCACGGTGGAACTCTTCCGCCCGCGCCCGCTGATTCAGGTCGATGGAGCCGTGGGCGTACATGCCGTGGGCATCGTCCAACCAATACGCGGCATCGTGGTAGATTTCCGAGGGCGGTAACTGCTTGCGGTTATGGTACAGGCGGAACAGGTTGTGCAGGATCATCGGATCAGCATCCTCCGGTTCGCGCAGTTCCGGCAAGGTTTCCGGCTGTTCCGGGTCGGTGTCGATGACATTGGTGATTAGCACCGCGTGATGCGCCGTCAGGCCACGCCCGGATTCTGAAATGAAATCGGGGAACGGCAACGCGTATTCCTCGCACACATCCTGCACGCTACGCACGATGGTATTGGCGTATTCCTGCAAGCTGTAATTGATGGAACAATCATTGCGCGAACGCGAACCGTCGTAATCGACCCCTAAACCACCACCCACGTCGACCACGCGGATATTTGCGCCCAAGCGGTGCAGTTCGGCGAAATAGCGGCTGGCTTCACGCATTCCGCGCTGGATGTCCTGAATATTGGCGATCTGCGACCCCATGTGGAAATGCAGCAATTGCAGGCAATCGAGTTTCCCCGACGCTTGCAATTGCTCAATCATGTGCAGGGATTGCGCGGCAGACAGGCCGAATTTGGACTTTTCACCGCCGGTATTTTGCCACTTGCCTTTGCCAAGGGAATACAAGCGCACGCGGATGCCGAGCAGCGGTTCGATGCCGAGTTTGGCGGCCTCTTCCAGCGTTTCCGGCAGTTCGGATGGCTTTTCAATGACGATGAAAATGCGATGCCCCATTTGCCGCCCGATCAAGGCGAGGCGCAGGTATTCGCGGTCTTTGTAGCCGTTGCAAATGATGGTGCTGCCCGCCGGGGCAGAACCCAGCACCGCCATGAGTTCGGGCTTGCTGCCTGCTTCGAGGCCGACCTGTTCGCCGCCCCCTTTGAGGATTTCCTGCACCACACTGCGCTGCTGGTTAACCTTGATGGGGTAAATGGCGGTGTAACGGCTGCTTTGCCCGCAATCGGCAATCGCTTGGTTGAATGCGCCTTGCAAACGCTGTACCCGGTCATGCAACACATTGACGAAACGCACCAGTAACGGAAAACGCATTCCGTCTTCCTGATGGACGCGCATTGCCAGCGCGTGCAAATCGACCTGTTGCGCCGGATTGCCGGGGACGCACATGGCAACACTCCCCGCCGCATTCACGTCAAAATAGCCATCACCCCAATGCTGGATGCTGTACAGATGGCGGGCGGTTTCAAGATTCCAGGTCTTATCGGTGTACATGGTATTCCTGCTATATGGATGGCGATTTCAAGGTGTGCAGGATACTAGAAAAGTTGCCCAAATAAATACCCCCGCTTTAAGGGCGGGGGTTAGAGGAGTCGAAGCATGGTCAGGCATTTTATTGTTATTAATGTTTAAGCCTGCTCTCTGCCTCTTGGGGCTTGCTGATAAATACTTTTTGTTGTTTCGCTTGTTCTGACTGAGAACAATATTGCAATGGCTGTGCCAAACCCGATAATAATTTCAAGTCATTGAATATATAGAATTTATTATTTTTCATGGGCACACTACCAAACCGTGACAACGGCAATGTTGTCAAAAAGCGACAGGGATGGCGGCAAAGGGTGACACAAGTGACAGCGCGAGCAGCACAAGCTGCGTGCTAAACTCAAGCAATCCCAACCACTGAGAACAAGCCGATGAAAATGCACCTCATGCTATGCGGAATAGTCTTACTGCCCTTGCCATTACTGGGCGCAACGGCTTCACTCAATCAAGTCCAAACCTTCAAAGATTGGGCGGTCGCCTGCAACAATATCCGCGCCTGCACCGCCACTTCCCTCATGTTCCAAGACGATGGCAGTGGTGAAATGAGTGCCACTATCCGATTAGAACGCAGCAATAAACCGGGCGATGCGCCTGTTTTCAGCCTGAACCTAGGTTATGACACCTTGCCCGCCGCATTACTTGGCAAACCCGTGCAATTACGCGCAGCAGGTAAAACCCTAAATGTAGGCAAACTGACCAGCAACCAACAAAAGCAAAGCAGCATCACAATCCCAGCAGAGCACAACACTGCATTGCTGGCCATGATAAGCAAACCTGCCTTACTGGAAATTGCCATCGGCTCCAGCACCTACCGCGCCACCCTCAGTGGCCTTGCATCCAGCCTGCTGTACATAGATGAACAACAAAAACGGCTGGATACAACCACCGCCCTGATCCGTAAAGGCAACAAAGCTATGACGGCTACACAACCGAGCGCCCCCATCTATAAAGCGGTGTTAGCGCCCAAAAGCATGAAGGTTCCCGCTGACCTCAGCAGCAAAGTACGCACAAGCATGGCAAGCGTACTGACAGACTGTGACCCCAATGAAGGTGATTACAAAGTCAGTAAAAACGACTTTGCCGAAGCGCTAGATGCCAACCATTATCTGGTGGGCATTACCTGTTTCAGCGGGGCATACAATCAAACGAGCAATATGTTTGTAGTAACACAGGCATCGGCGGCTTCTGCCAAGCCACAAATCACCCCTGCCAAACTGGAATTTCATAAAGGCAGCAGCTCACAACTGGTCAATGCCTCATTTGACCCCAAAACTGGGCTGCTTTCCGAATACAGTAAAGCACGTGGACTGGGGGACTGCGGGTCACTCGCCGAATGGGTATGGACAGGTAAACAATTCGCAGCCGTCAAATATGACCGTATGCCGGAATGCCGGGGAGTGGTGGATTACCTAAATGTGTGGACAGCGACCATTGGGAAATCCAAATAAAAACCCCCGCTTTATGGGCGGGGGTAGAGGAGTCGAGGTATGGTCAGGCGCTTTATTGTTATTAATGTTTAAGCCTGCTCACTACCCCTTGGGGCTTGCTGATAAATACTTGTTGTTTCGCTTGTTCTGACTGAAAACAATATTGCAATGGCTATGCCAACCGACCATTATATTTATAAGTAATTGATATAATTTAATTATTTTGTTTGTTGCCCAACAGGATAATGGCGATTGGCCAAGCAAACCTGTCAGATAATGACAGGGCTGTCATTGCACCTGACAAACATGCCAGTTTGGAAAAAGCGGTATATGATGAGCATCAACCGAATCTGAAAGGAGAACCCCATGATCCGATTTACCAGCCCTGCCGGAGCCAGCGTCTCAATGTTTGAGAAGGATGCTAAAGCGCTCATCCGCATGATGGGACACAGTGGCACAATCCCCAGCGCTATCCGCGCCGAAGATATAGCCACAGCCCTGCAACAACTGGAAGCAGCCTTGCAGACCACAGAAGAGAAATCTCAGGAAGCCCAGCCAAGTAAACTGCAAGGGCAAGATGCAGAAGAAAAAGCGGTCGGTATCAACGTCCGCGCTTACCCGCTGATCGAGCTACTGAAAGCCGCGTCAGCCAAGCAGAAAAACGTCATGTGGGAAAAAGACAGCGCGTTTTTCTAGCGTTTTAGGATGTAACCATCCTGCGCTTTGAGAAAATTGGCAAACACCACCGGGAATTCCTCCACCACGGAGGTTTTCACCGCATCCAGCGCCAACAGCGCATCGCTCCATGCCTGCATCCGCGCACTCAAGGCTATCTCCAGCGCGTAGCTTTGCTTCAGCATGGCCAGACGCATGAACAGCGGCGCATACACACAATCCACCAAATGGAACTGCTCACCGGCAAAATACGGGGCTTGCTCGGCTAATACCGTATCCAGACGTTGCAAACCCTGCTGCAAGGACTCACGAGCTTCGTTAAACCCAGCCTCATCTTTCGCCGTCAACATGCGGTGCTGACGCCCCAACAGCTCCGAGCAGAATTCTACCCATGCCCGTTGCCGCGCCTTTTCCAGCGGGTCAGCCGGGTGTAAGGCAGGCGGATAGACTTCATCCAGATATTCCAGAATCACCGCTGACTCAAACACAGGCGTACCATCCACGACCAATACCGGCACTTTGCCCAACGGGGAAATGGCTTTGAACCAGTCAGGGGTTTCTTGTGGGTTGATGTGTGTAAGGGTGTAATCGATGCCTTTCTGGTTCAACGCAATGATTGAACGCTGTACAAAAGGGCAAATTTTGAAACTGACAAGTTCCAGCTGATGGGATTTAGACATGGGTAAATTCCTGCGCTAAAAAAACTAAGCGCTACTATACACGAAAGTGCTGAATAAATGTCTAAGGAGGGGAATAATCGAAAGAAGTGGTGGCCGGAGACGGAATCGAACCGCCGACACGGGGATTTTCAATCCCCTGCTCTACCAACTGAGCTATCCGGCCACAGAGGGCGCTATTAAAGCGTTTTGCCTTCCTCTTGTCAAGCATTAATCTTTCAGATTTTTCTGCTACACTTCGAAAAGCCCTTTATTGATAACCCAAAATACCTCTGAACACATGGATTTCCACAGTCTGTTTTTAATTATTCTCTGGCTTATAACGGCAACAGGTCTGTTTTTGTTTATACGCTGGTTAAGTCAATTTCTTGGCAAATTCAATTTGCCAGCTGACACTCGTTTATTGATTCTGATTTCTTTCAGTGGCGTCATGTTGGTGGCAGCACTGAGTTTTCTATGGAAACAAGGCAACAACCAAAGCACGCCCCCTCACTCAGCGACCAGTAACACCACCGATGCGGTTACTGAACCAGACACACCACCAGCCAATCAAGAACAAGCCACTAAAGAAATCGACCTAGAGACTTACGAAAGCACTACCTACCCTGAGTTATACGGCCTACGTCAGGAAATGATCCACCAATTACAAGACCTCAATACCTTTTTCAAACAGGTTGGTACTTGGGCAGAAACCATACCCGCTCAACGCCCTTTTCTACAGCAGATTATCGACATACGTTGGGAACGCAGCAAACAATTGCAGAAGGCTTACCTGGACCTTGACCACAGTCGCCGCGCCTTCTGGCTTCACTACCATACGGGTGAAGACCACCATGTACGCAAAATGTTTGATGATGAAGCAATACGCCTACAAAAGCGCATTCAAGATGCACTCGGCGACAGCTTAGCATTCCAATTAGCGGAAGCAGACACCATCCGCAAACATTTACAATCCGCAGACGAATTACTCAAAGCTGACAAACTCCCCAAACCCAAAAAGGGACAAAACCCCAACACCGTTTTCGTGCCTTACAGCAACCAAAACCGCCAGCGTTTGATTGAAGTTCTGACGCGCAAACAAGAAAACAGCATCCTCGTCAACTTGAATCAGCTACAACAAGAAGAAAAACAAATACGTGACAAACTAGCTTACATGATTGAATTTCAAAAGATTAATACGGATTTACTAGAAGAAACAAACCTACTGATTCTGGCATGGAATAAAGCCTTAATTTACAACCAATACGCGCAATACCGCTTGCTGTTTGCCACTGAAGCCTTAGAAACCACCTTATTGCTGGGAGAACCCCCCAACAATCGTGATTATGCTTGGCTACTCAAGGAGTTACGGGAACTGTCCCCTGCTCTGTTAACGCAAGCAGAGGAAGAACGTAATGTGGCTGCTTACAGCTACAACCCGGCCATTGACAGTCAATAGCAGCATTAAAAATCATCATCGCCATCCACCCGCACAGGCTGTTCACGCTCACGAGCGGGCGTTGCCTCAGGTTTTTTTACCGTTTCTGCTGTGGATTTACCTGCCGTAAACATCTCTTCATGCAAGCCCTTGGTCATATCATTGAGGGAGCCGCCCTTCAAACCGACCTCACTCAGCAAGCTTTCAATAAGGGGAACTTGAGCGCGGTAACGTAAAGCGCTATCCACCACTTGTTCAGCAAGGTTGCTACCACCACCATTATTGCCACCGCCGTCACCGCCTGAACCACTATTGGAACCACCCCTCCCCATCGCGTTATTCAAACCATCAATGTGCATGATTTTAATGCCTTCGATATTTTCCATCGGACGCACACTTTCACGAATAATATTGGGTAACTGACGCACGATCTCCATTTTGACCTGCATGGCAATCTGGTCATTGGATAGCAGATTAGAAGCCTCATTCAGCGCCCGCTTACCTGCTGCTTCCACTTCATAACGCAATTGAGCAGACATCGATGCCAGTTTCTCAACATCAGCATTAGCCTCAGCAATAATACATTGGCGACGTGCCTCTTTTTCAGCACTAATTAACTCAACGACGCGGGAGCGCTCAGCCTCCGCGCGGTCGCGGGCAGTACGGATTTCTTCAGAGATTTTTTCAAATTCCGCTTTGACCTTATTGGTTTCGATCCAAGCCAACGATACTTCACGCTCCAAAGCAGCTTGCTGCACATTCACCGATTGTTGAGCACGTTCGATCAGGAGTTCTTTTTCAATGTTGATTTCTTCGATCTTGCGCTGGGTTTCGGCCTCATTTTCGGCTTTTTGGCGCTTGCGTTCGTTTTGTGCGACAACTTCCTTGTACTCCATCTCTTCTTTTTTGATGGTGGCCTCAAGGTTTTTCTGTTTGATCGCAACCGCTGTTTCCTGCGCCACGTTGTTACGGCGCTTATCATTTTCGGAAACAATTTGCTCTAAAAGGGTCAGTCCACGTGCGTCGAAGGAGTTATTCGGGTCAAAATAACTTTTATCGGTCTGGTCAAGCCGCGTCAGGGAAACGGACACCAGCTCCAACCCGTTTTTACGGAACTCGGCATTAACCGCCTCTTCCACGTTATGCTCAAAATCGGCACGTTTCTGATGCAGTTCATCCAGCTCCATACCAGATGCAACCGAACGCAAGGCCGCCACACACGGCGCTTCAAACACTTCATTGATTTGCCGCTGGTCAAGAGTACGCCGCCCCAAGGCACGCGCTGCGGTACTGATCGCATTTTCTTCCGGCGCAACCCGCAAGAAGAATTCAGCGGTTACATCCACGCGCAGTGGATCTTTAGTAACCAGCGCCAAATCTTGTTCACGGGCAATTTCGATACGCATGGTTTGCATATTAACGGGAAGAATTTCATGCAACACTGGCAATACAAACGCCCCCCCTCCCATGATAACCTTTTCCCCACCCAATCCCGTGCGCACATAAGAGGTATCTTTTTGTGCACGCTTGTAAAAAAACATTAACGCGACACCCAGCCCCAACAAGAGCAGTATGCCAATGGATAGAAAAATAAAGAAATCGGAATTCATGCACTCGCCTCGATGTGACAGCTCAATATAAGCATCAGTATACGCAATATATTGAAGTTGCACCTAAAACCGTGTCAACTAACCCCAAAGGATTCGCATGTGAAAAACCGCGTCTACACCGCCGCCCAAGTTCGCCAACTCGACCGTAGCGCCATTCACGACGCGGGCATCCCCGCCTACACCCTGATGTCACGTGCCGGGCAAGCCACCTTCGACCACCTACGTTCCCGCTGGCCTGATGCCCGCTCCCTCTGCATCCTGTGCGGCGCAGGCAACAATGGCGGGGATGGTTATGTTATCGCCCGACTAGCCTTACAAGCAGGCTGGCAAGTCACCCTGATTTCGCTAGCAGACGTATCCCGTCTGCAAGGCGCTGCCCAGCAAGCCTCCCACGATTTCAGCGCCGCAGGCGGACACGTGCAAGCTTTCACAGGTGAAATCCCACCCGCCGCAGTGATAGTCGACGCTCTGCTCGGCACAGGACTGGATCGCACCGTGGAAGGTGCATACGCCGCTGCCATCCAGCAACTCAACCAGCAAACTGCGCCCGTAGTAGCCGTCGACATTCCCTCCGGCCTGCACGCCAACACCGGGCAACCTTGCGGCGGTGCAGTCGAAGCCACCCTGACCGTCACCTACATCGGCCTAAAAGCCGGGCTGCTCACCGGCAAGGCGCGGGATTATTGTGGAACCTTGCACCTCGCCACGCTGGATGTTCCTGACAGCGTATACGCCCAAGTCCCCACCGATATGCACCTGCTTGGCCTACACACCTTGCATGAACACCTAGCCCCACGCCGCCGTTCTGCCCACAAAGGCAATGCAGGACATGCATTGCTAGTCGGTGGTGCACCCGGCATGAGCGGTGCTATCCGGCTCGCAGGTGAAGCAGCATTACGCGCTGGCAGTGGGCTGGTTTCCGTCGCCACTCACCCCGAACACGCCCCTTTCCTGAATGTATACCGCCCAGAATTGATGGTACATGCACTTGACTCCCCCTCGACACTAAGTCCATTACTAACACGCGTAAATGCTATCGGTATCGGCCCCGGTATGGCACAAACAGTCTGGTCAACTGAACTGCTTACCCTAATCCAGAACACTTCCCAACCCAAAGTACTGGATGCCGATGCATTGAATCTACTAGCACAAACCCCTAGCCAACGTGACGACTGGATTCTCACCCCGCACCCCGGTGAAGCTGCCCGTTTATTATCCTGTACCACAGCCGCAGTAGAACAGGATCGTGTTACCGCTGCTCGCCGCTTGCAGCGCGAATACGGTGGCGTTATTGTATTAAAAGGGGCAGGCACACTGGTTGCTTCCAGCAATGGCATAGCTTTTTGCGATGCAGGCAATCCCGGCATGGCCTCCGGTGGCATGGGTGACGCCCTCACAGGTATCATTACCGCCCTGCTGGCACAAGGCTTAAGTCTAGAAGCAGCCGCGACCACAGGCGTCTGGGTACATGCCCATGCCGCCGACCGCGCCGCCGCTAACGGAGAACGCGGCTTGCTGGCGAGCGACCTCATTACACATTTACGGGAAGTCATCAACACATGAAGGATTGGCAACGGGTAGCAGATGAAGCCGCCATGCTCGCAACCGGCGCAGCCGTGGCGCAACGATTCCCCTCTGGCGGGCTGATTACGCTGCACGGCGACTTAGGGGCAGGCAAAACCACGCTGGTACGCGGCCTATTGCGGGCATTAGGACATACTGGTAACGTCAAAAGCCCCACTTATACGCTAGTAGAACCCTATCATCTGGAAGGGCGCGACGTGTTCCACTTCGACCTGTACCGTTTAGCAGATGCAGAGGAGTTGGAGTACATGGGCATCCGCGACTATCTACGCCCGGATGCTCTATGTCTGATTGAATGGCCAGAAAAAGCCGGGGGCTTGCTACCTAAGCCGGATTTACGCATTCACATTCGGCACTGTGGCGATGCACGTGAAATTTCACTAACATGATTTAACCTAAATAAATCATGAATTTGCCAGATATTCATAAAAAATCACTTGAAAAATACCACTCTCTGGATTAATACTTATGAAGAAGAAACATTTTTCACTCATTTTAAACTGAACAGCACACGGTCAACGTTTGCTGTCATTAAGTGTCGTTTGAGATCTAGTCCATGAACACTAACAAGCTTAGCCGCAGAAGTTTTATCCTGAAATTAAGTGCCTTGGCCGGTGCTATCACTAGCGGATTTCAAGCTCCCCTAGCCTTTGCAGCCGACTCTCCTGCCGGACGATTAACGGGGGCAAACCTAAAAGGTAGCGCAGAGAAACTGATTTTTGCCCTACAACTGGATGAACCTATTGCTTACAAAGTCTTCACTCTAGACTCACCTGATCGCGTTGTCATTGATCTGATGAACACCAGCATGGCAGGCAAACTCAAGCAAGGTACTCATGACCGCCCGCCCATTACCAGCATTCGTTACGCCAGCCGTAAAGATGGGCGCCTACGTGTCGTACTCGATGTACAGGAACAAGTATCCACTAAAGCCAGCATGAGTAAAGATGGCAGCAGCAATATACTCTCCATCACCATGAGCCCCACAGGAAAAGGCAGCAGCAGTGCTCCTGACAAGAAAACCGAGAAAAGCGCTGATAAAAAATCAGCCAAAAAATCTAAAACATCGAGTGAACAAGAACAGCCTTCAACATCTGAACCATCTAAAAACAAATTCATTGTGGTGATTGACCCCGGTCATGGTGGCAAAGACCCCGGCGCCATTGGTGCTAACGGCACGCGTGAAAAAGACGTAGTGCTGGAAGTTGCACGCAAACTCAAAACACGCATCGACCGTGAAAAAGGCATGAAAGCCATTTTGACCCGCTCCAGCGATACCTTCATTCCCTTACGCGGACGCATGGACATTGCCCACCAGCACAAAGCTGACCTCTTTATCTCACTGCACGCAGATGCCAATCCTAGTACACGCGTCAGCGGCTCTTCCGTTTATATCCTGTCAGAAAATGGTGCATCCAGCGAAGCGGCGCGCCTGATGGCAGAAAGCGAAAACTCTTATGAGCTAAAATTTGGGAATCACAACCTAAACAACACCAGCAATCGAGTTGCTTCCGTCTTACTAGACTTAAGCCAAAATGCCATGATCGACCGCAGCCTGAGTCTGGCAAAAGGCGTGCTCGGTGAACTCTCCAAGGTCAACGACCCATTGCGTAAGCGTGTGGAAAGCGCCGCCTTCATGGTGCTCAAGTCACCGGATATTCCTTCCATGCTGGTGGAAACCGCGTTCCTCAGCAACCCGATCGAGGAAAAACGCCTGCGCACCGCTGATTACCAGCAAAAACTCGCCTCGGCGGTCTTTAAAGGCGTAAAACGCTACCAGCTTGCTTACGCCGATAGCGGGCGGGCTAATACCTAATACGTAAAATCTGGCCGATACGGTAAATGTTCGCTGGCGGAACGCATGTAATCCGCCACCGAACCTTTCTCATAGGTCGCATGGCGCTCGATCGCTTGCCGGAAGTGTGCCTCCCGCAACCAGTGCGCTGAACGGGTCAGGGTCGGGATAAAGCCACGCGGAATCTTGTGTTCCCCCTGCGCCCCCGGCTCAAAGATTTGCAGACCGTGCTGGATGCAATACTCAATCCCTTGGTAATAGCACGCCTCGAAATGCAGGCTGTCCACATCTTGCGTGCACCCCCAATGCCGCCCGTAGAGTTTGGTAGCACTGCGGAACATCAGTGACCCCGCGATACATTCCCCCTCACGATTATCCGCCAGAATCAACAGCACCTGATCGCCCAGCGCCTGCGCCATCTCACGGAAAAATCCCAGATTCAGGGTCGGAATGCCCCACTTGCTTTCAAAGGTATGCTGGTAGAAAAACGCAAAGTGCTCCCAATCCGCCGCCGTCGCGGTATTGCCATCCAGTTGCCGTAAGGTCACGCCCGCATCTGCCACCTTGCGGCGTTCTTGACGGATATTCTTACGCTTTTTGGACGTCAGTGCCGCTAGAAAGTCTTCAAAGGTGCTGTACCCAGCATTACGCCAATGGAACTGGCAATCGTGACGAATCGTTAAACCCTGTTGCGCCATCCACTCAAGCTGCTCAGCGGGTGGGAACAAGCAATGGAAACTGCTGGCTTGCAGCGCTTCCGCTACTTGCATTACCGCCGACAGCAGTAACGGATACAATTCGGCTTCACGCCCGGCCTGTACCAAAAAGCGCTGCCCACTGGCGGGCGTATACGGGATGGTCGACACCAGCTTGGGAAAGTAACGCATCCCGTGCTGGCTATAGGCTTGCGCCCACGCATGGTCGAACACGAATTCGCCGTAAGTATTGTCCTTTTCATACAAGGGCAGCGCAGCAATCAGTTGCTCATCCTCGTAAATCGCCACGTGGCGTGGTAGCCAACTGAACTCCTCAATGCTAAGGCAGCCGTGGTGTTCGAGGGCGGCGAGGAATTCGTGACGCAAAAAGGGGTTATTGTCCTGCACCAGTGCATTCCACTGCGCAGCGGGGATGGTATCGAGTCGGTCAAGGATTTGAATTTGCATGGCAACGGATGCTAACGGTTTTAAGCCGGGCGGACAATTTCCCCAGTAAGTCCGTGCCGTATTTCGGTGGGCTGGTTTTGCTCACCCAGCGGCGCATCGAGAATATAGCCCAGTTGCGAACCAAATTGCTGCTGCACTTCCGCCGCACTCCGCGCCGGTGGCTGGTCGCTGAGATTGGCGCTGGTGGAAATCAACGGATGTCCAAGCTGTTCGCAAAGCGCACGGCATACCGGGTGAGCGGTGATGCGTACCGCCAGCATGTCGTGCTTGCCGCGTATTAGCGGGGAAACGTCCGGGCGCACCGGCAACAACCACGTCACGGGGCCAGGCCAAGTGGGTAGGACACGGGCTTGTAAAGCAGCATCCAAAGGCAACAAATACGCCTCCAGTTGCGACAGGTCGGCAGCCACCAAGATCATCCCCTTGTCGGCGGGGCGTTGCTTGAGGGTGAGAATACGTTGCACGGCGGCAAGGTCAGCGGTGTTGCAGCCGAGGCCGTAGACGGCTTCGGTGGGGTAAGCAAGCACGCCACCTGCTTGCACGGTGCGGATGGCGTTGGATAAATCAGGGGTTAACAAGGTTTAACTCGCTGACTTTTTGGGAGCTGTGGTTTTAGTTGCCGTAGCTTTCTTCGCTGCCGGTTTCTTCGCCGCTGGCTTTTTGGCTGGTGCTTTTTTAGGTGCAGCTTTAGGCTTGGCTACTTTCGCGGCCTTGGGCTTATCGGCTGCATCAGCCGTTGCTTCGCCGTCTGGTTTGGCGGCGGCTTCCTTGGCCTTTTTCGCACCTTTTTTGGCGCTCTTGGCTTCAGCAGCGACCGCAATCAGCGCTTCGCACTCTTCCAGCGTCATGCTGTCGGGTTCGCGGTCTTTGGGCAGGCGAATCTGCAATTTGACGCGCTTTATCACTTTATTGATGTAAGGCCCCCAACGGCCTTTGAGGATCTGGATGCCATTGCCGAAATCCACCAGGATTTTTTCGGCATCCTTGATTTTCTTCTCGGCAATCAATTCCAGCGCCCGATCCAAGGTAATGGTGTGCGGGTCATCTTCCTTTTTCAGGGAAGCGAACTGGTCGCCGAATTTGACGTAAGCCCCAAAGCGCCCAATATTGGTGCTGATAGCCTTGCCGTCTTCGGTTTCGCCGAGTTGGCGCGGCAGCTTGAACAGTTCCAGCGCCTCTTCCAGCGTCACCGTATCCAGCTTCATACCGGGGCGCAAACCAGCGAATACTGGCTTTTCCTCGTCATCCTTAGTGCCGATTTGCACCATGGGGCCAAAGCGCCCTAAGCGCACCGATACTGGCTTGCCACTGGCCGGATCAATGCCAATCTCGCGGGACTGGAGCACGTCGCTGCGGTTGACGCTTTCCATCTTGTCATCGACCAGCTTGTGGAACGGCTGCCAGAAGGCATCCATCACCGGCACCCATTCTTTTTCGCCGCGTGAAATTTCATCCAGCTCGTTTTCGAGATTCGCGGTGAAATCGTAATCGACGTATTGGGTGAAATGCTCCGTCAAAAAGCGGGTCACGATGCGCCCAATATCAGTCGGGGTAAAACGGCGGCTTTCCAGTTCGACGTATTCACGCGCCAACAAGGTAGAAATAATGCTGGCGTAAGTCGACGGGCGACCAATGCCAAATTCTTCCAGCGTTTTGACCAGCGAGGCTTCCGAATAACGCGGTGGCGGCTCGGTGAAATGCTGCTCGGCTGCAATGTCTTGCAAGGTCACGCTATCGCCTTCTACCAGCAATGGCAGCGTGCTTTCTTTTTCACTGGCGCGGTCATCCTGACCTTCTTCGTACACCAGCAGGAAACCGGGGTCACGAATGGTAGAACCGGAGGCGCGGAAGAAACTGCCCGCCTCCGCCGTCAAATCAGCCGACACCGTGTCCAGCGTGGCGAAGACCATCTGGCAAGCCACGGTACGTTTCCAGATCAGCTCATACAGCTTGAACTGTTCTTCGTTGAGGTGGCTTTTAACCTGCTCAGGGGTGCGGAAGGCCGACGTCGGGCGCACCGCTTCATGCGCTTCCTGCGCATTTTTGGATTTGGTTTTGTAGAAATTCGGGGTTTCTGGCAATTTATCTTGCCCGTAACGCTGCTCGATCAGGCCGCGCAATTCACCGATGGCTTCGTTTGCCAGCGTCACCGAGTCGGTACGCATGTAGGTAATCAAACCGATTGGGCCACTGCCGAGGTCAATGCCTTCGTACAATTGCTGGGCAACCCGCATCGCGCGTTGGGTGGAAAAACGTAGCTTGCGCACCGCTTCCTGCTGCAAGGTTGAGGTAGTAAACGGCGGCGCGGGGTAACGCTTACGCTGTTTCTTGTCGACTTTGCTGACCAGCAACTTGCCATTGGCCGCTTTCAGCAAGCGTTCGCGGACTTCGCTGGCCCGCGCTTCATTATTAATGTCGAACTGGTCGAGTTTGTGACTATCCAGTGTGTGCAAACGCGCGGTGAAGGCTTGTTCATCCTTGGCGTTTTGCGCGGTCATCGTCCAGTATTCCTGACGGACGAAACGCTCGATTTCGTCTTCACGCTCCACAATCAAGCGCAACGCAGGGCTTTGCACCCGCCCGGCGGACAAGCTCGGCTTGATCTTGCGCCACAGCAGCGGGGAAAGGTTGAAACCGACCAGATAATCCAGCGCCCGACGGGCTTGCTGTGCATCCACCAGATCGGTGGCCAGTTCACGCGGATTTTCGATAGCTTCCTGAACCGCACGCTTAGTGATTTCGTGGAACACCACGCGCTGGACATTTTTGCCCTCGAGTGCGCCACGTTCCTTGAGCAATTCGTACAAATGCCAGGAAATGGCTTCGCCTTCCCTGTCCGGGTCAGTCGCGAGATAAAGGTTATCGGCTTTTTTCAAGGCACGCGCAATCGCATCGACATGCTTTTGATTGCGGTCGATGATTTCATAGCGCATCGCATAACCATTTTCGGTGTCTACTGCGCCTTCCTTAGGAATCAGGTCACGTACATGGCCGTAGGAGGCCAGCACTTCAAACCCATTACCCAAGTACTTCTGGATGGTTTTTCCCTTCGCCGGAGATTCGACGATTACCAAATTTTCGCTCATTTTTTATGCTTCAAGGCGTCAATGCCCGTGTTTCGATTAGTCACAAGGCCGCATTTTATGCTTGTATTCGGGTCGAAAGTAAAGTTTTGCAGGTGCAAAACACGAAATTAACTTAAACGGGTTTTGCTCTATACTCCACATCCATCGCCTGAAACCTGAGGTTTTCCATGCACACACACTACCTGCAACACGTACCCTTTGAAGGGCTGGGCAGTATTGCCACATGGCTGGAAACGGCAGGCCACCGCCTTAGCCACACCCGTTTTTACGAAACGGCGGCATTGCCCGACCCGGCCTCCATTGACTTGCTGGTGGTCATGGGTGGCCCCATGAGTATCAACGATGAGGCAGAATTCCCCTGGCTTGCCGCTGAGAAACGCTTCATCCGTGCCGTCATTGAAGCGGGCAAACCCGTGTTGGGTATTTGTCTGGGAGCGCAATTAATTGCCGGTGCAATGGGCGCGGCGGTGTACCGCAACCCGCTCAAGGAAATCGGCTGGTGGGCGGTGCAAGCTGAAAATACCAGCGGGGATGTATTCCCGTTTCCACCAACCGCCACCGTGTTCCACTGGCACGGGGAAACCTTCGACCTGCCACCCGGCGCGGTGCGGTTGGCGCGTAGCGAGGCTTGCGCCAATCAGGCTTTCCAACTGGGTGAACGGGTCATCGGCTTGCAATTCCATCTGGAAACTACCCCAGCATCGGCACAAGCCATTGTTAGCCATTGTGGAGATGAACTGGTTCCAGCGACGTGGATTCAGAGCGAAACCGACATTCTCGCGGCGGATGCGGCGCAATTCAGCGCCATTAACGGCCTTATGGGGGCTATTCTGGCGTACCTGCTGCGCCCGGCGGCGACCTGACGGAACTGAATCAAAAATCCTCACAGCCCGACTGCATCAAGGTCACAAAGTCGCTCAGCCGTTGCCCCGGCAATTCCTCAAAGGTTTGCGCCAGCGTTTCCAGTTGGAGAATGCGGTCGAGGCGAAAGGTGCGGAAATCATGGCGCAATTCACACCACGCTGTCAGCGTCCACACGTTGCCCCAGAAAAACAGCCCCAGTGGTTTGACTTCGCGCTGGCTGGCTGCATCATCCGCACGCCGGTAATCCAACCGCAGCAGGCGACGGGCGGCAATGGCATGGCGGCAGGTATCCAAGGTGGTTTCGAGGTCTTCGCGTGCCCCAAAACGCATCGCGTACAGGCGGCTGGCTTCCAGATGGTGGTGTAGTTCGGCGGGAATAACGGCGTGTACCTTGTCGAGCACGGATTGCGCACTGCTGCCGAGTTCGCTGCCGCCCCAGGCTTTCAACATCCGCGCCCCGACGACCAGTGCCTCGATTTCAGCAGCGGAGAACATCAATGGCGGAATATCGAGCGAATAGCGCAAGTGGTAGCCGACGCCTGCTTCGCCTTCCACCGGCACACCCGACAGGCTCAAGTCCTGCATATCGCGGTAAATGGTACGCTCGGACACTTCCAGCCGGTCGGCGAGTTCCCGCGCCGTGACCAATCGCTTGTTCCGCAGGATTTGCACAAGCTGGAACAAACGATCGGCACGGCGCATGGAATTCTCCTTTAAGTCATCTAGGCCATCGAATGCAGGCCGATCATATTGCCTTCAGTGTCGTTGACGAGGGCAATGAAACCGTGTTCACCGATGGGCATTTTTTCCTTGAAAATACTGCCACCGTTGGCGGCGGCGCGGGCAGCATCCACCGCGCAATCTTCACAACTGAAATACACTAATGTACCGCCACCACCGGATGGGCAACCGCCCATTTTGACCAATGCGCCCGCTGCACCATAGGTGGGATTGTCGCAATCGGACATCGGGAATGTCCACATTTCCAGATCAGACCATGTTTCCGGGTCGGAAGTGGGCAAATGTTCCAGCTTGGTTTCAAGCATGGCTTCGTAGAAGGCAACGGCGCGTGGCATATCCTGCACGTAAATTTCAAACCAGCCGACGGGGTTTGGTTTCATGATGATTCTCCTTTGGTGGGTCATTGTTGATTGGTTTTTGCAGTATAGAGGCGTCCTCCTGACAGCATTGTGTCAGTAGTGTTTACTGCCCCACCGTGGTACTTGAAATGATTGAGAATGGCCTGCCAGCCTTGCTACACATACTTGAACGGCACATTGATCAGCTTTTCATCCACTAGCCCTAGCCTGTCGTTATTACTGACCACAATCCCATAAGGGCACTGATATTCCTCGATGAAACTACGAATACCTTTCAGATCGCGCAAAGTCACGGTCTGTTTATATTTGATTTCAATGGGTAAGAGGCCGAATTCCCCTTCCAGCACCAGATCAACTTCTGCCCCAGCCGTCGTGCGATAATGGTAGTAATCAAAAATAATACCCCGTGCATTCAGCCCCCGGATCAGGTTTTCGATCACCATCGTCTCCCACGAGTGCCCCATTTGCGGATGTGCCAACAAGTGATCTTGGGTATAAAGATGCAGGAAATGATGCAGCAAACCTGAATCCCGCAAATACCCTTTCGGATGCTTGACAATGCGCTTGGCTGCATTCTTTTCATACGGCGGAATATGCCGCCAAATGAACGTGCCATGCGCAATCCTGAAGTATTCGCGCACAGTAGGTGGCGAGACACCCAGAGCCCGCGCCACATCGGAATAGTTGATAATCGTCCCCGATAAGTGCGCCAGCATTTGCAGGAAGAGCTGATATTTTTCGCGTTGCAGGCTGGGGAACAACCGCATGATGTCACGTTCCAGATAGGTTTTGACGTAGTTCTGCATCCACAACTTGTGGAAACGATCATTATTTTTCAGCCAAGGCTCCGGGTAGCCCCCGCGTAGCCAGTAATCATGGTGTTGCTGCAAATCGGTGGCGCTGGGTATCAGGCTGGCAAAATCCGTCAGCAAACGCCGCGACTGGATCAGTTCATACAGGCCGGACTGCGCTTGGGAAAACGCCTCGGTCATCATGAAGGGGGCAACCTCCACCATCGCAATACGTCCAGCAAGGCTTTCCGAAATGGAACGTATGAGTTCTGGTGAACTAGAGCCGGTAATGAGAAAGCGCCCATTGGTGTGACGATCTGCATCAATCGCCACCCGCAAAGCGGGAAACAATGTAGGCAATAACTGCGCTTCATCCAAAGCGACCTGTGCAGGGTTCAGACGAAAAAACAGATCAGGGTCACGCGCTACTACGTCGTAGTCAGTGGCCGTTTCTAGGTCGTACATCTGCCACGGCTGCGGTAACTCGTGTAAAGCCGTTGTTTTGCCTGATTGCCGAACACCTGTCAGTGCAACACACGGAAACAGGCTCAGCAATTCATTAACGAAAGGGTTTGAACAGTTCGATTAAAATCTAATTAAATCTACTCTATACTAATCAATATGAATAGATTAGTCCCGATCAGTGAAGCCTCAAAACTCCTTGGTGTGTCAGTTCCCACCCTGCGCCGCTGGGAAGCGGAAGGTCGGTTAATCCCAGAACACACCTCCGGTAACCACCGCCGTTACGATATGTTGAAACTCAAGCCGGAGCTATTCCGTGCCACAGAAGATAGCCGTAAGACGCTTGCCTACGCCCGCGTATCCAGCCACGACCAAAAAGACGATTTGGAACGCCAAAAGCAAGTGCTGGAACTCTATTGTGCCCAACAGGGCTGGACGTTCGAGCTAATATCCGA